>JAIEMP010000007.1 GCA_019752045.1 Chitinophagaceae bacterium | reverse complement strand
TCCCCCGAAACTGCTGCTGAATAAAAACCAAGAGAAGAAAAAAAGTACAAAAGCAACATTGAAAACCGTCACGCTGATGGGGGCAACTAACTCCGTCTTCAAGTTGATGAAAAGTCGATCGGGGCTTGCATGCAACACAAATATATATGATATTAGATGCTGTAACTTGAAAATTTGCCATTTGAAAATCAATTGCTAAGTGTTCAATTTTTTGTATTGTTGTTAGCACAATCCGTTTTTAATCCATCCGTTTTATCTGCGCTTTCTCCACATCACATTCATCCAATTTCTTTTTCTTTGCAGCATGCATCCTTCGCAGATTCAGATTAAAGATTATACATACATCTTGCCCGATAATCGGATTGCCCGTTATCCATTGGCACAACGTGACCAAAGCAAACTGCTGATTTATAGAAATGGAAACATCAGCGAGGATCTGTATCGCAACATTAGTCTGCAACTCAGCAACGATACATTGCTGTTATTCAACAACACCCGTGTAATTGAAGCAAGAATGTTTTTTGAAAAATCAACCGGTGGCAGCATTGAAATTTTTTGTCTGGAGCCTGCTGCAGATACCGAACTCACACAGGCCATGATGAGCATGGGAAAAGTGCGCTGGAATTGTTTGGTAGGTGGTGCGGCAAAATGGAAACAGGGTTTGCTTGAAAAAAAATTAGTGAACAAGGGCGAATCGTTTTCACTGTATGCAGAAATGATTGAACGCAAAACCGATCATTTCATCATTGAGTTTACATGGCAACCGCAATTTACGTTTGCAGAAGTATTACACCTGGCAGGCATACTTCCTTTACCTCCTTATCTGCAACGCCAAACAGAAGCTGCCGATTATGAGCGTTACCAAACCGTATATGCCAAACAGGAGGGGAGTGTGGCTGCACCAACTGCAGGATTGCATTTTACAGATGCGTTATTAAAAGAGTTGCAGCAAAAAGGAATAGAAGAAGCATATGTTACGTTGCATGTAGGTGCAGGTACGTTTAAACCGGTGAAGAGTGCAACCATGCAGGAGCATGAAATGCACAAAGAATGGATGCAGGTAAAACGTTCAACGATTGAAACTATTTTAGGGCATCAAACTAAAACCATTATTCCTGTTGGCACTACATCTTTACGAACATTAGAAAGTTTGTACTGGATGGGTGTTAAAGCGCATCTAAATCCAACGGCAACAATAGATGAGTTGGAAATTCACCAATGGGATGCATACGAACTGCCCGCTTCTCTTGCTGCAACCGAAGCGTTAACTGCATTGCTCAACTGGATGTATGCGCATGAAACAGAAGAACTCATTTGCCATACACAAATTTTAATTGCACCGGGTTACAAAGTGCAACTGGCCAATGGGCTCATCACTAATTTTCATCAGCCAGATTCTACCTTATTATTATTAGTCGCTGCATTTGTTGGGGACGACTGGAGAAAAATATATGACTATGCATTGGCAAATGATTTTCGGTTTTTGAGTTACGGCGATGGGAGTTTGTTATGGAGAGGAGAGGCCTCTCCCTCGTTCCCTCTCCCGTAGAGAGGGAGGCCCGGCAACTAACAATTATGAGCATTTGTAATTCATCCTGCCCGACTTATTCATTCAGGCGGGCATTTCAACAGTAATGCAATTCCTGGCATTGTAAGAAGAAATCTTAATAGTGGTTCGAAGTACCGTCCTTCTCCTCCGAAGAAGGATAGTAGGAAGAGGCAACAACATTTTCTTGACTATTTCAACCCAACTCCTACCTTTGATCCGTTAAGGAAAACCAATCATACAAATTGGTACGTATCCTCACTTAAATACTATTTGTGGGAAAGCACACATCAAAGGTCACTGCGGCCGGCTTACTGATAGCGTTAGGCATTATTTATGGCGACATCGGAACTTCTCCTCTGTACGTTCTCAATGCAATTATTACCGGAAAAGAAATCTCTGAATTCTTAATTGTAGGAGCATTGTCTTGTATTATCTGGACACTGACTTTGCAAACAACATTAAAATATGTTTGGCTTACTTTAAGAGCAGATAACCGTGGAGAAGGGGGCATATTTGCGTTGTACACACTTGTTCGCAGAAGAAAAAAATGGCTGGTATTGCCTGCTATGGTAGGTGGTGCTGCTTTACTTGCTGATGGAATGATTACTCCGCCTATTTCTGTTACATCTGCTATTGAAGGATTGAAACAAGTAGATGCTTTCCGCAACATTGAACAAATAACGATTGTTTATATCGTTATAGGCATCTTAATCCTGTTATTTCTTATTCAGCAGTTTGGCACTAATTATATTGGTAAGGCTTTTGGACCTATGATGATGGTTTGGTTCTTAATGCTGGCAGTACTGGGAGTCAGTCATTTTGGAGATGAAATTGTTGTGTTTAAAGCATTGAATCCGTATTATGCGTTTGACTTATTGGCCAATTATCCGCAAGGCTTCTGGTTATTGGGTGCGGTATTCCTTTGTACTACAGGAGCCGAAGCATTGTATAGTGATCTTGGCCATTGCGGAAGAGACAATATTCGTATGTCCTGGATATTTGTAAAAACCTGTCTGGTACTAAATTATTTTGGACAGGGCGCATGGTTACTTGCAAATTATAAAGGCCAAATAATCAGTGCAGATATTATTGCAGGAGGTTTTAACCCGTTTTATGGTGTAATGCCTGAATGGTTTCGTTTAGTTGGGCTGGTGATTGCAACATCGGCAGCCATTATTGCCAGTCAGGCATTAATCAGTGGTTCGTTTACACTTATCAGCGAAGCCATGCGTTTAAACCTGTGGCCTCGTGTAAAGATTAATTATCCAAGTGAAGAGCGTGGACAGTTGTTTATACCTGCTGTAAACTTCATGTTATTTGTTGGTTGTGTAGGTATCACAGTTTATTTTCAATCGGCTGCACATATGGAGGCGGCTTATGGTTTGGCTATTACGTTGTGTATGTTGGCAACAACCATTCTTTTTGCCAATTACCTGGTAGCACATCGCATTCAATCATGGTTGATTTATATTTTCCTTTTAGTTTATCTTGGAATTGAGTTTGGATTCCTTGCAGCCAATCTGAAAAAATTTCCACACGGTGGTTACATTGCCCTGCTTGTTGGTGGCGCCCTGTTTGTTATTATGTATGTATGGTATCGGGCACGCAAAATCAAAAACCGTTATGTGGAGTTTGTTCGGCTTGAACATTATCTGCCGATGTTGCAGGAGCTGAGTAATGATATGACGGTAACCAAACATGCTACACATCTTGTTTATCTCACCAGTGCCAACAATCCAAAAGAGATTGAGCATAAAATTATTTACTCCATTCTCAACCGTAAACCCAAGCGTGCCGATATTTATTGGTTTGTACATGTAGATACGCTGGATGATCCTTATACCTGTGAGTATGAAGTAACCACCATCATCCCCAATGAAGTGATACGTGTTGAATTCCGTTTGGGATTCCGGATGCAGCCAAGGATCAATTTGATGTTCCGAAAGGTGGTAGAAGATATGGTGGCAAATAAAGAAGTGAACATCACCAGCCGTTACGAAAGTTTACAACGCAATAATGTGGTGGGCGATTTTCAGTTTGTAGTATTGGAAAAATTCCTGAGTCAGGATAACGAGCTGCCGTTCTTTGAACGGATCATTATGCGTATTTATTTCCTGCTCAAGAAAATCGGTCTCAGCGAAGAGAAAGGGTTCGGGCTCGATCAAAGCAATGTATCAGTAGAAAAATTTCCGCTCATTGTGGCACCCATCAGCAGTTTAAAACTCAAACGTATTTATAACGAAGAGGAGGAGGCCGCAGGTTTTTAAATAACAGGTTTGTAGTTGTATTCATTCAACTTTGCTAAGTACTCCATATAGTTTGAATTTGATCATAAGTTAAAATAAATGGCAGAAAGCTGCTTATTGTTGTAATGCTGATAACTGCAAACTGTAAACTACAAACTGTATTTTGTCTTTAACCATCATTTATATTATTGCCGGTTATATCCTGTTAATGCTTGTTGCATATTTCATTCAGGAGAAATTAATTTTTAAGCCGGAAAAACTGGCTGCCGATTTTGAATTTAAATACGATGCCCCGTTTAAAGAAATCAGTTTTCAACCGGAAGCAGGCGTTACAATCAGCGGTATTCATTTTCATGTAAAAAATCCACACGGCCTTATTCTTTATTTTCATGGTAATACACGCAGCATAAAAGGCTGGGGCAAATATGCCAAAGACTTTTACAGGTTTGGATATGATGTTGTGCTGGTTGATTACCGTGGCTTTGGAAAAAGCATTGGCAAACGGAGTGAAACAGCCATGTTGCGTGATATGCAGTTTGTGTACGATGAGCTTTGCCTGCAGTACCCCGAAGATCACATGCTTGTTTATGGACGAAGCATGGGCAGCGGTTTTGCCACTAAACTTGCAGCCGATAATCAGCCAAGGTATTTAATTTTAGATGCACCGTATTACAGTTTCAGAAAAGTAGTGGAACGCTTTTTACCTTTTTTGCCCATGCGTTTTGTGTTGCGGTTTCATTTACGTACCGATAAATGGATACGGGCTGTAAAATGTCATACCTATATAATACACGGAACAAAAGACCGGTTAATTCCGTTAAGACATAGTGAACGCCTGCAGGCAATCAATCCACGACGCATTACATTAATACGCATCAACGGAGGAGGACATAATAACCTTCCATCGTTTGATGAGTACCATAATTTTATAAGAGATATTCTGAAAGTATAAGTGACCATGGAAAACAAAAAGCGAAAACGAATCTTTAACCTGCTGAAGATCCTCATCAGTATCTATTGCCTCGTTGGAATTGTATTATGGCAGTTGCAGGATAAAATCCTGCTGCATCCCAAAAAACTGAAGCCAAACGAATCATACAGTATCCATCAACCGCACAAAGAACTGATGCTGCAGTTAAATGAAAAAGAACAGTTGTACTTGGTGCAGTTTTATGCCGACAGCAACATTCAGCGCAAGGGTGTTGTATTATACTTTCATGGTAACAGAGAAAATATTAACCGCTATGAAAGGTATGCGCAGCGATTTACAAAACAGGGCTATGAAGTGTGGATGCCGGATTATCCGGGTTTTGGAAAAACAACGGGCACCTTCAGCGAAGAACGCTTGTACAGTGATGCATCACTGTTGTACAAAATGATTACGAACCGTTTGTCTGCCGATAGTGTAATTATTTACGGAAGATCACTCGGCACAGGAGTTGCAAGCGAACTGGCCAGTTATAACAACTGCAAACGGCTGATACTTGAAACACCTTATTACAGCATGCCCTCAATGGCTGCAGCACATTTACCTGTTTATCCTATGCAGCGGATGTTGCATTATCGGTTTCCCGTGTTTGAATATGTACAAAAAGTAAAAGCTCCCGTCACTGTTTTTCACGGAACGGATGATGAAGTGATTCCTTACCGCAACAGTGTTCGTTTAAAAGAACGTTTAAAAAAAAGTGATCAGTTTGTCAGCATCGAAAATGGAAAACATAATAATCTCGATGAATTTTTATTATTCCGGCAAACAATAGACAGCCTGTTGCAGTAAAACTCAGTTTTTTTTGCAGTTGAGCAGTGTGATTTTTTAAACGGAGACCGGCGTTTTTAAATTGGATGAGTTTTGTACTGCTGTTGATGTTTGCTTCAAGAAAGGCAGGATCAATCTCATCGTTTCAACTGCATATAAAACTGTAAATAATACTTGATCCCGTTAAAAACAAATCACTCTTTTCATCTATAGTGTACTGTACTTTTAACGGAACAGGTTTGTACGATGAAAAAAGAAACAGAAATTGTAGCATTTGTTCATCTATGCATGCTGCTGAAGCAGTTTGCATTACAGTGAAACAAATACAACCAAAGTTTGTAAGAATTAACCTTCCAGTTTAACTGTTTTATTATTTACAGTAAGTGTATAAGCTGCACCACATTTAAGTGCAACATTTTCTTTCTCATGACTTACAGGAAATCCAAAACAAATAGGAAAATTATATTCGCTGATGAGTTCATGAATAAGTTCGTAAACTTTTTTACCGAAAGGACGTTCCGTATCCTGCATATCAGTAAAGCCACCAATGATTAAACCTGCAAGATTGGTGAACTTACCGCTGCGTTTCAGTTGATGCAGCATACGGTCAACATTGTAATGCTGTTCGCCAACATCTTCAAGAAATAAAATTTTTCCTTTTGTTTGATAATCACTTTTAGTGCCAATGAGGTGCGCAATTAATGCAAGATTGCCACCAACTAATTCAGCAGTTACTTTTCCTGTATGATTGAACTGATGTGGTTTGCATGTGTAAGTTGCTTTCTTTCCTTCCAGTGCAGCTTTGATGGATTGCACATAGTTATTTTTATATAGCCCATCATTAAACGCAGCCGCCATGGATGAATGAAGTGTTGCTATTTTAAAATTACGGTTGATATGTGCATGCAAAACTGTAATATCACTGAAGCCAATGATCCACTTGGGATTTTTTTTGAAGGCAGTAAAATCCAGTTGATCAATAATACGGCCCACACCATAACCACCTCGTCCGCAAAGAATGGCTTTTATTTCAGGAGCATCCAGCATCGCCTGTAATTCATTTAATCGTTCTTCATCTGTACCGCTGAAATAGGTTTTTGATTTACTGGCGAGTGTTTTACCCACTAGTACTTCATAGCCCCACTGTTGCAAAACAGTAATACAGGTTTCTGCTTTTTCTCTTGGCATATAACCTGCAGGACAGGTAATGGCAATGATATCGCCTTTTTGTAAGTAAGGAGGAATTTTCATCGTGTTTCAGTTAATGTGCTGCCTGTTGTTGTTACCTGCAATGTATGCTTCACACCGCATTTCAATGCATAATTATTTTTTTGATGGCCAACCGGAAAATCAAAACAAACCGGATAAGTACAACCGTCAATTTTTTCCATTACAATTTCGTAGAGGTTCTTTCCAAATTCTTCTGCAGCATCTTCGCTTGCTTTTATTTTAAAACCACCAATAATTAATCCGGCCAAATGATCCAGTTTGCCACTCCGTTTTAAATTCCAGAACATCCGGTCTATGCTGTAGAGATATTCACCGGTATCTTCTGTAAATAAAATTTTGTTGGTCGTTCGCAAATCACTTTTACTGCCAGCTAACGATTCCAGTGTTTTTAAATTACCACCAATTAAGATTCCTTCAGCTGTTCCTTTTTTATTATGATCGTTGGGAGTTGTACTGTATCGCATCTTAACACCAGTGAGTGCATCACGAATGGATAGAATGGTTTCCTGCTGAATAGGTTCTGCCTTATTCCAATCATCCGGAAAACTATTGCACATTTTTGAATGAATGGATGCTATGCCGAAGTTGCGGTTGAGGTGACTGTGCAGCACCGTTATATCGCTGAAGCCAATCATCCACTTGGGATGTGTTTTCAGTTTAGAAAAATCAAGCCGGTCAACAATACGCACAAAACCATAACCGCCTCTTGCACAAAGAATCGCTTTTACTTTCGGGTCATCTATCAACTGTTGAAAATCTTCCCGGCGTTCTTCATCTGTTCCGCCAAATGTAAAATCACGTTTGCCAATGCTGCTGCCGATCTTTATTTTGAATCCCCAACTTTCTATTTGCTGAATAGCCGGTTGAATTTCTTGTACAGTGATATAGCCTGCCGGTGAAGTAATGCCTATTGTATCTCCGGCTTTTAAATAGTGTGGAATGATGGGCGCTGCTTCCAACTCCGGTTCCAAACTGGCTGCAAGTGTAGGCAATCCGGCACCTGCAACAAACAACGATGAAACAAATTGCTGACGGTTCATCCTTAAAAATAAGAAATACCTGTAAGCCGGAAAGGTTATAAATTCATAGCGTAAAAAAATATACCATGCGTTTACTACTTGCATTCGTTACAGTTTTGTGTGCCGGAATCGTTTCTGCACAAACCGCTGATTCTTTTGAAAAGAAAACTTACAATTTTGCTGAAGGGAAAGCACTTCCTTATCGTATACTCTATCCGGAGAACTATGATCGCACAAAAAAATATCCGCTTGTGTTATTTCTGCATGGTGCAGGAGAAAGAGGAAGTGATAATGAAATGCAGTTAATGCATGGGTCAAAATTATTTCTCGATGCTGCCAACCGGAAAAAGTTTCCGGCCATTGTCATCTTTCCACAATGTCCGGCAAATTCATTTTGGGCTTCCATTAAAGTAGATACTACAGTTCAGCCAAGGGCTTTTTCGTTTGATTACACAGGTGAAGCCAACTGGCCATTAACAGCAGCCAATGAACTTGTGCAAAAAATTGCCAGTGAAGAAGCGGTTGATACCAGACGTATTTACATTGCAGGTTTATCCATGGGAGGGATGGGAACCTTTGAATCGGTGTATCGTTATCCAAAGTTGTATGCAGCCGCATTACCTATTTGCGGAGGTGCAGATTTAAACAGTTACAGTAAGTGGACGGGCAAAACTCCGTTCTGGATTTTTCATGGTGATGCAGATGCTGTTGTAAATGTAAAACTGTCGAGAGAGGCAACTGAAAAACTTAAATCAATTAAAGCAAAGGTGACGTATACAGAATATCCCGGTGTAAATCATAACAGTTGGGATAACGCTTTTGCTGAAGCCGATTTTTTGAAGTGGATGTTTGGGCAGAAACGAAAAAAATGACTTGATTGATGCTGATAGCGATGCCAGCCCGTGGGTTGGCATCGGCGTTTCAGAAGGTTTGGGTAATGGAGACGTTTAGGTTACTTTTGCAATCCCCTGCTGCATAGAATTGTTATCTGCACAAGAGTGCGACGCAACAGGCGATAAACAGAATTACTAAAGACGATTACAAAATGAGTTTACCGAAACGATATTTAATTACAAGTGCACTTCCTTATGCCAATGGATTAAAGCATGTTGGTCATTTGGCGGGTGCTTATATTCCGGCAGATATTTATGTCCGTTACCTGCGTGCACAAAAAAGAGATGTGGTATTTGTTTGCGGCAGTGATGAACATGGAACGGCCATTCCCATCCAGGCAACAAAAGAAGGAACCACTCCAAGAGCAATTATTGATAAGTATCATGAAGCCATGAAACAGGATTTTGAAGATCTGAGTATGAGCTTTGATATTTATCACCGCACCAGCGAACCTATTCATCATGAAACGGCGCAGGAGTTTTTTACTTATCTGGAAGAACGTGGTGAACTGGAAACAAAAGAAACCGAACAGTTTTTTGATGAAGCAACAAATACTTTTTTAGCCGATCGTTATATAAAAGGTACATGCCCCAATTGCGGCAGCGACCGTGCATTTGGTGATCAGTGTGAAAACTGCGGACGTACATTAAGTCCTGATGAGCTGATCAACCCCGTTAGTACACTCAGCGGTAAAACGCCCATCAAGAAAAAAACAACACATTGGTATTTGCCATTGGGTAAGCATGAAGAATTTTTACGTGAATGGATATTGAAAGAACACAAAGATGATTGGCGTGCAACTGTAGTAGGTCAATGCAGAAGCTGGATTGAAGGTGGTTTACAATCAAGAGCTATCAGTCGTGATTTAGATTGGGGCATCAGTATTCCACACGCCGATGGTGCCGGTAAAGTGTTGTATGTGTGGTTTGATGCACCCATCGGTTACATCAGCGCAACAAAACAATGGGCGCTCGACAATAAAAAAGAATGGGAACCGTATTGGTACAGTGAGGATACAAAGCTGGTACATTTTGTTGGAAAGGATAATATCGTATTCCATTGTATTATTTTCCCCATCATGTTAAAGCTGCATGGAAATATTTTACCAACAAATGTTCCGGCAAATGAGTTCTTAAATCTTGAAGGTGATAAAATGAGTACCAGCCGTAACTGGAAACTCGACATGCGTGATTACATTAATGATTTTGTGAAGAAAGAAAACGGTGGCGGGCAAGCGGTTGATATGCTCCGTTATTATTTAACGCAGATAGCTCCTGAAACAAAAGACAGTGAGTTTATGTGGAAGGGTTTTCAGGATGCAGTGAACAGTGAGCTGGGAAATATCTTCGGCAATTTTGTAAACCGTACATGGGTGCTGATGCATAAACTCTGTGGGGGTAAAGTGCCCAAGCTGCATGAAGATGTACTGACAGATGATGACAAGTGGATCATGCGTGAAATTGAAGCTGCAAAATCGAAAGTTGAAAATTTATTGGAAGAATACAAGTTCCGTGAGGCCTTATTTGAAGTAATTGATCTCAGCCGCAAGGGCAATCAATACATGCAGAAAAAAGAACCGTGGATTAAAGCTAAACAGTTGGAGGCTTTAAAAGTCTCCCCTACCGGGGGAGATTTAGAGGGGGCCCAAAAGAGTATTGACAATACCATGCATTTGTGTTTGCAGTTAAGTGCAAACCTTGCCATCCTCATCAACCCCTTTCTTCCAAACACAGCTAAGAAAATGCTGGGTATGATGAAAGTGGTGGAGAAAATGCTCGACTGGGAAAATGCAGGTAAGCTAAAATTACTGAGTGTAGGGTATGCAATGCGTGCACCTGAATTACTTTTCAGGAAGATTGAGGACGATGAGATCAAGTATCAAGTAGAAAAATTAAAAAGCGGATTAGTAAAACCCGAGACAGATAAAAAAATGGAAACTGATACAAACACCCCTTTAGGGGATGGGGGCAAACCTTCTATTCAATTCGATGATTTTGCAAAGATTGACCTGAAGGTAGGAACCATTGTGGCTGCTGAAAAAGTAGAGAAAGCAGATAAGCTCCTGAAACTTTCTGTTGATCTTGGTTTTGAAACAAGAACTATTGTGAGTGGTATTGCCCTGCATTTTAAAGCTGAAGAGATTGTTGGCAAACAGGTGGTGGTAGTTGCAAACCTTGCTCCACGTAAAATGCGTGGTATAGAAAGTAATGGTATGATTTTAATGGCAGAGGATAAAGAAGGCAAACTGCATTTTGTAAATCCGCAGGATGCCATCAATCCGGGTGCTCCTGTTAACTAATTCAATGACGGATTTTTAGAGATGGCCTAAAGAGTTTTTTTATCAGTATAATCTTCATTGTTAATTCCCGGTTACTGTTTCATTCAACAGCTGTTGGTTTTTTAACTGGTTTGTTTATATTTGCTCTTTACCGAAGAATTGTTTACCACAGCTACATATAATGAAACAGACCTTGTATACCGTTTGAATAACGGTGATCAGCAGGCGATGTCTGAACTCTATGATCGTTTTTCAGGTGCACTGCTTGGTGTAATCATGAAAATCATTACAGATCAGGCTACAGCAGAAGATGTGCTGCAGGAAACAATGGTTAAAATCTGGAATAATATTTCCAGTTTTGATACTTCAAAAGGACGTTTGTTTACATGGATGATTAATATAGCACGCAATCAATCCATTGATAAAACCAGATCCAAAAGTTTTAAAAACACTTCACAAAACTCTTCTTTAGAGGATTCCGTATATGTAAGCGAAACTATTCCTGCAGCAGGAGCAAGTGCCGACACATTGGATGTGAAAAACTGGTTGCTGCATCTGCCGGAGGAGAACAGGAAACTGATGCGGATGGCTTATTTTATGGGCTATACGCAGGAAGAGATCAGTAAAGAACTCAATATCCCGTTGGGAACCGTAAAAACCAAGATCAGGAATAGTTTAATCGTATTACGTAAAAAATTAAATGTAACCTGAAGTGGACCTTAGTTGTATCATACAATCCGGAGACCTTGAACTTTATGTCATGGGTATGCTTCCTCCAGAAGAGGCGGCCAAGGTAGAAACCCTTGCCCAATTGTTTCCCGAAATTCAAGAAGAACTCAACGCAATAGCTCAAACATTTGAAGCCGGCGCTTTGCAGGCAGCAATAACACCTTCAGCTTCTGTGAAGGAAAAAGTTATGGCCTCTTTATCTGCACAATCATCAGATTCTAATAATATACCGGCAGCAAAAGTTGTTGAAATGAAAATGGAAGCTGTTGCTGCTCCTGTAAGATCATTCAGCAAGCTGGCAATTGCAGCATCTTGGGGGTTATTGATTTTATTGGGTGGGTTATCTGCTTATCTGTATAATAATAACAGCAAACTCAAAACTGATGTAGCTACTTTGCAACAAAGCTCGGCTGCTTACGAAGAGCAAATGGCAGGGCTTACTAAAAAAATCTCTTCTTACGAAACATACCGCCGTTTAAAATCTGATCCGTCATTAACATCTGTTGCACTGGCATCTGTAAAACCTGAAGTACAGCAACAGGCAGAGGTGTTCTGGAATAGGGCAACCGGCGAACTTTTTATAGACCCGTCTTCTCTGCCACAGGTGCCTGCAGGTAAACAATACCAGCTCTGGTTCCTGATTGATGGCAAGCCAACCGACGCCGGAATGATCAGCCTCACTGATCTGTCTACCATTCAAAAAATGAAAGAATGTAGAGGTGCCCAAATGTTCGCAATAACCCTTGAGGATGAGGGGGGAAAGCCAACACCCGACTTAAATGCGCTGGTGGTTGCAGGAAAAGTAGGCTGATAAAATCAATATTATTTGTTACTGCCCCGGTTGGAATTTTCCAAAACCGGGGCAGTTTTTTTTTCGTATGTATTATAGATCTATGCTTGTGGGAAGTACGAATCATTTTCCTGTTGCTCTCTCCTCAACCGGCCGATGATTTTTCTTCTTCTGTAAAAATCAAATTTTAATATCAGGTAACCAGGTGAAAAACAAAATAATCCTGCACAAGAAAACTGATTAAAAAAGATTTAAAATTATTCATCCATTTTTTAACAACGTTCATTTATGAGAAAGAAAATCTATGCTTCGTTTTTACTGGCCGTAATGCTGGTAAACACCTTTCCCGTGCAGCTTTTCGCTTCAAGTCACAGAGAGGCTCCATTGATCTCTAACGATCCGCTTGCAGACAACACGGACCTCTATGCATTTGTAAGCCCTGATGATCCAAACAAAGTGACCATCATCGCAAACTATGTTCCCGGTCAGTTACCACAGGGTGGTCCAAACTATTATTCGTTTGGCGAAAACATCCGTTACGAAGTTCACATTGACAATAACACTGCTACTGCAGGCGATGATATTGTGTACCGTTTTTTATTCAGCAAAACAAACGAAGATCCTACTACGTTTTTTAATATTCGTTTAGGTAAGCAGAATTTAAAAACGACTTACAGAATGCAAAGAAGCATTGATGGTGGTAAAAATTTCCAGACAGTTATTTCCAGTGGAGTTGTACCTCCGCCAAACATCGGTCCCCGTTCTATCAACTCTGCAGTTGGTTTAAACACAACGTACGATCAGCTTATTCAAAATGCAATCACTACTGCAAGTACCGGCGAAAAAGTATTTTGTGGTACAAGTGATGATCCGTTTTATGTAGATCTGGGTGGTATTTTTGATTTAGGTGATGCGCCACGCACCACCGGTTCAATGGCAAGAGATGGTTTAAAATGTTTAAACGTATCTACCATTGCTATCCAGGTTGATATTTCAACACTTCAAAAAGATAAGAAGCCTGTTTCTATGGCTGCAAATATTCTCGATCCCAATTATGTAATTGGTGTTTGGGCATCTGCAAGCCGTCAGAAAATTACAGTGCTGAAAAATGCAAAAGAATTTCAGCAAAACCCAAATAATCAGCAAGGTGGATTTCAAGGAGGACAGGGACAAGGTGCTTGGGTACAGGTATCCCGTTTAGGTATGCCTTTAACCAACGAAGCCGTTATTCCTATTGGCTTTAAAGATTTGTGGAATTTATTAACACCCTATGAAGATTTAGCCAACCTGAATCTGTTTGGTAATTACTTCTACAAGCCTGAGCTTGGTTTGTATATGGATGATACCTTCTTTGGTGGTGCTGTTCCGGCGCTTGCTCCATTGCGTATTCAACGTAATTCTTTAGGTGCATTTGGTTTTGGTAACGATCAAAATGGTTTGTATGCATTAAAAGGTACACCCGCTGTTGCAGGTACTGCTTTAGATGATGCTATTTTCGGTACATTATTATTACCGGCTCCTAACTCTCCACGTTCAGTTGATCTCTGGCCTATTTTCCATACCGGTGTTCCTAATCTGAAGCCTTATCAACTGGCTACAGGTAAAAACGGAAACCCATTAGCAGAAGGAAAGCCTTTCATCAATAACTTTTTGCCAAATGGTGGCGACATGCTCCGTTTAAACATGGCTGTTCCTCCAACTCAACGTACAAGCCCTGCTTTTAGTCCGTTAGGTATTGTTGCAGCAGCAGTATCCGGTTTAACAGATCCTGCTTATAATTCAAGCATTGGTTTGCAGAACATCCCAAACATGGATGGTTTCCCGAACGGAAGAAGATTGGAAGATGATGTTACACGTATTGAACTGCAGGCAGTAGGTGGTGTTGCACTGGCAGCAATTGGTTTGTGGTATGATGATTTTAATGGTGGCAGTCCGGTTACGCAAGATCTGGTTGATGTATTAACTTACAAAACCGGTATCAATGCAAACGATGCTCCGTTTAAAACAGCATTCCCTTATGTGGCTTCTCCATGGGGCGGTACAAACAATTGTACATGTGATGCTAATGGACAAACAGGCGGTGCAAATCCCGGTGTAAGCGGAGGAGAATTGCTCCAGCGCAACCCCAATGTAGGTGCATCTGCTCCTGAATTATTTGTAACAGCTTATCCTAATCCAAGCAAAGACATCAGCACCATCCGTTATAAAGTGGATGTAGCTTCACAAGTGAAGATTGTGTTGTACGATGCGCAGGGAAAAGCCTTACAGGTGTTGGTTGATAAAAAACTGGAAGCCGGTGTTTACACAGTTGAGGCAAATACAAGAGGCCTTGCTAACGGCAATTATGTTATTTTAGCAACTAAGAATGGTGATTTAAAACAAAGCATCAATCTGGTTAAAAACTAACAACTCAAACTTTATAAGAACAGTTCCGTCGTTGGCGGAACTGTTCTTATCAATTTTAAAACCATGAACCGGAAAATCATTTACGCAGCTCTGTTGGTTATTTTTGCAGCTGCCAGCGGCTTTATTATTTTCAAGTACAATAAAGAAAGGAAAGAGGAACAGCAGAAAATTTATGCATTGCTCCCGAGAACTGCAGCATCAGCAAAGTTGCCTGAATGGAACGATGTACAACTTTCTGCAAAAAAACTGATGGCAGCATTGGAACTGAAAAGAACCGATGCAAAATCAATGTTGTCCCTGATTGCTCTGTATTTGAGTGAAGCACGTATAACCGGTAATTACAGTTATTACGATCATGCTGCGTTAAAACTGGTAGATGAATTATTAGCAACTGACCCAAAAAATTTTGAAGCACTTACTTTTAAGGCGATGATTTTTTTATCACAACATCATTTTGCAGAAGCATTGGTTGTGATTAAAGAAGCAGAAGCAATCAATCCATACAGTGCTTTTTTATATGGGTTGATGGTGGATGCACATGTTGAGATGGGGCAATATACCGAAGCACTTGCTGCAGCCGATAAAATGATCAGCATTCGTCCTGATCTGCGTTCATATGCAAGAATTTCTTACCTGCGTGAAATACATGGCGATTATCCCGGTGCTATTGAAGCAATGAAAATGGCAGTTGATGCCGGGCAGGCAGGAGATGAAACAACCGAGTGGACTCGTGTACAACTGGGAAAATTATATGAATTAACCGGCGATCTTTTAAATGCTGAAATGAATTATACACTTGCAATCGTAAACCGCCCCGGTTATGCATATGCCAATGCAGGTCTGGCAAGAATTGCAGCTGCTAAAAAAGATTACAGCAAAGCAATTGCTTACTATCAGGCGGCAGATACGGTGATCAATGATTATTCGTTTAAAGAAGCAATGGCTGCGTTGTATGCAGTTACAGGTAAAGAACAGCAGGCAAATGTGTTAGACAAAGAAGTGATTGTAATGATGGAAGAAGCATTTAAACAATCAAAAACCTACGACAGTGTTGGTCATTATGCCGACCGTGAAATGGCGTATGCCTATTTGAATGTGAACAATACCGATAAAGCATTGGAACATGCATTGATGGAATACGACCGCCGCCCTGCAAATATTGATGTAAATGAAGTGTTGGCATGGGTGTACTATAACAAAGGTGAATTTAATACAGCATTAAAATATATTGAAACAGCGTTAAGAACGCAATCAAAAAATCCGGAATTGTTATGCCGTGCCGCTATGATCTATGCAAAGAACAACCAACAGGTGAAAGCAAAAGAATTGTTACAGGTAGCTGTAAAAAACAATCCGTCTTTTTCTGTTCGTTTAAAGATCCAGGTTGATCAACTTTTGAAGACGATTTAATGTAGCGAAGTGAACAAGCCAAATAGCCAGACTAAACGTTTTATTTTCTTCACGTTACTTTTTGCAGTAATCACTGCAGCTGCATCAGCCCATACCATTAATTATGCGCTGGAGAATAAACCAACACAGGATGTTGCATGGTATTATCTCAAATTGGGTTTTGCTCATATCATTCCTGATGGGTTCGATCATATTCTGTTTATTGTTGCTCTTTGTTTGCTGAGTACAAAAATTAAAACCATTATCTGGCAGGCTACTGCTTTCACCGTAGCACATACCATTACACTTGCACTGAGTATGAAAAATATCATTGTTGCTCCTGCCGATGTAGTGGAACCTATCATTGCCCTATCCATTTGTTTTGTGGCATTAGAAAACCTGCTCATCTCCGGATTAAAACCATGGCGTGTGATCTTGGTTTTTCTGTTTGGTTTAATTCACGGAATGGGTTTTGCCAGTTCGCTCAATGAAATTGGATTGCCACGCAACCAGTTTTATACTTCAATTGTTTCATTTAATGTTGGTGTTGAGGTTGGACAAATCGCCATCATTGCATTCATTTTTTCTACACTTGTCTATTTTTTTGGTAACAAACTCTGGTATAAAAAAGTAATTGTTTACCCCCTCTCTATTGCAATCGCACTCATTGCGGGCTTCTGGACACTGGAGCGTTTAGCCATTATTTGATCTTCTGTTTTTACATTAATTTTTTATAAGACTTTTCTGCTAAATCTCAATTAATCCTATCTTCGAGGTAAATAGTTGCATAGCTAACTAATTTGTGTTGCTCACAGATGACACAGATTTACACCGATGGAATTAAACGACTTGACATATAAAATTCGTGGGGCCATTTATACGGTTCACAATACACTTGGGCCGGGTTTGTTTGAAAGTGTATACGAAGCGGCACTGGCCTTTGAGCTACTGAGTGCAGGATTGCAAATTAAAACTCAGGTAGGAATTCCGGTTCATTATAAAGATGTGCAACTGGATATTGGTTTCAGGTTAGATATTCTGGTTGAGGATGCCGTAATTGTTGAAATAAAGTCTGTTGAGAAATTAATGGATGTGCATAAGAAGCAATTGCTCACCTACCTGAAACTGACGAAAATAAAAATTGGTTTATTGGTGAATTTTAATTCATCAAACTTATTTGATAAAGAAAATTTGATAAGAATTATTAATTAACGAATCAGTTTTGCGCAGCATCTGTGTAAATCTGTGAAATCAGTGAGAGATATGAAACGTACAATTAAAAAAGTAGCCGTTCTAGGTAGCGGTGTAATGGGTTCACGCATTGCATGTCATTTTGCAGGCGTTGGTTTACAAACGATCTTACTCGATATGGTGCCGAAGGGTTTTGAAGAAAGTACCAAACCTGCTGAACGAAATAAATTAGTGAACGATGCATTAACGGCTGCCATCAAAAGCAACCCATCGCCTGTTTATACAAAAGATGTAGTGAAGAAAATTACTACGGGCAACTTCACCGATAACATGAAAGATATTGCTTCCTGTGATTGGGTGATAGAAGTTGTAGTTGAACGTCTCGATATTAAACAACTCATTTTTGAACAGGTAGAAAAATTCCGCAAGCCCGGTACACTCATTACATCAAATACTTCCGGTATACCCATCAGCATGATGGCAGAAGGAAGAAGTGAAGATTTCAAAAAACATTTCTGCGGTACACACTTTTTTAACCCACCACGCTACTTGCGTTTGCTGGAAATCATTCCAACAAAATATACAGATCAATCGGTTGTTGATTTTTTAATGAACTATGGTGATCTCTATCTCGGTAAAACAACGGTGTTGTGTAAAGACACGCCTGCATTTATTGCAAATCGTGTTGGTGTGTTTGGAATGATGGCGATCATGAATGCGATGGATAAGATGCAGTTGAATGTAGATGAGATTGATGCATTGACTGGTCCCATCATTGGTCGCCCTAAATCTGCTACGTTCCGTACTGGTGATGTAGTTGGTTTGGATACATTGGTGAAAGTAGCGAAGGGTGTTGCAGAGAATTGTCCTAATGATGAAGCGAAAGAAATCTTTGCCATTCCATCCTGGCTCAATAAAATGATTGAGAATAATTGGCTGGGTGATAAAACCGGTCAGGGTTTCTTTAAGAAAGTCTCCTCCCCCTCGGGGGGAGGTCGGGAGGGGGCTAAAGAAATTCTCACCCTCAATCTGCAAACAATGGAATACGGTCCACGTGTAAAACCAAAGTTTGCAAGTGTGGAAGCAGCGAAACCCATTGATGATCTCAAGACGAGATTAAAAATGTTGTGCAACAGCACCGATAAGGCAGGTGAGTTTTACAAACAGTTTCATTACAGTTTGTTTTCTTACATCTCACATCGTATTCCGGAGATCAGCGATGAGTTGTATCGTGTTGATGATGCGATGATGGCCGGCTTTGGTTGGGAAATTGGAGCGTTTGAAAGTTGGGATGTGCTGGGCGTTACAAAAACAGTTGATGCCATGAAAGCAGCCGGGTATAAAGTTGCTGCTTGGGTAGATGAAATGCTAGCGAAAGGAATTACTTCATTTTATAAAGTAGAAAACGCTGAACGAATGTATTACTCTTCAATTAGCGGAGGCTATTCCTCCCCTTTTGGGGGAGGTCAGGAGGGGGCCGCATTTATTGTGATGAAGAATTTCGAAAATCAGACTGTATGGAAAAATGCAGCCTGCAGAACATATCATTTAGGTGATGATGTATTGGGATTAGAGTGGAGTACAAAAATGGGCAGTATTGGTGGCGAAGTATTGGAAGGCATTCAAAAAACAATTGCATTAGCAGAAGAAAAATACAAAGGGGTAGTGATTGCAAACGATGCTGCGCAATTTAGTGCAGGTGCAAATGTGGGTATGATCTTTATGCTGGCAATTGAACAGGAATACGATGAACTCGATATGGCCATCCGTATGTTCCAGAATACGATGATGCGTGCAAGATATTCTTCTATTCCTGTAGTAGTAGCACCGCATGGTTTAACCTTAGGCGGTGCATGTGAATTGAGTCTGCATAGCGATAAGGTTTGTGCTGCGGCTGAAACATATATTGGTTTGGTTGAGTTAGGTGTTGGCTTAATTCCCGGCGGCGGTGGCACAAAAGAATTTGTGTTGCGTGCTGCTGATGAAATGCATGAAGATGAACCGGAGACAATCACATTAAAGAATCGTTTCTTATCTATCGCTACTGCAAAAGTTGCCACATCAGCGAAGGAAGGATTTGAAATGGGTGTATTCCGTAAAGGATTGGATGAAGTAGTCATGAACCAGGGCCGTCGGATTTCAGAAGCAAAAAAATCAGTGATTGAAATCTATGATAGTGGTTATGTGGCACCTACTCAACGCAACGATGTAAAGGTATTAGGTCGCTCGGCATTGGGTGCATTACTCGCAGGTATTAACGGAATGAAAACAGCAGGTTATGCTACGGAGCATGATAGTGTTGTTGCCAAGAAGCTGGCATACGTCATGTGTGGCGGTGATTTAAGTGAACCCACTTTGGTTACTGAACAATATTTACTAGACTTAGAAAGAGAAGCCTTCTTATCTCTTTGTGGTGAAAAGAAATCGCTTGAAAGAATTCAAAGTGTGTTGAAGGGCGGGAAGCCGGTTCGCAACTAACGCCACGTCAGACGCCCTCGTCGGACGGGGAATATAAGTGCTGTTTACATTTAATTCATACTGTCAATAATTATAAAATCGGATAGCCATCCGATTTTTTTTATATTTTACTGAAATGAAATTCTTGCCGAACAATGTATATCATGTCTACAATCAAGGCAATAATCAGCAACAACTGTTTTATACCGATGCTGATTACAAACGATTTTTGGAATTATTCAGTTCGTATGTCTTGCCTTTTGCAGATGTACTTGCGTGGTCTTTAATTCCGAATCATTATCATTTCATGTTATCAGTAAAAGAAAACTGTGTTCCGGTAAAGCAGGGAAATATCATGCTTGATTCTGTGTCAAACGGGTTCAGAAATTTATCAGGTGCATATGCGCATGAATTCAACAAAGCACATCAAAAAAGCGGTTCAGTTTTTCGCCCCAAAACAAAATCGAAAAATTTAACGGATGATAAAAGTGCCATGAGTTATCTCAATTGTTTTTATTACATAACTCAAAATGCATGGAGGCACGGTATTGTAAGCAGGGTATCATTATGGAAATATTCTTCTTATCATTTTTATGCAGGAACAAGAAAGCAAAGTATTTGCAATATGGAACTTGCGAAACAATTGTGCGAGTTTGATTCTTCAACATTTATCAAGTTAACAGAACAAAGAATTCCAGATGAACTTGTTAATTCGTTTTTTGAAGCTTAGTTTTCCCGTCCGACGAGGGCGTCTGACGGGGGGCGTGAGAAAAATGGAACAGCTTGAACGCAAAAAGAGTGTGTTGAAGGGTGGTAAGCCGGTTTGAAATTTAAGGCTACGTCAGACGCCCTCGTCGGACGGGGGTTCAAAGTGACTTTTTTTTCCTTTTTTTGAAAGTGAAGATTTATCCCGTCCGACGAGGGCGTCTGACGGGGCGTGTTTCTTTCTTCATCAACTTCCATATTTTTACTGCATGCAATACAAAGTCGCTGTTTTTATTTTTAATGAAGTGGAGGTGCTGGATTTTGCAGGACCGTTTGAAGTATTTAGTGTGGCAGGTTTAAGAACCATGCCTGTAGCGCCGTTTGATGTATTCACAGTAGCGCAGTTTGAAACCATTGAAGCAAGAAATCATTTAACAGTGAAGCCAACTTATACATTTGACAATGCCCCCAAAGCTGATATCATTCTCATTCCCGGTGGTGGTGGACATCATACTGATGGAACGCCCTTTGGCAGCAGACGGGAAATGAACAACCCCTTTGTGCTTAACTGGGTGAAGGAACAGGCAGCGCAGGCAAAGTTGGTATTAAGTGTTTGCACCGGTTCACTCATTTTAGGTAAAGCCGGTTTACTCGAAGGATTGGCAGCAACCACACACTTCAAAGCAATTGATGCATTAAAAGAGATTTCAGAAAACATTCATGTAAAAGAAAATGTACGTTTTGTTGATAATGGAACGATTATAACATCTGCAGGTATTTCTGCCGGCATTGATATGAGTTTATATACTGTTGGCAAACTGTTTGGTAAAGAAACGGCTGATGAAACAGCTGCTTACATGCAGTACGATTATTGGAAATCATAATCAACAATCAATGGCTTCCGTACAACTCATTTCTTCTGCACATCAATTCATCATTCATTCCCATTTTTATTTTTACGGAACTGCTGCCAATGAACAATTAGCCCAACAAATTACAAATGATATTGAACTGCACTGGAACGAACCAAATGCAAAAGTTCAATACAAACGAAATGAGTATGAGGTGTTATTTGACATCAAAGGCTTTTATGATCCGGAACTGCAGCCGGAAACAGTGTGGTACAACACCGATCCCAAATTATTTTTCTTCCGCATTGAAGAATACTCGCCACTTGATATTTCATTTGTGGATGGCATTGGCAGTAACACCGGTTTTTTCAAACTGGCTAATCTCCTGCAAACATCAACAACCGCTGCACATGAATACGGACACATGATTGGTTTGCATCATCCGCAACAACTTGATATAAGAGGACAGAAAACACCGGGCATCATGTATCCACGTGGCACACTGTGCGATCCGCATTTTCAATACGATCCGTCGGCAACACCTGGACAAAAAGGTGGCACTTTGGATCCAAAGCATCGCAAAGTATTAACAGAGGATATTCAACAACTCAAACTGCACAAACTCAATTTTGATGATGGCGATTTTGCCGTTCTTGGAGATTTTACCAGTATTTATCACGCACATTACCTGTCAACAGAATAATCCATTACATTTAGCCCACATTTTATCATCATAATTAAATCTATGAGCGTATTACAGGTTCAGGATCTCAAAAAAACCTACGGAAAAATTCAGGCATTGAAAGGCGTATCCTTCGAAATACCAAAAGGTGCGGTGTTTGGTATTCTTGGCCCAAATGGAAGTGGTAAAACAACAATGCTCAGTATCATCCTCGATGTATTGAATGCAGACAGTGGAACTTACTCTTGGTTTGGTAAACCTGCTTCACCCGATTTACGAAAGCATATCGGTTCCTTACTTGAAACGCCGAATTTTTATCATTACTTATCCGCAAAAAATAATTTAAAAATCACCAACAGCATCAGTGGTCGTGGCGATAAAGCGGCGATAGACAGTGTTTTGCAGAAAGTGAAATTATACGAACGCCGTAACAGCAGATTCAGCACCTACAGTTTGGGTATGAAACAACGGTTAGCCATAGCCGCTGCACTGCTCGGCGATCCGCAGATACTTGTACTCGATGAACCAACCAACGGATTAGATCCCGTTGGTATCATGGAAATTCGTGAACTGATTATTGATCTCAGCAAAAAAGGACATACCATCATCATGGCAAGTCACCTGCTCGATGAGGTAGAAAAAATTTGTACCCATGTAGCTATTTTAAAATTGGGAACGTTAGTTACTTCCGGTTCGGTGGAAGATGTCTTGGTTGATGAAGATGTGGTGGAAATTGGTGCTGCAGACATAGAGCAGTTAAAAAGAGCTCTCAGCAATTATCCCGGCATAACATCCACTACACATAACGCACAAACAATGCAACTTCATTTTCCAAAAGGAACTGCCAGTGCAGAAGAAGTGAACCGTTATTGTTTCAATCAGGGTATTGCATTGCAATATCTCGCCATTAAGAAAAAACGGTTAGAAGAAAAATTCTTTGAACTCACCGGTAATTAACCTTACTCATCAACAATCTATTTATGCTTCATTTATTCAGAACAGAGTGGCTTAAAATAAAAAACTATCCCGGCTTTTGGTGGATCATGGGAATCACCGTATTGTCGTACCCCGGTATTAATGGTATGTTTTATACCATTTACAAACAGCAAACTGCCAATACTAAATCAGCTGCGCAGATGTTGAAAATGCTTATCGGAAATCCGTTTGAATTTCCGGAAGTATTCCGCACCACAGCTTTTGCTTCTTCCATGTTTGTGATTATTCCTTCTATTCTGGTGATCATGCTCATCACCAATGAGTACACATATAAAACCAACCGACAGAATGTAATTGATGGCTGGAGCAGAAACGAATTTCTGATTGCAAAGTTTTTGAATGTTGTAATTATTACGATGATTGTGATTGCACTTTATCTGCTCGTTACACTTTCCATTGGTTTCAGTACAACCGGTGCCGATGTGAAAAATAAATTTCAGTTAGCCAATTATACAGCACTCTTCAGCTTGCAGACCTTTGCTCAGCTTTCTTTTGCATTTCTGTTAGGCCTTTTAATTAAACGGGCCTTTATTGCATTGGGCGTTTTTATTTTTTATAAAATTATTGTGGAGAATATTGCTGCAGAATTACTCAATAAGTATGTGCATGCAGATACCGGTCGTTTCTTGCCCACCGAATCATCTGATATGTTAACCCCTGTGCCTGCATTTCTCGGCAGGCTCGATCCCAAAGTGTATGATCATGCACTTGGTTTAATTAATCAGCAGGTGTTTGTGACTATCGGCTACCTGTTCATTTTCTGGGGATTGGTTTTCTGGATTTATAAAAAACGTGACCTTTAATCATCATGAAAAAAATTACAACTATACTTGTTGCGATGCTGCTCTGCACATCAGTACTCCCCGCACAGAATATCAGTACTGTTATTAAAACAGAAGCATTAAAAATGGCGAAAGCATTGGCAGCGCTGGATCTGGATACCTATGCTTCCTTCACTTATCCAACCCTGCTGGAAGAAAAAGGAAGTAAAGAGAAAATAAAACAAGGAGTTGATTCAGTTGAAAAGTATCGTAAGGATTTTGGGTTAAAAGTCAAGTCAATCATCATTGGTAATCCTTCAGATGTAATTACACACAACGGCATCATGCAATGTACTTTACCTCAAACCATCAACATCGAAATTATGATGGGGTCAATGGAAGCAGAAAGTACATTGATCGGTTTATCAAAAGACGGAAAGACCTGGTATTTTGTAGATGCCATGCTGTACAAACAAAAAGATGCAAAAGCAAAATTGCCTGAATTGAGTCCAAAGCTGGTAATACCTGCAGCCAAACAACCGGTCATTAAATCAAACGATGCACCAAAAGATTAAGGAATCAATTCAGATAAAGCTGATTCAAGTGTGGGATAGGTAAACTGAAATCCCTGCTTTTGAATTTTTGATGAGCTGACTGTTGTGCTTTTAAGTACTTCAATACTCATTTCACCAATCACCATTTTTAAAATAAAAGAAGGAACATGTGCTGATATAAATGCATTCTTTCTCATTTTTTTTGCCAAAGCAATGGTCAGTGTTTTATTACTAACAGGAGTGGGGGCAACTGCATTAAAGGCTCCGCTCATTTCTTTTTGCTCCATTGCATACTCATACATTCTGCAAAGATCATGCACATGTACCCAGCTGATTATTTGCTCACCCGTACCTAAAATAGCAGCCATACCAAAACGCAAAGGATTTTTAAATTCTTTGAAAGCACCACCTTCGTTGCTGAGCACAATGCCTGTTCTCAGTTTAACCAAACGGATACCCATAGCCGCAATTGGTTCTGCCGATGCTTCCCAGTCTTTACATGTTTCTCCCAAAAAATCTGCAGAAGACGGATCACTTTCAACAAATGGTTTGCCATTATCAGGCCCGTACCATCCAATGGCCGATGAACTGATAACAGCCTGTACATTATTAGGAATTTCTTTCAACGCTTTTGCCAGCAAGTTGCCACCATCAATTCTACTGTCACGTATTTCTTTTTTTCTGGCTGTTGTCCAGCGTTTATCTGCAACACCTGCACCGGCAAGGTGAATAATATAATCGCTCTCAGCAATTGCTTTTTCATCAATTAAACCTTTTGACGGGTCCCATGCAGCATAACGGATCCCTTCTTTTACAGATGGGTGTGCAGAGCGGCTGAGAATAAGAATGGCATGGCCTTTGGCGGATAAATAGTTGGAAAGTGCATTGCCGATAAGTCCCGATCCGCCTGTTATACAAATTGTTGCCATGGTTGGTTGATGAATTTTTATTAAATAATATGCAATTTAATTTTTAACTGCATCTTGTAACCGAAATGTCTGCTTTCAACGTAATTTTAAGAACGAATAATCAACGAAATATGAAGTCGCTTAAAGCAATAGCTCACATCATTCTTTTAACTGCTGCAGTTACAGTGGGCCATGCGCAGCGTATTTATTACTCAGAACCAGACCGTGACGATCTGCGTCAGCTCCGTTTTGAAATTCTTGGAAAATACAATTCCAACTTTCTTGTATATAAAAACAATCGCTCCCGCCATATTGTTGCAGTGTATGATGCAGAGATGAAATTAACTGAAAAGGTAGACCTGGATTTCATTCCCGACCGTATTATAAATATGGACATGTTTGCACATCCTGATCATATATCACTGGTGTATCAGTATCAGAAAAAAAATATTGTGTACTGCATGGGTGTGATGTTAGATGGTAATGGTAAAAAAATCGGCGAGCCTCTCCAGCTCGATACAACTGAAATAGGTGTGTTTAATGATAACAAGATTTACAGCACCATCATGAGCGATGATAAAAAGAAACTCATGATTTTTAAAATGAAAAACAAACAGCGGGATGATTTTTATGTTCAAACTCTGTTGCTGGGCAGCAACCTGATTCCGTTGAGACGTGCAGGCTTTGGGTATCATCTTGAAAATTCAAAAGAATCTATTGCAGATTTTTATCTGGATAATGATGGCAATTTTTTATTCAGCCATGTAGCAAGACCGGCGGCAAGAGAATACATTAACAAAGCCAAGCTTGTTGTATTACCTGCTTATGAAGATTCATTAAAGAAATTTGATCTTACTTTAAACAAAGTATTTCTCGAAGAACTACGTATTAAAGTAGATAACCTCAATGGTCGGTATATCTTAACATCACTTTATTCAAAAGCCAAAAGGGGAAATATTGATGGATTGTTTACTGCCATTGTGAATAAAGATTTACAGGGAACAGATATTGAAAAGGCAATTGAGTTTAATGATGAATTCCGCACATTGGCAAAAGGCGATAACAGCGCAAAGCTTGCCTTTAATGATTATTATCTCAAACACCTGATTGTTAAAAAAGATGGCGGCGTGCTTATCACCGGCGAAAGTACATACGGCAGTAACCGTGGCAGCAATTACAGCCGGTGGGATAATCCATTTATGTGGGGTAACCCCTGGGGACCGGGAAGTTATTATGGCTGGAGCCCATGGAACAACTGGGGTATGGGCGGTATGGGCATGGGCGGATGGGGCTCACCATGGGGAGGTGGATGGAACAACAACAACCAAACAAGATATTTTACAGATAATGTCATGATCCTTTCGCTTGATAAAGAAGCCAACATGCAATGGAACAATGTGATTGCAAAATCTCAGTTCGATGATAATACAGATAATATGCTCAGTTACCAGATTATGAATAACGGAGCTGAATTGTTGTTTCTGTATAATGAATGGAGCAGACGCAATCCGTTGTTGAATGCACAATCTCTCGACCCCGGAGGTAAAGTGAGCCGGGAACCTCCGCTAAAGAGTCTGGATAAAGGATTTGAATTTATGATTCGTTTTGGCAAACAGGTAAGCTCACGTGAAATGCTGGTGCCCTGCATTTACCGCAACGCCTTCAGCTTTGCACGGATAGAATTTTAAAACAGGTTTACAGCAGTAATTTATTTGGTTAAGTGAATTTCTTTCGGAATGTTTGTGTCTTAATTTAATAACTTCTGTGGTTCGTTTTTTTTCTGGCAATAACCCGTTTAACGTCATCATTCTTTTTTTTCTGGGCATCTTTATCAAGCTGCCTTATTTTATTACGCCGGTTATTCCGCAGCCAAATGAAACCGATGGTTTTTTGTATATCCAGTTATTAAAAACGTTGCAGCAAACAGGCAACTCTTTTCCCACCATCTACCCAATAATAGCTTATGTGCTTTTATTTACACAGGCCATTACATTCAACGGATTGATTAATAATCAGAAACTGTTTGCCACACCACATTATCTGCTGGCCCTTGCTTATCTGGTTATAACCAGTGTTGTACCTGAATGGAATGTGCTTTCTCCTGTGCTGATCATTAATACCATTATGGTTTGGGCCTGGCCACGTATGGTTGGCTTGTACAATCATCCCAGCCCTAAAACGGTTTTATTCAATATCGGATTTGGTTTTGGGCTCACTTCTTTTTTTTATTTCCCATCTGTTTATCTGTTGTTGTTGCTCATCATTGCACTGTTGCTGTTCAGGCCATTTTATCTCACGGAATGGTTACTGGCCATATTAGGAATTCTTACACCGTTTTATTTTCTGCTGGTGTATTTTTTTGTGTGGGATCGCTGGGAGATGGCTTCTGAGCTGATTCCGCAGATGGTTTTGAAATTACCGGATGCATCGTTCGATTGGAAATTCTGGATTGAATTCGGTCTCATCAGTTTTGCACTTGTTATTGGGCTGTTGATGGGGCTGAAGTTTTCTGCACGTATGCTTGTGCAAACCAGAAAAAGCTGGAACTACATGATTTTTTACCTCATCATTGCACTGATAATCCCTTTTGTAAACAGTTCGGCAGGTTTATCGCACTGGATACTGGCGGTTGTTCCCGTGAGTCTTTTTCATGCGGCCTTTTATTATTATCCAAAAAAGAAAAACTTTGCAGAGCTGATCTTGTGGCTGCAGCTGATCTGGATTGTATCAAATTATGTTGTACTTAACAGCAGGTAAATTGCAATCCTTACCTTTGCACTTTGGCTCATCAACCCCGGCTTTTCTAATCTTAACAGGTGTGGATGATTAGCTAAACAGGCCAGTACATAAAACTTAATACGGATGAAATTTGGAATTGTAGTTTTCCCGGGCAGTAATTGCGACAGAGATATGCAGGATGCCCTTCAACACGATTTAAATCAGGAAGTGATTATGCTGTGGCATAAAGATAAAGACATCAGCATGTTTTCAACAGATGATTGTCTGGTATTGCCGGGTGGTTTTTCTTATGGTGATTACATGCGGTGTGGCGCCATTGCAAGATTCAGTCCCATGATGCAGAGTGTGATTGATTTTGCAAATAGAGGTGGAAAAGTACTGGGCGTTTGCAATGGTTTCCAGATCTTATGCGAGAGTCAGCTGCTTCCGGGTGTATTACTTCGCAACGCCAATCAGAAATTTGTTTGTAAAAATGTTTATCTGAATGGAGCAGGGGGTACTGCATTAAAGATCCCGGTTGCACATGGCGAGGGAAGATATTTTGCAGATGAACAAACACTGGATTCACTGGAAGTAAACGGTCAGGTGATTTACCGCTATTGCGATATAAATGGCAACGAAACAGCCGATGCAAATCCGAATGGTGCCATCCGCAATATTGCCGGCATCTCAAACAAAGAAGGTAATGTGTTTGGTATGATGCCGCATCCGGAAAGAGCCACCAGTACAATTCTCGGGAATACTGACGGCAGAAAGATTCTGAATACTTTGTTAATCAATGCTGCTGTTACAATCTGAGCAGTTTCGATATTCGTAAATAAACTGTAAAATTTGCAATTACAGCGCCAATGCAACATTTGAAAGCAATTTGGCTGCAACTTTGTAAAAAGAACCAATAAAAACAGTATGAAAAAATTAATTACATCGCTTACTGCACTCTTCCTTGCTTTTGCAGCTTTGGCTCAAAGTGGTACAAAAGTGAAATGGGATTACACGGTAAAAAAAATCGGCGATAAAAAATATGAAATCCGGATGGTGGCAAACATTCAGCCGGGCTGGCATTTATACAGTCAAACCCAGAGTGCCGATGCAATTGCATTGCCAACAACGATTACGTTTGCTAAAAACCCTTTGCTTACTATTGCCGGTAAACCAAAAGAAGTGGGTAAAGTGATTGATACGTATGATAAAGCCACTCAATCCCGTTCACGCTTTTATTCAAATAAAGTAGAGTTTGTACAGGTTGTCATTGTAAAAAGTAAAGTAAAGACAGCTGTTGCGGGTGATGTAGAATTTATGGTGTGTGATGATAAACAATGTTTGCCGCCCGACAGAACAAAATTTACCGTTAAAATCGAAGGATAAATAATTGATCCCGTCTTATAAAAGGCGGGATTTTTAAAACCAAATCTTATGAGATCAATATTGTTCATTCTCTCATTTTTTATCTGTACTATTTTTCCATTTTTCTTATCCGCTCAGGATTCTGCTGCTGTTCAGTGGAATGTAAGCGGCAAAAAAATGGGCAGTAATGTGTATCAATTACAATTCACCGGCAAAATTAAAGAAGGTAAATTCCTTTACTTGTTTGCTAAAGACGGTGCAGGGTTAGACTCCATCAGCATTCTTTTCCCCGACAGTGCAATCATGAAGAATGGTTTACTGCAGTCAATCAGCGGTGGTAAAACCTATGCCGATCCTGTTTTTGATCTGCAACCGGTAACAGTTGCAGAAGGAGAAGTAAAATTTTCACAACAGATCACCATTAACGGAGCTGTACCTGCAATTTTGAAAGGAACCATCCTGTATGCAACGGGTGCAAAAGAAGAATTTTTGCCTGCACAGGAAGCACCTTTTGAAGTGGCACTTGAAGGGGGCGTTTCACAAGCAGCCCGTATAAAAATCAATTCGATTGATTTAAACAATACGGCCAGTAATTGTGGAGATGAGGGAACAGAAGGGAAAAGTTTGTGGGGTATTTTTTTGTTGGGTTTAATCGGCGGATTTATTGCATTGCTTACACCCTGTGTATTCCCGTTAATTCCGTTAACTGTTTCGTTCTTTACAAAGCGTAGCGGAAGCAGGGCAAAGGGCATCCGTAATGCTTCTATCTACGGCTTCTTTATTTTTATCATTTATATTTTATTAAGTCTGCCGTTTCATTTGCTCGATCAAACCGATCCTGAGATATTGAATAATATATCAACCAACGTTTGGCTCAACATTATCTTCTTTGTCATTTTTGTAGTGTTTGCTATTTCGTTCTTTGGTTATTTTGAAATAGCACTCCCAGGCAACATTGCCAACAAAACCGATTCAAAAGCAAGTGTTGGAAGTACATTGGGGATTTTCTTTATGGCGTTAACACTCGCTATTGTTTCTTTTTCCTGCACAGGTCCAATTCTCGGATCATTGCTGGCTGGCGCATTAACAAAAGATGGTGGTGCCATTCAGTTAAGTTTCGGCATGGGTGGTTTTGGTTTGGGATTGGCATTGCCATTTGCTTTGTTTGCAATGTTCCCGAACTGGTTACAATCATTACCAAAGAGTGGTGGATGGTTAAATACCGTGAAAGTGGTGCTGGGTTTTTTAGAACTTGCCATGGCCGTGAAATTCTTAAGCAATGCTGATCTTGTAAAACAATGGCACCTGTTGCCACGTGAGGTGTTCATAGGTATTTGGGTGGTCATTGGTGTTTTACTTGTTGCATACTTGCTGGGTTTTATCAAGTTCCCGCATGATGATAAAAAGATCAAGATCGGAGGTGTCCGCTGGACGTTTATTGCATTGTTTGCAGCAGCAACCATCTACTTAATTCCCGGCGTTACCAATACCAAATGGGCGAATCTGAAATTGATCAGTGGGTTTCCTCCGCCATTGTGTTACAGTGTTTATCAGCATCCGGTGAATTGTGAAACTTCGTTAGAACCATTGCGTGATTATGAAGAAGCATTGGCCCTGGCTAAACAACAGAACAAACCATTGCTCATTGATTTTACCGGCTGGGCCTGTGTGAACTGCAGAAGAATGGAAGAAAATGTGTGGACCAATCCCGAAGTGCTGGATTTGATGAAGAATAAATTTGTGGTGGTGTCTTTATATGTTGATGAGCGGAAAGTATTACCCTCTGCCCAACAACAAACTTTTACAACCAAAAACGGAACCATCAAGCAGATAATAACTGTTGGTGATAAGTGGGCAACATTCCAGAGCGAAAACTTTAATGCGGTGGCACAACCCCAATATGCCATCATTGGTTTAGATGAAACAGCATTAACCAAAACAAAAGGCTATACGCCGGGTGCTGCTGAGTTTAAGCTCTGGCTCGAGTGTGGCTTAGAAGCCTTTGCAAAAAAAGCAAAATAGTATTGGATAAGTATGCTATATTTTTTCTGGCTGATTAATTTCATTAAGCTGGTTGTAAATATGGCATACCTGGTAAAAAAATAAAACCCTCCGCATTACGGAGGGTTTTCGGTTTTGTCAGGTTTTCTTTTAAGGAAATATGTTTTACAAAGCGATTTGTTTTTCCATCATCATTTTACGCATGTTAATGAGTCCGTAACGCATGCGGCCCAGTGCAGTGTTAATGCTGCAGTTGGTAAGCGATGCAATTTCTTTAAAACTCAGATCAGCGTAATGACGGAGTACGATCACTTCACGTTGTTCTTCGGGCAACAGATCCAGCATTCTGCGGATACGATCATAACTCTGGTTTTTCATCATCTTTTCTTCAGCATTTTCATTACTGAAATTCAAGACTTCAAAAATATCGTGGTTATCACTTGTTTTAATGGTAGGCGTACGCTTTACCCTGCGGAAATGATCTACACAGAGGTTATGTGCTATCCGCATAGCCCAGGGTAAAAACTTTCCTTCCTCCGTATAACGGTTATTACGGAAGGTGTCAATCACCTTGATAAACATATCCTGAAACAGATCCTCTGCCAGGTATTTATCTTTTACAAGAAGGAAGATGGAGGTGTAAAGCTTGTCTTTATGACGAAGCACTAAGGTTTCCATAGCTTCAGCTTCACCGTCTTTAAACAGATGAATGAGCTGTTGATCAGTAAATTGTTGATACAGGCGCATACACTTCTACAGTTGATGGTTTTCAATAAAGGATTCCAGCGATTTAAAAACTGAAAATGTTAGGTAGAAGTTGTAGCTATAGGCGAAAGAAATATTTTGGGTTCGATTTGATATTGAATTTCAGAATAAAAATAATAGAAAAATCTCAATCTGCAAACATTCTGAATTATTTAACGTACTAGCACGCAGCATACATATGGTATTTTCACGGCTCTGCCTCCGGATCCATTTCCTGCAGCTGTTGATCCTTTAGGCCAAAATGGGAGATTTTCCTTCTTCACACTCATCACAGCAATCTGTTTATCAGTTACATTTGTTGGCTTATGAGTACTGAGATTCAACAGCAAAAAAGCAAGCTTTCTGCATCTCTGCAAAAAGACGATATCTATATTAAAGGGGCAAGAGTTCATAATCTCAAAAATGTATCGGTTCATATTCCACGTAATCAGTTTATTGTAGTAACAGGTGTATCGGGTAGCGGTAAATCATCGTTAACAATTGACACTCTGTATGCCGAAGGCCAGCGGCGCTATGCAGAAAGTTTAAGTGCGTATGCAAGACAGTTTCTGAACCGTATGAATAAACCTGATGTGGATTTCATCAAAGGATTATGTCCCGCTATTGCTATAGAACAAAAAGTAATTACCCGAACACCTCGCAGTACTGTGGGCAGTATGACGGAAGTGTATGATTATCTCCGCTTACTTTTTGCCAGAGTAGGTAAAACGATTTCTCCGGTAAGCGGTAAAGAAGTAAAGAAAGATGATGTGGCCGATGTGGTGAAAGCCATCAGCGAACAAAAAGAAGGTACAAAAATTTTAATGCTGGTAAAATTTCCTGTGCATGCCAAGAGGAATATAAAAGAGGAATTGAATATTCTGTTGCAGAAAGGGTTTACAAGAGTGTATGAAAAAAAGCAGTCGACAAAAAGTAAAAAACAGGAAGCTGGTGAAATTTTACATATTGAAGACCTTCTTGAAAAAACAGAAAAGGAATTAAGTGAAATAGTGAAGCGTAAAGAATCAACAAACATTGTGTATGTGTTGATTGACCGGCTTATTGCAAAACAATTTGAAGAAGATGAACTGCATCGTATTGGTGATAGTGCAGGCACTGCTTTTTTTGAAGGGGAAGGAGAACTGTATCTTGAAATTGGGGATAAAGAATTTGTACATTTTTCTAACCGCTTTGAACTGGATGGAATAAAGTTTGAAGAACCTGTTCCTAATTTATTTTCATTTAACAACCCGTATGGTGCGTGCCCAGTATGCGAGGGCTTTAGCCAGATACTGGGTATTGACTCAGATTTGGTGATACCGGATAAAAGTTTAAGTGTGTATGAAGGTGCTGTTGCGCCATGGAAAGGAGAGAAGCTTGTTTGGTGGAGAGATCAGTTTGTAAAGGCAGCTGCAAAATCAGGGTTTCCTGTACACAAAGCTGTGATGGATTTATCTGCTGAGCAATACAATCAACTCTGGAAAGGTATTGGCACTGCTCTTGGCATAGATGATTTTTTTAAAGAGGTTGAACAGAATTTGTATAAAGTACAATACCGTGTTTTGTTAAGCCGCTACCGTGGCAGAACACTTTGTACAGAATGTGAAGGTTATCGCTTGCGTAAAGAAGCTTTGTATATAAAGGTGGGCGATAAACATATTGGTGAACTGTGCGAAATGCCCGTAAGAGATTTGAAAGTTTGGTTTGATGCATTAAAGCTGAGTGTGTACGATAAAGAAGTTGGCAAACGTATTCTACTAGAAATTGATAACCGTATCCAAACATTGCTCAAGGTTGGCCTTGGTTATCTCACACTAAACCGCTTGGCTAACAGTTTAAGCGGAGGCGAAAGTCAACGTATTCAACTCACCCGTTCTTTAGGAAGTAATCTCACCGATTCATTATATATTCTTGATGAGCCATCCATTGGTTTGCATCCCAGAGATACAGCCAATCTCATTACTGTTTTAAAAGAGCTCCGCAATCTGGGAAATACGGTTGTAGTTGTTGAGCATGATGAAATGATGATGCGTGAAGCCGATCATATTATTGATATGGGGCCGCTTGCAAGTCATCTCGGAGGTGAAGTTATTGCAGAAGGAAATTATGATGCCATCATCAGCAATAAAAAAAGTCTCACCGGAAAATATCTCAGTGGCGAGAAGCTGATTGATGATTTTGGAAAACCTCGTAAATGGAACCGCAGTATTAAAATAGAAGGGGCAAGACAACACAACCTGAAAAATATTACTGTAGAGTTCCCTTTAAATGTGTTGTGTGTAGTAAGTGGTGTAAGCGGCAGTGGTAAAACAACGCTGGTAAAAAATATTTTATACCCTGCATTAAATAAACTCAAAGGTGAGTTTGGCGATAAAGCCGGTATGCACAAACAGTTGAACGGAGATATTGAATCCATTGCCCAGCTGGAAATGATTGATCAAAACCCCATTGGTAAAAGCAGCAGAAGTAATCCCGTTACTTATATAAAAGCATACGATGAAATAAGAGATGTTTTTTCATCGCAGCCTTTAAGTAAGATCAGAGGATTTATGCCCAAGCATTTTTCGTTTAATGTGGATGGTGGAAGATGTGATGCATGCAAAGGAGAAGGAGAACAGGTAGTAGAAATGCAATTTCTTGCTGATGTGCATTTAACCTGCGAAGTATGTGCTGGAAAGCGTTTTAAAGAAGAAGTGCTGGAAGTAAAGTATAACGATAAAAGTATTCATGATATACTGGAGATGAGTGTAGATGAGGCATTGGATTTTTTTCGCTTTGAAAAAGATCTGGTCAAAAAATTAACACCCCTCGCCGATGTGGGATTGGGATACATTAAACTGGGGCAAAGCAGTGATACGTTGAGTGGTGGCGAAGCACAACGTGTAAAGCTTGCTTCTTTTCTGGGCAGAGGAAACGGACAGGGGAACATCCTGTTTATTTTTGATGAGCCAACCACAGGGTTGCATTTTAATGATATCAATAAACTGCTCAAGAGTTTTCATGCACTCATTGAAAAAGGACATTCAGTGATTGTGATTGAACACAATACCGACGTGATTAAACGGGCCGACTGGCTCATAGAGCTTGGCCCCGAAGCAGGTGATGGCGGAGGTGAAGTTGTTTACACAGGCATACCAACCGGTATTACCTCCGTAAAAAAAAGCCGTACTGCAAAATATCTTTTTTAGTAAACGATAATGGTTTGATCTTGCTTTGTGCCTGCAGCATCATTCAAAATAACCCGATAGGTTCCTTTGGGCAAATGGCTGATGTTTAATTCTAGTTTGGATGGCAAACGATCATATGTAAACTGATCAGTTTTTCTTCCTGCCGATGTATAGATGGTAATGCTTACAGGTGACTGCACTGCTGAAGCTTCAATCGAAATATTTAATTGAGATGAAACAGGATTTGGATAGACAGTAAATTTTCTCAATGCATTACGGTTCAATGTTTCTGTAGAAGAGTAATAGATTGATCCGTTACTTTCTTTTGCTTTGATGCGGTAATAGATGATCCCATTTGGAGGAAAGCTGTCAGTGTAAGCATACTGCTTGATGGCTTCATTTGAAATAGTTGAAGGTTGAGTGTAAACAGTTCTCCAGTTTCTTGAATCGCTGCTTCTTTCGATATCGTATCCTGTAATTTCAAACTCTTCACTAACCGTCCAGTTTAATTGGGCCTGTTGCTTTGTATTTGCTTTTACAAGGAAGCGCTGAAATTTCACTGCCAAAACTCCTTGAGAAAAACCATTGGGCGAAATGCCTGATGCTGCACTCGCAAACGCCGGACCTACGATGGTTCCGCTTGTTCCCTGGTATTTATTTACGTTCCCTATTTTAATCACTGATGAAGGAGATCCGGTGCTGGTAATATAACCGTTGGGGTAAATGTTTACTGAAGATGCAGGTCCCAGTTCAAGTTTACCACTTGGATCAAAGTGTAACCTGCCAAAAACCCGGATAACCAGATTGGGAGCTGTATTGTAAATATTTGTTTTAACTGTAATCGTAATTCCGGCAGGAACTAATACGGTGTCTCCATTTTGAGGTATACCTGATGGACTCCAGTTGCCTGCAACCGACCATCCCTGACCAGTGTTGCCAATAGCTGTGCGGATAGCTGCCCGGCTTTGATGAAAAAAAAGCAGGAATAGAAAAACAGTAAAAAATGTTTTCATGGATAGTGGATTTGGAACCATAAAATTAAGAGTAACTACTTAAACGAACAAGGTAGATAACACTATCCGGTAAATAAGGGTATTTGTTCTTGCTGTACCGTAATTTTACGAAAACGGTACTGCAAACATGTAGTATAAAGCTGAGTTGTAAGTAAGGGACTTACACGGGAAACCCCTCACATAACGAAGGAGGTATACTTGAGAGAGCAGGTAAAATTTAAAAAAAAAGAAATCGGTTAGCGCAAACGATCCATGCTTTTTATCAGTTGTTCATCTTTTCTGATACCCATCCATGCAAGAATAAATAAAACAGGGATGGCAAATGAAAACACAGATGTTAGTGTAAAATTGCCTTCCAGATATTGTTTGGTCTGCATAAAATAAACAACCAGTGCAACAAGCTGAAGCAATAAACCTCCTAATGAAAGTTTTATTTGCAGCCTGCGGTTTTTAAATAAAAACAGCGCCACAAGAGCAAGTAAAGAAACGGCTACTGCAAGAATTAACATAAAGAAACTGGAAGTGCCATTCAGTTCTGCAAACAGATTATTGTCTTTGTTACCGCTGTAAAAAGACCATTTTAAACTGGCCAGTGAACAGGCTGCAGCAAGTAATAACCAGATGCTTTGTATTCGTTGAATCATAACAATGAATTTAGTTTAACAACAGAGGGCAGCATCAATTAACCCAGATCAGGGTACAACGGAAACTGCTCCATAAATGCCTTAACTTCTTTTTGAATGGAAGCAAGCATCGTTTCATCATCCGCATTCATCAAACTGCGATCAATTACATCAACAACAAAGTCCATGTGCTCTTCTTTCATGCCACGTGTTGTAATAGCGGCAACACCTGTGCGTATACCACTTGTTACAAACGCACTTTTATCATCAAACGGAACCATGTTTTTGTTGGTAGTAATTTCGGCTTTGCCCAACACCTGTTCGGCTTTTTTACCACTGATGTTTTTATTGCGGAGATCAATCAGCATTAAATGATTATCGGTGCCGTCAGAAATTAATTTGTAATCTCTGCTTACAAATGCCTTTGCCATGGCCTGTGCATTCAACTGCACCTGTTTTGCATAAATACCAAACTCATCAGTAAGTATTTCACCAAATGCAACAGCCTTCGCTGCAATTACATGTTCTAATGGCCCGCCCTGCTGACCGGGGAATACACCCATGTCAATCAGGTTGCTCATCATTCGTGTATTACCTTTTACATCTTTTAGACCAAATGGGTTTTCAAAATCTTTATGCATGAGGATGATGCCGCCTCTTGGTCCACGTAAGGTTTTATGTGTTGTTGATGTTACAAAATGACAATGTTCAAATGGAGAGCTCAACAAACCTTTTGCTATTAATCCTGCAGGGTGCGCCATATCGCACAACACAAATGCACCTACTTCATCGGCAACTTTACGAATGCGTGCATAATCCCAATCACGGCTGTATGCACTGGCGCCGCAATAAATCAATTTTGGTTTGAGTGTTCTTGTTTTTTGTTCAAGCGTTTCATAATCAATTAAACCGCTTTCTTTTACCACACCATAAAAATGCGCTTCATACAATTTGCCGCTGTAGTTAACAGGTGATCCATGTGTAAGATGTCCGCCCATGCTTAAATCAAGGCCTAACGTAATATCGCCCGGTTTTAAAATAGCTTGTGTAACAGATGCATTTGCCTGTGCACCGCTATGCGGCTGAACGTTTGCATATTCGCAATTGAAAATTTCTTTTAAACGATCAATGGCTAATTGTTCTGTTTGATCTACAATTTCACAACCGCCATAATAACGGCGACCGGGATAACCTTCTGCATATTTATTAGTTAACACGCTGCCCATAGCCTGCATCACCTGCAGCGATGTAAAATTTTCTGAAGCTATCAGCTCAATACCGTGCCGCTGACGTTGTAATTCCAGATTGATGAGGTTAAAGATTGCCGTATCTCTTTGCATATTGTGAGGATCGTTTAAAATTGATTGTTAACTGAAAGAACCGAGCCGCAAAAATAAGCCCCGCACTTTTGTGATGGTGGATTGTACAGGTATTTTTTTAAACAACTTTACTCCCATTAAAAATCGGTTTATCTAAAAAGTCCTACTTTAGCCGCTTCGATCAGATCAAGTGATATTATGAAGGCAATTATTCCCGTGGCCGGTGCAGGTACAAAACTCCGTCCACATACATATACTCAACCCAAAGCGCTCATCCCAATTGCTGGTAAAACGGTACTCAGTATCATTATTGAGCAACTGCATGAAGCAGGCATTCAGGAATTTATTTTCATAACCGGATATCTTGGTGACAAAATTCAGGACTACATCAAAGAAACCTTTCCTCATATTCAAAGCATTTTCGTTCATCAGGGCGAGCGGCAGGGACTTGGTCATGCCATCTTACTTACCCAACCTCATGTAACAGGCGATGAAGTGGTGATTGTGCTGGGTGATACGGTTTGTGAATATGATATTAAAGAAGTACTCAGCAGCAGCAACTCCATGCTTGCTGTAAAAAAAGTGGATGACCCCCGCAGTTTCGGCGTGGCAGAAATGGATGAAGAGGGAGCTATTTTAAAAGTGGTGGAGAAACCGCAAATCCCCAAAAGTAATATGGCGCTGGTGGGCATTTATAAAATAAAAGAAACGGCCATGATGTACGATTGCCTGGCAATTAATTACAGAGATGGCGTTAAAAACCGGGATGAATTCAGTTTAACTGATGCGCTGCAATGTATGATAGAGAAGGGCGTGTCTTTTCAATCCTTTAAAGTGCTCAATTGGTTCGATTGCGGGAATAAAGATTCTTTGCTTGAATCAAATGCAACGTTGCTGAAAAAATTCGGCACTTCTGTTTCAGCCGATCACCGTTTTGAAAATGTGATTGTTGTAGAGCCGGTAAGTATTGGTAAAAACTGTGAAATCAAAAACTCCATCATCGGCCCCAATGTATCAGTAGGTGATAACACCAGCATCAATTCTTCCATCATTAAAGAATCCATCATTGGTTCCTATGCCGATCTGTATGATATAGTGCTTGAAGATTCACTCATTGGAAGTGATACTGAAGTAAAAGGCGAAACAAGAAGTTTGAATATTGGCGATAATACAGAGATTGATCTGGGGTAGTTAAAAGTTTTTGGTTTACTTGAAATTCAGCAGATCTTTCAATTCAACATTTAGTTCAGTAGCAATTTCTAACAAATAAAAGATGGATGGGTTGATTTTCCCTTTTTCCAGCCTATTAAGACTTTGACGGTCTTTATCACATCTCAAAGCCAGCTCAGATTGGCTAAAGCCTTTTTCCTCTCTTAAGCGGGTAATATTAGCCCCAAGTTTTTTTAAAAAAAGACTTTTGTTCATTTTGTCTCCAGAGGGGCAAGGTGGGGAGTATTGAAAAAATTATTGTCAACCGATACGTTTAAAATAATTTTTATTCTATATTAACTAACTATTAACCAAAAGTTGCGGCTCATTTATTAAACCGCACTTAAACACTTAACCCTCATTCAGCTAACTTCTATGACAATTAACAAATCCCCACCAACAAGCAATAATGAATTTGCTATTTTTAATTTAAAATTTTTAACAAATGAAAACAGCCCTCACCTGCCTTATCTTATCATTTATTTTCACACTTACGATTTATTCAAGTTGCAGAAAAAAAAATGATAATCCATGCCAGGGTAAAACAAAACCTTCAGGTCAGTTTGTAATGAAAGAGATGATAGGCGATACTGCTTTTATTGCAGACACAATATTCCGTGACAATTATGTGCAGTTTCAGGCATTGGATAGATATGAAAGTATAGTATGGAAATTAGGTGCAGACCCAAGAGTTTGGACAGATTCTACCTTTTCATTAAGTTTTATAAATGAGTTAGGTCAGCTTTCTGTAAATTTTGTTGGGAAGAAATCACCAAATACACTTTGTTTTCCCAACGACAACGGTACATATTCAACCGCCAAAAACTTAACTATGGTTGAGCAGGTGGAAAAACCTTACGTTACTATTAGCCCATTAGTAGGGAAGTATATGGGTTATTTTACTGACAACCCTTCCGACACATTTACTGTAAGAATGGAATATTTTGACAGTACAAAATACGATGCTTCTATAACTGGTGCCAAAAATTTCTATTGGTTTAGTAATATGCCTAAGGGATTTGCAGGTACAACTTCTGCATCATATGTCTATAAAGAATTGCAAAATGGGTTAAGTGTCGAAATGGGTTACAAGTGTTTTGTTTTTGGAACTGGCTCAAGTATAGTTCAAGGAAAAGGTTGGCTCGCAAATGACACACTTTTTATTATTTATGGCAATGATTTAGTAGGCAGAAAAAAATTTATTGGCAAAAAACTTTAAAAAAACTGCATTATGAAAAGAAAAATAGTATTCACCGTTCTTACACTTTCTCTTGTAATAAATTCAAAAGCACAATATCCTTGTGTCAATGGAATTAGCACAAATCCTATTAATCCAATTAACAATCAATTACCAACTAAAAGGAATACATTTTTTGATTGGCAATTATCTACATGGAAGCAGAAACCATTTTTAAACCAAGGTAATTGTTCTCGTGAGGATACTATGACTTCTCCTTTTTATCGAACAGACAATACAGAAGAACTAAGAGAAAGCAAAGATATGATCTGGGATGATGGTTGGGAATTAATTTTACGAAAAGTTGGTTTAACAGAACAAAATACTAATACCCCAGATACTGACCCAGACATTACTGTTATTCTTTACAATAAATATACAGGGATACTTCGAGTCTTATTAAAGACATGCAGAGGTGCGGATTATAATGCTGCTAGAATATCAATAAGGTTTGCCTCTACTTCAATAATGAAAACTGATTTACTGGAATTTGGGCGGGGTAATATTTCCTCTATTGATAAAAAGTTTACACCATTAAGCTATGCTGCAGGTTACCCATACAGAAATAATAATTCTAAATGGTTTTATGCTGATTTCCCTATGATGTTTGACCCCTGTACTTGTTTATATAAATCAAAGCTGAACATTATTTCAGATTTGATTTCTACTTCGCAAATAAGTCTTTAAGGTAACATTACCGGTGATATTTACACCAAAGATGTTGGCGGTAAAGCCGAAATTCAAAAACCGGGATCAATTGGTTGGAAAGATTTTGCGGGTTTTGTAAATGGTAAACTATCAACCGCCCATGCAAATATTAATACATTTGTTTCACAGGGTCAAAAACTTGCTGACAATGTAAAAAAGATTGACACTGCTGGCAAAAAAGCAGCCCTGTACAACTTAGGTAACTTTTTAAAAACCAATCAATTTTTAAAAACAGGCTTAACCGCAGTACCATGGTTAAAATCTGCAATGAGTATAGTAGATATATTCATAGGAGGTGGAAAGACTTCAAGTGGTACACAAGAAGTTAAAATAATGCCTTTAGCAGTTAATTTAACGGCGAGGTTAAACGGGACATTAACTACAACAAATGGCTATCATGATGTAACATTTACAAATCCTGGCAGTAAGGATGCACAACTTGACCCTGACATATATCCATATTATAATGAGGTATTAGGTGTTTTTAATTTAGTAAAAACTCCTGTAATATTCAGAGGTATTACCTCGACCGTATGCGATGACAATAGAAGAGCCTATGCACCACCAAAACAGGAAAATTCCTTTCGGTTTGATGCAGATTCATTTTATTATGTGCTAAATCCGGCAGCAGGAGTAACCATTCAAAACATGAAAGCAGCCATTGTAGTTAAGGCCAGACCTAAAACCACCGATACGCTCAATATGGCAAATAAGAATATAAACTCCTATTTTCAGTTTTTTGAAGGTAAAGACACAATGGATAGTACTTACAGATTCCGTACAGAATATTTTGATATAAAATGTCTTGACCGCCAAATATTTAAACACACTGCCCCACATTGGAAAACATTTTGTGAAATTTACCCTGATAACAACTGGTATGTGAACTATGACACGGTATATTTAAAGTTGATGATTAACCTGAAAAGGGATAACGCAACAGCAACAACTCAAAATGTTTTAATGGTTTTAACTTATCCCATGAAGGTAGTATCTGATAATGTTCAGATAACTACACCAACATTTCCTTCCTGTGATAGTACAATATTACCCCAAGCAAGTGCAGCCTTTGTAAATTCATTTTGCCAAAGCAATGTGTATTACAATTTAGACAGACAGAGCATAGCTTACCAGGACTCTGTTTTAATGGAAAGAAAAATTGAAAAGGAAGGAATTGGACTTTATCCTAATCCAAATAATGGAATATTTACAATAAAAATTAAAGAGCAAAAAGCTGTATTAACTAAAGTTACAGTTTCCGATATGTTAGGAAAAATAGTCTATATTTCTAATGAAGGAAACATAAATTTAGATGCTGGATTTATTAAACAAATGCAATTAAAATTACAGAGTGGTACTTATATTTTAACCGCCGTTACTTCAAAGGGGAACTTAAAAGCAAGATTTATTTTAAATAGATAATAATATTCTTTTACCTCCTATAATATTATCAGGGGCTAAACTTTTTTTTAGCCCCTGATTGTTAAATTTTACTTGTAAATATAGTAGCCTCTTATATAATGATATTTCTTGCCGTATTTTACTATTAACTAATAGTAATGAACATGAAACTTTTTTACTTGTTTATATTTCTTCTATCCGGTCTTTTTTGTTTTTCTCAACAAGATTCTTCTGCTAACTACCTTTTATTAAGGTTTGATTATAATTATGATAATACCATGGGAAGAGGCTTTTATTCAATTAAAGCCGAATCTGGTTGTGAAGCAGCAAATGAAATCTATTCATTAAAGATGTATGATTACAAAAAAAATGCTGTAAACTCAGAAGCTTCATTTTATTATAATATAAAAGTTAAAACAAGCAATATTTATAATTATTTTCTATCAGCTACTGAGGCATTAAATTATCTGTCAAAAAATGGCTGGACTTTATTTTCGGTTTATACGGAAGCGTTTTCTGGTTACGACAATCAAAGAACCGGTAATGGTGATATAGTTCCAGTAGCCACGATTTCTTCAAGACCTGTTTTTTGTTTTAAAAAATAAAAGCAAAGGATGTATTCTCAAGTAAACTCTTAACCTCTCCTTTTTCAGAAATAACAGAAGATCATCTATTACCTTCGTCTACAGGATTTAAATAGTTCATTCCTGAAAAATATATATTCATGGTTGCCTCATTTCAGAATCGCATCACTCAATTATTTCAAATCGAAAAACCCATCATACAAGCAGGCATGATCTGGGCCAGCGGATGGCGTTTAGCCAGTGCCGTAAGCAATGCAGGTGGATTGGGGATGATTGGCAGCGGAAGCATGTACCCCGAAGTATTGAGAGAACACATTCAAAAATGTAAAGCCGCTACAACAAAACCATTTGCTGTAAATGTTCCTTTGTTATATCCTGATATTGATAAACACATTAACATCATTATTGAAGAAGGGGTAAAAATTGTGTTTACCAGTGCAGGCAATCCTAAAACATGGACATCCACACTAAGGGAAAAAGGAATTACAGTCGTGCATGTGATCAGCAGCAGCAAGTTTGCATTAAAAGCACAGGAAGCAGGTTGCGATGCAGTGGTAGCAGAAGGCTTTGAAGCAGGCGGACATAACGGGAGAGAAGAAACTACCAGCATGGTGTTGATACCTGCAGTAAAAAAAGCAGTGAACATACCTGTAATTGCAGCGGGTGGTATTGCAACCGGCCGTCAAATGCTGGCCGCTATGGTGTTGGGTGCTGAGGGAGTGCAGGTGGGCAGTCGTTATGTAGCCAGTGAAGAAGCCAGCAGCCATATCAGTTTTAAACAGGCGGTGGTAAACAGCAATGAAGGCGATACCGTTCTTACACTGAAGCAACTGGCACCTGTTCGTTTAATTAAAAATGATTTTTACAAACAGGTGCAGGAGGCAGAACAAAAAGGTGCTACAGCAGAAGAATTGCAGCAATTGCTGGGCAGGGCAAGGGCCAAGAAAGGAATGTTTGAAGGTAATCTGGTTGATGGTGAACTTGAAATTGGACAGGTTAGTGCGTTGCTCGATGATATATTGCCTGCTGCAGTAATTACACAAAATCTCTGGCAATCTTTTCAGGAAGCTTTGGCCAACCCTCTTGCAGAATGATGCAGTTTTTTTCAAAAGAATTTAACGGTCCCGGATGTCGCAGAACTGACTGTTTTAATGTTCAATTGATGTATCTTTATCATCCTTTCATCTTAAAACGAATGTTATGAAGAAACTATTTCTTGCTTCACTTTTCATGACAGCTGCTTCAGTTGCAGGATATGCAGGAACGGATAAAGGTGTTGAAACAGGCTCTGTTCAGGGAACGATTGTAGATGCAGAAACAAGAAAGCCTTTGGCCAACGTTACATTTACAGCTATTATTAAAAAAGCATCGTTTCAAAAAGATATTGTAACCGATGCCAACGGTAATTTTAAAATAAGTAATGTACCGGTAGGTGAGCACTCACTGTTGATTGATAAAGTGGGATACAGAGCTGCAAAGAAAGACGGGATCGTAATAAAAGATGGAGTTGTATTTAAGGTTGATTTTGAAGTGGTGGAAGCCGAAGAAGAAATTCATCAGCCGTTTGTATCGCCTATCACCATTCATTCTTTTTAAACAAACATATTTCAATAAAAAACCTCAACATTTGTTGAGGTTTTTTTATGTGCGTTGAATGATCAGGCTTTTCTAAAAGCCCATTTGGCCATTTCTTTTAAGGTTACTTTCTTTCCATATAATAATATGCCCGTTCTGTAAATTTTTGCACTGAGCCAGGTTGTAAATAAAAACCCAATGATGAGAGATATCATGGAGATACCCAACTGCCACCAAGGCACTCCAAACGGAATACGGCTCATCATTACAATGGGAGATGTAAATGGAATAACGCTTCCCCAGAAAGCAAGCGAACCACCAGGATTTTGCACAGCATTAATCATAATAAAAATGCCAAGGACGATTGGTAAGGTAATGGGCAGCATTAATGATTGGGCTTCCTGTGGATCTTCATTTACAACGCTGCCCACAGCAGCAAACAAGGATGCATAAAACAAATAGCCGAAAAGGAAATAGAAAATAAAGCAGGGAATAACCAAGGCCCAGTTTACACTATTAAATAAAACTGTTTTTCCTTCAAGAAAACTTAATGCCATGGTATTATTGCTCGCCATAGAAGGCATGCTCTCGTTCATTTTTTGCGCCTCCTCCAGCACTTCGGGAGAAATAAATAAACTACTCAGTGATGATAAAATAAATATAAGGATGATCCATAAAAACAGTTGTGTTAAACCTACGGCTGCAATCCCAATGATCTTTCCCAGCATCAATTGAAAAGGTTTTACACTGCTCACCATTACTTCTGCAATCCGGTTCGTTTTTTCTTCCATCACACCACGCATTACTGCCGCACCATAAATAAACAACACGATATAAATGATAAACCCGCTGATATACCCAATAACGATTGCAAGCTTCTTATTATCTTCTTTTACTTCAGCTCCTCTTACTTGGTAAGAACGGTAATTGAGGGCATCTTTACTTTCACTTAGTTGTTTAATGGAGTCTAACGTATTTCTGGTAACACCCCGTTCCATCAATAAACGGTTTTCATTGATTTTTTGAATCTGGTTTTTAATGGCTTCATCAGTGCTCAGGCCAAGCTGTTTTTCAGTATACAATCTTACTGAATCAGCTTTTTGCTGATCGGCTGAGTAAACAATAAGAATCCCTTCAAACCCCTTGTCTTTATAGTTGTCTCTTGTAACAGCATCAGGATAGCCAAATGCTACAGAAGAACCATCTTTAAAATTATTCCTGTACAATCCACTCTGATCGTTTACAGCAATCTTACGTTGCTCAGTTCCGTTAGCGCCAATAAATGCACCTCCAAATATGAGTGCAAACATGAGCAGGGGAAACAGAAAAGTTGAAAGCAAAAACGTTTTATTACGCACTCTAGTTACGTATTCCCGTTTGATGATGATCCAGATCTTGTTCATATAAATCAAATAGTTTAATGGTTTATTTTTTATAACAGCCCTGATTTAACCCACCTCTTAATCTCCTCCCGGGAGGAGAAGTATTACGCTGGAATGGCTTCAAATTGCCTTGCTGTTGGTGTGCCTTCAACCAGCCGGATAAAGATTTCGTTTAACGAAGGCAGAATTTCGTGATAAGCTACAATGCCACTTTGCTGATTGATGAAATGCATCAACACATCATTTGATTTAAAGCCATCATTAATTTTTACAGTGAGATTATTCCCTTCTTTTTTTACAATACTGAATGAGTTGTGCTCTAATGCAGAAGGCAACTGATCTACCTCGGCTGTAAAAATATGCTGCTTAAACTGTTGTTTAATTTCTCTTACCGTACCGTCAAGTATTTTATGGCCTTTGTTCACCAGTACAATATGATCGCAGATTTCTTCAACCTGTTCCATACGGTGTGTGCTGAAGATGATGGTAGTGCCTTTCTGCGCCAGGTTATAAATTTCATCTTTGATGAGATTGCTGTTTACCGGGTCAAGACCACTGAACGGCTCATCCAGAATAACCAGCTTGGGTTCGTGTAAAACGGTTGTAACAAATTGCAATTTCTGGCTCATGCCTTTTGACAGATCTTCTACTTTCTTATTCCACCAGCTTTGCATTTCAAATTTTTCGAACCACAGTTTTACCTGTGCAAAGGCTTCCTGTTTGCGCATGCCTTTTAACTGTGCCAGATACATGGCCTGCTCACCCACTTTCATTTTTTTATATAAGCCACGCTCTTCGGGCATATAGCCTATATTGATAACATCGGTAACAGGATCAAACTTTTTTCCGTTCAGTTGAATACTGCCGGCATCCGGATAAAAAATACCCGTAATCATTCTGATTAACGTGGTTTTGCCGGCTCCGTTTGGTCCCAGTAAACCAAAAATAGATCCTTTCTCAATGCTAAAACTGATATCGTCTACCGCCTTTTGCGAAGAAAAATATTTCTTCAGGTTCTTTATTTCAAGGATTGTACTCATATAGCTGATTAGAGTGTGAGATGATTAATTTGTTACAAGATAGTACCGGAAATTTATGAAAGGGCTATTGTTTATAAATGGTTGAGTTGCCGGTGGATGATTACAGCCACCCGTTCTCCGTCCATTGCTGCACTCACAATACCTCCGGCATAACCGGCACCTTCACCGCAGGGGTAGAGGTTTTTTAACTGCGGATGTTGCAATGTATCCGGGTTTCTTGGAATACGCACCGGTGAAGATGTGCGTGATTCTGTTGCAACAACAATGGCTTCATTGGTAAAATAGCCCCTCATTTTTTCTCCAAAGGCTTTAAAAGCAAGTTGCAGATCTTTAAAAATAAAACCGGGCAATACATCTGCAAGCGATGTGCTGTTTGTTCCGGGCAAATAAGAACAGGAGGGTAAAGATGAGGAGACTTTGTTATTGAACATATCTGCCATCCGTTGAGCCGGGGCCACCAGATTTCCACCACCGGCAATAAATGCTTTTTGCTCAATGGCCTGTTGAAACTTCATCAGCAGCAAAGGATCCTGTTCATCTGTATGTATTTTTTGATGTGACTGTGATTGCTTTCGGAACTCTGCTTTAAAGTAATCGGATGCGTCTTTCACATCAACCGTTACAACCATACCACTGTTGGCAAAGGCATTGTTTCGTTTGGACGGGCTCCAGCCATTTACAACCAGTTCTCCGGGAGCTGTTGAGGCAGGGGCAATAATACCACCAGGGCACATACAAAAACTAAACACCCCTTTTCCCTGCACCTGCTCAACCAGACTGTAAGAAGCTGGTGGTAAAAAAGGGCCTCTTCCAACTTCTCCGGGTTTGGGTGTTGTATAACATCTGTATTGGATCGAATCGATCAACGCCTGCGGATGTTCAATCCTTACACCCAGTGCAAACGGTTTTGCTTCTATAAGGATGTTGTTTTGGTGAAGTAATTCAAACAGATCTCTGGCACTATGTCCTGTAGCCAGTATAACAGCATCTGCATATAATTCATCTTTGTGGTTTACTTCAATTCCTTTAAGCTCACCATCCCTGATAATAAAATTGGTGAGTTTTGTTTCAAAGTGAATAACGCCACCACAGGAAAGAATCTGTTCACGCATGGCGGTAATAATCTGAGGCAGTTTATTGGTACCTATATGGGGATGACTTTGATACAGAATTTTTTCATCGGCTCCAAAATGAACAAACAGTTGCAAAATACGATCAATGTTTCCCCGTTTGCTGCTCCGGGTATATAGTTTACCATCACTGTAAGTACCTGCACCACCTTCACCAAAACAATAATTACTTTCGGGGTTTACTTCTCCTTCTTTATTTAAAGTTGCAAGATCTCTTCTCCTTGCCCTTACATCTTTTCCTCTTTCTACAATAACAGGTTTAATACCCAGCTCAATCAATTGAAGAGCCGCAAATAAACCGGCCGGGCCAGCGCCTGCAATTATTACCCGTTTACCTGTATTATGCACATCTTTAAAATCAACATGAATGGAAGTTCTTTTTTGAACAGGTTCATTAATAAATGCTGTCACCGTCATATTTATCCAGGGCTGCTTTCCTCTGGCATCAATGGATTGCTTAAGAATATAAAAACCATTTACAGATGTGGCAGGGATGGCAATTTGCATTGCTATCTGTTCGTTAATGCTGCTGGAACTTGCTGCCTGCGAGGGCAGCAAACGGAGTGTAACTTGTTGTTGCATGTGTCAGGTATTTAACCTAAAAACAGTGTTCAGCGGTAAAGGTAGTGGTTGTATATACTCAATAAAAAAACAAATTAATCAAAAAAAAATAAACTTTTTTTCTGCTGATAAAAAAAGCTAACTTCCTTTTGCTGGTAGAAAAAACTGATTTTGAATTCTATTTATCTGTTGGTATTCCGTCTATTATAAACATACAAAAAGGGAGATAAAGTGGCTCAATCATTGATGTTATTTTATACCGATCGTTATGATGCAAAGGGGAAAAGTATGAGTCCCTGAAAAGCATAAAATCACAATTTTGTTGATGAAAAAAAACAGCAGAATAAAAAATTTTTTTTTCCACAAAAAGTGTTGATATTCGCTGTCCCCCCATTTTTTTTATAGTGAAGTTTCATTGTAAAAGAATACAAAGAGAATAAACAGGACAATTATTAACTCATTATATAAACTGCTTCAGGAACAATGACGAAAACGGCTGATCAGGTATGGAAAAGTTGTTTAACCATTATAAAGGATATTGTAGAGTGGCAACATTTTAAAACGTGGTTTGAACCCATTAAACCGGTTGAACTTAAAAATAAAATTCTCACTATTCAGGTTCCCAGTCAGTTCTTTTTTGAGTATCTGGAGGAGCATTATGTAACCCTGCTTGGTAAAACCTTAAAGCGTGAATTAGGCAAAGATGCAAATCTTGAATATCGCATCATGATGGATAGTGGTAATAATCATAATCAGCCCATCACAATGGATGTTCCCGGACATGGTTATAAAACATATACAAATAACGAAATGGATTTTCCGCTGGTAATAAATAATCCTGTAAAGAACCCGTTTGTAATACCGGGTTTAAAGAAGGTTCAGATTGATCCGCAACTGAATCCAAATTATACATTCGATACATTTATTGAAGGTGATTGTAACCGTGTGGCCCGCAGGGCAGGCAAAACCGTTGCAGATAAACCCGGCGCCACTTCTTTTAATCCGCTGGTTATTTATGGTGGAGTAGGATTAGGTAAAACCCATCTGGCACAGGCAGTTGGTAACGAAGTAAAACGCCAGCATCCCGGGAAAGTGGTGCTGTATGTAAGCTCAGAAAAATTCATTAACCAGTTTGTAGATCACAGCCGTAATAATGCCATCAATGATTTTATACATTTTTACCAGTTGGTCGATGTATTAATTATTGATGATGTGCAATTCTTCAACCGTGCAGAAAAATCGCAGGATGCATTTTTTGCCATTTTTAATCACCTCCATCAGAGCGGTAAGCAATTGGTGCTTTCGTCTGACAAGCCCCCAAAAGACCTTGAAGGTGTACAGGAGCGTTTGCTCAGCCGTTTCCGTTGGGGCCTCAGTGCAGATTTGCAAATGCCCGATTATGAAACCCGTATTGAAATTCTGGAAAAGAAAATGAAGAACGACGGGTTGGAAATGCACAAAGACGTTGTAAAGTACATTGCTTATAATATTAATACCAACGTTAGAGAGCTGGAAGGAGCCCTGATCTCATTATTGGCACAATCCTCGCTGAATAAAAAAGAAATAGATCTTGACTTGGCCAAAAAAGTGTTGAAAAATTTTGTCAAAACATCCTCGAAAGAAATAACCATCGATGCCATACAGAAAATGGTATGCGATTATTTTGATGTTCCATACGAAAAACTGCTGCAAAAGACACGCAAACGTGAAATTGTACAGGCACGTCAGATTACGATGTACTTAGCCAAGACCTTTACCAAAAATTCGCTTAAAACAATTGGCGAACATTTTGGCGGCAGAGATCATACAACGGTTATCCACTCCTGCCAAACGGTAAAAGATTTAATGGATACCGACAGTATGTTTAAAGAAAGTGTATTGGAGCTGCAGCAGAAAGTACAATTGGCTGCCATGTAAAACGATTGTAGGATAAATAAATAATTGATCCCAAATTTCATTCATGGAATTTGGGATTTCTTTTGGCACTTTACCAATAGTCGGCTATTTTTGCAACCCCTCAGGGTAATCGGGAAGTAGCGCAGGCCGGTAGCGCACCTGGTTTGGGACCAGGGGGTCGCAGGTTCGAATCCTGTCTTCCCGACTTAAAAAAACCTCAACATATTTGTTGAGGTTTTTCCTTTACTACAAAGTTTTAAGATCAATCACAAACCGGTACTTCACATCTCCTTTTAACATCCGCTCATAGGCTTCATTGATGATTTGGATAGGGATGAGTTCAACATCAGATACAATGTTGTTTTCTGCACAGTAGTCGAGCATTTCCTGAGTTTCTTTCATGCTGCCGATCATGGAACCAATAATACTTCTTCTGTTAGTTATGAGTGAAAATGGTGAAACTTTCGGTTGTTCGGCTGGCAAACCCACCACCATTAATTTCCCTTCTAAACCAAGCAAATGAAGATAAGAACTGTAATTATGTGATGCACTCACAGTATCAAGCAACACATCAAAATAGTTGTCGTGTGCTTTCATTTGTGCCTTATCCTTTGTAAGCAAAAATTTGGCGGCACCAAGCTTTTTTGCATCGGCTTCTTTATGTGGTGAAGTACTGAGTACCGTTACTTCGGCACCAAATGAAACAGCAAACTTTACACCCATATGCCCCAGGCCACCTAAACCAATCACACCTACTTTCATACCGGGACCAACCTTTGCATAACGCAGTGGAGAGTATGTTGTAATACCGGCGCAAAGCAAAGGGGCTACTGCTTTCAGATCAAGTGTATCAGCAACCTTCAACACAAATTTTTCTTTTACTACGATTTGTGATGAATAACCGCCCTGTGAAATAGTAATGCCATCACGTTCCATTGCATTGTAAGTGCCGGTAGGCCCATCAAGACAGTATTGTTCATATTCAGCTTTACAGTTTTTGCAGCTGTTGCAACTGTCAATGATCACGCCAACTCCAACGGTATCACCTGCCCTGAATCTGGTTACACTTGTGCCAACTGCTGTTACTTTTCCAACAATCTCATGACCGGGTACCATGGGATAAATTGAATCTCCCCACTCATCACGTGCCTGATGCAGATCACTGTGGCACACACCACAGTACAATATTTCTACCTGCACATCATCTGGACGAAGGTCTCTTCGTTCAAATTCAAAGGGAGCTAATCCGGAAATGGGGCTAAGGGCTGCATATGCTTTTGTTGCGATCATTTGTTTGAAATTTATCTGTTTGAAATTTGATGCTTTTATAACTGATTGCAAAGTAAGTTGTTCGAACCTTTCAAGTATGGATTAATAATTAATTAAAATAGTTTAACAGCAAAACTCCCGTCAATCCCAGTATCGAAATGAGCGTTTCCATTACAGTCCACGATAAAAACGTTTGTTTGAGTGAGAGTTGAAAAAATTCTTTAAACATCCAGAAACCGGAGTCGTTGATGTGTGAACCAAACACGCTGCCGCTGCCAACCGCCAGTACCATCAACTCAGGCGATGCTGCACCGGTTGACACTAAAGGAGCAACAATACCTGCAGCAGTAATGCCGGCAACAGTTGCTGAACCGATGGTTACACGTAACAAAGCTGTAATGACCCAGGCAAAGATCAACGGCGGCATTTGCCATTTGCTGCTGAAGGATGCAATGTAATTGCCGGTGCCACTATCCTGCAATACCTGTTTAAACACGCCACCAGCTGTAATGATGAGCAGTATCATAGCAATGCCGGAGATGCCATCGCCCAACCATTTCATTAATTTTTCCATTGGAATATTCTTACGAATTCCAAAGAAATAAAAAGCTAAAATCACTGCAATGAGTAAGGCAATGGTTGAATCACCAATGAATAAGAAACTTGTTTTTAAAAATCCTTCTGCTAAGAAGTTTTGTGCAATCACTGCCAACGTGATCAATAACACAGGCAATAAAGCAATGAGAAAACTTGGAAGTGCGGCCGGTAATTCTTTCAATTCTGTATCAACAGGTGAGAATAAATTTGTTTGGGAGGAACTGATTCCTTTTACCACTCTTCCCAACAAAGGACCTGCAATAATTACCGCAGGTATGGCAATGATGATTCCATAGATCAACACCTTACCCATGTCTGCATGAAATGCATTTACCAAAACAACAGGCCCCGGATGTGGTGGTAAAAAACAATGCGTAGTGCTTAACGCAGCTGCCATTGGAATAGCAATGTATAACAACGGTAATCCCGTTTTCCTAGCCAGCATAAATACCAGCGGTACAAGAATAACAAAGCCGGCATTGTAGTAAAGTGGGATGCCAATTAAAAAACCAGTGAGCAACACAGCCCACTGAATATTTTTTTCTCCAAATTTTTTGATTAGTGTGATAGCGATTTTTTCTGCAGCGCCGCTTGCTTCTAAAATTTTGCCAAGTACTGCGCCCAAACAAAGAATCAATGCTAACCCGCCTAAGGTGCTGCCAACACCTTTCTCAATGGATTTCACTAATTGTGCAGGAGGCATACCTAATAACAAACCTGCTGTAATAGCAACGATCAATAAAGATAGAAATGGGTTTACTTTCTTTACAGTTAAGAACACCTGCAATGCAATGGCAAATATGATAATGAGGAATGTCATATATGCTCCCAACCCCTAAAAGGGGGTATTTGTATGTAATCGTATGAGTTCATTTATTTCACCTTGTTTACTAATGTACCAATATTATCAATTGTTATGTTTATTTCATCTCCACTTTGCAATGTGAAATCACTGCCAGGCACAATGCCTGTCCCCGTCATAATTAAACAACCATACGGAAACGAACATTCACGATATACAAATGAAACCAGTTCATCTACTGTTCGTTTCATTTGATCAATGGCAATGGTACCTTCAAAAATAAGTTGCTTTCTTCTTGAAATTTGTAAGCTGATGTTTGTTGATGGAGGCAATGATTGATCAGTAACATAAATACATGGCCCCAGTGCAGCACATGCATCATAAGTTTTTGCCTGTGGCAGATACAATGGATTTTCACCTTCAATACTGCGGCTGCTCATATCGTTACCAATCGTATAGCCAATGATCTTGCCCGATGAGGTAACTACTAATGTTAACTCAGGCTCCGGTACATCCCAGGTAGAATCTTTTCGTATGCGAACGAATCCATTGTTGCCTACAACACGATGAGGCGTTGATTTAAAAAAACATTCCGGTCGTTCTGCTTCATATACTTTTGCATAAAAATCCGCACCACCACTTGCTTTGCTTTCTTCCTGCCTGCCAACTTTGCTGCGTAAATACGTAACACCGCAAGCCCAGAGTTCCTGTTTGTCGCCAATGGGTGCTTCTACATCTTTTATTGCTTCACTTGAAACAATAGTTGATGCTTGTATCAGTTGTTCTTTTTTTTGAAACAGGGTATCATCATTCACTAAGCTGTCCCAGCTTTCGTTTGCGAGATAAAACTTACTGTTGCTTTCGATGATAACTCCTGCATTGGTTTTGTATAGTTTCATTTGTATTTATTCGTATTGATTCGTGTAATTCGTGGTTTATTTTCTCATCTTAAATCTTAACACCTGCATATCATTGCTGATGTACAATATTTTTTCATCAGGACTAAATGCACAATTGGATGTTCCAGTTTTAATTTGCCTAATACTTTTCCTTCTTTGTTAAAGATCCAGATGCCACTGGGTCCTGTTGCAAATACATTTCCGTTTTTATCAACTTTCAATCCATCCGGTGAACCGGGTTCGCCTTTTGCTGCTGCAATATTATTATAGAATAACCGGCCATTGGTTAATGAATCACCGTTCACATCATAGATAAACCAGTTGGGATTAGTGCCATCGGAACTTGCAATGATGAGCTGCTGTTCTCCCGGCAAAAATGCAATGCCGTTAGGACGTGGAATACTATCAACCAATAAAATTACTTCGCCATTCGTTTTTACTTTATATACTCCGTTATAAGGTAATTCTTTTTTCGGATCATCATCACTTTGTGTTTCTAATCCATAAGGTGGATCAGTGAAGAATAGTTCACCTGCACTGTTGTACACTGCATCATTCGGACTGCTCAGGCGTTTGCCTTGATATTTGTCTGCAAGTGTAATAAACTTTGCTTCAGGTTGATTAAGTGGCGCATCCATTCTTGCCATCTGCCTGTTCCCATGCTGACATAAAACAAGATTTCCATTTGGATCTAACAACAAACCATTGCTGCCAGTTTCACCTCCACTTTTAATTGTATCAGTATAGCCAGAAGGAGTGAGGTATACTTCTTTGCCGTTTGCTTCTGTCCATTTGTAAACAGTATTGGTTGGAACATCAGAGAACAGCAACATGTTTTCTTTTTCGATCCATAAGGTTCCTTCGCTCCAATCAAAACCTTCGGCGATGATCTCTGCTGTTGCATCAGCATCTACTATTGAATCCAATACAGGATCAATACGTTCAATTGTGCCTGTTGTTTTGTACATGCTTGTAGTTTGTTGTTGGTTGTTACAAGACAATAAACCAACAAAGAGTAATGTTAGTGTAATTGGTTTCATAATTATATCTGTTTTTAAAGACCCACCCCAAGCCCCTCCCAGGAGGGGATATGCTCCGATCAACTGTTGTTTAATTTTTAATCATTTGTTTTTCAAATCTGTTTTCATCAGTTGCATCAGCGTCATCCCCGCCTGAATGACTTCGTCGGGCAGGAGTGTTTCTATCTTTAATGTGAATCTCTTGTAACAACTGAACCCGAACTTCCCTGTAAAAAATCAAGATCAGCTCCTTTATCTGCACCCATCACATGTTTAATATACATGCTCACATAACCACGTGTAGCTGCAGGTTTCGGTGAAAGCCATGCTTCTTTTCGTTTGGCCAGCTCTTCATCACTTACATGCAAGTGCAATAATCTTTTTTCTACATCCAGTTCAATCATGTCGCCATTCTGTACCAATGCTAATGTACCACCAATGGCGCTTTCAGGCGACACATGCAATACAGCTGTACCATAAGCTGTACCACTCATACGTCCATCGCTGATGCGCACCATATCTTTAATACCTTTCTCTAATATTTTTTTCGGTAATGCCATATTGCCAACTTCAGGCATGCCGGGATAACCAACCGGACCAACATATTTCAACACCATCACACAGGTTTCGTCAATATCCAATGCAGGATCATCAATCCTTGCATTGTAATCTTCAATACTTTCAAACACCACTGCCCGGCCTGTATGTTTCATCAACGCAGGCGTTGCAGCCGATGGTTTGATGACCGCACCATTTGTTGCAAGATTTCCTTTCACCACTACACAACCTGCTTCAGGTTTTACAGGTGCTTCATATTTTGCAATTACATCTTCGTTATAGCATTCTGTATTACCTGCAATATTATCATGATGATTTTTTCCTGTAACGGTGATCACATTTTTATGCAACTCCTTTTGCATTTCATTCAGAATAACAGGTAAGCCTCCTGCGTAATAAAAATCTTCCATCAAATATTTTCCCGATGGCATCAGGTTTAACAACAAAGGAATTTTGCTGCCGAGCGTATCAAAATCTTCTAAGTTTAATTCAACGCCAATTCTTCCTGCAATAGCAGTAAGATGAATAATGAAATTGGATGAACCACCAACTGCTGCATTCACTTTGATGGCATTTTCAAAAGCTTCACGTGTAAGAATTTTATCGATGGTTAAATTTTCTTTTACCATTTCTACAATACGTCTGCCGCTCAGTTGCGCCATTACTTTCTTTCTGCTGTCTGCTGCAGGTATAGCTGATGCACCGCTTAATGTTAATCCCAATGATTCAACCATTACTGCCATTGTACTTGCAGTACCCATCGTCATACAATGACCAATACTTCTGCTCATACAACTCTCTGCATATTCACAATCTTCCTGCGTCATCTTACCTGTCTTCATGTCTTCATCAAACTTCCACACATGTGTACCACTGCCGATGGTTTGTCCTTTGTAACGTCCATTCAACATTGGTCCGCCCGGTACAACAATTGTTGGCAAACCTACACTCGCTGCACCCATCACTGTTGAAGGAGTGGTTTTATCACAACCTGTCAATAATACTACGCCATCAATCGGATTGCCACGAATACTTTCTTCTGCATCCATGCTCGCCAGGTTGCGAAACAACATCGCTGTTGGTTTCAACAATGTTTCACCCAAACTCATGATCGGAAATTCCAATGGGAAACCGCCTGCTTCCAACACACCACGTTTCACTGCTTCTGCATGATCACGAAAATGTGCATTGCATGGCGTAAGCTCACTGAATGTATTGCAAATGCCGATCACCGGCCGCCCATCAAACATATCGGTAGGCATTCCCTGGTTTTTCATCCAGCTGCGGTAAATAATTCCGTCTTTATTTTTCTTGCCAAACCAATCGTGGCTGCGTAGTTTTTGAGACATATATTTTATTTATGTACTTAGCTTTCTTACTACTATTAAACTATTGTTGCGTCGCACACTTGTACGTTTTGTAATTCTATTCATCCTGAGCGAAGTCGAAGGACCCACCCCAATGTACTATGTTCAGTCATTCTGTAATTCGCCTCCCGATTTTATCGGGACAGGCTCTCCCGGGAGGGGATGGCTAACTATTCAAATCATAGCTCTACCAACCAATTGTTCCTCCGCAACAAACACGCTATTGACCATTCACTATTGACAACTCATCACTCATACCGTCACTCTCTTTCCCGTCTTCATCGCTTCATAAATTGCTTCAATAATTCTCACATCTCTTCTGCCCATTTCACCCGGCACAATACTTGGTTGTTTGTTTTTGATTGACAAGGCAAAAGCATCCATCTGTTTGGCCTGTTGTGAAAGCTTTGGAAAATCCATCGCACCGTTTGATGTATTACCCTTCAACCCTGAATAACTAAATGCAGGTTGCAATTCAAACATTCCTTTTTCTGCTTCCGCTTTCAGGAAGTTACTGTTTTCTGAATAACTGGTTCTGCATTCTGCAATCAATCCATTGGACATTTCCATTTGCCATGCCAATGTTTCTTCAATGTCTATAAATTTTTCAGTGTCGCTGATAGGAAATGTTTGAGCAGTAACAGCAACAGGTTCCATGCCTGTTGTGTACATGATGCCCTGCATACAATAAATACCCAGGTCCATCAACGGACCGCCGCCTGCTATTTTTTTATCAAGGCGCCAGATTCCTTTTTGTGCAACAAATGAAAAAGCAGAGCTGATCTTTTTAATGTTACCATATACTTTTTGTTGACCCAATCTTTTCATCTCAAGATTGTATGGATCAAAGTGTAAACGGTAACCAATTGACAACTGCCTGCCGGCTTCTTTGCAGGCAGCAATCATTTTGTCGCAATCTGCAACAGTAATAGCCATTGGTTTTTCACAGATGATGTGTTTCCCTGCTTTTGCCCCACGAATGGTATACTCTGCATGCAAATGATTCGGCAGCACTATATAGATGATATCAATGTCAGTGTTGTCCTTAATTGAATCGTAGTTTTCGTAATTGTAAATATTCTTTTCAGGAAGATTGTATTTTTCTTTCCATGCAATTGCTTTGGAAGGAGTACCTGTTACAATCCCTGCGAGATAACAATGTTCGGTTTGTTGTAATGCAGGTGCCAGTTGCCCTGTAGCATAACCACCCAGGCCAACTAAAGCAATGCCGAGTTTTTTTGCATTATTCTGTTGCATGGATCGTTGTTTTGATTGTTGTTCATTACAGGAATTATTGGCAGAGATTAATGGAAGACTCAAGCCTGCCAACCCGATCTGTTGCAAAAACCTTCTTCGTGAATGTTGCTGACTCATACGAATTGATTTTATAGTGATGCATTATTTCGATGTAAAGCGACCAATGTTTATTTACCTTATGCCTATTTCATATCAGTTATTCAAATTGAATGGCGAAATACATTCCTGACTTTGTGCCGATGTTTTTTATACCGTGCAATACATTACTGCCGAGGTAATAAAATCCACCGGCTGCAGTTTTTACAACAGCATTGCCTGCCTGCATTTCAGTTTCTCCTTCAATAACCAATATAATTTCTTCTGCACGGTGTGTATGCGGGTCATGACTTTTCAATCCTTCTTTTAATGTGGTTACGTGCATTTCAAAACGTTTCTGCAAAACAGTGGGTTGTTCAAAAAAATCACGACGACCGCCACCGTTGTTATTTGGTTTAAAAGGAATGTTCTCCCATATTTTCACAAATGAACTTCCGCCACGTTGTGCATCAACGGGTTTCCTGCTGCGGTATTTCATTGTGAAGAAATCTGCAACTGTTGTTGCAGCATTTGATAAACTATATTTTTCACCCGGAATTAAAACAGCAATACTATTTGCTGTTAATAGAAAGCTGGAATCTCTGAAATGAATTGTTACAGCACCCGATCTTACAATCAGCAATTGTTCCTGGTTTGCAGGAATCGTTTGTTTTATTTCTGTTTTACCTGCAATACTGTTTGCGGAGAACTGCATCCATTCAAAATCATGCACCTTGCCTTCCAGTAAAACAACCGAACTGATTTTTCCTTTTTGTGCAACAGGTTGTTGCCACGTATAAGCGCCTGACAATACAGAATCTTTTTGTGCAAAAACAGTAAAGGGAAGAATAAAAAATATTGCAAGTAATCGTTTCATGAAAGAGAGTATTTTATTTATTTCACTTCATAACCTTTGCGTTGTGGTCTTGATAACATCCTGTTTGCTTCCGCATCATTTTTGAATTGTTCTTTTGCAGGATCCCAATACAATTTCCGTTTCAACTTCATGGAGATGTGATGGAGTAAACAAGCTGAGCAGGCACGATGTGCTTCTTCAACAGGTGCAATTGTTTTTTTGTTATCACGAATTGCTTCCAGCCAGTTGCCATGATGATCTTTGCTTACGGTGAAATGAAATTCTTTTTCAGCGATTACAGATGTGAGGATAGATGGATCACTTGCATCAATTTTCTTGGCCTGTACAGTGCCGGCGCCGGGATCGCTTGATGTTGCCTGGTAATCGCCTCTCGAAACAAAGATCCATCCTTTGCTTCCTTCAAATTTTATCCCGTTTGGAAATTCATTGCTGACGATCATTGTAACACCACTTGCATATTTAGCCCCTGTTTTAAAAATGCCATGTACATCCCACAAACCACCTGTTGCAAACTCAACATTCTCGGTCCATATTTCAACCGGGCCACTTGCTTCCATACCCATACCCCAATGTGCACTGTCAATATGATGTGCACCCCAACCTGTGATCATACCTGCACCAAACTGTTCACAACGCAACCAACCAGGACGACCATAACCAACCTGCGGATGCACTCTCTCTTCCGTATAGTAAACTTCAGGTGTTGATGCAAGCCACATATCATAATTGAAATTTGCAGGAAGCGGCATTTCATCTTTCTTACCACCGGGCGGATCGCCGGGTAAACCAACATACACTGTTTTCAATTCACCAATGCGCCCGTTACGAACAAGCTCTGCTGCATAACGGAATTGATCACTGCTTCGCTGCTGACTACCGATTTGAAACTTCACAGCACTTTTCTGTACCACATTGCTGATGATTCTTCCTTCTGATATAGTTAAAGATGCAGGCTTCTGCATATAAATATGTTTGCCTGCATGTGCAGCTGCAACACCAATCATTGCATGTGTATGATCAGGTGTGCTGATCAATACGGCATCAACATCTTTATTCAATAAAAGCTCCCGAAAATCTGTATAAACTTTTACACCGTCGTAGGTTTTGTTATCTCTCTTTGTATAAAAATCATTCACTAATTGCTTGCCTTCGTTTGCTCTCTTTAAATCCACATCACATACAGCCATGATCTGTGCATAGTCATGTTTCCAAACACCGGGTATATCATGACCACGGGAGATCCGCCCCGTGCCAATGGCTGCAATATTAATGCGGTTGCTTGGTGCATTTTTTCCAAACACACTTGCTGGGACTATTGATGGGAAATGCAGTGCAATGGCAGTGCCTGCTGCTGTTTTAATGGTATCAGTTAGAAATTTTCTTCTTCCGATACCTTGTTTTTTTTCTGTTTGCATAGCAATATTTTTTATTAAACATTTAAATGATAGTGCAGGAAATTATTTTTTCAAATTCAGAACCTTCGCTTTTTTCTGTGCTAGTAAAGCAAGTTCTGTTGCCAAAAAACAATGCGCCTGGCTCATGGCAGTTTCAGTTCTGTTTAATACATCATTAACCAATGCCGGACCAAATGGAAGTGTTTCATTATTACAATCCATATGAAGCGTTTCTTTTTGATTGACCAGGTATAAATGATTGCCGCCTTTTTTGCCCGAGAGAATATCGATGTTTTTTCTTACCTCGATATAACCGTCAGTACCCATGATGGTTAGTCTTCCGTCGCCCCAGCTATCGAGTCCGTTAGGTGTAAACCAATCAACCCTTATATAACCCACGCCACCATTGCCGCTCAACATCACATCTCCAAAATCTTCGAACAATGGAGCTTCTGGGAAATGCACATTGCCTACCTGCGACATCAGCACAGTTGCTTGTGTTGAATTAGTAAAATGTAAGTACTGATCAAATTGGTGAGAGCCAATGTCAGTTAAAATTCCACCATAACGCTTTTTGTCCCAAAACCAATCTGGTCGTACGGCTAAACCAGAGGTGCCATACTTGTTGCTGATTCTGTGCGGAGCTAAATTAATTGTTTGTATGACGTTGCCTATTGCACCCGCTTTTATTAATTGGCTGGCTTTTTCTGTGCCTTTATTCTCCAGCCTTTCACTGTACATGATCGAGTAGATCCGTTTTGTTTCTTTCTGCACTTTCTTTACTTCAGCCAATTGTTGTAAGGTAATAATGCCGGGCTTATCAGTCAAATAATCTTTGCCATGCTGCATCACACGAATGCCGAGCGGGGCTCTTTCATCTGGAATGCCCGAGCTTAACACTAACTGGATGGAAGTGTCTTCTAAAATTTCGTTTTCATTTTTTGCAAGTTTCGCTTCTGGGTATGCTTTTGAAAAAGCAGCAAGCAGATCAGCTTCCTTTGCATAGACAGCCACTAATTCACCACCACCTCTTTTGATCGCATCCGTCATTCCATAAATATGTGGATGATTGATACTGATGACTGCAAATTTTATTTTGCCTGCTGCAATAACGACATCATTTTTCTTTTCTGTCGATTGGATAGATTTAAACTTACCGGCCAATGGAGCAAACAGCATTAACCCGGAAGCTTTTGTTGCGTCTTGCAAAAATTTTCTTCTATTTGGTTTATTAGAGTTCATGATGCATATTGTATAATGTTATTGAATAAGGAGCTGTGAGCTAATTACATTACTTGTTGTTTTATTCTTTACATCTGGCTGACCACCGCCTACACTGATCTGTACGTTTCCTTTCGGTTGAAAATACTTTCCTGTTGTTTCATTCACCAGCGATAATTCTTCAGGAGTAAGTTTAAACGTAATGGTTTTGCTTTCGCCTGCTTTTAATGCAATGCGTTTAAAACCTTTTAATGCACGAATTGGTGCTTTGCTTTTTGTTTGTTGATGCGATACATACAACTGCACCACTTCATCACCATCACGCTTTCCTGTATTTTTCACAGTTACTGTAACAGTAACTGGTTTGTTTGCTGCAATTGTTTTTGGTAACTGCAAACCACTGTAGTGAAATGTTGAATAACTCAAACCATGACCAAACGGATACAATGCTTCGCCTTTGAAGTAACGATAGGTTCTTCCTTCCATTGAATAATCACTGAAACCGGGAAGATCATTATCACTCTTGTAAAATGTAACAGGTAAACGACCTGCAGGGTTATAATCGCCAAACAATACATCTGCAACAGCAGTGCCGGCACTTTGTCCACCGTACCATGCATTTACAATAGCAGGAATATTTTCGCTTTCCCATGGTGTAGCAATGGCACTGCCAGTGAGCATAACAAATACAACAGGCTTTCCGGTTGCATGGAGTTTTTTCATTAATTCAGTTTGTACAGTTGGTAACGCAATGGTTGTACGATCGCCGCCATTAAAGCCTGGATAATCAACTCTCATTTCTTCACCTTCTAATTGCGGCGAGATGCCACCAACATAAATAATTGCATCAGCATCGCTTACTTTGTTGATTAATGCTGCATAATTCAATTGCTCCAGGTTGCCTGTTTTTAATTTTACATTGGCCTTTCCTTCACCCTGCCAATATTCCAATACAAGTTTGTAGGTCTTACCTTTTACTGTGTTTAGTTTATAGGTTCTTGCACCCCAGCGGTTTCGTGCCCATGCATTCAATACTTCTTTATCATCAACTAAAAGTTTATATCCATCATCTGCTTCCACTTCAAACAAAATGGATCCGTCGGTCGCAGCTGTGAAGTTGGTGCTGTAACGTGCAGAAAAATTATTTGCCCGGATGTTGCCCAATACCTGTTGACCTTCCTGCCAGAAATGATCAACGCCTGTTTCTGTTTGTACAACAGCAGGTACTCCCTGTAATTCTTTATTCGAAAAATATTCTGCTTTAAATCCTTTTTTGCCTTCATACATATACTGATTACTCACATCAGCATACACCAAAGAAGTATCGTTGGTAAAATTGATCGCTTTTTCATAAACCACTTCAACCGAATTGCCAACCTTATTTTGAATGCCTTTCAGGATCGTTATAATTTCAGAAGGAGTACCATTGTAATTTCCAAGAACGGCAATGCTGTTATCCGCATTCGGACCCAACACCACAATCTTTTTTATTTTTTTGCTAAGAGGTAATGTACCCACGCCAGCTCCGCCATTGGGCGGAAGGGGATCATTCTTTAACAGCACGATCGATTGCTGTGCCATTTTTAATGCATGTGCTTTATGTTGTGCACTTTCCAAAACAGAGGAAGGAGTTTGTGCATACTTCACCAGTGATACAGGATCAAACATACCTAAACGGTAACGGATCGTAAACAAACGTTTCAGGGAAATATCGAGTTGTGCTTCTGTGATCAATCCGGTCTTCACAGCATCCACCAATGTTTTATAAACTGTAACGCCACACTCCAGGTCTGTGCCATGGATCACTGCATCTACAGCTGAGGTTGTTGCATCCTTATGTGTTTTGTGATATTTATAGAAATCATCTACTGCCCAGCAATCGCTTGTTACATAGCCATTGAACTTCCATTGTTTGCGGAGAATATCATTCATTAATTGATCATTACCGCAGCAAGGTTGTTTATCAACCGCATTGTAAGCACACATCACACCCGCCACATTTGCATCAACGATCAATTCTTTGAAAGCAGGCAGATAAGTATCCCACAAATCATAAGCCGTAGGATTAAAATTATCTGAGTGACGTGAAGGTTCAGGTCCGCTGTGCACAGCGTAGTGTTTTGCACAAGCTGCTGCTTTGAGGTATTTGGGATCTTCGCCCTGTAAGCCACGCACAAAAGAGCGCCCAAGCATAGCCGTTAGAAATGGATCTTCGCCATAAGTTTCCTGTCCACGACCCCAGCGTGGATCACGGAAGATGTTGATGTTGGGTGTCCAGTAAGTGAGACCAAGATAACGTTCTGCTGTTCTTCCTTGCTCAACCGCTTTGCTGAAAATCGCTCTTCCCTCCAAGGCAGAGTAATCGGCCATGCGGTGCAATGAATTTGTATCCCATGTGGCAGCCATACCAATTGCCTGTGGAAATACAGTTGTTTTGAAAGGCGTTCTTGCAACACCATGCAATACTTCGTTCCACCAATCGTAAGCAGGAATACCAAGACGGGGAATTGCAGGTGTTGCATTGAGCATCTGCGCTACTTTTTCTTCCAGTGTTAATCGGCTCACCACATCATTCACCCGTTGTTCAATAGATAAGCCTGTATTCCACATCGGGAATGTTTTGTAATCCTGCGCAAAGCTTTGAATTGTACAAAATAAAAAACTGATGAAGAGAAGTTGTTTCATTGCTATTTTATTTTACTGCTGTTACTTTTTGAATACTTCCGTCTGTATTAAACTTCAGCTCTGTTACTTTCACATTCCGCAAATGTGTTTTACCGCTCAACTGCACATCATGATAAAATAAAAACCATTTGCCATTTGATTCAATGATCGAATGATGATTTGTCCAGCCTTCAACAGGATCTAATATAATTCCTTTGTAGGTGAATGGACCATAGGGATTATCACCAATAGCATAGTTAATGAAGTGTGTATCACCCGTTGAGTATGTAAAATAGTATTTGCCGTTGTATTTAAATACCCAGGCAGCTTCAAAAAAACGTTTGCTGTTATCTTTCTCTGTAAACAAGTTCCCGGTTTCATCAACGATCTTAATTTCTTTTACAGACTCAGTAAAGCTTTTCATGTCTTTACTCAATTTTGCCATTCTCGGTAATACCGCTAACTCTTCAGGTTTACGGTTGCCTGCAGTTGAGTCGTATTGATTCTCGTTCCAGCGTTGCAGTTGCCCTCCCCAGATTCCACCGAAGTACATATAAAAATCGCCGTTATCATCTTTAAACACAGATGGATCAATACTGTAACTTCCGGTAATGGGCGATGGCTCTGCTGCAAACGGGCCTTCGGGTTTATCACTCACGGCTACTCCCATTCGAAAAACATCTTGTTTATCTTTTACCGGAAAGTAGAGATAGTATTTGCCGTTAGCGAATGCTGCATCCGGCGCCCAAAGCTGACGGCCTGCCCATGGTATATTTTTAATGTTGAGCGCAATACCATGATCAGTTACTGTTCCACCAACTGAATCCATAGAGAGGATATGATAATCCATCATATTAAAATGACTGCCAAGATCGTCTTCTGCTGTACCTGTGGCAGTGTCATGCGAGGGGTAAACATAAATACGATTGTTGAAAACATGAGCAGATGGATCAGCTGTGTAGATATGTGATACCAACGGTTGCGACAAGTATTCTTTTTTAACTTCTGTTGGTGTTTCAGCAGTTGTTTCCGTTTTCGTTTCGTTATTGCAACTGATACAAAGAGCCGTGCTTATTAATGCAAAGGCAAGTTGAAGTTTCATCTTTTTATATGGGTTTAAATTAGTTCGTTTTGTTTGCCATTTTTATGGTGGCTTAAAATCCAATACTGTTACCCCCATCAACTGGCAGCACAACACCTGTTACATATTTAGCTGCATCACTTGCTAAGTATAAAGCAGCAGCAGCAATATCTTCGGGTTGTCCCATGTGGCCCATTGGAGTACGGTTAAATACTTTTGCTTTGCGTTCAGGATCACTGTTCAATGCTTTTTCTGTCATGGCACTATAAATAAAACCCGGTGCAATCGCATTTACACGAATACCATTCGGACTAAGCTCAACCGCCATTGCTCTCGTCATTCCATCAATCGCTGTTTTACTTGCACTGTAAGCAATTACTTTTGGCAAACCATATTGTGCCGCCATTGAACTGATGTTGATGATACAACCGCTTTTTCGTTTCAGCATATCTTTCACTACTTCACGACTGATACTGAATACTGCTGTTACATTGGTTGTAAGTATGCGTTGAAACTCTTCATCGGTAACTTCTTCAAATACTTTCTTTTGGTTAATGCCTGCATTGTTTACCAGGATATCAATTTGACCAAACTCAGTAAGTATATTTTCAATTAAAGTTGGTATAGTTGACAAGCTGCTTAAGTCGCAAACTTTATAATAACATTTTTCACCTATCAGTTCTTTTGCCGTTTTTAGTTTTACTTCATCACGACCAATTATAATTGTTGTGATATTATTTTCTGTAAAAGCTTTTGCAATGGCCAAACCTAAACCCGAGCCACCACCTGTTACAATTGCTACTTTTTGTTTGTTACTCATAATTCAATTATTAGTTTAAACATCAAACTAGTTGCCCGGTGCAAACGGGAAACGTAAACTTTTATAATAGTCTAATGTTTTATCTGGTTGTTCGTAATTCGGAGGAATAGGTTGTTTGGAAAAAGTCTGGAAGTAAAGTACACATGCATTGCGCCACCACTTTGCCTCTTCCAGTTGTGTATCGAGTAACATGCTCACTTCCCTGAACCGTTGCGCATCAATTTTTGATTCTTGTTTTAACCATTCATTCTTCATCCATTTCACACTGTCTGCTCCAGTATAATATTTGTAAACAAGTTCGTTCCAAAGTGTGCGACCGCTTTTCATTTTATGATTCCACGAAGAATGATGAAACCACAGCAGATATTTTTCATCGCAAGTTGCTACGTCTTCCCATTGCTTTCTTGCTGCCGGTTGATACTGCTCTATGGCTTTGCTGCCGCTGCTTGTGCGGTTAAAACCAATACCCATACTATCTGCTTTGTGATAATAAACAGGATTCCATTCAGGACGATTGAGATTACTAACCCAGGGTGCAGGACCATAGTGATGACCGGTACTCATGATATGATGCAGACCAATGGGATTCATATAATCAACCATGATCTCTCTGCTGCGTAGCATGATCTGTTTTGTTGATTGTACAAATGCTGCATCATTACTAAACGTCATACGCAACCATTCATCAGCAATTGCATCGCTCGATAAATTATAATCCCATGCAAGCCGGCCAAGTGCATACCAATTTGCCTGTGCCATTGGATGACCACACCAGTTGATGTCGTTACCGATATTTGCAACACCTGTCATACCATTGAGCGCATGATTATCTAAACTCCCATCAATTACTTTGGCAACAGTGCTGCCTTTTCCCCGTCCGACCGGGTCATCCGGGCGGGCTTTAGCATATGTATCAGCATCCAATACTTCTTTAAATAAAGGAGCAAGAAAAACCCAGTTGGTTGCCTGTCCTAAATATTCCTGTGTTACCTGGAACTCCATCATCAACGGTGTTTTGGGCATGGCACCAAACAATGGATGAAAAGGTTCACGTGGCATAAAATCAATTGCGCCATTCTTTACCTGTACAAGTACATTGCTGTTGAATTTTCCATCGAGCGGAACAAAATCATCGTAGGCTTGCTTATGCCGATCAACAGGATTTTCCGCTGCATACACAAATGCACGCCATATCACAATTCCTTTATGCGGAGCTACTGCACTGGCCAGCATATTTGCGCCATCTGCATGTGTACGTTTATAATCCTGCGGACCGGGTTGTCCTTCGCTGTTTGCTTTCACGAGAAAACCACCAAAGTCGGGAATGAATGAATAGATCTCATTTGCTTTTACAGTCCACCATTGTTGTACTGTATTATCTAACGGATCAGCAGTTTTTAATTTTCCTAATTCAATAGGAGCGCTGAAACGTGCAGTTAAAAAAACTTTGATACCATAAGGACGAAAAACATCAGCCAGCTTTTTTACTTTTTCAAGATAAGCAGGAGTAAGGATGATTGCGTTTGCATTTACGTTCGTTAACACCATTGCATTAATGCCAATCGATGCATTTGCTCTCGCATAGTCAATATAACGTTGATCAATAAATGTTGGAAGACGATGCCAATCCCAGATGGAAAAAGCTGCATAACCACGTTCAACAGTGCGGTCGAGATTATCCCAATGATTGAGCATGCGTAATTTCAGTTTGGGTGCTGAAACAATATTGAGATTTGTTACCTGTTGATTGGTTTGTATTAAACGCAGGTAATGAAAAATGCCATAGAGCACAGCAATATCTGTATTACCTGTAATAAATGTTTTGCCGGGCTTTGCTTTAATGATGAAGCCTTCATCGCCAATACGATTTAATTCTTCTTTTGTAACAAGTGCAGCTAAAACAGGAGATGAATTTACAGTACCTGCTATGAGTACACTTGATGTATTAATGGTGCTGTTAATTAAATAACTGCTCCCTGTTAAGCCTGTTAGTGCAATTGCTAATTCTTTCCGTGCAATATCAGCAGTAGCTGATGAGCCAAGCACAACCGGTGATGCAATTTGTTTTTTGTATTCAAAAAGAAGTGTTTTGTTTTTGATAGGCACATAACGTAACCAAAGATCATAACCATTCTCAGCTCGAACAAACGAACAACAAAACAATAACAGCAGCAATATATTTATTCTCTTCATGTAAGTAATCGTTACAGCATCATCCTTTACGTAAAGATGATTTGCGGATAATTAATTCTGATTTTACAATGATCGTGTTCGTCTGTGTAATCTTGATATCACCCTTCAGGTGTGCAATTAAATTACGTGCAGCAATTTCACCAATATCAATACCGGGGTAGTTGATGGTGGTCAACTGTGGTTCAACAATCTTGCTGATGGCGTCATTGTTAAAGCCAACAATGGCAATGTCTTCAGGTATGCGTATACCATGTTCTTTTAATGTTTGCATACAAACAGCTGCTGAGAAATCGTTGGTGATAAAGGCTGCATCGGGCATTGGTTTCATTTCAAGTATTTGCAAAGCTGCTTCACGGCCACATTTTTCACTCAAGTCTTTTATGAGTACAAGATTTTCATCGAACTTAATTCCGTTATCGAATAATGCATCTTTGTATCCTTTAAAACGTTGGGCATATACGTTACGGTTAAGATTAGCTGTAACAATCACAATGCGTTTGCTTCCCTGTTCAATCAAATGTTGCGTGGCCTGGTAACCACTTTTGTAATTATCGATAATCACTTTGGCATTGTCGGAATTTTCTTCCACCCGATCAAAAAAGATAACCGGAATGTTTTTATCGAAGAATGGTTGAAAGTGATCAAGTCCTTTGGTATCAAACGAAAGCGAAGCAATAATGCCATCTACACGTTTATGAAATAAGTTGAGTACGTTGGCTGCTTCTTTCTTAAAACTTTCTGATGAGTGTGTAATAATGAGATCGTATCCTGATTCAGTACTGATTTTTTCAATGCCAGCTAATACCGAAGTAATGAAGTTACTATTCAATTCATGCACTATAATGCCGATGGTGTTTGTCTTTTGCTTGCGTAGGTTGCTGGCGAAATTATTATGACGGTAACCCATTTCCTTTGCAGTATCCTGAATTTTCTTTTTTGTATTCTTACTGATCGCAGGGTGATCTTTCAGGGCACGACTGATGGTTGCAGTAGAAAGATCCAGCAACTGTGCAATATCATAAATAGTTACTTCCTTTTTTTCCTTCATGGCTCTGGTTTGTTATGAATCGTAGGTTAACCTTTTAATTGCTTCGATGATTCTCTTATTAAAAGTGGTGTATTTTTTCTGATCGTTTGGGAGTGCCCTGTCGAAAAATACAACCGGTATATGTTTATCAAAAAATGGCTGCAGATGATCAATGTCTGTTGTGTCGTTAGCAAGTGATATCAATAAGCCATCTACTCTTTTATTAAACATGGTATGCGCATTACTTTTCTCCAGTTCCTTTTTTTCCAATGACTGACTGATGATAATATGATAACCTTCTTTACTGGCAATATCTTCAATGCCGGCCAATACAGAAGTCATAAAATAACTGTTCAATCGGGGAACAATGATGCCAATAGTTTGTGTGCGCTTATTACGGAGGTTGCTCGCAAAGTTATTGTGACGGTAACCCATCTCTTCTGCTTTCTTCAGGATCCGGATCACAGTATCTTTTTTAAGAGCGCTGCTCTTCTTTAGCCCCCTGCTGATTGTAGCAGCTGAGAAATGAAGCTCCCTCGCCAGGTCGTAAATAGTAACATCGTTCTGCATAAGTGGAGAATGACAGAGATGGTTTATCTATCTAAGATAGAAGATTTTTTTAAAGAAATGCAATCGGTTGCATAATTAAAAGTATTTCCTACTTTAGCTGTCAGATTAGCTTCTGTGCATTCAAAAGTTCTGTGTTCTTTTACTAAAACTGTTTACAGCAAATGAATACAGAAATTGAAGTCAATATTATATTTTTTGAATTTGTGATGAGGTAACTTGTAAGCAAAGCATTCGAAAAAGGATCAGCAAAGGAAAAGTGGTTTTTTTTGAATTATATATGCAACGCATTGCATCACGTATGAAAATGAAATAAAAAATAAATCGATTGTTAAAGGAAGCGGTGTTTTTAACTATTCCAATGTGGATGAGTTTGTAAATATTGCAACGGCAGAAGGCTTTAGTGTTTTTGAGCATACACTTGGATGGTATAGTAAAAAGACTGCAGGTTACGTTAAAAGTTATACCTGTATTACTGTTTGGGGAGTTAATGATGCGAACAACTGGTGGTTGAACTGAAGTATAGAATTTCTATTGTTGTATGAGTAAACCTGCCATTAAAAACCATCTTTTGCTGGTTTTCTGCAAGAATTAAAGGGTCAATAAAGTTGTTTTCTCATGTTTGTATTGAGGTTATAATTAAAAATCAGGGAGGATGTTTCTGCTCCCATTTTTTAAACTTGTAAAACGTAAATTTAGCTATGCTTTTATTGGGGATTGACATTGGAACTTCTTCTGTTAAAGTATCGGTTGTAGATGCCCAATCTCAGGAGTGTATTGTTTCAGCATATTATCCGGAGGTTGAATCGGAAATAATTTCGAAACAACCGGGGTGGGCTGAGCAAAACCCTGCTATGTGGTGGGAGCATACACAACAGGCAATTTTAAAAGCAAATGCCACAAAGAAATACAATGCAAAAGATATTGCAGCTATTGGAATTTCATACCAGATGCATGGTTTAGTAATTGTTGACAAAGACAATCATGTATTACGTGACAGCATTATTTGGTGCGACAGCCGTGCAGTAGAAATTGGCAAGAATGCTTTTGATTCAATAGGTCATTCAAAATGTTTGCAACATTTATTAAACTCGCCGGGAAATTTTACAGCAAGCAAACTGGCATGGGTAAAACAATATGAACCGCACTTGTTTGAAAAAATTCATCAGATCATGTTGCCCGGTGATTATATTTCCATGAAGTTTACAGGTTCAACTAATACAAGTATTTCTTCTTTATCTGAGGGGGTGTTCTGGGATTTTATAAAGAATGAATTGTCGCAGAATGTGTTTGATTATTTTGGTTTCAGTCAATCTGTAATTCCGGAGATTAAGGATGTGTTTTCAGAACATGGAAAATTGGATGCATCGGTTGCAGCAGAGTTGTCTTTATCTGCAGGAATACCGGTTACATATAAAGCAGGCGATCAACCAAACAATGCATTATCGTTAAATGTTTTAGAACCAGGTGAAGTTGCTGCAACAGCCGGCACCAGTGGAGTAATATATGGTGTTAGTGATGAGCTTACATTCGATCCGCAATCACGAATTAACAGCTTTGCACATGTTAATCATACAGCAACTCAAAAACGTATAGGTGTTTTACTATGTATCAATGGAACAGGCATTTTGAACCGTTGGGTAAAAAACAGTACCGGCAATCAATCTTATCAGCAAATGAATGAAGCGGCATCAACTGTTTCTATTGGAAGTGATGGGTTGTTTGTTCTGCCGTTTGGTAATGGTGCAGAACGGATGCTGGAGAATAAAATAACAGGCGCACAATTACTGCAACTTGATTTCAACATTCATACAAATGCACATCTCTATCGTGCTTCGCAGGAGGGAATTGCATTTGCATTCCGGTATGGCCTGGATATTATGCGGGAGAATAAAATGAATCCTTCTGTAATACGTGCAGGTAAGGCAAATATGTTTTTGAGCGATGTGTTTACCAAGGCGTTTGTAAACGCATTGAATATACCTGTTGAGCTGCATAATTGTGATGGGAGCACAGGTGCTGCTATTGGTGCAGGTATGGGTGCAGGAATTTATGCCGATGCCAAAGATGCATTCACCAATCGTAAACCATTGGCTTTAATAGAACCGGATAAGTGTGTACAACAATATGATGCACTGTATGGAAAATGGAATACGTTGTTGCAAAAGTGCATTGGGTAACAAACAAACATCATTTCAATAACTGAGCTGATAACAACAGTAAAAAATCAAACAATGACAGTAGTAACAGGACAAACAGAATTTTTTAAAGGTATTCCGCAAATTAAATTTGAAGGAACAAATACAGATAATCCGTTGGCGTTTCGCTGGTACGATGAAAACAAAATTGTAGCAGGAAAGAGTATGAAAGAATGGTTGCGCTTTGCTTGTGCATACTGGCACAGCTTTGTTGGCAGCGGTGCTGATCCTTTTGGAGAACCCACGCATATTTTTCCCTGGGACAAAAAAACAGATGCGGTAGAACGTGCAAAAGACAAGGCGGATGCTGCCTTTGAATTCATCACTAAATTAAATCTTCCTTTTTATTGTTTCCATGATGTAGATGCAATTGACTATACCAATGATGTAAACGAGAATGATCGTCGTTTGCAAGCCATTACAGAATACTTTAGCGAAAAGCAAAAAGCAAGTGGAGTGAAGCTTCTTTGGGGAACGGCTAATTTATTTTCGAACCGGAGGTATATGAATGGTGCAGCAACCAATCCCGATTTTCATGTACTTACTCACGGAGCAGCGCAAGTGAAAGCAGCATTGGATGCAACCATTGCATTGGGAGGTGAGAATTATGTATTCTGGGGAGGTCGTGAAGGGTACATGAGTTTACTCAATACGAATATGCAAAGAGAGAAAGAGCATCTTGCCCGCTTTTTACATACTGCAAAAGATTATGCACGTAAAAATGGATTTAAAGGAACCTTCTTTATAGAACCTAAACCTTGTGAGCCAAGTAAGCATCAATACGATTATGATTGTGAAACGGTGATTGGCTTCCTTCGTCAATATGATCTGTTGAATGATTTTAAAATTAATATCGAAGTAAATCATGCAACATTGGCAGGTCATACATTTCAACATGAATTACAAGTAGCTGCTGATGCAGGCATGCTTGGTTCAATGGATGCAAACCGTGGCGATTATCAGAATGGTTGGGATACTGATCAGTTTCCGAATAATATAAATGAGTTGGCAGAAGCCATGCTGGTAGTTGTTGAAGCAGGTGGTCTTTCAGGCGGTGGTATCAACTTCGATGCAAAGATCCGCAGAAACAGTACCGATGCTGAAGATCTCTTTCATGCACATATTGGTGGTATGGATACGTTTGCACGTGCGCTCATAATTGCTGATGCTGTTTTACAGAAATCGGATTATAAAAAAATCAGAACCGATCGCTATGCTTCATTCGATAGTGGAAAGGGAAAAGAATTTGAAGAAGGTAAATTATCATTGGAAGATTTGAAAGCATATGCAGTAGAAAACGGTGAACCCGCTGTTCGCAGTGGTAAACAGGAATACCTGGAGAATATTATTAACCGTTTTATCTGATAATATATGGCTTGGAACTTGCTTGCAATAAGATGTAAATGATTATTGTAAGCTTTTTTATTTTTGTAAACTACATTTATAAAAACGAGTGAATTATGTTGATGCATCAAACTATGCGTTGGTATGGACCGAATGACCCGGTAAGTTTATCAGATATCCGCCAGGCAGGATGTGCCGGTGTTGTTACTGCATTGCACCAGATCCCTGTTGGGGATATCTGGACAACTGATGAAATTCTCCTTCGTAAACAAATGATTGAAGATGCCGGCATGACCTGGACGGTGATTGAAAGTCTGCCGGTGAGTGATGATATTAAGCGACAGTCGGGCAATTACATGTACCATATTGAGAATTACAAAATAAGTCTTCGTAATGTAGCAGCTTGCGGATTAAAAGTAGTGACGTATAATTTTATGCCGGTGCTGGATTGGTTACGTACAGATATTGCATATCCGATGGTTGATGGAAGCACAGCACTTTATTTCAACCGGATTGATTATGTGATTTTTGATTTGTTTTTATTGCAACGCCCTGGTGCTGCTGCAGATTATTCAGTAGAAGAAACTGCAAGAGCTCATGATCGTTTAACTTCAATGACAAATGAGCAACGTACAAAGCTATTTAGCAATATGATGTTGGGTTTGCCCGGAAGTGATGATGCATTTACTCCTGATCAGGTATTAACTGAGTTGAAAAAATATGAGGGCATTGATGTTGCAAAACTCAAAGAGCATTTGTTTTATTTTTTGCAACAGGTTGTTCCGGTAGCGGAAGAGTGTGGTTTAAAGATGGCAATTCATCCCGATGATCCTCCATATTCTGTGTTGGGTCTTCCACGTATCATGAGCACAGAGCAGGATGCCGCCGATTTACTTGCAGCTGTTCCATCGCCTGCAAATGGATTGTGTTTTTGTACCGGTTCATTTGGTGCAAGACCTGATAATAACATTCCCGCAATGGTGAAGCGTTTTGCTGATCATATTCACTTTCTTCATTTGCGTAATACCAAACTTGATGCAGAAGGAAATTTTTATGAAGCTGATCATTTAGGTGGCGATACAGAAATGTTTGATGTGATCAAAGAAATTGTATTGCTGCAGCGCAGAAGAAATATTTCTATTCCAATGCGTCCTGATCATGGACATCAAATGTTAGATGATCTCAACAAGAAAACGTATCCCGGCTATTCTGCTATTGGTCGACTGAAAGGTTTAGCTGAATTAAGAGGGGTGGAGTATGCGTTAGATAAATCGTTATAATGAATTATACTGGCTTGGTTTTATCCTGCCACCATTTCTTTTGCAGTTACTAAAGATGATGCTGTGAGTTTTTCTCCACTCAACATTTTGGCAATCGTTTCAATTTGCTCTTCTTTGTTGAGTAAACGGATTTTTGTTTTGATAACCGAGTGTTCTTCCTGCTTATATACAAAGTAATGCGCCGATGCTTTAGCTGCTATTTGCGGAAGATGAGTAATGGTTATCACCTGATGTTTTGCAGAAAGTTCTTTCAGTAAAATGCCCACCTGTCTTGCAGCTTCACCGCTGATACCGGTATCAATTTCATCAAACAACATGGTTGGCAGTTGAATGCTTTCTGCTACAAGCGATTTAATGCATAACATTAAACGGCTCAGTTCGCCACCGCTTGCTACTTTACTGATGGGCTCAAAGCGATTGCTTTTATTGGCATCAAACAAAAAGCTGATTTCATCTTTTCCAAATGCTGATAACACAGTTTTATTCAGTTCAACTTTTAACTGTGCGTTGGGCATACCTACACGTTGCAGCAAGTTGGTTACATTTTTTGCAAATGGCTCAGCCTGTTTTTTTCTTTTTTCATGAATGGCGGTTGCCTGTTTTTCTAATTGAATCTGAAGCTGTGCAATTTCTTTTTCTTTATCACTGATCGATTGATCAAGATTTAATACAACCTGCAGTTCGTTTTCCAACTGCTGCTGTATCTGTAAAAGTTCGTGGGTAGAATGAAAGCCATGTTTCTTTTGCAGTTTATAACCGGTTTCTAAACGATCGTTGATCTGCTGCATGCGGGATTCATCAATACTAATACTGTTTTGTAAATGAACCAGCTCGGCAGAAATATCATTTAGTTCAATTTGTGCCGATTGTAAACGTTCAGTGATCAGTTGCAGATCTGCATTCATGTCTTTATACTGCTGCAAGCGCTGGAGTAAAGATTTTAATTGTTGTACAACTGGGGCATCACCTTCTTTTAAAAAAGCAGTTACATCGGTTAATACGGTTGAGATAGCACCGGCATTTGCAAGCAGTTTCAATTCCTGTTCAACATCTTCCAGTTCATTTTCTTTAAATGCAGCCTCATTTAATTCATCCAGTAAAAACTGTTTATAGTCCTGTTCTTTTTTTGCCTGCAGCTGTTGTTCTTTCAACAGTTGTAATTCTTTTTGTTGTTTAATGTAAAGGAGATAACTGCTGTGGTACTGTTGCACTTCTTTTGCGCAGCTGGCTAATGCATCCAGTACTTCACGTTGAAAACCTTCTTCTCCCAATTCAAGTGTATCAAACTGTTGATGCAGATCAACCAATAACGAAGTAAGTGCTTTGAGTTGAGTTAGATTTACAGGGGTATCATTTACAAATGCTCTTGATTTACCGTTGGGAGCAATCTCTCTCCGTAAGATCAATTCTTCCTCATGCTCCATTTCCTGCTCTTGTAACCACTCTTTTACTTTCAGGTAATTGCCTGCAGAAAAGAATACTTCCACTACACATTTCTTTTCTTTATTCATCAACACATTGCTTTCGGCTCTGTTACCCAGTACCAGACCCAATGCACCAAGTAATATTGATTTACCGGCACCTGTTTCTCCGGTGATGCTGTTTAAGCCGCTCTGAAATTCAACCGTCAGTTCATCAATAATGGCAAAATTTTGTATGGAAAGTTTTTGCAGCATATAGAATTTCAAAACTAAATGAAATAGCGCAAACTATCATATCCTGTTTGCAGTTGCAGATTGTTCAATTTTCAATTAAAACAGCGTTATACTTAAATAAAAATGGTTTTTAATTACTGCAGGTGGGCCAACAAAAAAGCGGCGTTGAAAATTCAAAGCCGCTTTTAAATGAAGTATAATTATGAATTATGGTTCAATTGAATCATTCAAATCTGTGTCTACAAGAATACGTCCGCAGTTTTCACAAACAATGATCTTCTTATGTTGTTTAATCTCGCTCTGGCGTTGTGGTGGAATGGTGTTGAAACAACCGCCGCAGCTCTCTCTTTCAATAGGAACTACAGAAAGGCCATTTCTGTAACTGTTACGGATTCGGTCGAAGCTTACGAGCAAACGCTCGTCAACAGCTTCTCTTGCTTTGTTTACCTGCCCTTTTAAATGATTTTCTTCTTTCTCTGTATCGGCAATAATTTTATCCAGCTCACCTTTCTTATGTTCAAGATTTTTTTCTTTTACAGCAATTGCTTTCTTGGCTTTTTCAAGCACTTCACTTTTTTCAATCAACTCTTCGTTTGCATCTTTAATATGTTTTTCAGCCAGCTTCACTTCCAGCCCCTGCATTTCAAGCTCTTTATTGATCGCTTCAAATTCACGGTTGTTCTTTACATTCTCACTTTGCTTTTCGTATTTTTTTATAAGCGCCTGTGATTCTGTAATGGCTGTTTTACGGCTTTCAATAAATTCCTGAATACCGTTGATCTCTTCTTCAATACGATTCTTACGAGCATTCAATCCTTCAATTTCGTCTTCAAGGTCTTTTACTTCCATCGGTAACTCACCTTTCAGAATCTGGATCTGATCCAGTTTGCTTTCAATTTTCTGCACATGAATCAGTGCCTTCAGTTTTTCTTCTACAGAATACTCTTTTGTAGTAGCCATATATGTGTTTGAAGTTTTTTGTTTTTTTCCGGCGGTTAAGCCCTGCTCAGCTTTGGTTGTGTCACTCTCCTGTCCGAATGGCGTTCGGCCGGGCAGGCTTGTACGTCCATCACACTAATCAACTGAAATACTCAACAGGATTCGTTTTCACACCAGTTTTGAGGACGGCAAAGGTAGGGAATTTCACACTTAAAAATTCGGCCAATAAATCAATTGTAAACTGTTCACTTTCCCAATGCCCAATATCGGTCAAAAGCATGTTGTTTTCAGCGTCAAAAAACTCATGATATTTCACATCAGCTGTAACAAAAGCATCAGCCCCTGCTGCCAGTGCTGTCTTGGTTAAAAAACTGCCTGCCCCGCCACAAACAGCAACTTTTTTCACAGGCTTATTCCGAAAGCCGGTATGCCTGATCACAGATAATCCAAATTGATTTTTAAGCAGTTGAAGGAATTCTTTTTCTGAAATGGCCTCCGGTAATTCTCCTAAAATGCCGGAGCCGGTCATTTGGTGCTTATTTTCCAGCGGCACAATATCATAAGCCACTTCTTCATATGGATGCGCTTTTTTCATTCCGTTAATTATTGCACCCTGCAACCAGACAGGAAAAAGTACTTCTATTTTCACTTCCTCTTCAGAATGTCTGCTGCCAATTTTTCCTACAAAAGGGTTGGTTCCTTCTCCGGCTTTGAAAGTACCTGTACCGGATGTGGAAAAGCTGCATTCACTGTAATTTCCAATATGGCCGGCTCCTGCATCAAAAATAGCTGTTCTAACAGCATCGGCATGCGCCAGAGGAACAAACGTAAAAAGCTTTTGAAGCAAAGAGGGTTTTGGCTGTAATATTTTGCAATTGGTTAAGCCAATCCGTTCAGCCATTTTTCCATTTACACCTTCCATTACATTGTCCAGATTGGTATGTATGGCATAAATCGCTATATCTTCTTTGATGGATTTGATAACAGCTCTTTCTACGTATGTTTTACCGGTAATTTTCTTTAACCCGCTGAAAACAATCGGGTGGTGGGCAATAATCAGATTACAACCTTTTGCTTTTGCCTCCTGAACAACTTCTTCAGTAGCATCGAGACTAACAACTACTCCTGTGCATTCCCATGCACCTGAACCTGTAATAAGACCTGCATTATCATAGCCTTCCTGCAGAAAAGGAGGGGCAATTGTTTCCAGAAAACGGGTGATTTCAGCAATTTGCATGGGATAAAAATAAGATAATTCAATCTCAGAGCGTTATACACAGGCAGCGAAAGGCGGTAAATCCTGCTCTCAAGCCAATTACGTAGTTAAGAAAAACAGAACCAACCAAAAACAAGTTGTAATTTTAGCTCCCGACAATTCAAAATCTATGAAGCAAATATTTTTACTCAGTTTAACCATCGTACTTCTCGCAGGATGTAAAAAAGCCATCAAACAAACACAGGAGGAAATTGCCGAAACATTAATTGTAAAGGCAATTACTGATGGTCGCTGGACGGTGACAACCTATTATGTAGATGGCACAGATTACAAATCAGGCTTTGACAGTTACGAATTTCAATTTAAAACCAACAGAACAGTTGATGCCGTTAAAAATTCTTCTACCGAATCAACCGGGAACTGGAACGAAGACAGAGTGAATTTCGCAATTATTGCTGATTATCCACCTACTGCCAGTCTCGTCCTTCAGACCTTAGATGGTACCTGGAAGATTGTAGACAGCACGTGGACATGGGTAAAAGCAACACAAACAATCAATGGAAAACTTGTTACATTAGAACTCACTAAAAAATAATCATGCTTTAAGCGATATCTGAAAGGGGCACCGAATAGGGCCCTTTTTTATTTTTACAGTTGTACAAGGTTTATATAGAAGTATTTAAAACATCAGCTCAAAAAAAATTGGATAACCTTTTTGCAATTGTTTTGTTTAATTGCGGTGTGATCACCCAAAAATTATGACTATGCAAATAAAAATTGGACAAAAAGCTCCCGAATTTTCATTGTACGACAGCGAAAGAAACAAAGTAAGCCTCAGTGATTTTAAAGGAAAAAATGTGTTGATTCTGTTTTATCCGCAGGCATTTTCAAGCACCTGCACCGAAGAACTGTGTACTGTAAGAGACGATATTGGCCGTTACAGCAATGCACAGGCACAGGTGCTGGGTATCAGCGTAGATTCTATATTTACGCTCAAACGATACAGAGATGAGCAGGGATATAATTTTCCGTTGTTGAGCGATTTCAACAAAGAAGTATCCAGAGCTTATGACTCATTATTTGAAAACTGGATTTTTGATATGAAAGGAGTATCCAAAAGAACGGCCTTCATCATAGATAAAGAAGGAATGATTCAATACACAGAATTGGTGGAAAGTAAGGACGGAGTGCCTGATTTTGAAGCAATTAACAAGCGGCTGGAAGAACTGAACTGATGTTTGAAAATGTTAAACAATGGGGCGGGCCTTTTTATGGCCTGCCTTTTGATTTTGAAGAAATGTGAAAAAAAGCTTGTTTATTGCGTGTAATAAATTTAGATTTGTTTCGTTGAAACGGTTTTTAACCATAACAGCCTTTATCCTTTCGATAGCCACAGTAGCCTCAGCCCAGTCTAACAGACCCTCAACTGGAAATGCTGAAAATGTGGTTAAGCAGGTCCGTTTTTACCCGAACCCTGCGTCTTCCTTTATCAATTTCGAGTTTAGTAACAACAACAATCTCTCTAATTATTCTTTTAAAGTATTCAACTTTATTGGAAAAAAGGTTTTAGAAATCAATAAAATCTCTCCCCGTACGGTCATTAATCTGGGCGATTATTTCCGTGGTGTTTACATTTTCCAGTTAACAGATCGTACCGGAAAAATTCTCGAAAGCGGAAAATTTCAGGTTGTAAAATAAATCCCCATTTTTCAGGTTCACTTTTTTGTATTTCAGGTTAGTACCTGAAAATATGTTTTGACCTTAAATTTAATCTGGCATCAGATTACAATACCTGCACAATCAAAAACTTCAGATAGTGTGTGTTTTCCCAACCCCAGATAATCGGATGATCGGAGCTTTGCGTTTGAAATGTAACCTGTCTTAATTGTCTCCTCGCATCTTTGGCTGCCATTTGAATGATTTCTAAAAACAGATCCGGTTGTACAAGATTGGTGCAGGAAGATGTTACAAGAAAACCTCCCGGCTTAACCAGTTTCATTCCACGCAAATTGATTTCTTTGTAACCTGTAATTGCTTTTTGAATAGTAGCTCTTGATTTGGTGAAAGAAGGAGGGTCCAGCATCACCACATCGTATTGTCTTCCTTCCTTTACCCAATTCTTCAATACATCAAATGCATTCACCGCTTCAAAGCTGCACTTATCTGCAACATGATTCAGTTCTGCATTTTTGTTACACATCGCAATGGCATTTTCAGAAATATCGAGGCCATGAACACTCTTTGCACCATAATGTGCTGCATGTATTTCAAACGTGCCTGTGTAAGTAAATGCGCCCAGCACTTCTGCATCTTTTACAATGTGCTGTATGGCTCTGCGGTTATCCTGCTGATCAAGAAAGTATCCTGTCTTTTGTCCGTTAGCAATATCTACATGAAATTTCAAACCATTTTCGTTGATGATGATGGTTGTGTCAAACGGTTCACTCAAAAATCCTTTTTGCTGTTGCAGGCCTTCCAGTTCACGGATGGGTACATCGTTGCGCTCATAAATTCCTTTTGGCTGAAAGATTGTATTTAATGCTTTTACAATGGCATCTTTCCACAAATCAATCCCAAGGGCCAGTGTTTGCAACACAAAGTAATCGTTGAATTTATCAATGATCAATTGAGGCAATCCATCTGCTTCACCAAAAATGAGCCGGCAGTTTTCTGTATAGCCCATTTGTTGCCGTTGTTTCCAGGCTTCACTTAATTTTTTCAGAAAAAAAGCTTCATTGATCTCTTCATTTTTATTGCGTGTAAGTATGCGAACCTGAATCTGCGATTGCGGATTAAAATAACCTCTGCCCAGAAATTTATCATCATGCGTATACACATCCACAATAGCTCCTGCAGCCGCATCGCCTTTTACATTGTTAATCTCGTTTCCAAATACCCAGGGATGTCCGTTTGCTACCCGTTGTGAAATCTTTCTGTTGAGCGTTACTTTTGTCATAGCGGGCAAAGGTATCTGTTAATCTCTTTTGTAAAGCAACGAAATTGAGTTTTACGAAGTCAATGTGTTAAATGCAAGTCATGAACAAACGATTCTTTTTTACTGCACTTATTCTTACTGGTTTGCTGATGGCCTGCGAAAAGGAAAAACTATTGACAGGTACTTTTAAAGCCCGATACGTTGCAGGTATGTGCGGACAAAACATTATTGAAATTCTCGACAGTGCGTATATTGACAGAGGGATGGATTGGACCAATACGGCAGGGCAATCAATGAAAAACGTATTTACAGTTCAGAATCACTGTGATTTCAGCAGGGCCAATCTCAAGGCGGGAGATATTTTTGAATGTGCAATCATTGCATCTCCCGATAAAACAGGCTGTGTGGTTTGTATGGCTTATATGGAAACGCCACCAAAGGCGTGGAATGTGAAAGTGATGAAATAAAATTTTCTTCCTCTCTTACAACCGGCACATTGCTGGTCTATCCCTCTTACAAGACAATTTGTCCCAACTCATCCATTGGCAGTATTCTTGTCCAGCTTACCTTTGCGCACAATTTTATGCTTTATGAAAGATCAAACAAACGAAATGACAGAGCAAAACACGACTGAGGCAGAATTAAACAGTACCCCATTAAGTTCAGATATAAATACCGATGAAAATGTGGCGGGTATCAACCACCTCAATGAACAGATAGCTGAAGAAGGCGAAATGGAAAAACTGAAAGAAGCTGTAGAGGAAGAAAAAAATAAATATCTGTACCTCATGGCCGAGTTTGATAATTTCCGACGCCGTACTGCAAAAGAGCGGATGGAACTGATCCAGACAGCGGGAAAAGATGTCATCATTTCCCTGCTTGAAGTAATGGATGATGCAGAACGTGCAGAAAACGAGCTTTCAAAAACCCTTGAAGCAAAAGAACTGGAAGGTGTAAAACTTGTTTTTCATAAACTTCGCAGTGTTTTGCAAAACAAAGGGTTGAAACCAATGGATGCAAAAGGAAAAGAATTTGATGCAGATCAGCACGAAGCCATCACTGAGATTCCTGCTCCAACCGATGAACTGAAAGGAAAAGTGGTAGATGAAATTGAAAAAGGATATCTGCTCAACGATAAAATCATCCGCTTTGCAAAAGTGGTAGTAGGAAAATAAAGCTGCAAGTCGCAAGCCATAAGCTGCAAGCTGGTTTGCGTTTTACTAAAAGCTTGCAGCTAAAAGCTAGTAGCTAAATATGTCAACAAAGAGAGATTTTTACGAAATACTTGGTGTAACGAAAGGAGCTTCTGCAGAGGAGATTAAGAAAGCATACCGCAAGGTTGCTATGCAGTATCACCCCGACCGTAACCCCGGCAACAAGGAAGCAGAAGAAAAATTTAAAGAAGCTGCAGAAGCGTATGAAATTTTAAGTGATGCAGATAAAAAATCGCAGTACGACCGCTATGGTCATGCCGGCGTAAGCGGCAACGGACGTGGAGGTTATGGCGGTGGCGGACACAACATGAACATGGACGATATCTTTAGCCAGTTCGGAGATATTTTTGGTGATGATGTGTTTGGAAGTTTCTTTGGCGGTGGTGGACAAAGAAGAGGTGGAGGAGGTGCCGGAAAATCAAGAGGAGTGCGGGGAAGCAACCTGCGTGTTCGTATTAAAATGACGTATGAAGAAATTGCAAAAGGCGCCAGCAAAACCATCAAAGTAAAAAAACATGTGGTTTGCAATACCTGTACGGGCTCGGGTGCAAAAGATAAAAGCAGTATGCAAACCTGTGGCACCTGCGGTGGCAGTGGCCAGGTAAGGCGTGTGCAAAATACTTTCCTCGGGCAAATGCAAACTGTTACAACATGTCCTGCATGTAATGGCGAGGGATCTACTATTGCAAATAAGTGCACATCATGTAAAGGTGAGGGCAGAGTATATGGCGAAGAAAACATCAGCTTGGATATACCTGCAGGTGTGCAGGAAGGAATGCAGTTAAATGTTTCGGGCAAAGGAAATACCGGTGAACGAGGCGGTGCTCCCGGCGATTTAATTGTGTTGATTGAAGAAGAAGCACATCCGCATTTACATAGAGATGGTTTAAATGTGGCGTATGATCTGCATATCTCATTCCCCGATGCTGCATTTGGAATACAGGCCGAAGTACCTACCATTGATGGCCGAGCTAAAATTAAAATTCCACCCGGCACACAAAGCGGAAAAGTGTTTCGCTTAAAAGGAAAAGGATTTCCTGCGTTACAGAGTTATGAAAAAGGTGATCAATTGATTTATGTAAATGTGTGGACACCTCAACATCTTTCTACAGATGAAAAAGCCATGCTGGAGAAAATGCAGGGCAGTCAGAATTTTCATCCCAAACCTGAAAAGGGCGACAAAGGATTTTTTGAACGGGTGAAAGAAATGTTTAGCTAAAAATCTGTAAGAGGAAAATAGTTAGTGGCGAGTGATTAACTCGCCACTTTTTTATGCCCCGTCAGACTCCCGTCAGACGCCCTCGTCGGACAGGATATGTCGAGACTATTCGCTAAAAGTTCCAAACAGCTCATGTCACACACTTCGATAGCTTTCCTTATTTTTACCTGTTCCCAGCCAAGGCTGATTCATTTATTATACTGCTTAGCAAACAATGAGCGACAAAGTCATTTACTCCATTCCGGCCAGGTTTCGCCGTATAGAAAACCTTCATATATTATTCTGGTTAATTAAGGATGCCTGCTGGGCACTTAATTTAAAAATACCGGCACTGATCATGATTGTACCTACTATGCTTGCTGCCTTGATTATTACCTGGCAAACCCGTAAACTGTTTTCTGAACTGATTCATAATCTGGCTGTGGTATTTTGGATTGTTGCCAACTGCACCTGGATGATTGGTGAGTTTTACGGTTGGGATGAAGGGAGGTTTGGTCTCCGCAATCTGGCATTGATTCCATTCAGCATCGGACTTATTATACTTACTGTGTACTATTGCCTGTATTTTTTTAAACGCAGCATCAGAGAAAAAGTGATTTCACAAACAGAAGAGGCTTTACAGGAAGAGCGGAATCATGCCGACCGTAAAACAGCCTGATTCACATTCTCTGTTACACACTCAATGGTTATCTTTGCGCTCCTTAGCAAAACTTTCTGTTGAAGCTGTTAAGTTTCGGTAGTGCCTTACTTTTCACTTTCAACTTTCAACTTTAAACTTTACTATGTACCGTTCTCATACCTGTGGCGAATTAAGAAGTAATCAAGTTGGTCAAACTGTAACACTTGCCGGTTGGGTGCAAACTGTGCGGAAGTTTGGCAGCATCACTTTTGTTGATCTGAGAGATCGTTACGGCATCACTCAATTATTATTCGGCGAAGAATTGAATAAAGTGTTGGATGAAAATCCACTTGGCCGTGAATTTGTTTTGCAGGTAACAGGTGCCGTTAGTGAACGCAGCAATAAAAATGCAAACATCGCAACCGGTGATATTGAAATTATAGTACAATCATTCAACGTATTAAATAAATCAGCAGTACCACCTTTTACCATACAGGACGATACAGATGGCGGTGATGATTTGCGGATGAAATACCGTTTCCTTGATCTGCGCCGCAATGCAGTGAAACGAAATATTGAATTGCGTTATGCTGTGAACCGTGCTGCAAGAAATTATCTGCATGGCAACGGTTTCATGGATATCGAAACGCCCTTCTTAATTAAATCAACTCCCGAAGGCGCAAGAGATTTTGTTGTGCCAAGCAGAATGAACCCCGGACAGTTTTATGCACTGCCGCAAAGCCCGCAAACATTCAAGCAATTATTGATGGTGAGTGGATATGATCGCTACTATCAGGTGGTGAAATGTTTCCGTGATGAAGATCTGCGTGCCGATCGTCAACCGGAGTTTACACAAATTGATTGTGAAATGGCCTTTGTGGAGCAGGAAGATATTCTCAATATGTTTGAAGGCATGATCAAATCCATCTTCAAAGAAGTAAAGAACATTGATTATACCGAAGCAGTTGAACGCATGACATGGGAAGAAGCGATGTGGCAATATGGGAATGATAAGCCGGATATTCGGTTTGAGATGAAGATTTGCAACCTCAAATTTCCTGCACATACATTTCCCGCAAAGCAAAGTCAATCAGTTTTAATTGATGGGGCAGATTTTAAAGTGTTTGATGAAGCAGAAACTGTGGTTGCCATTGCAGTACCCGGTTGCAGTGAATATACACGCAAGCAAACCGATGAACTAACGGAGTGGGTGAAACGTCCGCAAGTTGGAATGAAAGGGATGGTCTTCATCAAGTGCCTGCCCGCCGAAGCTTCAGCGCAGGAGGGTAATACAGGCATCACATTCAAAAGCAGCGTAGATAAATTTTACAGCGAAGAAAAATTAAAGGCCATTGCGGAAGCAACCAATGCAAAAGCAGGTGATTTGATTTTAATATTAGCTGGTGCAGAAGAACGTACACGCAAAGCCATCAGCGATCTGCGTATGTACATGGCTGATAAGTTGAGCTTACGTAAAGCGGAAGATTTTAAATTATTGTGGGTGCTCGACTTTCCGTTGTTTGAATTTGCACTGGAAGATCAGGATGGAGGCGGCGCCGGTCGTTGGGTAGCAAGGCATCATCCGTTTACAAGCCCTAAGCCACCGCATATTGAAACAATGATCAACAACAGTCCAAAGGTTGATGATCTTGATAAATACCTTGAACATCCATATGCAGGCATCAAGGCCAATGCATACGATATGGTGTTGAATGGAAATGAAATTGGCGGCGGTTCTATCCGTATCTACCAACGTGAACTGCAGGAAAAAATGTTTGCCGCATTAGGTATGAATGCAGAAGAGCAGCTACATAAGTTTGGTTTCTTACTCGGAGCCTTTGAATATGGAGCACCGCCACATGGTGGCATTGCCTTTGGTTTTGATCGCCTTTGTGCAATCCTTGGCGGAAGTGAAAGCATCCGTGATTTTATTGCTTTCCCAAAAAACAATTCAGGAAGAGATGTGATGCTCGATGCACCAAGTGCAATTGATACCAAGCAATTTGATGAGTTGCAGATAAAACTGAATCTGAAATAAGATGAAAATCTTTAATCCCCGTGTATTAAAATGGTTATGCATTATTTTAATTCTGTCATTAGTTACTTTGTTAATTTCTCTGGGGAATGAACTTTTTACAAATAAGTACCGTAATAATTGGGCATTTACAGCAATGTTCATCTTCTTTTGTATCCCGGTAGCAGGATATATAGTTACAATACAGTATTGCAACAGAGTTATCAGTGTAAAGCAGATTGGTCAAATAAAATCAGGGTTTATTTTTTTTCTTATAACCTGCATTCTTTGTTTTGTGTTTTCTGTAATCACTTTGTTCCTGATATGCTTTGCAATAATAACTTCTGTTAATGAAGGTGAGCCATTGCCTGAGAGTGAGAACTTAGGCGATCTGTTAGCGATGATTGCTATTGTTATTTATGCGTTAGTTGGACCTTTTGTTTTTTTACTGCAGTTGCAACTAAGGAAACAACTGCTTGCAGCAAAAGACCATTCAATTGATTGGCTGATTGATTCAATTGGAACAGAAACAAATAATTCAAATGATTAAAAAATTCACACTTTACCGCATATCTTCTTACTTTCTCATCATCATTGCGGCACTTTTTGGCTTTATGTCATTATTTGCATTGCTGATTGCATTAAGTAACCCCGCATTACTGTTGTCTTTATTTGTAATTGTTGCGGTTGTAATTTACAGCTTCAGCAGTTTTATTTTTCTCGTTAAAGGAATTGATCAGCAGCGAGTATTGAAATCAGGATTGCAGGATCTCATCAAGGTAAATGCCTATGTAGCGATCATCTTTGTTGGAATGAATATTTTTCAGTCTGTATCTATCATTAATAATCTGGCTGTTTTAAATGATGCGATGAGCCAGTTTACATCTATGCAAAACGGCAAATCCCCGCTTTCGCCTGCATTTATGTTGAAGATGATAAAAGCTATTGTGTGGTTTATGTTGTTTTATTCTTTGGTATTGGGTATTCATATAACCTTTACGTTTCGATTGCTGAAGCAATATGCTCAGTTGTTTGGGGAGAAAAAGCGTGATGATGTTAATCCGACAAGAATTGATTGATAAAATCAATTGTTTGCAAATGCTGTAGGGTAAAGCTCTCTTATTTTTTTATTGATTTTTACCTGTACATAATACCAACTTACTATCGAGATGATCATAAAGGGAAGCATAGTTTTTATTGTGTAGATAAGATATTGATTCGTTGTTTTAAAGTCAAAGAAAAAAGATGAATAAAATATGAGAAAAAAGCAAGAATGAGATATGAATACAACTTTCCCAAGCCATATAAGCTTTTCATACTGTAACAAAGGGAACATTTTTTCGTCTTTATTTTTTACTATTATATTTTTCCCTCTCCACAGTACGAGGTAGAGAGTATAAAAATTTGTAATTAGGATAAAGATCGAAAAGTGCTGTGTAATATCTTTTTCCGGGTCCCAGGGTATGGCATAGAATATAGCAACTAGTAAAACAGATAATGCAATCTTAGGGACTGTAAAAAACGAAAGGATCTCTTGATGGTAATGGCCTGTGAGTTCTTTTTTCAAAAACTTTTCTTTTTGCGTTATAATATCTTTTAATTCGTTATCAGGAATAGCTTTCTTTGCTTGTTCAATCATGTTCATAAAATTTGCATCTGGCTGTTTCTCCCAATTTAGTTCAATCCATTCTGTAAAATGGTCAACCATTTCAATCTGCACATCATAATGGATAATTCCCTGCTCTGAGCAGTAACTGAATAGGTAGTTGATTTGTTCCTGTCTTAGCTTCATATTGTTTTTGGGTGTAAGATGATTTGCAAAGTGGTCATAAAATTCTTCATTTCTTCTATGGCAACAGTTGTTTGCTTCTTACCATTTTTTGTGAGTGAATAATATTTTCTCAACCGATTGCCGATATTCTCCGTCTCAACTTCTAATAAACCCTCAGCTTCCAGTCGATGCAGCAAAGGGTACAATGCTCCTTCAGTAATGTGTAACTCACCTTTGGTTATTTCTTTTACTTTTTGGGTCATTTCGTATCCATACATTCTGCCGTGCTTTTGCAGCAGTTGCATCAGGATCGGTTCAAGGCAGCCTTTATAGAGAGATGATTTATTCATGATTCAAATATACATAAGAAATTTATACACCTAATTAAATTAGGTATAATTTTTTTAGCCACTCAGTAAACCTTCAGTAAGCTTTTCCCGAAACAAGTTTGTTCTGTAACTTGCCTGCATGCAGTCTCCTTTAGCAGAACGGTTACGTCCACAACAATTGCACGACCTTGTTGGTCAGCAACACCTCACGGGGCAGGGCGGCATTCTGCAAAAAGCGATTGCCAGCGGCAACATTCCCAGTATGATTTTGTGGGGGCCTCCGGGTGTTGGGAAGACAACCATCGCCAATATCATTGCACACAATGTACATGCTACGTATTATCAGTTGAGTGCCATCAGCAGTGGTGTAAAAGATGTACGTGAAGTCATTGAACAGGCAAAGCAGGAAACAAAAGCTATTTTATTTATTGATGAAATTCATCGTTTCAACAAAGGTCAACAGGATGCATTGCTGGGTGCTGTTGAAAAAGGAATCATCACATTGATTGGTGCTACAACAGAAAATCCTTCGTTTGAAGTGAACAGTGCCTTGCTCAGCCGTTGTCAGGTGTTTGTGTTAAAAGCATTGGATGAAAAAGATCTGATTCAATTGTTACAAAAAGCAATTACGGATGATGTTGTGTTGAAGGAAAAAAAGATCAAGTTAAAAGAAACAGAAGCACTCGTAAGATTAAGTGGTGGTGATGCACGCAAGTTGTTGAATTTATTGGAGATCGTGGCCCCCTCTAACTCCCCCGAAGGGAGAGAGCAAGACAGCCTCATCATAACGGATGAACTTGTATTGCAAACCATTCAGCAAAAAATGGCGTTATATGATAAAAGCGGTGAGCAGCATTATGATATTATTTCAGCATTTATCAAATCCATTCGTGGCAGCGATCCCAATGCAGCAGTGTATTGGTTGGCAAGAATGATTGAAGGTGGCGAAGATGTAAAATTTATTGCCCGTCGTTTGTTGATTCTTGCAAGTGAAGATATTGGCAATGCAAACCCCAATGCTTTGTTACTAGCCAATGCAACTTTTGAAGCAGTGAATAAAATAGGATATCCGGAGTCGCAGCTTATTTTATCACAGTGTGTCATTTATCTCGCCTCCAGTGCTAAAAGTAATACTGCAACAGTTGCTATCGGAAATGCAATGGCTGCTGTAAAACAATTCGGTGATCTCTCTGTTCCGCTGCATATCCGTAATGCGCCAACTAAACTGATGAAGAATATGGATTATGGCAAGGGCTATCAATATTCGCACAACTATGAAAATAATTTTTCTTCGCAGGAATATTTGCCGGAGAAAATTGTTGGGACAACATTTTATGAGCCGGGTAAAAATAGCAGAGAAGAGGAGATGAGAAAATTTTTGAAACAACTTTGGAAAGAAAAGTATAATTATTAATCAATCAACTGTATGAAGCAAGTTTCGTTGTTCGTTTTTGTTTGTCTCTTCCTGTTAAAAGGACTTAATGCACAAACCACCATCCAGCGTGATCCTGAAATTGAAAAAATGGTCACGGCTATTTCTTCCGATTCACTCAAAGCTTATATTTTAAAAATGGTCAGTTTTGGTACCCGTCATACCATGAGTACAGTTTCTGATCCAAAGCAAGGCATCGGTGCAGCACGTGAATGGGTAGTGGCTAAGTTTAAAGAATTTGCCAAACAATCAAATGGTCGAATGACTGCCTTTGTTGATACAACAACACTTCAACCCGATGGAAGACGCATCAGCAAACCGGTGAACCTCGGTAACGCCATGGCGATCTTAAAAGGAACCAATCCTGCTGATCAGCGCATTTTTTTGATCAGTGGACATTTAGATAGTCGTGTTACCGATGTATTGAATGCAACAAGTGAAGCGCCCGGTGCAAATGACGATGCAAGTGGTGTAGCAGCAGTACTTGAGTGTGCTCGTATCATGAGTCAATATGAATTTTCTGCAACCATCATTTTTGTTGCGGTGAGTGGTGAAGAGCAAGGATTGCTTGGTGCCAACTTTATGGCAGGCAAAGCAAAAGATCAAAACTGGATGATTGAAGCTGTATTGAATAACGACATCATGGGCTCCAACAACAGCAGCGAAACAAATATCATCAACAATACAAAAGTTCGTGTGTTTAGTGAAGGGTTGCCTGCGTATGAATTAGATAAAGCTGCAGCAAACATCCGCAATCTTGGCTTGGAGAATGATGGCAAGTCGAGACAATTGGCACGTTATGTAAAAGAAATCGGCGAGCGTTATGTTGATAATCTGGAAGTAGTGATGGTGTATCGTAATGATCGTTTTTTACGTGGAGGCGATCATACATCGTTCATTCAAAAAGGATTTGCAGCGGTACGCATTACGGAGATGAATGAAAACTTTCATCATCAACATCAGGATCTGAAAAACAGATAAAGGAATTGTGTATGGTGATTTACCTGAGTTTATGGACTTTGTGTATCTGGCAAAGAATACCGGAATCAATCTTGCAACCTTAGCGAATCTTGCAAAAGCTCCATCTATGCCATTGGAAGTAAAGATTGAAACAAGAAGCCTCACGAACTATTCACTCATCAACTGGAAACAACCTGCAGTTGGAAAAGTAAAAGGCTACTATGTATTGGTGCGTGAAACAACAAGTGCTGTATGGGAAAAGAAAATTTTCACCACAGAAACAAATATGAAACTCCCTTATTCAAAAGACAATTATTTTTTTGCAGTGCAATCCGTTAACGAAAGCGGTAATGAAAGTTTGCCTGTTGTACCAACACCCGGAAGATGATGAAACTGAATTGGAACCTGAAAAAATTTGAAGCATTAACTCCCTATGAGTTATACGATATTATCTGGCTGCGGAACGAAGTGTTTGTTGTAGAACAAAACTGTGTGTACCAGGATGCTGATTATAAAGATCAGAAAGGATGGCACCTGATGGGCATTAATGAAGAAGGAAAATTGATGGCCTATGTACGGTTGTTACCGGCAGGTGTTTCCTATGCTGAGGAACCTTCCATCGGCCGGGTTATAACAAATCCTTCAGCAAGGGGAAGCGGCGCAGGAAAAGAATTAATGCAGGTGGCTATTAAACATTGTGAAGAATTGTTTGGCCGAACGCCCATCAAAATAGGAGCACAGTATTACCTCTTGAAGTTTTACAGCGCACTGGGGTTTGAGCAAACAAGTGAGATCTATCTGGAAGATGGAATAGAACATGTGGAAATGATTCGTTTTTATAAAAATGAATGAGTATTTTTACTGCAGCACACAAGTAAATACCCCTAAAAGCCTATGTCAGTAAGGGTTTCCACCGATTATGTGAAAGAAATAATTTTGAATTTCAAAATTAGTTTTCTAATATTGCTCTCAAGTATCCAGTATCTGATAAACCAAATATCCAATTCTATGAAAATTCGTACGCTTCAATTTTCCCTGTACGCTTTTTTCCTTTTTGCCTGCTGTGTTCAATCATTGAACGCACAAATAGGTCTTACCACATCAAATTCCAGATTTGAAATAGGAATCAATATTGGCCCCATGAACTTTTTGGGCGACCTCGGTGGTAACCGTGGAAAGGGGACTTATGGTCCAAAAGACAACAACATTCCTGTTACAAATTTTATTGGTGGTATCTCAGCTTCATATTATCCTGCAGAATGGATTGGATTCCGTTTGGCAGGTAACATTGGCCAAATGGAAGGCGACGACCGTTTGATTAAACAGCGGCAGCCGGCTGATACCTATGAAGGTTCCCGCAAATTCAGAAATCTTGCTTTTCGTTCACCCTTGTATGAAGCATATGCAGCAGTGGAATTTTATCCAACGGCTATGATCAGTTTAAGTAATGGATCAGGATTGCCACGTTTCAGACCTTATCTCATCGGAGGTTTTGGTGTGTTTAAATTCAATCCACAGGGTTTATACAAAGATCCAACTGGTAAAGAGTCATGGGTTGATTTAAAACCACTCCGTCTCGAAGGACAGGGAATGGTGGAGACTGGTATTCCTGAGTACAGTCTGGTTTCTTATAATGTTCCTGTAGGCATTGGTATTAAGTATGATCTTACAGAGCGTTTAACGTTTGGCATTGAACTGATCCATCGTAAAACCGGCAGCGATTATATTGATGATGTAAGTAACAAGTATATTGATCCTGCTTTGTTTGATCAATACCTTGCGCCAAGCCAGGCAGCGATAGCAAAATATTTAGCCAATCCAAGTTCGTTCTATCCGGGCATTCCGGGTTATACACCTTACCGTATTGGTAAGAAAAGAGGAAACCCCGAGCGGAATGATTCGTATTTCTCCAGCACATTCAGGTTAACCTGGAAAATTGGAGATGTATATGCCGACTGGTTTAAGAACAAGAACTCAATGAAATGTCCGCAATATTTTTAGTATTGCATTTTATAATAATCCATACCCAAATCCCAATTCATGAAAACTCAGATTGCAAAATTGAAAGTAAAAGTATTACCTAACCCTGAACTTAACATATGGCTGTTACGCATCGGGTTAATAGCACTGTACATTCTGTTATTCATTTTCAAGAAAAAATTATATCTGTAACTCATTAAGCAAAGTAGGCAATAAACGTTAGTCCGTACCCTTTTATTCATTTTCCAATCCTGTGAAAATCTGAATAGAGAACCAGAGACCGATATTTATTTCACCATGCTTTGCTTTTTTAATTTTTCTTCACACCAATAAATGACTGTTGAAACTCATTAAGCAAAGTATGCAATAAACGTTAGTCCGTACCCTTCTCAATTTTTCCAATCCTGTGAAAATCCCAACCGAGAACCAGAGACCGATATTTATTTCACCATGCTTTGCTTATTTTCTTTCTGTCATTCCACAATCAACTTAGTGTAACAATTTTTGCAAAGTATGCAGTAAATGTTCGTCTGTATCCATTTTTTGTTTTCCAATCCTGTGAAAATCTGAATTGAGAACCAGAGACTGATATTTATTTCACCATGCTTTGTTTGTTTCTCTTGGTCCGTACTCTATCCTGTAGCCCCCTTTGGTCGGGGGGCTACTTTTTTTATGTTTAGTGAAGTTCTGTTTTCAGGAATCGGGCAGTATGGCTTTCTTTGCAATTAACCAATTCTTCGGGTGTTCCTTCATATAAAATTTGTCCGCCGCCATCACCACCTTCCGGTCCAAGATCAATAATGTGATCAGCCACTTTAATGACATCCATGTTGTGTTCAATCACTAAAACAGTGTTACCTCTGTCGGTTAATTTATTCAGCACATCCAGTAAGTGTTGAATATCCTGGAAATGCAATCCGGTGGTTGGTTCATCCAGAATATAAAATGTTTTCCCTGTGTCTTTTTTTGCAAGTTCAGTTGAAAGTTTTACCCGTTGTGCTTCACCACCGCTTAAGGTAACTGCGCTTTGTCCGAGTGTGATATAACCCAGTCCTACATCTTCCAGCACTTTTATTTTGCGATAGAGATAGGGAACGGGTTGGAAAAATTCAACTGCTTCTTCCACCGTCATATCTAATACATCAGCAATTGATTTTCCTTTGTAACGGATTTCCAGTGTTTCACGGTTGTAACGTTTGCCATTACATTTTTCACAATGCACATACACATCTGGCAAAAAATTCATTTCAATTACACGCATACCACCGCCTTCGCAAACATCACAACGACCTGTTTTTACATTGAACGAAAAGCGACCTGCATTGTAACCTCTGATCTTTGCTTCAGGTACTGCAGAAAACAATGTTCTGATTTCAGTAAAGAAACCACAGTATGTTGCCGGGTTACTTCGTGGTGTACGGCCAATAGGCGACTGATCAATTTCTATTACTTTATCAATATGCTCCAATCCCTTAATGCTTTTGTAGGGCATTGGATTGGCTTTTGAATCGTAACAATATTTACTGAGGATAGGGTAGAGCGTTTCATTAATCAATGTACTCTTGCCGCTTCCGCTTACACCGGTAACAACAATCAGTTTTCCTAACGGGAATTTTGTATTCACATTCCGGAGGTTATTGCCTGTTGCACCTTTCAGTTCAATAAACTTTCCGTTTCCTTTTCTTCGTTCTGCGGGAACAGGAATGCTGTGCTCTCCATTTAGATATTTCGCTGTATCGCTGTGCGAAAGCAATACATCTTTTGGTGAACCTGCAGATACAATAGTGCCGCCATGTTTTCCTGCTTGTGGTCCTACATCAATTAAATGATCAGCGGCCAGCATAATATCTTTATCATGTTCCACTACTAACACACTGTTACCTACATCACGCAGATTTTTTAATGCCTCGATCAACCGATGATTATCCCGTTGATGCAAACCGATACTTGGCTCATCTAAAATATAAGTAATGCCTTGCAGTTGTGAGCCAATCTGTGTTGCTAACCGGATACGCTGACTTTCTCCTCCGCTTAACGTCTTGCTGGAACGGTTTAATGTGAGATAGGTTAATCCTACGTTTAATAAAAATTGTAACCGTTCTCTGATTTCTTTCAATACATCTTTTGCAATGGTAGCCTGTTTGTTGCTGATGCGTAATTCCAATCCATCAAACCAGGCAGCAAGATTATCCAGGTTCAATTCACTTAATTCAGAAATATTCCTGTCTTCAATTTTAAACCAAAGACTTTCTTTTTTTAATCGGGCTCCGTTACAACTGCCGCATGTTTTCAAAGTCATAAACTGAGTAACCCAATCACGTAAGCCTTCGGTACTTTGTGGCGATGCAAACCAACGCTTCAACATGGGAATGATGCCTTCGTAACTGCCGGTATATTCTAATGGAAGTGTTTCATCATTTACATCAACTTCTAATGTGGGGCTGATATTCTTATCGCCGAACAAAAGGAGATCGAGTTGTTCCTGCGGAATATTTTTTACCGACACATCCAATTTAATCTTGTACTTTTTTGCAAAAGCAATTACTTGCTGAAACACACTGGCATCACGTTCTTCACCAAGAGGAGCAATACCGCCTTCCTTTACTGTTTTTGTTTGATCAGGAAGCACCAGTTCCATATCAATGGTATACACATTGCCTAATCCCTTGCAGGTAGGGCATGCGCCGTAAGGTGAGTTGAATGAAAATGCATTGGGTGATGGTTCTTCATAACTTAATCCTGTTTCTTCACACATTAATTGTTTTGAAAACAGAACGACGCCAGTTTTTCCTGAAGCTGTGTCAACAACAGCATCTGATTCATCAAATATTGTTTTATTCTTTGGATTTTGTTTTTTGTTTTTTGGATTTTCAGCTTCAGTGGCAACCATCATCAAATCTTTTCCCAGCTTTAATGTTTGTTGCACACTTTGGCTGATGCGTAGTTTAAAATCATCACTTGCAATTAACCTGTCTACCACAACTTCTATGTCATGAATTTTGTAACGGTCAACCTGCATTTTAGGAGTAATATCCTGTATCTCTCCATCCACCCGAACTTTTACAAATCCTTTTTTACGAATGTCTTCAAACAGTTCACGGTAATGTCCTTTACGTCCCCGCACCAACGGAGCAAGTAAAGAAATTTTTTGGCCGGCAAAACGATCCAGAATATTGCTCACAATTTCTTCTTCGCTCCACTTCACCATTTTCTTTCCTGTGTTGTACGAATAAGCTTCGCTTGCCCTTGCATACAGTAAGCGCAAAAAATCGTACACCTCCGTGATTGTGCCAACAGTTGAACGTGGATTTTTGTTGGTTGTTTTTTGTTCAATGGAAATAACAGGGGAGAGGCCGGTGATCTTATCTACATCGGGCCGTTCCATGTCGCCGACAAACTGCCGGGCATAAGCACCGAATGTTTCCATATAGCGACGCTGTCCTTCTGCATAAATGGTATCAAATGCCAGCGATGATTTACCGCTACCGCTGATACCGGTGATCACCACCAATTTATTTTTAGGAATACTTACATCAATATTTTTGAGGTTATGCACCCTTGCTCCTGAAACTTCGATCTGATCATTAATTGGTTCGTTCATAATTCGTTTGCCCGTTAAACCTGTTTGGCCGGACAGCGAATTTACCGTGAAATCCATTACTAAAGGAATTAGGTTTTTTAAATTCACCAACTAATGGCCCTCAACCGGTTAGTTGTTGAAGATCGGGTTACTGCCGAAGTAAATTGCTTCTACGAAATGTAATGCTAATATTAAATAATTGTTATGTGGAAAACTACCGGGCTGAACTTTTACGATTTGGCCAGTAACGAACTAACTTTTACATCGGTTACGATTTAACGGATAGTACTAAAAAACTTACACGTATGAGCATCACAGTTTACAACGCTGTTCCGATGATTCTGCATGATGGAAAAGAAGAGCATCGGTTCATTTTAAAACTCAGTCCTTCCACCGAAAGCTTCCGTTTAGAAAGCGGAATGATTAAGCGAAGCATTTTTATTGGCAAACGCATGTTCAATAAATTGTTTCAGCTTATCCGTAATGAATATGGATACACACTTGGCCGTATTCAATATGATGATGATGGAATGAAAAAAGGATCAGCTACTACAGAAGAACATGACCAGTTTCGATTTACCATCAATGAGCAAAATGAAATTGAAGTGAAGTTTGAAAGTGAAGCATCTCCTCAAAAGAAAGTAACCGCCACCATTCCATTAAACTACGAAACTGAAACTGAAAAGATAGCCCAGCTCAAGGCACTTATTCCATCTGTATTGGCGGCATTAATATTGACCAGAGAAATGCAACATGCTATCTAACAGTTGGTAGTTAAAGAAATTTGGTTGTTTGATTGATTTGCTCCTAATTTTGCAAAAGTTCTTTTTATTACTTATCAAGAAAGGCAGAGGGTAATGGCCCAATGAAGCCTTGGCAACCTCTCTCATTCAGCAATGAAGCAGAGAAAAGGTGCCAATTCCATCCCGGGCATACGTGTCGGGAACGATAAGTCAGATATACAGCTTAAACAGTTACTGAATATAACAAAGCTCATCTGATTTTATCAGATGAGCTTTTTTGTTTTGAACCGGTTTGTTCATCAAGAAAACATTCGATTCATATTCTTTTTTGATAAGGATCAAAAGTGCAGTCATCAAAAAATGAAAGCAAATCAGATGAAACAAACAGTTGTTATTACAAGCATTGGCAAAACTTTTGCAAATTCTTTTTTGAATAGATCAGAAAAGCCGACTACTTTTGTCGGGTATTTATACTACATGAACAATTACAGCATCAACAACCGAATTAGTTTTACTGCAGCTATGCAGTGTTGTTGTATTTGTTGTATGCCGTAAGGCATACATATCTTTTCCGACCCTGCCTGTCAGGGAGGTAACACACTCTTCTTCTCTTTACTTCATTCTTCAATCATTAAATCTTAATTATGAGCAACACTCTTCATTTTGAAACATTGCAATTGCATGCCGGTCAGCAAATTGATCCAACAACAAAAGCACGTGCAGTGCCTATTTATCAAACTACTTCTTATGGGTTCGATAACAGCGAACATGCTGCAAACTTATTCGGGTTAAGAGAGTTTGGAAATATTTATACCCGTATTATGAACCCTACTACCGATGTGTTTGAACAGCGTATTGCAGCACTCGAGGGCGGAGTAGCTGCATTGGCAGTAGGTAGCGGTCAGGCATCACAATTTCTTGCACTCAATAATATTTTACAGGCTGGCGATAATTTTGTTACCACCACTTATTTATATGGTGGTACTTACAATCAGTTTAAAGTTGCCTTCAAACGTCTCGGTATTGAAGCTCGTTTTGCTGATGGTGATGATGTAGAAAGTTTTGTAAAGCACATCGATAAAAATACAAAAGCGATCTACCTCGAAACAATCGGTAATCCACGGTTGAATATTCCTGATTTTAAAAAGTTTGCAGACTTAGCAAAAGAATACGATCTGCCATTGATCGTCGATAACACATTTGGTGCAGGTGGTTATTTGTTCCGTCCTATTGAACATGGTGCAAACATTGTGGTTGAAAGTGCAACGAAATGGATTGGCGGACATGGTACAACCATCGGCGGCGTAATTGTTGATGCTGGTAATTACAATTGGGGCAATGGTAAGTTCCCACAGTTTACTGAACCAAGTGAAGGCTATCATGGATTAAAATTCTGGGATGTGTTTGGCGAAGGCAATCCGCTAGGTTTACCAAACATTGCATTCATCATTCGTGCAAGAGTAGAAGGTCTTCGTGATTTTGGTTCAGCTCAAAGTCCTTTCAATTCATTTTTATTATTGCAGGGATTGGAGACATTGTCGCTTAGAGTACAAAGACATGTTGATAATGCACAGAACTTAGCGGAATGGTTAGAGCAACATCCGTCTGTTGAGTATGTATTGTATCCCGGTTTGAAAAGCAATCCATATCATGAGTTGGCAAAGAAATATCTCACTAATGGGTACGGAGGTGTATTGCAGGTGGCTATTAAAGGTGGAAAGGAAAATGCTGCGAAGTTTATCAATGCATTGAAGCTGATCAGTCATTTAGCGAATGTGGGTGATGCAAAAACACTGGCAATTCATCCTGCAAGTACAACACACGAACAATTAGGTGAAGCAGAGCAGATTGCTGCAGGTGTTGCACCAAATCTCGTTCGCTTAAGTGTTGGTATTGAGCACATCGATGATATTAAAGCTGATCTGCAACAGGCATTCGAGAAAGTGAATGCTCCTGTGGCTGAACCATCGCTTAATTAAACATAAAAATTAAAAGCAGATTTGTTTTAATATTCAATGAAGATAGTATGACGAAATGCTTAATTACAAAAGATGAGTAATAATCATGAGTCGGGTCTCTCCTCTCTTCCGGAGAGGAGATCAAAAGGAGAGGCTTCGATCTTTACATACAATAAACCATTCAGACTGGAGTCGGGAGCTTTGCTCAATCAATATCATTTGGCATATACAACACTGGGCGAATTGAATGATGCAAAAGATAATGTCGTTTGGATTTTTCATGCATTAACAGCCAACAGCGATCCATCAGAATGGTGGAGTGGCTTGGTTGGCGAAGGAAAGTTATTTGATCCTGCAAAACATTTTATTGTATGTGTAAACATGCCGGGAAGTGCTTATGGAAGTATTGGTCCGTTGGATAATAATCCATTTACTGATGAACCATACTATCACGATTTTCCATGGTTCACTACCCGTGATATGATCCGTGCTTATGACCCATTACGCAAGTTTTTAGGTATTGAAAAAATATACATTGGTATTGGTGGCAGTATGGGCGGACAACAATTACTGGAGTGGGCCATTGAAGAACCGCAGTTGTTTGAACATATTATTCCTATTGCAACCAATGCCTATCACTCAGCTTGGGGTATTGCTTTCAATGCATCACAACGTTTGGCCATCGAAGCCGATTCAACATGGAAGAATAAAGCAGAGGATGCAGGCACTGAAGGTTTGAAAGCAGCAAGGAGTATTGCCTTGCTTTCATACCGTCACTATGATGCATATGGCATCAGCCAGATCGAAGAAAGTAATGATGTGCTGGAGTCATTCAAAAGTGAATCATATCAACGTTACCAGGGCGATAAATTAGTGAAGCGTTTTAATGCATTCAGTTATTATTTTCTCAGCAAGGGAATGGATTCTCACAATGTGGGCCGCAGCCGTATTTCCATTGAAGGAGCATTAAAAGAAATTAATGCGAAAACATTGGTGATCGGTATCAGCAATGATGTGTTGTTCCCCGTTAGTGAACAACAGTTTTTGGCGAATACCATCAGCGGAGCAAGTTTTAAAAGTATTGAATCGTTTTATGGTCACGACGGATTTTTATTAGAGTACGATCAGATCAGCAAAGCCATCAATCATTTTTTACAGCAGTCGCAGAAAACAGATTTAAAAAAACAATTAACCAGTTAATCATGTCATCAGATAAACAGTTGGTCATCGGACTATTTGGATTTGGAGTAGTAGGAGAAGGGTTGTATAAAATTTTAAAGCAGACTCCTTCGTTACGGGCACGTATTAAAAAAGTGTGTATCAAAAATCCAAATAAGAAGCGTAATGCTCCCGATGAATTATTTACAACAGACAGAGATGTGTTGCTCAACGATCCTGAAATAAATGTAATCGTAGAAGTGATCAATGAAAGCGAACCGGCTTTTTACATTGTGTCTACCGCATTAAAGAGCGGAAAAGAAGTAGTAAGCGCAAGTAAGAAAATGATCGCAGAGCATTTGCCTGAACTGTTGCGCTTGCAAACTGAAACAGGTATTTCATTTTTGTACGAAGCATCTGCTTGTGCTTCGATTCCTGTGATCCGAAATCTGGAAGAATATTACGATAATGATTTGCTGCATGGTATCCGTGGTATTGTAAACGGCAGTACCAATTACATTCTCACAAAAATGTTTGAAGAGAAACTTGATTTCAAACAGGCATTGTTACAGGCACAGCAATTGGGTTTTGCAGAAGCAGATCCTACATTGGATGTAGATGGTTGGGATGCAGTAAATAAATGGGTTATTTTGTTATTACATGCATACGGTATTGTTTCGCATCCGGATGATGTGTTGTTCACCGGTATTCAAAATATTCAGGGATCAGATGCAACGGTTGGCAGAGAGAAGAATTTCGAGATCCGTTTGGTAGGACAGGCAAAGAAATTGCAAAACGGCAAAGTAGCAGCGTTTGTATTACCACAGTTTGTTAAGCACGATGATCATTTGAGTTTTGTAAAGAACGAATACAACGGAGCAGTGGTAGAAAGTTCGTTTTCTGATAAGCAGTTCTTTTACGGTAAAGGTGCCGGTTCATTCCCCACGGCATCTGCTGTGTTGAGTGATCTGTCTGCTTTACGATATGACTATAAATATGAGTACAAGAAACTGTATCATCATCAACCCAATGAACTCACCAACGATTACTTTCTGAAAGTATACCTGAGTTTTGATGATTGGAATTATATTCCAAAAGATAAGTTTGAATGGATTGAAGAATGGCATGCAGAAAGTGATCGTAAATATTTAGTGGGCGTATTACACGCAAACGAGCTGAAACAAAATAACTGGTGGAGAGAAAACGGAACTTCACTTATTCTTTCGCCTGAACCCATTATTGAAGATGTGGAAGTTCGTAAGTTAAAAAAGAAGAGTCTTGAATTAGCAGGTTTAAATGTGAATTGATCATGAGTTTACAACAACAGATAGCTGAACTGGAAAGTTTGTTGCAGGAGAAAAATCCTTCAGCAAATCTTCAGTTGTTAAACGATCGCTTCAACGGCAACATCGTTTTTTCAACCAGCTTTGGTTTGGAAGATCAGGCAATCAGTCATTTGATCTTCTCTGAAAAATTACCCATTGAAGTGTTTACACTCGATACCGGTCGTATGTTCAGCGAAACATACAGTACCTGGCGTTCAACTTTGGAAGCTTACAATCAACCCATTCATGCGTATTATCCAAATGCAGAAAAGTTGCAGTCTTTTGTAACGGAAAAAGGACCAAATTCTTTTTACGAATCAACAGATAACCGTAAAGAATGTTGTGGCATTCGTAAAGTAGAGCCATTGAAACGTGCATTAAAAGATAAGCAGGTTTGGATCACGGGGTTAAGGGCTGAACAAAGTCCAGATCGCCAATCTACATCTCAACTTGAATGGGACGAAGGCAATCAGATCATCAAGTTTCATCCCATCCTGCATTGGACATGGGAAGAATTAAACCTGTTCATTCGTGAAAATCATGTTCCATACAATACCTTACACGATAAAGGCTTTGTAAGCATTGGTTGCGCTCCCTGTACAAGAGCCATCCGTCCCGGCGAAGATTTTCGTGCAGGCCGTTGGTGGTGGGAGGATAAAAGCAACAAGGAATGTGGCTTGCATGTGCACGCCGAACCCGGTGTGGAAAATAATTCCTGATCACGGCAAACGTTTGCGTATTAAAAACAACTGTTAGGCACTTTTGACCTTATATTTGCATACAAACCCTACTTGATAAGTAGGATAATAAAAAATCATGAGTCAGTATCATTTAAATTATTTGAAGCAATTAGAAGCGGAGAGTATTCAGATATTCCGTGAGGTGGCGGCGCAGTTTGAAAAACCGGCCCTTTTATTCAGCGGTGGAAAAGATTCTATTGTGATGGTTCATTTAGCAAAAAAGGCTTTTGCTCCCGGCAAAATACCGTTTCCTTTAGTACATATCGATACCGGACATAATTTTCCTGAAGCATTGGAATTTCGTGATTGGTTAGCGAATGAAGTAGGTGCTACACTCGTTGTGCGTAAGGTAGAAGATACTATTAAACAACGTAGCTTAACCGAGCCAAAAGGTAAGTTCCCAAGCCGCAACTGGTTGCAGACTTATACATTGCTCGATACCATTGAAGAATTTGCATTTGATGCATGTATCGGTGGTGCACGGAGAGATGAAGAAAAAGCACGTGCAAAAGAACGCATCTTTTCTGTGCGTGATGAGTTCGGACAATGGAATCCCAAACTGCAACGTCCTGAATTGTGGAATATTTATAACGGCCGCATTCACAAAGGTGAAAATGTTCGTGTATTCCCGATCAGCAACTGGACAGAATTAGATATCTGGAATTATATCCGCAGTGAAAAAATTGATCTGCCATCTATTTATTTCGCACACGATCGTGAAGTGATTGAACATGAAGGTCAGTTAGTAGCAATGAGTGAGCATGTGCAAACAACTGTTGACGATAAGATCATCACCAAGCGAGTTCGTTATCGTACTGTTGGTGACATGACATGTACAGCTGCAGTGGAATCAACCGCAACAAACTTAGATGAAGTAATTGAAGAGATCATTGCAACACGCATCAGCGAACGTGGTGAAACACGTATTGATGATAAAGTAACAGAAGCTGCAATGGAAGACAGGAAGAAGAATGGGTATTTTTAAGACAGGACGCCCCTCCGCCCCCTAAAGGTGGAACTGCTCAACACAGCCCTCGCATTATAAAAGGTATAATTAATAGTTCAGTGTTTGAAAATTGTTGAGTAGAGAACAAAATTTAAGTTGATGGATTTAATTGAATTAATCAAACGAAGAGAGTGAAGAATTAAGAATAGAATTAATGGCGACTAGTGTGAATAATTCACTGTATGAAGTGAAAGAAAAGATGTTTAATTGAAGTGATGCAGTTGGTATATGGAAAATATTTTTTTAACATCAGCAACTATGAATTTATAGTGCTGTATAAAAATCCCCCTTTAGGGGTTAGGGGCATATTATGGACTTATTACGTTTTATAACCGCAGGTAGTGTAGATGATGGCAAAAGCACATTGATCGGTCGTTTGTTGTACGACAGCAAAAACATCCTCATCGATCAACTGGAAGCGTTGGAAAAATCAACCAAGAACCGCACTGATGGTTCCGTTGATCTTGCGTTGTTAACTGATGGCCTTCGTGCAGAAAGAGAACAAGGGATTACGATTGATGTGGCGTATCGTTATTTCACAACACCAAAACGGAAATTCATTATTGCTGATGCTCCCGGTCATGTGCAGTACACAAGAAACATGATCACCGGTGCAAGTAATGCCAACCTCATTATTATTTTGGTTGATGCAAGACAAGGTGTGGTGGAACAAACACGTCGTCATTCAATCATTGCTTCTTTGCTTAAGATCAAGCATGTGGTGGTTGCAATCAATAAAATGGATCTGGTTGAATATTCCCAGGATGTGTACAACAACATTGTGATTGATTATGCTGAAGTGGCTACTCAATTGGGATTGAAAGATGTCACTTATATACCAATCAGTGCATTGAACGGCGATAACATTGTTGATAAATCTGAAACAATTACCTGGTACGAAGGCAAACCATTGCTTGAGTTCCTTGAAGCTGTTGAAATTGATAATGATATTAATTTAACTGACGCACGTTTCCAGGTACAGTTGGTGATTCGTCCGCAAACAGAAGATCTGCACGATTATCGTGGCTATGCCGGACAGGTAACAAGTGGTATTTACAAAGTAGGCGATAAGGTAACTGTATTGCCTGCAGGTATTGAAACAACTATCAGCACTTTGGAAGTAGGCGGTAAATCTGTTGATGAAGTATTTGCTCCGCAAAGTGTAACCATTCAATTGGCCGATGATATTGATGTGAGTCGTGGTGATTCAATTGTAAAATCAGATAACCTGCCACAGGTTAACAATGAACTGGATGTAATCCTTTGCTGGATGGATGAGAAACCATTGATCCCCGGTAACAAATATTATCTGCTGCATGGCAGCCGTCTCGTACGTTCTGTTGTAAAGCATGTGGAATATAAATTGGATGTAAACAGTTTACAGCAAATCCCGATAGCTATCGGGACAGTGAATGGAAATATAAAATTGAACGAAGTGGTAAAAGCTGTCATCAAAACTGCATCACCATTGGTATTCGATCCATACGATCGGTTAAACGAAAATGGCAGTGCTGTTTTAATTGATGAAACAAGTAACAACACAGTAGCTGCAGTGTTAATCAAGTAAAAAATCGAAAGATTTTTTTATGAATTATAAATCTACCTGACAGGTAGAATATTGTTGAAAGAATTAACCAGTTGATATGTCACTACAAAAACAAAATAGAAATACTAATGCTGGCTTCTCCTCCCCTCCGGGGAGGTCGGGAGGGGCCGTCATCCTCGCAGGAGCAGGTCCCGGCGATGCCGACCTTATTACTGTAAAACTGCAACAGCGTTTGGTGGAAGCAGATGTAATTATTGTTGATCGACTGGTAAACCCTGAGATTACTGATTTATATGCACGCCCTGATGCATTGGTATTGATGACTGGTAAACAAGGTTATCATGATGGATCAGTTGCGCAGGAAGATATTAATAAGCTGCTGGTTGGTCATGCAAAGAATGGTAAAACAGTTTTACGTTTGAAAGGTGGTGATGTTGCATTCTTCAGTAATGTGCTTGGTGAATTAGAAAGTTTACAGGAAGCAAATATTCCATTTGAAATTATTCCCGGTATTACCGCTGCTTCAGGTGCTTCGGCTTATGCAGGTATTCCGTTAACAGCAAGAGGTTATGCCAAAGCTGTTCAGTTCATTACATTTAATCCATGCAGTTTTTACAGTCGTGATCAATGGAAAGCATGGGCAACATCAACCGATACATTGGTATTTTACATGGCTGCACAAAATCTGAATGGTTTAGCAGAGTTGCTTTTGCGTCATTCAAAAAAACCAAATACTCCGCTTGCAGTTATTGAGCAGGCTACAACAAAATTTCAACAGGTCCATATAACAACAGTGAACGATTGTGCCATCGATTTTGCAACGAAGAAATTCAGTTCACCTTCATTGGTCATCATTGGTGATGTGGTGAAGTTGCATGAACAATTCAATTGGTACGAGGCCAGCAAAGCTGGTTCTGTTTTTCATGAATTAGTGACTGTTAAATAAAGCATTTTATGATTGGCGATTTACGATTAAAAAAATTACACGAGTTTTTTGATGGCTATTCCAAAGAAGAATTGATTTGGGTGAATGGTTATTTGTCGGGGCTTGTTAACAATGGCAAACTGAATGGGAATGTTGAAGCAAACGGGCAGGATCATAAAGCAGTGTCAACAAAAAAAATCACACTTGCTTTTGGTACTGAAACAGGCAACTCAAAAAAACTCGCAACACAGTTAGCAGCAGCAGGAAAAAAACATGGCGTCATTGTAAAGCTTGCTGATCTGAGCCAATACCGTGTTACTGATCTTCCAAAAGAGGAATTCTTTTTTGTGGTGATCAGCACACAGGGTGAAGGCGAACCGCCAATTCCTGCAAAGAAATTTTACGATTATATTCTTGAAAACGAACTGTCGCTCCCTAATTTAAAATTCAGTGTATTGGCATTGGGCGATACTTCTTACCCGATGTTTTGCAAAACAGGGGAAGATGTAGATACTCAATTGTTGAAGTTTGGTGCTAAACAATTAGTGCCTTTGCAAAAATGTGATGTGGATTATGAAGAGGACGCACAGACATGGTTTAATAAAGTATTGCAGGTGGTAGAAAATCAAACTGCAGTTGCTCCTCCTGCTGCTGAACCTGCACCCGCTACGAAAAAAGCAACCGGAAAAAAACACTACCACGGTACTATTCTTACCAATATTAATTTAAATGATCGTGGATCGAAGAAAGCGACCTATCATATTGAAATAGGAACAGATGAAGTGATCGCTTATGAACCGGGAGATACCATCGGTATTGTTCCCAACAACAGAACCGATGTAGTAGATCGTATTTTGTCACTTACAGGTATTGCAGCAGATAAAGTAATTGTAACTGCAAAAGCAGAAGGCACTGTGAAAGAGTTGTTGTTGCATCATCTGAACATCTGCTACCTGTTAACATCAACCATTAAAAAATACGCAACGCTTACACAACAGGAAATTCCTGACACAAGGATGGATCTTGTTGATCTTCTGCGTATCTATCCTGTAAAAGATGCCGATCAGTTTGAAGATGTGGTAAAAATATTGATGCCGATCGCTCCCCGTTTGTATTCGGTGTCTTCTTCACCTGCAGCACATGGAGAAAATGAAATTCATATCACTGTAGCGAAGAATGCATTTTTATCGCAGGATGAACAGCATTATGGTTTGTGCAGTGAATTTCTTGGTGATTTACCGGTAGGTTCGCCCATTACTTTCTATGTGCACAAGGATAAGAATTTTAAATTACCTGCTGCTGATAAAGATGTGATCATGATTGGCCCGGGTACAGGTGTTGCTCCGTTTCGCTCATTTCTTGCAGAAAGAGATGCAACAGGTGCAAGCGGACGAAACTGGTTTTTCTTTGGTGAACAACATTTTACTACTGACTTCCTTTATCAAACAGAAATGCAGAATTACGTAGAGACAGGTGTGTTGACGAATATCAGTCTTGCTTTTTCAAGAGATCAACAGGAGAAAGTATATGTGCAACAACGCATCAAAGAAAAGGCCGGCGAGTTTTTTCAATGGATCGATGGCGGTGCTTCTGTTTATATCAGCGGAACAAAAGATCCGATGAGTAAAGATGTGGAGCATACATTATTACAGATCATTGAAGAGCATGGAAAGAAAACAAATGAAGAAGCGCATCAATACCTGGAACAATTGAAGAAAGAAGGCAGATATGAAAAGGATGTGTATTAGAAGCCCCATCCCGACCTTCCCCCGTAGGGAAGGCCACCAACACACAGCCCTTGCTTTACAAAATGTCGCTAGTAATTGTATATTTTAAAATTGCAAATGAGCGGAGTGTCTATCCCCTCCTTGGAGGGGTGGCAAGATTTTACCATGAGTGAATGATAAAAGGGGTGGGTCTAAGTTCCATGAAAAACAAAAGCACATAACAAAATAAAACTGAAGGAAGTTATATACGAAATGGCAGACCAAGAAAAAAATAAAGAGAAGGTGAACCTTTCACCTGTTGAGCGAATCAAAACTGCAAGTGATGGTTTGCGTGGCACGTTGAAAGAAAGTTTGACGAACCAACTTACCGGTGCGTTGTATGAAGATGATCAATCGTTGATCAAGTTTCATGGCATGTACCAGCAGGATGATCGTGACAGGAGAGAAGAGCGCACAGCAAAGAAATTAGAATGGTTGTTTTCGTACATGATCCGTTTGCGTTTGCCTGGTGGTTTTTTATCACCTGAGCAATGGGTGGCGCTGCATGAAGTTGCAGGCGAACATTCAACCGGCACCATTAAAATCACTACACGACAAACGGTGCAATTGCATGGTATTTTAAAATCACACATCAAACCAACTATTGCTGATTTTAATCTTGCGAAGTTGGATTCAATTGCAGCTTGTGGTGATGTAAATCGTAACGTTACCTGCAGCGCACATCCGAACGAATCAGAAATTCACGAAGAAGTATTTGCGTTTGCCGATAAGATCAGTGTAATGGCATTGCCAAAAACAAGATCGTATTACGAAATATGGCTCGATGAAGAAAAACTGGCAGAGAAGACAGAGGATGATCCATTGTATCAAGAACGTTACTTACCACGTAAGTTCAAGATCGGTATTGCAATACCGCCGAACAATGATGTGGATGTTTTGACAAATGACGTGGGATTGATCGCTGTAATTGAAAATAATAAACTCATTGGTTTCAATATTGCTGCGGGTGGTGGTTTAAGTTCAACACATGGTAACCCCAATACCTATGCACGTTTAGCAACTGTATTAGGTTTTGTTACTGTTGAGCAAACATTGAAAGCAGTGTATGAAGTGATCACTATTCAACGTGATTATGGAAACAGAGCTGATCGCAAACTTGCCCGTTTGAAATATACCATTGATCGCTTGACAGTTGAAGGACTAAAAGAAGAACTGGAAAAGCGTTGTGGTTTTAAGCTTGGTGAAATAAAACCTTACAGCTTCACTTCACGCAAAGATCATTATGGCTGGAAAAAAAATCATCAAGGCAAATGGTATTTCACACTGTTTGTAGAAAATGGCCGTGTGTTTGATGATGAACAGGTTGCCATGAAAACAGCATTACTGGAAATTGCAAAAACAGGAAAAACAAATTTCCGGTTTACAGGCAACCAGAATGTGATCATTGCAGATGTGCTGGAAGCAGATAAACCAGCCATTGAAAAATTATTGAAAGAATTTAAACTGGATGAACATACTGCAAATGCCGGTGCACTTCGTAAGAATGCAATTGCATGTGTGGCGTTCAATACTTGTCCGTTAGCTTTGGCAGAAGCACAACGTTATTTGCCAACGTTGATCGATAAGATCGAGCCAATATTGACAAAGCATGGTTTGCAGGATGATGAAATTATTCTGCGTATGACTGGTTGCCCCAATGGTTGTGGACGTTCACCTGCAGCAGAGATCGGATTTGTGGGTACGGCTTATGGACAATACAACTTACATATCGGTGGCGACAGAGAAGGTGAGCGCTTGAATACAAAATATAAAGACAGCTTAAACGAAGCAGAAATTCTTACAGCACTCGATGAGTTGTTTGAAGTGTATTCCAAAGAGCGGAACAGCGGCGAAACATTTGGCGATTTTTCACAACGTAAATGGATATTGAATTAAGTTGAAGCTGTTTTTAACCATACTTGTTTTTTTCCTTTGCGCAGCTGCATCTGCACAGGAGCCTCCATCTGAATTATGGTTTTCAGTAACAGTGCCTGTCAATTTCGGAAAGCAAAATAATTGGCAATGGCATAACGATGCCGGCTATCGTACAAATGGAATTAGTTTGTTACCACATCAATATTTGTATCGAACAGGTATACGGTATTCAATTCATAAACATTGGAATACAGCGGCAGGAGCTGCGTTGTTTTTAACACGTGTAAGTTATAATAATAATGATTCTGAATTTGGACAGGAAAACAGATTATGGCAGGAGTTGGTTCATCAAAGCAATCTTTCAGCAACAACAATATTGCAAAACCGATTTCGATTGGAAGAACGTTTTTTCGAAACAGTAGAAACGAAAGCTGCTTATACAGCTGTGCGGTTTCGAATACGTTCAGCTCTCACACAAAAACTGAAGAAGGACTGGTTTGCGCAACTGGCTGATGAGTATATGCAACAGGCAGCGAATAATCAATTTCGATTGAATCAAAACAGGTTGATGTTTTCTGTTGGCAAAAGCTTGCCGGGCCAGATGCAGGTACAGGCAGGATATATGTGGTTATACAGAACAGTATCTTCGCAACATATTTTTACACTTTCATTTCAAAAAAGCTTTGATGCAAATGGAAACAACTAACCCGGTTACTGTAAAAAATAACTTATATCCGGTTTTTTTAAAACTGGAAGAGTTACGTGTGCTTTTGGTTGGTGCCGGAAATGTTGGCTTAGAAAAACTACATTCCTTATTGGCAAACTCTCCTAATGCTGCTGTAACAATTGTGGCGCCCGTGGTGAAAGAAGAAGTGCGTCGCTTGGTTTGGAAACATGCATCCTGTGAAATTGTACAAAAACCATTTGAAGAAACGGATTTAGAAAATAAAGATCTTGTTATACTTGCTACAGATGATCGGAAACTACATGAAGAAGTAAGGATACTTGCGAAAACAAAAGGATTATTAGTGAATGTAGCTGATACGCCTGACCTCTGCGATTTTTATCTGGGCAGTATTGTTCAGAAAGGAAATCTGAAAGTAGCCATTTCAACAAATGGCAAATCTCCCACTGCAGCCAAGCGAATTAAAGAAGTATTAAACGAAGCGTTGCCCGATGAGTTGGATGATGTCATTGAAAATCTCCACAAAGTTCGTAATAAACTGAATGGAAATTTTGAGTACAAAGTAAAAAAGCTCAACTCCATTACAAAAGTGCTGGTAGAGAATGATCGTGTGGGTACAGAAAGGAAATGGAAAAAGATTGCTACCTATTCCTTGATTGCATTTGCATTCATGCTGATCGGTCATTTTATTTTTTCGTATATCCCTTTCCGTGAAATTACAAACGATACAATTGCATGGTATCAAACGTTGGATAAGAATTTTCATTGGCTGGTGCTGGCAGGGTTTCTTGCACAGTTAGTGGATGGAGCGTTAGGAATGGGTTACGGTGTAACCAGTGCCACAGTGTTACTTTCGGTGGGTGTAAGTCCTGCAACAATTAGCGGAAGCGTACATACGGCGGAAGTGTTTTCAAGTGCTGCTTCGGGTTACAGTCACTACAAATTTGGGAACGTCAACAAAAAATTATTCAAAGCATTGGTGATACCGGGAGTTATCGGAGCCATCTTAGGTGCAATATTACTTACATGGCTGGGTAATGCAGATGCTGAATGGCTGCGTGCTTTGCTGGCCTGTTATACCTTATTTCTTGGTGTGAAGTTTCTATTAAATGCTTTCAGAGAACAGCGGCAGCAGAAAAAATTTAAGCGGTACAGTGCACTTGCGGGTGCCGGCGGTTTTCTCGATTCTTTTGGGGGCGGTGGCTGGGGACCGTTAGTAACAACAACACTCATCAACAAAGGCCGCAGTCCAAAATATGTAATTGGTTCTGTAAGTTTAACCGAGTTTTTTGTGACGCTGGCCAGTGCGTTTACGTTCTTTACGTTGCTGGGTGTAAGTCATTGGCAGGTAATTTTTGCATTAATGATTGGTGGTTTTGTTGCTGCACCCATTGCTGCGAAGCTGGCTGGTAAAATGCCAAAGAAAACGGCTTTTATCCTCTTAGGCATTCTCGTAATTATCTGGAGCATACGAATCCTGGTAAAAGTGATCTGATAGACCTAAGCATTATACAGTTGTTCTTTAATAATGTGCAACCGTTCGTTCGTAATGATTCGGTCAAAACAATTGATTTCACATTTGCTTTCTGGTTCCTGCAAATGCTTTCCCCGTAACTTCGCAGCTCATTCAGCGATATAATATATTATGAGTAAGTACAAACCGGAAACGGATGCTATCCGTTTACAAATGAATCGTACCAACGAAAAAGAGCACAGCACTCCTTTATTTTTAACCAGCAGTTTTGTGTACGATAGTGCGGAAGATATGGCGGCTGCTTTTTCAGATGACAGCCTGGATGTAAATATCTATTCCCGTTTTTCAAATCCAACTGTTGATGAATTTGTTGATAAGATAGCAGCATTGGAAGGTGCTGAAGATGGTATTGCAACAGGCACAGGTATGGCGGCAGTGTTTTCAACCTTCATGACATTTTTAAATAAAGGTGATCATATCATTTCTGCATCGGCAGTATTTGGTTCAACCCATACGATACTTACAAAATATTTACCCAAGTGGGGTTTTGAATCGAGTTACTTTGATATGAATGCACCGGAAACCATTGAAGCGTTGATCAAACCCAACACAAAGTTGTTGTATGTTGAAACACCTTCAAACCCGGGGCTTGATATCATCGACTTGGAATACGTAGCAGCTATTTGTAAGAAGCATAATATCCTGTTTGTAGTGGATAACTGTTTTGCAACACCTGCAGTTCAGCAACCGATTAAATTCGGAGCTGATCTGGTATTGCATTCAGCAACAAAGTTTATTGATGGACAGGGTAGAGTGTTAGGTGGAGTAGTAGTAGGCAATAAAGAAATGATTCATGAACTGTATTTGTTTGTGCGTAACACAGGCCCTTCATTGAGTCCGTTTAACGCTTGGGTATTAACCAAGAGTTTGGAAACATTATTCATCCGTATGGACAAGCATGCAGAGAATGCATTAAAACTTGCACAACGCCTGGAAGGAAATCCAAAACTCAACTCCGTAAAATATCCGTTTCTTCCCTCGCATCCCCAATACGACATTGCAAAAAAGCAAATGAGTAATGGTGGTGGTATTGTTACGTTTGAATTGAAGGGTGGTATCGAAAGCGGTCGCAGGTTTTTAAATTCGTTGGAGATGTTATCGATGACGAACAATCTGGGCGACAGCAGAACCATTGCATCTCATCCGGCATCAACCACACATTCTAAATTATCAGTTGATGAAAAAAAGGCTGTAGGTATAACAGATGGTTTAGTGCGTATCTCTGTTGGGCTGGAACATATTGATGATATTATTGCAGATATTGAACAGGCGTTGGAAAAATCATAATCTCAAAATGCATTTGTCCGTATTTCGACAAGCTCAATATGACAAATATGCAAAAAAAATCCCCGGCCAAAATGCGCCGGGGCTCTATATCACCTGATAAAACCAAAACTGAGTTAGCGAGAGGGCATTACATCTGTATTGCCTTTCACTTTCTTAAGCAGCATAATATAGCCGCAACAATCTTTTTTACCTTTGTTTACCTGAACGGGTTTTATCATATGCCACTCCGACATTTTAGGCATATACGCATAGCTGATAATATTGCCTTCGGAATAGCCGTATAGTTTTTTGTAATAAACTTGCTTTTCGTCGTAATCGTACATTCTTACTTCGTGGAGTTTACTGCTGGGGTCGCCAATAAATACAATATGATACCAAGCGCCCTGTGTCATAGGAACAATTACGGGCATTTCAAAAGCACTTTCCATGGTCATGCTGGCTTCTTTTAAAACCACAAAACCACTTTGTTCAAATGTTTTCTTTAAACTGTCTACCTGTGCTGAAATGGATTGGCTGTTGCAGGATCTCTGCCGGATGACTTCCTGAGCATTTAGAGAGGTACAGGAAATAACTGCTGCAATTATAAATAGCAGGGTTTTCATTTGTATACGGATTATATGGTTTTTCTTGCTGCATAACAGCAGGAATGGGTACGATTTCGAGTACAAGATACTGCTATTATTATGATATTGGATCCCTTTCACATGAATTTTTTAATACTACGTAAGAACACTTATGCTTAAATATGTAGAATTTACGGGTTTTAAAATACCCGTTTAAGATACCAATTATTATGCCTTAATCTTTAAACGTATAAAAAGAATTTGCCTGTGCTGTGCATGTAACAACTAAGTCGTTGATACACACATGTGCAGGCAGGGTGGTTGTATAATAAACAACTTCTGCAATATCTTTAGCCGAAAGTGCCTTGTATCCTTCATACACCGCAGCGGCCTTTTGCTCATCTCCCTTGAACCGGACTTTTGAAAACTCAGTTTCTGCTGCTCCCGGGTGAATGGCCGTTACTTTAATTTTATGTCTCAACAGATCTATCCGCATGGCTTTGCTGATGCTGTCTACCGCTGCTTTACCTGCACAATACACATTCCCTTTTTCATAAGTTTCTTTTGCCGCTGTTGAGCCAATGTTTATGATTTGTCCTTTTTGCTGTTTGATCATAAAAGGAACAATGGCACGGGAAACATACAACAGCCCTTTTACATTGGTGTTGATCATGGTTTCCCAATCGTCCATATCAGCTTCTTCAAAATAGTCCCTGCCCAATGCAAGTCCTGCATTGTTAATCAACACATCTATGGACTGCCATTCAGCAGGTAATAGAGCTATGGCATCAAAGACGGCTTTTTTATCCTGCACATCAAATGCAAGGCTGTACACATTCACTTTAAAGCGTACTTCAAGTTCATGTTTCAGTTCCTGTAAACGATCGGCTCTTCTTCCATTAATAATTAAACTGCAGTTGTTGCCTGCAAACAACTCGGCACAGGCTTTTCCAAAACCGGATGTGGCACCCGTAATAAACACAATCTTACTCATGCAGTGAATGTACAGAGAAACCGTATTTCTGAAAAAGATTTTCATCTGTTCTCAGGAGAAAATCTGTACAATATTTCCACAGCAATCATGCAAGTGCTTTAAATGAAAGGAAATCATGTAGGGGTTTTCAAATTGGTTACAGCAGAAGATTACATCAGTGAAATAAACTTAGTACTTCTCAATTTGCAGTTGAAGCAGTTGCCGGATGTGGTGCTTTGCTTTTTCTCTTTAGAATTAACGCAGCAATAAGTGAAACGATCAGCCCCACGGGTAATACTTCAGCAAAGGTCATCAATACAACAAAAAAAGGGTTTTTATACAGCACTTTAAATTTTTCCATTTCGGTTGTCTGTTTGCTGATTTCAGCCGCTGTTGCACCGGCTGCTTTGGCTTTTTCAATAGTATGGGCTGCATACTTTTCCATAAAGTCGGGAATGAAAAAAGTATATTCTATCATCCATGTTATGACATACATGGCAGATGCAATGAGTGATATTAACAAACCGATTTTAAATGCTTTGCCAAAACTGATGATTCCGTTATTATATTTATCTCTCCACGTTTTTATGGCTACAAAAATGAGTGAAAAGGAAAGGAGCATAGATGCATAACCCAGCAGCATACCGCCACTGAAATGATCATCCATCAAAAGAAAGGATACAATCATGACGATGGAAAGAACAGAGCCGGCAATCAGTCCGCAGACAAGAATAATTTTTTTCATTGTGTGTTGTTTTGTTAATGTGGGCAAAACTCAGGCATCGGGGTTAAATGGTCTTCATCCTTTCGGGTGAATTTCATGAGCAAGCTCAGTTTTCATTCCATTGGGTGAGTGATTTAAGCAACAATGCCGAGTTGTTTGGCTTTTTCAATTGCCTGTGTTCTTCTTTTTGCATCCAGTTTCATAAACAGGTTTGATGCATGCGTTTTTACTGTGTTCAACGACACAAATAAATGTTCGGCAATTTCTACGTTGCTGAATCCTTTGGCCATTAACTGCAATACATCCAGTTCCCGTTTGCTGATGCCGAGGCGGGTAAGTTCTTTTTCGTTGCGTATAAAAGGCGTATTGCTGATGTATACTTCTTTTTCCACCAGCACTGTTTTAATCTTTGGTTTCATTAGCCTGATGGCCAGCCAAATGCCGAGGGCTGTAAAAAGCAGTGCAATACTTCCAATATAAATTTCAATACCGTTGTTGAAAATCAGATACCTCAGTTCAAGCCATTTCAAAATGAACAGCAGGCCCGCCAGCGAAACGCCGTAGAGAAAATTGTGTTTATGTCTGCTTAAAAAGTGGATAGTCCGGTTCATGTTTTCCATCAACAAAATAAACTAATTTCTCAAAAGTTAACATGTAACCGGAAACTGATGAAGACAGGAATAATGAGTTTACGCATTTCTGTAATTCGATGCTGCATTTTGTGTTTGTGATAAAAGAACAGGTTTAGGAATAAAGTTTACCTTATCAAATTCACGGTTCCTTTTTTAATCACAGTTTTGCCCAGATAATCTGTACCTCTTACCATCCAAACGTAAGTTCCGGTTTCCTGCATCACACCTTTGTAAGTTCCGTTCCATCCTTTTTGTAAAGTAGTTGTGGCAAAAATTTCGTTTCCCCAGCGGTTGAACACACGGAAATAATCAAGCTTGGAAATACCAACTGCAATGGGTACAAACTCATCATTGAGGTTGTTTGCATCGGGTGTAAATGCAGTTGGTACAAAAATATCGGGCGCCGTTTTAAAAATTCTGATGTTGATCGTATCTGTTGCAAAACAACCTTCTGCCGTAGTGGCTGTAACAATATAGGTAAACCGTTCAACTGATTGATCAAATATTGCCACCGGATTTTGTATATCGGGATTAGATAAATAAGCAGATGGTGTCCACTGATAAAATAAAGCACCTGTTGCTTTAAGTTGCAATGGCTCACCCACCACAACAGCCGTATCGTTACCTGCAAAAGCAGGTACAGGTGGTATAACTCTTACCAGCACTGTGTCAAAAGTTGGTTTAGGACAACCCAGTGTATCGTTACCACGCACAATAAAATTGGTGGAAGTAAATGGATATGCAAAGGTGGTTGCTGCTGCAGGAGCACTCACAAAACGTGCAGGCGACCACAACCAACTGCTGGCAACACCGGTTGCTGTAAGAGTTGCAGTGTCATTAAAACAAATTGCCAGATCGGGACCTGCATTTACAACAGGATAGGGAATGGTGCGTACCGTAACCGAAGCTGATTGATTACATTTTCCAATACTTGAAACAACTGTAAACACTGTTGATGCAGCAGTTGGAGTAGCAACTGCATTTTTCACCAATGGGTTGTTGAATAAATTTGGCGGACTCCATGCATAATACAATCCATCACTCACAGGCCTTAACGTTAAAGCATCACCTCTGCAAATGGTTGTGTCGTTTGGTGGCAGGAGTGTTACAAAATCCCGCACATCAACAATCACCGAATCGGTGTTCTCACAACCGGGGGCTAATGTAACCGTTACATAATAAGTTGTGCGTCTGTCGGGACTAACCAACGGATTGGCGGTGCCGGTACTGCTGATATTATATGCAGGACTCCATTGAAAAGTTCCCTGTGCAAAGGCGTTCAGCTGCAACGTGTCAATGGAACAGATCAATGTATCATTTGTTAACTGAATAGGTGGTTTATCAGTTATGGTCACCACACGGGTGGCTGTGTCTAAACATCCCTTGCTGCTGCCAACTATTAAGCGGACTGTATAATTGCCATTGAGCGGATAGCTGTATTGCGGATTTTGTACAAATGAAAAATCATTACTGGCATTTGGATTGCCAAAATCCCAGCTCCAGGAATTGGGAGATCCATATACGGAGCGAGTTGTATCTCTGAATTGAATGGGTAAATTTTTACATCCATCAAACGCAGCAAACCCGGGAGAAAAACCGGGATAGATAAATACTTTTGAAAAAGAAGTATCTGTACAAACTTCGCCACGGTTTACAATCAGCATTACATCATACACACCGGTATCTCTGTATAAATAAGTAGGGCTTTGTGCTGTTGATGTATCTGTTGTGGAAGTGGATACACCAAAATCCCAATACCATGTTCTGATTTCACTGCTGGGTGTTAAGTTTTGAAATGTTTGAGAAAAACCATCACAGGTTCTGTTGTCAACAGGTAATTCTGCATCTGCAAAATCGCAATCAGAAATACGAACAACAAAATCTTTTCGATGTTCAGAAATGCGCACACCCCTTCGCCATTCAGTTATACACACATTCACCACAAAAAAGGAAGCACCTGTGCTGTTAATTGTTCCCGAAGGAGCAATACCCGATATAACACCAGTCACCGGATTAATATCAACATTTATTCCCAACGGACTTGTTCCTGAAAATCCGTTGGTATAGTTTAATGCGTTATAAGGTGGAGGTTGAGGTTTACGGTTGGCATTATTAACACCCGGACTGCTGAAGGCATCGCAAAAACTATAACTCAACGAATCGCCGCTGTCAGGATCCTGTGCACTAAAGGGAAGTGTAAACCGCTTATTACGGCATACCAACACGGTATCTTTTAAATCAAATTCAGGACTTGAGTTAACCCCTGTATTTCCTAACAGATTGGTGCCGGGTATATTGGCCATATAAGTTGCGCCGATACTGCCATTATTTACATTGGATAAACCGTTGATGCGGCAACAGGTTTGAAAAGCAATGGTATATCCGGTTGTGTTTGCAGGAAGTTGAACAGTTGTTTTGTACAGCGCAACGTTATAACAAACCTCCGGAGCATTTATTATACATTCAAAAGGTGTTGTAAGTCTGATATTTTCGAAAGATACCCTTGGAGCATAGAGACTGTCAATGTACGTACTATTACTTCCGTTAATAAATACACCTAATATTGCTTCAGCAGGAAGTTGAGGCGGCGGTTGGCCGTTGGCGTTATCAATGGGAACACAATCTCTGAATAAACGCAGAGTCACTTCAAACAAACTGCTGCCGCTTGTTGATCCGGGACCAATGTAACGGTAATATAGTTCACCTCCGGAGATATGCCCCGCTTTTAAGCTCTGTGTTGCAAGAAGAATAAATATGATGCAGCAGAATTTCTTCATAAATTTTATTTGTGCATTTCCACTGTGTGCAGTTGCTGTACGGTTGTTACAAATTCATCAATACATGTATTTAATTCGCCGGTAGCCTCCAGCATACCCATATGAGCAATGCCGTTCACAAACAGCACCTGACTTACCGCAGGTAATGAAGATTGTTTTAACATGTCTCCTGGGTTAACTGCTTTGTCTTCTTCACCAATAAAAAATAATACAGGTACTGTGCTGTTTTTTAAAACTTCTGTGCGATCGGGTCTTGCGATCATGGCTTCGTAATAAGCAGTTAATGCCTCTTTGCTGAATTGCCTTCCCTGTTCAGTAAGTTGAAGTACCTGATGCTTCTGTTGCTTATTGAAAGCTGCAGAAAATAAATTAGGGATAGTGGTTTGTATAAATTCAAATGCACTGTGTTCGTTGATAAACGCAATTGATTTTTTACGTGCGGCTTTCTTTTCATCACTGTCTGCATAAGCAGTTGAATGAATTAAACCAAATGCTGCAAGCATTTCCGGATATTTTTCTGCAAAGGCAAGTGTAATGTATCCACCCATGGAATGCCCCAGCAAAATGCATGGCTGAATGTTTTCTGCCCGGAGTATTGCATACAGATCATCGGCCATTGATTCTATGGTCAGTTGTTTTTCTGGAAGAGTTGATGCGCCGCTGCCACGCAAATCAGGTATAATTAGTTGGAACCGGTTTTGTAAAAATTGAATTTGTTGCTTCCAGATGCGGCTGTCTTCACCAAAGCCATGAATCAGCACAACAGGTTCACCCTTTCCGTAGAGAAAATAAGAGAGTTGTCCGCTAACGGTGGAAAGGGTTTTCTGCATGGTAGTAAGTTACTGAAAATATGCGCTGAGCATTTAATTTGTTGATCCTGTACTGTAGCTTTTTTTTCCTGAACAGGGAAAAATGCTGTTTAAACCAGTGTATCAGGCAACTGGTTTATAAATTGGCTGGCGGAGTTGTTTTTCTGTTTGATGCAAAACGCCTGTAAAGAGCCAGTAAAATAAACAGTGCTGCAAATACCAATGCAAGTTTACTGATGAGATCGCCGAATTGCACATAAACTGTTTTCCTGTCATTTACAGGAATGTGCATTTGTATAGCAGCTTCGGTCCACCAGGGTTGTGGTTGTAAAACATTACCTGCAGGATCAATAAAACAACTGATACCGGTATTGGCACTTCGCAATACCCATTTTCTTGTTTCAATGGCACGGAGTTTTCCATAGAGCATATGATGTTTGTAACCGGGTGTATTGCCCCACCATCCATCATTGGTAATAACAGCAATAATATTTGCTCCGTTGCTGATGTACTTACTCATGTACTCACCATAAATACTTTCGTAACAGATGGCAGGCGCAATCACAAAACCGTTTGTTGTTTTTACAGGTGTTCTCTCTAACTGCCTGGCATAACCGCCGGCAGTGCCTCCGAGTTTTTCAAACACAGGACCAAGAAATAATAAAAAGCGGGGTAATGTTTCTACACCGGGTACCAGCATAGACTTATGATAAAAATTTCTTGCACCATTACTATCGAGCAATACACTTCCATTGTACACTTCGTAAAAGTTGGTTGTACCAGAAATGGGTTTTGCAACATTTGAAACACGGTTATCGAAGACACGGTAGCTTTCAATACCGGTAAATAAATTGATGTTCGGATGCCGGCGTAAAAAATCAAACAACGGCCGCAGAAAATAATTTTCTTTGAGCATGGTTTCATCAAAACCATTGGCAGAGTATAAAGCGGTTTCGGGCCAAACAAGTAAGCTGGTGTTACTGTCAATTTTTGATTCGCTTAAACGGATAAGTTTTTGCAGTTGTGCTTCAAACGTACCGGTTGCCAGTTTTTCGTAAGGATCAATATTGGGTTGAACGATAACGATGTTTGAAGATGGATGATGGATGATGTCTGATGTCTGATGTTTAATGTCTGATAATTGCTTACTGATGAGAAATGATGCCATGATTGGAAGAAGCAATAGTGCCGATGCAGTGAGTGCTGTTCGGAATCGTACATCGTGTATTATACCTCGTACTTCATTTTTGTTTTCTCTTGTACGAATAAGTTGAAACAAGATTACATTCACAAGTAATATCCATAAGCTCCCGCCACTGGTTCCTGTATATTCATACCACTGCACCCAATCGGTTCTTGAAGCAAATACATTTCCCAATGTAAGCCAGGGCCAGCTCAGTCCCCAATCCTGCAAATGCAGATATTCAAATGCCAGCCAGAAAATAATAAAAGAAGAATAGCCAATGAGTGAACCAAAGCGTTTGTTCATGAAACGAAAACCCATCCATGGAATACACATGAGCAAACTGTTGGCAAAGATGGCGAGCCATGCACCCACCATTGATGCATTCCAGATCCACCAGGTGGTGCTGATGTTCCAGGTGAATAGAGCAAGGTAAATCAACCCGAAAAATTTCAGCTTCGAATAGTTCTGCTGTTCAAGAATGAACAATGGAATAAATGCAAAGAATACAGCAACTGTAAAGTTTTGCATGGGCCATGCAAGAAATAATAAAAGACCGGAGAGCAGGGAAAGAAATAACGGTTGATATTTTTTCAAGCGAATGGTTTTTGTAAAAATAAGTGAAATGGGGAAGCCTCCCCAAACCCCCGTCCGACCGACTTATCCGGGCGGACCTCCAAAAGCGGGGCTTTCCAATCACAGCCCTTGCTAATTTAAGTTGATAAATAAAAGTAAAGAGAATGAAATGTGACGGGAGGTATTATTAAGTTGATGTGGAAGCTTCATAGATTGTAAGCAGTATGAAGAACCGCTCTTTCTCCTTCGGGGAAAGAGAAGGAGAAAGGGGCTTAGCTGCATCAAATGGTCTGACGGCCTAAGGGCCGTGCCGACCAATATTATCTGGAATAGTTCGGGCTTTCTTTTGTAATGATCACATCATGTGCATGACTTTCTTTCATCCCTGCATTACTGATCTTAATGAATTGTGCAGCTTGTAAGTCTTTTATTGTTTGTGCGCCACAGTATCCCATCCCTGCACGAAGTCCACCAGTGAATTGATGCACGATCTCACTCACATTTCCTTTGAACGGAACACGACCTTCAATTCCTTCGGGTACTAATTTTTTAATACCATCTTCCACATCCTGAAAATAACGATCACCACTTCCTTGCTGCATGGCACCGATTGATCCCATGCCACGGTATTGTTTGAATTTTCTTCCTTCGTAAATAATGGTTTCGCCGGGGCTTTCTTCTGTACCTGCAAACACACTGCCCATCATTACAGTTGATGCACCTGCCGCCAATGCTTTTACCATATCGCCTGTATAACGGATGCCACCATCTGCAATTACAGGAATGCCTTTTGCTTTTACTGCATGGGCAGCTTCCATAATAGCGGTCAATTGCGGAACACCTGTACCGGCAACAATACGGGTAGTGCAAATAGAACCGGGACCAATACCAATTTTCACTGCATCGGCGCCTGCATCGGCCAATGCTTTTGCCCCGGCACCTGTTCCCGCATTACCGGCGATGACCTGTAGCTTCTTAAAATTCTTTTTCAATAATTTCAATGAATCGATTACTCCCTTGCTGTGACCGTGTGCACTGTCGAGTGTAACAATATCTACACCTACCTGTTGTAATGCAGCCGCTCTGTCGAGCATATCAGCAGTAATGCCGAGAGCAGCACCAACTAATAATCTTCCAAAGGAATCTTTTACTGCGCTTGGGTGACTTTGTACCTGCAGCATATCACGGTAGGTGATGAGGCCTGCAAGTGTACCGTCTTTTTTTACAACGGGCAGCTTTTCAATTTTATGATGACTGAGAATCGTTTGTGCTTTTTTGAGATCCGTTCCTTCAGGTGCTGTAATGAGATTGGTGGAAGTCATGACTTCACTCACCTTCTTTTTATAGTTGGTTTCAAATCGCAGATCACGATTGGTGAGAATGCCCACCAGTTTATTTTTTTGATCAACAATGGGAATACCACCGATCTTATTTTCTTTCATCAATTGCAAGGCATCGGCCAATGTTGCTTCAATATGTAACGTGATAGGGTCGAGGATAAGTCCGCTCTCACTACGTTTTACTTTGCGTACCTGCGCTGCTTGTTCTTCAATGCTCATATTCTTGTGCAAAATACCGATGCCGCCTTCTCTTGCAAGGGCAATGGCAAGTCCCGCTTCGGTAACAGTATCCATTGCTGCCGAGAGCATGGGAATATTAAGCCGTAATGATTTAGTGAGTTGTGTGCTGATATTGGTTTCTCTTGGAAGTACCTGTGAATAGGCCGGCATGAGTAGTACATCGTCAAACGTGTAACCTTCGCCAAAAAATTTGTTGAGAACCGCTTTGCTGAGAGTGGAATTATTTCTTGATGCCATGTGCAAAGGTAAGGGGAGGATACTATAGCTTCCAAATTGAGATACATGACGAACGAAAGCATACCACTTTTGGGTAGGTTCTGATCTTTTTTTTGATCTTACTTGCAAAAAGAAAAAACACTTTCTACATTTACGACATCACATCCATTCTTCTGCTGAATAACCATGTTTACCTCGAGCCGCTAACTTTTTATTTATCATTATTATTAAACCTTAAAAACAAACATGTGTATGAAAAAGCTCGTTTTTTCACTTGCGATTATTTCTGCAAGCACAATTTTATTAACCGCTTGTAAGGGCGACACCGGCCCTGTTGGTCCCGCTGGTGCGGCTGGTCCTGCTGGTCCAGCTGGTCCTGCTGGTCCAGCTGGTCCTGCTGGTCCTACCGGTACGGCTAATGTAATATACTCTCCATGGAATCCATTTCTTGCAGCCGGCTGGAGTGCAGGAACGGTTTCTATTTTTGGTAAAGTAGCAAGACGATTCACAGCTGCTGCTCCCGGTATTACTGCTACAGTTATGTCTCAGGGTTTAGTGATGGTGTATTTTCAGGGTGGTGGTTCACCGGGAACCGTTCGTACGCTGCCTTATACAACGTTTAACTTTACACAGTCTGTTCATCAGCATATTGAACCAAGTATGGTTACCGGATCGTTACTGATTAATTTTTACAATTTAGATGATAACAACGATCCCGGAACATTTACAGGTACTGCCGGTAACCCGCCAACAGGTAATCTTTACCGTTATGTAATTGTTCCCGGTGGTGTTGCAGGTACACGTATCATCAGTGGCCCGGCAGCAGGTTATACCGTTAGCCAGATTAAAGCCATGAGTTACGAACAAATCAGAAACCTGTTTAATATTCCTGAAAACGGAACAAACATTAAATAAAGTGGGTTGATTTTTTTCTGAAACGCTCCTGAAAGGGAGCGTTTTTTTTACAGCAAACTGTACAATTTACCCGGTAAGCTTTTTACTACATTCTGCAATTCGAGGGTTAAAAGTACGGATGCAATGATGCTGCTGTTGAGATTACATGAAAGGTTCAGTTCATCAATATGTACGGCTTCTTTTTGTTCTAACAGTTGAACAATGATTTTTTCATTTTCATTCAACTGAATAAACAATTGTTTCTGTTTTAGTTTTGTTGCTTTTTCTTTTGGCTGCCAGCCCATTTGCTCAACAATATCTTCTGCGTTTCTGATAAGCACTGCTTTGTTGCTTTGAATTAAATAATTGCAGCCTTCACTTTTGGAGTCGGTTGTTTTACCGGGCAGCGCAAATACATCACGGTTATAATTATTTGCAAGATTGGCAGTAATCATACTGCCGCCTTTTATTCCGGTTTCTATTACAATGGTTGCATCGCACATGCCTGCAACAATTCTGTTACGGGTGGGGAAATTGTGTTTATCGGGTTTGGTCTCTTTCCTGAATTCAGTTAACAACCCTCCGTTTGAAGCAATCATTTCTTTTGCAAGTGCTGTATGTTGTGCAGGATAAATTTTATCTAACCCATGTGCCAAAACTGCAACTGTAGAGAGTTGTTGTTTTACACTGCATCTATGTGCAATGGCATCAATGCCGTAAGCAAGGCCGCTTACAATTAATGGTTGATGTACATGCAATTCTTCCAGCATTTTTTCAGTCATCATTTTTCCGTAATCGGTATTGGCTCTTGTACCAATAAAGGAAATTACTTTCGACGCATTTAAATCGGCTGTACCTCTGTAAAAAAGAAGTGTAGGTGGATCGTAACAATGCAGTAAGCGTTTAGGATATGCACTGTCGTTTAAAAAAAGAGGTTGTATTTTATATTTTTCAACAAAACTAATTTCAGCTTCCTGTTCTTTAAACGCAGTAAACTGTTTTATACTTCTTGCTCTTACTTCGCCAATGCCGTCAATTTTTTCGAGGATAGTTTTCTTCGCTTTAAAAATCTGTTCTGCAGTGCCAAATTGCTCAGCCAGAATTTTTGCATGTACACAGCCGATATGCGGTACCTGCGTTAAGGCCAGCTGATATAACAGATCGGTATACATGCAGGCTGAAAATACATTATTTGCTTAACACCTTCAATTCTGTACGTCGGTTTTTTGCACGGCCCTGTTCTGTTTTATTATCTGCAATGGGTTTTGTTTCTCCAAAGCCTTTTGAAGTAAGCCGACTGGCAGCAATTCCTTTGTATAGAAAATAATTAATTACAGACTTTGCACGGTTGTTCGAAAGAACCAGATTGTCTGCAGGTTTTCCCACATTATCGGTATAGCCACCAATTTCAATTTTTACTGCAGGGTTATCTTTTAAAAGCTGAACTACTTTATCCAGCTCAATCATGGATTCAGGTTTCAGTTCAGATTTTTTACTGTCGAAGAAAATATTTTGCAGTACAATACTTGCATTTATTTCGATGGGGATTAAAGGGATATTTATAGTGAATGTTGTATCTGTTGATTGTTGTTTCAGTGAAAAATTTCCCGAATAAAATAAATAGCCTTTTCTGTTTACATTAAATACATAATCATTACCAACCGGTAATGTAATGAGATAATTACCTTCTTCATCTGTTTGCACTTTGCTGATGGTTTGTGCAGTAGATAAATTAATGAGCTCTACTGCAGAGGGTAAACCGAGGTTTGTTTTTTTATCATACACATTTCCTTTAACCCATAATGTTTTACTTGGCCTGTCCGGCACCGGTAGTTCAAAGCTGTAAATATCCAAACCACCTCTGCTGTCGGCTCCATCGCTTGCATAATAAGCTGTTTTGCCATCGCTTGCAATTACAAGAGAGCCTTCATCATCAATCGTATTTACAGGATAGCCAAGGTTTTGTGGTTTGCTCCATTTACCATCGGCCTGTTTGCGCATCAGAAATAAATCTGTTCCTCCATAACCGGGATGGCCGCTGCTCGTAAAATAAAAAGTCTGGTTATCTGCATGAATAAAAGGGCAGCTTTCATCAGCATTTGTATTTACATCAGGTCCCATGTTCTCCGGTGTTCCCCAGCTTCCGTTAGGCTGCCGGTAACTCACAAACAAATCACTGCCACCATAACCCGATGGATCTCTGGCTGCAAAATACAAAGCTCTTTTATCTGGAGATAAGCTTGGTTGACTTTCCCAGTATTCTGTATTTATAATGCGTCCCAGATTCATGCGTTCGCCCCAGCCATTTTTTGTGAGATAAGAAAAATAAAGATCACAACTGCCTTGGCCATCCTGCATATTGCAACCGGTGAAAATGAGCAGGCGACCATCCTGCGAAATAGTTTGTGCACCTTCATTTTCTTCTGTATTCAGATTGCCGGGCAAAGGAACTGCTTTACTCCACACAGCATTTCTTTTTTCGCTGACAAAAAAATCTTCATGGCCAATTCTTCTTGTAAACACCAAAGTGTTTGCATCAATTGTAACCGAAGGAAAATATTCAAGCAGTTTTGTATTGATACTGTCACCTAAATTCATTGGAGTAAACACATAATCACCTTGCGGAAATTTGCTTTGATATTCAACTGCAAACTGATAACATTTTTTTCTGTACTCGGCAGATTTTATGGTACGCTCATTCAAATTCGGTCGTTGTAAAAAAGTTGTGATAGCATTCAGTGCTTCAGTAAACTCTCCTTTGCCTGCTATTGCAATGGAGTAGGGAAGCAGAAAGGTTCCGAAATAAACGGAGTCGAGACGAAATGCTGTGCGGTAAGTTTCTACAGATTGGCTGTATTTTTTTTGTTCGGAATACACACCTGCTTTACTTAACCATGCATCAACAAAACGGTTATCTGTTGCAATACATTCATCCAGCAGTTGCAAAGCCTTTGCATAATTTCTGCTTCTTGCTTCGTTTAATGCTTCACTGTATTTATAGCCGAGCTTAATATCAACTTTTGAAGGGTTGTACCATTGAGCATAAGTGAGTGTAAAAGTAAAAAGGCTAAAAAAAGTCAATAGTTTTTTCAATTGCATTGAATTTGTGGTTCAATATAACGAAAAAAAAAAGTGGATGTTGTTAAGGGACGTTAATGTATTTATGCAATTGTAAACTCAACTCCCATTGTGGGTTGGTTTTGATGTAATCAATGATCAGCGGTGTTACTTCAGCAGCTTTATCCCACTCTGGTTGTAAATAAAGTTTGCATTGCGGATTTACTAATGCTGCATATTGCTCGGCCCAGGAAAAATCGCTTTTATGAAAGATCACAACTTTTAATTCATGTGCATGCGGCACTACTTCGGGCAAAGGAGCTTTAAATTTTTTAGGAGATAAACAGATCCAGTCCCATTCACCACTTAACGGATGTGCTCCGGATGTTTCAATATTGGTTTGAAAGCCTGCTGCATGAATTGCATTGGAAAGTTGAGTAAGATCATGCATCAATGGTTCGCCACCGGTGATCACAACAATCGGTTGAATGTTATTCCCCAATTCCCGATTCCTGATTCCAGTTTCAACATAAAGTTTGTTTACTATTGCATCAATACTAAAGCTTGGATGCTTACTTGCATCCCAACTGTCTTTTACATCACACCATACACAACCTACATCACATCCGCCAAGGCGAATAAAATAAGCTGCACGGCCCTGATGGTATCCTTCACCCTGGAGTGTGTAAAAAGATTCCATCACAGGTAACTTCATTTGCTGTAAAGTTGATTCATTCATACTCATGCTGCAAAATTGCATTAATTAAGTAAACCTTTTAAGGTAATCTCACATTAAATGTGTTAAGGTAATGATCAAAGCGACCTTTAGTGATTTTTAAACTGTTAAAGGATGCCTCGAATAAACCTGCTATTTTCCCATTTCCATCGGCATTCTGATTGAGCTGAATTTCTGCTGTATGAAAGTAAATTGTGCCGGTGCCTTTTTCAGATGAAAGTGCTGATGCCCCGTTAACTTTAAAATAGCTGGAAATTCCATCGGCATTAAATCGCTTACCCTTAAATGTAACAAGGTCGGCAGCCCTGAAGTTTTTTGGAATGGCCATTACAAAACTTAATGTAACAGAATTGGGTTTTCCAATGTAATTACCTGTCCATTCAATAATTAATGTGTCGGATAATGTTGTTGTAATTTCTTTATGAATAAATAATTCATAAGAAGTATAAGAAATAACGGAATAAACCCTGTTCCGGGTTCTCCAAATCTCATCATTAAAATAAGCTGAAGCAATATTATTTGTTGTGTTAGAAAAAATACTCAGGCCTTTGTTATTTGAATCTTCATAAAACTTAGTGACGTTGCCATCACAGGCCAATAACATCATCCATGAAATCAGAATAACCAGTGTGCTAATTTTAGGTTGAAGCATTTTATTTTTTTTGTGGCTGAACTGTTTTCTTTTTCAATTCAAACGAATAACCCGCATTGAAACTTAATGGTACAGGTAGGTTTAACCGGTCGGGTTGTTCTCTTTTTCTTCTTAACGATGGGGTAATTACATTTGTTTGAAAGAATACACGCCCTTTTTTTAATATATACAAATATTCAAAACCGGAACCGGCATACACACTAAAACGTTCTGCTTCTGCACCGGGGTTTAAAACAACATAATCTGTACTGTTTAAATAATAGTTAACCGTTAGTTTCTGCAGCCTTAATCCCATTTGAAAATTTAAGTGTATAGAATGATTCCCGCCAATTTTAAATAAACGAAATCTGTTATTGATATATATACCCATCAATCCTGTTTCAATAGTTTTTGGTGCTTTTGCATAAATTGGAAGAGAAGGATTAGAAGTAAACGAAGAATCTTCACCCTTTCGTTTTATTCCAAAACCATTGATGAAGCCTGCTGAAAATTCGTAGTTTGTTTTTTTTGAAAATGTAACCTGAATGCCGGTATTGAAGCTGTGTAAATTTTGTTTAGGTCTTACATCTATTGCATAACCCGCATAGGGCTCAAGATAAACTTGTGCATTACTTGTGTTACTTGATAAAAAGCAAATAAGAAGCAGGGTGTTTCGCATAATTGCAATCGAATAATAAAGCTGTACATTATAAATTTACTGCTTATTCATGTAAGCATTATAAGTATTCATGAGTAAACCTGCAATCGTCATGGGTCCAACACCACCGGGTACTGGAGTTATATAACTGCTCTTAACGGATACCTCGTCAAACTTTACATCACCTTTTAATGCAAAGCCACTTTTCTTTGATGCATCTGCCACACGTGTAATACCAACATCAATAATTACAGCGCCATCTTTTACCATATCTGCAGTTAAAAATTCCGGTTGTCCCAATGCTGCCACAATAATATCGCCCTGCAAACAGATTTCTTTTAAGTTGGTTGTTGCAGAATGACAGATTGTTACGGTGCAGTTGCCGGGATATGCTTTGCGGCTTAATAAAATACTCATAGGAGTACCTACTATATGGCTGCGGCCAATGACCACTGCATGTTTTCCGGATGTTTCAACGTTGAAATGTTTCAACAACAATAAAATACCATAGGGTGTTGCCGGAATAAAAGTTGGTGTTCCACTTACCATATTGCCAACGCTTACCGGATGAAATCCATCAACATCTTTTGCAGGGTTAATTTTATTGATGACTTTATCATCACTGATGTGTTTTGGTAATGGCAGTTGAACAAGAATGCCATCAACTGCATCATGATTATTCAGCTCATCAATTTCATGCAGCAGCTCTTCTTCAGTGATGGTTGAAGGAAATCGTTTGAGGGTAGATTCAAAACCTATCTCTGCACAGGTTTTTACTTTGGATGCTACATAGGTTTCACTGGCACCATCCGTTCCAACTAAAATAGCAGCAAGGTGAGGAGGTCTTTTGCCACTGGTATGTAAAGCTGATGTCTTTAGTTTAAGATCTTCTTTTATGGCTTCTGCCGCCATTTTACCATCAAGTAGTTGCATGCTGCAAAAGTAACGCACAGAGGCATTTGTTCAGGTTGAATGATAAAATTTAATAAAGCTGCTGGTAAGAGCCAATGAAAACGCTTATTTTACTCTTCAAAATTAACTGCTTGAAATATTCTGTCACCTTTATTGCTGTATGCACATCAATGTTGTTACATGCACAAACAGTAAGGCAGCCACTGGTTAATTCTTATACCGGACTTGGTGCTTACAGTAAACAGGCAGCTGATGTTTTTTCTTTTATCATTAATCCGGCATCACTTGCAAATCTGCAATACAATGCAGCAGGTGTTTACAGCGAACGACGTTTTTTACTCAATGCTTTTCAACAATATACAGCTGTAGGAGGATTTACTACTAAGTCGGGGAACTTTGGTTTGCAGGCAGATTATTTTGGATTCAGCAGTTATCGTGAAACGCAGCTTGGTTTAGGTTATGCAAGGCAGTTAGGCAGTAAAGTTGATGTGGGTGTAAAATTTAATTATTACAGTGTGCAAATACCTGCGTACGGCAATGCGTCAGCAGTTTTTTTTGAAGCAGGTGCCCTCTTACATTTAACCGAACATCTCCATGCAGGGCTCAGTGTGTACAATCCTGTGGGAGGCAGATTAAATAAAACGGCTAATGAAAAAATGGCCTCTGTTTATCGGGGAGGTTTAGGATACGAAGTGTCTGATCAGTTTTTTATTAGCGCCGAAATGATCAAAGAAGAAAATAAGCCAGCCGGTGTAAATGCCTGCTTTCAATATAGTTTTGTAAAACAAATGTTGATACGTGCCGGTATCAATACGGTTAACAAACAGCCTTATGCAGGTGTGGGAGTAAGGTTTGGTACTTTTCGAATTGATATGGCAACGGCTTATCATCCGCAGCTGGGTATTTCTCCGGCGGTGATGATGTTGTTTGATTTTAAGAAAAAATCAACAGCAGAAGAATGAAAAAACTTTTGCTGATATGTTTGATTTTGTTCTCTTGTTCAAATTTAATTGCTCAGGAAATTCCGGCTGTAGAACAACAGATTGAAAACAGTACGGAAGTAAATGAAGCTGAAACAGAAGACGATTCTTATTTACAGTCTTTACAGCATTATTTAAAATACAAGCTGAATCTCAACAGGGCAACAGAAGCTGAGCTCAAAGAATTTCCTTTTCTTTCGCCTCTTCAAATTGCCGGTTTTCTTAACTACCGTAAGCTTTTTGGAAAATTTATTGATTTGTATGAACTGCAGTCTGTTCCATTATGGGATGTGGCTACCATTCAAAAAATACTTCCTTACATCACTGTTGCAGGAGCGGTTTCAATAAAGCAAGATTTTTCAACACGTTTCAACAAAGGAGAACATTCCATTCTTTCAAGAATTAGTTATGTTGCTGAAAAAGCAGAAGGTTTCCGAAGAAAAGGCGACAGTACATCAAGTAGTTTTTATCCAGGCAGCAGGGAACGTATGCTAATTAGGTACAAATATCAATATGGCCAATTGCTGCAGTATGGATTTACTGCAGAGAAAGATCCCGGTGAGCAATGGTTTAAAGGCGCACAAAAAAATGGATTCGATTTTTATTCAGCCCATTTATTTATCCGGAATACAGGAATTATTAAAAGTCTGGCGGTTGGCGATTTTACAGTAAACATGGGGCAGGGGTTGATCCAATGGCAATCGCTGGCATTTAAAAAAAATGTAGATATCAGTAATATTAAAAGACAAGCCGCCATCATCCGCCCATTTAACTCAACCAGTGAATTTTTTTACAACAGAGGTGCAGGTATAACACTTGAACGAAAGCAGTTTCAGTTTACCGCATTTGCATCTTTTAGAAAAGTAAGCGGCAATATTGTAACAGACACTTTGCAACAGGAAGATTATTTTTCTTCACTGCTTACATCAGGCTTGCATCGAACAGCAAATGAACAGGCAGATAAAAAAACTGTTCAAATGATTTCTTATGGCAGCAACCTCAGCTATAATAAAAACAATTTGCACATTGGATTGAATGCAGTGCATTTTCAGTTTAACCGTTCTTTTAATAAAGACAATGACCCTTATAATTATTTTGCGTTTCGAGGCAGAGCACTTACCAATATCAGTGCAGACTGGAGCTATACCTGGCGCAACATACATTGGTTTGGAGAAGCTGCAAATCACAATGCAGCGAACTATGCATTGATAAGCGGTTTGCTGATGAGTGTTGATCCTAAAGTTGATCTTTCATTTGTTTACAGAAATATTGAACCGGCCTACCAATCCATTTTTGGAAATGCATTTACTGAAAACACATTGCCATCAAATGAAAAAGGATTGTTTGCAGGTATAGCTATTAAGCCTTCAGTTAAATGGAAGATTGATGCCTACACTGATATGTATCGTTTTCCATTTCTACGTTTCAGGGTGAATGCGCCATCAAACGGAAATGATTATCTGCTGCAAATAACACATAAGCCCATAAAGTCGGTTGAGATTTATACCAGATTCAGAACTGAAACGAAAGCACTCAACTTTGCAGGAACCGATCCAATAAATGTTGCAGAACCTGTATCGGTAAAACGCACCAATTGGAGAACTCAGATTCAGTTTAAGTTAAACCCAGTCATTACTTTACGTCAGCGGCTCGACTGGATGTGGTACAAGCAGCAGGGATTGCCCTCCAGTTCAGGTTTTCTAGCTTTTTTTGATGTGTTTTATAAACCCATGCTGAGTGCCTTTTCTGTAAATATGCGGCTCCAGTATTTCGAAACAGATGATTTTAACAGCCGTATTTATGCTTTTGAGAATGATGTATTGTACAGTTTTTCCATCCCTGCTTTTTCTGATAAGGGATACCGGTACTACGTAAACTTAAGCTACGATCTCACAAAAAAAATTTCCCTATGGGCACGGTGGGCCCAGCTGATTTACAGAAACCGCACAATGGTAGGGTCGGGTCTCGATGAAATACCGGGTAACAGGCGCTCAGAACTGAAAGTGCAAATCCTGTGGAAACTTTAAAATGATTTCTACGATTTTTGTGCAGCAATTGTTAAAAAACGTTTGTCATACGTTTGGTCGGGGCCGTCTGTATAAATTAACAATTTTTTGTCGATAATACAGAAACCCTATATTTGAAGCGAAATTTTAATCTAAATCAATCAACATGAGAAAAAAGCTATCCATCCTAACTGGAGTGCTGCTGCTGTGTTTTCAGCTGGCAATAGCACAGACAGTAGATGTGTCCGGTAAGGTTACGGACGACAAAGGAAATCCGGTTGCAAATGCTTCTGTTACAGAAAGAGGTACCAATAATGGTACCACAACAGATGCAGGCGGTATTTTCAAATTCAGTGTAAAGAGAAATGCAACACTGGAAATTTCAAGTATCGGTTTTGAAACATTAAGACTTTCTGCCGGAAATGGTGGAACAGTAAATGTTCAATTAGTAAATGCCAACACAAGTCTTACAGAGGTGGTTGTAACTGCTTCCGGTATTAAGCGTGAAAAGAAAGCCCTTGGTTATTCAGTGGCTTCCGTTGGTAAAAAAGATCTTGAACTTCGTCCCGATGGAGACGTAGTTCGTGTATTAAATGGTAAAGCACCCGGTGTTGATATCATGGGTGCCAGCGGTCTTTCAGGATCGGGTACACGTATCATCATTCGTGGTGTAAATACAATTACAGGTAACGCTACCCCTTTATTTGTTGTTGATGGTGTTCCTTTTGACGCCACTACCAACTCACAGGCAAGTTTTGTTTACGGCAACCAGACATCCAGTCGTTTTCTTGATCTGGATCCTAACAACATTGAAAGTATTGATGTATTGAAAGGTTTAAGTGCAACAACACGTTATGGTGAATTAGGCCGTAATGGTGTGGTGTTGATCACTACTAAATCCGGTTCTGGTCGTAAGATCAACAAGAAACTGGAAGTTAGCTTAAGCCAATCATTCTTTATGAACCAGGTTGCCAACCTGCCTGAGTATACTCAGCAGTATGGTAACGGTTTTGATATGGATCTTGGTTTGGCTTTCTTCAGTAACTGGGGTGCTAAATTTACAGATCCCCCCAGAAAAGTTCCTCATCCTTACAGTCGTGCTGCTTTGAACGTAGCTTTGCCTCAATACATTGGTGCACAATATGATTATAAATTTTATAACAGTGTACCACGTTTCTTTCGTACAGGCTTAATCAGCACTACTTCAGTAAATGCTTCAGGAAGTTCTGCAAACAGCTCATTTAATATCAACTATTCTTATATGGATGATAAAGGTTTTACGCCCGGTAACAATCTGTTTAAGAATAACCTGAGTGTTGGTGGTACAACCAAACTGAACAATAATATCAGCATTGGTTCTACGTTCAACTATTCAACAACTGATTTCCGCACGCCTCCGGTTGCAACCAGCTTTGGTAGTAACCCAAGTGCTTCTTCTGTATTTGGTAACCTCATTTATACACCAACTGCAGTGGATCTGATTGGTCTTGAATATGAGAACCCCATTGATAAATCTTCTATTTACTACAGAAACGGTAATGATATTCAAAACCCTAACTGGACTGTAAGAAACGGTTTTTCCGGCCAAAAAATCAATCGTATTTATGGCCAGGTAAATGCCCAGTACGACATTACAAAGAATTTCTTTGTAATGTACCGTTACGGGTTTGATCAATACTCAGATTATAACTTCCTTTCTCAAAATAAAGGTGGAGTAGTTGGTGGTAACGATTATCAGTTAGGTATTCACAGAACTGTAAATGGATATAATAATATTACCAACCATGAAGTAATGGGTAACTGGAAAACTGAGTTTGGTGAAAACTTCCGTTTAAATGTAGAAGGTGGTTTACAGTCTTATAAGCGTGCATATGAGCAAACTGGCTTAAAAAGCACACAGCAATTAGTATATGGTCTCTTTAATCATAACAACTTCTTGGTTCAGGAGCGTTTAGGTGAAGGTGGTAATGCTTTAGATTACAAAGAGGCTACCCAGTCAATCGGTATTTTTGGTTTTGCGAACCTTGCTTACAAAGAGTTTTTATATGTAACTGCTGGTGGTCGTAACAGCTGGTCATCAAATCTTGAAAAAGCAAACCGCAGCATTTTTTATCCAAACGTAACCGCATCATTCATCCCAACAACTGCATTCAAAGGTCTTGAAAACAGTAAAGTGGTGAATTATCTGAAGATACGTGCAGGTTTCTCTACCAGTGCAAACTTTGGTGTTCCTTACGCAACACGCCCAACATTGGTTCTCGGGCCACGTGTATTTGAAGATCGTGCAGGTACCCCAATCAGCACAAATGCTATTTCAAACCGCTTGCCAAACCCGGATTTAAAACCTGAGTTACAAAAGGAATTTGAAATTGGTACTGAAGCAAGACTCTTCAATAACCGTTTAAATCTTGATCTTACTTTTTATAACAGAATTGCAGATAACCAGATCCTTGATCGTGAACTGGATCCTTCAGGAGGTTTTACTGTAACATCTATCAACGCAGGTGCTGTTACCACAAAAGGTATTGAAGCGGGTGTTGGTTATACAGTGGTACGTGGTAAAAACTGGAAGTGGCAGTTAGATGCGAACTTTACATTGTACCGCAGCCGTGTGTATGATTTGCCAGCTGAAATTGAGCGAATCACCGTTGCTGGATTTACCAATCAGGGAGCTTTTGCCATCAATGGCAAACCCTTAGGTGCTCTTTATGGTACAGTAACTGCAAGAGAACCAAAAACAGGCGAGCGTCTTGTAAATGCACAGGGTGGTTATGTATCTTCTCCTGACATTGATTATCTCGGCAGCCCGATTCCTGATTATAAATTAACAGGTATCAGTACCTTAAGCTGGAAGAGCTTCAGCTTCCGTATGCAGTGGGATTTCACCAAAGGTGGAAAGATTCTTGCATACACTCCGGGTACTCTGTTAGGTCGTGGTGTAACAAAAGATACCGATTTCGATCGTTTGTTACCAATCATTTTGCCAGGTGTTGATGCAAGCGGTAACCCTAATAACGTACAGATCAGTTCTTCAACTGCTTACTTTAACAACTTAAGCGGTTTCTTTGGAATGGATGATCTGATTACTTATGACGCAACTGTTATTCGTTTAAGAGAAGCTTCCTTGAGCTACAATCTTCCTGAAGGTATTTTGAAAAAATCACCATTTGGAAGTGCTTCAATTGTTGTTTCTGGACAGAACTTGTGGTATCTGGCACCAAATTTCCCGACATATACCAACTTCGATCCTGAAACATCAAGCTTGGGTGCAGGTAACTTTAATGGTTTAGAATACCTCTCAGGACCAACCTCTCGCCGTATGGGTGTTAGTCTTCGTGTAACTTTCTAATGATAAGCTAAATTGAAAAAAATGAAAAAATTATTAATTATAACAGGAATGCTTCTATCACTGGGAAGCTGCAAAAAACTGGATAATCTGTTGGTGAATCCCAACGCTCCGGATCCAAGCACGGCAAACACTGATCTCTATTTCACACAGGTACAGTTAAGTTTTGCCGGATTCTTTAACGAAGCCTCAAGCAGAGGGATGGAACTAACCCGTATGTTTATTATGGCAGGTCCAAACTATCAGAATGCTTACGGGCCTACTGCTTACGATGGTTTGTGGAGTACCGCTTACACAGGCGTTTTTAAGCATGCGAATGAGATGATTAGTTTAGGTACTGTACAAAAGAAGTACGTGCATGTGGGTATTACAAAAATCCTGAAAGCATACACCATGATGACTTTGGTAGATATGTTTGGCGATGTGCCATACACCGAAGCTAATTTGGGAGGTTCTAATACAAATCCTAAAGCAGACAGAGGCGTAGATATTTACGCAAAAGCTATCGTTTTATTAGATGAAGGAATTGCTGATTTAGTTAGATCAGGAGCTTCAAGTTATCCCGGTGCTCAGGATTTATTTTACCAAACCGTTGCACCAACTACAGCTATCCCTGTTCCTGTGGGTGTTCAAAACTGGAGAAGAGTTGCCAAAACACTTAAGTTGCGTGCATACATGAATACCCGTTTAGTTCAAAATAATACAGCGGCTATTCAGGCATTACTTACTGAAAATGATCTGGTAAATACAAAAGCTCAGGATTTTGAATTTAAGTATGGTTCAAAAGTATCAAACCCAAGTACACGTCATCCGAGATATTCAGGCAACTATACTCCTTCGGGCAATGCCGGAGATTATATTGGCACGCACTTTCTCTGGACCGTTGCTATTGAAAGAGGAGCTGGCGCAAATGCTGATCCGAGACTCCGTTATTACTTCTACCGTCAGGTGATCAATAACGCACAGGTAAGTCCTAACACATCTTCCTGTTCTGTTGAAACCCGTCCTGCGCATTATACAACCGGTTCAACCAATCCTTACACGGGTACAACTTATGACATGCCTTTCTGCCTGGTTGCAAACGCAACAACTGGGCTTTGGGGTCGTGATCATGGAGATAATTCAGGTATTCCGCCAGATGGTAACCTGCGTACAACAGTTGGTGTTTATCCATTTGGAGGTGAAATTGATGAAGCGCAAGCTTCAAGAGTTAGTTTGGATCGTGGCGCCCGTGGTGCCGGTATACAACCTATCTGGCAGAGTGCATTTACTGACTTCTTACGTGCTGAAGCCGCTTTAGCAGGTATTGTTGCTGCAGATCCAAAAGTTGCACTTGAGTCTGGAATGCGCAAGTCTATTGATAAAGTAATCACTTATCCTGCAACCGTGAATGTAGCTGTAGCTCCTGCTACTGTTCCAACACAGGCAAGAATTGATGGTCTTGTATCAAGAGTTTTAAATGCGTTCGATCTTGCTGCCAACAATGGAGAGAGATTAGATGTAATTATGAAGGAATATTATGTTGCCTTATGGGGTAATGGTATTGATGCTTATAATATGTACCGCAGAACAGGTAAGCCGGGTAATTTCCAGTTTACTAAAATTGCAAATCCGGGTACATTTATCCGCTCATACCTTTATCCAAGTGTTTATGTGAATCTGAACCTGAATGCAACACAAAAACCCGGAACTGGTGTTGAAACGCCTGTTTTCTGGGATAATAATCCGGCAACACTCTTCAGATAATTAAAAAAATAAATGAATATGAAAAAAATAAAATTTTTAATGCTGGCGACAGTTGCCTTCACATTAATACTTCAATCTTGCCAAAAGAAAGAAGTGTTGGGCAATTTCGATTCGCTGGGTGTAGGTTCTTACCTAACCCTTGAAAAAGCAAATAAAGTAACATTAGATTACTCGCAAATCAATAATGAATCAGTAAGTATTACTGTTAAAGAATTTGGTTCTAATGTAGATAAAGTAATTGTGTATGTTACTGCAGGTGCTGCAACCCTGAATAAAGCAAACTGGAAGAAAATTAAAGAGTATACCTACACAAGTGCAACCCCTCTTGATCTGGTAATCAGGGCAACTGAAATTGCTACTGCGTTAGGTACAACTACATCTGCCTTAAACCCGGGAACGGCATATACACTTTATAATGAGGTGATTACTAAAGATGGCAAAACATACAATGCGGTAAATACAGTAGGTGCATTGGCCAGTAATCCCAACTACAGAGCTTCTACAACATGGACCGCAAACGTCGTTTGCCCTTTTGTACCAGCAGGCTTCCCCGGAAATTTTGTGGTACGTGAGGACGAGTGGCAAGATTGGGGACCCGGTGATTTTATTACTGTAACTTCTGCAGGAACTGATTCGATTAACATTCGTGCATACCCGAATCCATCTTATGGAGTTGTATTAAGGGATATTACAGTAAAAATTGCTCCTGCAACAGGTATTGCAAAAGTTACAGATCAGCTTTATGGTGACTATCAAGGAGCTTTTGGACTCAATAGAGTTGCAGTAACTTCTGACGGTACGTCAAATTTTGTATTTGCATGTACAGGCACCATTGATTTGCGGTTGTTTCATCATGTACCAGGTGCACTTAGTTCAAACTATGGCAGATACTGGCTTCGTTTAACCAAGCAATAATTTTCAGTGATCTGATCGTTGAAAAGTAAAATAGAAAAAAGGCTGTCTCAAAAGAGGCAGCCTTTTTTCATTATTATTGCAGTTATCACTTAATTTTATCCCCTATAATTTACGTTATGCCATCACTTGAAAATCGTCAGTTTATCGAAATTGAAAAGCCCATCAAAGAATTGGTTGATGAGTTGAAAGAGATCAGGCAACGGTCTGAAAAAAATACGAAAGTTGATTACTCTTCTACCATTCAGCAACTGGAACAAAATATTCTTGAAAAAAGAAAAGAAATAACACTGCATCTTAACAGTTGGCAGAAGGTACAAATGAGCCGCCACCCCGACCGGCCTTATACATTGAAATACATTGATAAAATGTGCACCAACTTTGTAGAAATTTTTGGTGATAGAGGAGTGAAAGATGATAAAGCAATGGTGGGTGGATTTGCACAACTCGATGGAGAAACAGTCATGATCATTGGCCAGCAAAAAGGGATCAATACAAAAATGCGGCAGTTGCGCAATTTTGGTATGGCTAATCCCGAGGGTTACAGAAAAGCACTTCGCTTAATGAAACTTGCCGAAAAATTTAATAAACCTGTTATTACATTAATTGATACACCCGGCGCTTTTCCCGGTCTGGAAGCTGAAGAAAGAGGACAGGGTGAAGCCATTGCACGGAATATTTATGAAATGATCCGTTTAAAAGTTCCGGTTATTTGTGTTGTAATAGGCGAAGGTGCAAGTGGCGGTGCATTGGGTATTGGCGTTGGAGATAAAGTACTGATGCTCGAGAATACCTGGTACACCGTTATTTCTCCTGAGAGCTGCAGTTCTATTTTGTGGCGCAGCTGGGACAAGAAAGAAGTAGCAGCGGAACAATTAAAACTTACACCCGATTATATGCATGGATTTGGCATAGTAGATGGTATTGTTCCTGAACCTGCAGGTGGTGCACATTGGGATTATGATGAAGCTGCTCAACTCTTGAAAAAAGAATTGATTCCGTTGCTGCAGGAACTAAAGAAAACAGATCCTGTTGAACGGATAAACCAACGTATTGAACGTTACAGCAAAATGGGATTTTGGGATGATTTATAAATGATCGAACATCAACTATTATAAAGAACTGAATACATATGCAATTAAGAGATCAGCTTCGGGGCACAGGAGTAGCATTAGTAACTCCATTTAAAAATAACATGGAGATTGATTATGCAGCGCTTGAACGTGTAATAAATTATGTGATTGATAAGGGCATTGAATATATGGTTACGCTTGGTACTACCGGAGAAACTCCAACACTGAGTAAAGAAGAAAAAATAGAATTAATTCAGTTTACATATCAGGTTGTTGCCGACAGGGTACCTGTGGTTGTGGGAATTGGCGGAAATAACACCCTTTCACTGATAAAAGATCTGGAGACTTTCCCTTTGCAAAAAGCAGTGGCTGTTCTAAGTGCAAGTCCCTATTACAACAAACCTTCTCAGGAGGGAATTTATCAGCATTACAAAGCATTAGCCGAGGTATCACCCTTGCCAATTATTTTATACAATGTTCCGGGAAGAACCGGACGTAATATGAACGCATCAACTACATTAAAACTTGCTCAAGAATGCCCCAACATAGTTGGTATAAAAGAAGCAAGCGGCGATATGGTTCAATGCATGCAGTTGTTAAAAGATAAACCTGCCGATTTTTTTGTAGTGAGTGGAGATGATAATCTTGCATTGCCGCAAATTGCCTGTGGTATGGAAGGAGTGATCAGTGTTGCGGCCAATTGTTTTCCGCAAGAGTTTGGCGAAATGGTGCGGGCTTCTTTGCAGGGAAATTTTGCAGCTGCAAAAAATCTCAACGATCAACTCTTGGAAGGTTATGACTTGCTGTTTGCTGAAAATAATCCTGCCGGAGTAAAAGCTTTTTTAACGGAGTTAGGCCTCATTGAAAATTATCTTCGTTTGCCGGTGGTTCCTTTATCAGAAAACCTGCATCAGTCTGTTAAAAAGTATTTGCAAAAGAATTTACAGTATACAGCCTGATTTATTCATCATGCTGCAAACCACTCTTATTTATAAATTATTTCCGTTGTTACTCACAGCGGTTTTGATGTGCAGCATCTGTCCTGCGCAATTCACTGTTCGTTTTGAAATTTACAACTATCCTACTGCACATGGAAATGACAGCATGTTTATCGCCGGCAATTTTAATGGATGGAATCCGGGCGTATCCAATTTTTCATTTGTAAAAAATAAAGAAGGAAAACTTATCGCAGAAATAAAAAGCGTTGAGCCCGGCTTAATGCAGTTTAAAGTTACCCGTGGCTCCTGGCTTACAGTTGAGGCTGCTGCAAATGGGTCACCTATTTCAAACCGGACTGTGCGTATTAATTCTGACACTACCGTTCAATTGAATATTGCTGCATGGACGGATGATTTTCCCGGCAGGCCGCCTGTTTCTACAAGAAGTAAAAACGTATTTGTAACAGACACCGCTTTTTTTATTCCTCAGCTTAACCGAAAAAGACGCATCTGGGTGTACTTGCCCGATGATTATGTATTTACAAAAAAAAATTATCCTGTAACGTATATGCACGATGGGCAAAATTTATTTGATGCTGTCACTTCCTCTTTTGGCGAATGGGGAGTTGATGAAATGATGGATAGCATCAGACCCAGAATGCAGGGCATCATTGTAGGCATTGATCATGGAGGTAATCAACGTTTAACGGAATACAATCCATATAATTCCAGATTTGGTAAAGGTGAGGGTGATGCTTATGTAGATTTTTTGGTGCAAACATTAAAGCCTTACATTGACCGTACTTACCGTACAAAAACGGGAAAAGAATCTACAGCAATTGCAGGCAGCTCTATGGGCGGATTAATTTCGTTGTATGCCGTATTAAAATATCCGGAGGTATTTGGTGCGGCAGGCATTTTTTCTCCTGCTTTCTGGATTGCACACGAAATTAATAACAAAATTGACAGTATTAAGCACATCAACAATGCATTGTATTTTGTTTGTGGTGAATTGGAAAGTGATGATATGGTGCAGCAAATGAAAACTGTGTATCAAAAGATCAAACAAAAAGGGAATAAAAGAATGCTTTACAGACAGGTTCCTGAAGGCAAACACCAGGAGATTTTCTGGCGTACAGAAATGCCCGGGTTTTATCAATGGCTGTTCTACAATCAAACAAGATAAGTAGTTCCTTCTTTTGCAATTTCAGTATTACTGAATATTTCTTTTGCTTCGAGTTCAAAGGATTCAAGGTGTTCAAATTTTGCAGAGAAATGGCCGATTAATAATTTTTGAACATTAGCTTTCAGTGCTATGGCAGCAGCCTGTTTAGTAGTAGAATGGTAGCGCTCTGCTGCTTTCTCAGCAAACACAGCAGGATAGGTAGTTTCATGATAAATCAAATCTATGTGCTCTACAATCTTAGCCAGTTGCTCATCATAAATAGTATCTGCACAAAATGCATAGCTTTTCGATTTGCTGTTTTGTTCCGTTAGTATTTCATTTCTAATAATGGTATTATCGGAAGTAATAAAATCTTCTCCGTTTTGCAATTTGCTGAAGTAAGTGAGCGGTACATTGTAAGCTCTTACCTGTTCTATATTCAGTTTCCGGAGATTTCTTTTTTCACGCACAATAAAACCCCAGCAGGGGATGCGGTGTTTGGTTTCAAAACACTCAACTGTATAATGTTTTGCATCGAGCAATAAACCCTGTTCTTTAATGGGATGAAATGTAAATTCAAAAGGGAGTATTGTATCTGCAAGTTTTAATTGTAAGGATATTAACTCTTGCAGCGCAGGCGGGCCATACAGATGAAGTGGCTGAATACGGCCAAGTAAAGCAAAACTGCTCAGCAATCCAATCAACCCAAAATAATGATCACCATGCAGGTGCGAAATAAAGATATGATTGATCCGGCTGCGTTTAATCCGGTAGTTTAAAATTTGTATTTGCGTTCCCTCACCACAATCAAACATGAGTAACTCGTCCTGCGTTGTAATAATTTGCGAAGTAGGGTGCCGGCCAAATGCAGGAATAGCAGAATTATTTCCGAGTATAGTAACTGCCAGCATGCCTTTTTTTGATTTAGTGGTTGTTTATGTTTAAATGTAAATGTCTTTTTGTTGAAAGTTCTTTGCGCCATAACTATTCATCATCAAACAAATCTCTTTCAATTTCTTCCATTTGAACAATATCCCAGGCTTCGCTTTCTGTAGGCGTATAATTGAGAAGTTCGAGTATACCCAGTTGTTCAAAAAGACTTTCTATTGCGGGGATCATTTCACACACAACAAAAGAACATTGCTGTTCATAAAACTGCTGTTGACAGGAATGTATACTTTCTGCTGATGATTTATCAAGTTCAGTAACCTCCTTCAGATTTAAAACAATGTTTTTTATATCCTTTTTAAGACAGGAAAGCAACAATTGACTGAGTTCTCCTGTCATATTTTCAGTAACCGAGCTTTCAAGTGGGGTAATTACATGAAATTTTTCCTTGGTATCAATTTTGACATTCATAGTTTTATTAACAGATAGTGTGTAACTTATAGCTAATTGCAGTCAAATTTATTCGTTATAATTGTAAAAACCGAATATCCCATTATGGATCATAATTTTTCAACACAAGTAAAAGAAATCATTTCGTTTAGCAGGGAAGAGGCGTTACGTCTTGGGAATGATTTTATTGGAACTGAGCACCTCGTTTTAGGGATGATCAGAGAAGGAGAAAACACCGCCATTAAAGTTTTAAAAAATCTCAATGTTGATTTATACGAACTGCGAAAAGAAATTGAACTTGCAGTAAAGGATAAAACAGGGAAAAATATTGCAAACATCAATAGTCTGCCTTTAACAAAACAGGCTGAAAAAGTGATTCGTGTTACTGTACTGGAGGCAAAAGCATTAAAGAGCCCTCAGGTTGAAACTGAACACCTCATGTTATCAATACTAAAGAATAAAGAAAATATTGCAACACAAATTCTGAATCAATTTGAAATTGATTATGATATTTTCAGAAATGAATTGGGTATGGTAAAATCAAATGAACCAAGAGCCGAGTATGACGATCCAGGTGAAGAAGATTTTGATGATGAAAAATCAAAGTACTCTCAACCACGTTCTAAACAACCTGCAGGTGCAAAAAGTAAAACGCCTGTACTGGATAATTTTGGAAGAGATATCACCCGCCTTGCCGAAAACGGATCTTTAGACCCCATTGTAGGTCGTGAAAATGAAATTGAACGTGTTTCCCAAATTTTATCCAGACGAAAGAAAAATAACCCGATTTTAATTGGAGAGCCCGGAGTTGGTAAAACAGCAATTGTTGAAGGTCTTGCTTTGCGGATTGTACAAAGGAAAGTTTCACGTGTGTTGTATGACAAGCGTGTTGTTTCACTTGATCTTGCTGCATTGGTTGCAGGTACAAAATACCGTGGACAGTTTGAAGAGCGAATGAAAGCCATTATGAATGAGCTGGAAAAAAACAGAGATGTAATTTTGTTTATTGATGAAATACATACCATTGTTGGTGCAGGTGGTGCCAGTGGATCATTGGATGCATCAAATATTTTTAAACCGGCGCTTTCAAGAGGAGAGTTGCAATGTATTGGAGCATCAACTTTAGATGAATACCGGATGTACATTGAAAAAGATGGAGCACTGGATCGTCGCTTTCAAAAAGTAATTATTGATCCGCCCAGTATTGATGAAACCATCCAGATCCTTCATAACATCAAACAGAAGTATGAAGAGTTTCATAATGTAGCATATGATGATGATGCTATCAATGCCTGTGTTAAGTTGAGTGACCGCTACATGACTGACAGGTTATTACCTGATAAAGCAATTGATGTATTAGATGAAGTTGGAGCAAGAGTTCACTTAAAAAATATTAATGTTCCCCAGGAAATTCTTGATCTGGAAAAAAAGATCGAAGACATTAAGCAGGAAAAAAATAAAGTAGTAAAAAGCCAGCGCTTTGAAGAGGCTGCATCGCTCAGAGATACAGAAAAAAGGCTAGGAGAAGAATTAGAAAAAGCTAAGGCTAAGTGGGAGGAGGAAAGTAAACATAAGCGTTATCCCATCAATGAAGAAGCTATTGCTGAAGTGGTGAGCATGATGACCGGTATTCCTGTAAAACGTATGGTGCAGGCTGAAACAGATAAGCTCCGACGTATGGCCGATGATCTGCAAGGAGCAGTTATTGGGCAGGAAGAAGCTATCAGCAAAGTGGTGAAAGCCATACAGCGTAACAGAGTTGGATTGAAAGATCCTAAAAAGCCAATCGGTACGTTTATTTTCCTCGGGCCCACTGGTGTAGGTAAAACCGAACTGGCACGCTCATTAGCCCGTTATATGTTCGACAGTGATGATGCGCTCATTCGCATAGATATGAGTGAATACATGGAAAAATTTACTGTGAGCCGTTTAATCGGCGCTCCTCCGGGATATGTAGGATACGAAGAAGGAGGCCAGCTTACCGAACGTGTTAGAAGAAAGCCATATTCTGTTGTGTTGTTAGATGAAATTGAAAAAGCACATCCGGATATTTACAATATTCTGTTACAGGTACTGGATGATGGGCAACTCACGGATGGATTGGGGCGTAAAGTTGATTTCAAGAACACACTGATAATTATGACTTCAAACATCGGTGTTCGCCAATTGAAAGATTTTGGAGAAGGAGTTGGTTTTGCAACAGCAACCAGAATGCAGAATGCTGAAGAAAACAACAAGGCTGTTATTGAAAAAGCTCTGAAGAAAACCTTTTCGCCCGAATTCCTGAACAGAATTGATGATGTAATGATCTTTAATTCTCTTGGTAAAGAACATATTTTCCGGATTATTGATATTTTAATGAAGGGAGTAAGCAGCAGACTTAAAAACCTTGGCTTTAGTATGGAGTTAACCGAAGAAGCCAAAGAATTTATTACAGAAAAGGGTTACGATATACAATTTGGCGCCAGGCCACTTCACCGGGCAATTCAAAAATACTTAGAAGACCCATTAGCAGAAGAAATTCTGAACATGAACATAAAAGATGGCGATGTTGTTATTGCTGATCTTGATAAAGAAAAACAAACCATAAAATTTTCTTTCAAGGAAAAGTCTAAAAAATCCGTTAAATCTTCTGACAGCTAACTCCCTATAAATAATATTATTAAACATAATGGCTAAAATGCATCTGGCATTTTAGCCATTATGTTTAAATAAATAAGTGTTTACACTTGTTTTCATTAAAATTTTGCACTTATTTTACGTCCTCTTTAACTTCCTGCTTCATCCTTCGAATAATCGTCCCTATGCTTCCCCTATTTTTTTTTGTGTGCTAAAGAGTAAATCTGTTTTGGTTATTGACCTATTACTTTAAATAATAGGATTTCTTCCAAATAACCTATTCTCTCCATTTTCTTAATATCCATTTGAAAAAACAGCCCTTAAGGCGTCTGAATCCAACCCCGCAATAACTACGGCCTACAGCTGTTCAGTTGCTTTGTCCTTTGATCAATCGTAAACTTTTAACAAGTAAACTGAACAAAATGGTCAATCTTTTACCCACTTTTTTTTACCCAAAAAGCTTTTTTGCAAAATCCGGTCAATTTGTTTTATTGACTGTTCTTTTTCTATTTACGAGCTTGATTGGATATGCACAATGTACCTGTACCGGCAACATTGTAGTAAACCCCAGCTTTGAAAACGGTACAACCGGCTGGAACTGGTCGGGCGGAACTTTTACAGCTGGGTCTGGGGCTGTGTTTTGCGGAATTAAATCCGGTGATTTCCAAATAACAAACACTGCTGCTAACTGGGTTTCACAAACCATTGGTACCGATCTTACTCCGGGAACAAAAATTAATGCAAGTGTTTACGCAGGAACGCATAACAATACTTTTTATCATCAGGTGTCAGTTGATTTCTTTGATGCAAACTGGAATTTTCTTTCCAGTGTGGCAGTTGAAGTAAATAAAGTGTTGGCAAATACACCTGCAGGGCCACAGTTATATTCCTGGACAGCTACTGTTCCTGTGGGTGCTAAATACACAAACATTGCACTTAGCGGAACCGGTGACTGGATTAAAACCGATCAGTGGTGCGTTACATTAACTCCACCATCAGGCGGAGGCTCAATCGGAGATCGTGTTTGGTTAGATGCTGATGGAGATGGAATACAGGATGCAAGTGAAACTGGTGGAATTACCGGTGTTACTGTTCAATTAAAAAATTCTGCAGGTACTGTAATTGCAACAACAACAACTAATGCAACAGGTAACTATTTATTCAGTGGATTAGCTGCTGGAAATTATACAGTGGTATTTCCAACATCTATCAGTGGAGCGATTGTTACTCCGCAAAATGTTGGCTCAGATGATAATGTTGATAGCGATGCAAGTCAAACAACAGGTGCCACTGGTGTAATTGCATTAGCTGCCGGTCAAAATATTACAAATGTAGATGCCGGTTATTGTCCAACAACTTTACAGATAGGCAACCGTGTATGGAATGATGCAAATAATAATGGAATTGATAATGGTGAAACAGGAATAGGGAGTGTAACTGTAAATCTTTACAAGGATGATAATAATGATAATATAGCAGACGGCGCTGCTATTGCAACAACAACAACTAATGCAACCGGTAATTATACTTTCAGCAATTTAGCTCCCGGAAATTATATAGTGGGAGTTGCTACACCTACAGGTTTTACTAGCAGTGCAGTTAATGGCGGTGATCCGGATAACAATACTGATCTTGATGATAATGGCCAGGTTGTTTCCGGTGAGGAAACACGTGGTTTGGCTATTACGTTAGTTGCAGGAACAGAACCAAATGCTGATGTTAATAATACATACGATTTTGGTTTTTATGGCACCGCAACAGGCTCTATCGGCGATAGAGTTTGGTTAGATGCTGATGGAGATGGAATACAGGATGCAAGTGAAACTGGTGGAATTACCGGTGTTACTGTTCAATTAAAAAATTCTGCAGGTACTGTAATTGCAACAACAACAACTAATGCAACAGGTAACTATTTATTCAGTGGATTAGCTGCTGGAAATTATACAGTGGTATTTCCAACATCTATCAGTGGAGCGATTGTTACTCCGCAAAATGTTGGCTCAGATGATAATGTTGATAGCGATGCAAGTCAAACAACAGGTGCCACTGGTGTAATTGCATTAGCTGCCGGTCAAAATATTACAAACGTAGATGCAGGCTATTGCCCAATTACGTTGGAGCTTGGTAACAGGGTATGGTATGATGCAAATAACGACGGTCTAAATTCAGGAGAGAATGGAATACCCGGTGTTACCGTTAATTTATATAAAGATGATAACAATGATAATAGTGCAGACGGCGCATCTATAGCTAGTACAGTTACCGATGCAAATGGTTATTATTTCTTTTCAAATCTGGGGCCTGGTCATTATATCGTTGGAGTTGTAACTCCGGCAGGATACATGAGCAGTGCAGTGAACGGAGGCGATCCGGATAATAATATTAATCTTGATGATAATGGTCAGGTAATTGTTGGAAACGAAATAAGAGGGTTGGCTATTACACTTGTTGCAGGTACAGAACCGTTAGTTGACGGTAATACGAATAGCAACAGCAATATTACTTACGATTTTGGATTGCTGCCCGATTGTTCATGCACAAACAGCGCAGGAAATCAGTTGCTCAATGCAAGTTTTGAAAATGGTACAACCGGCTGGAACTGGTCAGGTGGTACACTTACAACCGGTACAGGATATATTGCATGCGGAGCTGCTAATGGTTTTAATAACTGGACTTCAGGCACATCAAAAGTATGGCAAGATGTTGCAGTGGCTGCAGGTTCCGATATTGTATTTAGTGCGTTTGCAGGTGTGCATGCCCCCGGATTAACTTGCAGCCCTAAACTAAGTTTAATTTTTCTCAATGCATCAAATGCAGTTATTGCACAAAATGATGTTGCTGTTACAAGAGATGTGGCTGTATACTTTGGCCAGTTAGAACAATACACAATTACTGCAACGGCACCTGTTGGTACAGTTAAAGTAAGGGTACAAAGTACTATTACATGTAACACGATGAAGCTGGATGCTTTCTGCTTAACTGTAACTCCTCCAACCAATAGTTCAATAGGAGACAGAGTATGGAATGATGTTGACGGAGATGGAGTTCAGGATGCGAATGAGGTTGGTTTAGCTGGTGTAACGTTAACGTTGTTAAATGCCGCTGGTCAGCCTATTGCTACTACCACAACCGATGCTTTTGGTAACTATAAATTCAGTGGATTACCGGCAGGTAATTATTCTGTAAGAGTAACAACGCCGGCCAATTACAGCTTGTCAGCTAAAACACAGGGGGGAGATACCAATTTAGACAGCGATTTTGATCCCATCACATATACAACTGCAACAATTACATTAGCAGCTAATCAAAACCGCACAGACATTGATGCAGGTCTTAAGTTTACACAACCTTCAACAACAAGTATTGGCGACCGTGTTTGGTTAGATTTGAATGCTGATGGTGTGCAGGATGCCGGTGAGCCGGGCGTATCCAATGTACTGGTAACTTTATACAACAGTGTAGGCGCACCGGTACGCAGTACTTATACAAATGTAAACGGCAACTACCTGTTTACAGATGTAGCTCCGGGTACTTATAGTGTTGGTGTTAGTCTGCCACCCGCATTTGTATTCTCTCCAAATAATGGATTAATAAGCGGAGCTGCCAATAGTGATATCATTCCGGCTACCGGACGTACAACAACTTTCACTGTAAATGCCGGCGACCAGATAACTTATGTAGATGCTGGTTTAAAACCACAGCAATCTGTAAATGGTACAATTGGTGATTATGTATGGAATGATCTGAATAAAAATGGAATTCAGGATGCTGGTGAGCCGGGTATTGCAGGTGTAACTGTTCGACTTGTAAATGCTGGCAGCAATGCTATTATAGCCACTACAACTACCGATGCAACCGGTAAATATATTTTTAATGATGTACCGGCAGGAGATTACAAAATAGAATTTGTAACAGCATCAGGATATACTATCACAACCAAACTAAACAGCAATGTTGCTGCTTCAGGCACGGATAGTGATGTTGATCCTGTTACTTTAAGAACAGCAACCTTAACATTAGCAGCCGCCCAGCGTATAACAACTGTTGATGCAGGTTACTGGTTAACCACACCTCCGGGTACTGGTAAAATTGGAGATCGTGTATGGCTTGATGCGAACCAGAATGCTGTACAGGATGCCGGCGAAACCAATGTACAAGGTGTTACTGTAATATTATACGATGCAGCGAACACAGCCATTAAAATGACTGTAACCAATGCCAATGGAAATTATCTGTTTACAGATTTAGCTGCAGGCAGCTACAGCGTTGGCTTCAGTAATATACCTACAGGTTATTCCTTTACAACACAAGGTGGTGGAACCGCCGCTACCGGCAGCGATGCAAACCCTGCCACCGGAAGAACAGCAACTATAACATTAGCCGCAGGCCAAACCAATCTTGATGTAGATGCAGGTATCCGTTCAACAATGGCTGGTACCGCTTCAATCGGTAACCGTGTATGGAACGATTTAAATAATAATGGATTACAGGATGCAGGTGAGCCTGGTTTACAGGGAGTGATTGTAGAGTTACTGGATGGCAATGGTAATCCGATTGATAGTGATCCATTAACAGCAGGCATTCAACCTGCTACAAGAGTAACCAATGCTCTGGGTGAATACCAGTTTACCGGGTTACCTGCCGGTGATTACCGTGTACGTTTCGGCAACTTACCAGCGGGCTTTAATGCAGCAACAAAAGGAGCCGGAACCGACAGAAATGTTGATAGTGATGGTAACCCGATAGCTGGAGGAACTTCAACAACCGATGTGATCGGTGTAGGATCAGGAGAAGAAAGACTTGATATAGACTTTGGTTTAAACAACCCCACAGCACCAACCGGCCAGTTAGGCGATTATGTGTGGTTCGATTCAAATAACAATGGTATTCAGGATGCAGGCGAACAGGGTGTAGCAGGTGTAACCGTGTCGTTATTGAATGCTGCAAATGCAGTGGTAGCAACAACCGTAACAGATGCTAATGGTAACTACCGTTTTGTAAATATTGCAGATGGCAGCTACTCTGTTAAGTTCAGCAATTTACCGGCAGGCTTTGTGTTCTCGCCAAAAGATTTAGGTGGGAATGATAATACCGATAGTGATGCAGATGCAGTAACCGGCACTACCGGAACTTACACTATCACCGCAGGTAACAGCAACCTAACTGCAGATGCAGGTATTTACTCAACACGTGCAGCACTGGGCGATTATGTATGGTTTGATGCCAACAGCAATGGTACACAGATTGCAACAGAGAAAGGAATTGCAGGTATAACTGTAACCTTGTACGATGCAGCCAATGTAGCTGTAACATCAGCCATTACCGATCAAAACGGCAGATACTTCTTCAGCAATTTAAATCCGGGTACATACAGCGTTGGGTTTAGTAATGTACCGGGCCAACTTGTATTTACTGCAAAAGATGCAGTTGCTGCAGGTGACGCAGCCGACAGTGATGTTGAACCTTCAACAGGCAGGACAGGTGCTTATACTTTAGCAGCAGGACAGGTTAATACAACAGTTGATGCAGGTTTAAAACCAGTAGTACCGGCAACCATAGGAGATTTTGTTTGGTACGATGATAATGGAAATGGTACGCAGGATCCCGGTGAAGGAGGTGTAGCCGGTGTGATTGTTACCTTATACAATGCAGCCAACCAGCCAATTGGTTCGGCAATAACTGATGGTAACGGAGCTTATGTAATCAATAATGTACCTGCAGGTAACGGATACTATGTTGTATTCAGCAACAAGCCGGATCCTTCAGCATCATGGACATTACAGAATGTTGGCGGAGCAGCAGCAATCAATAACAGTAAAGCAGATGCAACAGGTAGAACAACTCCTCTCAACGTTGCAGCAGGTCAGTTGGTAAACAACATAGATGCCGGATATATTCAACGAATTCCGATTGTTCTCAGTGGACATGTATTTTATGATGACAATGGAATGACCGACGGTTTAGTAAACGGAACAACCACAATTCCATCAGGTATAAATGCAGTATTGTACGATCCGATTTCAAATCAGGTAATAGCTGTGCAACCGGTTCCGGGATATGGTCAGCCGGGTGCAGGAACTTTCAGCTTTAATATTTTCAATAACAGTAATTACCGTGTAATGATAACCACTGCTAATCCTGCAATCGGTGCAGTACCTCCGGCAACTTCTGTTTTACCGGCATCATTTAGGTCAACCGGTGAAATCATTGGAACAGGTGCAGGGAATGATGGTACTGTTGATGGCAAATCAATATCCATATTTACAACAAATCTCAATGTAACCAATGTCAACTTCGCAATTAAGCGTGTTATGTTAATTGTAGTTGACTAAATCTATATCACTTTAAAGTAAAACCTGAATCAACATATCATAATTAAAACAAAACAAATGAAACCAAATTTAAAACTGATCCTTTTTATTCTTTTGCTTACAAGAATGGGATATGTAAATGCCCAGCAGTTTGTTGGTCTGTACAATGTATCGTTTCCGGCTAACCCTTCGGTTCCTGCTTATACAGCTGGCCCCGCAGCAATAAAGAAAGCGGATGGCACCAATCCAAATTCAGGGGCCTTATCTGTATCTGCTTCTTTTTCAGATCAGCAATACGGGCTGTTGCCAAATGGTTTAACCGGTTTTGGCGATCTCGGGCTGATGTTTGGTATCAGCAATAATAACAGTAATAAAGTTCCCACTCCTGCCTCTGTTGGTGTACAATTGGCAAATGTGGGTTCGCCAGTTAACAGTTACTATTCTGCTCTTACTAACCTTATTGGCACAGGTATGAATACATTTAATAATTATGCCTTCAATATGTTTGCGAGTGCTGAAGGTCTGTCTGGTCAGCCAACTAATGGCAGATATTATTTTGGTAAAGTAACTTTTTCGTTTTCACGCCCCGTCATAAATCCAATTTTACACGTTACAGGTCTCGGTGGTTTTTTAAGTATTAACGAACCACCTTTTCCTACATTACCTTTTGCTGTAGATTTAGAGTTAGATGAACCCGGTTTTCAAATATCAAAATTGTCAGGTACTGCACGTACTCAATTAAATGTTACAACCAAAACAATTTTTAACAGCTTTGATTACCTCCAGGATTATATAATTGATGGCAGAACACCGGAAGGTGGCAATTTTGCAGGTACAGGCAGTTTCCTTATTACAGGAATCAATGTAACTACTGTAACCTTTAAAGTGTATCTCCGTGGAATGACACAAAATCAGGTATGGACATCTAACGCCAATTACCAAAATGCAGTTTATAATGGCGACCGGTTTAATATGAGCTGGACTTTACCAACTCAGCCAGAAAGTACATTGCCGGCAACAGGTGTAAATTTAAAAGCAGTATTAAATGGAACAGACGTTGTTTTAACATGGAAAACTGTTTCAGAAATCAATTCAAAAGAATTTGAAATTGAAAGAAGTGCTGATGGAGTTAACTATACACGTATTGCCAGTAAAAATGCAGCAGGAAATAGTTTTTCAGAAATCAGCTATTCTTTTACTGATGCAGCAATGGCAAAGCCTGTATATTTTTACCGCTTAAAACTGGTTGATAACGACCGGTCTTATACCTACAGTAATGTTGCAGTTGTACGCAAATCAGGCAGCAGTAAAGAAATAAAAACATTCCCTAATCCAATGGCCGCACAGTTAAATATTGAATTTAACAAAGCCAAAGGCTCATATGTTATCAGCATGTTTAATCAGGCTGGTCAGGAAGTACGTACTATACGTGCGTTTATTGATAATGATGTACAATATGTAAATATCAGCCGCGGAACTCTTACGGCAGGTACTTACGCTGTGCGTATTACAAATATTATTACCGGAGAGGTGAGTGCACAAAAAGTTATCATTCAGTAATTTAATTCGGATAACACATTCTAAGAAAGTCTTCCTTGGTAAAGGAAGACTTTCTTATTTTGCAGCCTTATTAATGAAAGAAAAAATTATTATAGCAATTGATGGCTGGTCGAGTTGCGGAAAAAGTACACTCGCCAAACAACTGGCCAAAGAGCTCAGTTATATTTATATAGACAGTGGCGCTATGTACAGAGCTGTTACATTATATTTTCTGCGTAATCATATTGATTGGACAAGTGTGCCTGAAGTAAAAGACGCTTTAAAAAATATTACACTGGAATTTAAACCAAATCATACCAACGGTGAGTCTGAAATGTATCTCAATGAAGAAAACGTGGAGTACGTTATTAGAGATATGGTTGTTGCAGAAAAGGTGAGTGAAGTGGCCGCAATTGAAGAAGTAAGAACATTTGCTGTAGCCGAACAGCAAAAAATGGGTACAGCAAAAGGGATTGTCATGGACGGACGGGATATAGGCACAACTGTTTTTCCCAATGCCGATTTAAAAATATTTATGACTGCGGATATAGCCGTTCGGGTAGAACGACGTTTCAAAGAGATGTACAGCAAAAACCCTAATATTACTGTTGAAGAAGTTAAAGCAAATCTTGAAATGAGGGATTATATTGACTCACACCGGTCAGTTAGCCCACTTCAAAAAGCATCTGATGCGATTGAAATAAATAATACAGGTTTAACGCCCGAAGAGCAGCTGCAGCTAACATTAAATTACGTAAAAAACTTGCAAAAACAGGCGTAACCCCCAATCAATCACAGCGGATGAAGGGATATAATTTATTTTTTTTGTATATCAGGAAACTCTGCTATATATTCTCATTGTAATCCTACATATCTGGAAAACTCCTCCTAAATCCGCTCATCCGAACAATCCAATTATTACTTAGGAATTCTTTTTTTCTGGCAAATACTGTCCATTTTCCTGTGATCTGCTTTTTCTGGCAACAGAAATAGTAAACACCATATCCTCAATGAATAGCTTTTTCAAAAGGTACCCTGTGAATTGACTGTTTTTTTTACCTCTAAACCTTTTTTATGAAAAAGTTTTTACTCAATCTCTTACTGTTATCAATGTGGGGCTTCAGTTTTTCACAGGATTTGCCTGCCCCGGCTGCCAATTTGCAAAATCTTCCCACAGGAAGCTATATAATTGCAATGGATAATGCAAATCAAAATACGGGTTCCGCTTTCAGCGTTTCGGCCAAAATAACTATCAGTAGCGGGAGTAATACGGGCACTTTAGATAATGCCGGCAGTGTTGAGGTTGGAATGGTTCTTTCCGGTCATTCTGCAATCCCTATGGGCACAACAGTTACAGCTATTAATTATACTACCAACGTTGTAACACTTAGTGCAGTTGCAACTGCAGCTATCAGTAACAGATCTGTTACTTTTACCGGTAGTGGTTTGTTTAATATGAAAGCTTATGGTTTAATTGTTTTCTTACTGAACAACAACGTTAAACTGAAATGGATTATCAACTCCGGTAAGTCTAAAGACGCTACAGACTTTACTGTTGCATCAACACGCATCAAACCAACAGTTGCGGCAACTCCTTCATCAAATTTTAAAGCCGGTCCATTTGTAATTTCAGCCTCTGATATAGCTGGCGTTGATGCTTTAATTGATGCGTATAATAATACTTTAAATTCCGGAACAGATGTAAATGTTTACATTACAACAGCACCGGTAAGTGTGGATGTACGATATGATATGACAGGGTTTAAACCAAAAGCAGCCATCTTAAATGATGGTGGAAATGCTTCAATTCATGTTGCATATATGACATCAGCAGGCGTTCCTTCAGTTAGTTACTTAACAGTATCAACGGGAGCAAGTCTTTCCACAAGTTGTTTCACTTTTGCATCTGAGCCACATAATACTTCTGCTACTTCAAGTATAATTGGTCAGATCAGAAGTTTTGTTCAAAAAGGCGGTAATTTTCTAGCACAATGTGAGGCAGTAAGAACATATGAGAATGAAGCTGTTAATGGCAGATTTCACAGCACCCGTGCTGATGCAAATGCAGTGTTTGAAAAAGGCGGCGGCGGTAACACCAATGCAACAATTGAAAGCAACATTAACTTTCCCAATCCAAACTTAGCGTATTCACAATTTGAAGGACAGTTTAATGGCAATATTACAGGAAGTCTGCAAAACTGGAAATTAACAACAGGGAGTTCTTACATAAACAACGCACACAATCATGCAGAAGGTGCACTTGTACCTGCTGCAGTTTCTGCAAGTGTTTCTAAGTTAGTTGCATCAAATCTTAAAGGAGGGTTGGTTTTTTACCTGGGAAATCATACATACAGCTTAGCCGACCGTGCAAATGTTAATGGTATGCGGATGTATTTAAATGCATTTCTTACCCCTGTTTCGATTAATTCAAACTGTCCCATTGGTGGACCTTTGCCAGTCGTGCTGGCTAATTTTAAAGCCATTAATAAAAATGGTAAGGCCTCACTTTCATGGGAAACATTGCAGGAAGTAGAAAATGATGGTTTTGAAATTCAGCGTCGTACAGGCAATGGCCGTTACGAAACAGTGGCGTTTGTAGATTCAAAAGTAGCAGGTGGTACAGGATCGGGTGCATCTTACAGTTTTGATGATAATGCAATTTTAGGTAAAGCTGTTACTTATTACCGCCTCCGTCAGATAGACTTAAATGGTAAATCTGAATTCAGTGAAGTAAAGGCATTACGTGGGGCAGGCGGCAAAATCATCGTGTCAGTTTATCCAAACCCCAGCTTGGGAACAACGAATATTGTTATTCCTGAAGGAGCTGGAAAAATGGATGTAAGCCTGGACGATTTTACAGGTAAATCGGTGCAACGCTGGAGCGGGTTAAATGTGCGTAATCTTCAGATTACAAATCTGAAACCCGGCATGTATCTTTTACGCATAACCATTCAGGAAACAGGTGAACAAATATCTGAACGAATTACTGTACAATAAATCAGGGACAGGAAAAACCAGATAAAACCAAGAATGACTGAAGCCTCACGAAAGTGGGGCTTCTTTGTTTATCTTAAATCAATTATTTTTTTTGAATGCTTGCAAATGTCAAAACAGAAAAGTATTTTAGTCTCAGCAAACCCAAATATCCTTAAACACCGCTTAATCTTCAATTCCTTTCCATCCAATTCTTACTGGATTTTTTTTATCTCTGTTACCTGTGATTAAAGTTTTTACTGTTATATAAATAGTTTTAGCTATCACCTATATCCTCAATGATAAACTTTTTCAAAAGGTGTCCTTTGAACGGCCTCTGATTTTTTTATAACCTCAAAACCTTTGTATGAAAAAGTTTTTACTATTTTTTATCGGAATCGTATTTCTTGGCTTAGCCAATAAAGTTAACGCCCAATGCGCTGTTGGTGAACAGATCATTGTTGTAAAAAATATTGACGGAACAAACCCTGCTAATTGTAAGGTAACTGTTGATATTGTCTTTGATCTTGAGAATAACGCAGGTAATAAGTATGTGTTTATTCATGCTTTCAGGGCTGCTGATTATCCGGGTTATTTTGAACTGGCTAAACCGGGCACCTGCCAAACACCTGCTAACCCTAACCCTAATCAACCCACTGCGCCTCCACCTGTAAGAGGAACAAATGCGCAGGGTAATCTGGATGCTGCCATTTTAAACATAGGATTCAATAATGATTTGGGCACAGGCGGATATTTATCTTATATTACCAGTGCTCAGTATACACCAGATGCTGGAACTGTGATGACCATTGGCTCAGGCCTCGTTGAAAAAACAGCCAGCCCTGTTGCAGGTTTCTCCCGTTATACGATGCGTGATGTAGTGGTATTTACAGGAGCACCCTGTGGCAGTCCGCTAACTATTAAAGCAGATTTATGGTCTTCACAGGCATCTTCTTTATCAGTAGCACATTGCTGGAGATGTAATTTTACATACATCTTCAATGAACCGCAAATTACAGGTTTAGTGAATTGTACCAGTCCAAGAACAGTAAACTTCCAACTCTCAACAAACAGTACAACTGCACTTTCAGGAGTTTATCGCATTTATGTGGACAATACTCCTTTCGGAAGTTTTGGTACAGAAGATACTCAGTTAGCTCCCGATGCTTCAGGATCGTTCAGTGGGTTAACAAATTCAAGTACACAATTCTTTAATAATATTCCCTACAACGGAAACAATGTTGGAAGTGAATCAACAAAAGCATTGTGGGTTGAAGCAGTTGTAACCAATCCTGTTGGTACACAAACGAACTCAACAGTAAAACTGATCACCAACGGATGTAATACATTGCCTGTTTCGTTGCGTTCATTTAATGCGGTACAAAGAGGTGGTAAAGCTTCTCTTACCTGGGAAACATCTCTGGAAACAGATAATGATGGTTTTGAAGTACAGCGTCGTTTAGGAAACGGACGTTATGAAACCATTGCATTTGTTGACTCAAAAGCACCTGGTGGAACAGGGGGAGCTTATACTTACAATTTTGATGATCAGTTAAGTTTGCCTAAAGGCGTTGCGTATTATCGTATTCGTCAGGTAGATTTAAATGGCAGATCAAGTTACAGTGAAGTAAGAGCATTGAGAAGCGGCAATGGTCAGATTATTGTTGCTGTTTATCCCAACCCGAGCAGAGGTGCAACCAATGTTGCTATACCCGAAGGTGCAGGAATGATGGATGTTTCACTCGATGATTATTCCGGTAAATCAGTACAACGCTGGAACGGTATTAATGTACGCAACCTTCAAATAAACAACCTTAAACCAGGTATTTATATGCTGCGCATTAATTTCCGTGAAACAGGCGAACAAATTACTGAACGGATTTTAGTACAATAGAATTTCTTTGGACAGGAAAAACCAGATAAAACCGAAGAAGAAGAGGCCTCCGAAAGGAGGCTTCTTCGTTTTATAGAAACAAATCTGCTTGTTGTTGAAGTTGCGATTCGACGTTGTAAAAAGAGGCTATTTTAAACATCACTGCTTCTACCAATGAGTCGGGGCATGATGCTCCACTGCTGATTAAAATTTTTGCCGGCCGTTTTGCAGGTAAAAAATCTTTAGTCACGTATTCTTTTTTATCCTGAAAATTAAAGTGCATGATTTCTGTTGCCGATAGTATTTTGTCGGTGTTGTTGATAAAGTAAGTAGGAAGTTTATTCTCACATAATTCAACAAGATGAGTAGTATTTGAACTGTTATATCCACCCACAATAATTGCTAAATCAGCTTCAGTTTCTAACAGGCCCGTAACAGCCGTTTGGTTGTCGTTTGTTGCATAACATAAAGTATCTCTGGTGTCTGCAAAACGGGTGGCAATTGTTGCTTCATTTAACTGATAATACTCAACAACAAGTTGCTTTAAATATTCAGCAATGGCTTGTGTATCACTTGCAAGCTGGGTTGTTTGATTGACAACACCAAACTGCTGCAGATCTTTTGTAATGTCGAATCCATCAGAAAAAAGTCCTTCAAACTCTTTGTAAAACTGTTGCGCAGGTTTTTTACCGGTAATGTATTTGCCCAGCTCAACAGCTTGGTTCAGATCATTTACAATCACTGCAGGTGTATGCACACTTGCATGCGAAAACGTTGCTCTTGTTTCTTCGTGCTTTGGTTTGCCATGCAGCACAATGGAGTATCCTTTTGCAGCAATCTGTTCACTTCTGTTCCAGACCTTTTCTACAAAGGGACAGGTTGTATTATATTTTTCGGTGCTGATACCTTTCTCTTTCAGCATTTTTTCAATCGAAAGCGTTGTGCCAAATGCAGGAATAATAACTACATCATCACTTGTAATTTCTTCAAAAGGAATTAACTGTTGTCCGTAAGTATCCTGCAGAAATTGAACACCTTTTTCAATAAGTGTAGCATTCACCTGCGGATTATGGATCATTTCACTTAATAGAAAAATCCGTTTCCCCGGATTTTCTTCAATGGTTTTAAATGCGATTTCAATGGCGTTTTCCACTCCGTAACAAAACCCAAAATGCCGGGCCAGATAAAATTGAACAGCCCCCAGATCGAGCAGGGTAGGAGAAAAGTCTTTCTTTAATTTATCCTCTTCTTTTCGTTTATTCTTGATGGCAGTAATAAGCGGACTGCGGTAAATATTCGGAACCTGAAATTTCTTCATATAACTAAATAAAAAAAACAAAGGTACATGGTTTCAAACAGCAAAAAAGAAACGGCATTTTGCAGTTTGGTTCGTATCATTGAAGACGAATTACGACTATGATTTCAACTGATTTTAAGCCCGCAGATTGGGTACATTCAACTAGTATTTATGAGGTGAATCTTCGCCAGTTTACTAGCGAAGGAACCTTTGCTGCATTTGCCCGGCATCTGCCAAGATTAAAAGATATGGGAGTTGAAGTGCTTTGGTTTATGCCCATAACTCCTATTTCAATCAAAAACAGAAAAGGAACGCTGGGCAGTTATTATGCCTGCTCAAGTTATGTGGATACAAATCCGGAGTTTGGAACACTAAATGAATTTAAAGACTTAGTAAAGCAAATTCATGCACTGGGTATGAAAGTGATTATTGATTGGGTGGCCAATCATACCGGATGGGATCATGAATGGACCATTACCCATCCCGAATATTATACACAGGATGAGAAGGGAAATTTTAAACCACCTGTTGAAAACTGGGAAGATGTGATTCATCTTAATTTTCATAACACAGCCACCAGAAAAGCAATGATTGATGCTATGAAATTCTGGGTTGAAAAGTGCGGAATTGATGGGTTTCGTTGCGATATGGCTATGCTGGTGCCGGTTGATTTTTGGAGAGAAGCGAGAGCAGGACTCGATCAATTGAAAAAATTATTCTGGCTGGGTGAGTTTGATCAGTGGAACGATGAGCCCTATGCTCATGTATTTGATGTTAGCTACAGCTGGCATTGGATGCATATGACCGAAGAATTTTATAAAAAAAAGCTGCCCATTTCTGCATTAGATAAAGTGTTAACCGGTTATCAGCAAAAGCATCCGTTTCATCATATCCGTTCTTATTTTACAAGCAATCACGATGAAAACAGCTGGAATGGAAGTGAGTATGAAAAATATGGCGAGATGGCAATTCCTTTAGCTGTATTCAGCTGTACATGGAACGGTATACCACTCATCTACAGCGGACAGGAACTGCCCAACAAAAAACGTCTTCAGTTTTTTGATAAAGATGAAATTGAATGGAGCGATCAGCCTGCACTGCATTTATTGTATAAAAAATTACTGACACTTCGCAATAACCATCCTGCTTTGTTGTGTGGCCATAAAGATGTGATCACCTGGCGTATTGCAACTGATCATCCGGAGCAGTTGTTTTGCTTTGTAAGAAAAAATAAAGACAGAGAACTGATTGTTATTCTGAATTTTTCTGACAGGAAGATTGTGTTTCATTTAAATGATCAACGTGTAAGAGGTGAATTTACAAATGTATTTACAGGAAAAACAAAACAGGTTACCGATGGTTTTTCAATTGATCCCTGGGGTTATAAGATATTGACGAAATAAAATACCTAATTCTTCTCAACATTATTATTACTAAGTATTTTTTGGAGGTAATTATTACTCTCGAGGGTTTGCTTCTCCATTAATTTCTTAAACTCTTCAAATGATATTTTTTTATTACAATCTTGATTTAAGATTTTTGATTTCTTAGAATCATCTATTTTCTTAGCTATTATATGTACAATTTTTTTATTAGAATCATATACTTCAAGAATAAGACCATCTAATCCCCCGATCTTGTATGGCCCAAAAGCGGGGGATATATTTTTTGCAAACCAAGCAAAATATATTGAACCGCTAATATCCCCTTTTGCTAATTGGCATTCATAACCAAGTATTGTTTTTTTATCATTAAGAACAGTCCATTTTATTGTAGGCTTGTTTTCAGTAACGCAAAATCTATTGCCTGCTAAATCATATTTCAGCGAAGTGAAAATGTTTGATTTAATTTCATTAATCAGCGTATCTGGCCTGAGGATAAGATTTCTTTTCTGATAAGAATTGGTTTCAATATCAAAAGTATAAGCTGTTGAACCATTGTGGGCGCCTTCATAAACACTTGGAAAAGTATAATAAGAAATATTTTTAGTAATAAAGAGGATACAGTTTTGAATTTTGCTATTATTTCTAATATCAATTCTTTTGTATTCAACTATATAATTACTATCAATTGAACTCTGACTATATGAAGTCAATCGAAGTATTAAAAAAAATATTGTAATTTTATTTTGTTTTTTTGTAAACATAAAATAGGGCTCTGCTTGTCTTAAAAGAATTAAACCACAATATCTAAATAACACTGATCATTTGGAATCACATTAATAAAATAAATATTACCAGTTCCGCATTCATAATAAATCTGAACAAATGCACTAATTACCATTGGGCTGAACTGGCATGTTTGATAGATAGGGACTTCTAAAATACATAATTGCTTATTTTTTATCAAAATATTTACATCTTCTTTAGTTAAATGATTAACTGGAGTTGATGATAAATCAAGGATTCCACCTTGATGGTTTTTTAAAAAAAGTCCGTAGAAATTTGTACTTGGTGTTGGAATAGACTTAGCATTAATATTTTGCAAATACAAAAAAGAAATAAGAATAAAAAGAAAGATTTTTTTCATAATTTTTTTTTAAATAATAAGTAGATGCAGAACCCTTTTTAAATATAGGCAAAAAATTTGTATAAATATTTTTAGATTGCACTTATAAACGAAGATCGTTAAGTGAATAAGTATAAACTCCTTCATAGCCTGGATAGATTCCTTCGATTATTATACTATTGCTTGCATTTTCTAAAATAGATTTCAATTCATCTACTGATTTTAATTCTTTTCCACCTGCCCGAACAATAATAAATCCTTTTTTTATTACCGTTTGATTTGCCAGTAAGCCATCTGATAAAGATTTAACTATAACACCGCCAATAACTCCATATTCTTTTGCTTTAGCAGCTGATAGAGTTTCAAACTCTGCACCCAACTTATCAAGTATGGAGTTTTTTACAATTTCAGTATTTCCACTGCTGTTTTTTAAAGTGAGGATAGCTGTGTTTTCTTTTCCACCACGGATATAAGTAACTGCTAATTTTTGACCGGGACGATAGCTTGCTACAGCTCCGGTTAACTCTGTCCAAGTGCTTACAGTTTTATTGTCAAGTTTAATAATCTTATCGCCTTTCTTAATGCCCGCATCTTCCGAGGCACTGTTACTCATTACTTCACCTACAACCACACCATCTCCTTCTTTAAACTGTGAATCAGTACCATCATCTCCATTAGCTTCGGGACGAATACCCAAAAATGCTCTTTGTACTGTTCCGAATTTGATCAAATCATCAACTACTTTCTTAACAATATTAACGGGGATGGCATAAGAATATCCTGCATAAGAACCTGTTGGAGATGCAATGGCTGCATTAATACCAATTAGCTGACCACTTGTGTTCACTAATGCACCACCGCTGTTACCCTGATTAACCGCAGCATCTGTTTGTATAAAACTTTCCACCACGTTTGCGTTGCGTCCTGCCTTACGTTGATTAATACCTAAGAAACGAAACTTGGCACTTACAATACCTGCTGTAACAGTTGTTTCCAACGTAAGAGGATAACCTACAGCCAATACCCACTGTCCAACTTTTACTTCATCTGAATTACCGTATAATAAATAAGGAAAACCGGTTCCTTCTACTTTAATAACAGCCAGATCTGTATTCGCATCAGTAGAAACTACTTTTGCTTTGTACTGTTTTTTGTTATGAAGTGTAACAGTTACTTCATCAGCTCCGTCAACTACGTGATTGTTGGTAACAATGTATCCGTCGGCTGTTACAAATACTCCGCTGCCACTTGCCATTTGCGGACGGTTTGAATTGGGGCCGCCAAAAAAATCATCAAAAAAATCATCACCAAACATATCACCAAACGGACTTCTTCTTTTTTGCTGATTATTGGTTTGAGTTGGGTTTGTTTTTGTTTTGATGTGCACCACAGCAGGAGTAGAGGTTGCTGCTGCCGCTTCAAAATCAACAGGGCCCGGTGTACCGCCACCATCAAATAAACCTGCATAATTTACAGGAAGCTGCGCCTGACTCTGTGATACCAGTTGATTGTTTTTTGTGAATTTTGTGTATAGAAAAACACTTGCAAGTGCTGTAACTATACTCACCATCACAGTTACAAGAATGTGTTTTGTTTTCATACTGTAGTTTCCGTTTTATTTTGTTTTAAATGCTATCAAAGCCTGTGCCTTTCAACTTGTAAAATAACAAAGCTGCCATCATTTCAGATGTACCGGAAGCCCACATTTAACAAACAGTTATGAGCGCCATCGTACTGTCTTCTAAAGTTACAGCTAATCTTAAAAGAGGGCTAAACAAATGCTTATGATAGTATAAACGCCTGAAAGGCTGTCATTGTTGCAAAAAAAATCCCATCAAAAACTGATGGGATTTACTTAAGCAATTGGTTTGTTTATGGGAAAATGCCCAGCTCTGCATAACTGTTGGCTACCTTATTAATGGCTACAACATAAGCAGCTGTGCGCATGTCAGGGATAGATGGATTTTGTTTCCAGCAATCCATTACTTCATTTACGGCAGTAATCATGGTTTCTTCCAGACCACTGTACACCAGATCTACTTCATCCGGCCCGTGCATGATTGCAGAGCGCATTTTGTCGCCAACCTTTTTACCGGTCAGTTCTTCAACCTGGCTCAGCATATTTGCATTTTGATTTTCAGTAAAACGTTTTTCCAAACGGCCGTAACGTACATGACTAAGGTTCTTCAGCCACTCGAAGTAAGATACGGTTACACCGCCGGCATTTAAAAACATATCAGGCACAACCAGAACACCACGTTTTGCAAATTCCTCATCTGCCTCCGGTGTTAAAGGTCCGTTGGCTGCTTCGCCAATAATCTTGGCTTTAATCTTTGGAGCGTTGTCCCCGTTAATTACATTCTCAAGTGCTGCAGGAATTAAAATGTCACACTCAATCTCCAATGCATCATTTGTATTAACCAATGTAGTTGCACCCGGAAAATTAATGATAGATCCTGTTTGTTTGCGGAAAGCAATCAACTCATCTTCATGCAAACCATCGGCATTGTATAAAGCACCATCATGCTCCGAAATGGCAATCACTTTTGCTCCGTTTTCTCTAAAGAATTTTGCACTGTGGTAACCTACATTACCAATGCCTTGCACCACTACTGTTTTCCCCTGAATGCCTGTGGTTAATCCGAGCTTACTCATGACTTCGGGCATGTTGCATACTTCACGAATGCCATAAAAAACACCAAGACCGGTAGCTTCTCTGCGTCCACGAACACCACCCTGTGTAACGGGCTTTCCGGTAACACAACCTGCTGCATCAATTTCACCCGGTTTTAAAGAAGCGTAAGTATCTACGATCCACGCCATTTCACGTTCACCGGTTCCGTAATCGGGAGCAGGTACATCAATGCCGGGGCCAATAAAATTTTTCTTTACCAGTTCAGAAGTATAACGACGGGTAATTTTTTCCAATTCGTATACACTGTAATTGCGTGGATTAATTTTAATACCACCTTTACCTCCGCCAAACGGAACGTTTACAATAGCACATTTGTATGTCATTAACGAAGCCAAAGCCATCACTTCATCCTGGTTTACTTCATCGCTGAAACGGATACCTCCTTTGCAGGGAGATTTGTGTTGCGAATGTTGTACACGGTAAGCTTCAATTACTTCAATGCGGCCGTCGTCCATTTTTACCGGGAAACGCATTTGATATACACTGTTACACTGCTTAATCTGTTCAAGAATACCTTTATCCCATTTGGTAAAGGCGGCGGCTTTATCAAAGCTTTGTTCTACCGCTCCAAAAAAACTGTAATTTGTAGTTGACATACAATCGTGTTTAAAATTTAATATAGCAAACGTTAATCGTTTTGTTTTTCAAGTTTAGAGAGCTTACGGTCAATCCGAATCAGGTAGGCCACAATTCCTGCAAAAATGGTAAGGCATACTGCCAGAACTACATAAATTTTACCGTTTGTTTCCATAGCAGAAACTTCATCTGGTGTTTGAGCAAACAACTGCTGTACGGAAAAAATGAAAGCCATCAGGATGAAGAATAGTTTACGCATGAATCCACTTTTTTTCTTTGAGTTTTGAAATTCGGATAAGCAATGATGTCATCCACACACCTAAAAGCGTCCAGCCGATGACAGCGGGCCAAAAGATCATTCGCATGGTTGGGTCCAGATCTCTGCCGTTCATTGCAGGGTTACCTTCAACCCCTTCTCCTCCCGGATGTAATGATTGAACCAGTCTGGGTAAAATCATAATCAAAGGGATATAGATAAAATACGCAAAGATGTTATAGACGCTGCTCACTCTTGCACGTTTGTCCATATCGGGCATTGAATTGCGTAAAACAAAGTAGGCAAGGTAAATGAGCAAAGCAATAGCCACAGCAATTTGTTTGGGATCATTGCTCCATGGTTCGCCCCATGTATAAGTGGCCCATATAGCACCGGTAACTAACCCCAATACACCAAAAATAATTCCGGTGCGGGCAAATTCACGTGCCCTGATATCATCTGCAAGATTGCCGCTTCTTAGGTAGCGGATGGAGTAAATCATACTCACCAGCAGCAGAATCATTTGACCAAACCACATGGGCACATGAAAAAATAAATTGCGGATGGTTTGGTATAAATTGCCAATGATGGGAACCTGAATAAGGAAACCTGCGGTAAATGTGTAAAGCAATAACAGCACTGCCAATATCTTCCACCAGGATTTTTGCATATGATTGATTAATCGTTTTCCGAAGAACGTTGCGCCGTTTTTTACAAACTTACTATCCTTCGTTTTCGGTGCGGCAAAGTTAGGGTGTTGACCCTAATCTTTCCATAAAAAAGGGAATAAAATAACACTTAACAGAATCACCATCACATCAAGACCACTCAGGAGTAAAACCATCTGTAGCAAAGCGCCATCACGAAAAATTTCGCCGAAGGCACTCTTCGAAATTTTTACCAGCAGTAATAATTGGGGGATGATTAATGGAAAACCAAGGATGGCCATCAATGCTGCATTTTGATTGGCTCTTGCAGCAATAGCCGCCAGTAATGTAAACACCAGACTGATACTGATGCCGCCCAAACAGGTGATGCCCAGAAATTGCAGGGTATTTGCAAACGGACTGCCAAGAAAAAAACTGAATAGTACAATGCTCAGTAAACTCATGATGAGCATGAGCAATACATTGTAAAACAGTTTGGCCAGTATAAAATCGAGCGGGCCTGCAATGGAATAATAATAAATCATCCGGCCCCTGCTTTCCTGTAAAAAACTTTTAGCTACTGCATTGATGCAGATGAACAATAAATTCATCCAGAACAGTCCGTTCCATGCCGTTGCTTCCGGTTGCCCCATGGCGAGATACAATACAAAGATGGTACTGGCGATGTACAGCAGGATGCCGTAAAAAGTATACTGCTGTCTTATTTCAAGCAGCAGATCTTTTTTAAATAAAGCAGTTATTTTTTTTGTTGAAGGGATGGTATTGAATTTAGAATTTATTGATTATTTGCAGAGTGCATCTGATTGAAATCTGCAATATCTCTCAATAGATCTTTTTTATCCCGATAAATCAGTTCAAAAGGTTTTACTTCTAACGATGAAGCAATGATATGCAATCTTTCAATACTAATGGGCAGCATGTCATTCTCAAGGCGGCTGTAATTACTAATGCTCATTTTTAGCTGAACTGCCATAAACTCCTGACTAAAATTTTTTTGAAGGCGTAAGTGTTTTATTATTTTTCCCGGCATACAGTGTTTTTTAAAGATTTTTGCATGTGATGCAAAAGTACTTGCAACACATGCAACAAAACAACCTTTCTTTCACATTTTTTGTTGATAAAGTGAGATAATTTTCGTTTGCATTTTTCCAAATTAACTTAAAAAATCGATATGAAAATTACCCCCCCCCCACAAACTATCAGTAACAATCATTAAACAATTGTTAACCATTTTTTTTCTTACGCTTGTACTTTACAGTTGTAAAAAGAACGAGCTGGAAAAACAACAACTAAATCCTGCATCCGTTAATCCTGCAGCTGAAATACAGAAAATACTTGAAAGTGATTTTTTTGTACAAAACAGGAAAATTGCTGATATGGCTACGGAAAGAAATACGAATACTTCTTCAATTGAAATGTTAAGCGCAAATGCCGGAAATCCATCTGACCCTGAATACACTGATGAAGTACCGATGCTGTTAGGTATGCAGTTGCCAAACCCATATTCAATTCCCAATATGGTTGAAACGTATAACATTTACTATTCCGTAAATCTTGTTACGTTACCCGTTACGCATTATTATGTTCGATTTAGTCCAACCAATGAAACTCAATTAACGTTACTTGAAGATTCACTGGAAGTTGAAATTTTTGATTATCCAATGGATTACGAAGTTTTACAGGATGGAGATTTTTATCAGCAACCAGGTAAAGGAACGGAGGATATGCCCGATTTCTTTGCAGTTGTTCCTAATAATTTTCAGTTTCCAACGGGAGTTCCGTATGTAATTCTTGAAGATCTTCATTTCCCACATGACGATCCTGTTCTTGAGGCTTTAGCAGAAAGTATTGCTGCAGGGGCGCAATATAGCAGCTATAGAATTAATAATACAGAGCCCGCAATTATGATGACACGTATTGAAAACAATTCACAATTAGTAAATCAAAACAACTGTGAATGTTTTCCAAATCCTGAAAATCTGGATTGTATACCTCCCGATCCTGATTGTATTATACCTCCCCCTCCGCCACCTCCCGGGGGATGGCAGCCACCTACACCAGGGCCTGCACCTGCTAATACGCCAAGCGGTTACATTCGTTATCAGGACAATGTTGCAAATATTGACAGGCCTTTAAGAGGTGTAGAAGTGATTGCCAAAAGAGGCAGAAAAACTGCCAGAGCTTATACTGATAACAATGGTTTCTTTGTGATGGGACGAAATTTTCCGGGTCCCGTTAAAATAATTATCAAGTACAGAACATCAAGTACGGTTAATGTAAAACCGTTACGATTACAAAGCAGAATAAGACTTTCACTGCTAACCGTAAGGCAGCGTTATGGCGGCACTTACGGAGTTGGTGTAATGAACCAACTAAATATTAGAGTCTCAGAAAATAGTAATATCAATAGCAGAGGGCATATGTACTGGCTGGCCTCCCATGCGTTGGATGCAAGATATCAACAAGAGTTAATTGCATCAACTCTAAGAGAAGTGAAACATTTTTCCGGGCATCGTTTAGTAGTATACTTAAGCAGATGGGGAATAAAGCTTGGACGTGAACCAATGACAGACCTGACCTTGTCGAATTATATTGCAAAGAATCGTTCAGGAGTGGATTATTTAATTATTACTGGTAAAATTGCAATGTATGCTGCCATGCAAAAAGTTGGGAGTTTAGCTGCTACTTTACTTGGATTGGTATTTGATGGGCAAAAACCAGACATTATATATAATTACAATACAAATTGGGTAAATCAAAGGTCAAATATTACACATCAAAAGCTTTTTGAAGTTTATTTAGAATGTGGGGTATTAAAAGGAACAACCAATGAGTTGAAATGGAAACATTATTTTAAAGCAAAAGAAAAGTGGATAGATCTTGGTAGCGGATTAATTAATGCTGAGGGAATGTATAATCTCAATGAGTATTTAAAAAAAGAAAAGTTGCCAGAAAATTCAGCATTTACTGACTGGACAACTTATACAACAATAGCTACAAATCTGGGTCTTTCATTATATTATAGCTTAACTGCACCTGAACGGAGTTTTTTTCATATTACTAAGGGGTTCTCAATATACTACAGTCATATTCTCTGTGATAGGTGGTACATTGGTACAAATAACTCAGTAAAAGATCAATATGGTAATTGGGTTAATTCTAGTAACTCGAATACAGGGCATCAGATATTTTTAGAAAATTGGCGACCAAACGTACAAGTAGATTTATTTAAATATGAAAGAGTAGGCATTTTTAATGACCTTAATGATGCAAATTCAGATCCGGTTTTTGGTAGTTTCAATCCTGTTGTATTTGATCAAGTACAGGGTACAAAAATTAGCGACATGTTTAAGTCTATTACTGCTCCCGATGGGATACCACCTTATACAGCGACTGAAACTTGGCCAGAATTTAAAAGTAAAATTCTATACTATAATCCATCTTATGCTACTCAAATTAACCAACTATTTAGTGCCTATCAAGTTCAATAAATATGCGTTATAAATGTTTTACAAGTATTTTATTGTTAGCCTGTTTTATTACAGGGTGCAAAAAAAATTGTTTAACGAACTACAAAACCGTTAATAGTTACTTGTATGTTTTTCCTGAAACGAAGACATTTAAGACTGGTGACACTTTATACTGGAACGTTAGTTCTAGTTTTACCAACATTAATCAACGAAACGGGGAAAATATTAATATTAAAAAAACAAAAAACATCTCTGATTTTATTATCAATCTTGCACGAGTGGACTCAATTACAAGACCTCCTGGAGGTTACGATAACGGACTAAATTTTGTGGACATTATACCAATGAGATCAGAGAGGTTTCGTGTTGAAAATATAAACGGTGTAAAAGGGAATGTAATTGTAAGGTTTGCCAATGATTCTGAGTCGTTTCTGGTAAAAATTATGGTAATACTCAAGTCTAAGGGAGTGTATATGCTTGAGCATGGGCCGTCAACAGGATTAGATAACTCATGTAATTATATTGATTTTATTCCTGCATTAAAGAATATTTCTCAAAATGAGGAATTGTTCAGAGCATATCCTTTTAATGCTGGGCTCTCTATTAGAGAAACTCATTATTTTTTTAAAGTTGAATAAAAATATATATCATTCATGCAGATTTTTTTTGTTTTCATATTTCTTGCTTTGAGTATAGAAGTCAAATCCCAACAAAAGGAAGAGTTAGAAACAGATACAATTTATTTACTTGATTATTTTGATATTTCTCATTCTGGAACGGTAGTATACAAAGGCGCAACAATCATTTATTTTCCATCGGGAGATTCTTTGAAACTTCAAACCAAAACGATTAATATCATGCCACGGGAAGTTGAGCAATATCATATGGTACGTATTGTAGTTCCAAAAAAAACTGAATTAAAAATAAGAGTAAAACTATCAGTGAAACGAGGAAAAACTATTTTTTATGGCGATACTGAAATAGTGCTTAAACCTACCAACCGAAGGCCTTCTATTTATTATGGAATGATATTGCGAGGTTCTTGTTCTAAAAATAAGAAGAATAACTGCATGATTACGCTTTATAATTCTGATTCTATTTTACGTTCACACTTACGGAGAATTGTGAGAGATAATATTGAAAAAGGAGTTACACATATTTATGATGCTGAAACCGGTGAACTCATAGAAAATACTGTTTATTATAATTGATTGTAATTAATTGAAAAGAATGAGGGTATTTTTATTACTTATTTGTTTGCTTTTTTCAAAAGGCCTGATTTCACAAACGGTTACTCAGCAAGACACTATTTACCTGTTTGATTTTGTACAAATCAGCAGCAATCAAAAATCATACACAGGCCGAACGGTTGTTTACTTTAATGAAACTGATTCGTTGATTTTAAAAGCAGACAGAAAGCGGAGAATGTTTGATTATGTTGAGTCTTATTTTGAAGGGGTTGAGGTGATTGTACCTTCCAATCAATCGCCCAAAAAAATCAAAGTAAGGGTGTGGGAGAAATATAATCGTATAGAGCTTTACTGTGATACTTTACTTACTTTAAAAAAAACAAAAAAAAATCCCCCGGCCTATTATTTCTATATTGAACACAGGGGCTGGTTTAAACCTCAAAACCCTTGCTCCAACTTAAAGGTGTTTAATTCAGACCAGTCATCACGACAGATTTTTAAAGATCTAATTGCAGAGTTTGAGCGGTTTTATTTATGGCAATATGATTACAAAAATAATAAACTCATGAAATATCTTCCTTATTAATAATTAAATGCATATTACTTATTTGTACAAGGCACCATCCATTAAAGCCATCATAACGCACCATTCTTTAGGATTAAATAAGCAAAATTTTATGAATAGAGTGTACAGCATCTTCATAATATTTCTTTTTATATGTAAAAGCGATTCTAAAGCACAGCATACTATTCCAAATCATGATACTGTTTACATAATTGATTATTTTGGAATAGATTATAAGGAGTCATTTCTTCCAAACTACCCACACAGCATATCTTATAGAGGAAGTACAACTGTATATTTCCCTAAAGGCGACTCTGTTGTGCTACAAACAAAACTTATTAACCGTATGCCCAATGAAATAGATCAATACGTTATGTTGCGCATTGTGAAACCTAAAAACCAATCTTTAAAATTGCGTGTAAAATTTGAGCAGCTATCGAGAAAAGGAATAATTACTTCAAGTTGCGATACGCTACTGGAATTAAAACCTCTTAAAAGACCATACAGTTTTTATTTTGGCCGCATCCATGAACGTAAACGTGTACCACGTAGTGTTGTAAGAAGCGATTGTGGCCTGCAAATGATAAACTCAGATATGATAACCAACTATTTTTACAGGCAAATTATTAAGGGTAATATTGAAAGAGGAGTTACACATATTTATTACGCTGAAACTGGTAAACTCATAGAGAATCCTGTTTACTATAATTGAGATTTGCCCAATTAATGGTGAGTAACACAGTAAGCTTCTTGAGTCTAAAGCTGGTAAGAGTTAAAATTAATAAGTCAAAAGTTCCTAGTCCTATTCAATTTTGGAACTAAAGTAAATACACTGACTCATTATATCAGAGTGGGATAATGACAATAAAAGGCAACAGTATATACTGCTGTCTTATTTCACGCAGCAGGTCTTTTTTAAATAGTTCAACTATTTTTTTTGTTGAAGCTAAGGTTATAAATTAAAATGTAAATAAACTCACCCTTGTCAATTTCTGAAATTCTTTGTCATTAGAAACCAAAATGGAATCGGAGTATATTGCAGTAGCTGCAATGATTATATCCGGTAGTTTTAAGCCGGTTTGAATTTTTAGTTCTGCGATAGATTCAAGAAATGATGGATCGCTGCCGTTTAAACCAATCATTTCAACTTTCTCAACAAATTTTTTGAAAGTTGATTTGTCTTTTTGGGAAAGGGAAGGGTAAGAAAGAAACTCAATATAGGAGATGATTGAAATACTTACAACTATAGCATTTTGAAGTTCTCTGATGATTACCTCATTACCCTGCAATAAGGCAATAATCGCATTTGTGTCAAGTAGATACTTATTCCCACTCATTGCGAAGTTTCTTTTGCTCTTCCAGTGCATTTCCCTTCCATTCCAGCATGCCGGCTACATCACTAAAGTCGTATTTAATAGTTGTATCAGATTTTTCTTCAATTGCAAGTACAATTACTTCCAGTTTTTTATTCTCGTAACCCACCGGTAAATCAATCTGTAGCGGGTTTGATGAGTGTTCAATTATTTTACGTACTGCATCCATACTATAAAGTTATACAAAATGCCTGTATTTATTTATGATGATAGCAATGCCTGCATCTCGGTTCGTACTTATCTTTTTCGCCCAATACAACCTGGCCACCATCGGCAGATGTCCGGTAAGAATAGTTGGCAATATTACCGCACACCACACAAATGGCGTGGAGCTTGGTAATATAATCGGCCACCGCCAGCAGGTTGGGCATTTGCCCAAATGGTTGTTTTTTGTAATCCATATCTAATCCGGCAACAATGACTCTTGCACCACTCAATGCGAGTTGTTCACATACATTGGTGATCTCCGGATCAAAAAACTGTGCCTCATCAATACCAATCACCTCAACACCCTGAGCCAGCAATAAAATTTTTTGTGAATTGTCAATGGGGGTGGAAAGAATGGCATTTTCATCATGCGAAACAATCTTCTCTTCATCATAACGTACATCCACAGCCGGTTTAAAGATCTCCACTTTCAGATTGGCAATACGGGCACGTTTTAAACGGCGGATCAGTTCCTCGGTTTTACCGCTGAACATGGAGCCGCAGATTACCTCAATCCATCCTCTCCGGTCACCTCTTATATTCGGTTCAATAAACATTATCAATATTTTATGGCAAAGTGTTTGTAACTTACTTCCAAATTTCCAATACCGCCAAAAGTAAGGACTATTCATGGAACGTATTGCTTCTCTGATTGAACAATTACAACAGGCTTTACAACGCAATGCTGATGCAGCCCAAATGCTGGTACTCAGCAATATGCTGCAAGCCGAATTGCAAAAATCAGCTCAACAAAAAAATGAACACGCAGGTACAGCCAGGGTGGCTGTTGTATTACCTGCTGCTAAATTTCATGTGCCTGAGACGGATCAACAAGAAGTTCCTCGTGTTGAAATCACTCCTGATTTACACGCCGATGTTTCTGAAAAAATTCTGGAAGTATTGCAGGTAAACGAAGAAGAAGTGGAAGCAGAACTGGAGGAAATTCATCAAAAAGCGGAATTCGCCAAAAAACTGCAGGCCCAGCAACAGCAGCACAAACCTGTTTTGTTGTTTGATGATGAGCCGGAAGTGCCTACACTCATTCATCAGCCAAATTATAAAGAAACACCAAAGCCGGTAAGTTCAAAAGAGTTAAACGAAGCGGTTGCTGCTGAAGGCCGCTCTATTAATGAACATCTGCATGAGCAGAAAACAGAAGTGGGGCACAAGTTAACTGAGTCATCCGCTATCAAGGATCTCAAAAAAGCTATCGGCATCAACGATCGTTTTGTATTCATCAATGAATTGTTCCGTGGCGATGAAGTAATGTACGAACGCAGCATTAAGACCATCAATAATTTTTCTATCTATCCCGAAGCACAATACTGGATGGAGCGTGAATTAAAAATTAAATTAGGTTGGGATAATGATCGCCCTGCAACACAGGAGTTTTATGCGTTGGTGAAAAGACGCTTTTCCTGAATCCAGTTGAGTATAGCGGCGGTTGCCCCTACATGTTCCTTTACATAATTTTCTGCAATTGTTCCGGCTGTTGAAATATCCATTTGCAGCATTACTTCTTTTAACTCAGTAGTATTATTAATTGCAAAACTTCCCCCGAGCTTTTTTAAATCAACACTTTCTTTAAACTTTTCAAAATTAGGGCCGGTGATAACAGGCTTGCCAAAAACAGCAGCTTCTAAAATATTATGATGGCCGCTTTTGTTAAAACCACCACCAACATAACAAACCGATGCGTATTTGTACAAACGGGAGAGGTAGCCGATATTGTCTATTATAAGAACACGGTGAGTGCTGGTCCCGATAGCTATCGGGAGTGAGTGGTGAGTTGATAGTTCGGAGAACTTTATTGAGTTGGGAAATAATAATTTTAAACGATTGATGTTTTCTGCTTTGATCTCATGTGGCGCTATGATGAGTTTGTACAAATTGTTTTCCTTCATCCATTCAGCGAGAATGTGTTCATCTTCGGCCCATGTGCTGCCTGCCACCATAACAGCATCCGTTCCGCAAAACGCATCAACAATTTCAATAGGTTGCCATTGCTCAACAGCAGAGATTACACGGTCAAAACGTGTATCACCGGCTACAGTTGTTTTGTTGCTCAATCCAATTTTATCTAACAATTCTTTTGAAGCTGCATTTTGTACAAACAGATGTGAGAAGTTGTGCAGCATGTTTCTATGAAAACTTCCCCACCATTGAAAAAAAGATTGAGAAGGGCGAAAAATACCTGACACTAAAATGGTTTCGATCTTTCGGTTCTTCAACTCAGCAAGGTAATAATGCCAGAATTCATACTTCACAAAAATGGCCAGTGTTGGTTGAATGATATTAAGAAACTCAGTAGCATTCTCTGCAGAATCAAATGGCAGATACATCACATGATCTGCACCTAAGTAATTCTTTCGCACTTCATAACCCGAAGGGGAAAAGAAAGTAAGCAGCAATTTTAGATTTGGGAATTCAGATTTCAGATTTTCTAAAACAGGACGACCCTGCTCAAATTCGCCGAGGGAAGCACAATGCATCCAGATCACCGGCTTTCCCGGCTCTGCATTCCATTTCGTCTTTAATTCCAGCTGCCAGTTTTTCCGGCCATCAACCCAATTTCTCGCCTTGGGATTCCAGTTGGCGGCCAAACCGATGGCTGTTTTGTAAGCAACCCGAAATATGTTATAAAAGAAGATCATGCGCCACAAATCTAAGAGGAAAGGATTTGGTGAGAAAAACTTAACTCTTTCAACCTGTGTTTCAGAGGCTAAACGCCATTTTTGCCGTACTTTCGCCACCGTTTAAACAAGCTTATTTATGCGGCCTATTCAAATGGTTGATCTGAAGCAGCAATACCTTGCAATTAAGCAGGAGGTTGATGCTGCAATTCTGGATGTTCTCGACAGTTCAGCTTTTATTAATGGCAAACCTGTGCAGGAACTGGCTGCCGATTTGAGTCAATACCTCGGCTCAAAACATACTATCCCCTGTGCAAACGGAACCGATGCGTTGCAGATTGCCATGATGGCGCTTAACCTGCAACCCGGCGATGAAGTGATCACCGCTTCTTTCACCTACATCGCAACAGTTGAAGTTGTGGCTTTGCTTCGTTTAAAGCCAGTGTTTGTGGAAGTTGATCCGAAAACATTTTGTATTGATTCGGATGCGATTCGTAAAGCAATTACTCCAAAAACAAAAGCCATTGTTCCGGTTCATTTATATGGTCATGCTGCAAATATGGATGAGATCATGAAGATTGCTGCTGAACATCATCTTTATGTGATTGAAGATAATGCGCAGGCAATTGGAGCTGATTATATTTATCCCGATGGAACGAAAAAGAAAACCGGTTCTATAGGAACAATTGGTTGCACTTCTTTCTTTCCTTCTAAAAACTTAGGTTGTTATGGTGATGGCGGTGCCATGTTTACCAACGATGATGCATTGGCTGATCAATTGAAGATGGTGGCCAACCACGGACAAAAAGTGCGTTACTATCATGAAGTGGTTGGTTGTAATTCACGTTTAGATACGGTGCAGGCCGCAGTATTAAAAATCAAATTAAAAAAACTGGATGAATATATTGCTGCCCGTCGAAAGGCCGCAGATTTTTATGATGCTGCATTTGCAGGTCATAAAAACATCAGTACACCTTACCGTGCTCCATATAGCAATCATGTGTTTCATCAATACACACTAACGCTGGATGGTTTTGATAATGTAGCAGAAGTAAGAAATGGATTGAATGCATTTTTGGCTGAGCAAAAAGTTCCGTCCATGATTTATTATCCGGTGCCTGCTCATCGTCAGCAAATGTTTGCTGCATTTGGTGGTGCAGATTATCATTTGCCCATTACAGATTGGTTAACTGATCGTGTCATTTCTTTGCCGATGCATACAGAACTGGAAGAAGAACAATTAAAGTTGATCACAAGCAAAGTTTTAGAATACCTTAATACAAAATCATAAACAGAAATTAACAGATGAAAATCGCAGTAGTAGGAACAGGATATGTTGGATTAGTAACAGGCACTTGTTTTGCAGAAACAGGCAATCAGGTAATTTGTGTAGATATTGATAAAACCAAAGTTGATAAATTATCAAACGGACAGATCACCATCTATGAGCCGGGTTTGGAAAAAATATTTCTCCGCAACCTCAAAGAAGGACGTTTGCACTTCACCACCAATCTGGCTGAAGGAGTAAAAGATGCAACCATTATATTTCTTGCATTGCCAACACCGCCAGGCGAAGATGGAAGTGCTGATCTGAAATATATCTTGGGCGTGTCGGATGAGCTTGGAAAAATTCTTAAACCAAATGAATTCAAAGTAATTGTTGATAAAAGCACTGTGCCAGTAGGTACTGCTGATAAGGTAAAGGCTGCTATTTTACAGAGTGCTGCTAAAGCCTCACCCTCGGGGGGAGGTTTGGTGGGGGCCTTTGCAGTGGTAAGTAATCCGGAATTTTTACGTGAAGGGGTAGCGGTTGATGATTTCATGAAACCTGATCGTGTAGTGGTTGGTACAAGCGATGAGCGTGCAAAAAAAATCATGACAGAATTATATGGACCATTTGTGCGTAGCGGTAACCCGGTGATTTTTATGGATGAAAAAAGTGCTGAATTAACAAAGTATGCAGCCAACTCTTTCTTAGCGGTGAAGATTTCTTTCATGAATGAAATTGCTCGGTTGTGTGAGTTGTTAGGTGCAGATGTAGATATGGTGCGTAAAGGAATTGGCAGTGATGAGCGTATTGGCAAACGCTTTTTGTTTCCTGGTATTGGTTATGGTGGAAGTTGTTTCCCGAAAGATGTACAGGCATTGGTAAAATCATCCGGCGAAGTAAATTATGATTTTGAAATATTGAATGCGGTAATGAAGGTGAATGAAGAACAGAAGCTGTTTCTAATGCCAAAGATTAACGCATACTTCAATAATAATTTAAAGGGAAAGCGTTTTGCATTGTGGGGTCTGGCTTTTAAACCAAATACCGATGATATTCGTGAAGCACCGGCTCTATACATGATTGATGCATTAACAGAGGCAGGTGCAACGGTGCATGCATTTGATCCTGAAGCAATGCCCAATGTAAAACAGGTGGTGGGTGATAAGATTGATTTTGCAGAAAGTCAGTATGATGCATTGGTGAATGCAGATGCATTGATCATTGCAACAGAGTGGAGCGAATTCCGCACACCCGAGTTTGAAAAAATAATTTCTCTATTAAAGAATAAAGTAATTTTTGACGGACGTAATGTGTATGATGCTGAGCAAATGAAGCAACTTGGATTTCATTACGAGAGTGTTGGCCGTTCTGCTGTTACAAACAATTAATTATGGAACGTAAACGAATTTTAATCACAGGGGCAGCGGGTTTTTTAGGTTCGCATTTATGCGACCGTGCAATTAAAGAAGGTTATCATGTAATTGCAATGGATAATCTTATTACCGGTGATCTGAAAAATATTGAACACCTGTTCAAGCTGGAGCAATTTGAATTTCATCATCACGACATTACTAAGTTCATTCACATTTCAGGTAAGCTGGATTATATCCTGCATTTTGCATCACCTGCAAGTCCGATTGATTATTTAAAAATTCCGATCCAGACATTGAAGGTGGGCGCACACGGTACGCATAACTGTTTGGGTTTAGCAAAAGCAAAAGGCGCAAGAATTTTAGTTGCTTCCACATCAGAAGTGTATGGCGATCCGTTGGTGCATCCGCAAACAGAAGAATACTGGGGTAATGTAAATCCGGTTGGTCCACGTGGCGTGTACGATGAAGCCAAGCGTTTCATGGAAAGCATTACGATGGCGTATAACCGCTTTCATGGAGTTGAAACAAGAATCATCCGCATCTTTAATACATATGGTCCACGTATGCGACTCAATGATGGTCGTGCATTACCGGCATTTATCGGTCAGGCGTTGCGTGGTGAAGACTTAACCGTGTTTGGTGATGGCAGCCAGACAAGAAGTTTTTGTTATGTTGATGATTTAGTTGAAGGTATTTATCGTTTACTGATGAGCGATTACGATATGCCGGTGAATATTGGTAACCCTGTAGAAATTACGTTAAAAGAATTTGCAGAAGAAGTAATTAAGTTAACAGGCACATTACAAAAAATTGTGTACAAAGATTTGCCTGTTGACGATCCGAAACAACGTAAGCCGGATATTACAAAAGCAAAAGCGATTTTAGGTTGGGAGCCAAAAGTGGCAAGAGCGGAAGGGTTGAAAATTACATATGAGTATTTCAAAAATCTTCCCAAGGAAGAGTGGAGCAAATTGCCGAAAGAGTTTGTGAGTAGAATGTAAGAAGCCCCTCCAAACCTCCCCCGAGGGGAGGCTTAGCAAGGCACGGGCCAACTTCTTTAAAATGTACAACTATATCAAAAAGGTTGAAATTTGTTGAGTAAAGTGTAAAAGTTGAAATGGAAGAAATAATAATTCATTAAAAATAAAAAGTACCGCCTCCTCTCTTTTGGAGAGGAGGAAGGGAGGTGAGGTGTATGTATCAATCATTAATCAACAAAGAAAAAAAAGTTGCAGTAGTCGGGTTAGGTTATGTGGGTTTGCCGTTGGCATTGGAACTGGCTGTGCACATGCAGGTGATCGGTTTTGACATCAATCAAAAGCGCATTGAAATGATGCAGCGTAATGAAGACCCCAGCAAGGAAGTGGAAGCTGATCGTTTTGCCGGAAAGGACATTGTATTTACAGATGATATCAATGTATTGAAAGAAGCTTCATTTTTTATTGTTACTGTGCCAACACCTGTTGATGATCATAAAGTGCCTGATCTTACACCATTAGAAAAAGCAAGTGAAACAGTAGGCAAGGTATTGAAGAAAGGAGATTATGTAATTTATGAAAGTACAACCTATCCCGGTTGCACAGAAGAAGATTGTATGCCGATACTGGAACAATTCTCCGGCTTAAAGGGAAAAGTTGATTTTAAAATTGGTTATTCACCTGAGCGAATTAATCCCGGCGATAAACAGCATACATTAAGCAACACCATCAAGATCGTTTCAGGTTGCGACGCTGAATCGTTACAGGAAATTGCTGCGGTGTATGAAAGTGTAGTAACTGTTGGTGTACACCGTGCACCAAACATTAAAGTAGCAGAAGCAGGAAAGATCATTGAAAATGCACAACGTGATTTGAACATCTCGTTAATGAACGAGCTTTCCATCATCTTCGATCGCATTGGCATCAACACCTTTGATGTGGTGGAAGCTGCGGGAACAAAATGGAATTTTCATAAATACACACCCGGTTTAGTTGGCGGACATTGTATTGGTGTTGATCCATACTATCTTACTTACAAAGCACAGCAGTTAGGTTACAATTCAAAAGTAATTGCCAGCGGACGATTTGTAAATGATGAAATGCCCCGTTATGTAGCAAAGAAAATCATTCAGCATATCATTAAGCATGCACCAAACCCTGCAACAGCAAAAGTGTTGGTACTGGGAGCAACGTTTAAAGAAAACGTATCTGATATACGTAATTCGAAAGTAGCTGATATGGTAAAGGAATTACTGGAGTACAATGTGGCTGTTGATTTTGTTGATCCGCATGCAGATGCTGCAGAAGTAAAACATGAGTACGGATTAACACTTGCGGCAGAAATCGGTAAAGGATATGATGCGATTGTATTAGCGGTTGCTCATCAACCGTATACAGCATTTACCGAAGAATATCTGTTATCCATTGCCAATGAGAGAGCGATGTTTGCTGATCTCAAAGGCATCTACCGAAATAAAATTTCAAAACTCAAATACTGGAGTTTATAATGAGCACATTCGACAAAACAATCTTAGTAACAGGCGGTGCCGGTTTCATCGGCAGCCATGTGATTCGTCTGTTTGTAAATAAATATCCTCATTACAAAATTGTAAATGGTGATGCATTAACCTACGCCGGTAATCTGGAGAATCTGAAAGATGTAGAACATAAACCAAATTATGCATTTGCAAAAGTTGACATTACCGATGAAGTTGCCGTGAAAGCCTTGTTCAATCATTATCATTTTGATGCAGTGATTCATCTCGCAGCAGAAAGTCATGTTGATCGCAGCATACTTGATCCGTTGGCATTTGTAAAAACAAATGTGCTGGGTACGGCTATATTACTGAATGCATGTCGAAAGCATTGGGATGGTCAACATGAAGGCAAGTTATTTTATCATGTATCAACAGATGAAGTGTATGGTTCATTAGGCGAAACAGGATTCTTTACAGAAGAAACGCCATACGATCCGCATTCACCTTACTCAGCATCCAAAGCTGCGTCTGATCATTTTGTCATGGCTTATCATGATACCTATGGTTTGCCGGTGGTCATGAGTAACTGCAGTAACAACTATGGTTCGCATCATTTTCCGGAAAAATTAATTCCGTTAATGATCAACAATATCAAAAATAATAAACCCTTGCCTGTTTATGGTAAAGGTGAAAATGTGCGTGACTGGTTATTTGTAGAAGATCATGCAAGAGCAATTGATGTGATTTTTCACAAAGGCAGACAGGGACAAAGCTATAACGTTGGTGGTTTTAATGAATGGAAGAATATTGATCTCGTTCACTTACTGTGCAACATCATGGATAAAAAACTTGGTCGTGCAGCAGGAGAGAGTGCAAAGCTTATTACGTACGTAAAAGACAGGGCAGGACATGATTTGCGTTATGCGATTGATGCAACCAAGCTCAACAAAGAATTAAGCTGGAGTCCGTCATTGCAATTTGAAGAGGGGTTAGAAAAAACAGTAGAATGGTATTTGAGTAATGAAGAATGGATTAATCATGTAACAAGTGGCGATTATCAGAATTACTATGATGTGCAGTATGAGAAGAGGTAAGAAATAATGTCTGATGTCTGATGTAGGATTTATGATTTGAGGCCTTATATCAGACATCATAAATCATACATCCTACATAATTATGTGCTTTTTACAAACAGGTTTCCCCGGCTTAGTGGTATTTGAACCAAATGTATTTGGCGATGAGCGGGGGTATTTCTTTGAATCATACAATCAACAGTCTTTTGAAAAAGAAGGGCTGTTTTATAATTGGGTACAGGATAATCAATCCAGTTCTGCTTATGGCGTTATTCGTGGACTGCATTTTCAAAAGGGTGAACACGCACAGGCGAAACTGGTTCGTTGTTTAAGTGGAATCATTTTAGATGTTGTTGTTGATCTGCGTAAAGATTCGCCCACTTTCAAACAGGTGTATGCTGTTGAATTAAACTCGAAGAAAAACAATGCATTGCTGGTGCCACGTGGTTTTGCACATGGCTTTTCTGTGTTAAGTGAAACAGCAGAAGTATTGTATAAGTGCGATAATTTTTACAATAAACAAAGCGAAGGCGGGTTATTGTACAACGATGCAACGCTGAAGATTGATTGGAAGATTGAAGCAGGAAAAGAAATTGTTTCAGAAAAAGATCAATTGAATGCTGCGTTGGCTGATCTCAGCGAAGACAGCTTCTTTTAAAAATTTATATGGAAAAGCCGGTTATACTTGTTACGGGCAGTAATGGTCAGCTTGGTAAAGAGTTGAAACAGATTGCTGATCACTATTCGCAATTCAATTTTGTATTTGCTTCACGGGAAGATTTAAAACTGCATCATTTTGGATTGGTTGAGAATTTCTTTGCTGCAGTAAAACCGCAATACTGCATCAACTGTGCTGCATATACAGCAGTTGATAAAGCAGAAGCAGAGCAGGATATGGCAATGCTGGTTAATGGTGAAGCAGTTGGAAATCTGGCGGCCATTTGTAAAAAATATCAAACAAAGTTTGTGCACATTTCAACGGATTATGTGTTTGATGGTGATAGTGAAACGCCCTACAAAGAAGACGATGCAACAGGGCCCATCAATGTGTATGGACAATCAAAACTTTTAGGAGAGCAATTGTGCATGAAAGAAGATGATGATGCGATCATCATCCGCACTTCATGGGTCTACTCTTCATTTGGGCACAATTTTGTGAAAACAATGATGCGGTTAATGCATGAACGGAATGAGCTAAATGTGGTGAGTGATCAAATTGGTTCTCCAACCTATGCTGCTGATTTAGCGAAAGCGATCATGGATATTATTTCTTCAGGTAAATGGGAGCGTGGAATTTATCATTACAGCAACGAAGGAAAGATCAGTTGGTATGAATTTGCACTGGCGATTAAAGAAATGTCGGGCAGCAAAACGGTTGTTCATCCTATTCTTACTTCAGCGTATCCTACACTCGCAAGGCGCCCGAAATTTTCTTTACTTAATAAGGATAAAATAAAAACTGTCTTTCAATTACAGGTGCCTGCATGGAAAGACAGTTTGCAAAAATGTATGGATCAACTCAGGATCGGTTCATAAAAACCAATTATTTTTTCTTCCCGATCGGGAAAATATATCCAATTGAAAACCCAAAGCTATTGTTGTAATATTCAGTACTGTTATTACTTAAGTTGGTAAAACCATAATTATAATCTGCTTTCAACAGTAATCCAAAATCAAACGCATACAGCAGATTTATTCTGCCGCCTATATCCAAAGGTTTATATTCATCTGCGCCGTTTCCAAATGAAAGGTTAGTAATACGTTCATCTCTGGTTAAGTTAATAACCGTTGCTTTTGTTTGTTTGCCTTTTAATGCAACTGCAAATGTGGGTCCTGCAGCAATCATCAATTCACCACCGCCCAATTTTAAAGGATATACCAGCTCTACCGGAAACTCGATGTAATTAATTTCCTGTTTAAATTCCTTTGAAAAATTTGCATTGCCTGCATTCTCCTGTACTATCTGATAGCCTTTTTTGCCAATCTGTATTTCAGGTTTAATGTAGAGTTTTTTCCCGGCAGGAATTAATACAGCAATACCGGCCGTAGAAGAAAAAATCTGCTGATTGCTGTCAATACCGGCAGAACGTACATTGGATGCATTTACACCTCCCAGCAATACCATTTTCACCTGTGCATTTGCAAACGCAACAGTAAGTGCAGCAATGAAAACAGTCAGGATCATTTTTTTCATCTGTTGATTTTTTTGGTTTTTGAAGAATGGAGCGATTCCGTTAAAAACAAAAGCTGCTTGTAAAAGCAGCTTTGTTGGCCTACCTGGATTCGAACCAAGACAAACAGAACCAAAATCTGTCGTACTACCATTATACTATAGGCCAATCTACCTTTCGGTATCCCAATCATGCAGATGCGTTGTTGGGGCTGCAAAAATAAGGCGGTAAGCAAGATGAACCAAAAAATTTATCTGCATCAGGCAGCATTTCCTTCCCTCGCCTTTAATTCTCTGATCTTATCCAGTGCGCCAGCCACCACATCGCACATGATGGTGTACAAAGCTCCTTGCACAGGATTGGCATAAATGTATTCCAATGCTTCGTTTTCGTTGGCAATCACTTTTGTTGGGATGTTAGGGTTGACTGAATCAATTCCTTCTTTTAAAAGTCCAATAATCTCATCGGCAGTGCGGCCCCTTAAATTTTTATCGCATCGGATAATGATTTCATCAAAATATTTTGCGCTGATGGCTCCCAGTTCACGAATGTCTTCATCTCTTCTGTCGCCGGTTCCGCTGATTACACCCACTTTGTATTTGTAATCCAGTTTTTGTATAAAATCGCAGAGCAGTTGTAAACCGTGAGGGTTGTGTGCAAAATCTGCAAGAAAAGTGTATTGCTTAAAGTGAAAAAAGTTTAAGCGGCCCGGTGTTAAGCTTTCGCCCGGAATAAATGTTTGGAGTCCCTGTCTGATATCTTCAATACTGATATCTCTGTATAAATATGTGGCCAGCACAGCAGGTAAACAGTTGGCAATATTGTGCACTGCTTTTCCTTCGTAAGTGAGTGGAATATCCTTTGCAGGCATTACTCTTATTTTCCAGGTGCCTTTCATGATGCTGATAAAACCATTTTCATACACTGTAGCCAAACCACCTTTTTCACAATGCTCTTTAATGCGTGGATTATTTTCTTCCATACTAAACAAAGCAACATTGCATTTCAGATCTTTTTTCATAGCGTACACTAAATCATCTTCTGCATTTAAGATGGCATAGCCATGAGGAAACACCGTTTCAGGAACAACAGCTTTTACTTTTGCCATTTGTTCAACAGTGTTGATACCGCCCAAACCAATATGATCTGCCGCAACATTTGTAACAATGGCCACATCACAATTCTGAAATGCAAGACCTGCTTTTAATATGCCACCTCTTGCACATTCAAGGACAGCAAAATCAACAGTGGGATCTTTTAATACAAAGGTTGATGAGACAGGTCCTGTACAATCACCTTTCATCATCAATTGATTTTGGATATACACACCATCGCTTGTTGTGTAGCCTACTTTTTTACCGGCACTCTTTGCAATATGTGCGGTTAAACGTGTAGTAGTTGTTTTGCCATTAGTACCTGTTATGGCAATAATTGGTATTCGTCCCACACTGCCTTTAGGAAACAGCATATCAATCACGGGTTCTGCAACGTTGCGTGGTAACCCTTCTGCAGGATCAATATGCATACGAAAACCGGGTGCTGCATTTACTTCCAGTATCGCTCCTCCGTTTTCATTCACAGGAGTACGGAGGTCTGTTGCCATAATATCAATGCCGCAAATATCCAGTCCGATAATTTTACTGATACGTTCGCACATAAAAATATTTGCAGGATGTACTTCATCTGTAACATCTGTTGATGTGCCGCCTGTTGAAAGATTAGCAGTTGTTTTTAACAATACCAGCTCACCCTTAGGAGGAATCGTTTCAAGCGTATAATTTTTTTCTTCCAGCATTTTCATCGTGCTGCCATCCACATTGATTTGTGTCAGCACTTTCTCATGTCCAAAACCACGACGGGGATCTTTGTTGGTTTCATCAATCAACCATTGAATGGTGTGTTCACCATCACCAACTACACTTGCAGGTGTGCGTAATGCAGCACAAATAAATTTATGATTGATGACGAGAATACGAAAATCGAAACCTGTAATGAATCGCTCAACAATTACACTCCGGCTGTATGCCTTTGCTGCTTCAAATGCTTTTAATGCCTGCTCTTTATTCGTAATGTTGGTCGTGTTTCCTTTTCCATGATTGCCATCAATTGGTTTAATCACCAATGGGTAATTAAATTTTGCAATGGCTTCATCCAATCCAACTTCAGTACGAACTACTGTTCCTCTTGGCACAGGAATTTCTGCAGCTTCCAGCAACATCTTGGTTTCTTCTTTATCACAGGCTATATCAACTGCAATGTTCGAAGTAGTGGAAGCAATGGTTGCACGGATCCGTTTTTGATGTACACCATAACCGAGTTGTACAAGGCTCTGTTTGTTTAAACGGATGTAAGGAATATTTCTTTTCAAAGCTTCATCCACAATACAACCTGTTGAAGGACCGAGTCTCGTGTCTTCACGGATCTCTCTTAACTTTTGTATATCCTCATCTAAAGAATAAGGTTCATCTTTTGCTAATGCTTCAGCAATACGTACTGCCGCTCTTGCAGCATAAATGCCTGCATCTTCTTCCAGATAAGTAAACACCACATAGTAAACACCTTCTTTTTCATTGGCACCTCTGGTTCGTCCAAACCCTGTATTCATTCCGGCCAGTGTTTGCAGCTCCAGTGCAATATGTTCAATTACATGACCCATCCATGTGCCTTCATCTACACGTTTAAAAAAACCACCTGGCTCACCAACACTGCAGCGATGTGAGTACATGCTGGGGAATAATTTTTCCAAACGTTCACGAAAACCGGGGATCTTATTCGTTGGAGATTGCTCCATCTCTTCCAGATCTAATTTCATTTGAATGAGCTTGGTGCGGCGTACACTCCAGTAATTAGGTCCACGTAAAATTTTTAATTCAAGAATTTGCATACAAATAGGTTTGATTACTCAGGATTCCGAATATATCAAATTTTATCTGATGCCCGCAGATAAACCGGACATACACAGGAAAATATTTCCCTTATTTTTGTAAGCGAACCACAAAATACTTGCTTTGCAGTATCCCAAAGGAAAGTTAATTGCAATTGGAGGCGCAGAAGATAAAGGAACCGATCAGGAACCTGAAATAATTCACCGGCATAATCTCAATTTTTTTGAGCTTGGTATATTAAAACGCATTGTTGATGAGGCAGGTGGATTTACATCACGCATTGAAGTCATCACAACCGCATCAATGATTCCGTTTGAAGTAGGTGATAACTACATGAATGCATTTGGTAAACTCGGTTGTACCAACATTGGTGTGATGCATATCCGTAACCGTGCAGATGCCATGCAGACTGATTTTCTGGAACGGATCAAAACCTGTAATGCGGTGATGTTCAGCGGAGGTAATCAACTTCGGTTATCGAGTATATTCGGCGGTACTGATTTTTTAAAACTGGTACTGGAACGTTATCACAACGAAGAAGGATTTGTTGTTGCAGGCACTTCTGCAGGTGCAATGGCTATGAGTAATACCATGATTTATGAAGGCAATGCCAGCCGTGCACATTTAAAAGGTGAAGTGAAAATGACAACAGGACTTGGTTTTATTGATGATGTAATTATTGACAGTCATTTTGAAAAACGTGGCCGCTTTGTTCGTCTTGCACAGGCAATTACCAGCAACCCAGCCTGTATTGGAATAGGGTTGGGAGAAGACACCGGTATGCTCATCCTCGGCGGTAATCATATGGAAGCAATAGGAAGTGGATTAGTGATTATTATTGATGGGCATGAAATTAATTATTCCAATATTGCCGATATACCGGATGGCAATCCCATTGGTATTGAAAATCTGAAAGTTCATTTTTGTGAAAAAGGAAATGGTTATACTGTAAAAGAGCGAAAGTTTCTGGTGGAAGCTGCTGAAGGTGCTCTCATTAAAAAACAGGTTGATGTTGAATAGCTGCATAAATGATTTCTCAAATTCTGTTTATGAAAAAAATAGCTGTCTGTTTATGTATTTTATCTCTCATGGCATTTGCTCAACCACGTAAAATGAGGGTTGTATTCTTTGGCGATTCCATTACCGAAGCAGGAGTTAAACCCGGCGGTTATATTATGCGGATAGACAGCATAAGCAAACTGCAAACAAATGTTGCTTATGAATTAACAGGTGCAGGCATTGGTGGAAATAAAGTGTATGATTTGTTTTTGCGGATGGATGCGGATGTGCTGGCAAGGCTTCCGGATATGGTTGTTGTATATGTTGGAGTAAATGATGTATGGCATAAAAACTCTTTCGGTACAGGAACCGATGCAGATAAGTTTGAAAAATTTTATCAGGCAATTATTGACAGGCTGAAAGAAAAAAAGATTAAAATCATCTTATGCACTCCTGCTGTGATTGGTGAAAAAACAGATTTCAGTAATCCGCAGGATGGAGATTTAAATGCTTACAGCAACATCATCCGTTCACTTGCAGTAAAAAATAAACTTCCTCTTGCTGATCTCAGAAAAGCATTTCTGGATTATAATCTTGTCAACAATAAGGCTAACAGCGATCGTGGAAGTTTAACCACAGACAGGGTTCATTTAAATAACAAAGGCAACCAGTTGGTTGCCGATGTAATATGGAACGTAATGCAACAGTACTAAACTGCTCTTACCAGATAATAATTCTTCTTTCCTTTTTGTACCAGCAGATATTTTTGATGCAGTAACAGTGTATCGTTAACTGTAAAATCAATGGCATCAATTTTTTTACGGTTAATGCTTACGCCACCGCCCTGTACTGTTTTTCTGGCTTCACCTTTACTGGGGAAGATGGTTGTTTCTGCAAGAAAAGAAACAATATCAATGCCTTCTTTTAATTTATCTGCTGAGAAATCAAATTTCACTACACCCTCCATACCTTCTAAGTCTTCAATACTTAAACTTTCTGCCGATGCATTTTGATTGGCAAATAATTTTTCAGTTGTTTCAATAGCAGCTTTCAATTCCTCATCACCGTGTACAAATTTGGTAACTTCTTCTGCGAGTCTTTTTTGAATCAATCGTTTTGATGGATCTTTCTGATGCATTTCAATCAACCCTTCAATTTCTTCTTTAGAAAGGAAGGTGAATATTTTAATCCATTTCTCTGCATCTGCATCACCTGCGTTTAACCAGAACTGATAAAACTGATAAGGACTTGTTCTGTTTGCGCTTAACCAAACGGTACCACTTTCTGTTTTACCAAACTTGCCGCCATCAGCTTTGGTGATCAGCGGACAGGTAAACGCAAATGCTTCGCCGCCTGCTTTTCTTCTGATGAGTTCGGTACCGGTTACAATATTTCCCCATTGATCACTGCCACCCATTTGCAGTTTACATTGTTTGTTCTGGTAAAGCCACAAAAAATCGTAGCCTTGTAACAGTTGGTATGCAAATTCGGTATAGCTGATTCCTGTATCGCCCTCAATACGTTTTTTTACACTGTCTTTGCTCATCATGTAGTTCACGGTGATGTGCTTGCCAATATCCCGCAAAAAACCAATGAACGAAAACTCTTTCATCCAGTCGTAATTATTCACCATTTCGGCACTGTTTGGTTTGCCGGGAGTAAAGTTGATATATTGACTCAACTGGTTTTTTAAAGCCTCAACATTGTGTGAAAGTGTAGCTTCATCCAGTAAATTGCGTTCTTCGCTTTTACCGCTGGGGTCGCCAATCATACCTGTCGCCCCGCCGACAAGAGCAATGGGCTTATGGCCGTAATTTTGAAGATGGCGTAGGAGGAGCACAGGAACAAGATGGCCAATGTGCAGGCTGTCGGCAGTAGGGTCAAAACCAACATAGCCTGCAGTGGGTTCTTTTGCTAATTGTTCTGCTGTTCCCGGCATGATGTCCTGAATCATACCTCTCCAACTGAGTTCTTCGATCAAATTCATAGTATTCGCTGCAATTTTGGGCAAAAGTAGGGCAGTAGCGCCCATCTTTCGAAAAAAGAAGCAATAATCACTGAAACTCAACGTTTGTATTCGTTCGCTCTTTCTTGAACAGAACTTTGCTTTGGGCAGGATAATGTTTACATTTGTTAAGCCTTAAGCAGCTTTCAGTAAGATGAGAGCCTCTATAAAACTAATTGTTTATCTGAAAACTAACTGGATGATCACCCGATCCACCTTACTATTGTCCGTTTCCCTGTTACTCAGCCTGTCTGTAAGTGCACAGTTCAGGAAGTATTCCAACGAATTTTTAAACATTGGCGCTGGTGCCCGGGGTCTTGCAATGGGCGGAGCACAGGTTGCATCGGCAAGTGATGCTACAGCCGGTTACTGGAATCCGGCGGGTTTAACAGGCGTAAAAAAAGACCCTTCTATTTCCTTAATGCGTGCGGAATATTTTGCCGGCATTGGTAAATATGATTTTGGAAGCCTGGCAATTCCTGTAGCGAATAATAAACGCACCATTGGAATTTCTGTATTGCGTTTTGCAGTAGATGATATTCCGAATACGCTTTTTCTGGTAGAACCTGATGGCAGCATCAACTATAACAATATCCGTTCTTTTTCATCAGCCGATTATGCATTTCTCCTTTCAGTTGCGCAACAAATTAAAGAAACAAAAGAGAAGAGCATGAGTGTGGGGATGAACGCAAAAGTGATTCACCGCAGTGTAGGAAGTTTTGCAAAAGCATGGGGATTTGGAATTGATCTCGGCTTTCAAATGAAAGGGAAGAACTGGTCCTTTGGTGCGGCTGCAAGAGACATCACTACCACCTTTAATACCTGGTCGTTTACATTTACTGAGCGTGAAAAAGAAGTATTATATCTCACCAATAATGATATTCCCATCCGCTCAACAGAGTTAACTGCGCCAAGGCTGATTGTTGGCGGGGCTTATGATTTCAGGTTATCCAAAGGCATTAAGTTAAAAGCAGAGGCCAACCTTGAACTGACGTTCGATGGCCAGCGAAACAACCTCATCAGCTCAAGTGTTTTAAGTGGTGATCCACGCATTGGTGCTGAGTTAAATATTAAAGATGTATTCTTTTTGCGTGGAGGGGTTTATAACTTTCAACGAGCCCTTGCCGATGGAGACACACTCAACCAAAAGAAAGTATGGATTTACCAGCCGGGAGCAGGAGCAGGGTTTAAACTCGGCAAATCTTTTTTTGTAGATTATGCGTTTACAAATCTGGCGAACCAGTCAAATCCGTTATATACCCATATCATTTCTCTACGTCTCGACCTTTTGAAAACAAACAAGAATCCAAAGAAAAATAATAAGAAAGCAAAATGAAACGACTCCTACTCTCAACTGTTATTTTGATGTGTGCATTCACTTCCATGCAAGCGCAGACTTACATGAATGAGTGGATTGATTTCAGTAAAACCTATTACAAGTTCAGTATAGGTTCAACGGGTGTGTACCGTATTTCTCAGGCACAATTAGCTGCCATGGGTATTGCCGGAAGCGATGCTGCTCATTTTCAATTGTGGCGCCATGGTAAACAGGTGCCCATCTATACTTCTGCAGCCAGCGGTGTACTTCCTGCAGATGGTTATGTTGAATTCTGGGGTGAATCGAATGATGGAAAATGGGAGAGAAGAATGTATCTGCAACCACAGTATCAGATAAACGATCGTTGGAGTTTATTTACCGATACGGCTGCTTTCTTTTTAACAGTGAACCCTACAGCAAGTGCAAACCGTCGTTTGGTTACAACAGCTAACGACCTCAGTTCTCCCTTGCCTGCCGAAAGTTATTTCATGCACAAAGCAGCCAATTATTTCCGCAATATTATTAATCCCGGTTTTGGTGCTGTGGTTGGAAGTACAGTGTATTCATCTTCGTTTGATGAAGGGGAAGGCTATACCAGTGGCGAGTTCAGACCGGCGAATCCGCTAACATCTACTCAAACAAATTTATTTGTAGCTCCTTCCGGGCCTAATGCTCGTTTAAAGTTTTCTGCTGCCGGCCGAACATTGAATAAACGAACTGTGCAGGTACAAATTAACGGAACAACGGTTTATATTGATTCGGTGATGTCGTACTTCAATGCCATGATTGATGAGTCTGCAAGTAATATTCCGTTATCAGTAATCAACTCCAATACTGCTGCTATTGAATTCAGAAATATTTGTCCGGCAGATGCAAACGACCGGATCGTAATCGGTATGTATGAACTCACCTATCCACGTCAATTTAATTTTGGCGGACAGGCAAACTTTGAGTTTGAACTGCCTGCAAGCGCAACCGGAAATAACCTTGTTATTGATAATGTAAACATGGGTTCTGTTGCACCCGTGTTATACGATGTTACAAACGGGCTCCGTATTACTGCTGCCATTCTATCTCCAACACAAGTAAGAGTAGTGCTGCCTCCATCTTCTGTTGACAGAAAGCTAATACTAATCAGTCAGGATGCATCTAATATTAAAAACGTAAGTTCTTTTAAAAGCAGAACGTTTACCAATTATGGACTTCCTGCAAATCAAGGAAATTATCTGATTGTTTCCAATCCACGTTTGTATGTTGATGCGAATGGTGTAAACCAGGTTGAACAGTACAAGCAGTACAGAAGCAGTGTAACAGGTGGCGGCTTTAATGTAAAAATATTTAATGCTGAAGATCTGCTTGATCAGTTTGGATTTGGAATCAAGAATAATGCGTATGCTATTAAAAACTTTTTGCGCTATGCTTACAACAATTTTGCAGTAAAACCCGAAAACTGTCTGATCATTGGAAAGGGTGTTGCGTATACAAATCACCGTATTTTAGAAGCGAACCCGAATATCGAATTATTGAATCTGGTTCCCACGCTTGGTTTCCCTGCTTCTGATATTGCGATGTCATCAGAAGATGGGAACATCATTCCACGAATACCCATTGGCCGTATAAATGTTGTAAACGGAAATGAAATAAAAGGCTATCTGGATAAAATAAAAGTGTATGAATCATACTATAATTCAAACTCCTGTAAAGTAGAAGATGAAATCTGGAAAAAGAATGTGATCCATGTATCGGGTGCAAATGATTTTCTGGGAGAGCAAATACGGTTCTACCTCAGTCAGTATGAAAACGTGTTGAAAGATTCATTGTTTGGAGCCAAAGTGTATTCATTGCAAAAAACCGGTGTTGCGGCCATCCAAACCATTGCCAACGCAAATATTACCCGGTTGTTTCAGGAAGGGTTTTCATTGCTAACTTATTTTGGTCACTCATCGCCTACAACATTGGAGTATAATCTGGATAACCCCAATAACTATCCGGCGATTAATAAGTTTCCAATTCTCTTGGTTAACGGGTGTCAGGCTGGTAATATGTTTCTGTCTGATGCGTTGCGTCTTACCGGAAGTATGATCATTACAGAAAATTGGGTGTTAACACCTCAGCGAGGTTCGGTTGCCTTCATTGCAAGTACACACCTTGGTATTGTTAATTACCTCGACTTGTATACAGAGGAATTTTATGATCAGATGGCACATGCCAGTTATGGTAAATCTATCGGCCGTATCATGTCAAACATAAACGATACGTTGGTTAGAAAAAATACATACAACGATTTTTATGTGCGGATGCATCTTGAAGAAATCACATTACATGGAGATCCGGCAATTAAGTTTTACAGTTCTGAAAAGCCTGACTATGCCATTGAAGAATCAATGGTAAAAATAGAGCCGGAGTTTATTTCCATTGCAGAAGATAAGTTTAAAGCAAAGATCCGGTTAGTGAATCTCGGCAGAGCAATCGGTGATTCGTTGAAAGTGGTTATCACCAGAGAAAGTCCTAATGGAACAAAGACCATAGTATTTGATAAGAATATCCGTCATGTTTCATATGCCGATTCTATTGAACTGGAGTTACCCATTAATCCCTTTACAGATAAAGGGGCGAATAAAATTAAAGTGGAGATTGATCCTTTAAACCGCTTAAACGAAATATGCGAAACAAATAACGTTGTAGTGAAAGAGTTTTTCATTTTTGAAGATGAAATTCGTCCCGTTTATCCATATAATTATTCCATCATTAATAAGCAGAATATCACTTATTATGCTTCAACAGCCAATCCTCTGGGTACGGCCCGTAAATATTATTTTGAGATAGACAGCACACAGCATTTCAATTCTGCTATAAAGAAAACAGATTCTACTACATCTGTTGGGGGATCCATTTCATTTAAACCAACAGGAATTAATTTTAAAGACTCTGTTGTTTATTACTGGAGAGTAGGTATGCGCCCACAGCCAGCATCACCCATTCTCTGGAACAACTTCAGCTTTGTTTATTTGCCGGGAACAGAAACAGGGTTTAATCAATCTCATTTCTTCCAGCATAAACAAAGCAGTTATTCAAGAATTTTATACGATAGCAATTCAAGGAAATTAATTTTTGATTCATCCTTTAAACGTATACAGTTCCGTACAGGTATCAATCCATTCCATAACGAAAGCAGTTTGGATGTTGCCATTGATTTTGAAAATATTGAACGTTATGGTTGTAATGGAGGAACAGTTCAGTTCTATGTTTTTGATGGTAAGACCCTTAAACCATGGGAGAATTACAATGTAACTCCTGGTGTTGGCCGTTTCCTTAGCCGTAATGTATGTGGGGCATCTATTCGTAAGTTTTTTGAATACAACTATTATGTTCAGACCGACCGGAAACGTGCAATGGATTTTCTTGATAGTATACCTAACGGGAACTACATAGTTATGACCAATTATGGATCAGTAAATCTTCCTTACTTTGACGCTGCAATGCTTAAAGCCGATGAATCTACATTTGGCCCGGGTCAATCGCTCTGGCATAAATTACAGGGATTTGGAATTACATTAATTGATTCATTTAAAAATAGTAAGCCTGTCATCTATACATTTAAGAAGAACGATGCATCCTTCACGCCTATTCAATCTGTTGGTGAGCCAACTTTGCAATTAGTACAGGTATTTGAAGTTTCAAGTACTTATTCAGATGGCTTTATTGAATCTCCATGGTTTGGGCCGTCAAAAGAATGGAAGGATATGATCTGGACCGGAAAACAAGTAGAACCTGCAGTTCCTGATTTAACCAAGATTGATATTATAGGCAGAACATTGTCCGGAACAGAAATGCTGCTGGCAACTGTAACAGATGCCAGAGACACTACATTAAGTTTTGTAAGTGCAGAGAACTTCCCTTATTTAAAACTGCGGATGCATAATGCAGACAGAATAAATATTACGCCGCATCAGTTAACATCCTGGAAGCTCTCCGGAACATATGCCCCTGAAGGTGCAATTGCACCCAATCTTACGTTTAGATTTAAAGATACACTCGACCTGGGTGAGCCGCTTGATTTTGCAATTGCATTCAGAAATGTAAGTGAAACAGCATTTGATAGTTTATTGTTGAAGATGATTATTACTGATCGCAATAATGTGCCGAAACAAATTATTCTTCCAAGAAAAAAACCTTTGGTTGCCGGCGATTCAATTGTTGTTTCTTATACAATAGATACTAAAGATCTGGCAGGATCAAATACCATTTACCTGATGGTGAATCCGGATAATGATCAAACGGAACAGTTCCTGTTCAATAACTTTGTTTACAAAGGGTTCTTTGTAAAGCCGGATAATTATAAGCCATGGCTTGATGTAACATTTGATGGTACGCATATTCTCAACAGAGACATCGTTTCTTCAAAACCACATATCCTGGTTAAACTGAAAGACGACAGCCGTTTCCTTGCATTAACTGATACAGCCGGCATGAAAATTCAAATCAAGTATCCGGGTGCAAACGGACAGATTGTAGATTATAAACCGGGTTCTGATACGGTACGGTTTACTCCGGCCAGCCTTTCAAATAATGGGGATAATGCAGCAACCATTGATCTGTTTCCATTCCTGAAAGATGATGGTGAATATGAGTTGACGGTATCGGGTACCGACAGAAGTGGAAATAAAGCAGGTGATCTGGAATACAAAGTTTCGTTCCAGGTAATTAATAAGCCGATGATTTCTAACCTGCTGAACTATCCTAATCCGTTTACAACGTCTACGTCATTTGTATTTACGATTACCGGTTCAGAAGTGCCTCAGAATATCCGTATTCAGATATTAACCATCACAGGTAAAGTAGTAAGAGAAATTACAAAAGCAGAATTGGGTACACTTCGTATTGGCCGGAATATTACCGACTTTAAATGGGATGGAACCGATCAGTATGGAAACAAACTTGCCAACGGTATCTATCTTTACAGGGTTATAACGAACCTGAATGGTAAAGGGCTCGAAAAATACAAAGCCGAAGGTGATAATACCGATCAGTTCTTTAATAAGGGTTACGGTAAAATGTACCTGATGCGATAATCCTTTTTTTCAATTAAGTTGCACCCGGCAAATGATTCAGTAAATCTTTGCCGGGTTTTTTTTACATGATGAACCAGTCTCATGATATGATAGCAGAACAAAAACAGATTAAAAAGGAGAGAGGCGTTTTTTACTTCTCAATGCTCATTTTATTTTTTGTTTTGCATGGTTGGAATAGTTTTTTTGAAGTTTTACCTGCGTTGGTTGTGTTAAAAACTCTCGTGGCTCTACAGCTTGCAGCGTTTATCTATTGGTTATCAGCAAGCCTGTTATTCAAGAGAAAAATAAAAGCCGCCATTTTTACTTTTTTTTCATTTTTCATTTTTCTGTTTTTTGATTTGATACAGACTGTTGCTGTAGCCCTGCATAAAAATGGGATACATCTCAGTGAATGGTTATTGCTGCTGATTTTGTTAAGTATCACTCTGGCTGTTGTATTTTTTTGGAGCAAACCAATGCCAAAGCTAAAGGCATTTTGCAGAGCTTTACTGATTGTACTGGTTATATTCGAGAGTTTATCGTTAATCGTTAAAGCAGTCAGCCCGCAACAAAAAACAGATTCTTTTTTAACTGCTGCTCCGGCAAAAAGGCATAGAGGGATTTATCCATCGGTTTATCTGATTGTGCTGGATGAATATGCAGGGAGTGAGACATTGGATAAGTATTTTAATTATTCAAACAACCGTTTTTTATATTCATTAGATACATTGGGGTTCAGGGTTGTAAAAAATGCATGCAGTAATTACCATTACACTGTTTTATCAATGGCTTCAATGCTTAACGGAGAATACGTAAAGCTTTCGGCAGGAAGACTAACCTATGCAGATGAAAGTTACCGAGAAAGCATCCGGGGCATTTATTACAATAAAACATTTTCTACATTCAGAGAGCTTCAATACAAACTGTACAACTATTCTCCATTCCCGATTAATGGCTATCCGTCAAAATATACCAATCGGTTTTTACCTGTTGATTATTGGCTGCTGCTGCATCCTTCAGTTTTTGACAGGGTGGTAGAGTCATTACCTTACTTTCTTACCAGGCGTTTTGGCAATCAGCAGCAATTGGAACGGTTATTTAAGAAACAGGTTTTGGTGAATGATCAGATATTGGATGAAGTGCTTGCTGAAGCTCGACAGAAAAAAAATACTCCTGCATTCTGTTACATGCATTTAATGATGCCTCATGCACCTTATGCTGTTGACAGCAGCGGAAAGTTGAATATGGATTTTCTTACAAGAACAGGTGGTACATTTCAACAGAAAAAAGATGCTTATCTCCAGTATCTTGTTTATGCCAATAATAAAATAACTTCCTTTATAACCCAACTTAAAAAGCAAACAAATAGCAATGCTGTTATTTTACTAGTAAGTGATCATGGATTCAGAGATCAGCTAAATAAAAAAGATGAGCTGTCGAAGTTTAATTCATTGGCTGCTGTCTATTTGCCGGCAGGGGATTCAATCCGCTGGTATAATGGAATGAGTAATGTAAATCAGTTTCGAATAATATTTTCTGAACTAACCGGGCAGAAGCTGCCTTTATTGAAAGATTCCATGGTGCTTAAATAAGCATTGCTTCTATTTTATATAAATGATATAGAAGATTGAATTCTGAAACAGCTCAATTAATGATTACGCTATTAATTGAGAAGCATTTTAAAATTAGTTTTTTAACTTTCTCTCTGATAAATAACTGACTCCTGAAGCAGAAAGTACAATTAGAATTGGAAAAATTGTAAGCGTAAACCTGTAATGCCATTCATTGTAAGTGAGTGCAACAAGATTAGCAGCTAAGAAAATAGAGAATATAAACAGGAATGCAACTGCTCTGTTCTTTTTGTAAAGCAAAATAAGACCGGGTATAGACAAAAGATAAAGAAAATAGTGCAGTAGCAAAACGCCATTATTAAACTTTGAATAGTATGGCCTTGTAAGCGTAAAAAAGGAAACCAGCTTTTTTATATACAGTTTTGCGACATAACTGACACTATGTTTAGAAATAAGATATTGATAGGCTGACGCAAGAGTGCTTTTATCTGAGGCTTCAAACGCAGGTAAATCATAATCAGCACTGTCAACAATAATAGCACCCGCAGCAATTGGTTTTATATAGCCTTTGGTTTCCACAGGCAAATAGAATAAGCTCAGATATATGACAGCGAATGCAACGATTCCCGTTATGATCAATTTTTTCGTGGCTATGATTCTGCTGTTATGTAAAAAATACAAGCCAAACATCGTTACAAAAAAGACTCCAGGCGGGCGGGATGTTACCAAAAGTATATTCAGAAAAACCCAAAATGAAAATTCTTTTGATGATTTGTTTTTGAGTGTATAGTAAAGGGTAATGCCAATCAATGAAACAAAATAACTGTCACTGAAAAGAGTCAGGATCCAGTACTGCAGAGGATAACTGAAAAGAAAAAAAAGCATGCCTGCAAAAGCGAGCCTGTTGCTGCCGGTTAAGAGGTTGATTGTTTTCTTTATGCAAACGGCAGATATAAAACTGAGCAATGCCTGAGCAATCACAACTGTTTTTATTCCTCCTGTAAAAATGCCTGCTGCTGTAAAAAAAATATAACTGCTGTAAAAGAAAAAACTTTGAAGTACTTCAATCATATCTCCCTCTAACAATCTTTTTGCTGCTGAAATATATTTGTCTGCTTCGTTAATGGTAACGATGCCTGTACGTTGATATATGAGTGAAAGAAACAGACAGTATAACAATGCAACAACTGTATAAGTAATACCGCTTTTAATTTTTTTCGCAGTGTGGATTGTCATCTGTGAATGAATTGGTTTTGCCGCATTGTACACACAAAATAGTCAAATTATACAACAAGTTTACGGTTATACTTTGGCAGATATAAAAACACACAGAGCAAAATGAATATGAATGCACTTAACCAGAATAATATTATGATAAGAGTTGGTTGAAAAAATACTTTGATATCGTTTTCTCCTTTTTGAACCGGGATCGCCATAAATGCTATCCCTGCTTTTTGAACTTTGTTTATGTTTCCGTTTGCGATGTAAAACCAGTGCGGATAATAATTCTGGAGAATGACGAGGTAGCCGCTTTCCTCCGCCACAAAGTTTAGTTGCATGCCATTTGTGGTAAACTTTTTTAAGTTTTCTGCATTGATGTTTTGTTGGTTTGTAAACACAGGCCCGGCGACAGATTTCGTAAGAAAAAGAAAGGGAAGCTCTGCAACCGATAACGAACTGTCTTTTTTTACCTGTTCATAAAACAGCAAATTGTCTGATATTTTAACTGGATATAAAACAGAAGTTGCTTTTCCTATTTGTTTATTATAGAAACTCCAGTCGCCCACCAACGCACTGTCTTTGTTTGAAATCACAGGATGCGCTTTCATGGGTTCGAGCGAAGGAACAGGAATGCCATCAGGAGATTGTTGATGGATGGAATGGATTTTTGCAACGGATACTTTACCGACTCCGGTAAACGGCAGACAAAGTAAGGTAGCGGCTATCAGATCAACTGCTGTAATCATAGCCACGGTTTTTAAATGAAACTTTTTAAAGGCCATCCAAAATGCTCCTAACAGCAATAGTTGAATAAAGCATTGAATAAGAACTGCATCATAAAAACTAACTCCATCAATGATTTTTTTAAGCCGATCTCTCCAACTACCTGCAACATCAGCTATACCTCCGGTGAAGACTGTTTCTCCCTCTAATATCTTTATTAAACTGTAAATGAAAGTCACAATGAAAAATACAGCTGTGAGTAGTAAAACCGGTTTCATTTTTCTTTTTAGTTCTGCGGGGTTAGCTGCATAGAAATGAAAACAACTGACTGCTGTAATTAAAAAACTGATCAATGCAAAAATTCTGAATTCGCCGTTTACTCTTACATAACCAATCAACGGCAAATAACTATGGGCAAAAAGTTTAAATCCTCCACCCAGCGAAAGTAGCAGAAAGAATATGCCGGTAAGTAAAAAAAACCATTGCATTTTTGTTTTAGCAGTAATGAATGTTAAGACTAAAAACAGAAAATAAAGGATGCCGATATAATTATTTCGTAAAGCAATATCGTTTTCAAAAAAAGCCTGATTTTTTACTGTACTGAAAGGAAGCAGGAAACTTACCCAGCTTTCAATACTTGTATTCTGTGAAAGAGACAACGATAAATCAACTTTTCCGCTTCTGGCAAAATAAGGCAGAATATCAGTGTATCCCGCTATTAATCCTGCCGATAGAACTACTGTCAAGCCAAATAAAAGCAGAAATGGTTTTGCAGCCCTGATAATTTTTTTTTCAGAATTGTGGTAACGGTTGTAAACAAGAAATATAATAAATGCTCCAAAAAAATAGATACTGCTGATGATCATACCCGGGTGGGAAGAGGAAAGGAGAAAGTAAAAAAATAAGGAAGTGATACTGATATTTCTTAATGATGCTGATTCATTTATTTTCAAAAGTCCCCAAATACAGCAGGGGATAAATGCAGCAGCGCTGATCCAGTTAAGATGCTGGAGGTGGCCAATAACAAATCCATTACACATATAGGCAAAGGCTGCAGATAGTTGTATGTATTTGTTTTGAGTAAGGAATCCTGATAGTTTAAACATGCCTGCACCGCCAATGAGGATATAGACCAATAGCTCTATGGTAATGGTATATGCATTATATCCCGTTGTGCCTGCAATCAGCCATGTAATGGGGTTCCAGTAGGCGCCGTTCATATCTGCATAAAAAGGAAGCCCAAACGAAATATATGGATTCCATAATGGAAACTGCCCGCTGCTGATTGTTTCACTCAGTAAAAATTTGGGTGGAAAGTATCCAAGAAAAAAATCATTCTTTAATGCAAAGACAAAGCTCAGGATTGGTAAAAAAGCAATCAAAAAGACCAGAGTAATGTATAGAAACGGGGTTGCTTTTTTCACAAACGGTTTTTATTTGTATGCAATCAAATATACAATTACCTCTCAATATTGAAAGAAAGCTTCAAGTAGAGATTTGATTTTAGCAGAGAGCTGCAATGAAGTTGTTATTTTTATAAAAAAAAGCATGGAAATTCTGTTGCATGCCGATGATGCGGGGATAGGAGAGTCGGCTACTCATATGATTGCAGATGCATGGCAGCAGAATATGATCCATGGCTTTGGTATAGTTGCAAATATAGCATGCAGTAAAATGATCGGTGATGCATTGGAGAACCATCAACAGATCGCTTGTACTTTATCTGCCCATTTAAATCTTACAGATGGGTTATCTTTTAGAACAAATACACACAGTTCCATTATAGCCGATGCCAATGGCCATTTAAACGTTCGGTTTTCAAAGGCGTTGTTTTTATTGTTGAGAGGTGGCGAAAAAAGGAAGCAATTTTTACAGCAGGTAAAAGAGGAGTGGGATGCACAATTGAATTTTATTCAGCAAAATTCAGGTGGACGTAAAATCACAGCAATTAATGGCCACAACCACATTCATATGCTTCCGGCAGTTTTTGAAATTGCAGTTGAACTGGCAAAAAAATATCAAATTCATTATGTGCGGTTTGTGAACGAAGCTTTCTTTCTTGCTTCCCCTCGGGATCTGTTTAAACCTCTATTCTATGTGAATATGATTAAATTGATTCTGTTGAGATTTTGTAAATGGAAGATCAGAAAAAAGAAAATACAGTTTGCTGCATTGTCTCAGGAAACATTTGGCGTGCTGTATTCAAATCATATTTCAATTGCTGTACTGAGAAAAGCTATTGCTGCAGCTAAAAAGCGGAATGTACTTTCTTTGGAAGTGATTGTTCACCCGGGTCAGTCAACAGCAGCAGAAATGGAACGATGGGCGTCGTTTAACGGAGGGAAACTTTTTTTTATAGATGAAAAAAGAAAAACAGAATGGGAAGCATTAAAACAACTTCAGGATGAATCAGGAAGTTCGTATTCATATCACGGGTCCTGATGAGCTTGACATGCAGCAGTACTGCCAACTGCAGCAGGCTGCATTTGAAAAACTGCTTCATAAAAATAAAGTCAGTAATGATTTTATAATGCCGGCTTTTTTTCAATGGAAGTATAATACCCCTGCAGGAAAAGCAAGAATTGCATTGGCAACAGAGAATGGACAAATACTTGCATCTGTTGCTATGTATCCCGTAAACTTAATCAGCAAAGGAAGAATTTTTAAGAGCTGGCATTTTACTGAAGCCGCTGTATTACCTCAATCAAGGCAAAGAGGTTTGTTTCATGCCTGTATGCAGGCCTTAATTGACACGTTACTTCCTGAAGAGATGATTTATGTGTTTCCCAATCATAGCAGTATGAAAGGAACAATTAGGCTTGGCTTTCAGCCGTTGGCTGATCTGCCTTTTTATATCAAATTACTTTTTAAACATCGTACAGCAAAGTTCAATTTATTACAGCCATTTGATAACTATAATGAAGCACAGGATATCTATGCAGGTTCAATTACAGCAAACAGTAATGTCATGCTGTACAAAGATGCTGCCTATATGAACTGGAGGTATAAGCAGCATCCGTATGCAAACTATTATACTTTTTCTGTTGTTGCAGGTGAGAAGGTTACCGGAAATGTAGTTGTTCGTTCTGTATTTGTAAAAGGTGTAAAGCTGTTGCTTATTATGGAGCTGCACGCTGTTAATAAAAGTGCAAAGAGGGAGCTGTTTGCATTTATTCAGGAAGTAGCAAATGCAGAAAAATGTTCACTAGCAGGAATATTTACTGTGGGAAGCAACGTTGTGGATCAGCTAATTCAAGGATTTTTTAAAGTTCCTTCAATGCTGATGCCCAAAAAACAACGCATGATGGGCTATCTGAAAAAGATGAGTGATGATGGACAGAATTACAACTGGTTTTGCCAAACCGGAGATTGGGATGCATTTTAATCTACATTAATTTTTTCATTGATGATATACAACGGACGTTTTTTACTTTCTCTGAAAAGGCTGGCAATATATTCCCCCATCAATCCAATAACCAGAAGCTGAATGCCACCCATAAACGTTACCACTGTCATAATAGAAGCCCAGCCAGGAACTGTTTTTCCCTGAAAATAATTAATGAGCACAAGTGCCAGTAAGAAAAACGATATAAACGAAACAAAAGTGCCGATAAGTAAAGAAATACGGAGTGGTTTAAAACTGAAAGAGGTGGTGCCTCTCAGCCCAAGCCTTACCATATGCATAAAACTGTATTTGCTGTTTCCGTGAAGGCGTGATGGGGCATCAAAAGGAATGGTGATTTTTTTAAAACCAATCCAGCTGAAAATTCCTCGTAAAAAAAGATCTCTTTCTTCAAACTTATGAATGGTATAAAGCACTTTTCGGGAAAAACCTCTGAAGTCTGAGACGTTTTCTTCTATTGGGATATCGGAAAGAAAATTGATAAGACGGTAAAAAAGCTTAGTTGATATTTTTTTAATGACATTTAAATCTTCGGTTTTTCTCCGTTGGGTTGAAACAATATCATAACCGTTTTCAAGGTGTTGAAGTATTGCAGGAATGCAGGAGGGCGGGTGTTGCAGGTCGCCATCCATTGTAATAATATATCCACCAGTTGCATAATCCATCCCTGCCATCAATGCATTCTGGTGACCAAAATTCCGTGAAAACGAAATACATTTTACACGTTCATCTCTTTCTGAAAGCTGTTGAATTTCAATGAATGTAGAATCGTTACTGCCATCATCAATAAATATGATTTCAAAATCCTCGGGCACATACTTTTTTATTTCAAAAAAGAGCGGAAGTATGTTTTCAGCTTCATTTAATACCGGTATAAGAATAGATAATTTCGGCATTTGTTTGAACGTGGTTTTGGTTTTTAGAATGCCCGAAACAGCCGCAGCATGTTCTGTTACATTACAATATTAACGTAATTAATAGTACATTATTTCTTAAGCTTTTTTCAGCTGTTGAGTACGCTGCACATACTTGCCAATAATATCAAACTCAAGATTTACGACAGACCCTTCCTTTGTATGCTGCATATTGGTATGCTCATATGTGTAAGGAATAATGGCAACTTTAAATGAGTGGTTGTTTACATCAAAAACAGTAAGACTTATACCGTTTAATGAAATAGAACCTTTTTCAACAATGAGTTCGCCAAATTCTTCAGGGAATTGAAATTGATAAACCCAGCTTCCGTTCAATGTAACAACTTGTGTGCAAATACCTGTACTGTCAACATGGCCCTGTACCAGGTGCCCGTCAAGTCTTCCATTGTAAACAAGACAACGTTCCAGATTCACAAGGTCACCTTTTTTCCAGTAATTCAGATTCGATTTTTCAAGGGTTTCAAGGATGGCTGTTACTTTGTGGGCATTATTATTTATTTCTTCAACGGTAAGGCATACCCCGTTATGAGAAACGCTTTGATCTGCTTTTAGCTCCTTTGAAACAGGGGAGTTGATCCAAAAAGTTTTATTGCTGCCGGTTTCTGTTATTTCGTCAATGATGCCTGTCGTTTCAATGATTCCAGTGAACATACTATTTTACGGGCTGCTTTTAAACGTTAAACAGCCCGTTGAACGAAGGTACGGCAAGAGCTGTTGTTTATATCCTTGCTTCAAACGGGCCGGGTTGTTTTCCTTTCCTTATTGCGCAAAAAAACTTTCTACAACTGCAGAAAGTTAGTTTTTAACCCCTATCTTTGCGCCTCTAAAAACCTTAAAGGAGGTATCATAATTATGTTGATCATTGATTCAAAAGACTGCGAAAACATAGACAAAGCGCTGAAGAAATACAAGAAAAAGTTTGAAAAAAGCAAAATTCTCCTTCAGTTGCGTGAGCGTCAGGCATTCGTAAAGCCCTCAGTTCGTCGTAGAGGCGATGTACTGAAAGCAGTTTATAAGCAACAGATCGCCAGTGGTAAGATTGAAGTGAAGTAATTCTTCCCTTTCAGAATATCGGTAATAGCCGTAAGGTTTTTGTAACTTTACGGCTATTGCTATTATGACCCATCCCCAAACAACAGCATTTGATTCCTTTCTGGAGTATCTGAAGTTCGAAAAGAGATACTCACCCCATACAGTTCGATCCTACCAGATTGATCTCATCTTTTTTTTCGATTACCTGCAAATGAATTTTGGTGAGCTTTCTCTGAGTGAAATAAAACCAACATTTATCCGTAGCTGGCTGGCCCATCAAAAAGAACAGGATGCTTCTGCCAAAACAATCAACAGGCGTATTTCAACCCTAAAATCATTCTTCAAGTATCAGTTGCGGCAGGAAAAAGTAGAAGTATCGCCCATGATCACCATTGTTTCGCCCCGGCAAAGCAAACGGTTACCGGTTTATGTAGAGCAAAAGGACATCGCCTTACTCTTTAATCATATCGAATTTCCTGACAACTGGGAGGGCTGTATGAATAAAATGATCATGAGCTTATTGTATTGCTCGGGTATGCGTTTAAGCGAACTCATAGCGCTCAAAGAATCGCATGTAGATCTGGTGAAAGGCAGTTTAAAGATACTGGGTAAAGGAAATAAGGAGCGGCTGATTCCTCTTTCAAATGAGATGAAAGGTCTTCTTGCGTTATATGTAGAAGAAAAGCACCGGCATTTTGATTCTGCCGCTCAGGAATATTTGCTGATAAATGAGAAGGGCAAAAAACTCTATCCAAAATATGTACAGATGGTTGTTAAAAAATACCTTTCTCTGATCACAACTGTCAGTAAAAAAAGTCCGCATGTTCTGCGACACACATTTGCAACACACTTAATGAACAACGGAGCTGAGTTGAATGCAGTGAAAGAGTTACTCGGGCACAGCAGTTTGGCTGCAACACAGGTATACACTCATAATACCATTGAAAAATTAAAAGATATTCATAAAAAGGCCCACCCTAAAGCTTAAAATGCTAACATAAATTCGCTTTTATTTTTTACTGAAATCTATCCACTTACAGCTGTTAAATTTTTTTTTTATAAGGGTAAATTTATTTTGATAATTCGGCCTGCTGATGTAACTTGTAAGCACTGGAAATTCCTGTACCCAAAATCAGAAAAACCAGTTCTTTCACATTATTTTTTAACTAGCTAAAATTTGGAACGCTATGACCGTTAAGATCCAAACCGTACGTTTTGACGCAGATGCAAAACTGATCGAGTATGTTAAACAGAGAGTGCAGAAGCTTTATAACTTTCATGACCGGATCATGAAAGTAGATGTGTTTCTGAAACTGGACAATGTTGTACATAACATCAAAGACAAAGTAGCTGAAATTAAAGTGCATGTGCCAAGACAGCATTTATTTGTAAAACAATCGTCCAAATCTTTTGAGCAGTCTTTTGACGATGCAATGGATTCTCTTATCACACAATTAAAACGAAAAAAAGAAAAACAATACGATCTGTAAACCTCATTTTAACCTCAAATCCCTCCACCAAATTGGAGGGATTTTTTTTATACGTTATTCAACTTCTTTCCACATCATAATTTTTCCTTTGTAAAAATTTTTCCATTTGGTCTTTTCCTTTACCTTTGCCTTCCCAAAAAAGGGGGTGAATTTGTGTGCGTTAGATAAAGCTCTTTGTGGTATTGACTTTTTGCTTCAAAATAAACGTTTGGCGATTTCTCAAATGTTTCAATGAACCGGGATTTCACATTTCATTACAGAAGCAATTAATAAATGGGATTTTAAAATGCCACTTTAGCTCAGTTGGTAGAGCAGCTGATTTGTAATCAGCAGGTCGTTGGTTCGAGTCCGACAAGTGGCTCAGATAAGGGATTTTGTTTAAATAAATGGGCAGATGGCCGAGCGGTTAAAGGCGACAGACTGTAAATCTGTTCTCTCACGAGTACGTAGGTTCGAACCCTACTCTGCCCACGGTTCTTTTTTAGTTAGTAATTTTAAACGGAATAGCTCATTTGGCAATCCGCCACGGCGGATCCAGAGAAGAGGGGAAATGTTTTTTGAATTTGAAGTAAATAAGCGGGAGTAGCTCATTTGGTAGAGCGATAGCCTTCCAAGCTATAGGTGGCCAGTTCGAGCCTGGTCTCCCGCTCAAAAGTTCTTTGTAAAAATTTGATGTTAGATTCCTCACACTCTGCCAGCCGTTGTAGCTCAGGGGTAGAGCATCCTGCTGATAGCGGGAAGGTTGTGAGTCAGATGCTCAAAAGTTCTTTTTAAAAAATTTGATGTGAGATTCCTCACACTCTGCCAGCCGTTGTAGCTCAGGGGTAGAGCACTTCCTTGGTAGGGAAGAGGTCGTGAGTTCGATTCTCACTAACGGCTCAACACATTTTCGATGAGTTTGATGTGATGAGCAATGAAATAACAGATGAAATGTGCGACGCAACAACCGCTAATGGTAGCACTGCTGCTGATAACATAAAATAGTTTAACAATTTTTGTAACACAACTAAAAACAAATAAGATGTCTAAAGAGACTTTTAAGCGGGAAAAACCGCACGTAAATATTGGTACCATTGGACACGTAGATCATGGTAAAACCACTTTAACTGCGGCTATTACATCAATCCTTTCTAAAAAGGGGATGGGTAACGTTGCAAAGAAATATGATGAAATTGATGGTGCTCCTGAAGAAAGAGAGCGTGGTATCACCATTAATACTGCACACGTAGAATATCAAACAGCAAACCGTCACTACGCACACGTAGATTGCCCTGGTCACGCTGATTATGTAAAAAATATGATTACAGGTGCTGCCCAAATGGACGGCGCTATATTAGTAGTAGCTGCAACAGATGGTCCTATGCCTCAAACAAGAGAGCATATCTTACTTGCCCGTCAGGTAGGTGTACCAAGCATGGTTGTATTTATGAATAAGGTTGATTTGGTAGAAGATGTTGAATTACTGGAACTGGTTGAAATGGAAATTCGTGAACTGTTAACCAAAAATGGTTTCGACGGAGATAACACCCCAATCATTCAGGGTTCTGCAACAGGTGCTTTAGCAGAAGATGCAAAGTGGGTTGCAAAAGTTGAAGAATTAATGGCTGCAGTTGATAGCTATATTCCTTTACCTCCCCGCCCGATTGATCAACCATTCCTGATGAGTGTGGAAGATGTATTCTCAATCACCGGTCGTGGTACAGTTGCTACCGGCCGTATTGAGCGTGGTATCATTAAGGTAGGTGAAGCAGTTGAAGTAGTTGGTTTAATGGATGCTCCTTTGAACTCAACTGTAACAGGTGTTGAAATGTTCAAGAAGTTACTGGATCAGGGACAGGCTGGTGATAATGCCGGTTTATTGTTACGTGGTATTGAGAAGAAAGATATCCGTCGTGGTATGGTTATCTGTGCTCCTAAAACCATTACTCCGCACACTGAATTTAAAGGTGAAGTTTACGTATTGAGCAAAGATGAAGGTGGACGTCATACTCCATTCTTCCAAAAATACCGTCCTCAGTTTTACTTCCGTACAACTGACGTTACCGGTGAAGTAGAATTACCTGCAGGAACTGAAATGGTGATGCCTGGTGATAATACAAGCCTTACTGTAAAACTGATCCAGCCAATTGCGATGGAGAAAGGTTTGAAGTTTGCGATCCGTGAAGGTGGCCGTACAGTAGGTGCCGGACAGGTAACTGAAATTATAAAATAAAGCCCCCTAAATCCCCCAAAGGGGGACTTTGTGGAAGCAAAATAAAACACAAAGTACCTTTGGTATTAACCATAGGTACTTTGTACTTTTAAAAGTTCTTGGAAATAATACGCCTCTCAAATCTCTCCGTTGGAGAGTAGGGAGGTTTTCTACGGGCATGGTGCAACGGTAGCATACGGGTCTCCAAAACCTTTGATCTGGGTTCGAATCCTAGTGCCCGTGCTGAGAAATTTGAAAATGATTAATTTGAAAATTTGAAAATTGTATCATGATTTTCTTCTTTTCTCCTTCATTTTCAAATCAGCTGATTTTCAAATTCTCAAATTAGTAAAATGAACAAAGTATCCGCTTATTTTAGAGATTCATACCGTGAGTTGCTTGAAAAAGTAACCTGGCCTACCTGGCAACAATTACAACAGTCTACCATGATTGTTTTAATTGCCACGTTAATCATCACAGCCATTGTATGGTTGATGGATTTGGGTATTGCCAGCAGTCTTCAATTCTTTTATTCATTTTTCAAATAATAAATCATGTCAGAAACTGCCAATGTGGAAACCAGTAAGTGGTATGTGCTTCGTGTCGTGAGCGGCAAAGAGAAAAAGGTGAAGGAGTATCTGGACAAAGAAATTTCTCGCAATGGCTGGGATACTGTTGTAAAGCAGGTGTTCCTGCCCGTTGAAAAAGTATACAAGGTCGCTAATGGAAAAAAAGTTGTGCGTGAGCGTAATTTTTATCCCGGTTATGTGATGATTGAAGTGGAAAACGGAAAAATGGGAGATGATATTCGTGAAACCATCAGCAATGCAAGCAATGTTATTCATTTCTTAGGTAAAGAAAACCCGATTGCACTCCGCAAAGCAGAAGTAAATAAAATGCTGGGTAAGGTAGATGAAATGGCTGATGCAACCGGTATGACCATGAGTGAGCCGTTCATTGTTGGTGAAACCATCAAAATTATTGACGGGCCTTTCAATGACTTTAACGGTGTAATTGAAGAAGTAAACGACGAAAAGAAAAAACTGAAAGTAGCTGTAAAAGTATTTGGGCGTGCTACTCCTGTTGAATTAAACTATATGCAGGTAGAGAAACTGGCATAAACGATAAGTCAGCTTATAAAATGAAAAGTCCCCATCAATGATTTCATGATGGGGACTTTTTTTATGTCTGAATAATATACTTACGATCCTTGATTTTCAGATGATCCTTCAGCTGCAGGTGCAGGAGTTGTTTCCGGCAAAGGCAATACTGCCTGAACAGGAGCCGGAGCACTTACCGGTTTAGCTTTTGGAGCTGCTTTTTTCTTTGCGGCTGGCTTTTTAGCAACCGCTTTCTTTGGGGCTGCTTTTTTTGCGGCAACTTTTTTCTTAGCCGGGGCTTTCTTCGCTGCTTTCTTTTTTGCGGGAGCTTTCTTAACCGGGGCTTTTTTCGCTGCTTTCTTTTTCGCTGCCTTTTTTACAACCTTCTTAATTGCTTTTTTGGCTGCTTTCTTTTTTGCAGGCGCTTTTTTTGCGGCTTTTTTCTTAGCCGGGGCCTTTTTAGCTACTTTCTTTTTGATTGCTTTCTTAGCAGGTTTTTTAGCTGCTTTTTTCTTTGCTTTTGCCATAGTTATTAAATGGGTTTTAAAATAGTTGATTCAGGATGAAAAATTAAATCAAATTATGCAGTCAATAACAAGATTGGGCCACTTTTTTACTCTAATTCTTTCAACGTTTTGGTTTAAACAACTCAAGGCAGTGTTTTTTTCGGGTAAAATAATTGCTCAAATCCTTTGCTGATAAGGATAAGAGCCTTACCTTCGCCGTCCCAAAAAGTTCTTATCGTTAGAATTATTTGTTTGGGAGTGGCGTTGAAAGCGCCACGTTATCACCAAAAAACTTTTACAATGGCAAAAGAAATCTCAGGATTTGTTAAGCTGCAGGTAAAAGGCGGACAGGCAAACCCTGCGCCTCCTGTAGGTCCGGCCCTCGGTTCAAAGGGTCTTAACATCATGGAGTTCTGCAAGCAGTTTAATGCAAGAACTCAAGACAAAATGGGTAAAGTAGTACCTGTTTTGATCACTGTTTACTCCGACAAGTCGTTCGACTTTGTTATCAAAACTGCACCCGCATCAGTACAATTATTAGAAGCAGCAAAACTTCAGAAAGGTTCTAAAGAACCTAACCGTGCAAAGGTTGGTAAAGTATCCTGGGCACAGGTTGAAGAAATTGCGAAAGACAAAATGCCCGACCTCAACTGCTTTACACTGCAAAGTGCAATGAGCATGGTTGCAGGTACTGCACGTAGTCTTGGGCTTACTGTTGACGGTAAAGCCCCTTGGGAAAACTAATTATTCACCTTAAATTTTTTTAAACATGTCTCTGACTAAAAAAAGAAAAGTAGCACAAGCTAAGGTGGATAACAACAAAGTTTATTCCCTTAAAGAAGCAGCTTCACTCGTAAAAGAAATTAACTGCACCAAATTCGACAGTTCTGTTGATGTTCATATCCGTTTAGGTGTTGATCCAAAGAAAGCAGATCAGGCAATTCGTGGTACTGTAACATTACCTCACGGTACCGGTAAAACGAAAAGAGTATTGGTACTTTGTACACCCGATAAAGAAGCCGATGCAAGAGCTGCAGGTGCTGACTTTGTAGGTTTAGATGAATTCATTACTAAAATTGAAGGTGGTTGGACAGATGTAGATGTTATCGTTGCAACCCCGGCTGTAATGCCTAAGATTGGTAAATTAGGTAAAGTGTTAGGTCCACGTAACCTGATGCCAAACCCTAAAACAGGAACAGTAACAAATGATGTTGCTGCTGCTGTAAATGAAGTAAAGGGCGGTAAAATTGCATTCAAGGTTGATAAAGCAGGTATTGTACATGCTTCTGTTGGCCGTATCAGTTTTACTCCTGAAAAACTTTCAGAAAACATCACTGAGTTCTTAAGTGCAATTGTTAAGGCAAAACCTTCTACTGCAAAAGGAACTTATCTGAAAAGTATTTTTATGGCAAGCACCATGAGCCCCGGTATTTCTGTTGACACAAAATCATTCATGAACTAATCCTTTCGGGGTTATAAAAACTAAAATCATGACAAAAGATCAAAAAAATGAAGTGATTGAAGTGCTGAAAGGCAAGTTCAGTCAATACAATAACTTCTACATTACAGATACAGAATCTTTAAGTGTAGAGCAGGTTGGTAAATTGCGCCGTGCATGTTTCGATAAGAATGTTGAAATGAAGGTTGCAAAAAACACACTCATTAAAAAAGCGTTGGAATCTTTAGATGCTGAACGTTACACAGGTGTATTTGATGCCTTGAATAACGTAACTGCTCTGATGTTTTCTGAGAATCCAAAAGAGCCTGCTATGATCATCAGTTCTTTCCGCAAGGCAAGCAACGGTGATAAGCCAATGTTGAAGGCTGCGTTCATTAACGGAGATATTTATTCAGGCGATAATCAATTAAAAGCTTTAACTCAAATCAAGACAAAGAACGAATTGATTGGCGAAGTAATTGGTTTGTTGCAATCTCCAGCAAAACGTGTGATTGCTGCCTTGCTGCATAACGCTGAAACTAAAGGACAAACTGCTGAAGCAGCTCCTGCAGAGTAATCAAGATGTAAGAGAAAGGTCATTGATCTTTCATCAAACATAAAAGCCCAGGCCTGAGGGCATGAATTAAAGGCGAATTTTTTTAAACCGCCGTCGGAGCAAACTAAAAGCAGTGAAGACGGTAAAAATTAAAACAAAATGGCAGACATTAAAGTATTAGCTGAATCATTAGTAAGCTTAACAGTAAAAGAAGTACAGGAATTAGCAGATGTTCTGAAAGCAGAATACGGTATTGAACCAGCTGCTGCTGCAGTAGTAGTTGCTGCAGGTGGTGGCGATGGTGCTGCTGCTGTTGAAGAAAAAACTGCATTCAACGTAATCCTGAAGAGCGCAGGAGCTTCAAAACTGAACGTAGTTAAAATCGTTAAAGATTTAACCGGTTTAGGTTTGAAAGAAGCGAAAGACTTAGTTGATGGTGCTCCTAAGCCCGTTAAAGAAGGTGTATCTAAAGCAGAAGCTGATGAAATTGCCGGCAAGCTGAAAGATGCAGGTGCTGATGTTGAGATAGCTTAATTCAGCTGTTCACAGAAAAATTCAACCCCGATTATTATATCGGGGTTTTTTTATGAGGCAACGTTTCAGAAACATTGTTTGTCTTTCGGTTGATAAACTTTATTTTGCAGATAACATTGGTCAGAAAATACCTTCATTGAAATATTTTAATTTCATCAAAACGAAACTTCCTCTACTGTTGCTTGCAGCAGCAGTTACGTTTTCTTTCAGTCTTGCCGCTCAACCTTGTACAACATTAGGACAAACACCCTCCACTGCATTTCCGGTTTGCGGCACCAGCGTTTTTTCTCAAAGCAATGTACCGAGTTGTACAAACAGTGTCATTCGGGTGCCCGGTTGCAGCAGTGATCTTACGTATCAGGATGTAAATCCGTTTTGGTATAAGTTTACTTGCTTTACTTCCGGAACATTAGGACTTACAATTAATCCGGTGAATCCTGATGACGATTATGACTGGCAGATTTTTGATATCACCGGATTAAATCCGGATGTTGTGTTTACAAATAATGCAATTGTAGTTGGTGCTAATTGGTCGGGCTTAACAGGCGAAACAGGCACACGTTCAAACGCAAACGGTTTAATTGAATGCGGATCGTTTAACAACAACAATCCGCCTAAGTACAGCAGGCTCCCAAACATTGTTGCAGGGCGTACGTATTTATTAATGGTGAGCAATTTTTCAAATTCACAACAAGGTTATCGTTTATCGTTCAGTGGCGGCACAGCTGTTATTACCGATCCAAAAGAACCCTTGATGCAGGATGTAAAACCAAACTGTGGTGGCGATGAATTACGGTTGAAGCTGAATAAAAAAATGAAATGCTCTTCCATTGCTTTAAATGGATCGGATGTGGTTTCATTTCCCGGTGGTATTACAGCAGTAAGCATGCGGCCCATTGGATGTAACAACAGTTTTGAAACAGATTCTGTGATTATTACGTTATCTCAACCATTACCACCCGGCAATTATACATTACGATTAAAAAATGGAACCGATAATAACACGATTGTAGATTTGTGCGACAGAGCAATTCCAACAACAGATGTGTTGAATTTTTCTTATCAAATTCCCCAGCCAACCAGATTAGACAGTATTGCTCCGGTAACATGCTCTCCAAATGAAGTAAGGTTTGTATTTAAAAAATTAATCCGTTGCAGTTCCATTGATCCGGGTGGAAGCGATTTTAGTATTGCAGGCACTTATCCTGTAACCATAACTGGTGCAAGAGGTAATTGTAATGCTGATGGTCTTACATCCGATATCATTGTTTCGTTTGCGCAGCCTTTGAAAACAAGAGGTTCTTTTATCATTACATTAAGACAGGGCTTTGATGGTAACACAATTATTGATGAGTGTAATCAGGTAACACCTGTTTCTCAATTAGGTTTTTCTGTAAAGGATACGGTGAGTGCAGATTTTAATTTCAATATTCTTTTTGGTTGTTTAGCAGATACGGTTGATTATACACATCCCGGCGGAAATGAAATCAACAGTTGGCTTTGGAATTTTGGATCGGCAGGTGGAAGCATCAATCAGAATGCACAGGTGATTTACAGAACCTTTGGAGTTAAAACAGCCACTTTAATTGTATCGAACGGATTTTGCAGAGATACGGTTACAAAAACAATTAACCTCGATAATTTCATCAAAGCCGATTTTGCTGTTAATCCCTTTCATTGTCCGGATAGTTTGGTTGCTGTTAATCCTTTACCCTTAAGTGAACGGTCATTCAGTTTTTTATGGGAATTTGGCGATGGACAAACCAGTACCGATTCTATCCCGCTTCCGCATTTATATCCAACCTCAACGCTGGATCAGAAATTTAAAATTCGCTACACGATTACCAATGATCTGGGTTGCAGTTCAACTATAGAGAAAACAATTACTGTTGTAAAAACCTGTCGTATTGATGTGCCCAATGCATTTACTCCTAACGGTGATGGGTTAAACGATTTCTTTGGTCCTTTAAACGCTGTGATTGCGGGTGATTTTGTTTTTCGTATTTTCAACAGATGGGGCAACCTGCTTTTTGAATCGAAGAATTGGTTGGAGCAATGGGATGGAACATTTAAAGGTTTACCACAGGAAGCCGGTAATTATGTATGGACACTTACTTATACCGATATCACAACTTCAAAACAAGTCAGCAGAAGGGGATCGTTTATTTTGATCCGGTAAATATACTTATGCAACTGGACGATGTTATTTTTTCAAAAGTGAGTAAACACATTTAGCTTTCATTTCTTGCTGAAGATGGGCATTAATGTCGATGAAGGTAGGTACTACTGCCGTCATATAATACCATCTGAAATAATGCCTGAGAGCTGCGGAAACTCGGCAGCGAATTAAGATTAATATCTCTGGCGTAGAACCATTGACTAATGAAAAGATTTGATCTAAATCAGTACATATTCCTAATGTTGAGAATATCCCGATTGCTACCACCAACCGTTACAGCACTGCAGTCAGTGACAAACAATTTCTTAATGACCCAGGAGTATACAATGCAATTGGCAAAGGACTGCAATAACAAAATAGTGTCATTATGGAAAAGATGGCAGCACAATTTAGTCCCGAAGAATTTGGCTCTCTCAAAACACAAGTCAAAGAATTGAAACCTAAGAAAGGGTTCTAATCAATAACCAAAATCAATACATAACTTGGAGCAACCACCAACACAATAACATACTGTTTTTGTAGTCACTCAACCCAAAAGCACAGTTCTTTCATTTGTCCTCACCTTTTTATTTGGCCTTATAGGTCTGCTTTATGGCAGTGTGGTAGGCAGCCTAGTCATGATCATTGCTGCAATCATTTCTTTTTTCATACTTCCACTCATTGGCCCAATCATCACCTGGATTATTAGTATGATCTGGGGAGTGGTCGGAGCGATGCAATCAAATAACAAAGCGAAGCAGATAGGGAGGTGACGTATTATCAATGAGTTAAAAAGTTTGACTAAGTGTTTTCATGTATTCATGACAGTGAGTATGTGAAATGCTGTTTGTATTGCATCTCATAGATATGCTTTTATGAATCAATTGATACTGAGAAATACAAGGGCATTAACAAAAAATAAATATTCTAAAGCATTTGCTTTTATCATTTTCAGTGTATAGCTTAGATTTCAAACACACGCTTTTACCTAAACATTACTATGAGAAAAACTGCTGCTAATACATGCTTTGCACTTATTCTAAGTATTTGTCTGGTATTTTCAAATCTACTACTGGCGCAAACTTCAGCAGATTCTCTCTCATCTAAATCTATTACCAGTTACATTAAAATTGTTGAGAAAAAAGTCTCTCAAACAGATGAACATATTTCCAACCTCACCGAGAAAACAATTCGAAAATTAGAGAAGCAGGAACAGAAGCTGTATAAAAAGCTCTATAAGATCGACTCCATTGCTGCGAATAATATCTTTTCTAAATCAGTTAACCACTATCAACAAGTTCAGGAGAATGTAAAAGGGAATGTGCAGAAAGTGGGGAAAGCATTCTCAGGTGATTATATCCCATACCTCGATACGCTTACGAACAGTGTTGCCTTTCTGAAAGAAGGAAAAGAATTGGTGAATAAATCCAAAGAACTAAAGGATAAAGTAAACGAAGTATCTTCCAAAGTCTCAGCGTTTAATAATAAAGTACAGCAAACAGAAGATATTAAAAAGTATATCCGGGAACGTAAGGAGTATCTCAAACAGCAACTAAGTAGGTATACTTCGCTGAACAAGGATCTGATGAAACTCAATAAGACTGTGTTCTATTATAGTCAGCAGGTGAAAGAAGTAAAGGAAGCGTTGAAAGACCCCAAAAAAGCGGAACAGAAAGTGTTAGCCTTGTTACGGGAATCAAAACTCTTTCAGGATTTTATACAAAAGAACTCTTTCCTTGCTGGATTGTTTGAAACTCCCTCTAACTACGCAACAACAGGTGTTGGTAATTTACAAACACGTGGACAGATAGATCAATTTATTCAGACAAGAATGTCAACTATGGGTCCTAATGCCCAACAGCAAATCCAGCAAAATATACAAGTGGGTCAACAGCAATTACAACGATTAAAAGCGAAGTTTCCCTATGTGAATAATCTGGGGGACATGCCGGAGTTTGAACCCAATATGGAAAAGACAAAACAGTTTAAAAAAAGACTTGAACTTGGATCTAATTTTCAAACAACCAAAGCAAGAACCTATTTCCCCACCACAACAGACATTGCTGTATCACTTGGCTATAAATTAAATGAAAAGAGTGTAGTCGGTGTTGGAAGTTCAATTAAGATGGGATGGGGAACAGGCTTTGATAATATTCGCATTACGCAGCAAGGATTAAGCCTTCGCAGTTTTCTTGATTGGAAATTAAAAGGAAGTTTCTGGATTACGGGAGGGTATGAACAAAATTACCTCACTGCTTTTAGAAGAATTGAAGAGTTGAAGAATAAAGCTGTATGGAAGCAAAGTGCTTTGATCGGAATGAGTAAAGTGATCAGCGTGAAAAGCAATTTCTTTAAGAAGACAAAAGTGCAGATACTGTACGATTTTTTATGGAAACAACAGGTACCTGTAACACAACCGGTGTTATTCAGAATGGGATATAATTTTTGATTTTAAAGAACTAGTCATATAGCGTTTATGAAAAAACTATCACTTGTAGTCTTATTTATTAATCTTATTGTTTACTCCTCGTATTCTCAATGGAAAGAGACAGCAAAGATGATGCCCACCGCCAATGCGGCTAGCTTAGGAACATTTGGAGAGATTCCTGTGTCTTATTTCACAGGTGTTCCGTCAATATCAATTCCTCTGTATGAAGTTTCAGGAAATAAAATAGGACTTCCAATATCACTGAATTATCATGCGGCAGGTATTAGACCTGATATTCATCCAGGTTGGGTTGGGACAGGGTGGAGTTTGAATGCAGGGGGTGTAATTACAAGGACAATGAAAAGAATGCCTGATGAGTATACTAACTCACTCGGTAATTCGGGGTTTTTATATAATTACAGCGTATTAAATCCAACTGATTGGTCTTCTTATTCCCGACTAAGTGCGACTTGGGGGACGCCAGCTCAAATTAATACTGATACTGAACCTGACGAGTTTAATTTTAGTTTTCTTGGTTATTCAGGTAAATTCTTTTTAGATCATACAGGCCAATGGAGGGTTCAATGTAATAAGCCAATTCAAGTGATTTTTGATCAATCAGATCTTTTCTATCCCTTTATTTATTACAATTATCAACCCTATTACCCAAAGCTTGACTATGTTTCAAAAGCGTTCTTTAAGTTTACAATCATTGACGAGAAAGGAAATAAATACACTTTTGGGGGTATTGAAGATGCTATTGAATACAGTGATAATTTAGCAACAAATGACCCTTTTTTTAATCCTTTGAATGGTCCAAAAAACGGACAGACGTTTGTGGCTACTTCATGGTATCTAACTAAAGTTGAATCTGCCGATGGCATGGAAGTTATCAACTTTACATATGAGCGGGGCCCATACAATAGTTTTCTGTTCAGGGGATATAATTCAATGTATACGAATGCATCCGATGCAGGATTTTTTAACCCAGGATGTTTAAGTTTTAATGAAGGAGTAAAAACAAATGGTCGGATAACATCTCCAGTATATCTCTCATCAATTGTAATGCCATCAAAAAACACCAGGATTGATTTTTCTAAATTTCGAACTTCTGAATTAACCTACACAACATTTAATTATCAGGCAGTGGAACATAGTACATATGGTGATTTGATGATAGATCCATTCCCTTTAACAGAAATTCCTCAGAGAGCCAGTTATTTTCCGAATAATCAATATCCTGGTACTCAAGATGAATACCTCAGATTTTTATGGCTAAAGCTTACTGATATAACGATATCAAATACAAATTCAAATCAACTAATTAAGAAGATTACTTTTAATTATACAGATATTGCTACAAAAAGACTTGAGTTAAATTCGATTTCAGTTAAAGACCGGCTATCACAACCAGCTCAATCATATCAGTTCAGTTATAATCAACTCCAACAACCGGATTACTTAACAGTGATTGGTGACCATTGGGGCTTTAACAATAATGCATCTCTTCCTCAAGGAATAGCCAACTACAATTTTGATGCAATACGTCAACCTAATTTTACATATTTAGAGGCGGGGGTTTTAGAACGAATTACATATCCTACAGGAGGAAATACTTTTTTTGAATATGAAATAGGAACATGCTCTGCCTATGTTGAAAGAAATGGAACAACTTCCATAAATATAGTGCCTATGAACAGTCAGGTTGGGGGACTTAGGGTAAAGAAAATTACTTCAACTGATAATGTTACAAACTCAAGTTATTCTAAAGAATATTTTTATGTTAAAGGGTATACAGCAGGGGCGAATGTATCAACTCTTTCCTCTAGTGGTATTCTGGATTCAAAAGCGAATTACAGTTTTAATTATACAGGCATTGATGTTGCAAACAACCCCTTCAATCAACAAATCGTATCATCTAATCCTACAATACCAGTCTCTTTTAATAGTTCGGGTATGCATAATGGATATTCAGAAGTTGTTGAAAAGAGAAGTGATGGATCCTATACGATCTATAAATTTACAAACCATGACAATGGTTATACTGATGTGTTTCCATATCCGGCTTTTAACAGGTCAACCGGTTCTTTTATTCCTTATTCAACACGTGAATTTGAAAGGGGGCAATTGACAAGCAAGATTGATTATAATAACTCAGGTCAACCGGTAGCAGAACAACAAATTAATTATACAAGAATTAATCCCGCCAATAAGGTAGTAAGGGCAGTTGAACAAAATTTTTTTAGGGTTGGAACGTGCCCTAATGCAACTAGACAGGCAGTTTCAAGAGCTGCATATTTATATTACTACTATAATTTTGTACCTTCTCAGGTTATTGAAAAAATGTATCCTAACAGTGCATCAGGGCCACCAGTTACCGTAACAAAAGATTATACCTATGACGACTTTGGAAATGTACTTACCGAAACGTCAACCAAAAGCACAGGAGATGTCACAAAAATATATTACACCTACCCATCACAACTTGCACAAACTGGTATAATAGGTTTAATGGTTGGGCGTAACATGGTTTCTGACTATATCGAAAAAAGAACAACTATAGTGAAAAATGGGGTTGAATACATGACTTCCGGCGAATTGCATAATTATTTTTATTACTACCTAAGTAATGGGGTTTACATACAAAAATCTTATGTGTTTGAATCTGCCCAACCAGTACTTTTATCAAGTGTTACACCAACAACCTATACTTCGCAATTAAATTTTGATTCACGTTATAACTCTGCTTTACCTGCGGCTGAATATGACTATGATATTTTCGGGAATATAAGCTTCCAGAAAAGCTACGATATTCCAGAGGCCTTGATTTGGGACTCATGGTATCGTGTACCTGTTGCGAGAGTTATAAATGCGAATGAGACAAATGCAGCATATAGTTCATTTGAAAACTATAGTCAAGGTAATTGGACATATAATTTTAATGCAACTCCTGTGCAAGGAGGGATAACAGGTAAGTTGAGCTATCAGTTAAGCAATGGAGCAATTTCAAGAGGTCAATTAGTGTCTGCAAATTCTTATATTATTTCTTACTGGACAAAACCTGGGGCTTCTATTTCAGTTTCAGGAACGCAAAGCACAACTCAAGGGCCTTCAAGAAATGGATGGCAATATTGGGAAAAAATTATTTCGGGTGTAACTAGTGTGTCTATTTCAGGCTCAGGAAATATTGATGAGGTTCGATTGTACCCGAGAAACTCTCAAATGATTTCGTATACCTATGACCCACTTATTGGATTATCGAGCATGTGTGATGTTAATAATAGCATAGTCTATTATGAATATGACAATTTTAATCGTCTTAAAAATATTAGAGACTACAATGGAAATATTATACAGAATTATTGTTACAATTATACAGGCACTCCAACACCGTGTAATCTTTCAGGGGCATTATTTTATAATACAGCAGTTAGCGTAACTCTTTCTAAACAATGTTCAACGGGGCAGGGTACCCTTGTTACTTATAGTGTACCTGCCGGAAAGTGGAGTGCAAGTACACAAGTCGCTGCCGATGGTTTGGCACAAACAGATTTAATAAATAATGGGCAGGCTTATGCAAATGCAAATGGTACCTGCCGGGAGGTGTTATGCTCTACTACTAACTGTAACGGGTTTGATCTGAAATGTATTAATGGTTATTGTGAACGGGCAGTTAAGAAAATTATTGGATGGTATGCATGCACACGTTCACAGGTAATAGTTACAACTAGATATACTTGGAGCGATGGTTCTTATATTGATATTACGACGGGATCCTGTGATATTAGTACGTTATAATTTGATTATTTTTTTTATATGAAACTATTATTACTTTTATCTGCTTTTTTTGCAGTAACATTTATTAACATTTATTCTTTTAATATTTCTACGAATAAAGGAAGAGTGATAAAGCTTAGTGACTATCAAAATAAAAAAATGTTAATTGTCAATATTGCTACTTCTGGTTCAGAAATTACACAGCTGGCAGAATTAGAACTGTTTCATCAAATGCATAAGGATAGCATACTGGTCATTGCATTTCCTAGTAACAGCTTTGAACATACTGACATGAATGATCAACAGATAAGAGCTTTTTTAACTACACAAGGAGTTACATTTCCTGTTGCCTATAAAACAAATGTTGAGGGTTCCAATGCACACCCTTTATATCAGTGGCTCATGTCCGATTCTTCCAATGCCAGCCTTAAAATAAAGATGGAAGAAGATTTTCAAAAAATATTAATTGGAAAGGATGGAAAAATCAAGGGAGCATTTGGAGCACCAATCAGACCGGGAAGTGATTTTATTAAAGGAGCTATTAGAAGGAACTAGTATCTAACAGGCATACAACTTAAATTATTAGTTATGAAACTTTGGTTATTCTTGTTTATTGTGTTTACCTCTCTGGGAAATTTGTACGCACAAGTGTCATCGGATAAAAATTACATCATTAGTAATGTCATCAGACAACAAGGAATAACTACCGAAACTCAGGTGCTTTTAGCTACTGTAGAATCAGGACATAAATCACAAACAATTCAATATGCTGATGGATTAGGTCGACCTCTTCAATCAGTCATGTCAAAAGCTAATCCTCAAACTAAGGATATAATCATACCAGTTCAGTATGATGCATTGGGTCGGGAAGCAAAAAAATACTTGCCATTTGTTGACCCAAGCCAAACCAATAACTATGGTGGATATAGTAGTAACTGGAATACACAACAGCCAACATTTTATTCTTCTCAAATAACTGGTGTAGAACGTGAATCAACACCTACCTATGCCTTTTCGCAAACACTATTTGAGCCATCACCTCTTAACCGGGTGCTTGCTCAGGGATCGCCAGGCGCCCCCTGGCAACCAAATGTAAACGATCCTTATGATCAGACAAAAAATGTAATCAAGTTAAAAAGTGAAACAAATACAACTGCTGAAGCAGTAAAAATATGGACAGTAGCAATCGTAACAACTGACTTTGATATTTCGCAGATTACTACATCTGGTGTATATGCTAATGGGCAGCTTTCAGTTTCTGTAAGTATCGATGAGCACAACAATCTTAATAAAGAGTATAAGGACAAACAAGGACAAACGGTACTTAAACGTGTTCAGGAAAATATTGGATGGCTTGAAACTTATTATATCTACGATTCTAAGAACTTACTAAGAGCAGTAATCATGCCTGAAGGAGTAAATCAATTACCTGCAAACTTGGACTGGGCGTTTGCAGATAAATGGATGTTTTTGTACGAATATGATGGAAGAGGGCGAATGATTATGAAAAAAGTGCCGGGCAGTGAAAAAGTGTTCATGGTCTATGACAGATGGAATCGGCTCGTATTAACACAGGACGGTAATTTAAGGACGCAGAATAAATTCTTGTTCACAAAATACGACGCCCTAAACAGGCCCATTATAAATGGCTTTTATACTGACAGCAGACCAATTGCTGATATACAGAATTCAGCTACTGCTTCAACGGTCAGAAATGAGCAGCTTGCTTCTAATAGTTATGGATATACGCTTGACCAGACATTCCCATCTTTAGGAGGAAATCCATCTTTGCTTTCAATTTTTTATTATGACAACTATGCAAATATCCCTTGGGTAAACAATGGATATAGTTTTGTGGCAGAAAACAACGTTCTCTCCTATAACAACCAGGTAAAAGGACAAGTGGTTGCTACTCAGACAAAAAGACTTGATACTCAAGAATGGATAAATACAGTAACCTATTATGATGAAAAATACCAGCCTATTCAAGTCATCACCGACAATGTGTTTGGCAAAAAAGAGCGGGTCACTAATCGTTTAGCATTTGATGGCTTGCCGGAAGAAGTATGGAGTTATCACAACAGTGACTTTTACCCTTCTGGTATTTTCACCATTAAAAAGTATTCATACGATCATACCGGAAGAGTAACAACAGTTACCAGTAAAATGGGGAATGCAGAAGAAGTAACACTTGTTTCAAATCAATATAATCAGGTAGGGAACCTGTTGAACAAAAAACTTCACACAGTTCAGAATCAATCCTTGCAACAACTTGATTTTGCTTACAATATTCGAGGATGGCTTATTAATATTAACCGGGTTGAAAATACTTCTGGGGTTACGCAATATGATCCAGCTGATTTGTTTGCACTTGAATTAAAATATAATAATACTTCCTTAAGTAACACGACTCCTCAATTTAATGGAAATATCAGCGAGCAAAAATGGAAAGGGCCTTTGGCTGAAACACCTTCGGCATTTGTCTATTCATATGACAAAGTAAATAGGATTAAAACATCTCAGTTCAGTCAGATTGTTAACTCTAACTGGACGGCCCCCGACAATAAATATGCTGAGAATATTACTCTCTATGATAAAAACGGGAATATTAAAGCTCTTAACCGCTTTCATAATACTGTTCAGGTTGATCAAATGACGTATAGTAATTATGATGGAAATAAATTGTTACAGGTAGATGACCCGCTTAATTCAATTGCTGTTGGGTTTAAGAATGGGACTAATACAGGGAGTGATTATACATATGATCCTAATGGGAACATGAAAACAGATCAGAACAAGAACATTGGTAATATAATTTACAATCATCTTAATCTTCCTATAAGTGTTGAAATTATAAATAAAGGAACAATTTCTTATGTATATGATGCAGCAGGAAATAAGCTAAAAAAGACAGTTGTGGAAGGCGATATGAATGCTAACACTACCACTATTTATTATTATGCTGGAACATTTGTGTATAAAGAGTCATTTAATTATGTTCTTACAATGGGGTGTGGCGGTTGTCAACCAGTCGGTGGCACAATCATTTCTCTTCAACCGGAAATTACTCTGAACGAAGAGGGTAGAATCAGACTAAAAAAAATCAATCAGGAAATGCATCTTGCAGCTGGTAACACGAGTTATGAGTACGACTATTTTTTAAAAGACCATTTAGGAAATGTACGGATGGTTATTACCGCTGAACAACAAACCGATTCTTATGTTGCTACAATGGAAAAATTAACAAAAGAAAAAGAAGATGCATTATTTGCTAATCTTTCACCGACCACTCCCCGGAGAGTGCCTAAGCCAGATGGATTTGATAATAATGCAGATAATGCATTGGTATATAAATTAGATGGAACAATGGGCGAGCAGATAGGGGTTAGCAAGGTGCTGAAAATAATGGCTGCTGATAAAATCAGTATTAAAGTCAGAACATTTTGCAGTGCAACAGGACAAACACCAAATACTGATGTAAATTTTCTAAGCGAAATTGTAAATATATTAACTGGAGGTATTACGGCCAATGGTGGAGGAAAAGGCGGGGCAAATTCACCTGCTGGTATAACAAGTATTGTAAACCCATTAGTTGATGCGTTTTTAAATGATCCAATTCAAAGACCTTATGTTAGCAGTAAGCCAAAAGCATATATTAACTATATGTATTTTGATGAAAATTTTAAAGTTATTCCTGGTACATCTGGAGCGGTGCAGGTTTCAGTAGGATCAACCAGTCAGGAAATTATTATCAGTCCTTTAAATAATATCGTTCAAAAACATGGCTACCTGTATGTATTTTTAACAAATGAAAGTCCGCAAGATGTTTATTTTGATGACTTATTTATTGAGCATGTAAGAGGGCCGGTTCTTGAAGAAACGCATTACTATTCTTTCGGGATGATTATTCCTAATTTGAGTTCTCAAGCGATAGGAAAAACGGAAAATCGATACAAATACAACGGCAAGGAACTGCAATCAAAAGAATTTGCAGACGGTTCTGGCCTTGAATGGCATGATTACGGTGCAAGAATGTATGACCAGCAAATTGGTCGCTGGCATGTTATAGATAACTATTCAGAAGTCTATTATGGATTGACTCCATATAATTATGCAGGTAATACTCCAATCAATGCAATTGATATTGATGGCAATCTTTTCATTTTTGCCAATGGATTTATGAAAGGTCAATATATGGATGGTCAGAGAAGCCCATATTTAGTTCAAGGAAAAGAAGCCAATGTAGTGCCTAACCCTAAGTATGAGAGATATGCTCCGGATAGAAGTTTTTATTCAGATGGGCCACGTAACAATGGCAAAAAATTTGATTATTGGGAAAGTGTTGATGCTTATTATATGTTAGCTTACAATGATTTCAATTCATACTATACAAATGGATCATTTACACCCGAATCGGAAGCAATGACTCGGTATGATGAAGGAATCAGGGCTGGGTCGGACTTAATTAAAAAACTTGAATCAGGGGAAATAAAATTAGCTACCGGCGAAACAATAAAAATTGTTGGACATAGTCAAGGCGCAGCTTTTGCTGGAGGTATTGCATGGGCACTCTCAAATTCTAAGTACGGATCATTATTAGAATTTGTTGACTACGTTGCGCCACATCAACCAGGAGGTTTTTCCCACCCCATGAGAGTTAAAGGCAGACAATTTTCGACTAAAAGCGATAAAGTCTCATCCAAAGGGATATTTGCCCGCTTGTTCGGAGGTTCAAAATTTGAAAGAATCCGTGGGACCGAATGGGGAAAGATAAGAGACAGTCATAATGGAGGAATGGGTGGACACTACATAGGCACCTGGTTAAGTGATATGATTGGATACTGGCGAAGTATAGGTATTACGGTAAATGTTACTATTCAGAAATAAAAGGTAGAAATATGAAGAATCTGTGCATTTTATTTTTTTTCCAATTATTATTTTTTCTGTCGTGTGAAGAGATAAATAAACTGTCTGAAAGTGACCGCTTATGGATGCCATATAAAGGAAATGAAACGCAAGTTTTTAAGTCTAATATAGGAGAGACGGATACAATTTTTTTCATCCGTAAAGATACGTTATGGGGATACCCGGCTCCTACGTTAAGTACAAACAAATATGAAGAACTGGTTATATTTTCTAAACATTCAGATCCTTCCATGTCAAATGGGCACCGATATTTAGAACACTACTTTATGAAAATAATAAAAACTATGAGTAGAAAAGCAGAATTAGTGATTAATTTATCAGCAAAGGATGCAAAGTTTTATAGATTGAGTGCTATAAGAATAGATAGTTTAAAAAAAGTAATCCCAATAAATTTTGCAACAGCTTATGGATTTTATGATGATGTTTACTTAATAAGTGGGGAAGATTTTATCGGAACCTTTCAAGAGCGAAGCAACTATGTAACAAAAATATACTGGAGTAAGTCAAAAGGCTTAATTCGCTATGATAAAAAGGATAGTATTTATTGGGAGTTAAAGGAATAAGGACTAAATATCTCCCATATATGGTCTAAGTATGTAAGTTTAAAAACCCGGTAAATAGGTCTCACAAAGAAAGGCTTGGCAAAGACATACGCCAGACCAAAAGAGGAGATGCGATTAATGTATCTATAATCCTTTGATTGAATCGCAACACCTCTTTTGCCAGATAGGTTGCTTAGCAAGTCTGTCATAGTCTTTGCGGCTTCACTCGTTCTTTGTTCGGGGAGCTTCTATGTCTGAACAGACACTTCCAGTCATTCAGGTCCATCCTTCGCTTACCGCTTGGTTCCATTCGTGCCATCACACACGTTGTATTTCATCAGGGAAATGTATTATCCATACATAGCCCTATGCTGCATACATTCCACCTGATTTATACAACGCCACACATACTCATTACACCATGCTCTTTGCCCTAGTTGGTTTTTCTGCTAACTGATGTTTCATGCTCAAAGCCCTTGCTGTGTGTTTTCACCTGCAAGGATTTACATGACGCAATACAATTTTTATTTCAATATTATAAATGTTGTTGCTGATAATATACAATGACTGCAGGTTGTAAATGGTGACAGAACTGTTAAGTGAGTTTAGGAAAGGAACAGCTACAGGTCAAAGAAGCATGGCGCACTTAGGTATAGGGAGGGTGTATTGGCTTCCTGTGAAAGACTTCATATTCTGCATAAAAATCTTTATGCAGAATATGAAGAATAAATTAAAATTGCATTAACTCTTCAAGTGTAACATTTAGTGCTTCTGCTAAGGCAATAGTCATCGTAAGAGTAGGATTGCTCTCTCCTTTCTCAATTCTATGTATCTGGCTAAAGTCAACATCTGCAATATCGGAAAGCTTACGTAAACTTAATTTCTTCTCTTTCCGGATGCTGGCCAAATGCTTCCCAAATCTTTTTAATAGCTTCTCATCCCTTGTGCTGTTCATTGAGGAAAATTCAAGGAATAAGAGAAATTTATTGTAGGACTGTATGCATACAATGTTTTTTCTTATTATCTTTATTAACTAAACTAATTCGTTTCGTCAACTTGGGAATTATGTTATCAAATGCTCGAAATCTTTATTTTAACTCTTTCAAATGAAAGTAGAGAGAAGCAATAATTTTAAAAAATTAACTCAGTATGAGGCTGGGGTTAGTTTTGAGAATTTCTTTAGAAGCTCTCTCAAATCACTTTGCTTTTTTGCAGGTAAATACGTGAAGGATGTAAATGTAGCTTTGGATATTGTAGAAGAGAGTTTTGTAAAGTTGTGGCCTAAAAGAGAAAAATTTGATTCAGAAGCGGACCTGCGTAGTTATCTCTACAAAACTGTCTATCACGGTTGTCTGCGATGGCTGGAGAACGAGAAACGTAAAGCCACTAACCTTGAAACATACAGGATTATAACAGATTCACCCGAGCAAAGCTGTATCGAAAATATAGTTCTGGCAGAAACACTTCGTCAATTACATAATGCGATAGGGCAGTTACCTAATCAGTGCCGTACCATCGTTCAGAAGCTTTATGTGGAGGGTAAATCCGTTGCCGAAATAGCAACTGAAATGAATCTGGCGGGCAGTACCATAAAAAGTCAAAAGGCCAGGGGTATTAAATTGCTCAAATTAAAACTATCCTGACTTTGCCATTTTTTCCTGTTTATGCCACTTATGTTCATATGTGCCTATAAGTACTTACTCCCACTCAAAGGCTTATCAAAGCCCACCCAAAGGCATAGATAATGATTGTCAGAGGGTGCTCACTTTTAAAACAGATATTTTCTTTTGCATATCCAATTACAAAGTGTTAAAGTGAATGACTTAAAAAAGCTAAAGCAATAATGTTTCTTACTGCAAAACATATCTATAACTCTCTTTCCCTGCCAGCTTTACCCGTTTCTGCCAAAATGGGGAGAAAAGCCGGCAATCAAATTTTGTTCCAACACACAATATCACTAACTTTGCCTCCCTAAATTTAGGCTGAATAGCAAGTTGGCGCCCAATTACAGTCATAAATAACTGAAAATCAATTTACTTGTCTTTGCATAAAGACGGTGAGCTATTCGTGTGCACAAACTTAAAAACCGGTAAGAACATATGTCTTCATCAAGAGTTGCAGCAAACAAGAGAATTAATTTCGGAAAAGTAAAACACCTTGCAGAGATTCCAGACCTGCTCGGTATCCAGATTCAATCTTTTAAAGAGTACTTTCAGCTTGAGACTACTCCGGATAAGCGTAACATTGAAGGGTTATTCCGAGTGTTTAAAGAAAACTTTCCCATTACAGACACCCGTAACATTTTTGTACTGGAGTTCTTAGATTACTTTATTGATCCGCCCCGTTACTCCATTGATGAGTGTATGGAGCGTGGATTAACATATGCGGTTCCCCTCAAAGCCAAACTCCGTTTGAGCTGTAATGACGAGGAGCACGTAGATTTCCAAACCATTGTTCAGGATGTGTTTTTAGGAAACATTCCTTACATGACTCCACGTGGTACATTCGTGATCAATGGTGCTGAGCGTGTAGTGGTATCTCAATTACACCGTTCACCCGGTGTATTCTTCGGTCAATCTATTCACCCCAACGGAACTAAGATTTACTCTGCAAGAGTAATCCCGTTCAAAGGAGCGTGGATGGAATTTGCAACAGACATCAACAACGTGATGTATGCTTACATTGATCGTAAGAAAAAATTCCCTGTAACAACTTTATTACGTTCTATTGGCTTTGAAACAGATAAGGATATTCTTGAACTGTTTGGTATGGCCGATGAAGTAAAAGCAGATAAAAAAGCGTTGGAGAAATACGAAGGCAAGCGTTTAGCTGCCCGTGTACTCCGGAGCTGGGTAGAAGATTTTGTGGATGAAGATACCGGTGAAGTGGTGAGCATTGAGCGTAACGAAGTGGTATTAGAGCGTGATTCAATCCTGGATGCTGAAGCAATTGAAATGATCAGCGAAATGGAAGTGAAGAGCGTGTTCATTCAGAAAGAAGAAGTGAGTGGTGATTTTGCCATCATCTATAACACATTAAATAAAGATACCTCTAACAGTGAGTTGGAAGCGGTACAGCATATCTATCGCCAATTGCGTGGTGCTGATGCTCCTGATAACGAAACTGCACGTGGTATTATTGATAAATTATTCTTCAGTGATAAGCGTTATGATCTGGGTGAAGTTGGTCGTTACAAGATCAACCGTAAACTCGGATTGAATTTCCCGATCGAGAAGAAAGTATTAACAAAAGATGATATCATCTCCATCATTAAATACCTGGTAAGGTTAACCAATGCCAAAGCAGATATTGATGATATTGATCACTTGAGCAACCGTCGTGTACGTACAGTAGGTGAGCAGTTATATGCTCAGTTCGGTGTAGGTCTTGCACGTATGGCCCGTACCATTCGTGAAAGAATGAACGTACGTGATAACGAAGTATTTACTCCGGTTGATTTGATTAATGCAAGAACATTGTCATCAGTAATCAACTCATTCTTTGGCACATCACAATTGAGTCAGTTCTTAGATCAAACAAACCCTCTGAGTGAGATCACGCACAAGCGTCGTATCTCCGCACTCGGACCCGGTGGTTTGAGTCGTGAAAGAGCAGGTTTCGAAGTACGTGACGTACACTATTCTCACTATGGTCGTCTTTGTACCATTGAAACTCCGGAAGGTCCAAACATTGGTCTGATCTCTACTTTGTGCGTTCATGCTAAAGTAAATGATATGGGCTTTATTGAAACACCTTACCGTAAAGTTGATGATGGTAAAGTGAACATGAAAACATTGACTTACCTGAGTGCTGAAGAAGAAGATACTGCAAAGATTGCACAGGTAAATATTGCTGTTGATGAGAAAGGACACATCATTGAAGATAAAGTGCGTTCAAGAGAGAGCGGAGATTTTCCGATTCTTGAAAAAGCAGAAGTAGAATATATGGACGTTGCACCGAACCAGATTGTTGGTTTAAGTGCTTCGTTGATTCCGTTCCTTGAGCATGATGATGCCAACCGTGCATTAATGGGAAGTAACATGCAACGTCAGGCGGTTCCGCTTGTTCGTCCGCAGGCTCCGATCGTTGGTACCGGTTTGGAAGCAATGGCAGCACGTGACAGCCGCATTCAATTGAATGCAGAAGGAAAAGGTGTGGTAGAGTATGTGGATGCCAATGAAATTCATGTTCGTTACGAACGGAATGAAGAACAACGTTTGGTAAGCTTTGAAGAAGATTTAAAAATTTACAAGCTCACCAAGTTCATTAAAACAAACCAGAGTACCTGTATTAACCTGATGCCTGCTGTATTAAAAGGACAGGCAGTAAAAGAGGGCGACTTCCTTACTGAAGGTTATGCAGTGAAGAATGGTGAACTGGCATTGGGCCGTAACCTGAAAGTGGCGTTCATGCCCTGGAAAGGTTACAACTTTGAAGATGCCATTGTAATTAATGAGAAAGTTGTAAAAGAAGATTTGTTTACTTCCATACATGTAGATGAATTTGAACTGGAAGTTCGTGATACCAAATTAGGTGAAGAAGAACTGACGCCGGATATTCCAAACGTAAGCGAAGAAGCAACAAAAGATCTGGATCAGAATGGTATCATTCGTATTGGTGCTGCTATTAAAGAAGGCGATATCCTCATTGGTAAAATCACTCCAAAAGGTGAAAGCGATCCAACTCCTGAAGAGAAGTTGTTACGTGCCATCTTTGGTGATAAAGCCGGTGATGCAAAAGATGCTTCGTTAAAAGCGCCAAGCGGAACCGAAGGTGTGGTGATTGATAAAAAATTGTTCCAACGTGCTAAGAAAGATAAGAATGGTAAGATCCGTGAAAAAGCATTGCTGGAAAAAATTGAAAAGATCCACGAGAAAAATACAACCGATTTGCTGGATGTATTGCTGAGCAAATTGTTATCGTTGCTGCAAAGCAAAACATCTGCAGGTGTTAACAACAACTTTGGCGAATCATTAATTGGCAAAGGTGCCAAGTTCAACCAAAAAAATCTTGCAACCATTGACTATGCAAACGTTAACCCGTTAGGCTGGACAGGTGATGCAACTACTGATGAGTGGATCAACCAATTGTTACACAACTACAATATCAAGTTCAACGAAGAGTTAGGCCGTTACAAGCGGGAGAAATTCAACATCTCTATTGGTGATGAATTACCTGCCGGTGTATTAAAGCTTGCGAAGGTTTACTTAGCTGTTAAGCGTAAACTGAAAGTGGGTGATAAAATGGCGGGTCGTCACGGTAACAAAGGTATCGTTGCCAAAATAGTTCGTCAGGAAGATATGCCGTTCCTCGAAGACGGAACTCCTGTTGATATTGTATTAAACCCATTGGGTGTACCTAGTCGTATGAACCTTGGACAGATTTATGAAACTGTTCTTGGCTGGGCAGGTGAAAAACTCGGGGTTAAATTCGCAACACCCATCTTCGATGGTGCTACTGTAGAAGAAATTGCAAATCATATTGAGCAGGCAGGTTTACCGAAGTTTGGCCATACATATTTATATGATGGTGAAACAGGTGAACGCTTCCACCAGAAAGCAACAGTTGGTATCATTTACATGATTAAACTGCACCACATGGTTGATGATAAAATGCATGCACGTTCAATTGGACCATACAGCTTAATTACACAACAGCCGTTGGGTGGTAAGGCACAGTTCGGTGGTCAGCGTTTTGGTGAAATGGAGGTGTGGGCATTGGAAGCATACGGTGCATCCAACATCCTGCAGGAATTACTTACACTCAAATCTGATGACATCATGGGTCGTGCAAAAACTTATGAAGCCATTGTAAAAGGTGATAACATTCCACGTCCCGGAATTCCTGAATCATTCAATGTATTGGTTCATGAATTAAGAGGATTGGGATTAGATCTGAAATTTGAAGAGTAATAATTTCAAGCCGTGAGCTTTCAGCTACAAGCTGCAAGCCAAAAGACAACCTAATTAAATTAATACGCCAAAAGCTAGTAGCTGGCGGCGAAAAGCTAAAAGCAATATTTGATATGGCATTCAGAAAAGAAAATCGTCAGAGGCCAGTTTTTTCAAAAATCACTATCGGGCTTGCATCTCCGGATACCATTCTGGAACGCAGCTTTGGTGAAGTGTTAAAGCCGGAAACAATCAACTACCGTACGTATAAACCTGAGCGTGATGGTTTGTTTTGCGAACGGATTTTTGGGCCGGTAAAAGATTTTGAATGTGCCTGCGGTAAGTACAAGCGTATCCGTTACAAGGGTATTGTGTGCGATCGTTGCGGTGTGGAAGTAACGGAAAAGAAAGTACGTCGTGAGCGTATGGGCCACATTAAATTAGTGGTACCTGTTGTTCATATCTGGTACTTTAAATCACTACCAAATAAAATTGGTTATTTGTTAGGTGTAAGCTCTAAGAAATTAGAGACCATCGTTTACTACGAACGCTATGTGGTTATACAACCCGGAGTAAAGGATACTATGAAAATGGGTGATCTCCTTACCGAAGAGGAGTATCTCGATCTGTTAGATACCTTACCAAAAGATAATCAGTATCTGCCCGATGAAGATCCAATGAAATTCATTGCCAAGATGGGTGCTGAAGCTGTACATGATATGTTACAGCGTATTGATCTGGATCAGTTGAGTTATGATTTGCGTAACGCAGCAGCTACTGAAACTTCACAACAACGTAAAGCAGATGCCTTAAAGCGTTTGAGCGTTGTAGAAGCTTTCCGTGATGCTAACTTACGTATCACCAACCGTCCTGAGTGGATGGTGATGCAATACATTCCTGTTATTCCACCTGAACTGCGTCCGTTAGTTCCATTAGATGGTGGTCGTTTTGCATCTTCTGATCTGAATGATTTATATCGTCGTGTAATTATCCGTAACAACCGTTTAAAAAGATTGCTGGAGATTAAAGCTCCTGAAGTAATCCTTCGTAACGAGAAGCGTATGTTACAGGAAGCGATTGATTCGTTATTTGATAACTCACGGAAATCAAATGCAGTGAAAGCCGAAGGCGGACGTGCATTGAAATCATTGAGTGATGTATTGAAAGGGAAGCAAGGTCGTTTCCGTCAGAACTTGCTTGGTAAGCGTGTTGACTATTCAGGTCGTTCGGTTATCGTGGTAGGTCCTGAAATGAAATTGCATGAGTGCGGTTTACCAAAAGATATGGCGGCTGAATTGTTCAAGCCATTTATCATCCGTAAGTTAATTGAAAGAGGTATCGTTAAAACAGTAAAGAGTGCACGTAAACTCGTGGATAAGAAAGAAGCTGTTGTTTGGGATATTTTAGAAAATATATTGAAAGGTCATCCGATCATGTTAAACCGTGCCCCGACATTGCACCGTTTATCAATCCAGGCCTTCCAGCCTAAATTGATTGAAGGTAAAGCCATTCAACTTCACCCATTGGTATGTTCTGCGTTCAACGCCGATTTCGATGGTGATCAGATGGCGGTACATGTTCCGTTAAGCAATGCTGCTGTATTGGAAGCACAGTTATTAATGCTTGCATCGCACAACATTTTGAACCCGCAGAACGGTACACCTATTACCCTTCCTTCCCAGGACATGGTACTCGGTTTGTATTATATCTCTAAAGGAAAGAAAACAACTGATACCGAGATTGTAAAAGGCCAAGGCAAAGCATTTTATTCACCTGAAGAAGTGATCATTGCTTACAACGAAAAACAAGTTGATCTGCATGCATGGATTAAAGTGAAAGTGAATGTGCGTGAAAACGGACAGTTGCTGAATAAGTTAACTGATACAACTGTAGGTCGTGTCATCTTCAACCAGTTTGTTCCTAAAGAAGTAGGTTTTGTAAATACATTATTAACGAAGAAGAACCTGCGTGAAATTATTGGTGATATCATTGAAATCACCAACGTTCCAAAAACTGCAAAGTTTCTGGATGATATTAAAACGCTTGGTTTCCGTACAGCCTTCCAGGGTGGATTGTCGTTTAACATCAACGACTTGATTATTCCTGAAGTGAAAGCAGAATTGGTAGAAAATGCACAAGGTGAAGTAGATGAAGTGTGGGACAGTTATAACATGGGTTTAATCACCAACAACGAACGTTACAATCAGATCATTGATATCTGGAGCCGTGTTGATACACGTGTAACAGAAACATTGATTCGTGAAATGGCGTCGGATAAACAAGGATTCAACTCTGTGTTTATGATGCTGGATAGTGGTGCCCGTGGCAGCAAGCAGCAGGTAAAACAGCTGGCCGGTATCAGAGGTTTGATGGCGAAGCCACGTAAATCAGGTTCTACCGGAAGTGAGATCATTGAAAATCCTGTATTGAGCAACTTTAAAGACGGACTGAGTGTATTGGATTACTTTATCTCTACACACGGTGCCCGTAAAGGTTTGGCCGATACAGCGTTAAAAACTGCAGATGCCGGTTACCTTACACGTCGTTTGGTAGACGTTGCACAGGATGTGGTGATTAATGATGAAGATTGCGGCACATTGCGTGGTATTGCTACCAGTGCATTGAAAGATAACGAAGATGTGATTGAACCATTGAGCGATCGTATTGAAGGACGTACATCTTTACATGATGTATACGATCCGCAATCGGATGAACTCATTGTTGCAGGTGGTTCAGAAATTTCATCAACCATTGCAAAACGTATTGAAGAAAGCGGAATTGAAATTGTTGAAATCCGTTCTGTATTAACCTGCGAAAGCAAGCGTGGTGTGTGTGTGAAGTGTTATGGTAAAAACCTGGCAACAGGTGCTATTGCACAAAAAGGTGATGCTGTTGGTATCATTGCTGCACAATCAATTGGTGAACCGGGTACACAGTTAACACTCCGTACCTTCCACGTAGGTGGTGTGGCAGGTTCTGCATCAGTAGAATCATCATTGCCTGCTAAGTTTGATGGTACCATTCAGTTCGACGGATTACGTACAGTAACTGCTCTTAATAACGAAGGCAATAAAGTACAATTGGTTATTGGCCGTACAGGTGAAGTAAGAATTATGGATCTGAAAAATGACCGCTTACTCATCACCAATAACATTCCATACGGTGCTACATTAACAGTGAAGGAAGGACAGAATGTGAAGAAAGGTGATGTGATCTGTACATGGGATCCGTTTAACAACGTTGTTGTTGCTGAAATTGCAGGTAAGATCAAACTGGAGAATATCCTTGATGGTATTACTTACCGTGAGCAGGCCGATGAACAAACAGGTCACCGTGAAAAAGTAGTTATTGAAACAAAAGATAAAACAAAGATCCCTGCCATTCTTGTTGAAGGTGGTAAAGAAGTGAAGTCTTATAACCTTCCTGTTGGATCACACATTGTGATTGACGAAGGTGAAGAAGTAGCTGCCGGACAGGTATTGGTGAAAATTCCACGTGTACTTGGTAAGCTTCGTGATATCACCGGTGGTCTTCCACGTGTAACTGAATTATTTGAAGCAAGAAACCCGGGTAACCCTGCTGTAGTTTCTGAAATTGACGGTGTGGTTACATTTGGTGCTATCAAACGTGGTAACAGAGAGATCATCGTTACCAGTAAGGATGATGTTACTAAGAAATATCTTGTTCCTCTTACACGCCAGATCCTTGCACAGGAAGGCGATTTTATTAAAGCCGGTGTTCCTTTAAGTGACGGACAAATTGCTCCTGCTGATATCTTAACTATCAAAGGACCGTTTGCTGTACAGGAATATGTGGTAAATGAAATTCAGGAAGTATATCGTTTACAAGGTGTGCGTATAAATGATAAACACATTGAAGTAATCGTTCGTCAAATGATGAAGAAAGTAGAAATCATTGACGCCGGTGATACTAAATTCCTGGAAGAAGATCTGGTTGACCGTTTTGAATTTAACGAAGAGAACGATCGCATCTTTGATAAGAAAGTGGTAACAGATCCAGGCGACAGCCACAAGTTCCGTCCGGGGCAGATTGTAACCGTTCGTGAATATCGTGAAGAGAACAGTCTGTTGCGTCGTGCAGATAAGAAGTTGATTGAAGTGAGAGATGCACATCCTTCAACAGCACAACCGGTGTTGCTGGGTATTACCAAAGCATCATTGGGCGTACAAAGCTGGATTTCTGCCGCATCATTCCAGGAAACAACGAAAGTACTGAGCACCGCAGCTATTGAAGGTAAAACAGATGATCTGTTAGGTTTGAAAGAGAACGTAATTACAGGTCACCCGATCCCTGCAGGTACAGGCTTACGTGAGTTCGAGAACATGATCGTTGGCAGTAAAGAAGAATATGAATTACTGCTTACCACCAAAGAAGCCATGAGCTTTGATGATGATGAGTAAGCTGTAACAGATAGATTACAAAGATTCCCCCGTTAACCGGGGGATTCTTTTTTGGTGCTGTTAACAGTTTCCTAAAATTCAGTTCAATTTTTATCACTCGTTCAGATTCCTTTACTTTGCTCACCTCATTATGAAAAGTGTACAAACAATTTTATTAGTATTGATAGCAGCTGCGGTTGCCGTTTTATACGTGTTGCATTTCTCCGGAAAAAAAACAGCCTCAGCTCCTTTGAAAACTGCTTCAGTCGACAGTGCACACATCCTTCATCAGCAATTACGTGTGGCTTACATTGATCTGGATACGATTCAGAAATATTACGAGTATTTCAAACTCAAAAACGATGATATTGAAAGAGATAAACAACGCATCGAAAATCAAATCCAGAGTGAATTAAATAAACTGGAAAAAGACCGTATTGAGTTTTTGAAAAAAGGACAGGCAATTACACAGGTGGATGCAGAACGTTTTCAGCAGGAATACCAGACAAGGTATCAGCAAATCGGCCAACGTCAGCAAAGTTTGCAGCAGCAACATTTGGAAAATCAATCCAAAGCCATTGATGATATTCAAAAGCGCATCAACGATTACCTGAAAGCATACAATACCAGCAACAAGTACAATTTTATTTTCTCAACAGGAGAAGGTAACCTTACTCTGTATTACAAAGATTCTGCCTTTAATATTACGGGCGAAGTTGTAAAGGGTCTCAATGAAGCATACCGCCTGAGCAAGAAGAAATAGGATTTCAGATTAATCCTTATCTTCCGTTTCATTTAAGAAACGAAAAATTGCTATGTCTACAACTCAACAGGAATTTAAACCAAGCTTAAGTTTACTAGATGCCACAATGATTGTAGCCGGATCCATGATTGGTTCGGGTATTTTTATTGTAAGTGCAGATATCAGCAGAAATGTTGGCGGTGCCGGCTGGCTGTTGGTTGTTTGGCTCATCACCGGTTTTATGACGCTTACTGCAGCACTCAGTTATGGTGAACTAAGCGCTATGTTTCCCAAAGCAGGCGGACAGTATGTGTATTTAAAAGAAGCGTTTAATAAACTGGCCGGGTTCCTGTATGGCTGGAGTTTTTTTACAGTGATACAAACAGCCACCATTGCTGCAGTAGGTGTGGCTTTTTCAAAGTTCACCGGATATTTTATTCCTGCGCTGGATATTAACGATGAAAACATTCTGTTTCAAATAGGCGTGTTTAAATTGTATCCTGCTCAGATTGTTTCCATATTAGTGATTGTATTACTCACTTACATCAATACAAAAGGAGTGAAGGGCGGCAAGATGATTCAAAATGTTTTTACCATTACGAAGCTGCTTTCTCTTTTTGGATTAATTGTATTCGGTCTTTTACTTGCAGCAAAGGCTGATGTGTGGAATGCCAATTGGGCAAATGCCTGGCAAATGAATCAGCTATCTCAGGGAGGAGCAATTGCAGGTATTGCAGGTACAGCTGTATTGGGTGCTATCGCTGCATCTATGACCGGCTCTATCTTCAGCAGTGATGCATGGAATAACGTAACATTTATTGCAGGTGAAATAAAAAATCCCAAACGAAATATTGGGTTGAGTTTATTTCTTGGTACATTAATCGTAACACTTATTTATGTTGCAGCCAATGTGATGTATATCAGTGTGCTTCCGTTAAATGGTGGCGAACAGAGCATTGCTTTTGCAAAACAGGATCGTGTGGCAGTAGCAGCTGCCAACGAAATTTTTGGCAACATTGGTACTTACGTGATTGCTGTTATGATCATGATCTCAACGTTTGGTTGTATCAATGGTCTTGTTCTCTCCGGTGCAAGAGTGTATTATACCATGGCGCAGGATGGACTCTTCTTTAAAAAAGCAGGCACGTTAAATAAAAATGCAGTACCGCAATGGGCATTATGGGCGCAATGTGTATGGGCTGCGTTGCTTTGTTTAAGCGGGCAGTATGGCGATTTACTTGACATGATTTCCTTTGTTGTGGTCTTGTTTTATGTGCTTACCATTCTGGGTATTTTTGTATTGCGCATCAAACGTCCGGATATGGAGCGACCTTATAAAGCATTTGCTTATCCTGTGCTGCCGGTGATTTATATTATTCTTGGATTAACCTTTTGCTTTTTTCTCATCACCATGAAACCACTGTACGCCGGTATTGGATTGGGTATTGTTTTGTTAGGTATTCCGGTTTACTATATTGCAGCCGCAAAACAAAACAAAATAAACTGACATGAGTGGGGTGAATTTTGATCAACTGTTTCAACAACTGTCGAAAATTAAAGTAGCTGTCATTGGCGATGTAATGCTCGATACGTATATGTGGGGGCATGTAGAACGTATTTCGCCCGAAGCTCCTGTTCCAATTGTTACATTAGATCAAAAAGAATACAGAATTGGCGGTGCTGCAAACGTTGCATTAAATATTGCATCGTTGGGTGCTTCTGTTTCAATGCTTAGTATTGTAGGTGATGATGAAGAAGGAAAATTGTTGAATAAATTGTTGCAGGAGAAAAATATCAAGACCGATTTTTTACTCAGTAGTGCAAAGCGTATCACTACAAATAAAACAAGGATCATCAGTCGTAACCAACAAATGATGCGGCTCGATAACGAGATTACGCATGACCTCTGGTACGAAGATGAGAACAGATTGATTTTGGCATTACAAACTTTTATTGCACAGGAAAAACCTGATGTACTCATTTTTGAAGATTACAATAAAGGTGTACTTACAGAGTTGGTTATACAAAAAGCAATTGATCTTTGCAAACATCATGGAATTGTGACAACGGTTGATCCAAAGCGAAAAAATTTCTTCAGCTATAAAGGCGTTGATGTATTTAAACCGAATTTAAAAGAAGTAAAAGAAGGATTGAATCTGTTGATTGAAGATGTAAATGAAGAAACGCTCAAAGCGATTCATACAAAGCTGGCAGAAAAATTACAACATCATACATCTTTTATTACACTATCTGAAAAAGGAGTGTTTTATAATAACGAAACCATCGCCGGCATCATTCCCACACATATCCGCAATATTGCAGATGTAAGCGGGGCAGGAGATACAGTGATTGCAGTTGCATCATTGGTGTTTGCTGCAACAAAAGATATTCATCTCATGGCGGAGATGGCCAATATTGCCGGTGGCTTGGTTTGTGAAGAAGTAGGAACAGCAGCTATCAACAAAGAACGGTTGTTACAGGAGTGTAAGCTCTTATTGAATTAAAACATGCAAACATTTTCAATTGCCATACATGGCGGTGCAGGAACCATCCTCAAAAAAGATTTAACCGCAGAGCTGGAAGCCGCTTACAACAGGGGTTTGGAAGAAGCGATCACAGCAGGTTACAATATTTTAGAAAAAGGCGGTACTGCATTAGCAGCTGTAACTGCTGCAACTGTTTCATTAGAAAATTGTATTCTCTTTAATGCAGGTAAAGGATCTGTGTTCACTAAAACCGGAACACATGAAATGGATGCAGCCATTATGGATGGCCGCACATTAGATGCAGGAGCTGTTGCAGGTGTGAGTGCTGTTAAAAATCCTGTTGAACTTGCGTTGGCCATTATGCAAAAAAGTGATCATGTAATGTTGAGTGGCAATGGTGCGTTGCAGTTTGCCAAACAACAGGGATTAAACATTGAAGAGGAAGCTTATTTCTTTTCTCAATTCAGATATGATCAATGGCAGCTGGTGAAAAATGAAAATGTGATTGCGTTGGATCATAATATTCAAACGGAGAAACCCTCCAACGCTAAAGCTACGGAGGATAAAAAATTTGGCACCGTAGGTGCAGTTGCCTGCGATGTACATGGCAATATTGCTGCAGCTACCAGCACAGGTGGCATGACGAATAAAAATTTCAATCGTATTGGTGATACCCCGGTCATTGGTGCAGGCACCTATGCCAACAATACAACCTGTGCCATTTCATGTACCGGTCATGGCGAATTATTTTTAAGGGCCGTTGCCGCTTATGATGTGAGTTGCTTAATGGAATACAAAGGATTGTCATTGCAACAGGCAATGGAAGCTGTAACATTAGATAAACTGGTAAAAATAAATGGTGAAGGCGGAATGATTGGTGTTGATGCAAAAGGAAATACCTCTTTAGTCTTCAACAGTGATGGCATGTACCGGGCCATGCAAAACAGTAAAGGCGAAAAACAAATTGCCATTTACAGATAGTACATTTGGAATAATAACTCTCACTTATCTTTGAAGGTATGCAAACATATGCTGTAATTGTGGCCGGCGGTGCCGGTAAACGAATGGGATCTGTACTCCCTAAACAATTTTTACTGCTAAAGAATAAACCTGTTCTGTATTATACCATCCATGCATTTCTGCAGGCTGTGCCCGGTATTCATGTAATCATTGTGTTACCCGAAGAACATCTTGAGCTTGGAAAAGAAATTGTAGATGGATTTTTTGATCAGCATCAGATACAATTAACAGTTGGCGGTGAAACCAGATTTCATTCTGTACAAAACGGATTAAAACTCATCAACGAAGAGTCCATCATTTTTGTACATGATGGTGTTCGTTGTTTGGTAAGTACTGAATTAATTCAACGCTGTTATGCAGCTGCAATGGAAACAGGCAGTGCTGTGCCGGCTGTTGAATGCAGAGATAGTGTACGCATGATAACTGAGGATGGGAATGATCCGGTTGACCGGACCAAACTCCGGCTGGTACAAACACCACAAACTTTTCACAGCAAAATATTATTGCCTGCGTTTGCAATTGACTATAAAGAGCGCTTTACAGATGAAGCAAATGTGGTGGAAGCATTTGGATTAAAAGTGACACTGGTGCAGGGAGAAGAAACAAATATCAAAATCACCAACCCGGTGGATATGCTCATCGCAGAGAATATTCTGGAGAAATAATTGTTGATTGATGAAATATTCTGCCTCCCTTGATAAATTAGCAAAGATTATAACAGTAGTTGTGAGTTTACTATTTGCTTCTGCCATTATTTTATGTGTTTCATTATATTTAACAGATAGAGATATTTCCTTGCTTATTGCTCCCATTCTTTTGAGCCTTATTTATTTGTTTGTTCTTTTTTTTAAGCCGGCAGGCTATCGTATTTCAGATCGTACAGTTTTTATCAATCGGATAGTGGGGGAAAAGAAAATTCTATTCTCATCTATTGAACATATTTCAACAATTCGTAAAAAAGAAGTGAAGGGAACCATTCGAACTTTTGGAGTAGGTGGACTCTTTGGATATTTTGGAGAGTTTTCAAACTCAAAATTTGGAAGAATGACCTGGTATGTAACGCATATGGACAGGTTAATTTTAATTACAACAACTGATAAGCGACACTTTATTATTTCACCTGATAAGCAGGATGAATTTATTCGAAATTTTACAGAGATAAATCGGTGGGATTAATCATCTGGGCTAAAGCCCTACAATAAATGGGAACTCCTAACCCCGGGCTTAAGACCGGGGTTATAAAAAAATGTAAAATGGCTTTAGCCATGATTCGTTCTAATAGCGTAAGATTACTCTTTCATCCATTTCAACAACTTCGGCAATCTGTTCATGCGTAATGCAGGATACTGTTCTTCTGATGCGCCGTAACTGCTGTAAAAAAATGCAAGGTTACGGATGTCACTTCCTTCAAAGTCAAGCAGGGCAGGGGTTCCGGCATGTTTGAAAATGAAACGGTCAATCAGATAATGCGATGCGCCTGATGTTTTTCCGTTTGGATGGTTGCCCACAAGAATATAATACCAACGGTTGTGTGAATAAAGAAAAGCAGCCGATGCAACAAGTTCATTCGTGATAGAATAGATACCAATCGTTTCTGCCCGTTGTTTTACTACAGCTTCAGCAAACACTTTTTTAAACCGGTTGAGCTGCTCATCAGTGATAGAAGAAACCCGTTGCATGGTTTCCTTAGCCAGTGCAAGAATTTCATCCAGTTCAATTTCATGTTTAACAATCAGTTTACCTTTTTCAGCTTTTTTTATATTCCGTTTCAGATTTTCACGATAGCTGTCGCTGATAACTTCATAAGATTGTTCTAAGGAAAGCACATAATTAATCCGCTTGGTAAAGGGAAACTCATCGAGCCTGAATAGGTTATGATGATTGAGATAGATATCGAAATACTTAAACTTAGCCGGGATCTGTTGTAAAAACTGCTCTACCAGATTTGAATCAATTGTGTTTTTTGAAAACACCCCAAGACTCGCACAAAAGAATGGTTGAAACAAATAATGAATACCGTATTTTTTATTCCATGTAAGCGGCATCACAGCTTCATAATCATTCAGCACCAGCGCATCCCATTGATCGGCCATGGCATCGAGATACCAGGAGTAGCCATAGATTAATCCGTTGGGTGAATGTTCTATGCATTCGTCCCATTTAGTTTTATCAATGGAGGCTTGTTGTATGTATTGTATCTGCTGCATCAGTAAGGCATGCGCCGGTCAAATTTCTTCAGACTCAGATCCTGAATATCTATGCTGAATGCAATGTTTTTTAAGAAACGTTTTTCAGGAATGGTTGATTCAAAATAATCCCTGTACACTTTGCTGTATAATAATGGAACGTACACATGAATTATATTTTTAAGAAATGATACCTGCAGTCCGGCATTATATAACACTCTGCTGCCATTTGCATTTGTTTTCCACGCATCTGCATAAGTGCCAATATCGAGATATAGTTTCAATGGAATTTTTACAGGAAGTATGTTGAGGATATTGATCTGATCAGGAATATCACTTACAAAGTTCATTGCCATCAGCCAATCATCTGTTTTTCCAATCTTACTTGCCAGTAAATCGGTACGAACTTTAAATCCACCGTCTCTCATCATGATCTGCTGACTGGCAAATCCTTCAAACTCATTCCTGCCAACAAAATAATTGCTGTAGGTATAATCTTCGTATCCTTTTGGCCCTGTCATATTTAAATGATAGGGATCGGTTGAGAACTGTTTGCTGAGTGTTTTATTGAGATATATAAACTTACCCGCAAAGAACCGGATGTTAGCACCAAGCTTTTCATTATAGTTCAAATAATAATTCCCCGTGAATGCAAGCCGCACAAAATCCTTAGCCTGTTCTGCCTGCAGTTCTGCTTTATATGGATAAAGGGCTCTTGTATCCTGCACCACAAAACGTATTTGATTCAGATAGCGGTTCGATTGAACAGTTCTTACTTCCGTAAACCGATTGCCATTTGGAAATGTATCTGATCTGAAACGAAGATCATCTTCATTAAAGAAAAACGTTTTCCATTGAATAAAACGCTCTCTGGTGCTCCTTGGGTTCTGTTCGTTGAAAACAAATTTTATGGTGGGTGAAATTTTTCTGAAACCTGTAATATATCTGTTATTAGCGGTATCAAAAAAATCGTCTGTATTAAACTTTAGTGCATTTACAGCAACTGTGATGCGCTGAAAAGTATGTTGTGGATAGAAAGTGTAACTCAGCCGTGCAATTCCATTTAACTGTTTGCTACGTGTTGCATACATCGGTGCAATGATATACTGAAAACGGGTAGCCGGTAATGTATAATTAGTCAGAGCCGCTCCAACCATTATACCATCATATCTGTTTAAGCCATATACAGGTGAAAATATTATTACATTTTCTTTAGCGCTGTTCTTGCCAATAAACAAAACGGGTTTTAATTTCTTTTTGGGCTCCGGTTGCAGTGGTCCTTTTTGATTCAATAATGCAAATGTTGAATCAAGATTTTGGCCTGTAGATTGTTCCAATGAAGATTTCAGATCAAGCGGAGAAGGGTGTTTTAATTTCCATTGCTGAAAGTAATTCTGCATGGCAGCATCAAATTTTGTACGGCCGAGTTGTTGCTCCAGCAACTGCATAAAGTCTGCTCCACGGGTGTATTCAATCAGGAAGTAATTCGTTTCAGTTAAACTGTCGCTCGGCGTATTGAGTGGCTGATCTTTTTTCCAGCGTTCAAAGCTTTGCAGGAACAGGTGATCATCAAAATTGAGATCATATAGTTTTTTCTTTTTCTTGATTGTGCGGTATCTGCTCAGCTCCTGATCAAAACGGGTACCGTAGTAAGAATTAATCCCTTCATCAAGCCAGGCATAACGCTGTTCGTTATTGGCCAGCATTCCCTGAAACCAATTGTGACCAACTTCATGTTCAATTACACTCTCCAGCTGTTTTTTTGTATTCATTGGAGTGATAGCCGTAATGCAGGGATATTCCATACCACCTTCAAACCCCATTCTGGCTTCAACTGCGGCAACAATATTGTATGGATATTCACCAACAGCGGCAGATCTGTAACGTACTGCGTCTTTGATCATTTGAATACTGTTCTTCCAAACCTCTTTGCCTTCATAAGTATAAGCACTGTACACATCAACAACACGATTGCTCAATTGAATGGTATCTGCCTGAACAATGTAACGCTTATCAGCAAACCATGCAAAGTCATGTACATTGGTTTGTTTAAATAAAAGCGTCTTTGTTTCTTCAACAGATTTTTGCTGAGGAATGCTGTTTTTAATTTTGGTAGTCGAGCTTTTGTTTTTTGTATTTTGGTTTTTGGAATTTGGAATTTTCTTCGTTTGTGCTTTAGCAACAAACGATGCGGCTCTTTCTTTTAACCAGTTTTTTTCTTCTTCATTTTGCAAATCACCGGTACTGAGCAACACATAACTTTTAGGAACAGTTATTTGAACTTCATAATTTCCAAACTCACTGTAAAACTCTCCCTGATCTAAATACGGCATGGGGTGCCAGCCTTTTTTATCATACACGGCCGGCTTGGGAAACCATTGTGTAATTTGATAGGATTGACCAACATGTCCGCCTCTTGAAAAATTCTTTGGCAACTGTACATGAAAGGGAGTGGTTATTTCAACAGATGCACCGGGTGCAAGGGGTTGAGGCAAGATGAGTTTGATGATATCAATATGTTGCGGATGATCTTCTGTTTTTGCAAGAACAGTATTTACACGAAAATCTAACCGGTTGATATAGCCACGATCTTCTTTGTTGGAAAAATAAAAATCAGTTCGTCCGTTTTCTAATAGCTGATCACTGAAGGCCGTTTTATCTGTGCGGTAAGCATTGGGCCATAAATGAAACCAGATAAACCGAAGTGTATCAGGAGAGTTGTTTACATATTCAATTTTAGCATAACCATCCAGACTGTGTTCTGCATCATTTAATGTAACATTCATTTTGTAATTCACCTGCTGTTGCCAGTAGTTTTTTTGGGCAAAAGAAACAGATGAAATAAATAATAACAGGACGACAATGGTATATTTCACTCAATGGGTTTTCTCAAAAATAATATCTTCTTTCGGTTACACCTATAATTTCCCTTTTCGGTTTAACAGTTCAAAGTAATCTTCCAGCCCTTTGCCTGTTGTTTCCTCCAGTATTGCTTTGAAGTCTTCGGGATAAGGATGACGGAACTTCCATTTATTATAGTAATTATGTAATGCCTTATCAAACGCTTTTCTGCCCACGGCCTGTTCAACCATATATGCCCAAACTGCTGTTTTAACGTAAACTATCATGCCGTAATTGTCTTTATTTTTAAAATCAACAGATGGGGTAGAAATAGGCTCTTCCATTGAAATGCCATTTAATACATTGTAAATGATGCTTAGAAATTCTTCTGATCCTTTTTGTTTTACATCCACCGGTATTGCATTCCCAAACAATGTATTGCTTCTGTACTTCTCTGCTTCGTAACGGAATTGGAAGAATGTGTTTAAGCCTTCATCCATCCATGCATGATCTCTTTCATTACTGCCGAGTATACCATAAAACCAATTATGTCCAACTTCATGTGTAATTACTGCATCCAATGTTTCAGGTTCTGCATCAGGACTTGTAATCAAGGTGACCATGGGGTATTCCATACCGCCACTTGAAACATTTCCCGGTCCTTCTACTGCATTTACAACGGGATAGGGGTATTCGCCAATCCAGTTTGAATAGTTGCGTACTGCGTCTTCAACATAATCAACACTGTTGCTCCATTTTGTATTCGCTTTGTTTGAAAAAAAAGTAAATGCATCAATTACTTTGCCCGATGTCAATTGCAATGTATCGTACTGAATAACAAAATCATTATCTGCAAACCATGCAAAGTCGTGTACATTCTCCGCTTTGTATTGTAATGTTTTTGTTGATGCGGTTGTGTTGGGCTGATAAGCAACAAAATTTTCTTTCAGCTTTTTATTGACTGTGCCGCTTTCTTTGTACTTCTTCAGTTCATCTGCAGTTTGTAATACGCCGGTTGCAGCCATCACATAATTAACAGGAACAGTAATGTTTACTTCAAACTTGCCGAACTCACTGTAATATTCGCCCATATTGAGATAGGGCATGGGATGCCAGCCATTTTTATCATACACTGCAGGCTTGGGGTACCATTGACAAACCGCAAATGCATCATCAATAAAACCACTTCTTGAAAAGTAAGTGGGAAACTTTACATAGAATGGTGTGCTGATGGTTAGTTTATTTCCCGGCAGTAATGGTTTGGGCAAAATCAATTTTATTACATCAATGTAATCGGGATGTGCTTCAACAATAATAGTTTGGTTGTTTACTTTAAATGCGAGGCTGTCAATAAATCCTTTTACAGATTTTTTAAACTTGCTTAACCCTTCTTTATCTCCTTTTTTATATTGCTCATACAAAGCTGTTTGCTCATTTTTATAAGCATTGGGCCACACATGAAACCAGATATAGGTTAATGTGTCGGGCGAATGATTGATGTAATCCAGCTCTTCAAATGCTTTGATTGATTTATCATTTGTGTTGAGCGACACATCTATTTTGTAATGTACTTCCTGTTGCCAATAGTTTTGTTGTGCAATTAAAGAAGTGCTCAGCATGCCTGCCAATACAAGTGTAAGTAGTTTCATATGTTTTGTTTTAACCTCTAGTTAATATTTATCTTCCTTTAGCCAAAAAGATCAGACGAATGGTATGAATCATGATCTTGATGTCAAGTGCCAGTGAAATATTTTCAATGTACACTAAATCATACTTGCTGCGCTCTACCATTTCATCTACATTTTCTGCATAACCAAACTTTACCATGCCCCATGAGGTGAGACCGGGCTTCACTTTCAGCAGGAAATGATAATAGGGGGCTTTCTCTACAATCTGATCAATATAATAACGTCGTTCAGGTCTTGGCCCCACAAGACTCATTTCACCTTTTAAGATATTCCAGAACTGCGGAAGCTCATCCAGTCTCCATTTACGCATGGTTTTACCCCATGCAGTAATACGCTGATCTGTTTCTGATGAGAGCAACGGCCCGTTGGTTTCTGCATTCAGGAGCATGGAACGGAACTTATGAATCATGAATCGTTTTCCTTTCAAACCAATCCGTTCCTGCGAATAAAAAACGGGCCCCTTTGAAGAACGTCTTACTTTAAAGGCAACAAATAGAAATACCGGCGATAAAATGATGAGACATAAAAGCGATACAACAATATCAATCAATCGTTTTACATTTTGCTGCCACTCACTCATCATATCTGTATGCAGCTCAATCAATACAGCTCCAAGCACATTGCTGGTGCGTACAGAACCGGAAAGTATGTCAATAGCGTTGGGTAATAGTTTAATACTTACATCCAGCTCACTTAATAAGCTCAATGATTGCTCCATGGATTGACGCTCTTTTTCTTCTGTTGCAATAATCACCTGCTCAATACTGTTATCATGAATCACTGTTGAAAGATCTTTTAATGATCCAAGCGGCCGGAGGTATTTGCTCAGACCATTTGATGATGTGCCATCGGGGAATAAAAAACCTGCAAAGTGAAAGCCAAGTGTTTCGCCTGATCCCTTAATGTCTTTATATAACTGAACAGCATTTTTATTGGCACCGATAATGAGTGTATTGATCTGTACCTTGCCTTTTAAAAACTGTCGTTTAATGATGTTGAGAATAAACCATCTGAATAACCAGGTACATCCAAACTGCAATCCAAACAGGAGCGAACTTTCCTTATAGTAAAACGTATAGGAAACAATTCTGTCGTCAAGTAAAATAGCAAAGAAGATAATGAGCACACCCAGCATACAGCTAAAGAAAGTAAGCGTTAATTCCTGTAACCGTGATTTGCTGTAGAGATTTTTATAGCTGCCAAATAAATGATACAATACCAGCCAGCAAAAAGGAATGAGGAGAATGCCGTAAAAAAAAGTTTCATCAAAGGGCTGTGTAAGAAGACCGGTTGCTTCGCCCAGTAAGACTCTTCGTAACAGATAAAAGAAACCCCATGCAAACGTTGCAGCCAACCAGTCGGCAAAAACATACCAGCCAATTTTTATGCGTTTGGATGTGATCATGAAGTTATACTGCAGTTGTTCGCTGAATTTTTTGAAGGATCTGATGAGCAACATCCATGGCCCGCATACCATCTACTTCCGATACAGGTACAGGTTTGTTATGAAGTATGGCATCTCTGAAATGCTCCAGTTCTAATTTAATGGCATTTACTTCGGTTATAGCGGGGTTTGAAATAGCGATGCTTTTCTTTCCGTTGTTGGTTTCAATATCAAATGTAAATGCGTCTTTATCTCCGGGTGTTTGCATTTTAATGATCTCAGCTTTTTTCTCCAAAAAATCAATGCCAATGTAAGCATCTCTCTGAAACAATCTGATCTTGCGCATTTTTTTCATACTGATGCGGCTGCTGGTAAGATTGGCAACACAACCGTTATCAAATTCAATACGAACGTTGGCAATATCCGGTGTATCGGTCATCACAGATACACCATTGGCGTACACATTTTTTACATCACTCTTTACGATGCTTAAAATAATATCAATATCATGAATCATGAGATCGAGGATCACACTTACTTCTGTACCACGGGGATTAAATTGAGACAAACGATGTACTTCAATAAACATGGGGTTGAGTTGCAGATCCTGTACCGCTAAAAACGCCGGATTGAAACGCTCTACATGCCCTACCTGAAATTTTATATTGGCTTCTTTTACCAGCTTTACCAGTTCGACAGCTTCTTCCATGCTGTTGCACATGGGTTTTTCTACAAACACATGTTTCCCCATTCGAACAGCCATTTCGCAAAGCTGAAAGTGAGCTGTTGTAGGAGCAACAATATCTGCAGCATCGCAAATTGCCATTAAGTCTTCAGGATTTGTATAACGGGGGATATTGTATTTTTCAGATACGGTTTTTGCAGCCCGGTCGTTGGGATCGTAAAAGCCTATCAGTTCAACATGTTCAATTTCTTTCCAGTTATTGAGGTGAAATTTTCCGAGGTGGCCCGTGCCAAACACAGCTATTTTAAGCATTCAGTTTTAATTAATTAACAACAAATATAACTAAGCTTTCCATGGGGCTGAGAATTGTACAAAATGATCTGAAAAAAGTTTAAAAACTTTTTTTACAAAATAGGCAAAACCCCTATCTTTGCCCTCCCAAAAAAGAGTGATAATCAGTTTATTGATTAGCAATCGAGAGCTTGGGTAGTTGGATCGGTAGTTCAGTTGGTTAGAATGCCGCCCTGTCACGGCGGAGGTCGCGGGTTCGAGTCCCGTCCGGTCCGCATAGATTTCGTTGAAACCCGCTCTGGTAGCGGGTTTTCCTTTTTTGGGTCTATTTTTTGGTCTATAAAAACCCATTTTTACGAAGAACTTTACTATACTTTATCTCACCTTATTCAGCTTGATAAATATCACTTTAAAGGTACTTTTTAGCACTGGAATTGTCCTGAATTTAAAGACTTATTTGTGCACAAAAAAGGCAGTGAAAACCACTGCCATCATAGGCTAAGCCTGCATTAACTGTCTAATATCACTACCTAAAAAATAGACCCTTGACCTGATCTTTACACGCTTTAATTTTCCATGTTTTATCCAGTCGTAAATAGTGGGCTTTGTCACTTTGAACAGACTGCAAACTTCCTCTATTTTGAATAGCGGTTTTTCATTCAACCCCGGTGTTTCCAAAATGCCAGGCTCCTGGTGTTGTTCTTTTTTATTTCGTTCCACTTCTTCCCGAATGATCAGCCGGATTTGAGACCAGAATTCCTCTGGCTCAAAAGGGATCAAAATTGGTACTGCTGAATTTCCTGCCATAAACTCACTTTTACATTTCACATTTGTTTAAAAATACCCGGCTGGTTACTGAACCGTTTAGTGCCGGTTCATATATAATGTATCCGAATTCCTGTAATTCATTAATACATTTATTGTATGTATGCCTGGCATTTATTTTAGCGGCTTTCATAATTAAGATCCTTTCAATGTTCACGGGATTGTTTCCACCATTTATATTCCACTGTTGCAGTAAAGCCATATAAATACTTATATGAGTACTGCCGATTCTTGCATCATCTGCAATAGCCCGGTAGAATCCTGATAATGGGGGAAAGAGTTCCATACTGCTTAATCCTGGTTAACCCTGTTTTTTTTTCCTTTTGAGGAATGTTTTATCCTGCGCTTTTTTAACAAGCCACTTCCTGTTGTGCCGCTTGTTTCGTCGGTATCATTTTCAGAAGTTGTATCTGTTTGTTTCTTTTTTAACTGCAGTTGTTTTTCAAGCCATTTATTTTGCAGAAAGCGGTATGCTTCATCAACAGATATTCCAACACTATTTTGAGAAAAGTAAAACCGCTGACTGATATCTGATTTATTCTTTACTGCGGGAATACTCCCAAAGATTTCATGATATGGAGTTCCAAACCAAAATTTCACTTTAAATGCAGCTGCAATGGTTTTACCTTTTTCATCCTGTTCAAGAGCGGTTAAACTTTCAACAACAGATTCAACTTTTGCCTCCACCTCCCAGGTTGCTTTATCGTTTGGATCCAATTTCTTTCTTTCATCAAGATTAAATGCAGACATCCAGTTTATAGTCGTCATTTGCTTTTCAAGATCTGCTATGTTAATCCCGGCAATCATTAACTCTTCAAAGATATTTTTCTGTTGTAATGTCACATCATAATACAGCAACATATAAGCATCGCTTTTCCTTTGCCTCTCAAAATAAAACCGGAACTCCAATAGCTCCTTATCCTTTGCTATTTTGTGGTTCAAATAAAAATTAGCAGGCTTAAAACAAATCCTTTTCAAGAGCAGACTTCCAAAATTGTCAAACCCTAAAGATTGTAATTGGCTTGTCAGTACGGTTATATTTTGAATATTCATGGTAATGCTGGTGAATGTTAGAAAATGGTTCAGGGATGTACTATGACACCCCTAAACCTTTGCCTTTACTCTCCCTTTTTTTCGGCAAGAGGCTTTGTCCATTCTTCTTTTCCTGTTTTTCCTTTTCAGTTTTCGTTAGTGGCTTCAAATCTTTTTTTTTATCATTTTCATGTTCTTCTTTCACTTCCTTACTGCCTTTCTCTATACCTGATTTATATTGCTCTAGAGATTCCTTTGCAACCATCTTCATGTTGGAATCGTAAAGTGTGACCTTTTTGTACTGCGGATCAGCTTCCATAAACATTTTGTGGCTGCTGCCATCCTTTTCAATGGTTACTGATTGTACATTCCCTTTTTCCAGTGATTGCATCAGCGTCTTAGATTTATCAGGGTCATTTAACTCGGCTACGGCAAATTTTTCTACAGCGGTTTTCAAATCATATCCATAATTCTCATGAAACTGCCTTACTTCAAAATTGTTGTTCTTGTCTTTGTTTTCAAAGTCAAGCTGTATCCATGCCTTATATGGTTGACCTTCCTTTGTTACCAGGTCCTTGTGAACTGCACGGCCATCCAGCAGGTTATAAGCTTCTTTCGCAGTTACTCCTTTGCCTTTATTCAGGTAGAAGGTTTGCTCATTCTTTTCGCCATTGTTCTTTTCTAATGAAGAATGGTAGTTGTTGAAGAAATACATATCCGTGGAATCGGATTTACGGAAATTGAGTGTGGCCTCGAAAGGTTTTTTGTTGATTTCTGCTTTAAAGTGCAGTTGAAATTCTCCTTTTCCTTCACCCATGTTTCTTTCCAACTCCGCTTTAAGTGTTTCACCAAAGCCCATGTATTTGATGTTGTCGGTCAAATACTGAAGATTTTCGTTGTTCATAAAATTTGTTTTTAATTGTTTATCGAATAATGATCGTTGCTGTGATTCAAAGTGGTCAATCAATGCATCGGTAAAATCGTTGCCATCTTTGTTGTACAAACCATTGGCATCAGGATCAAGATTTAACTGGCGGCTTATACTTTCCCCGTATGGGATTTTCTCAAGAATGTCTTTGATTGAGTTGAAATGAAGAACGGAGAAATTGTCCCGGTCACTGATATTAGCTGTAGAAAAATCATTTGCTTCTTCCTTAGTGCTGAAAAAATGAACATCATCTTTGTCAATAAAGTACAGGCTGTTATTATAAGCCATATAATGCTCACCTTTTGATAAAGCAATAGTCACCAGGTCAAGTACCTCATCAGCTATAGGATGCCCGTTGTTCATTTCAAATCGGGCAATACCCTGGCTTTTATTATATCCTTGTTGTGAACTTTTAGCAGAAAATGCCTGCCACCATTTTTCTCCATCATTTGAATGGCTAAATACTTTTTATCAGGAATGGTAAACTTTTCAAGTGCCACAACAAATACAGTGCTATTGCTTCCTTTCACTTTGTTATAATTCCCTGTAATGTGCAAGGGCTTCTGTTCTGATTCCTGTACAGCGGTTCTTTTACTTCTTTTCTTATCCTTAATGGAAAAGCGAAGGAGGTCAATGTCATAATCAACGGTTCCATCATTGTTGATATACACCTGGAAATAAATGGTGTTATCCTTGATGTATATTCCTTTTACCCCTGCAATCATGTTGTACTTTTTATCTTTTATGCCTTTCGTGATCCGCTCATTGTCCAATATGGCATTAGCATAGGATCTTATTGTAGCGGTTCTGTTCACAGGCAGGTAATAAACCCATACAGCAGGTCTATTATCGTAAGTGACTGTAAAAGCATAAACGCTGCCATCATCTGTTACTACACTCAGATTTGTTTCAGCAAAATCTCTAGCGGCTGCTTTTACCAATAGAATTTCAGGGGCTTCTTTTACCTGCTGTGCAAGAACTGATGAAGTGCCCCTGTCAACATGCTTAATAGCGAATGGAAAAACCAGGCTTGTGGTTTTATCAGTTGTTATCGCCAGTCTTGTTTGTGCAACAGCAGAAACGAATAACCAACCCGCACAAATCATACACACTAATCGTTTCATTTTATAAAGTTTAAAAGTTATTAATCGGACTCAGTGTTTTTATCTTTCAGCAATACTTTGTACCCCTCTTTCACCATCACTTTTACTTGTTTTACTTTCCGGCTCATTAAGCTCTTTACAGTGTTAATACCGGCAGCAGCGGCCTGTGCCTTCAACGAAGGATCAAGCGTGGTGAATTCCATTAACTGCAAACTGTTATCAGCAGAATTTTTAGCCACATCTCTGCTGATAGATCCGGGAATATAAATACCAGGCAAACCGTCTATGTCGTACAGTTCTAATTTTACGGGGAATAAATTGTTTTTATAGCGGATAGAACTTATTTCTACTTCAAGCCTTTCATTATTAAGTGAAGCAGTACCATTTATTGGGTTGCCTTTAGGAATTAAAACTCCATTGATGAAAATATCTGTTGACAATCTTAGTTGAATAACCGCACCATTTACCAATGTTTGATTACTGTGAACAACTGCTTCAATAGCCAATCCTTCTTCAGCAATTGAGTTATCCTTCTCCAAGCCGTAAAATTTATTTGCAGTATTGGTTTTGATTTTATTCGTATCCATCAACGAAACATTTTCCAATACAGGTTGAGTAGTTACGGCATAAACCACCCGTTTATGTTGTAATGATTTTTCTTTCAGTTTTTCTCTTATCCTTTGCGGATGCTGAATATCCAGTATCTTTTCCAATGTGCCATTTAGATGCTCTATCTCGGGATCGCCGGAATTTGTTTTATTCATTGTGAACAGCATGTTTTCCAGCCTATCTACTTCACCGGAAAATTCTTCATCTTGTTTGTAATTGGTTGCAGCCGGGTTTTCATTGACCGATGCTTCCGGCTGTTTATTAATTTCCTTTTGCAGCAATGCCAATTTTTGCATTAGCTTTTGTTCAGGATTATTTGAAGTTGTTTCATACGGTGATGAATTGAGCCGCTGGTTGTATTTTGAAGCCGAGTTTTGAGTGAGTACTTCCAATTCGTTTACAGGTAAAAATGAGGTGTCTTCATTTTGTTTGTAATAAGGGTCTGTCCGCATCCATTCTTCCAACCTGGCTGAATCTTTATCTGCCTTATCATAAAAGCTAAGCTTATCAGTAAGGTTATCATCCTTCATTTTTGCATCCGGAAGATTCAGATTTAAACCCTCTTGTTTTGTTGCAGCTATTTCATTTTTAGCCTGGCCGCCACCTAAAGCCCAGAATGCCATTGTAAGAAATGGTATTACCAATAAGGGCAACACCAACATCATTTTTCGTTTACGCAGGAAGGCCTGCGACCTTTGCACACTGCTCATACACTTCATTTTTGTTTTTGTGATAAATAAATTTGTTCCAGCATCTGCACACTGTCCATCAAACCCGGCCGGGCCTGCAGGATGCTATCGTATTCATTCCTTCTTTTTTGTTTAAGGCTGTCCATGTAATTCCTGAATTGTTTTACTTGTTGGTAGGTTTCTTCATCCACATAAGCTTCAGGAATTAAATTTTCATCCCCGGTTTTATCAAAGTGCCTTGGTACATCCATTTTCTGGACTTCAAAACTGTTTTGCTTTCTATCAGCGCTGATGACACTGTTTGCAATAAGGTATATACTGTAACCGCCTGCGCCGATGCAGAAAATTATCAGAATGATTTTTAATCTTTTAAAATCTGTTTTCATAAAAAGTTTGTTCATCTTTTCGGCAAATATTTGTTGTAGCTTAATACCTGCTGCTGCAATTTTTCCAGCTACCTTATCAGAAACAGTTACTTTGTCAACGGTTTCTTTTTCTTTTTGCTTTGCTTTGTACAACCACATATTACCGGTTTTGAATTTTGATGTCTGTGTTCTCCAATGTCCGCCACTTCTCAATCAAAAAGCCATGTGAATTATTATCACTACGGGATACATTCCTTAAATAACCTTCTGTAACAAGATTCCTTGTTACAATAGTGGTAGGGCGAATAATTTTCTGTTCACCTTTATACCTGAAATAAAAGGGATATACATCCGTATTAATAATGATGCTGTCCATGGTAATTTCCTGGCTGATATTACCTGATATGAGGTTGGAATAGTAACCATTCTCTTTTAGGTTATCATATTGTTGTTTTGCTGAATTATCAGCTAAGTATAATGCCTTTGCAATATTGGCCTGGATTACCTTGTCATCCGGGTCGAGTGTAAAAAAGAAATGGTGAAACATTTTTACATGGTCTCTTGCTTCAACTGGGATGTTGTCTTTTCTATCGGCTGCATAGGCTTCCAATGCTTTGCCATTTGCCAGAATAAAAACCTTCTTCTGAGATTGAGATGAAAGCTGGTAACTTTTGTAAGCTATAAAAACAGAGATAATTAAACAGGCCATTAAAAAAGCAAGGCTAAATAAACGGATATACCGAAAAGCCGTATCTATATTTTTTGTTTTCTGAAACATCACTCACATTTTTTAATACTCATAATTGCAAATTCTGCAATTATGCTACCAAGGAGGGTAAATGTTAGGTAAGTGAGGTAGGGCTAACTATTGAAAATATTATCTCAAATTAAGCTGAATGAGATTGCTTTGCAGAATATTCTCAAATATAAAACTGTTTTGGATCTATTAATAAAATGATAACTTTTGGTGCAAATGCCAAAGTCTTTATAAACCACCCTTTTGAAGATGCATGCAAAATATACCGGTTTGAGCTATTGCGTGGGTGACACAAATGAAATAGTTTACCACGAGGTATGAAAATTTGGAAACAAAGTTTGGATAGAATAATTAATTTGGTGCTTAAAAAATGTAGTGTAATAAAGCATTAACAGAATTGTTATACTCAAAATAACAATTATTAAAAATTTATTGTATTCGCTTTTTCTTTTACGTTCAAAAAATAAATTTTGTGCGACAAATAATTCTTTTACTCATTGGCAGCATAGTTATAATTACCATTCTAGCCAGTGGTTCTTGTAATAAGCCCCCCTATAAACCTGACTATAAAAGTATTACAGGGTTTGTAATTGGTAAAGAAACTTGTAATACTGATGAAAGTCAGGATTATTGGCTAATTGACTTTACTTATGATCCAAACCCACCAACGGTTGGCGACACTTTGCTTTTCAATGGTAATACATACACAAATGTGTTAAAGACCAAAGGGCTTGACCAACGCTTAAAAGTAATTGGTATGAGTGTATCAATTGACTACAGGATAATTTCAGCAGGTTAAATAGTTACAACAGGTTGTAATGTACCCTCACCTGTGACTTACAACCTAAGAGAACTCACCATTTTAAATCAAGGCGAAATTCGTTAATCAGTAAAACATAAATATGAAAAAATTATTTCTATTGATTTGCATCTATGCAATAGTTGCTCAATCGAAAGCTTAAATACTACGTGTAGCGACTTCGCCATCTGCAATTTCTGCTCAAATACCCGGTTATTCTCAGGTTTCCACAAGAAGTGTAAAATCGTATAGTTATACAGCATCAATTCCCCAAAAATATACCTACGCCAATAGATGAGGATTCAACAACAGAAGATGATAAGCTATATAATTATAGAGATAATATTTCTGTGAATATAACAACGGCAGATGGCAACATCACAAACACTTCTGCAGGTAAAGCTCGGACACCCAGAGTAAGTATTCCAAATGCATTAAACATTGGTCTTGCTTTCGACTCATTTAACCTTTCGCCAAATGTTGGCGGACTGAAATTCAATCTTCAACTATAGAACAGCTGGCATATGTAGTTTCATCTGGATAAATATCTCAAAGCAACATTGCTTAACTTTAACTTTTCCCCGGACGGGGTCATATCTTTAGTCAACAACAGTTCTAAGATGGACGTTTTTCAAATTCCGCTATAAATGCCAAGCTAGGAAAGTAATTCATTTAGACAATTGAGTACGATTTAAAATTAAAATCATATTGTGTAGCAGAGAAACTGTACACAACAGAAGATTGATGTTATGTCGGTGGGCTTCAACTTGATCATCAACTTTGGCCTACTATTAGCTGATAGCGGGCTAGACTGATTTCTATTTAGCTTTTAGTTGTTAACTTCAGCATCAGTTTTTTTTAAATCGGCTTCAGTTGCCTGGCAGGCAGATATAATATGCCAGCCCTACGGCAAGTATCGAACGTTTAGCGCAATTGATACCCGATATTAAATGTTTCTCATAATAACCATTTGTTATGAAGTCTGAAAAATACAATAGAAAAAACTTTTTAACCACAATTGCTTCTACTACGGGAGGTATTTTATTCAATACAATGCTTCCCGTTTCTTCGGCTGCTCAAAACCAATCATTCTTCACTGACGGATCTGAGAATGAATATCTTTTTTCTGAAGGTCTTACCTATTTAAATACCGGGACGCTTGGCCCCTGTCGCAGAGAAACAATAGAAGAATCGCTGAAGATGTGGAAAGAACTGGAATCTTTACCTCCAAAGTTTTATGGAAAATTTGGTGCAGAAGTATTAACTGAAAAGACAAGAAACCTTGCTGCAAGATTTCTTGGTTGTACTCTCGATGAAATCCTAATCACAAACAGCACCACAAGTGGAATGAATGCAATTGCCCAAGGGTTACGTTTAAAAGCAGGAGACCGAATACTCACCACCAATCAGGAGCATGGTGGAGGATTGCTGTGTTGGAACTATTTTGCCAAGTATTACAGCGTTATAATTGATAAGATAAATATTCCCCCAGATGAAAATGATGCTGCGTTGATATTAAAAAGAGTAAAAGATAATCTCAGGAAAAAAACAAAACTCATCAGCGTAAGTCATATTTTTTCATCAACCGGACTTAGGATGCCCATTGCTGAAATTTCTTCACTAGCCCGATCAAATGGCACTCTTTGTATTGTCGATGGTGCACAGGCAGCAGGTGCAATCGAGGTTAACGTAAAAAAATTGGGATGTCATGCCTATGCAACAAGTGGACATAAATGGCTAATGGGTCCGAAGGGAACAGGTCTCTTGTATCTTTCAAAAGATGTACAGGATATTATTCGCCCTATGCAATTTGAGGAATCTTACAATACTTACAATGATGGAAACGGCGTAGTAAATTTAGCCTGTATTTTAGGGTTGGGAAAAGCAATCGAATATCTTGAGTCAATTGGTCTCAACAAGATCGAAGAACATAATTTAGTGCTACGGAACCGATTGTATGGTAGTCTCATAGATTTGAAAAATGTAACAATCCTGAGTCCAGAAAAAGACTCTCTTGCCTCTCCAATGCTTACGCTGCTATTATCTGATCGATTTGAAAGCACTTCATTTGTAAAAATGCTCTTAGATAAATATAAAATAAGCATACGTCCCACTCATAAAGAATTTGGATTTAACGGAATAAGATTTTCTGTGCATATTTTCAACACAGAAAAAGAAATTGACTTTGCAAGCGAAGTAATGCATAAAGAGTTAACGTAAAAAACTGATAACTGCAACCAACAGTGTATTGGAGTACATGGCGGGGCGACGACTATATCCTCAATTTTTTGTAGTCCTAAAATCTTTTGGCTGCAATATTTAAGTCTTCTCACTTGAATTGTCTTTCATTCATTTAGCAAGCAATATTGGTTCTATCTCAAACAAATAACTAACCATAAACTTAATGGGGAGCAATTATAAGTTGTGCTCCTGATTTTCATCGGTTTTCCTTAATTAATATCAGTAGAATAAGTAAACAAAAATATATTTAATGTAGTTTTAAACTAATTGATTATCAATTTAATAGTTCAAAATTTGCATGAATTTTAAATAAAAATTCATTTAATTATATAAAAATATTGTACTTTTGTTTAGTAAATAAAAAGTATATGAGCAGGTTACAACAATTAAAAAGGCAATTAGAGCCGGGTGGGGTTTATCGCCGTACTGAACTTGCCAATTGGTCCAAATCGGTTGATCGGCACCTGGATGAATTGCTGCAGGAAGGGACTTTGCAAAAACTGTCGCAGGGATTGTACTATTATCCAAAAGAAAGTGCTTTTGGCAAAACACCGCCTGATGAAAATATGCTGGTTGAAAGTTTTTTAAAAGATCATCGCTTTTTGGTTACCACACCCAATGCATATAACAGTCTGGGTGTGGGCACCACTCAATTGTATAATGTAAGAACAGTATATAATCATAAACGCCACGGAGAGTTTAAGCTGGGGAATAAAACATTTCAGTTTAGAATAAAACCTCACTTTCCTAAAAAGATAACACCTGAGTTTTTATTGGTTGATTTAGTAAATAATCTTGAATCGCTGGCAGAGGATAGCAACGACGTACTGAAGAAAGTGGCTGACAAGGTTGAAGTGATGGATAAGAAAAAACTGAAACAATCTGTAGTGGAATACGGCAGTGTAAAGGCAAAGAAATTATTTGCCCCCTTACTATAACCTTATACACTTTAATATGGCTGACGGCTACCTGCATAATCATAAAGACTTTTCAGACCTTCTGAATATACTGGCAGATAAAAATAGCATCCTGCCCGGGCTTGTTGAAAAGGATTACTGGATTATGCATGTACTGTATGGACTTAAGAAACAGGGTTTGGATTTTGAACTGAAAGGCGGAACATCTTTATCAAAGGGCTATAAAATAATTGACCGGTTTTCTGAGGATATAGACATTCATATAAAGCCACCTGCAGAGTTAGGAGTTGAAGAAAATCCGGGCAAGACAAAACCAAGTCATATTGAATCAAGAAAGAAATACTACGACTGGCTTGAAGAGAATATAAAAATTGATGGTATTGTTTCTGTAAAAAGAGATACGGCATTTGATGATGAAGCATACTATCGTAGCGGCGGGATCCGGCTTTTGTATGAAAGCAAAACAGAAAGCATAGAGGGTGTGAAAGAAGGAATATTGCTTGAAGCAGGTTTTGATACCGTAACTCCAAATAACAACCTTACAATAAGTTCCTGGGCTTATGACGAAGCTGCTGCTAATGGCAGCATAAAAATTAATGATAACCGGGCGGTGGACATTACCTGCTACCACCCCGGTTATACTTTTGTAGAAAAGTTGCAAACTATTGCCACAAAATTCCGGCAGGAACAGGACGACGAAAAAGAACGGCCCAATTACATGCGGCAGTATTATGATGTAGCCTGCCTGTTGAAAAATGAACTGGTGCAAAAGTTTATAGATTCTGATGAATATAATACCCATAAAAAGAAAAGGTTCCCTGCAAAAGATTTTTCAATACCTATTGCAGAAAACCAGGCATTCCTTTTAACAGATGCAGGACTATTGGATGCATTTAAAAAAAGATATGAAAAAACAAACAAACTTTACTACAAAGGTCAAATACCTTTTGATGAAATAATGAGTATCATTCAAACGAATATTGAGAAGTTGTAGTTATGTTTTACCACTCAACTTATCTTTCATATAACTTCCGCCACCACTATTATTGCCTTCTTTAAAATACCCTTGAGATGCACCTACATCAGCAAAACTGTTGCTAATTTTATTGGCAGCACCGCTAAGAGCATCTTTTGTCATAGAAGCACCACCTGCAACAACAGTACGAGTGGAAGTGCTCATCATATTGGTTACTTTATACAGCAATGTATTACCACCCCCGGCATGAATAATATAATTGGCAACAGATGGAACAGTGAAATAGCCAATGATTCCTATGATCATAAAAATGAGATAGGCCGTACCCGTTGTACTGAAGAAAGTATCTCCATTGGTTGCGATCTGCTGCAAATCTTCCTTTAGCATATTCTCCTGAATTTTCCCCAGGATGCCACCAAAGATATTTGCAACAGGCAACCATAAAAAAACATTCAGATACCTGGCAATCCAAACAGTGAGCGTATGTTGAAAACCATCGAATACCGCAATTGCAAACACAAGGGGACCAAGAATAGCAAGAACAATTAAATAAAATGTTCGTATTGTATTAATACAGAGTGCTGCCGCTTCAAAAAGAATCTTCAATACTTCAGACATCCATTGCTTAATAGAATTTCTGAAGTTATAGGAGAACTTGGCGAATGAAAATTTAATATCGTTTCCGATGCTGTTTACCCAACCCTCGTCTTTATCACCATAATGATATTTATACCATTTATCCCGGTCGCCAGACCCATTGGAACCGACATACATTTGCCAATACGTTGTTTTTTTGATGGCTTCTTCTTTCATCTGAAGTAAGTGAGCAATGGCTTTATCTGAATCTGTTACCATTGCTGCTGTGGAAGTAACAGTTGGTTTCATAACTCCATTAATCATGGCAATAACAGAAGGAAATATCAAAACTGCAAAACCAAGAACAAAAGGTCTAAATAAAGGGTAAAAGTCCACGGCTTCCGCTCGTGATATGTGTCCCCAAACCCTTGCTGCGATATACCAGGTGGCGGCAAAGCCTGCAATACCACGACCAACACCAATCAAGCGGTTACACAGTGGCATCATATCATCATATAGTTTTTCAAGCACTTCATGCAAACTGTGGATCCTATTGGCCATGCCCTGGGCTTCTGCAAAATGAGGAATGAGCAATGCAGCGATTGCAATGCAAATTATTCTTACACATAAGTTCATACTCACGACTTTATAAGTGGAATAAATTCTATTTCTTCAACCCGTGTAGTCTTCGGGACATTTCAATCTGTACCAGCTCTGATTTTCTTTGCAGCGAAAGCACAGTGGTATTATTAGTAAAATCTTTTAGAAAAGAATACTGTTCATCCACAGACAGGTAAATTTTATCAATGGCCTGCAACCGTTCATCATCACTCATTCGTAGTTTACCTGATGTAATGACCATAGCCAGTTCATCCAGACTTTTTAAACTTTCGTTAAACAAGTTGCTGTAGACTTTGCCGAGGTAGTCAATTTCATCAGCAGTAAATTGTTTTTCTTCTTTAAACCGGTTGAAGGCAAGTTTATACTCTTTGGCTATTCTAATTTGGTAATTGATTATATCTGCAATTCGTTTGTACTTCTTCACCGCAGGACTAACTTCCAAAAGGCCATCTAAGAAAGTCTTGTGCAGGTTAAAATTTCCTTCCGATATGTTTTTAACCGCAGTGTATCCTTTATTTAGGAGTTTATACCCATCATACATATTCTGCAAAATCTTTTTAAACTGTGCCAGCTTTTCTATGTTGAGTAACAGTTGTTGTACTTCCTCACTTTGAGCTTTTAGTTGAAAACTCATGCCGCATAAAATCAAAATCACAATTAGCTTTTTCATTTTACTCCATTTATTATTTTAGAACGATTGATTTCCATCTGCTCTCCCAAACGCTGTACAGCCAGCAAACCCATATCTTCACTAAAGGAGCAGGCAAATGAATATTTATCTTGTACATCCGCATATAACCAGTCTATCCGTTTTAGCCTTTCATCATCCTTCATTTCCAGTTCACCTGATGTAGTAACCAGTATTAATTCTTCCACTGTTTTTATACATTCATACAAAAGGGTATCAAATACCTGTTTGCAATAATCAAGTTCAGCTTCAGTAAATTGTTTTGTTTCCCTGATTTGCTGAAGAACAAGTTTTGTTTGTTTGATGATTTTTGCCTGGTAAGCAATTATATCCGCCACTTTAGCATACCGACGGATGGCAGGATTTACATTTTTGAGCCGGTTAAAAAAATCCCTGTGTAGATTAAGGTCTCCGTTTTTTATGTTACGAATCGTATTAATCCCACTGGTTACAATGTTGTAGCCATTTTTGGCATAGCTGTGGTAAATTTTCAAAGCTGCAATTTGTTGCAACAGGTATTTCTTTTGCGTCGAGCTTTGATTTAGCCATTCATCTGTGGTTTGAGCAATTGTTGTTGGATCAACCAAATAAAATGGTATTAACAGAATTAATGCTTTCATATTCTCAATAGTTTTTTATCAATAAAAGAAAAAATACCTCAAAAATCTTTCCAGCTAACTGTTTATTGGGGTAATGGCCGTAGTGCTACCTGTTTATACTCCGAAATTGCAGAATGCCTCATATGTACAGATTAATACTTATAATCAAATTAAAGTTGAACGAGGGAGTACAAAAAGCGGCGAGTTGTAAGCAACACTGACAGACTAAGTGTTTCCACTATTACCACTTAGTGGTATTGTTAGTCTAACATTATTTGCTGTAATTGCGACATCAATTATGATAAGATTAAAATTTGTTACCCTTAAGGATAAAGACCCACCATTAAGGTTTCGATATCTATAAAACATGTAGGACAATATTTCAAATTGAAAAATTTATTAAGAATATGCAAAACACAAAACTAACTTTGCTTGCTGCACTTATATTAATTGTTGCAGGAAGTTGTAAAAAGGAGTTCTCTGAACAACAGGAACAAAAACAAAAAACCGTTGACCCTTCGAAAGTGTTCAAAATACCCTCAACCACAGAAGAAAAATTTTTAGTTGAGAATCTTGGTAAGGTAACCGAAGTATTTAAGGAGCTATACAAGGATAAATCAAATTTAAAAGTTGTAAATGCGGCAGTTTTTTCAAAGGCTTTTACGGACGAATCAGTATTACTTAAAGATTTGATTTACTCCTCAACAAGTTGGCTAAACAAAGTAGAAAAGTTTAAATCACTTACCCAAAAGTGGAATGTTAGTCTGACAAAATTTGCGGACAATTTTTGGGTGGAGGTAAACAAGAAAAATGACCCTTCGTTTAAACAATTTCTTAATGGGTTAAACGAATCAATTGCAACAACCCCTAACACGGCAACCAGGGTTGAGACGGAGGACGGCCAACAAGTTTCAGTTTACTTTCCCTACTCTGATGAATTTCTGCCGCCTGATGGAGGTTCTTACCAACCTATAACAAGTATTGCTACAGCAACCGCTGATGCCGATGAAGGCTGGGGAGATTTGCCTTATTATGATGTTAACGGTGTTTTTCAGTACTATCTTCAGGTACTTGTTAATGACGACTATGCTTTTGCAAATCCAACACATATTATAGGTGTAAATGGTATAGAAATAGAGACCGAACCAAATGGGCCACCACCGCCTCCGCCACCACCTCCTGGCGTTAGTAGAGTTTTTATTGGCGAGGCCGTCTGCAAAGAACAGTATGACCGCCTAATTAGTTTCACTGGAAACGGCGGAGGCTCTGAAATTAAGTATTGCCACATGACAGGATACTTACAACCTGTGAACGGACACGTTACCAGTTTTCAAGATATTGCTTCAGTTGATTTTAGTAGAAAAAATATAAGACAAAAGAATTGGGTTAGGACATTTACCGTTTGGGATGATGATTGGGTGCCAAATGACTTGGAGCAATTTTTAGGCATTTATGAGGAAGACAATACAAATACGAGGACGTTCAATGGTACTATAGGTACTACATTAGATTCGCTTGGTATTCCAGTTCAAGCATCTATCGGATTCACTATTTCAGTAACGTCTCAAGATGATATAATTAGACAACTAAAAATATCTCGTAATTCTTACTTTAGCGGGTCGTTTCAGAACCAAGGACAAGATTTTAGTCCGGATGCTACATTCCTGCCACTTCCTTATACACATGGGTGGCCAGCATATGATGTACATTATTGGAATAAATCAGGAGGAAATGTAGGGTGGACCTGGCCTTACAATACTTTTTAAATTTACTTTTTCATAAAACAGTCGGTATATTATGCCGACTGTTTTTATAAATATTTATACATGAAACATTTATTTCTACTTTTTCTGCTGGTAAGCCAAATTTCCATTTTAAAGGCTCAAACTAAAAAACGTATTTCGTTGGAAATTAATTATGGGATAAATGGGAATTTCTTTGTTCGAAGTTATGATGAAACAGCACCACCACCAGTAAAACGATTTTTAAAAAAGGATTTTATTGGTAGTGCAGGGGGATTCGAAGTAAAATATAATCTTACTTACAACTCCAGTATTAATTTGGCTTATGCTAAGTCAGTTAATAAACGAGAAATAAACTATGAAAATGGAATTAATGCCGCTATACTTTATTTCAACATCAGACATACAAATCATTTCTATCAATTATTTTATGAGACAACCCTTTCTAAAAAAATAAAGTATTTAAAACTTCATGGCGGCGTTTACTATTTGGGAATGAGCCAACAAGAAGTAGATGCTTCACCCGGAGGAGTATCGTTTGAAGAAAGGGATTTCAAACATTATAAACTGGAAGAAGGAGGTGCATTTTTTGGGGTGTATTTTTCCAAAAAAATTGATACTAAATTTGATTTGGGTATTAAAAGTAGGGTTTATTATACAATATCAACTGCCAGTTTTGAAGCAATAACATTAACTCCAACTTTGACATATCACTTTTAATATGAACAGGAACGGTATATGCTTGCAATATAAACTGTGTAGAAAAAATCACTTCTAGAACCCATACAGCTTTTTCACATACTCAATCTCACCCCGTTCACTGGCTCGTTGAATACTCAGCATTTTATTCTGATTATTGAAATCCTTCAAATCAACATATTGCTGCTCAAGATTGTCAGAAACAGTATTAATAATTTCCAGGCGTTTGGCATCGCTCATCTGGGTAGCGAAAGCATTCACCACTAAAAATAACTGGTCAATGCTTTTCAGGCTTTCATCCATCATGCCTGAATAGATGTTGTACATATAGTCCAGTTCTTCGGCTGTAAAATTTTTATCCTGCCTGAACAAGGCCCAGGCGCCCTTGTATTCATTTACCATTTGCACCTGTCGCTCAATTATATCTTTCACCCGGCTATAATAAGCCAGGGCAGTTTTTACTTTCCATAGTTCCTGAAAATATTCATCATACAGCTTTCGCTGTTTTTCCACCCAGTCTTTAATCTCATTCAGCTTTAGCTGGCTCATTTTATTCTCCAGTGTTTTTTGGGCGTTTTGCAGCCAAATTGTTTTATTCTGCAAACGTTGCATCTGCAGATCGATTGCTTTGATTACTTTTTTAACTGCAGCTTTGATAATTTCAGTAATTGGGTCCTGCGCTTTGGTTTCCTGTATTGGCAAAAACATACAGCACATACTCAATCCCACAACTGCCAATATTCTTTTCATATACTGTTATTTTATTTTTTTAAACTTATTAATTCCATCAAATAAAACTTTTTCTTTTACATCAAAAGAATAATGATCTAAGGTTTCTGCTTCTTCCAGCAACTTTGTTTCTGCATTGTAGATACCTGATGTTTCTTTCACTTTATATTCAGGAACATTGGCTTCGCCTTCTACCTGCCTGATATAATGCCAGCGGTTTTGAATTTTGAATTCCTTTGCTGTGGGATTTTGGATTGTGATAACAAGGGTGTCAAATTCATTCCCGAATTCGTTTTGCCCGGTTCTAACATAAGTACCGGGAATAAATTCCATGATTTCATCTTTGCCACTGCTGTTGCAGCCGGAGATAATTACTGATGCTAAAAGGATAAGCAATGTTGTTTTCATACTATCAGTTTTTGGAGTGAATAATCTCGTCGGCTAAAGCCTTAATCCCTTTTTCAATATCCCCGCCAAATTTTGCAGCATAAGCCTGCACTTTCACTTTTTCCTTTTCCTCTGTTGTATAAGCCAGGTACTCTTCCGGCGATACTTCTGTACGATAAACTTTGCTCAATACCCCACCAAGAGAAATAAAGACTTCCTTATATTTTTTTGTCGGATCATTGGACTTGTTGATTGATAAAACCAAGGCCTTTTCTTTTTCTGTTAGCCCAAGCAATTCTTGTATCTGGTCGAATTTGTTTTGATACTTACTTTGGTCTAACAGTATTTTACAATCACTATTATTGATAATTGTCTGCTTTACCACTGGCGATGAGATAATATCTTCCACTTCCTGAGTCACCACAATAGCTTCACCAAAGAATTTTCTGACTGTTTTAAATAAATACTTGATGTATTCCGCCATTCCTTCTTTAGCAATTGCTTTCCATGCTTCTTCAATCAGGATCATTTTGCGAATGCCTTTCAGCTTTCTCATTTTGGAAATAAAAACTTCCATAATAATGATGGTTACAACGGGGAACAGAATCGGATGATCTTTGATGTTATCCAGTTCAAATACAATAAACCGCTGCTGTAGTAAATCCAGGTTTTCCTTTGCGTTCAACAAATAATCAAACTCACCGCCTTTGTAATATGGCCGCAGCACATACAGAAAATTGGACACATCAAAGTCTTTATCCTTCACATTATCCCCTTTTAGTACTGCTACAAAATCGTCTTTCAAAAATTCATAAAAACTATCAAAGCAGGGAAATAATTCTTTATCGTTTTCTACTTTCTCAAAATATAATTGCAGGGCATTTGAAAGGGCTACATATTCGCTGCGGTTAAAAGTTTCATTATCTTTTTTCCAAAGAGCTAATAACAATGTTTTGATACTTTCCTTTTTCTCTGTATCCAGTATATCGCCCTCGCCAATATAAAACGGGTTAAACTTAATGGGCTTGGTTTCTGAATAGGTGAAATAATATCCATTCACCATATCACACAACCCCTTATAGCTATGACCCACATCTACCAGCACAATATGTGTGCCTTTTTCGTAGTAGCTCCTTACCATGTGGTTGGTAAAAAAAGATTTTCCACTTCCCGAAGGCCCCAAAATGAATTTATTTCTATTGGTACAGATACCTTCATCCATTGGTTCATCCGAAATATCCACATGAATGGGTTTGCCGCTCAATCGGTCTCCTAAACGTATGCCGATAGGACTAACAGATGAACGGTAATTTGTTTCAAGATTAAAAAAACAACAAGCCTGTGGGCTGAAAGTATCAAAAGTGTCGTTCATTGGAAAGTCTGCCGCATTACCCGGAATGCCAGCCCAGAATATTTGCGCCGAACCTTCGGTTTCCATTTTGGGTGTAGCATCCATTTGCGTAAGCGCCGATGAACAGAGATTGCGGATATTTTTTAATTCATCCCTGTTGTCTGTCCATGCCAGAATATTAAAATGAGCTTTAACCGGAAGCCGTTGTTCACTAATGGCTTCATTCAGAAAATCATCTGTGGCCTGTTTGCTGATTGCATTTTCCCTGCTGTACGCAGAAAGCGATTGAAGTCGCAGTCTTTTACTTTCCAGCTTCTGCATTGTTTTCTGTACATCCTCAATAAATACATATTGGTTGTAGATATGATTGCAGGAAAGTAACTGACCGATTGGTGAAGCAAAGCCAACACTGAATTTTGTTTTGTCGGTAGAGTACTTATCATAGTTAATCCTTGAGCCACATAATGCAGGTACAAATTCTGCATCCGCCATTGTATATAGCTGGCAATGGTTTTCGCCGATCTTCCACTCTGGTTTAAATTCTATATCCCGTAGAATGCCGGAATCATTGGCAAGATTAAGATAGCGGAGAATGAAATCAGCCAGTAATTCATTCGGCATTATTTTCATGGTTACAAAACCACTGTCTGATAATATCTTTTGAAACTGACCCACATGATTCATGAAATCATGAAAATGTTTTGGCTGCAACGTTTCTTCCGGCACAATTGTTCTGCGGAGCAGGCTGCTAAAAATGGAAGAACCCAATTTTCGGTTCGCCGGTTTTTTTGTAAGCATAATATAACAACGATGGTCTAAATAAGGCCGTTCGTTAAAGAACCGGTCGCTGCTTCTGGTAAGAAAACTATTGTCTTCCTGAATAAACGACGGCTTATACTTTGCCTCGGTGAACCAATCCTGTTTATGCAATACACTATTCACTGGTAAAACCTTTATAGCTTTTATCCATGCATGATGAAAGGCTTCGTATTCGTCATTGCTCATTGTAAACAATTCAGGTAATTGCACATCAAATACAACTGTCACATCGCCCATTTTGGAAAGGATGGCGTTATTTTCAATAGCATAAACCGGCAGTATCTCATTCAGATTTTTCATTCAGCAACATCTTTTTCAATTTCACTTTTGAATAACTCTTTATCACATCCGGCACTGAACGGCGGGCAATCTTTTTCATCATGCCATATTCGCCGTAAGTCCGGCTCAGTTTATAGATACGCATAAATAAGGCGGTCGTAAGTACAGCAATGAACGGCAGACAAAAGAAGATACCCAGGCCGCTGATATAGAGTATTGCAAAAAGTATCAGCAACACTACTAAGCCGCCGCCCAGGTACCAGATGTATTGAGCTTTGAGCCCTTTGAACTCTATGCTTCTGTTAATTCCTTTGTTAATTTGATAAACGCTGTTACTCACATACCTTTTATTCTTACTTTCTCAATTCGGTATAAATGATTAGCAAAAAGTTTTCCAAATGTGTTATGTGAAGAGGTAAACGGGGCAGGACAACTCCGGTAACCTAAATTGGAACTATAAAACAAAAGTAAAAGGAAACCAATTGAAACCGAAGTTCCGGTGGTTTATGCGCAGGTACTAAATTATAATACGGCAATTAAAAATTGATTAATACTGATGCAAACTCAACAGCATTAGCGAAATTGATTGTTCAGACTACTTATGATTATCCATCATTTCCTTATACTGGTAAACACCAAATCCTCTAAAAAAACAACAATCTTCGACTCATCTTTATCTTTCCCAAAATCCGTCAGTGAAGGGAGGTTATTCATGAAAAAATTCTGGAAATGCGCCATTTCAATAATGGTACTTGAAAGTGATTTTGGGAATTTATACTTGGGATTGTATTCCAGAATAATGGCGCCAATTTTAGCACAAAGGTCTTTATAGGGTTTAAACAGTTGGTCTTTATTATCCTCAGTTACATGCTTGGTTAAATAGGCTTTGGTACCTTCTGCAATAATAATCTGGTGAAGGATATTTTCATTAACATAACTGGTTTTGAAATCATCTTCTACTGTAGTAGCTAGTAGCCTGATTACTCGTTTAAGCTTAACAACAGGGTCTTTTATATTATTGGTATGAATTGTAACCCTGTATTCAAGCCAGCTCCAATACCAGGCAGTAATATATATCAGTAACCGGTGTTTATTTTCAAAATACCTGTAAATACCTGCCTCCGTAGTACCAATATCTTCTGCCAGCTTTTTGAAGGTGAAAGATTCAAACCCATTTTTATGAATCAACTGTATGCTGTGCAAAATGATTTTCTTGCCTAACTCCGATCGCTCAGGGTTACGGAGAAACAGTTTTTCATTCATTTTTATTTGTAACTGTAGTTCCATTAAACTGATTTGCTTTGAGTGCTAAATATTTTCTGGTGCTTTACAACAGGAATAAAATGTCGATGCCTGAAGTTAAAGACAGCAAAAATAAGTAAAAGATTTACAGTTTAATAAGATAGTATTACTATTAAATAAAGTAAAGTTACTATCTTCGTCTGCAAAAAACTAAAATCAACTGATAATGGATGTAAAAACCATAGTTAAAAAAATTAAAAACGATCCGTTGATATTCCAAGTTAAAGATGTAGTGTTTTATTCTATCCCTGTTCTCAATTACAACAACTTGGCTAACAGTTTTACGACTATCAAAGAATGAGTATCACAAGACAAATATTTAAAATAAAAACTTATTATGCCCAAAGATCCTTCCATAAAATCAGTTCTCATTATTGGTAGCGGGCCAATCATCATTGGACAGGCCTGCGAGTTTGATTATTCGGGCTCACAAGCATCCCGATCATTGAGAGAAGAAGGGATTGAAGTTTCACTCATCAATTCCAATCCGGCTACTATAATGACAGATAAAGTTACCGCCGATCATATTTATCTGTGGCCATTAACAATAGAATCGATTATAAAAATACTCGAAGAAAGAAAAATTGATGCTGTATTACCCTCAATGGGTGGCCAAACAGCACTTAATCTGGCTATTAAATGCCAGGAAACAGGTGTTTGGGCAAAATATGGCGTAAGGATGATAGGTGTGGACGTAGAGGCAATAAAAGTTACAGAGGACAGAGAATTGTTCCGAAAAAAAATGGAAGAAATTGGTGTAGGGATGGCTCCTTCCAAAATTGCCAGGTCTTTTCTTGAAGGGAAAGAAAATGCTCAGGAATTTGGGTTCCCGTTAGTTATCAGACCATCATTTACTCTTGGCGGAACAGGTGGGGCTGTGGTGTATAAAAAAGAAGATTTTGATGCTTGTTTAACACGAGGTTTACACGCATCTCCCATTCACGAAGTATTAATAGACAAAGCTGTTGTAGGATGGAAAGAATATGAGTTGGAGTTATTGCGGGATAGTAATGATAACGTAGCAATTATCTGTTCAATTGAGAATTTTGATCCTATGGGTATACACACCGGGGATTCTATTACAGTTGCACCGGCAATGACTTTAGCAGATACTACGTTTCAAAAAATGCGTAACATGGCAATCCTGATGATTCGTTCCATTGGAAATTTTGCCGGTGGGTGCAATGTACAGTTTGCAGTGAGCCCAACAGAAGAAATCATTGCCATTGAAATTAATCCACGGGTTTCCCGTTCATCTGCTCTAGCAAGTAAAGCTACCGGCTATCCAATAGCTAAAATTGCTGCAAAACTTGCTATCGGCTATCATTTGGATGAATTGAAAAACCCAATCACCGAAAAGACATCGGCCTTTTTTGAACCCGCTTTGGATTATGTAATCGTAAAAATACCCAGATGGAACTTTGATAAATTCAAAGGGTCCAACAGGCGTCTTGGTTTTCAAATGAAATCTGTTGGAGAAGTAATGGGTATTGGCAGATGTTTTCAGGAGGCATTGCAAAAAGCATGTCAGTCATTGGAAATAAAACGCAATGGATTAGGCGCAGATGGTAAGGAACTTACTAATCAGCAAGATATACTTTACAGCCTGGAGAATCCCAGTTGGAACCGGCTTTTCCATGTCTATGATGCATTCAAATTAGGCATTTCAATAAATACCATACACAAGTTAACACTTATTGATTATTGGTTTTTGTACCAGATCGAGGAACTCGTTTTATTTGAACGGGAAATAGAAGATTTCAACCTTGAAACCCTTCCACGTAACTTATTATATGATGCCAAACGAAAAGGTTATGCTGATAGGCAGCTCGCCCATTTGCTTCATTGTTTGGAAAGCGAAGTGTATAAAAAAAGAACAGAATTAGGTATCACGAGAGTTTATAAAATGATTGATACCTGTTCAGCTGAGTTTGAAGCCAAAACACCTTATTTCTATTCAACTTTTGAGTTTGAAAATGAAGCAATCCCATCGAGTAATAGGAAAAAAGTTGTGGTGCTTGGTTCAGGGCCTAACCGTATCGGGCAAGGAATAGAATTTGACTACTCCTGTGTTCACGGTGTATTTGCAGCAAAAGAATGTGGCTATGAAACGATTATGATTAACTGCAATCCTGAAACCGTTTCGACCGATTTCACTACTGCTGACCGGCTATATTTTGAACCGGTATTTTGGGAGCATATTTACGACATTATTCAAAATGAAAAACCGGAAGGAGTGATTGTTCAGTTGGGGGGGCAAACAGCGCTTAAATTAGCAGAAAAGCTACACCGCAATGGTATAAAAATTATTGGCACAACCTATGAAGCATTAGATGTTGCTGAAGACCGTGGACGATTTTCTTCTTTACTAAAAACACTGAATATTCCATATCCAGATTTTGATGTTGCAGAAAATGCCGAACAAGCAATTGAAATATCTAGGAAACTTGGTTTTCCACTTTTGGTACGCCCATCCTATGTTTTAGGTGGACAAAGTATGAAAATTGTTATCAACGAAGAAGAATTAGAGCAACATGTAGTAAATGTTGTAAAGGATTATCCCGGCAATAAGGTTTTGATAGACCATTTTCTGGAAAATGCCATTGAGGCCGAATCGGATGCTATATGCGACGGAGAAGATGTATATATTATTGGAATAATGGAGCATATTGAACCTGCCGGCATTCATTCAGGCGATTCGCATGCAGTACTTCCTCCTTTTGATTTGAGCGAAAATGTAATACAGCAAATTGAGCTGCACACCCGTACAATAGCACTTGCACTAAATACGGTTGGCCTGATCAATATTCAGTTTGCAATAAAGAATGAGAAAGTGTACGTGATAGAAGCTAACCCACGGGCATCCCGTACAGTCCCGTTTATTGCTAAGGCCTATGATGAGCCTTATGTAAACTACGCAACCAAAATAATGTTAGGGCACAATAGATTAAAAGACTTTGAATTTTCTCCCCGTAAAAAAGGGTATGCAATAAAGATCCCGGTATTCTCGCACAATAAATTCCCCGAAATAAATAAAGAACTCGGACCTGAAATGAAATCAACAGGAGAGGCAATCTATTTTATTGATTCACTTCAGGATGATTTTTTTCAAAACATACATTCCGAACGAAATCTTTATCTAAGTAAATAATAAAGTTGTATATCATGATTCTTTTATGAAAAAAAAATGAATATGAAAATAAACGAGATACAAAGTCTTATCCGCTTTGTTGCTAAATCTGGAATTAGTGAAATGGAATTGGAGTTAAAGGATTTTCGAATAACGATTAAAAATCCATCCTCCTCACAAGTAACACGGGTTATGGAAGCCCCTGAAATTAACATGCCGCAGCAAACGGCTCCGGTCTTTCAAATGCCAGTAACTACAACTCAACAAGAAGCGGTTCAGGTAGAAAAGAAAACTGACAGCAATTTGGATGAATCAAACTATATCACAATTAAAGCTACAATGATTGGTACTTTTTATCGAACAGCTGGTTCGGGCAAACCGCCTTTTGTAAATGTAGGAGATGAGGTAAAGAAGGGACAAACCCTCTGCATTATTGAAGCCATGAAACTCTTCAACGAAATTGAATCAGAAGTGTCAGGAAAAATTGTAAAAATTCTTATAGATGATTCAAGCCCTGTTGAATATGATAGCCCGTTGTTTTTAATTGATCCTGCATAATAATATGGATATGTTTCAAAAAATATTAATAGCCAACCGTGGCGAGATCGCTTTGAGAGTAATTCGTACATGTAAAGAAATGGATATTAAAACAGTTGCGCTTTACTCTACTGCTGATAAGGACAGTTTACATGTAAAATTCGCAGATGAAGCAGTATGTATTGGCCCTCCTCCAAGCAAAGACTCATACCTGAATATCCTGCAAATAATGGCTGCCGTAGAAATTACAAATGCCGATGCTATACACCCCGGGTACGGGTTCCTTTCAGAAAACGAAAAGTTTGCCGAAATATGTTTGCAACACGGTGTAAAGTTTATTGGTCCAACACCTGAACATATTAGAAAAATGGGGGACAAAATAACGGCAAAAGAAACCATGAAAAAAGCAGGGGTGCCGGTAATCCCCGGATCAGACGGATTATTACAGGATATGGATGAAGCAAAACAAATTGCAGTAGAAACCGGTTACCCGGTTATATTAAAAGCTACCGCAGGCGGGGGCGGAAAGGGAATGCGAATTGTATGGGACGAAAGTGAATTGCAAAAAGCATGGGAATCTGCAAAAATTGAAGCACAGGCGTCTTTTGGTAACGATGGAATGTATATGGAAAAATACATTGAAGAGCCTCGCCATATTGAAATTCAGGTGGCAGGAGATCAATTCGGGACGGCTTGCCACATGTCTGAAAGAGACTGCTCTATACAAAGAAGGCATCAAAAATTGGTGGAAGAATCTCCTTCCCCATTTATGACAAATGAACTTAGGGAAAAAATGGGAGAGGCTGCTGTTAAGGCGTGTACGGCTATTAAGTATGAAGGGGTTGGTACAATTGAGTTTTTAGTTGATAAATATCGTAATTTCTATTTTATGGAAATGAATACCCGCATTCAGGTTGAGCATACGGTAACCGAAGAAGTAATTAATTATGATCTGATAAAAGAACAAATAAAAATTGCAGCAGGTGTTCCTATTTCGGGTAAAAACTATATTCCAAAACTCCATGCCATTGAATGCAGGATTAATGCCGAAGATCCTTATCAGAATTTCCGTCCATCTCCCGGAAAAATAATAAATCTGCACACTCCTGGCGGACATGGAGTGCGAGTGGATTCTCATATTTATTCAGGATACATTATCCCTCCCAATTACGATTCGATGGTAGCAAAACTTATAACAGTAGCTCAAACCAGAGAAGAAGCAATTACAAAAATGCACAGGGCATTGAGCGAATATATTATTGAAGGAGTAAAAACAACCATACCGTTTCACATTAAACTGATGGAGAACGACCAATTCAGAAAAGGCAATTTTACAACGAAGTTCATGGAAGATTTTAAATATTGATAGCAGAATGAAACATTCCGACATATTTAGAAACAGAACTGCCGTGTTGATAACAAAGCACAAAAAAGAGGAGGTGATTTTTCCTGTTCTTTCTCAAACAGGTATGAACTTAAAACTTCTCGATACTATAGATACTGATACATTCGGAACATTTACCCGTGAAATTGAACGCAAAGGAACACAATTAGAAGCAGCCCGTTGTAAAGCTTTGAAAGCGATTGAAGAAACAGGAGAATCAATTGCAATTGCAAGCGAAGGAAGTTTTGGCGCACATCCTACTATTTTTTTTGTCTCTGCAAATGTTGAACTGGTATTGTTAATAGATACGCTCAATAATATAGAAATTGCAGGATGGGAAATTTCTACCGACACAAATCACAGTCATTCGGAAGTATCATCTGTAAAAGAAGCCCTAAAATTTGTTAACCAATGCGGCTTTCCTTCACACGCTATGGTTGTAAGACCCAATACCGCCGGAGACAATAGCCTGATATTATTCAAAGGCATCACATCCGAAAAAATGCTGAAAGAGGTTGTAAAAAAAAGTATCGCTGCTGCACAAGATGGTAAAGCATTAATAGAAACGGATTTACGGGCTATATATAATCCTAAAAGAATGAAGGTGATTGAAAAGGCTGCTATTAATCTTCTCATTAAAATTACAAGTTTATGCCCTGAATGCAGTTGGCCCGGATTTGAAATCGTTGAATGGATAAAGGGTTTACCATGCGAAAATTGCTCATTACCTACAAGGCAAACATTAAAACATATTTATCAGTGTAAAAAATGTCATCACAAAAAAGAAGTACAATACCCGGATGGAGAAATATTTTGCGATCCAACATTTTGTGATTTCTGTAATCCTTGATACAAGCTAAAAAATGAAATTCGCATAACTAATAATATTCCCACAAACTGGTACAGGGGTTCTTGCATTTAAAAATCAATATCCAATTATTCCAGAAAATAACCAGAAAATATTATCAGTAACCGGAGATATTGGTGGAACTATCCTTAATCTTTTTCAAGCCGTGCATCAACCCGGCAGTATAAAATCAGATAGAATTATTGCAAAACGTGTTCCTGTTGTTGGTATCGGCATAGCAATTTAAAAGAACGGCTGGGAAAAGCATCAGTTAAAAAGTTATATGAAAATTCAATACTGCTCCGATTTACATTTAGAATTTAGAGGGAACAAAAACTTCCTTGTTAAAAATCCGATTCAACCATCGGGCGAAATTTTATTGCTTGCCGGTGATATTATTCCTTTTGCTCTTATAGACAGGCATAAAGATTTTTTTGATTTTGTTTCCGCAAATTACGAAAGTGTGTTTTGGGTTCCGGGCAACCATGAATATTATCATTACCATTTGAATGATGTAAAAAATCCGTTGTATAAAAAAATCCGCCACAATGTTTTTTTGGTAAACAACCAAATCATTGCTTACAAAAGTGTAAATCTTATTTTCTGTACTCTATGGAGTTCTATCAGTCCGCAAAACGAATGGAATATACAACAAAGTATTTCTGATTTTTCGATGATAAGAATTCAAGGCAAAAGGATTACTCCAGCACAATTCAACAGTTTACATCAAACTGACTATGCTTTTTTAAAAACAGCTTTAAACAATAATGATTCCAAAACGAATATAGTGGTAACACATCATGTGCCCACATTCTTTAACTATCCCGAACAATATAAGAACAGTAATGTAAACGAAGCTTTTGCGGTGGAGTTGTATGATTTTATCTTCAACTCTAATGCAGCGTACTGGATATATGGGCACCATCATAACAACACACCTGAATTTACAATCGGCAATACTACTATGCTCACCAACCAGTTGGGTTATGTGCAGCAACAGGAGCATAAATGGTTTAAACAAGATGCAATTATTAAAATTAAATGAAAGTGCCAATACTCATCAGAAACGCCAATATAATCAACGAAGGAAAAAGCATTGTTGCTGATGTTTTAATTGAAGATGGTTTCATTTCCCGTATCGGCAATTTTCCTGCAGATGCAAATTATAAAACTATTGACGGAACGGGTAAACATCTCTTCCCTGGTCTTATTGATGCACAAGTCCATTTTCGTGAACCCGGACTAACCCACAAAGGTGACATGCACACCGAAAGCAAAGCTGCTGTTGCAGGTGGAGTAACTTCTTTTATTGATATGCCCAACACAATTCCCAATGTATTGACAGCGGAAATCCTAAACGGCAAGTTCAGTATTGCAGCAGAAAAATCCTGGACGAATTATTCTTTCTTATTAGGCGTGAACGGAAGCAACATTAACGAAGTGGTTAAAATGGACACTTCTCAATTTATAGGTGTTTCAGACGATGGACTTTATTTTACAGGTAAAGGAAATTTGCTTGCTGACAATCCTGATACTATGGCAAAACTTTTTTCAAGTTGTAAATCCATTATTGCAATTCATTCTGAAAAAGAACAAATAATTGAGGAAAACGAGAAAATTTACAGAACAAAATATGGTGAAAATGTACCAATTGAATTTCATCCTTTAATTCGCAGCGAAGAAGCGTGTTATCAGGCCACTGAAAGAGCAATACAGTTTGCTATAAAATATAATGCACGATTACACATTCTGCATTTATCTACTGAAGCAGAAACGCATTTGTTTCAAAACAATATCCCTTTAGAAGAAAAGAAAATTACAACAGAGGTTTCTGTTCATCATCTCTGGTTTTCTAACAAAGATTATGAGCGATTAGGATCTCTGATAAAGTGGAACCCTGCCATCAAAACAGAAGAAGATAGAAAAGGACTTTTACAGGCATTGCTTGACGACAGGATTGATATTGTAACAACCGACCATGCACCGCATACGTTGGAAGAAAAGCAGAGGCCCTATTTTCAATCAATGTCAGGAGCGCCAATGGTTCAGCATTCATTAAACATTATGCTTGAATTTTATAAGCAAGGACTTATCAGTTTAGAGAAAATTGCCGAAAAAATGTGTCATAACGTTGCGACACTTTATAGCATTAAAAAAAGAGGATTTATCCGTGAGGGCTATTTTGCTGATTTAACCTTGGTTGACTTAAACTCATCCTGGACAGTTGGAAAAGATAATATTTTATACAAGTGTGGCTGGTCACCATTAGAGGGAACACAATTTCAAACAAAAATAACACACACTTTTGTCAACGGTAATTTAGTGTATGACAATGGACGGTTTAATGAATTTATACCCGGTCAAAGATTAGAATTTCATACAAAAAAATAATACTATTAAATCGGTATTTTATAACGGCCATAGCATAAAATTCTCATCTTATTTGACGAGTGGCGTTCGCTACTTCAATTTGTAAAGATAGCTCACTCTATTTCAATCGCAACAGGTGGTTTTGTTGGTGAAAAAAAATGTCAGCTATAGACATTACCTGGTTGATTAGTGATATATAGGATATGCATAGGTAAGGGAAATTTTACAATTCAATAAGATAGTAATACTATCTTCAAAAATAAAATTACTATCTTTATTCCCCTGAACCTAAATCAACTGATAATGGAAGTAAAAAACGTGTTTAAAGAATTTAAAAGCGACCTCCCCGCAAGCATTGTCGTTTTTTTTGTTGCAGTCCCTCTATGCCTTGGTATTGCTTTAGCATCCGGTGCACCATTGTTTGCCGGTATTATAGCAGGTATAGTTGGTGGTATAGTAGTAGGTATTGGCAGCGGTTCTCCTTTGGGAGTTAGCGGACCTGCTGCTGGGTTAGCCGTGATAGTCCTAACCTCTATCGCAGCAATTGGTTCATGGTCTGCCTTTCTATTAGCCGTTGTACTGGCAGGTATTATTCAACTTATTATGGGATTTGCTAAAGCTGGTTTTATTGCTTATTTCTTTCCTTCCTCTGTTATTAAGGGGATGCTTACTGGTATAGGGCTACTGATAATTTTAAAACAAATACCACACGCATTAGGATATGATAAGGATGCAGAGGGAGATCTTTCTTACTTTCAAACTGATGGCGGTACAACATTATCATCAATCTCCAATGCCTTTAATACCCTTACGCCTGGTGCTGTATTGATTTCGATCATTGCAATAACAATCTTGATTTTGTGGGATAAGGTATTAATCAAAAAGCATAAAATATTTCAGTTGATACAAGGCCCGATTGTTGTAGTTATTCTTGGCATTGTAATGAATTATATGTATCAGGCAGGCATATTAAAATTTAGCCTGGCAGAGGATCAGGTAGTGAGGCTTCCGGTAGCAAATAATTTAACGGAGTTTTTCAGTTTTTTTACTTTTCCCGATTTTTCTGCAATAACAAATTTTAAAGTTTGGGAAGTAGCTATTGTATTAGCCATTGTTGCCAGTTTAGAAACTCTACTTTGTGTTGAAGCTACCGATAAAATGGATCCACAAAAAAGAGTTACACCAACTAACAGGGAGTTAAAAGCCCAGGGATTGGGAAATATGCTTTCAGGTATGATTGGTGGTTTGCCCATTACGCAGGTAATTGTACGTAGTACAGCCAATATTACATTCGGCGGCAAAACAAAGATGTCGACCATATTGCATGGAGTGTTTTTATTAATCAGTGCTATTACCATTGCAGGAGTACTCAACATGATTCCGCTCTCCAGCTTAGCTGCAATATTGATTATGGTTGGTTATAAATTAGCCAAACCTGCTCTTTTTAAACGAATGTACAAATTAGGCTGGGAGCAGTTCATACCCTTTACCGCAACTGTTGTTGGTATATTGGCAACCGATTTATTAAAAGGAATAACCATTGGCATCCTCTTCGGTGTCTTTTACACTTTGCGCCATAGTTATCGTAACTCTCATCATATGAAAGAAAGCATAACTACAGAAGAAGGACAAGAAGTTCATCACCTTGTTTTAGCAGAAGAAGTCTCGTTTTTTAATAAAGCCAATGTAATAAAAGAATTGGATGAAATCCCGGCTAATTCAAAAGTGATTATTGATTTTTCCAAATCAAAATCAGTTGCTTATGATGTACTTGAGTTAATAAAGGATTATGAGACAAATGCTAAAACCAAGAACATCACCGTTGAGAAAATAAAATTTACTGAACCGGCTTATTTGCAATCAACTTAACAAAAAACAATTAAATGAAAACATTAACGAAAGAAATGCAGGCAGCCATAACCCCTTCTATTGCATTGAACTTAATAAAAGAAGGTAACAAAAGGTTTATGAATAACCTTAAAATAAACCGCAATTTGTTGCAACAGGCCAATGAAACATCTGATGGGCAACATCCGTTTGCAGTCATTTTAAGTTGTATTGATTCCCGCACATCGGCAGAATTGATTTTCGACCAGGGTTTGGGAGATGTGTTCAGCATTCGTATTGCCGGCAATATCATTAATGAAGACGTTCTGGGGAGTATGGAGTTTGGATGCAAAGTAGCCGGCTCAAAAATAATAGTGGTGTTGGGCCATACAAAATGCGGTGCAGTAAAAGGCGCCTGTGACCATGTAGAAATGGGCAACCTGACAGCGTTGTTAAGCAAAATACAGCCTGCGGTTTATGATGAAAAAACTGAAGAAGATAATCGAAACTCAGGCAACAATGAGTTTGTAGAAAAAGTGGCAACTATTAATGTTAAAAGAACAGTACATGCTATTATGGAACGCAGCCCTATTCTAAAAGAAATGATAGAATCAGGTGCAATAGGTATTGTTGGCGGTACTCATGATATTACAACTGGTGAAGTAAGTTTTTATGATGATACTTTAATTATTAACAGCCCTAAGTAAAACCAACTTCAGGCAGATGTAAAATGCTGCCTGATTTTATTTAACTAATTATTGAATCTATTGGATGATCATTTGCTAAACAGAAATTAGTTTAAAATAATTATATAATAAATTTTAATGAATAGGTGAAGAAAGTACACAAAAGAAATTATTATTTCTGTTTACTTTTTCTGTATTGCATTTTTAATGTTTGCCCAAGCGGTGCCTAATAAGGAGATTAAAAAAAATGAGAGAGAGATCAGTACTCCTATGTAAAAGATGATACAACTGGAGCCAATAGTGTTTGAATGTAAAACAGAAAAGTACAAACACCTGAAACTAAAAAATGGTTTTTACTTTGGCTATATGCCGGATAATATGCAACAGATTTTCCCGGAACTGGTAACTGCCAGGCACGTTTCGTATATGTTTGGAAAAAGTTTGTACAGTGATACGAGGATCAGAACAATTGATAAAACCAGTCTTATACCCATACTGGTAGGAACAATAAAAGAACAACAGATCGAAATTGAAAAAGGATATAGTGGAATTGAAGGCTGCAAGAATCACCATATCTGATTTGGCAGATTGAATAGACTTTACTGCATTTTTAAAAGTCAGGTTTAGGGATAGCTAGGCTTTTTTGGGGATTGTGTTTGCAGTTAAACCTAACTGAAAGACCATGTTTTGAAACCGAATACAAATTTTCGGTTTGAATAATGTTTATCATCTTTATTATGTTGCAGTTCACGTAACATTGATGTATTATAACACATAGCAGTATAATAATCTTTTGCAGTCATGAAAAAAATATTAGTACCAACCGATTTCTCCCCTAATGCTAACAAGGCCCTTGATTTTGCTGTGCAAATTGCCAAACAGGCAAAGGCAGAAATCATTTTAATACATGCCTTTGATTTGATTGACACTGTTTTCAAAGACCATCAAAACGTGTATAAAGAACATAACCAAAATATAATTGAAAAAACAAATGCGAATCTGTCATTATTAAAAAAGAACATTGAAGGCACTGGAAATCTTTCTGTAAGTATAAAGCTGTATAAAGGCAAGGTAACTGATACCATTCTGCAGGCTTCCGAAGAGCATCATGCTGACCTTATTATAATGGGCACCCTGGGTGTGTCCAGACTAAAAGAAAAAATATTTGGCAGCAAAACTGCCGGGATTATCGGTAAAATAAATGTGCCGGTAATGGCTGTTCCGCTTTTGAGTGAATGGGGTATCCCTGAAAAAATCTTACTGGTGGTAAATGATTTTGAAGAGCAACCTGATATTATTAACCCAGTGTTTGAACTGGCAGCAATGTTTAATGCCATAGTACATATTGCCATATTTACTGACATAGATTCTGCCGAAGCTGTTGATTATCTGGAGCATAAAAGAAGCATTACTTCCTGTGAAGAAAGGCTAAAAGCCCATTATAAGAATACCAACATAAGGTCTGTTCATTTAAGCGGACATAAGTTTCAGGAAACTATTGAAGAATACATACTTGAACAGGGTATTGATATAGTGACAATGGTAACTCAAAAGCGAACCTTCGTGGAAAGTATTTTTAACCCGAGTATTACAAAGAAAATGTCTTACCATACACGAGTACCACTGTTGGTAATACCTGCATAAAATAAAAAATTATTATTGAAAAAATTAAAGAAAATGAAAATAGATATTCAGTCTCCCGGCTTTACAGTCAATCTGGAGCTTATGGGTTATATACATGAAAAAGTTGAGAAACTATCCCGGTATTGCGGCGAAATTATTACAAGTGAAATTTCTTTGAGGCTTGAAAATTCAGACATAAAAGAAAATAAACTATGTGAAATCAGGTTGGCTATACCAGGTAACGACCTTTTTGCAAGTTCCCAATGCAAAACATTTGAGAAGGCTGTATCAAATGCAGTTGAAATAATAAAGGAACAACTGAAAAGAAAGAAAACAAAAATAATTGGAACGAGAAATGATATTTCACCACAACTATTATAATTAAAAATGAGCAGATCCAAAAGCATCGGGTCACGGTAAACAACTTTCAACTAAACAACTGATAAATTATCCGAACTCAATGGCAATCCCAAACAGTTTTGTCATAATAAAAGAGAGAGTAAGTAAAGAATGAAAAACTATAGTATTATATTCCTGATTTTTCTATTTACGTTGCCATTCAATTTGGCCGGACAAATCAAATATGAGAGGGAATATGATCTGAAAAAAGAGAACGTTCCGGGTATGGCAATAACATTTATGGATTCGTGTTGCCCAAACAGCAAGGTAAAATGGTATGGTGAAGAAAGTTTAAAAGGCCTGTCTATTGAAGCCAAAGTTTACTATAAGGGTTCCCTCTACAGCATTGAATTTGATACGTCTGGCTATATCCAGGATGTTGAGAAAAAAATCCGGTTACATGATATTTCTCAGGATACCCGATCGGCCATCGTAAAAAAGTTAGACTCCATTTACAGAAAACATAAAATAGATAAAGTGCAGGTTCAATGGATTGGGTCAAACCAGACATTATACGAACTAATTGAAAAAAACAACAGCGAATTACCATACACTATTAATTACGAAATAGTAGTACAGGGGAAAAAAGGCAAATCAACAAGGATGTACGAAATACAATTCAGCAGTGGAGGAGGCATTTTAAGTGTTTCGGAAATTGTACAGAGGAATACTGATAATTTAGATTACTGAGAATGAAATACATATTCATTTTTGGTATTTTGTTATTGCACTTTTTGGTTGTACGGTCACAAGGAGTTTATAGTACAGGAGTTCTTCCTCAGATTAATCTGAATATATCCTTACACAAGGATTGGCGGTTGAATGCAAAGGCAGAATCAAGACTATTATTTTCTGAAGGGCAGTTTGCACAGAATTTCAAAACTGCCTATCGGTATGACCTGACGGATATAGCATTGATTGCTTCAAAAAAGACAGGAGTAAATAACTCATTGGGTGCAGGATATATGATCCGGTTCCGTGACAATGAAGTTGTTCATAGATTTATCCAGCAATATTCAGTCGTAAAAAAATATAACCTGTTCAGGCTTGGGCACAGAATTTCAACTGATCAAACTATTCGTAACAACAATCCTCCTCAGGTCAGGCTCAGATACAGAATTGGTGTGGAAAAGGCCTTAAATGGAAAAGATGTTGACCCTAAAGAATTTTATTTCAAGCTAAACAATGAATACTTGTTTGCTATTGAAGGCAGAGAGACAGATTTTGAATTAAGATTGATACCTGCATTTGGTTATGCTTTAAGTGACAACAATAAATTCGAATTTGGTATTGACTACCGGTTAAATGAATTTATATCAGGTGCTTCCCGAAATCAGTTTTGGTTGTACCTGGGCTGGTTTATAAGTATGTAAGGTTATACTTATTATTCGAAAATTATCGGAAGGGTTGCAATCATCTGTTGTCAATAGGCAGCCTGTTAATGATAAACATAAACAGTTTTTACTTGAATAACATCGATTTTAAAATATGAACTGGCACAAATTAAGCATACCCGAACTTTTTGAATTGCTTGGTACCAACCATAAAGGCCTAACTGCCGTTGCAGCCGAAGAAAAATTGCTGCAAACAGGCCCCAACGAATTACAGGAAGGTAAAAAGAAAAGCATAGCCATTATGCTTTTGACGCAGTTTAAAGACGTGATGATTTTAATTTTACTTATCGCAGCATTTATATCAGGTATTGTTGGTGACTTCACTGATACAGTCGTTATTCTTATCATCGTTTTATTAAATGCCTTTCTGGGTTTTTTTCAGGAATACCGTGCAGAGAAAGCAATGCAGGCTTTAAAACAAATGGCTATTACGAAAGCCAGGGTGCTGCGTGATGGGAATGTTACAGACATGCCTGCTACTGAATTAGTACCTGGAGATGTCGTCATGTTAGAAGTAGGTAATGCAGTTCCTGCAGATCTTCGGATTATTGAATCGAAAAATTTAAAAATTGAAGAAGCGGCATTAACCGGCGAGTCACATGCAATTGATAAAATCACGCAGTCACTGGAAGCAGATGATTTGCCAATTGGAGACAAAAAGAATCTCGCATTTAAAGGTACGTTTGTTACTTATGGGCGTGGTATTGGCGTGGTGATTGCTACGGGAATGCAAACCGAGTTAGGTCGTATCGCCAAAATGTTGCAGGAAGATGAAACGCTTACGCCATTGCAACAACGCATGGCATCATTTGGGAAAAAACTTTCTGTTCTGGTGCTGTTTTTATGCATTCTGTTTTTTATTGCCGGTTGGTTAAGAGGTGAGGATATTACTAAAATGGTACTCACCAGTATTTCACTGGCTGTAGCAGCCATTCCGGAAGCATTACCTGCCGTTATCACTATTTCTCTGGCATTGGCTGCAAGGAGAATGATCCGGTTTAACAGTCTGATCAGAAAATTACCGGCTGTAGAAACGTTAGGTTCTGTTACCTATATCTGCACTGATAAAACAGGCACCCTTACCAAAAACAAAATGCATGTTGAGCAGCTGTTTGTAAACGGACAACTGCATGAAAGAAATGCTTTATCCGCCATCAAACAACAGGAAGAAGTAATGCTGTTGCTGCATGCGCTTGCCTTAAACAATGATGCTGTTGAAGATGCTGACAAGATTATAAAGGGCGACAGTACAGAAATTGCTTTGATGGAAGTGGCAAGGGAACAAAACATTCAACCTGATACATGGACACGGCTGGCGGAAATTGCTTTTGATGCCGACCGGAAACTGATGACAACTTTTCACGCACATGAAAATAAAATCATTTCCTTCACCAAAGGAGCACCGGATATTTTACTGCAACGATGTGTAAATATTGACACAGCTTTACTGCAACAACAGGTAGATGATATGGCGGCTAAAGGACACCGGGTTCTGGGGTTTGCCTGTCGTTATTGGGATATATTGCCTGAAAATCCTGACAGTGAAACCCATGAATCCGGTTTGCAGTTCGTAGGGTTGATCAGTATTATTGACCCACCTCGTGAGGAAGTTTTTGAGGCAGTAGCCCAATGTAAAACTGCAGGAATTGTACCTGTAATGATAACCGGCGATCATCCTCTCACAGCAAAAACCATTGCACAACGCATTGGTATTTTAAGCAACGAAAAAGATATAGTTATAACCGGTCAGCAACTTGCAGCATTAGATGATGACAGCTTTCTGACTAAAGTAGAAAAAATAAAAGTGTATGCCCGTGTATCGCCGGAACAAAAGCTGCAGATAGTAAAAATGCTGCAACAGAAAGGCCATTATGTAGCTATGACAGGCGATGGTGTGAACGATGCCCCTTCATTAAAAAGGGCGAATATTGGTATCGCAATGGGCATAACCGGAACTGATGTTTCTAAGGAAGCGGCGCACATGATTTTACTGGATGATAATTTCTCCACCATTGTAAAAGCGGTAAAAGAAGGAAGAAGGATTTATGACAACATCCTTAAGTTTATTAAATACATGATGACAACCAACTCCGGCGAGTTATGGACCTTATTGCTGGGGCCAATCATTGGTTTACCGGTTGCATTGTTGCCCATACATATTTTATGGATAAACCTGGTTTCTGATGGCTTACCCGCTATTGCATTATCCTATGAAAAAGCAGAAAAAGATATTATGAACCGGCCACCACGCCCACCGCAGCAAAGTGTGTTTGCTAATGGCAGGGGGTTGCACATGATATGGGTGGGTATGTTTATGGCAGGTATTGCCTTGTCGCTGCAGGGATGGGCTATTAACCACGGGCTGCATTGGCAAACAATTGTTTTTAATGTTTTATGCCTGAGCCAACTGGCACATGTAATGGCAATCCGCTTTCAAAAAAAATCCTTATTTAGTATAGGAGTGTTTTCCAACAAACCTCTTATAGGTGCCGTTTTGTTAGCCTTGTTGCTGCAATTTGCCATCACCTATATCCCATTTCTGCAACTCATTTTTAAAACAGAAGCCTTAATGCTGAATGAATTCATTTTAGTTGGTGCTGCTTCATCGCTGGTGTTTTTTGCAGTGGAAATTGAAAAGGCTGTTGTGAGGAGAAGAAGAATCAGAACCAACCGGTTAATACTTATTTGATTAAAACTAATAACAGAAAATGCAGAAGCTTCAGGCAATATTGTTACAAAGAAATGATCGAAGCAAAGAAGGTATAAATAAACGATCCTATACAGGAGCCTTCATGAGGAAAATGTAAAACCTGCCTGACTTTTTTGAATATTTCTTAACGATGTAAAATGTACTCAAATGATTATTGTAAAACTTGTTGTAGCCGGCAAAGAACAGGGAGATGCTGTTGCAAATATTATTCTGAAAAACAAATTTACCCTGGATGTTTTTGGTAATGCCCTTGATTCCTATCATTTAAACTCCTCGCAAATAAAAGTACACACTGAGGTTTATTTTATTCAGTTTGTAACAAAGAGCATGTTGTTTGATGAAATTGAAGAAAGTTTAAAGAAAGAATTTCCGGGTATGGACTTTTACATCTGTGCTACGCCTATTGTGCACATGGCCATTACTCTCCATCACAAGATTAAAAAAAGGGTAACAGGATTAAGTTTAACTGAGGAAGAAACAGAAGATTAAAAACAAGTCTATGGATTATCAAATCATCATTTCACTTCTAACGCTGATAGGTCTCGAAGTTATTTTAGGGATAGACAATGTAATTTTCATATCCATTTTAGCCAATAAACTGCCGGTGCATCAGCAAAAGAAGGCGAGGTTCTATGGCTTAATACTGGCTATGGTATTGCGGTTGGGGTTACTGTCAATCGTAACATTAATCATGAAATTAAACAACGATTTATTCAGCGTTTTTAGCCACAGTATTTCAGCAAAAGACTTGATATTGATTTTAGGAGGGTTGTTCTTATTGTATAAAAGCTCTGCTGAAATATATCACAAAATGGAAGGGGAACAGGGCAATAAAACCAAAAATATTAATGCGGCCACATTTGCCCAGGTAATTTTGCAGATTTTAATAATGGATTTGGTTTTTTCAATTGATTCTATTATAACAGCAATTGGGATGGTTAAGGAGGTATGGATAATGTATGTTGCTATTATTGTTACTGTTTTAATAATGTTGGTAGCTGCAGAGCCAATCAGCAATTTTGTAAATAAACATCCTTCATTTAAAATGCTGGCACTTTCATTTTTATTACTGATCGGTTTTGCCCTGGTAAGTGAAGGGTTTGGTATTGAAATTCCAAAAGGATATATTTATTTCTCCATGGCATTTTCAATGCTGGTAAGTATTTTTCAAATGCGGATGAATAGAAATAATAAACCCGTAGTAACACATGAACACTATGTTGAAGGCGAAGAAAAATTACCCAAAAATGTATTGTAACCGGAAAAGATATTGACAGTCACTATCAATTCTTTTTCCTCATTCCTGATTTCACATAAATGCTTAAGGAATAGGATTGTTGATTATTACCGGGTATTCTTTTTCAAAAGACAATCATCGAAAATGATATTTCCATCCTTTTAACCTTAATGATCATTGTACGCCCATCTCTTAATGGGACATAAATCTTATTTGGATGTTGAATGCATGGGAAATAAATTTTTTTATATATAGAGTTGTCCTTTCCCAATATGATATTATAGTTAAACCATCTGCTGTTAATTTCGATTTGGTTCTTTTTGATTTCGTGACCGACATTTTGTGAATAGGTGTATGTTCCGTCATGAAGCCTGGTAGGCTCATTTTTGCATGCGCAAAGTGAAATTAAGGAGAATCAAAGGATAAGTCGAGTAATCATGATTTAAGTGAAGAAACATCACCGACATCAAGGTAAATAATTCACGGAATTTAGTCAAGGTGAAATACTCCCTTATCGACTGTCTGATTGATTCACAATCGCAGACCTTTGGCCTGACTTTGATTACCATTCTTTTTGGGTAGTAAAGTTTTTTCGAGTTTTTTAGGTTTTAAATTCATCTCTACCACAGTGGCATCTGTTTTATTTTCTGCTTGGTTAATCTGTTTGGCCTGTATCTTCAGCGTAATCTCCCTTTCCAATCTTGATACCTCTTTTTTTAACTGAGCCAACTCCTCATCTCTTTCAAAAGGCTTTGATACTAATTTTTCCAGCATGGGTATATTTTGTTCCAATTCCTTCAAAGACTTCTGATATTTCTCTTTGAGCGACTCAACCCGGTCAATGGCATTGAGAAAATACCGGGCGGCCAGTTTGGGGTTATCAATATTGATATGCCCCTGGTTCCAGGAATATTTGATACCTGTTTGCTTACTTTCTGCATAGAACACATTGCTGTATTTATACTCAAACAGTCCTTTGTCTTCATAGGTTTCTTTCTGTCTGCGAATGTATAAGTCGAAATCATAGAGAGTTCCTATTTTCTTGTATTCGTCTTCACCAATTTGTGGTTTCCATCCCGTATAAAGCCCGATAAGATGTGCGCCGGTAATCTCTGCGTCAGTATTGTTCAATCCTTCTATCTTAACTGGGTTAAATTTTATTCCTTCTTTATCATAAGTCAATTGATCTTTATAATGTGTTTCATCAACCACAAGTTTGTTAAGTGTTTCAATCACCTTTCCTTTTTCCTCAAGTAAATTTTCCAGCTTGAATCTTGAACGAAATACCTCTTTGTGATGCACATTCCGAAGGCTTTCTAATACCGCTATCTTCTTTTCCATTTTTGATTTTTCCAGCAATGTGGTATCACCTGAAAGAATGGCGATATACTCGGAGAAATTCATACCACTCTTTTCATCAATACTTCCTTCATCAATTGTTCTCACATTCAGTTCGCAGTTCTTCATCTGGCTGATGAAGGTTTGCTTATTCTTCAAAAGATTGAATTTATAGTTGTCGAGAGATTGTTCAACTGCATAAATAAAATTCTTCACCTTATTATTGTAAAACTCTTTGGCAATAATATTTCCCTGTCTTGCACCACGGCCATCTCTTTGTTCCAGTTCGGAAGGTTTCCAGGGAATATCCAAATGGTGCATGGCTACTATCTTCGCCTGCACATTTAAGCCAGTTCCTGCCTTCTCCGTGCTGCCCAACATAATCCTTATCTCACCATTATTCATCTTCCGAAAGAGTTCCGGCTTTTGCTTATCTGTCCAGTCATGTATGAATGTGATATGATGAGCAGGAATTTTAAAATCGTTGCTTAGCTTTCCTTTCAATGCATCATAAATATTAAACTCATCAGGCTTAGGTGTGCCAATATCACAGAAGATAATTTGAGTGCCTTTATACTCTTTGCTCTGTTCGTAAATCTCAGCTACTTTCCTGGCGCAAACATTGACTTTATTATTAGGATGGTCGCTGTATTTACCGGAGTCAATCAATCGCATATCAGCCGCCATCTTTTTTGCATAGTTCGTTGCAATCAGCATACGACCTTTATCTTCTTCATCTGTCAGTCTTGGTCTCCCAATTAATTCACCATCTCCGGTTTTGGCAAATTGCATCAGTCGTTTTGTAAATTCCTGTTGTTCCGGTGTTGGTGGAATATTGATTAACTGTTTATCAATTTCAGGTTTATCCAAATTAATATGTTTGGCCGTTTTATAATCAGTAATCTCATTATAGAACAATGCCAGTTCGGGAACTTTTATAAAATGGCGGAACCTTTCTTTCGCAATAATTTCATTGGTAACTGAAAATTCAAAGTCGGTTGTTTTCTTTGCAAACACAGCAGCCCATGCATCAAAATTTTCAATCCGTTGCCGTTCCATTTCCTTTGGCCGAAGGTATTTAAACAGCAGGTACATTTCAGTAAGACTGTTACTGATAGGTGTGCCGGAAAGAAATGTAACACATAAGTCGCTGTTAAATCTTGTTTGCAGTTCCCGAACAGCGAACAGCATGTTCAGTGCTTTCTGACTTCCTTCTTTATTTCCCAGGCCAGCAACTCTATCATGTCGTGTAGTGTAAGTAAGATTTTTATACTTGTGGGCCTCATCTACAAACAAATGATCAACTCCCAGTTCCCGGAAGTTGATCCCTGCATCTTTCTTTTCATCGATATTTTTTCTTAACTCCTGCAGTTTTACAGCAAGATTTGTTTTTTGTATCTCCAGTCCCTTCAACATGCGACGGGATATTTCACCACCCATTTCTTTGAGTGTATGTAAATCTCTCTCAACATTATCCAGCTCTGTCTCAAAAATCTGTTTTTGTATTTCCGAACTTTGGGGAATTTTTCCAAATTGGTCATGAGTGAGAATAATACAATCCCAATTATTGTTTTTTATTTCATGAAATAGCCGCAATCTTTTAGCAGGGGTAAAATCATTTTCGTCCGGTGCCAGTATCCTTGCATTGGGGTATGCTTTTCTGTACGTTTCTGCTATCTGACGCACATTCGCTTTAAGTGCAAGTATCATTGGCTTGTTTACAATCTTTAGTCTTTTCATTTCATGGGAGGCAACCACCATGGTTAATGTCTTTCCGAGGCCCACTTCATGGTCAATTAATGCACCACGATTTTGCACAATACGCCAAACAGAATTTTTCTGGGAGCTGTATAAATCATCAATACCTAATCTTTTCTTGTCTAAACCTGGAAATTGTAAATGGCTGCCATCATATTCTCTCAGTACATAGCAATTGAATGTATCATTATACAGGGTCTCTAATTCTTTTTTGTCATTTTGGGGCAACTCTTTTAGCCACTCAATAAAACCATTGCGGATAGATTCTATTTTCTGATGTGCCAACTGAATGGCTTCATTATCCGGCACCCGGATTGTTCTATCACCTAAATCAACTTCGTATGTGTAGAACGGTGTGGTGTTTTCTAAGGCATGTTCCAGTAGTAAAGCTCCAGAAGTAGTTTTTCCGCTCTTTGTTGTTACTGCATACTCCTGGTTGGTTTTTGCATTACTGCTGATAGGTTTTACTTTAAAAGAATCTACAGAAGGAAAATAACTGACATCAGTATGCATCTCGAAAAGATGAGAAGCAAAGCGGTTGTAAAAGCTCTCTGGTATCCATCTTTCGCCAAGATTGAAATCGAGTAATTCAAAAGGAATTTTTTCCGGTTGCACTTTTTGTAATGCATGCAGGCTTTTCAGCAAATGCATATTGTCGGGGTTCTTTTCGGCCGCTTCAGATGCTATGCTGAGTTTACTTACCACGTTGCCGCTTAAAAGCTGGTCTGCAGTTTCCCATTCAGTGCTGGTTGGATTTAGGTAAATATGATTGGCAAGAACAGAAATTGTTTCTGCCTCTGTACTATCAGTTGCTGCAGCAATAAACTCAATATCCACTTTGCCCTTATCGTTAAGGCTTTTTGCCAGGGCTTCTAAAGGGTTGTCGGTTGTATAAACTTCCTGTTTCGGTAATAATGATTGTGTGAGAATATCAGCCTTTACAAATTGCGCACCCTCTTTTCTTTCCAGCGATGAAAGCATGGTTAATCCAAATGCCTCATCTTTTAGAATGCGTTGCCTGTTAGCAGGTGAATTCAAAAGACCAAAGCCTTTAATCAATGCTTCATAAGCTTCATTCAAATCATTCCTCGTATTCTCATCAGCGACAGTTCCTGTATTTTCTTTGTCGGAAAGTGCCAGGTACATATCTCTTATAGCTGTGTATTGCTGATAAAACCCCAGGTCTCTCTTATCATGCAGGCTGGGCAAAAAGACCGGTTTATCATCATCCGATGCCATGTAGGAAACAAAGCCAACACGGTTGTTATGTACAATCAGCGTTCCTTCTTTGAAAAAAGGATTAATATTATTTAATGTATCCAGTTTATCATCGTCGCTCAATGAAACATGAAAAACAGTCTCACCATCATTGTAAAACTGTTGGCCGTATTTTTTGAGTGTATTGGTTAAACTTGTCAATTCATGTTGGAGTAGGCCAGCATTCATCCAGTTAGCTGAAAACTGTAATTCTTCAGCATTAGAGTAAAGCTTATAGACATATTGTTTGAATGCAGTTGATTTGGCGGTCATCAAAACAATTAATTCATGTTCCGGCTTATCTACTGTACGGATGACGTTTAAAATTCTGGCTGTCTTTTTATCTACGACTGTGGCATCAAGAGGATTGATATAGGCGTTAGCCCTGTTGATACTTGTAGCAGACCCATTATCAAACAAACCCAATTGCACCGAACTGTTATCCGGTTTATTGTCGGGCATCGTTGTATAAGTGAGTTGTCTTTCTTTTGGCTTTTCAACCTGTTTTAGTTGCCTGTTGAAATGATCGGCATTAAATCTTTTGTCAATCCCTTTGCTGATTGAATCAGCAAGCTTTGGCACTATGAGTTTAATATTTCCGGTTTGCCACACCGTTTCATGCGCCTTTCCATATTGATCCTTGCCAGGCTTAATTTGGTTACCAAGAATTATTTCAGGATGAAGAACGATGTATTGATTAAGGGAGTATTTACCAAATTGATTATCCTTGTCAATTGATTTTATCAGTTGCTGTTCTTCTTCTGTTATAGATTGTTTGTTTTGATTTTTTTGTACAATGAGCAAATGACTGGAAGCCTCTGTATTGCCTGTATCTTTCATCAGGTTATCTGGCATTACATTCAGGCTAATGAAATCAGAATGGTTTAAAAGAAATTCCCTGGCGACTTGGTTGGATGGGCTGTTGAGAAAGGCATCAGTAGTAATATAGGCCAACAAGCCACCGTCATTTAATTTATCAAGTCCTTTCGCAAAAAAGTAATTATGAATCTTATCCGTTAATCCTTTTTCTTGTATGCTGTCATCATACACCTTAAAATTGCCAAATGGAATATTGCTGACAATTAAGTCATACTGCCCATTCTCTGAAGAAACCGTTTCTTCAAAGCCTTTTATTTCAATAGTGGTAGGAACGGATAAGGAACTGCTTAATGCAGTTAATACTTTACCTGTTATAAGATCTTTCTCAACTGCAGTGATTGTTTTCAATGATGGAAATGTTGCTGCGGCATCGGTTACAAACACACCAGCACCGGCGCTGGGTTCGTACAAAGATTTTGGTTCAATACCTTTTTCTTTTAAGATGCTAAACAACGTCTGCGGAATGAAGTCGGGTGTGTAAAAAGCTGTAAGAATGCTATTGCGGATAGAATCAATTGCATCTTTATATTCTTTGTCTGTAAGTTTTTGCTGCAATATTTCATGCAGCTTCATTATCTGTGGATATAGTTTCAGATCTTCCTTGGAGGCATTCAATTTTTTCCATTCTTCTTTAGAATTATTTGGGAATAGAACAGCTTTTAATCCGCCAAAACCGGAATACTTCTTTAATGCAGAAATCTGGTCAGAAGATAATACCATTCCTTCTGACCAGTTCAAAGAAATCCGAATAGCTTCGATATTGTCTTTAAGTTTCTGCTGACTGTTGTAACTCATTGCTCACTATTTCTCTCACACTGTTACTATCTAAGTATTCACCAATAGCTCCGCTTATGGCATAATAGATAAAACGATTGTCCTCGGTTTCTTCTGAAAACTTTAAGTCCTCAAATACTGAGTCGCAATAGCCAATCATGTTCACCACTTCATGCTGTAACAATCCTGCTTTCACAAGCATTTTATAATCTTTTTCAAATTCCTGTTCAAGAAGATTGGAAATGTAGTTGTAACGGGATGGTCTGAGTTCTCTTGTTAATTCATTCAAACAGGTTTCTTCGATTATGTAAGCAGGTTGTTTTCCCGCTTCCATTTGTTGCCAACGAGATTCCACACTGTCAGCTTTTGAGTAAAGCCATAAACGCAATTTATCTTCTGCCTCCAGTGCAAAAAGTATATCCGGGTTATTATCCCTGATATACTCTAATAATTTGCCGATTAAGATTTCTTTCATACACAATGGTTTTATACACCAAAGAATGAGCGGATAACGGTGGCTACAATTACGAGGAACACACAACTGCCAAACCAGGCCGCCGCCACTTTTCCGGTATCATGGTCGCCACTATTCCATTTTTGATAGACTTTTACAGCGCCGATCAGCCCTACAATAGCCCCAACAGCATACATCAGGTTTACACCAGCAGCAAAATAGCTTCTTACTTTTGTGTTGGCTTCGTTTATACCTGCGTTGCCATCCTGGGCCAACGCTGATACTGTAATCAGAAGTAACAAAAAGGAAACTGTTCCATAAATCAATTTTCTTCTTTCAATCACTGTTTTCATACACACATTAATTTGAGAAATGAATAAAAGAAAGAATGCTTCATTATACTAACCCATCGCACATGATTTTCCTGCCCGCAGATAATGAAGCATTACTTTCATCAGCGCCAAAGCTGCTGAATGTCTTGTACCTTAATAATTTCAGAATTGTATTTTTCAACTTCCTTTAGTATGAATAGGTTCAATTCATCGCTATTGTCTGAATTTCTCAATACCGGATATTTCTGACATATTTGTTGCAGGGCGCTTAGTAGAGAAGCTTTGTCTGTGCCGCTTCCGGCTTCTTGCAAAAAGGCTTTTACTTCATCTTCAAATGCGTTTATAACCGGGGTAAGATCAGTGTCAATTGTTTCTTTCGGCAAGTAATCTGAATGGTTTTCCGAAACAAATTGCTTTTTAAGATCAGCTACCGCAATAGGGGTAGCGCCTGACTCCACTTTCTTTATGCCGATCATTGCCAGCAATTCCCAATGAAAATATTTGTACCCGACATAAGTGTAATAGCAAATCAAGGAAATAAGTACTGCTGAAAGGTATTGACCCCATGTTATTGAACTAAGCATAGTAAACTTTTTTTGTTTAGAGTGTTAATACAAATACATGCCCAAAAGCTTTTAAAATCGGGTAAGACAGGTAGTGCTTACCCATCAATGGCGTGACTGTTATATCATAATTTCCCAACTATCACCACCCATTTTTGCACCATCTCTTTCATTATATTCAGTGTTGCTTTATCAGGTGCATGATATTTAGTTTCCAAGCTGCCAAAAGAGATGTCATCTTTTTGTAAAGTGGTAAACAGTTTGGCAATTGTACGAAGCATCGGCGCCACACTTTTGTTGATAATAATTTTATCGGCTACCAGAAGGCGAATCAATACAGCCAATTTTGCAACAGATAACGAAGTCTGAATTTTAGATTCAAGATCTATTTGCAAATCCTTGTCTTTTCTTTTAAGGTTAGAGAGTTCTTCATTTCTTATTTTCTCAATTACCCAATCGGTTAATTGTTTTTTAACAGCAGGCTGGTTTAGCTCATAGCCAACACCTGTCCTATCCTTAAATTGGGCTATCCGAAACTGTTCAGCCTTCAATAACGCTATGTTCTCATCACTACTATTTTCATCAGTTAGCTTGTCCTTAATGAGACTGATTTCATAATCAATAAAACCTGTCGAGTTAAAGTTGCAGTTAATAAACAGTTCACGGATAAATACTTCATTAATGACAGTGGTTGAGCATTCAATCCGGCGGAATATATTTTTAAGATAATTGACCTTTCGGAAGCTGAGATAGTTGTCAGGGGTTGTAAACTTTTCATTGATGCATTCTTGCAGCACATCAATAACCGGTGATTGAAACAATTTGATTTTCCAGTATTCCAATTTGAGACTTATGCTATTCTGCAAATGTTTCAGGTAGAACACAGAAATCTTGAAATCAAAATCAAAATGCTGGTACAGGAAATTCTGCATAAACTGCAATACGGTTTCCGCTTCATTACACAATTGCTCATGCATGTCCGATTCCGGTAAACTGTCAGACAGGTTAATCAACAATGCCTGTACTAACCTTATGTATTGCCCTTTGTCTGAGATGGAAGTGGTATTGATTAACTCATCCATCAGCAACCCGGGGATCATTTCCAGATCGGCCTGCAGACTTTTCAGAATACCTTCATTTTTTAAGTTCTCAAAAAGGCTTTCCGGGGATTCTTTTCGATAACTATTGGTTTTAAATAAACCATACCATTTGCACAGCGCTTGCTGAACAGTTAGTCTGTTGTGCAATGAATTTTCTGAATACTGACTGAGCAATGGAAGCCCCAACATCAGGTTAGCTGAATGACCGTTTACACTCATCACTGTTTCCATAGCGAAATTTTATGAATGAAAACGGCAAACGACAAACCAACTATAGTACGTTAAGTTGAGTATTTTAATACGTAAACCAGCGTATTTTAATAATAAATTGTAGCTAACCAGGTTGCCCAACAGCTGTGGCTCCCAGTTTGTTAAGCAATTCGAGTTTATTAGAAACGTTTACTTTATCAAAAATATTCTGCACATGTTTCGTTACAGTTCTTTCAGCTATAAACAGCGATTCGGCAATTTGCCTGTATGAGTTGCCCCGGCAAATGAACAGAACGATTTCCTTTTCCCTCCCTGTTAACCGATAGATATGGCAGTTTTGCAGAATCCTTTCTTCGGCACCTATGCGTTCCAGTTCTTTGGTTCTTTTATCTACTTCCTTCTGTAGTTGTTCATTCCATGTTAAAAGCTGCGTTTCCGAGGCAATTAACCGATTATGTTCGTTTCTTACCTGCTCCACAGTTTGTTTTACATGAAGAGCAAGTAATAATAAAAAACCTGTATTGGTTACTGTTGCCTCAACAGATTGGCTCAGGTTGAAGTAAGCAATAAAAGGTAAACCGACCCATGGTGTTAAACTAAAAAAAAGTACACTTGCTTCTTCTTTTACATCACGGGATGTATGTGAATGGGTGTATTTAAAACGAATGGATTTTTGCAGTGTAACCAATACCCAAAGTGCATAAACTACTGGAATAACCAGGATATTCTTTGCATGATCAAGATCGTCTCTGATAGCAAAAACGGTTACAAATAAAAAATAGGGCAGTACAAGAAAATAAATAACTCCACGCCTGGCATGGAACTCCATTTTCTCCAATCCAAAGGCTTTGTACACGTAATAAGGAAAGTAGGCGGGTGTAATAAAACCTGTGGCATAGGCAATACATTCCTGAACAAAAAAAGAGCCCGGTAAATTCGGGTCCGGAAGTAAGCCACCAGTAATATTATAAACGAGTAGTAACGTTATGAGAGATATATCTAAACCTATAGTTCTACTATCTGGTCTTGCAAAACGGTGAATAAGCAGGTAGAAAAGTATTACCAGCTCCACGCAGACAAACCCGAAGGTGACCCAATGCATTTCTGTTCCCGGCAATAACATAGCACAACAATTATCTTAACCTCTTTTCATGCAGTATAGCTTATATCCAAAATCGAGATCCCGGTATGTTTTAAATCCATGCTTTTCATACCAGGGCAGATTTTTTGTGGTAGATGTTTCAAGACAGATTGTTCTTTTTTGAGAAAGCCCCTCCTGAATAACAGACTCCAGTAACTTACTTCCAATTCCATTGCCCTGATCTGTTGGATCAACACCAATAAACCATAGGTAATAAATTATCCCGTCAGGATGAATTTTATTTATCGCAGCTTCACGTTCCATTGCCTTTTTTAAATTGGCAAGGCCAATTGCTGATACTGCAAGTTTAGTATCCAGAAAAACAGAACGAAGAGTTATTTTCTTTTTGTCGGGCAAAAGAATCAACGCACAACCTTTTTTATCTTCCGACATAAAGACATCGCCGAATGAGTGGCAGAGGTCAAAAGAATAGGCCATCAGGTTCCTCATTCGTTGTTTTCTTTTTGCATCCTGTGGAATGATATAGTTAACGCTTTTGTTATCATCAAAAGCGTTAGAAAGCATGTCAACAATTCGATTCTTATCTTCAATACCTGCTTTTATCATAATACTATTTTTTGAGGCAAATTTCCTCCTTATTGAATCTCAAAACTCATTCCGTTTGTTTTGAAAAAGTTTTGTCAAAAGACAGAAATGTTTTGCGAACGGTATTATTTCAAATTTTTCAATTTTGACCTTATAGACAACAGAAAGGAATAAATGAACTGTATACAAAAACCCCTATTTCTGGTAATATATTAGTTGCTAATACCTGTATAAAACTCTACTTTATTTCAATATAAAAACATACAAAAAATTCATTGATAAAACATTTCATTTGCAGATGGTAAATAAAACTTTTAAACCAGTTCAGTATGAATAATCGTAACCAAATCGCCATTGCTATTGCTGACGATAGCAAAATGATGAGATTAGCAATAAAAGAAATTGTTCAGTCTTTTGGATATGCGGTAATTATCGAAGCCGAAAACGGAAATGACTTGCTAAATCAACTGGAGGTATCTGTATTGCCTGATGCCTGCGTAATTGATATTAATATGCCGGTTCTTAATGGTTTCGAAACTGCATTTAAAATAAAACAAAACTGGCCTTCAATCAGGGTTTTGATTTTTTCGTTCAAACACAAACAGTGGGATCATGAAAAAATAAAAGCGTGCGGGGCAGATGTTTATCTTAGTAAGTTTGATCATCCTGATTTGTTAAAGGATGCTTTGCAAAATATGATGAACTTATAATGCAACAGTATTTGTGAAGTACAGTGCTATTTGTATTTTTTAAATGTCATTTCTAAGTCATCTTAGAAATTCCAAATGCGTCCCTCTGTCATTTAATCATGTAATTCCAGATGATAAACGGAAGACAACTATCTACTAATAAATAATATCGAAGATTTACGCAGTATAAATACATAGCATCTCAACTGTAATTCGTTTATTATTGTTACATTTTTCATTTATAAAACTTCGATAACAGGCAGTAAAGTATCAGATGCTTTCACGTGGTCTGATACTTTGGCAGCCCTTTTGCAGTCACTCGTATCCTTAATCAATCATGTAAAATCATGAAACGGTCTAATTTTTATACGGTTAAAATTGCCTCATTTTTTGTAATGGTAATAGGTGTTTTAACGATTGTAGGCTGGCAATTCGACATTGATTTTCTTAAGGAAGTATTACCTACTTCTGTTGCCATGAATCCACTAACGGCAGTATTGTTTATTTTTTTAGCGCTTTCCTGTTTTATTCAGGTTCATAAACAAGAGAATTGGCATTTTCAGAAGATTGCAATTTCCTTGGTAATATTAGTTTTATTGATTTCTGTTCTTAAACTTCTGGCTTTCTTCAGACTTTTTGAAAGCGGAATTGATCATTGGTTGTATAAGAACAAAACAGAGTCTGACATGTTCAATGGATTACCTAACAGTATGGCACCCAATACAGCAGCTGCTTTTTTATTTACATCTTCGGCATTACTTTTTTCATTTCGTTTTCGTTTTTCGATTGCGCAATATCTGGCATTGTTGGTAAGTGTAGTAGCCCTGCTATCATTAATCGGCTATTCCTACGACATTGCTATATTTTATGGGATACCTTCCTTTTTGCCTATGGCATTTAATACCGCTGTTTGCTTTATTCTGCTCTCATTGGTTATTCTTTTTTCAAGCAGTAACCACGGCTTTGTTGCTGAGTTCATGGGTACATATGGAGGAGCAAGGGCAGGAAGGATATTGTTGCCTGCGTCAATTGCGATCCCGTTTATGCTTGGTTTCTTTATATTGGATACCGCTTCAAAAAATTACTATAGCATTATTACCGGAGTATCTCTTCTGGTAACTGCAATTATTTTTGTTTTCGGTTTGCTTATCTGGATTACAGCCAGGTCTATTAATGTTATTGAAAAAAAGGGAATAAACGAAAAACAGGTAGCAGATGAAAGAATAAAAAATGCTGCTGAACACATATTTGACTTATATAATAATGCACCCTGCGGGTATCATACTGTAAATCAACTTGGAACAATTAATGAAATTAATAAAACAGAACTTGACTGGTTGGGCTATACGTTTGAGGAAGTGGTTGACAGATTACGCTTTCAGGATATTGTTGCTAAAGAGAACAGTGCCTTTTTTTGGACAGAGTACAACCAGCGATTATTTGACAAGGGTGTTGTAAAAGATTTGTACGCAGAACTTATATGCAAAAATGGAGCAATATTACCTGTTTTAATCAGTGCTGTTGCAATTAAAGATTTTGACGGGAAATTGATTCAAAGTCGTGTAACTGTACTTGACTATACTGAACGGAAAAGACAGGATGATAAAATCAAACAATTTAACCAGGAGCTTGAAAAACAGGTACTGGAACAGACTCAACTAGTTATTGATAAAGAACAGAAATACCGCTTTTTACTGCAAAATATGCGGGAAGGAATCCTGATTGTAAATTACGAATGGTGCTGTTTATTTGTTAACACATCGTTGATTAGGCAAAGCAGGCAGTCCCACGAAGATGAATTGTTGGGATATACCTTGATGGAAAAATTTCCGGGTCTTGAACTTACCCCTCTTTTTAAAATCTTAGAAGCCTGTATGCAAAACAGACTACAAGAATTATTCGAAACTGAATTTGACTTTCCTGATGGCAGTAGGGGTTGGTTCAAATTAAGTGTGCAACCTGTGCCAGAAGGATTATTTATTCTTGTAACCGAGATTACTGAACAAAAAAGGGCTGAAGCAGAATTTCAGCAATCGCAAATAAAATATAAAACATTGTTGAACAGCCTCGAGGGGATTTTTCGGGAAGCGGATGCCCAAACATTTGCAATCAGCTTTATAAGCAAACAGGCCGAACGATTACTAGGTTATCCGGCTGAGCGATGGATGAATGAACCTACATTCTGGGCTGATCATATTCATGAAGAAGATCGTGATTGGGCGGTAAATTATTGCCAGCAAGCAACTCTTGAAAAAAGACCGCATCAGTTTGAGTACCGTATGATTGCTAATGACGGCCGTATTGTCTGGCTTCGTGATATTGTTTCGCTTGAAATAGAAAACGGCGAACCAATAAAACTTAGCGGACTTATGGTGGATATTACTGAGCGGAAAAAGATGGAAGAAGAATTATCAAATAAAAAGTTGTTGAAACAGAAATTAATAACCGAAATAACGATCCTTGCCCAGGAAAAAGAACGAAATGAACTGGGTAAAGAATTACACGATAATATAAACCAGATTTTGTCCGTTGTAAAACTTTACATGGGGATGGCAAAATTAGATCATAATGGTGAAAAGGATTTTCTGGGTGAAAGCTATCACTATTTAGAAGAGGCCATGAATGAAATACGAAAACTATCACATTCACTTGTAGCACCTTCACTTGGTGAAGATGGTTTAAAAAATGCTTTAGAAGAGCTTGTGGAGAGTGTAAACCAGGCAAATAGTAATTTTGTACAACTTTCTATAGATGATAATTACCAAGAGTTAACTATTGAAAAGAACAAAGAGCTGACGATATACCGCATTATCCAGGAACAGTTAAACAATATTCTGAAATATGCCAAAGCTGGCAATGTAAACATTGCAATCAAAAAGCAATCTAAAGACCTTTACGTAGCCGTATCCGACAATGGTGTGGGTTTTGATGTAAATGAGACAGATAAAGGAATCGGGTTAAAAAATATCAGCAGCAGGGTAAATTTTTACTCAGGAAGTATGAATATTATTACCGCCCCGGGTAAGGGATGCACACTGGAAGTATTTATTCCATATTAATATAGTCATATAGAGATGCCAAACGATTTTCTAATTACTGGTAATTTCAGAAAACTTTTATTTCGAGACCAAATCTATGAGCAGATAGGTCCCGTCCTAAAAGTGGTTATTGTTCTGTAAGTGAAAAGTTTTTAGGTTTCTGAAACTCGAATTTAATTCTTGCACGTTGGTCACCTCATATCCTGTCGGGAAAATAAATGTCTCAGAATATGTTTCAATAGTATTCTTTCTTTCAATGGCAAGATTCTTTTTTTGCTTATTTAAGCCGGGGGAAATCGGACTACTATGAATCTGCATTTTCATAAACATTATATTAAACAGTTCGGGTTTCACGAAAAATTACAGTCAAATAATCAGCTGCGAATTGTTGATATAATTCACTAAGGCAGCTGTATTCCTGATGTTGAGTTTTTTAAGAATATAATGCCTGTACACTTCTACAGTTTTTACAGAAATGTTCATTTCTTTAGCTATTTCTTTTGATGAAAGCCCCTGTTTTATAAACTTTACCACATCCACTTCTCGGGAAGACAAGGTTTTTGTATCGAAACTCTCCAGTTCAAATATCTGTTCGGTCAAATTGTTTATTATCTCAGAACAGATATACCGTTTGCCATCACTCACGCTGATAATTGCATCGATCAATTCGCCCTGCGGAGAGTTTTTGGTTACATATCCGGTAGCACCAAGCTTCAGTAATTTTTTTACAAATGACACTTGCGAATACATTGTTACACAAATAATTTTTGAGCCAGGTGCATGTTTTGGGATTTCCTCTGCAGCCTGTATGCCTGTGACCGGTGTCATGTTAATATCCAGTATCACAATTTGGGGATTCAACTCCTTTGCCAGCCTTATTGCATCCGTAGCATTACTGCACTGTGCGATAACTGATAATCGGGGGTCCTTATTCAATATAAATGCCCATGTTTCCCTGATCAGCTGATGATCGTCAACAATAAGAATGCTAATCTTCTTTTCCATCATGTAAGTTTAAATATACCTGGTATGTTCAAAAAACATTCCGGCTCCTTCCTGTACGACACTGAAGATGTCAGTTTCTTTTTCTATATATCTGTCTTGAAATTTTGCAGGTTAATTTTTCAATATACTTTTATGCACTTGCTCACCTGCACAACTGATGTGCATCATATAATATCCTTTCCCGATATTTCTGATATTGAACTGCTGTATTCTACTGTTAACAGATCCCTCGAAACGAAATAATTTTTTGCCGTTCAGATCAACTAATTCGTATACGATTGGCTTTCCCATCCAGTTTACAGGTAAACTGATTTCTAACTGGCTGGCAACCGGGTTGGGGAATACATTTACAAAATCAAAATTTCCTGCTACTTTAAGTACACGCACCTGAGAATATTCAGAATGTCCGTTATCATTTTCGGAACGCAGGCGGTAATAAAGCAGGCTGCCTTTTGCTGCACGAATAGGTTCCCTGAAAGTATAAACCATTTTTGCAGAAGAGTTTGTAACCGCAGTGTCTGAAGAAACAAGGCCTGTTTGATGGAAGATGCTGCCGTTATTACTTACTTCTATTTTATACCGTGTTGCTGAAGAAAGATCATAAGACACCCAGCTTAATTCAGCATATCCACCTTTCTGACTGACGGTAAACTTTTCTGCTTTCAACGGCAGAACATACATGCGTGTTGAGCCAATGCTGCAATCAAGGTTTAAACTCACCGGTGTAAGAACTGCATTCATATACATGCGTATGCCATTCACAGAGGGATAAGAAGTGGCCGAAGAAAAATCGTGGTTGCCAACATAAAATACAAGGCCACCGGCATTACCTGACGGATTTAACTTCGAAACACTTGCACCAACCGGAATGCTTCCTGTTGTATTGTTTGCATGATTGTGTGCATTATTTTTATAGGCTCCGAAAGCCACTAACTGCCAGTTGCGGACACTGCCACCCTGGGAAATACTGAAATCACCCTGAAACTGGGAAAACGAGAGATCTGCGTTTGGGTAGGTTAAAGATGAAGATGCGATACCAGCGTTTTCCTTTACAAGTCCTGTAGTTGTCTGAAAATAACCGTTGCTCCTGTTTTCGTATGAAAGTACCGCCTCACATTGTGCAAGAAAATTTCCGCCATAGGTTACAAATGTTCTCACAGCATCAATTTTTGAACTGCCAATCGCTGTTACGTCTGCATGTGGTTCGGAAGCAAATGTGTAACACTTTGAAATAAGATCAGTGGCCATCGCAACCTGATAATTTGCAGTTGGAACAGCCGCTTTTTGAAGATAGCCTGAATGAATAGCAGCATTACCACCGTCATTCAGTATCGCCACCTTTGGTATAAAGCCGGTGAGATCGTATCGTACATCAACATCCGTTGCGGCGGCGGTTAATTTGTATACTGAAGGCCGGTCGTTGCCGGATAAACTGTTATTCGTATAAAAAGACTGTACAAGTGCAGCTACACCTGTTGTATCAGCGGGAGCAATTACAAATGGACCGGCAATAAAATTACAGGCAGCTGCGGAAGCAAAGGAAGGCAATATCTTTTCAGCAGTTCCGGAAAAATCTATGCCATCTTTTAACTTTCCTGCTTTAATTACCCATTTAATTTTTACATTATTATTGAGCAGGTGTATAACAAGACCGTATGATCTGAGATTAAAGTATCCGGATGCATTTAGCTGTAATGTATTACCCATAGGAATCACATAACTCCCCGTTGCTAATGTTTGTAAATTTGCCGCAGGTGAGGGAAGATCCTTTGTACTTTGTGATTGTACAAATAGTGTTACAGATATGTACAACAATAATTGTACAGTTGTTTTCATTTAGTTTATGGGTACGTGATTTAATTGATTGAAACAAATAAGCCGTAGAATACAAAGGATATGAACCAGACCGTACATCAAAATACGTTCTGATGTTATGGAAGTTTTGATTTGGCTATCGGATTTTGTTTTCTAAGGATACCTGTTTATACGAATTTACTGCTAATAATCACTAATGCAAAGGCTTTCTGCATCAATTAAACTGATTTAAGCGTTTTTCTGTATCCAATCAAATAACTATAAGTAGCACTAATAGGTGTCATAATGAACTTTATCTATTTCACATCAATCTTATCCAGGTAAGGTAGCAGCATAGCCGAGTTAACAGAAGTAAGTGTTTTTATCACTAACCTTGCACAATCTTCTTTATGCCATATTTCATCTACATAAAAATCATGAAGTTGGTATAAGTGATATCTGTGTTTTGCATCTTCCCGTACGGCAAGTTCAGTGGCATGATGAAAGATTTCGAGCATTTGTGCATCTCCATTGAGTTCATGAAATTGAGAGGGTGTCATTGGCTAGGATTTTTATGAAAATTACAAACAGTATTTGCAAATTTAATTTTATTCGATTTGATACGAAAATATCCGATATTGACAGCCAAGAAAGTCAACACTTATAGATTTGAAGGTAAGGCATACGCTGGCAAATAATTTTATAAATCAGGTAGTCCTTACTCTCTCCCGCAGTTTATATAGTTTCTTTTCGTTATGTAAATCTCTTATTTTACAAATTAGTTGATTAATTGAAATTAAATCGAGAGTGTTTTATTCCTTGCAATTAAACAACTGCCCATAACACCGGCTTTTTCACCTAGCTTCGAAAGTTTCAATTGTGTATCGCTGTTAACTAAGCTTAATGAATATTTATTGATGGCACTGCGGATAGGTAAACGCAGGTAGTCGCCTGTTTCTGATAGGGTACCACCAAGTATCAACAGCTCAGGATTAAATATATTGATCAGCATTGCAAGCCCCCTGCCAATCTTTTCACCAATATCGGCCAGCAGTTCAATACAAAGCATGTCTTCATTTTTTGCAGCATGTATAATATCAAGCAATGTAATATCATCGGCCTGTTTATTCTTTCGTAGTACAGTAGAAGTAGAACCTTGTTCAATGCGTTGTTTAATATTCCGGATCAGTGATGCGCCAGATGCTTCTGTTTCCAAACAACCTTTTTTGCCACAGTAGCAAATAATCTCGTTATTAAAAAATGGTATATGGCCAAACTCTCCACTAAAGCCCGATTTTCCGTAATATACTTTGCCATCTATTAAAATGCCAAGACCAATACCATAATCCATATTTACAAAGAGTACATTTTTTTCATTGTGTACTTCACCACAACAAAACTCACCATAAGCCATGGCTTTAGAGTCGTTTTCGAGAAAAGTTTTTATACCAATCTCACGTTGAATAATGAGCGATAAAGGTTCTTCCTGGAAGTGAAAATAACTGTAACTGTAACCGGTGGTGTTACTGATGCGGCCTGAAAGATTAATGCCAATACTTAACACCTTACTTACATCAACGGGCAAATCTGCAATAAAGCCTCGGATAATATTGAGCAATTGATTAAGCGATTCCTGTGTGTTCTCTAATTTATAGGGCACTTTCTCGGTTATGGTTACTAACTGTTTCGTAAAATCAAGCAACCCGAGATTAATATGATATAGCTTCACATCAACCCCCACAAAAAAGCATGCTTCAGAAATAAGGCCATACATACTTGCCCGACGCCCCCCGGTTGAATCAACCTTACCATAATCTTTCAGTAAACCATCTTCCATTAACTCATTCACTAAACTCGTGGTTTTTGGTACACTGATATTTAATTCACGGCTAAGTTCTGTGATGGTATTATTACCTCCCTGATCGAGAAAATTGATGAGTGAGCGCTTCAATGCCTTGTTTTTGTAAGCAACGCCCGATGCATTTTCATCGCTAAACACCTCAAAAATCTGATGTTGATCTGGCATGAATTGTAATCTGTTTAAAAGTATGATCCGAATATAGCCGCTTTTAAAGAGAAAAGGGAGATAATTTATAAGTAAATAAAAAAATTAATTAAGTTTGGTCTATAAAATAAAATTATTTCATAAATTCGATTTTCAAATAGCGAAATCCTTATTAACTAAGGGCCAATTATGCAACCAAAGTCAACTGCCATACTTGCCATCGATACTGCTGCTTATGCTTCATTATACAAAAATGAGTTGCTTCAGAACATTCTTCCGTTTTGGCAAAAACATAGTAAAGATGAATTGAATGGTGGTTTTTTTACCTGCCTCGACAGGGGAGGTAACGTATATGATACGGATAAATTTATGTGGTTGCAGGGCCGTGAGGTTTGGTGTTTCAGCTACATGTATCATCATCTTCAGCCTAAACAAGAGTGGCTGAACATGGCTTTGCATGGTGCCCGGTTTATGCAGAAGTATGGTAGGGATGCGAACGGTAACTGGTATTTCTCTACCACTGCCGATGGCAAACCGCTTGTGCAGCCTTACAATATTTTCAGCGATTGTTTTGCAACCATGGCTTTTGCGGCTTTGGATAAAATAAGCCCCAGCGATGAATGGAAAAAAATTGCTGTTGATACGTTTGAAAATATTATTCGCCGCCGACATAATTGGAAAGGCCAATACAATAAAGCATACCCCGGCACAAGACCGTTAAAGAATTTCAGCCTGCCAATGATTCTCTGCAATCTTTCACTGGAGCTTGAACATATTTTAGGCAGCAACCGTGTAAATGAATTTGTACCAGAGGTCATTCACGAAGTGATGGATATTTTTTATCAACCAGAACATGGGTTGATACTTGAAAACGTAAATCCTGATGGAAGCTTTAACGATAGTTTCGAAGGGCGTTTACTTAATCCTGGTCATGCTATTGAATCAACCTGGTTCATTATGGATCTTGCAAAACGCATGAAGGATGAAGCATTGATTAATCAATCAGTGAATATTTTACTCGATACAATTGAATATGGATGGGATAAAGAGTACGGCGGTATTTTTTATTTCATGGATATTAAAGGCGCACCACCGCAACAGTTAGAGTGGGATCAAAAATTATGGTGGGTGCATGTGGAAGCATTGGTGGCATTGGCAAAAGCTTATGCATTAACCGGTAATGAGCGTTGTGCAGCCTGGTTCGAAAAAGTACACAATTATACCTGGAAGCATTTCAGAGATGAGGAGTATGGTGAGTGGTTTGGATATTTAAACCGCCGGGGCGAAGTGTTGCTGCCACTGAAAGGTGGAAAGTGGAAAGGATGTTTTCATATTCCACGTGCACTTTACCAGGTAGCCACCACATTTGAAGCTATGTAAAAAATTAATGAACGATTGCTTATAACATTGATGAAGAAATTCAGCACATACTATCTATCCATGCTTGTATTGCTTTTGGGTATCTGTTGCAAATCTGATGCACCAAAAGTTTTTACAACTGATGTACTGGTAATTGGTGGCGGCACCGCAGGGACAGCGGCAGGCATACAAAGTGCAAGACTTTCTGTTCATACAATTATTGCAGAAGAAACAACATGGCTTGGTGGTATGATTTCTTCTGCAGGCGTTTCTGCATTTGATGGCAACCATAATATGCCCTCCGGTATCTGGGCTGAGTTCAGGCAGCAGCTTTATAAAGTTTATGGCGGACCTAAGGCCGTAGAAACCGGCTGGGTGAGTAATACGTTGTTTGAACCGCATGTGGCTGACAGTATTTTAAAACAGATGGCTGCTGCAGAAAAAAAACTTACCGTAATGTATCAACTCCGGTTTGTAAAAACAATTGCAACAGGCACAACTGTTACTGGTGCTGAATTTATACATAACAAATCAGGAGAGAAAATCATCATTCACGCCAAGCAGGTAATTGATGCAACCGAATTGGGTGATGTAATGGCAAGTGCAGGTGCTGCATTTGATGTGGGTATGGAAGCCGACAGTATTACAAAAGAAAATGTGGGTGTTCCTGCAAGCAATGATATTATACAGGATATTACGTACACCGCTGTTCTGAAAGATTATGGATCAGGCGCCGATTGTACATTGGTAAAACCTGCCAACTATAACGCTATGGAGTTTGATGGGTGCTGTAATGAATTTTGCAGCGATCCGAAAAAACTTGCATCGAATGTTAGTGCGGCGCAACTGCTCGATTATGGGAAACTGCCCAATGGAAAGTACATGATTAACTGGCCAGGTAAGGGCAATGATATTTATCTAAATCTTATTCCGCTTACTTATGAACAGCGTCAGCAGGAAATACAAAAGGCAAAAGAAAAAACTATCCGCTTTGTTTATTTTCTGCAAACAAAATTCGGGTTTAAACATCTCGATTTTGCACAAAACGAATTTCCAACAAACGATCAACTTCCCTTAATACCTTACCACCGTGAAGCAAGAAGAGTAAAAGGTATTGTGCGTTTTCAATTGCAACATATTGCTGAGCCTTATGCGCAAGCAACTGCATTGTATCGTACAGGTATTTCAGTTGGCGATTATCCTGTTGATCACCATCATCGTGAAAATACAAATGCACCACAGCATTTAAATTTTTATCCCGTTCCATCATTCAATATCCCATCAGGAGCTTTAATACCTGTTCAGCACAACGGACTCATCATTGCAGAAAAAGGAATCAGCGTAAGCAATGTGATCAACGGCACCACCAGGTTGCAGCCCTGTGTAATGCTCACGGGGCAGGCAGCCGGTGTGTTAGCAGCATTAAGTGTGTTGCAACACAAACAGGCAAGAGAAATAAGCATACGCAGTGTGCAGGCAACATTGCTCAAAGCCAACGCATATATTATGCCCTACTTTGATGTGCGTGTTGATCATAAACATTTTGCGGCTGTGCAACGTATTGGTGCAACAGGTATTTTAAAAGGGAAAGGCGAACCTTATAAGTGGGCCAACCGCACTTGGTTTTATCCCGATTCAGCCATTGCTGCTGAACAATTGATAAACGATTTCAAAGAGTTTGCATCCATTAAACCTGCATCAGCAACGGTAACAATTAGTGACGCTGTTGAACTGATTGCAACTACTGCAAAACAATATCCATCGCTTCAGAAAAATGCAAGCTGGAATTTTTCAAGCATAACTGAATTGCAAAAGCAGTTGAAAACACAATGGGCAAACTGGGGTTTTCAAAATTTTGCATTGCAACGAACTATAACACGTTTAGAGCTGGCTGTTTTGCTTGATGCTACCATCAATCCATTTCAATTAAAGGAAATTGACCACGAGGGTCATTATAAGTAGTAAATATCATCACAAACAAACTAAAACTTGATTATGAAAAAGCGAATGCTCATGCTGTTGATGATTCTTTCTTCGGTTCTGTATGTTTCAGCACAGGAATTAAAAGTAACAGGTACTGTTACCAATGCTGCCGGAGCTGCTGCCGAAGGAGTTTCTGTTACAGTGAAAGGTGGTAAACGAGGAACGGTTACCGGATCGAACGGAAGTTTTTCAATTACAGCAAACAAAGGCGATGCGTTGGTTTTCTCCGGCATTGGTTATGTTGCAAAAGAAGTAACTGTTGATGGTGCTGTGATGAATGTATCACTTGAAGCAGGTGCCGGTAATTTAGGTGAAGTTGTGGTGGTAGGTTACGGCACACAACGCCGTTCAAATATTACCAGCGCTCTTGCAACTGTAAAAGGTGAGCAGTTAATCAAGCGTCCGATTGCTTCCACTTCAATGGCATTACAAGGGTTTGCACCGGGTGTTGTTATTCAGCAAGGCTCTGGTCAACCAGGTGCTGATGGCGGTTCTATTAATATCCGTGGTATTGGTTCAATCACCGGAAGCAGCAGCCCTTTAATTATTGTAGACGGAGTAGAAGGTGTGAGTTTAAATGATGTTGATCCGAATATCATTGAGAATGTTTCTATTCTTAAAGACGCAGCATCAACTGCCGTGTATGGTGTGCGTGGTACAAATGGTGTTATTCTTATTAAAACAAAACGTGGGCAGGCAGGCAAAACGTCTATTTCATATAATGGATTTGTGAGCCAGCAAACACCTACTAATTTTCCACAACTTTTATCAAGTGTTGATCACATGGTATTGGAGAATGAATACAGTACCAATGCAGGTGGCGCTGTTATTCACAGCGATACAAAGATCAATACTTACCGCACAACTGCGGCAGATAATATGAATGTGTTTAATACTGATTGGAAGGATCTTATTTTCCAGAACAATGGTTTAATGCAGAACCATAACATTATTATCAATGGCGGATCAGATAAAGCAAGCTTTCTTGTATCGGGTACATATCTTAACCAGCAGGGGCTTGTTGTAAACAACAGTTTTAAAAAATACGATCTGCGCTTAAATGGCGATATTAATCTTACACGTAAAATAAAATTCACTACTGATTTATTTTATACCAAATCAACCAGTGTTCAACCCGGCGGGATGTCGCCCAATGAAATTATTCAACGTGGTATTTCTATGGCAAGAATCTGGCCCGGTAAATTCGATAATGAAAAGTATGGTGATGCAGGTCAGTCGAACAGGGTTAATCCGGTAGGTGCAGCCGAATCATCCGGTTACAATCATGCAGAAACACCAACCTTATCTGTAAGGTTTGGGTTAAGTGCCGAGCTGTTTAAGAATTTTGTAATTGATGCATCTTACAACACCAGGTCATCTTTTACAGAAGCGTATGTTGCAAGAGGATCGTATGATGTATATAATCCAAACCCGGCAACTAATACTTACTTACTGGCACAGATTATTGGTGACTCTGCTATTACTTATACCAACAGGCGTAACATTACCAACCAATATAATTTTTCAGGAACTTATTCCTATAATTTAAAACAATACCACCAGTTTAAATTACAGGGAGGTTTCCAGGCATTAGATAATACCACCACTGCTGTAACAGCAGGCCGCCAGGGTTTACCTGATCCTAACCGACCTTATTTAAATCTTGGCTCACCAACACAACAAACATCAGGCGGCTCTGCATCCGATTATTCATTAGCAGGGTTCTTTGGAAGATTAAATTACAGTTACGATCAGAAATATCTGTTGGAAATAACCGGACGTTACGATGGCTCATCAAGGTTTAGTCAAACATTAAATAAGCAATGGGGCTTCTTCCCCGGCGCATCCGCAGGATGGGTTATTTCGAAAGAAGAGTTTATGAATAACGTATCGTTTATCAACTATGCAAAACTTCGTGTATCGTACGGTGAAACAGGTAACCAGGAAGTGGGAGATAACTATCCGTTTGTTTCAACCATTAATGCCGGGAATGCATATTACTTCAATAACACCTTAACCGGCGGAGCTGCATTGGGTAACATACCAAACGAAGCTATTTCATGGGAAACATCAAAGCAAAGTAATATCGGTATTGATCTTACTGTTTTAAAGAACAGGTTGAGTGTTACGTTTGATGTATATCAAAAGAAAGTAGAAGATAACCTGATTGATTTTCCTATTTCTCTTGCGCAGGGTTTCACCAGTTCATCAACTATTCCGAGAAATGCAGCATCGTTTGTAAATAACGGATTGGAGTTTTCTGCAACATATCGTGATCGAATTGGCAGTAAATTTAATTACAGTGTTACTGCGAATCTTTCAGATGTAAGAACAAAAGTGCTTGATACAAAAGGCCGTGATATTGTAAGTGGCAATCAGGTAACAAGGGAAGGCAATTCACTGTTTGCTTACTTTGTTTACTTAACAGATGGTTTGTATCAGCAGGGTGATAATTTCACCAGCCCATCAAACAGTACAAGAATTACGGGTGCCGGTGATATTAAGTATGTTGATACAAATAAAGACGGCATTATTGATTCAAAAGACAGGGTGTTGGTTGGTAATAACTTTCCACGCTATGATTACAGTTTGAATATAAATGCAGATTACCAGGGGTTCGATCTCAATATTTTCCTTTTTGGTGTGGGAAAGCGTGATAACTATGTATCAGGTGTTGCGGTACAGCCTTTTAACGCAGGTAACTGGTTTGCTTCAGGTCTTGAATCAGCTTTAGACAGATGGACTCCAACCAATACCGATGCAAAATATCCACGACTGTACAATGGTGGTAACGGTAACTATGTATCATCCGATTACTGGTTACGTAACGGTGCATTTATGCGTGTGAAGCACATTACACTCGGTTATACATTAGCACGTAAAATTTCTGATAAATTAAAAATCCAGCAGTTACGTGTATATGTAAACACAGTCAATCCATTTACATTCTCGAATTATGAACCTGGTTTCGATCCTGAAGTAAGTAATGTAAACGGATCGTTTTATCCTATCATGAAAACAACAACGGTTGGTATAAACCTGAAATTCTAATTCTGAAAAAATAATTATATGAAACAAATAAATTTAAATAGAGTTGGGCTGTTGGTTTGTATTGCAATAGCATTCGGGTCCTGCAAAAAATATCTCGACAGAAACCCTCTTTCAGCCAATTCACAGGCCGATTTTTATAACGATGCTGCACAGGTGCAACAGGCACTTACCGGGGTATATAATGCAATTGGTGCACGCACTATCAGCCCGGGTTACAGCAATCCTACTACTTACTATGCCAAAATGGATCTCTATACTGAAATTGGTATGGAGCGTGGTTTATCTGGCACAGTTGGTTCAGGCGCTTATGATGCTACTAACGGAACAGTGGCTGAATTATGGGGCGGTTTTTTTCAGGTGATACAACGTGCAAACAATCTGTTGTTGTATATGAAAAAAGCGCAGTCGGTAATGACTCCTGCTGAGTATAACAGGGTAATAGCTGAAGCAAAAGTGCTGCGTGCAATGGCTTACTGGCACCTGATTAGTTTTTATGGCGATGTACCTTTCTTTACAAAACCACCTGCAAACCAGGAAGAATTGTTTGAGTTTGTACGAACCGATAAAAAAGTGATCATTAGTTTTTTACTGGGCGATCTGGAAGCTGCGGCAAATGATTTAGACTGGAACCCAACACAGGCTGGCAGAGTAAGCAAAGGTGTAGCAAAAGGAATTGCTGCAAGACTTGCAATGTTAGATAAGAATTATACATACGCTGCAAATATTACAGATGATATTATTACAAATGGAGGCTATGGATTAAATCCTGTTTTTCAAAACCTGTTTCGTAAAGCAGGGCAAACCGCAAATGTAAACAGGGAAATCATGTTCTATTATCCTTATGGTGATGCAGATGCAGGTTCATTCAACTATTTAAATCTTGTACAAGGCTCACGGAACAATGGCGGACAGTCAAGTCATTTCCCCACACAGTTCTTAGTTGATTTGTTTGAGTGCAGAGATGGAAAAAATATTGCTGAATCACCATTATACAATCCTGCAAAACCAAATGCTAAACGTGATCCACGCATGGCACAAACTGTAATTGTACCAGGTGATACTGTTTTGGTGCAAGGTTTCACCAGCATTGTTTTTGATTTTTACAGCCAGTATATTAAACGTTATAACCCCACAACACAAGTGGTTGATTTTCCACTTACCGTTAACCAGGATAGTGCAAACATTTTTGGGCCTCGTTTAAATGGCTTGGGTAATTTATGGCGTAAGTATTGCCAGGACAGAGATATTAATGGCACCGCAGGAAACTTTTATAAAGTTGGCTGGGTGTATATGCGATTTGCAGAAATTTTATTGATTAACGCAGAAGCGCATCTCGAAAAAGGTTCTCCTGCTGCAACGGTTGCAATATCGGTTAACAAAGTAAGAACAAGAGCAGGCATGCCAGTTATTGCTGCCGATGTATTGGCCGATGCAAATAAATTAAAGCAATTGGTTCGCAGAGAAAAAACAGTTGAGCTTGCAAATGAAGGTTTGCATTTAGCTGATATGCGCCGTTGGGATAATGGTGCATACGCAGCGAAAGTAATGCCATTGCAATTATATGGTGAGTCAAATTCGCCGGTGAAATTTACTGCAGGTGTTGGTTTAGAGTTTATAAACCCTGCACCTGTACCCATTTTTGATCCTGTTTACCTTGTGCCTGTTTCATGGCCTAATGGCGATGTAACACGTTTGAAGAGAGAATTAAGAGTGTTTAACAGTCCGCAGCATTTATTATTGCCTGTTCCGCAGGGCGAACGTGATAAAGTACCTGCGTTAACACAAAATACAGGTTGGTAATCAGTTTATTGTTTTGAGGTAGGCGCTGCTGCAAAGCAGTGCCTTTTTTCAACCTGATCTTCACTGGTAAATCATAACTCATGCAACAACGGAACGAAAGCTTAGATGCCCTGCGTGGTTTTGCTATCTTAACGATGATACTGAGCGGTGCTGTCGCTTATGGCAATGTATTACCTGCATGGATGTTTCATGCGCAGGTGCCGCCACCATTGCATAAGTTTGATCCATCTGTTCCGGGTATAACATGGGTTGATTTGGTGTTTCCTTTTTTCCTGTTCAGTATGGGCGCTGCTATCCCGTTATCGTTAAAAAAGCAAATTGAAAACGGGAGAAGTTTTTTGCAGGTATTGTGGATGGCAGTGAAACGTTTTGCATTACTTGCTTTTTTTGCATTGTTTACACAACACATGAAAGCATGGGTAATTGCCGATGAACCAACTGCTGTTGAGCATATGTTATCACTGCTTGCTTTTGTATTATTGTTTTTCCAGTTTTACGAAAACAAAAGCGAAAAGGGGAAGACGTTTTTTTTAATCGCTAAAGTTTCAGCATTTGCTCTTGCTTTGTTTTTACTCTGGAAACTTCCGTTTTGGAGCGGTAAAGGATTTGATTTTTATAAGAGTGATATTATCATCCTGGTATTGGCAAACATGGCATTGTTCGGAACGGTTATTTATTACCTAACGGCAGATCAGCCGTTAATGCGGATTGGCATTCTTCCTTTTTTAATGGCTGTATTTCTTGCAGCGAAAGAACCAACGGACGGATGGGCAAAAGAATTATTTCAATTTAATGCTGTAGGCGAATGGAAGTTCGATTGGTTGTATAAGTTTTATTTTCTGAAATATCTGTTCATTATTATTCCGGGTACACTGGCAGGAGAGATGATTGTTGAGAAAATGAAAAATGAAAAGTTGAAAGTGGAAAATGAAGAAGTAAAGACTTCTGTTCAAAATTTACTCATGCTTATAGCTGTAGCATTGTTGATTATGAATTTGTATGGATTGTTTGCAAGAATATTGTTTGTGAATTTGCTTGTAAGTGTTGTTTTGTGTGCAGCTGCTTTGTATTTGCTGAAGTCTGTTGCAAAAGAACACCTGTATAAACAATTGACCCGTACAGGAACTTATTTGCTTTTGTTGGGTTTATTTTTTGAATCGTATGAAGGTGGTGTCAAAAAAGATTCCTCTACTTACAGTTATTACTTTATTACAAGCGGACTTGCTTTTTATATCCTGATTGTTTTTAGCGTAATGGCAAAGCGTCGTTTTCTTTCCTCCATTTCTACTTATCTTTCGTTAAACGGTAAAAATCCAATGGTAGCTTATGTAACGGGTAATTTAGTGTTGTTGCCGTTATTGAGTTTAACGCAAACCAAACCATATTGGGATGCCATGAATCAAAACTTTTTTATGGGTTTGATGAAAGGGATAGTGTTTACAGGAATAGTATCGTTGATTACAATCTTGTTTGTAAAAAAGAAGTGGTTTTGGAAAACGTAGTCACTGTTCGGTACAGTTACAGACCGTCAGACCAAAATCAGTAATAGCAATTTTCAATCCCGCCCGACGGGGACGTCTGACGTGGCGTTACTCATTTACCAGCATCTCCAGTTCACCACCCTGCATTAATTGTTCATGTGTAATTGAACGCACTGGTATTTCTTTCCCATTGAGTTTTATGAACTCAATACCGGCAGGTTTTGTTGATGAAGTTCGTTTAACTGTTACATGCAATTCTTTTTTGCCGGGCAGTTGAATGACTGCATTGTCAACCAGTGGATAACCAAACACATATTCACCGCTTGCAGGGTTCATGGGATAAAAACCAAGGCTTGTCCAGATATACCAGGCACTCATTTGGCCGCAATCATCATTGCCAACCAAACCATCGGGCCCGGTTTTATACATACTGTCGGCAACAACTTTTATCCATTTTGCAGCTTTTGCCGGTTGCCCCAAAGCTGTGTACATATAAATAATATGGTGGCTCGGTTCATTGCCATGTGCATACTGACCAATTAAACCCGTTACATCTGCACTTGTATTTTCGCCATGCAGTTCAGATGGTGCTGTAAATAATTCATCAAGTTTAGCAATCAGTTTTTCTCTGCCGCCAAACAATTCTGCAAATCCACTTACATCATGCGGTACAAAAAAACTATGCTGCCATGCAGTGCCTTCAATATACTGCCCTTCAAAGCCATGTTCACTCAGCAAAGGATCAAAAGGCTCAATGAAATTCCCCTTGCTGTCTTTGCTGCGCATGAATCCTGTTTTTTTATCAAACAATTTTTTATAACTCATTGCACGTTGCATAAACAATGTGTAATCATCCGTTTTGCCAAGCTTCTTTGCAACCTGTGCAATACACCAGTCATCAAATGCATATTCTAAGGTAATGGTTACACTCCAGCCATGTTTATCCTGTGGTAAGTAGCCGTATTGAATATATTCGGGTGTGCCTCTTTGATTTTGAAACGCACTTTTGCGCATAGCTTCATACGCAAGATTGTAATCAAAGCCTTTAATGTTTTTCAATATCGCATCTGCAATAATTGGCACACTGTGGTAACCCGTCATCGTATTTGCTTCCCATGTGCTGATATCCCAAACAGGCAGCAGTCCTTTATCATCATGCAATTGCAACATACTGTTGATCATATCGGGCAGGCGTTCCTGTTGCGTAACAGTAAACAATGGATTTAAGGCACGAAACACATCCCATTGCGAAAAAACGGTGTACTTATTTTTTCCTTTTGTAAAACGGAGCTGTTTGTTATCATGTGTTTGATAAGCACCATCTGCATCACTATGCATAACAGGCGCCATACAGGTGCGGTAGAGTGAAGTATAAAATTTTGTTGCGAGTTCTTTATTGGTTGTATTGATGCGGATCTTCCGTAATTCTTTTTCCCATAACTCATTTGCTGCTGTACTTACTGCATCAAATGTTTGTGCAGTTGTTTTATTTACTTCAGCCAATGCTTTTGCAGTACTTACAGAACTGATTGCTACTTTCACCAGTAGTGGGTCATTGGTTGCAAACTGTACTGCCAGTTTTACTGACCTGCCTTCAGCTGTCTGATGATTTCTTATGGAATCATCAATAAACAAATGCTGCTTAACAGACGATGAGAATGTTGCAGCAAAATATACTTTTTGTCCTTTGGCCCAGCCGGTGCTGTAACGGTAACCAACCAGCGTAGAATCATTGATGAGTTGCAGCATACCCGCTGTACTTGCATCCCAGTTAATACGGAAACCTATATCAAAACGCAACCAGCCTTCTTTACCAGGGAAGCTGTAACGATGAACACCGGTACGTTCTGTGGCTGTTAATTCACAGTAGATGCCATTATTTAATTGCACACGGTAATAACCTGGTTTTGCGGTCTCATTGGTATGCGAGAAAGGTAATTTTATTTTTTCTTTTCTTAATTCAATTGTATCGGTTAATGGTAATACAGAAATGTCACACCAATCACCAATGCCTGTGCCACTTAAATGCGTGTGACTGAAGCCGGCAATTGTTTTGCTGCTGTAATGATAGCCGGCACACCAATCCCATCCTTCATCACCATTATCAGGACTTAACTGTACCATACCAAATGGAACTGTTGCGCCGGGATAAACATGTCCATGTCCACCGGTACCAAGAAAAGGATCAACAAATGAAGTAAGTGATGGCTCTTGTTGGTTACATGAAAGATTAAACACAATGAGGATGAGCAAAAAATATTTCATGACAGTTGAGAGTAGTTCTTAAGAAGAAGAATAGGTAGTTGTTTATTTAATGTAGGGGTACTGTAGCTGGAACCAGTTCATCTGATCTTTTACGCCTTCATAAAAGAAATAGCATTCGCCCTTAAACCCGTTATTCCTGTTTGTTTGTATCATTTGGTTTAACAGCGAAACAGATGTAACATATGTACCCACTTTCAGCAGCACACCGGGATAGAATGGAACAGCTGTATTTTTATAATAACCTTTTTGCTGCGAAATGGTTGCATTATAAGCTGCAATATCATAACGGTAACACTGCGGCAATATAGCATCTACCCAACCACTGTCAACCCAGGTTGGCCAGTCTTGCAGGTATTCATCTTTGCCCCAAGGATACGGGCTGGGCGACATGGTTACCTGCACAGTTGATTTAGTTGCTTTTATTTCGTTACGTAACCGTTTCATAAACGCATTTAATTTTTTTGTTCTCCAGTCAATCCAAAATGCATCTCTGTAATTGGCAGGAGGATCAAAACCATTTTCTGTTTTAAACAAATTCTTTGTGTAAGTATCATAGCCACCAGTTGATGGAAGCGCAGGCAAACGATCATCCCCCTGTACACCATCAATATCATATTTTGTTACCACTTCTTTAAACAGGCTGATCATGAAATCCTGTACTTCCGGATCAAATGCATTCAACCAGTCAAAACCGTTCTTTACTAATAGTTTTCCATCTACATCTTTACCTGCCCAGTTTGGTTTTGCTGTAATAATATCGCCGCCATTTGCAGAGTAAGACGAAGAGAAACCATATTCAAACCAGGCATGAACTTTTATACCTTCCAGTTTTGCTTCTTCAATCATTTCTTTTAACGGATCTCTGCCTGCAAATCGTTCCATTATGGGTTTGCCTATGAGATTGTTCATCACAGTGCTTGGATAAATAGTGCGTCCATTATTATAGGTAACAATAAAAATGTTGTTAATGCCTGCTTTTTTGCAGTTTTGAACTGTGAGCTTAATATTTTCCCGGCTGTCTAAAGCTGTGCTTGCAACATTGGTTACCCATGCACCACGTAATGCATTGGGGTCCCATACGGGCGTTGCCGGTGGAATTACCGGCGTGCCCGGATTGGTTGGACCGTTTCCACCGCTTCCTTTTTTAGAACAGGCCCCAACAAGTAGTAACAAAAAAAGGGAAATAATTAGGTTGGCTGCAAAGCGTATCTGCAAAGAAGGAGCAAGCATGGAAAATTATTTTAGATTTATTTACCGAACTTAAATAAAAATTATTATAAATTCACAAAAAGTTATTAAAAAAATTTAATTTCGTCAAACTTTCTAATCAGAAAGCTAAACCAACCGATTGTGCCTGATCAACAAACCAAACAACGCCATCCCGCCACGTGGATCCCAACTACCTGGTTTGCAATGGGGTTACCTTTTGTAGCATTAGCAACTGCTACTTCTATCATGTATAAAAACATGGGTGTGTCAGACGGGAAGATTGCTTTCTGGACCTCGCTTATCATGCTGCCCTGGACTATCAAACCCTTGTGGGGGCCTTTCCTTGAGATGTTTAAAACAAAAAAATTTTTTGTGTTTACTACACAAATCATCACAGGTACATTGTTTGGTCTTGCTGCTTTATCATTACATGCCGGTTATTTTTTCAGTATTTCAATCACTGTTTTTTTTATCATCGCCATCAGCGGATCAACACATGATACGGCTGCCGATGGTGTGTATTTAAATGAACTTACACCAAAAGTACAGGCACAATTTGTTGGATGGCAAGGTGCATTCTATAATATTGCCAAAGTGTTTTCCGGCGGTTTATTGGTTTATCTCGCAGGTGAATTGGAAAAAACAAGCGGTGTGATAAATGCGTGGACGGTGGTGATGCTGATGTATGCAGCTATCATGATTTTGTTGGGCATTTATAATCGTAAAATGTTGCCGCAAGGAGGAAAGTCGGCAAATGTACATTCTGTAAAAGAAGGATTTGCTACGTTGAAAGATGTGATCATTACATTCTTTCAAAAGAAAAATATCTGGTACAGCTTGTGTTTTATTGTGCTTTATCGTTTTGCAGAGGGACAAGCTATTAAGATCACGCCGTTATTTTTTAAAGCAGCACGTGCTGATGGTGGACTAGGATTATCAACATCGCAGGTAGGTGTATTATATGGTGTGTTTGGCGCTATTGCGTTTGTGTTGGGCTCAATTGCAGCAGGCTATTTTGTATCGAACAAAGGGTTAACACGCCGCACATTACTGATACTTTGTGCATTTTTTAATATTCCTTTTGCTGCTTATGCATACCTCGCCATTACGGTACCGGAGAATTTATACATTATTGCTTCAGCAGTGGCAATTGAGTATTTTGGATACGGTTTTGGTTTTGTTGGATTGATCTTATTCATTATGCAACAGATTGCTCCCGGTAAATATAAGATGGCGCATTATGCATTTGGAAGTGGCTTGATGAGTCTTGGTTTTTTATTGCCTTCGATGGTGAGTGGTTATGTAAGTGATTGGCTGGGCTACAAAGAATTTTTCATTTGGGTATTAGTCTCTACCATACCTGCTTTTCTTGTTACATGGCTGGTGCCGTTACAGAAGTTTGAAGAAGAAACGGAAGCAGAACAAGTGACAACTTAATTGATAAATGATGCGCAAACGAAGTTTATGGATGCTGTTGTTTATTGTATGTTTTCAATTACTGAAAGCACAGGCGGCGTATGATTCATCTTACCGCTTTTATTATTACGATCAGAAGCTAAGCATGTTTGAACAAATGCCGACAACAAAGAACGTAATTGTTTGGTTGGGTGATAGTATTACTGATGGGGGTGAATGGAGCGAATTATTCCCACAATACAATACCATGAACCGTGGCATCAGCTCGGATAATACGTTTGGTGTATTGAACAGGTTATATGAAGTAGTAAAGCGGAAACCCCGGAAAATCTTTTTGCTGATTGGTATTAACGATATTGCAAGAGGAGTTCCTGATGAAGTGATTCTTCGTAATTACAGTAAGATCGTTGATAGTATTCAACTGCAATCGCCATCTACCAGATTTTACATACAGAGTTTATTACCCACCAATAACAGTTTTACACAGTTTAAAAACCATCAGAATAAAACAGAACATGTGTTGAAGGTGAATGAAGGATTGAAAAAGATTTGTGCTGAAAAGAAGATTACCTACATCAATCTCTACGATGCTTTTTTAAATGCTGAAGGTAAACTGCATGAAAAATATACCAATGATGGATTGCATTTAATAGGTGAAGGATATCGTCATTGGAAACAACTATTGATCAACGGAAAATACCTCAACTAAGATGCTTATCACAGGAACATTTATTGACGAAATCAGCCATGATATTCCCCACCAAAACTGGGGTGCTGCTGAATGGGAAAAAGATTTTCAGCACATGAAAGCAGCGGGTATTGATACCGTTATTCTTATACGCAGCGGTTACCGTCGTTTTCTTACTTATCCATCAAGTTATCTGATCCGGAAACACGGTTGCTTTGCGCCACCTGTTGATCTGGTGGAATTGTATTTATCTCTGGCAGATAAATACAACATGCAATTCTATTTTGGTTTGTACGACAGCGGTATTTATTGGGATACCGGTGATCTTACACATGAAATTGATGATAACAGGTTTGTGATCGAGGAAGTGTGGAAGAAGTATGGTCATCATCCTTCGTTCAAAGGTTGGTATTTGAGTATGGAGATCAGCCGTAAAACAAAAGGCGCAACAGAAGCATTCCGCACATTGGGTTTGCAATGCAAGCAGGTGAGTGGCGGATTGCCAACGTTTATTTCTCCATGGATCGATGGCAAGAAAGCAGTGATGGCGGCAAGCAGTTCCATTACAAAAGAAGATGCTGTTTCATTGGAAGAACATGAAAAGGAGTGGAATGAAATTTTTGATGGCATCAAAGGCGCAGTTGATGCAGTGGCTTTTCAGGATGGGCATATTGACTATAGCGAGCTGGAAGATTTTTTTCGCATCAATAAAAAATTAGCCGACAAGTATGGCATGCAATGCTGGACCAATGCTGAAACATTTGATCGTGATATGCCCATTAAGTTTTTACCTATTAAGTTTGAAAAACTGAAATTGAAATTAGATGCAGCAAGGCGTGCAGGGTATGATAAAGCCATCACCTTTGAGTTTTCGCATTTTATGAGCCCGCAGTCGGCTTACATCCAGGCACATCATTTATACAACCGTTATTTAGAATACAAATCAACTTTTTAACTATCTGCAGTCGGTTCCCTACCAGTCCTGAAGGTATTAATGTGTAAGGAGACGGAACGGCCATGATCAAATAAACAACAAATGAAACAGATTACTTTTTTACTTTTTACTTTTTTCATTTTCACTGCCTGTGCACAAAAGAAAGCAGAAGAACCTATCCGTGGTACGTGGATCACCAATGTGGCAAGCCAGGCTTTGTCATCAAGAGAAAAAGTAAAAGAAACCGTAGCACTCTGTAAGCAAAATGGCCTCAATAATATTTTCGTTGTTGTTTGGAACAGAGGTATGACGATGTATCCAAGTGATGTGGTGAATGAATACATAGGCATTAAACAGGATCCAAAGTTTAACGGTCGTGATCCGATCAAAGAAATGATTGAAGAAGGGCATAAAGCAGGATTAAAAGTGCATGCATGGTTTGAATTCGGATTTTCGTATTCGTATAAAGACAGTACGGCATTGTGGTTACAAAAATATCCGCAATGGGCAGGGAGAGACAGTAAAGGAAACCTGTTACAGAAAAATGGATTCTATTGGTGGAGTGCCATTAATCCGGAAGTGCAACAGTTCATGCGAAAGTTGGTAGCAGAGTTTGTAACGAAGTATGAAGTAGACGGTGTACAGGGAGATGATCGTATGCCTGCCATGCCCGGCGAAGGTGGATACGATGCAGCTACCTTGAAATTGTATGCTGCCCAACATAACGGTGCTGTACCACCGCAAAATGCAAAAGAAGAAAAATGGCTGCAATGGAAAGCCGATCAGTTGAGTTTGTTTGGTAAAACATTGTATGAAGATGTAAAGAAGATCAAGCCAAACTGTTTGGTTACATGGGCGCCAAGTATTTATCCGTGGAGCAAAGAACAATACCTGCAGGATTGGCCGAAATGGTTAAAGGAAGGGTATGCTGATTATATTATTCCGCAGCTCTACCGTTATAAACTTGATGCATATGAAAATGTATTAAAAGAATTAGATACCCAGGTGCCTGTTGAATTAAAGCACAGGGTTTTTCCGGGCATCCTTACATCGTTGGGCGATGGTTATCAATCAACCCGTGAGTTAACCGATCAAATGATCGAGCTGAACCGGAAACATGGGTACAATGGCGAAGTTTTTTTTTACTTCGAAACATTGAATCGATTGAAAGGTTCTTTTTATTCAACCAAAAAATAGTTGATGATGATGATGCGTTTGAAAACAACGGCTTTACTGCTGTTAACTGTTCTTGTTTTTTCTTGTTCAAAGAAATCAAGTCCCGGTGGTAATACAGGCGGACCGGTGAATCCTCCGGTAGTTGTTCCTGTTACTCCATTGATCAGTTTGCCACAAGGATGGAAACTATCAACAACAGTCGGTTCTAATTTTCCTACGGGCATTCAGGTATTTACATTTGATAGTTTATACAGTGGTAAGAAAGTAAAAGCATTTTGTGTGGCATACGACAGCAAGAATACACAATTCGAATTCAAACCTGTTATGTCGGCCACTGCAAAAAAACCAAGCGAATTTTATGCACAGGAAACAGGTATTGTGTATGCCTGTATCAACGGTGGATTTTTTGGAGGCAACCAATCTTTCAGTTTGGTAAAGTATAATAATACCGTGTCATCAGCCAACATCAAGGTATTGAACCGTACATACAACGGAGCTTCTACTCTTTACCATCCAACACGTGCTGCGTTTGGGGTTACAAATACAGGCTCACCATCTGTTGCATGGGTATATAGTATAGGAACAGGGAATAATAATATTTATAGTTATCCTGCTGCAAGTCCAAATGCAGAAGGAGCAGCACCACAACCTGTGCCTGATGAAAATTTTCCAACGGGAGGAGTTGCATGGAACACCGTGAGTGCAATTGGTGGTTCACCAATGTTGTTGAAAGCAGGTAATATAACAGTTACCGATGTGCAGGAACTTATCAGCATCAACAATACAACTTCAAGACCACGTTCAGCCATTGGTTATAATGCAAACGGAATTGTAATGCTGCTGGCAATTGAAGGCGATAATACAACGGGTGGGTATGCAGGTTTAAATTTAAATGAAATGGCTGCACTCATGAAAGAGTTGAGTTGCACCGATGCTGTAAACTTAGATGGAGGTGGGTCCACTTCGTTAGTCATCGCTAACCAGCTTACAGTGCGCCCCGGCGATGGAACAGAACGTCCCGTAATAAGTGCCGTATTGATAAAGCGTAAATAAAATGAAGCGAGTTGTCTTTGTAGTGAGTTTATGTTGCTGCCAATTTGTTTTTGCACAAATAGCAGAAACACGTTTCTTCTTTGCATCAAAGCAATGCCGTGATTCTGTTGCAATACAATTACAACAGCAAGTTGAACGAACGGTGCAGCTTCCGTTGAACAACGAAACCTATGATAACTGGATGGGTGCTTTCTGGGCAATGGAGTTGATGTTATACAAGCCAGCAGTTTACACATCCATCATTCCATCCCAGATCAACGAACTGCCAACGCTTGGCCCTGGTTTTCAGCGTTCTTTTTTTGAAATGCTTTATACACTTTATCCGGATGAGTTTAATGAAGAAGTAAAACTTATATGGCAACAATTAAAATCAGATAAAGTAAAAGCAATGGCATTGGAGTATCTTGCTTTGTCAAATGTTTTGGTTGACGTAAATGCAGACAAGGCGTTTGTAAAGTCGGTTTATTTTCCTGCTTACAGCTATATACGAAATAAGAAGTCATCTTCACTTCCTTCAAAGAATTTATTTCTTGATACTTCTTTTTTAAATGGACAAACTGTCTTATGCAGTTTTCAGTCAACAGACAGAAATAAACCGGGTTATCTGACGATACGCACAGCAGATGGGTATTGGTTGACAGATGAAAAAGGAAAGGAATACCGTTTTCCGCAATTGGCACGTGCTATTAGTAATCTTCCATTTTATTTAACCAATGGCAATACTCCGCAGGGGTTGTACCGTATTAATGGATTTGATACATCTGATAATAACTGGATAGGGCCAACAACAAATCTGCAAATGTGTTTGCCGTTTGAAAAAGCTAAACTGCCGTTTTTTGATAAAGACACAGCTTATCAAGCAGTTTACGAAAATTTATTAGGGGCGTCGTTGAATCAATACAAGTCGTTGTGGGAAAGTTTCACAGCCGGTAAGCTTGGTCGAACGGAGATCATTGCGCATGGTACAACCATTGATCCCGATTTTTACAAAAGCAGATCGTACTATCCCAATACACCATCATTGGGTTGCTTATGCAGCCCAGAAATGTGGAACGAAAAAGGTGAACGCATCTACAGTTCGCAGGCAGAATGGATTGCAGTTTTGATGCAGTTGGAACAACAGCCTGTTTATTTAATAGTTGCTGAAGTAAGCGATTTATAATCATTCAATCATAAAACTCTATATGACGAAGAAGTCAATTTCCATGGATCTGCTCGACAGTTTTGAGAAAATTCCCACTAAGATTTTTACTGATGCCAAACAAGGCTCTTCTTTTGCTGCCACACAGATCGCTGAATTAATTCGTGAAAAGCAATCCAAGAATGAAAAATGTGTGCTTGGTCTGGCCACAGGATCAACACCAAAGTCTTTATATGCGGAGCTGGTACGATTGCACAGGGAAGAGGGGTTGAGTTTTAAAAATGTAATTGCATTTAACCTCGATGAATATTATCCTGTAGAACCTGATGCTATCCAGAGCTATCATCGTTTTATGAAACAGCAGTTGTTTGATAAGGTAGATATTGATCAGAACAACTGTCATATACCCAATGGTACAACTGCAAAAGAAAACATCAAGCAACATTGCACTGCCTACGAACAAAAGATCGCTGATGCCGGTGGTATTGATCTGCAGGTGTTGGGAATAGGTGTCAATGGTCATATTGGTTTTAACGAACCTGGTTCAAGTGTTTACACCAAAACAAGATTAATTACACTTACTAACTCTACACGTTTAGCGAACAGCTATGAGTTTGCCAATATCAGCGAAGTACCACGCCTGGCCATTACCATGGGTATTGGTACCATTCTGAAAGCAAAGAAAATTATTCTGATGGCATGGGGCCCAACAAAAGCCCCGGTTATTCAACAATCAGTTGAAGGTGATGATACAGAACATGTGCCTGCTTCGTTATTGCAGAATCATGACGATGTAACCTTTGTAATTGATGAAATGGCAGCGGCTGAGCTTACCCGTTATAAAAGTCCATGGTTAACCGGCGAATGTGAATGGACAAACAAGATGATCAAAAAAGCCGTTGTAAACATGGCATTGAAGTTGGACAAACCGATATTGAGTTTAACCAACACTGATTATAATGAATATGGTTTAAGCGATCTGCTGGTAGAAAAAGGAGAAGCTTACGAAATTAACCTGCAGGTATATTATATGTTGCGTGACAGTATTACGGGATGGCCCGGTGGTAAACCCAATGCGGTGATACCTGCACATCCTGAACGAAGCGAACCTTATCCAAAGAAAGTCGTTTTATTCTCGCCTCACCCCGATGATGATATTATCTCCATGGGCGGAACCTTTCAGCGTTTACACGACCAGGGACATGAAGTGCATGTGGCTTATCAAACCAGTGGCAACATTGCAGTAACAGATGAGTTTGTTACACGCTTTATGGACTTTGCAGTTGGGTTTGAAGAGATGACCGGTGCAGATGCAACAAAATCAAAAAGCATTTTGGCTGAAGCAAGAGGTTACCTGGAAAATAAAAAGTCCAATCAAATTGATACAGAAGATATCCGCAACATTAAAGGACTTATCCGCCGTTGCGAAGCAGCAGCAACCTGTCGTTATGTTGGTTTGAAAGAAGGACAATGGCATTTTCAAAATCTGCCTTTTTATGAAACAGGTACGGTTGAGAAAAATCCGATGGGTGAAGAAGATGTACTACTCACAATGGAACTCTTCCGTAAAATAAAACCGCAACAGGTGTATTGCGCCGGCGACTTTGCTGATCCGCATGGCACACATCTTGTTTGTTTCAACGTGGTACTTGAATCGTTGAGAAGAATTAAAGCCGATGGTGATGAATGGATCAACCATTGCTGGTTGTGGTTATACAAAGGTGCATGGCAGGAGTGGAACATGGAAGAAATTGAAATGGCCATACCAATGAGCCCTGAACAGGTGATGAAGAAACGCTTTGGCATTTTTATTCATCAATCACAAAAAGATATGGTACCGTTCCAGGGTAGCGATAGCCGTGAGTTCTGGCAACGTGCAGAAGAACGCAATGCAGCCACTGCCGATCTGTATGGTATGCTTGGCTTAACACAGTATGCAGCAATGGAAGCGTTTGTAAGATGGCATTATTAAATCCGGTTGCATATAGCCTTTAGAAGGATACTTTCCAGTACATTGGTTAATTAATATTTAACCGAACAATTCAAATAATTTTGAGGTATATCAGTATATGTTAAACTTCAATATTAACAGGTGGAGCCGATCTATCGTCGTATGTATCATTATTATTTAATATTTATTACTTTTTAAAATTGATAGTGAAGTTTTGTAAGAACCAGTAACGCAGTTATAATTTTTAAGGTTTCCCGATGCTGAAAAATGGTTTCTAACAATATGTTTTATTTTGCCATTTCACACCCGTACCCCACTTCAGGTTATTTTCTACTTGTCAGATAGTTGTAAATAGTCCATTTTGGAGCATCAAGAGCTTTTAAAAATAAACTATCAAACCATGGCTACAGCCCTCAACCGCTCTCTGATGGAGGCTATAAGACTAACTTTCTCGGATCAAAATTCATCATCAAATTACCAGAACTATCTTCTGCCCAAAAGAAAGATGCGGTTAAGAGTGAAAACGGAAGCTCAAAGCTGGATTACATTCATTACAGTGTGGTGATGAGTAAAAGCAGATGCTTTGGATTTTATACTGCAGTCAATATTGACGGCACAGCCTGGCAAGGCAATGGCAGAATGGAACATGGCAGGATGATCCAAGAATCAAAACAGAAGAACAATTAGGACAACAATTGTATTCTGCGAGTAAAAGTGATTTTGATAGGGGACATTTAGTGAGGAGAGAGAATCTGGAATGGGGTACAAGGAAAGTTAGTGAAGATGCCGGAAAGAATAACTTTTGGTTTCCAAACTGCACACCTTCACTATAAATATGTAAATATTGCCACGTTAAATTATTCAGTTAATCGCTTATCAACAGCAAGTGCTTCCACATTCGTTACCTTCAAGTGCTTGTGATAATCAGGAAACTGGGGATTAAGAATGAAATTGTACTGGCCTGGCATAACTGCAGACCTGGCTTTTATACCTATAAACATGTTCTCCTGAAAAATACGGTCGCCCATTTCTTTCAGTTCTATATTATCCGGAATGCGCCAATTGTCAGGAAGATCTGTATCAGGAATTTCAAAGATCGGTGCAGTATCATCAATCTCAATCGTCATAATAAACATCTGAGGCGGTAATTCTGATTCATCAGTATGTACAAGTATTTCAAGAAAAGCAAGTGAAGGATTTTCGCTCGTATAGAACGCATAGGTACCTTCATTATTCCAGCGGCCACCTGAATTAAAGGCACCTGTTCCTGAAAGATCAGATGTTCTTTTTTTTAACTTAACTATTCTGTAAACAGTCATACAACAGCTTATGTATAGATGCCTTCTTCAATGCGGTTCAAAACTCTGTTTACCATCTTAATTCCTGTAGGAGTATTTAAAAGCTCAATTGGCTTTTTAGCATTTAAAGCCCGGTTTTCTTTCTGTAACCAATGGTTTAGTTTGTCTGCATCTTCAAATACAGCCAATCCGTTTGCAACGGTATTTGCTATCTCAATTGAAAGAGATGATACAAGGCTGCCCAATAAATCGGTTTTTCGTTTTCTGCCGAGTGTTTTATAAGAGACATTCAGAAGGCTGGCTATATCCTTCATTGGTATATCCATCACCTCTGCAAGATTTATTACAGATTGCTTGGTAATCCCTTTGTCGCTTGCTGAAAGGAAATCAAGGGCAGAAGCTGGTTCTTTAGGCATAAATTTCTTACCTCCAAGAATGGCCCACGTAAGAATATTCACTGACGATCCTTTGCTGATATACACCCTTACCAGTTTGTCAATTTCTTCTTCTCCGGTTTTCCGGGAGGTATTTCTAATGGCAGCTCCCATAAATGGACATTTTACCCAAATATACAGGAAATATGTCCATTTGCAAAAAATCTGGCTAAGTACTTGTTTTGATTACTTTATTTTTTAAAGCCCATTGTTATAAACGCATTTGAAAAGAGAAAGAAGTCGGATTGATACTATCCTTAGCGAAAGGTGAAGCCAATTACTGACCAACCCAAACTCCGATTCTTTATTGAAATTTCAAGAAGCTCTTACAACTTAATTCTGTTAACTATTCTAAGGATATAACCGGTATCCGTAAAAAACTGGTCCATGCGTCTCATTTGTGTTACCTTAAATTTAGGGTGTTCGCTGTTGGCAATATAGGCTTGCTTGTTGTTGAAGTTTTCTGCTTCATCCTCGTTCTCAAAATAGCCAATTGTTGTTTTGAGTTGACCTTCAGCATCGGTTACCCATTGGTTTCCCTTGGCTTCTCTTTGTTTTAGCTCCACAAAAATCACGGTAGAATCGTATGTTAAAACGCCATCGCAACGCTGGGCCGGTTTTCTATCCGGCCTTCGAATGTCAATGCAATGATCTATAGCAGTAAATGTGACATCATACCTGTCGTCGTTTTCCACTACCGCAATCCATTTGGCTCCATTATTCTCGTCAATATAGGCCGGGTTCGAGGCTGGCGGCGGGTCATCACAAAGACCAAAAATCTTATTGCTGGAAAAGGTTTGGCATTTCGCTTCGAAGAAATTTATACTCATAGGGCTTGCTGAATTTCTAAAAGTTGGGCAAATAGCTCATTGCTTTCAGCAAGCTGCTCATTCAAATAATTCTCATCAGAGGGCAAGCCATCGTAATTTTTCAGTCTGCTTATCGTACCGTCTTTTTCATTGAGTTCATAAATTACTAAGTCATTTTTATTTATTGTTGAATTCTGCGGAATGATAGTGTGTAACTTCCTCCGTAATTCATCTGTTTTTATTTTTTCCTTTAATGCATCTGCTTTAACTGCTATAGTTAAATAATTAATTAAATAGGGGCTGTGCGTGGTCATAATCAACTTATTTCCCCTGTTAATGTTATTGAACGCCGTTAAGCTATTTATCATTCCTCTTTGCGAACTTGGATACAAATTTTGCTCCGGTTCTTCTACAATATTTATGAAAGCTGTTTTCGTAAACTCTTTTGCTAACTCAGACAAAGCAATTCTTTTCAGCTCATCAGTTAAATCTGCATTATCATTAATTTCTTTAAACCTCCTGCGAAATCGTTCCCGCTGTTCACTTGTCAACATTTCTTTTGTATTCTCACTCTGTTTTTTTACAGAGTCTGATAAAAACCATGAAATGAGAAGTAGGGGCACTATTGACTGAAACCCGCTGGAGGCTTCGGTTAGTTTAATCCGGTAATCATTGCTCCTTATATAAAAAATATCGTTTTGTTTATTGTATTCTACATACACTCCTTCATTCACAGGCAAAAGCATAGGCGATTTCATTGCCTGACCTGCGTTGATCATTTCTGTAACCATTTCCGAAAGTGATGGGGAAATTTGTTTCAGCGCCTTTGGGGTACGGACGTTAGAAATAAAGTTCCTCTCTGCAGGCACATACATGATCTGCGGAAGTGGATAACTGCCATTATTGGCGTCATTAATAGTCAGGTTCCCGTTTTCGTACAGAATATTGTAGGATTCACCCCGGTAGTCTATTACTGTATTATCCGGTTTTGGAAAATAGTTTTCCAGTCGATGGTATGTGAGATATTGATTCTTCAGTTTGTTTTTTCGTTCAAAATATCTTTTGTCATAATCACCTCTTGTTAATGCTTTTTCTATCCAACTGAAAGTTGAAATTAACTTTGCCACCACACTTTTGCCACTTCCCTGGTTGCCAATAAACAGAGTAACCTTTTTTATATCCATCCAACCGTCTTCTTCCTGGTAACCCTCCCTAATAGGGCCAAAATTCTTTATTTTGATTTTGTTCATTACAGTGTATATAAGTCTTTAAAGGTAGTATTCTCATTTCATTTCCATAATCATCAATTGAGAGAATGACTACAGCGTATCTTGGTATATCTATTATTTCTTTCCCTTCTTCACCTCCTCATACTTCTCCCTTTCTTTCTGCAAAAGTTTTTCAAATAATTCAATCGTCTTCTCAATCGGGAAATTGTTAAGAGTTTCGACATTGTTTGCGTTTATAGAAGATGCTGATACAGAACTATTGTCGTAAAAATTCATTGTGTTATAAAGAACCTTTTCTTCATTAAAACTTTTTAAGCCATCCTCTGTAACTCCTAAAGCAGAGGCAATTATTTTTATTTTTTCAACTTCAAATTTTTCAGTTTGCTCCATCTTTGATACTGCTTGCTTAGTAATACCTAAAGCCTCACCTAATTCTGTTTGTGTCATTCCTCTAAGCCTGCGAATTCTTTCAATTTTTCGGCCCATATGGAGCATGTTGGTATAATTAACTGTTTCCATTTTCAAAAAATTACGTTAGCGTTATTATTTGTTAGATACTTTTAATAGTTCAATCTTTTCTCTTTCGCTTTTTAAGAGACGTTCGTATAACTCAACAATTTTCTCAACAGGATTAATTTGTTGTACGATTGCAGTCGAACCTTCTGTAATTGTTGCCTCTGGATAATTATAATTGTTGATATTGTAGATCGCCCTTTCTGCATCGAAATTCTCAATCATTTCTGGTGATACACCAATTACTTCGCTGATTTTTTTCAACAGCCCCGGTTCAATTTCTTCCTGTTGTTCAATCTTCGAAATTGCCTGTTGACTCATATCTAAGTCTTTTGCAAGTGCATCTTGTTTTATGCCAAAGTAAATACGAACCCTTTGAAGGTTTCTACCAACATGTCTTTTAATCGGCTTTTCCATTGTATCTGTTGCCATATAATTCGTTTTTGTAAATATAGTAAAGGTCAACTAAAATTATGTAAAAGTCAACATATATTCCTTGGCTTCTATTTCACGAATTTTTAGGTTGCTGCTACCTGATGGAAGCAGCTAATCACGATATAAAAAAAGAACAATACGCTCTCGCTTTTCAACAGGGTGAAGAACGGGCTCTTGCCTATTTCTATCGGGAGTTTCTTCCCGCACTTTCTTTGTATGCCAATAAATGGGTGCAGGATTTTTCAATAGCAGAAGAAATTGCTTCAGGTGCGTTTATTAAAATATGGAAGATGCACTATAAACTCGATAGTTATGGCGACATACGTGCATACCTGTATAAAATAGTTTACCGCGATGCTATGCATTACCTGCGTAAAGAAAAAAATCGAAGCAGGGTAGAAGTAGCAGTAGCTGTACCCGATATTTCTTTTAACAGCCCTTACGATCATTTAATACGTACAGAAACTTATCGCCTCATTCACTCCGCTTTAAAAGAACTTGCACCAGGAAGCCAACGGGTGCTTAAGATGTATTACCTCGAGGGTAAATCAAGTGTTGAAATTGCTGCAGAGCTTAACGTAACTCCCGGTACTGTAAGAAACCAGAAAAAGCAGGGGCTCGCCTTGCTTCGTAAAAAAATGAAACAGTTTTTATTGTGCTTTCATTTCTACTGATTTTTAAACTACATAAGGAAGTTATATAAGTAATTAATTATTGGTGCTCACCATCCAAACAAAGTATGCGTCTTAATCTTTCTTACAGAAAGTGTATACAGGAGCAATTATAACCTTCATTATGCAGGTGAAATACTTATTTTCAAAACATTTCTGTAATAGTGATTTGAATCCTTCGATAAATAATTTACATTTGATCTGGTGTTTTTCATAGGTTAGCAACGGCTGTCTTTTTCCAGGGACGGCCTTTTTTATTGCCTCCGGGTTGTGAAAACCCGTTAATAATTAGCTGAATACGCTTAACCGTTTTATTCTGTAAAACTATTTCACCTCAATGTCTTTTGCATTTAGAAAGCGGTTATTTTTCACAAACACTGGCAAATGAAAGTGGCAACTTTCCTGTTAAGGATATTTTTCTTTTAAATTCATATACGTTTTTTCTTCTGCCTTTCTTATTATGAAAAGACTGTCTAACTTAATAGTATGAAACAAAATCCTTACAGCGATATGGATCAGCCTGCCTATCGCATTGCTTATCTTATTGCCGGTTATATCCGCAATACGCTTACTGAAACAGAGCATGATGAACTGGACAATTGGGTAAATGAGAGTGATCATAACATGCAGTTGTTTGAAGACCTTACCGATGAAGAAAATATTAAGGCCAACCTTGCAAGGATGGATTTGGTGTTGGTAGAGCAGCGTTTGAAAGAAGTAAAAGGCAACCTTGCACATGCAAAGAAGGAATACAAACAAAAACAACGCAGAGTTATATGGTTAGCTGCTGCGGGAGTTGTGTTAGTTATAAGTGTTGCAGTGTTATTAATACAGTTAGCGAAAAACAAACCGGAGCAACCTTCTATAGCTGATGCTGATACATTACAACTGTTACCAGGTGGTAATAAGGCAACACTAAAGCTTGCAGATGGTTCTGTAATAAATCTTTCAACAGCTAAGAATGGGATCATCGATAGCAACCTCGTTTCTCATGCCAAAAAACCGGCTGATGGAGAGTTAGTGTATGAAGCAATAAACAACGGCACAGTTTCAGCCCTTCATGCACTCTCCACACCGGTGGGTGGTCAATATAAAGTTGTACTGGCAGATGGCAGTAAGGTTTGGCTCAACGCATCTACCACACTAAAATATCCTGCTGCATTTAATGGTAAGGAGCGCAGGGTAGAAGTAAATGGGGAAGCTTATTTTGAAATTGCAAAAAATGAGCAACTCCCATTTCGTGTAGTGTTGCCCGATAGCTCCGTAGTTACGGTAACAGGCACACAGTTTAATGTGATGTGTTACGGGAATGCCATTCAAAAAGAAGTAACGTTGATTGAAGGCAAAGTATCTGTTTTACATAATCGAAAAACACAAATGTTGGAACCGGGCTCCCAAGCTGTTATTGCTGAAGCTGGGTTGACGAAGAATGCAAGTGTAGATATAGAAGCTATTACAGGATGGAAGAAAGGGCTGTTTGTATTTCATGATGCTTCTATTGAAACAGTAATGACGCAAATTGAACGATGGTACGGGGCAAAGGTTGTTTATACTGCAGAAATAAAACAGCAATTGAACGCAACGATACTTAGAAGCGAACCGTTGCCCAAACTTCTTCGCCTGCTTGAGCTAAACGGATATGTTCATTTTAAAATTGAAAACAAAACAATTTATGTATTACCCTGACGATTAAATCAACCAACGGTTAATACAAACAAAAAACCGGAAGTGTTACGAGCACCTCCGGCGGGCGTTTGGGTTAACCCTGTTATCAATTGAGGCTGTCAACCGAATTTCAGAAACCCAAACACTACAAAACTATGCAATTAACAATTGCGGGATACTGCTGTAAAAATTTTTTAACCATGAAACTCATATGTGTGCTAACAATAGCCGCCTGTATGCAGGTTTCGGCAAGCAGTTTTGGTCAAACTGTATCCGCTTCGTTTAATAATTCACCGATTGAAAAAGTTTTTAAGGAAATAACTCGCCAAACGGGCTATTCATTTATTTATACAAGAGCACAGTTGAAACAAACAAAACCTGTAACACTTCTTGCAAACAACGAACAGCTGGAAGATGTACTTCGCAGGTGTTTCGAAAATCAACCACTCACATTTTTAATTGAGGACAAGTATATTGTTGTGCAGAGTAAACCGGTTGTTCAATCACAAGCCCCTGTTGCTATTGACGTAAGTGGTAAAGTAATCAATGAAAACGACGAACCACTTCCCGGAGTGACAGTAACTGTGAAAAAAACCGGCAGAGCAACATCAACAAATGAAAAAGGAGAGTTTGTACTAACTGGAATTGCTGAAGATGATGTATTAGTCATTACAAGTATAGGGTATTATAAAAAAGAGATAGCAATTACTAAACGGGCAAATTTTATAATTATACTTAAAATTGAAGTAAGTAGTTTGGATGAAACGGTTGTGATTGCTTACGGCACCACCACCAAAAGATATAACACAGGATCAATAACAAAAATCACAGCAGAAGAAATTGCAAAGCAACCTGTGGCGAATCCGTTAGCTGCGTTACAAGGCAGGGCGCCGGGTTTGGTTGTAACCTCTACCAGCGGTTTGCCGGGCTCTTCTTTTACAGTTCAGATAAGGGGGCAGAATTCTGTAAATCCAAACCCAAGTGTAAATGCTGGTATTCCTCCTATAGATAATCCTCTTTTTATCATTGATGGTGTCCCATTTGCTCCGCAGAATTATAATATCAATCAATTGCGGTCAATCAGTTCGCCGGGGAACAACCCAATGTATGGAAATCAATACAGTGGTGTAAGCCCATTTAATACCATTAACCCCGCCGATATTGAGAGCATTGAAATATTAAGAGATGCTGATGCTACTGCAATTTATGGTTCAAGGGCGGCCAATGGGGTAATATTAATTACAACAAAAAAGGGAAAGCCAGGAAAAACAAAGTTCAATTTGAATGTTAGTACAGGGCAGAGCCGCATCACAAGAAGTATGTCTTTACTGAATACCTCAGGTTATTTGGCTATGCGGCGGGAAGCTTATAATAACGATGGTTTAACGCCAAACGCAAATCCAGGAACAACAGGGTATGCACCAGATCTCTTGCTGTTTGATGCATCAAAATATACAGACTGGAAAAAATATTTTTTAGGAGGATCAGCAGGAATGACAATGGTTAATGGAGCAATCTCTGGAGGAACTGCTCAAACAAATTTTCTGATTGGTGCAGGGCACACTCATCAGAATTATATATTGCCTGGTGATTTTACCAACTACAGAACTTCATTAAATACGAATTTGCGGCATAATTCTGACGACAAAAAATTCGACATAGACTTATCAATGAATTATTCATTTGAAAAGAATAATTCTTCCGGTAACCAATTTTTACTTCAATCGTTTATACTCCCGCCCAACTACCCCGATCTGTTGAACGAGGCCGGTGATTTGGTTTGGTCGTACAGGGGAGCTCAGTTAGCAAATCCGTTAAGTTATTTAAAGCAGAGATATACTGTTAGAAATTATAATCTGAACAGCCATCTTCAGATTGGATATGAGTTTGTAAGAGGGTTTTCTTTTAATGTGAGTATAGGTTACAATACGTTTAATGGAAAAGAAGAATCTCGAGTTCCACAGGCAAGTATAGATCCAATTTCTAATGCTGTTTCTTCAGCCAGATTTGGTTCAAATGAATTTCAAACATGGCTTGTTGAGCCGCAGCTTGAATACAGGAGAAAAATCTGGAAAGGGTTATTTACTGTTTTAGCTGGAGGTACTTATCAGAAAAACACAAATACACAGTTATTGCTGGAAGGTGCTGGCTTTCCCAATGATGATCTCTTAGGATCTATCTCAGCAGCATCCGTAAAAAATGTTACAGATGCTTTTTTCGAAAAAAAATATATAGCTGTGTTTGCCCGTATCAACTATCTTCTTCTAAAGCGATATATCATTAGTTTAAACGGAAGAAGAGACGGGTCAAGTAGATTTGGTCCCGGAAAGCAATTTGGCAATTTCGGCTCGGTTGGTGCTGGGTGGATTTTTTCAGAGGAATCATTCGTAAAAAAGCGTTTTGTCTTTCTTAGCTTCGGAAAAATACGAACAAGCTATGGTGTTACAGGTAGTGATAATATTTCCGATTATCAATACTTAAGCAGGTGGGGTGTAATCAATCCTCCTTATCAAACTACGGTAGGTTATGCACCGCAAAATTTATACAACGCAGAACTACATTGGTCTTTAACCAGAAAGTATGAAGCCGGACTGGAACTTGGTTTTTTTAAAGACCGTTTATTTCTAAATGCAGTTTGGTATCAACATCAATCAAACAATCAACTTGTCACTTATGTATTACCTAGTCAAACAGGATTTAGAGGCATAACGGCTAACTTTCCGGCACTTGTAGAAAACAGTGGATTGGAAATTCAATTATCTGCAACCAATGTTAGAGGCAGCAGTTTTAACTGGAGCAGTGGATTTAATTTAACTATTCCCCGAAACAGGCTTGTTGAATTTCCTGGTATTAAAAACAGCAGCTATGCAAATGTTTACGTAGTTGGGCAGTCGTTAAGTGTGTTAAATCTGTATCGATATTTGAGGGTAGATCCAAACACAGGAACCTATGAATTCGAAACTAAAAACGGTTCGAGCAACAACCCTTCTAATGCAGACAGATACGTGTTTGGAAACCTTGATCCTAAATTTTACGGAGGATTAAGTAATACACTTTCTTATAAAGGATGGCAGCTTGATCTATTTCTGGAATTTAAAAAACAGATTGGTGCCAATTATCTGCAACAGGTCAATACATTTTTGCCTGGCTTAATGTATAATCAACCTCAGCTTATTCTTGAGAGATGGCAAAAGCCGGGCAACGATGCGAATATTCAAAAGTTTACATCGCAAACATCAACAATTATAGAAACATCGGCAAATGCTTTTATGCGTTCAGATGGGGCGTATGGTGATGCTTCTTATGTTAGATTAAAAACGCTTTCTCTTTCCTATGATGTGCAGAGGAAGAAACTTGAGCGTATAAAGCTCTCTGCAATCAGGCTTTATTTAAATGCACAAAACCTTTTTGTTATAACCAGATATCAAGGAAACGATCCTGAAACCAAAAGTTTTTATTCATTGCCGCCCTTACGGACACTTGTTGCGGGATTACAACTTACATTTTAAAACGAAAAACGATGAACATCAAATATTGCTTACGAAATGTGACTACAATTTTTCTGCTATTTCTCTTATCCTGTAAGAAACTGGTTGAAGTAGAGGCGCCGATTAACCAGTTGGTAACAGAAACAGTGTTTAAAGATAGTGCTGATGCTACTGCAGCAGTGGTTGGTATGTACACAAGTATGATGCAGTTTTCAACAACAGTAAATTTTGCAAGCGGCGCAATCACTATTTACAGCGGGTTGGCAGGTGATGAATTACAGACCACATCAACAAATGCTGCTGTTATGAACTTTCATGCAAATGCAGTTTCGCCTGAAAATTCTTTGAACTATGATCTGTGGCGCTATGCATATGAAATTATTTACCAGGCAAATGCGTGTATAGAAGGTTTGTCTGCAAGTGAGAGCCTGAAGACATCAGTTAAAAATCAATTGCTAGGCGAAGCGAAAATTATCAGGGCATTCTTTTACTTTAATCTTGTAAACCTTTATGGTGGAGTACCATTGGTAACCACAATTAATTACAAAAAGAATGCTGTAATGCCTAGAAATTCAATTGACGAAGTATATGAGCAAATAGTTAGAGACTTAAAAGATGCAGAAAGTACTTTGTCGTCTGGCTATGTAACTTCAGGAAGGCTGCGTCCGAATAGATTTACGGCAAATGCGTTCCTTGCAAGAGTATATCTGTTTCAAAAGCAATGGGTAAATGCAGAATTAGAGGCAACAAAAGTAATAAACGCTGGTATCTATAATCTTGAAACAGATTTGAGTAATGTTTTTCTTAAAACAAGTAAAGAATCTATTTGGCAAATGCCACCTCTTCAATCTCCACTTGGTCTTGCTGAGTGCCGACAATTTGTTCCTTTAGGTACTGCAATTCCAGTTTACCCAATAACTGAATTCCTACGAAATTCATTTGAAAATAGTGATCAGCGAAAATTGAAATGGTTAAGCACTCGTATTTCGAATGGCTTTACTTATTACATTCCTTTTAAATACAAGTTGAGAACATCTTCTACAGCCGATGAGCACTATATTATTTTGCGGTTAGCAGAACAATATTTAATAAGAGCAGAGGCAAAAACATATCAAAATGATCTTGGGAATGCGATAGCTGATATCAACACTATTCGCAGAAGGGCAGGTTTAACCGATACAACTGCCTCAAGTCAATTAAATATATTGTCTCTAATTGCACACGAGCGACATATTGAATTATTCTGCGAGTGGGGGCATAGATGGTACGATCTAAAAAGAACTGAAACGATTTCGTCCGTTTTGGCGATAAATAAACCCGCTTGGCAGTCAACTGATGCTTTGTTTCCAATACCATTTAACGAAATTCAATTAAATCCTTATCTGATACAGAACCCCGGATATTAATCATCATTTAAAAAAAATTATGAAAAAGATTATAGTAGTTACACTGCTGTTAGCAAGTGTAATAAGTAATTGTTTTGCACAGACTAAATCAACTCAGGAATTGCAAATAAACGACATCGTGCCTGATTTATCTTTTACCGTTAGTGAAGGAGGAAAAGACATTAAACGAAAACTCAGCGATTATAAAGGGAAAATTGTTTTGTTTGATTTTTGGGGAGTTAATTGTACCAGTTGCATCGCTTCAATGCCTAAAATGCTTGAACTGCAAAAGAAATTCAAAGAAAATATTCAGATAATATTAGTCACCTATAATTCCGATGCACAAATTCAAAAATTATGGAAGACATTAGAGTCTTTGCCCTTCGCAACTCAATGGATTAGTGCAGGCAAACAACTGCCATTTATAAAGAATGATTCTATCATAAGGAAACTCTTTCCACATAAAGTAATTCCTACTCATGTTTGGCTCGGGAAAAAAAGGGAATTTATTTCAATTTCATACAGCTCTTCAACAACAGAGGGAAATATTAAAAAACTTATAGCAGGACAAAGCGTAAACTGGGATGATGTAAAAGGAGTAGATATTACTGCGGAAGATTTGATCAATAACCCTTTGATGTGGTTTGAAGAAAAGGCTGGAGTAAAGGATAGGGTACCTTATTATTCGTTTATTACTCCAAGGATTGAATTTGGAGAAGGCGGTTTTGCGCCCACACAACTGTTGTTTGAGAAAATTTCTGGTAAACTGCAAGGGATTAGTTGTGTAAACGAAACAGTTTTGGATTTATATAAAGAGGCTTATAGGGATAAGCTTCCTTTTCAACCAATAATACCAGATAATCGAGTTGTATTTGAAGTAGCTGAGAAATCGAAGTATGTTGCGCCACCATATGACTCAACATATTATTATTGGGCCAACAAAAATGTTTTTTGTTATGCTTTAAGGTTATCTGTTGATTCAGCTGCTCAGATTTACTCGGTTATGAAAAAGGATTTGGATCGCTTCTTTAAAATTGAAAGCTCAATCGAAAAGCGAAAAATAAAATGCTGGGTTCTAAAAAAATTGGATTCGAAATTTCATATTCAAAGTAAAGGGGGAAAAGAAAAGTATGAAAAAGCATATAACAGGATTATTCTACAAAATCATCAAATACGTAGCTTGTTTTATGCACTGGAGGATATAGTAAATGTTCAGTATCCGCAAATGCCTTTTCTTGATTTAACCGGCTATTCAGGTGCTATTGATATTGAGCTTCCATGGAAGGAAGATGTAAAAGAAATTTCAATTCCTGAATTAAGAAAATCTCTGCAGTTATTTGGTTTAGATATGGTAGAAGAGTACAGAATAATTGATATGCTTTTAATTCGAGAAGTTTTCAGGTAAATTTTTTTATTTTATAAAGAATAAAAGCTGTTTAAAGGAACAGCTTTTATTCTTTATTTTTTTATTGTGCTCCTCGTGGATGTGCAACAGTTGCAATAGATTGCGGGGTGTTTTTTAATTGATAAAGACCCGGCTCAACTAATTCTACCTGTTCAGAGGTAAACCCTACCCTGCAGTTGTACCCTGTTCCATCACAACTTCCTTGTGGAATACTTGTGCCTGAACCAAGGTATGTTACCTGTGAATTATCAAGTGTATTGTCACTTCCTTGTCCAGAGTTTACCTGAAAGAAATAATAGGTGATTTGTTTTTTTGGTTCTGTTCTTTTTGCAAATGCAAATGCGCTGAAACCAATAAGCAATACAATTGCTGTAAAAGCGATCAAATACTTTTTCATAAATAATTGTTTGAAATTTTTATAAAGGTGCCTACTGTTTTATACAGGTCTTCGGCTAATCCTGTTTATTGCAATAAAATCTTTATACGATTTATATAAAATGCTCAACAGAACAAAGATGTAAAACTTGAATGAACCATTTTTCAAAAATTAGTTTGCAGTGTAGAGGAGAAGTTTTGCAAAACGGATTATTAACGACGAAGAGATCCGGGAGTAAATCCATACTTACGTCTGAATGCAGTAATAAAGTTTGTTGTGCGGGGATAACCAATCATTGCGCCGATTTCCTTGATTGGTTTATTTGTGGTTAGGATGAGTTCCTTTGCATATCTCATTTTTCTGTCGAGTAACCACTCAAAGATGCCAGCACCAAAATATTTCTTAAACCCATTTTTCAACTTAAATTCATTGATGGCCACCAGCTTTGACAAGGCTCGGATTGAAGGAGGCTTTTTGGCAAGATGGTTTTCTAAAATAGTTTTCGCCTCATGAATACGGGCTACTTCAAATGGCGTAAAGTATTGTTGCGAAGGATTTGTTTTATATGCAGTTTCCAGTAATTCATATAAAAGCTCCCTCACCTTCAGATCAAAATAAAATTGCCTCGTAGCTTCACCATAAGGGCAATTCAGAATTTGGTTGATGACTTCTTTCATTGACGGAAGGCTCCAGCAAGATTTTCCCTGTAGTATTATCCCTGACGATGAGAGCATCACATTCTTCAGTTCGGGAAAGAAAGGCAACAGTTCTTCCAACAACTTTGGCGAATAGAAAACATCCAACGCCCGGAATTCGTTCGTCTTTTCCAATACAGCACTGCAGTCTGAAGACTCAGTAAAAAAGCAGGCATATTGATCTTGTCTTATGTGCAGGTTTCCAATGGTATTGATCCGTTTACGGGTGCTGTTCTTGAGCATAAAGTAACTGTACAGACCATTGGAATGTATCCAACCCCTTGCATTAACTTTTTTCAAAAATTTTCCAATTAGAAACCGGATCGTATAATACTCCCCATGAAATTCCTGTATAACCAGCTCTGCAAGATTTGATTTGGCTTGGAATGAAGTAGCTCCACGAAGAACGGGTCCGGAATAATCAGAAGGTAATCCGGATTCGAATTCAAGGAGATTCCCATTGGATAAAGTTAATTCCATACACAAGTATTTTCATTTAGCAACAAACAACTAATCAAAACTCCATAACAATCAGGTAAATTATGTTTACGGTTTACAATATGGAACTACCAATTCAAAATTAATATTTCTGATTGAAAGCTTATATAGTACTGGCATATGTTTATTTATTTTAATCGCCCGGCATCAGAAAGACTGCTCTTTGGATTTCTTTAACTACACTGTTTAAATGAGTTGAAATTCACCTAATTAACGATAGCCGGAGACTTAGTATCTTCACCGCCTTAATAAATGGACTCAATGACCCTGTATATCAAAAACATGGTCTGCAATCATTGAGGTCAGGATTTCAGTTTAGTATAAGCACATACTTCTAAATACTAGGTACAGTCCTTTTGCCTTTCTGAATATTCTACTTAGTATGACAGAGGGTAGAACCACTACCCCGGTCAATGATACCGGGAATTGAGCTTGGCTATTGGCAGGTAGAACTAAACTATCCTGCCATGCACAATTCCAGAAAGTCAAAGAAGCAATATAGTTTTGTGTTCCAAATCTGAAAACCACATGTTGATTTTTGCTTACGGCTCAAATATGAATCTCAACAGGCTTACACAAAGAGTGCCTTCAGCAGTGAAACTTTGCAACGCATTTCTTCCGGCACACAAATTAGTGTACAATAAAATAAGCAAAGACGGTTCTGCAAAAGCGAATATTGCAAAGACTGATGTTCCTGCCGAATTGGTTTGGGGAGTATTGTTTACTATTGATAATGATGAGAAACCCTTGCTTGATATAGCAGAAGGTTTAGGCAAGGGTTACAATGAGGATACATTGACATTTTTTGATGAAATTAATAACTCTTATGCTGCACAGATTTATATTGCCGATAGTAACTCTATAGATAATACGTTGCAGCCGTATGATTGGTATAAAGAGTTTATTATAAGTGGCGCTATCCAGAATAAATTACCTGCTGAATATATTGTACAACTTCAATCTATTTCCTGCGTTCGTGACCATGATGAAGAAAGAAGAATGAAAAATTATTCTATTCTGTCAGGCAAGTAGTCGTATTCTTTTGTTACCAGCTTTTAAACCGTTATGCATCTTCTGTTGCGACGCTCCGTTCATCGTTCTGTTCTTCCTTCATCAAAGACCGGTGCAGTACACCCGTCTTATTTCTTTTCCGCCTCCGGCAAATAAGCCGTGAGAACTGCACCGGATAATAATTATTGGGAATTGAGATTGCTTCATTCTTCAGCAAACACAATTCCAGACAAATAAATCTCAGAGAAATTTCAACTAATATTTCTTTTCCCTTCTCCAAAAGACCCCACAAGTAGTTAGATCTGTTTTGTAAGAAAATGGACAAAGCGAAAGCGAAGTTATGCGGCTGCACGAATGATTTATCAAGGAGCAAAAAGACTACGGCATAAATAAGCCATTCCATCACTATTGCAGATTTGATTTATTCCGTTTCCTTTTTGCTTCCCTGCAGCCGCCTTGCAGTAAGGCTTTCTTTTTTTCCATTTTTTCTTTTACAAAACATTTTTTTTCATCATCAGAACACAATTAAACAATCATTTCTTAAACAGTTAAAATTTCAGTTATGGAAATCATCGGAAGAATTACAGCAGACGCAACCGTTAGCGAAATAAAAGCAGGGAAAAAAGTAGTGAACTTTTCTATTGCTATTAATGACACTTACAAACCAAAAGGAAGCACGGAGGTACAAAAGATTACGACCTACGTAAACTGTTCATACTGGATTAATCCCGGGGTATCAGCCTACTTAACCAAAGGCACGTTGGTGGAGTGTTACGGCCGCATGGGTGCAAACGCCTGGACAAACAAAGAAGGCGAAGTAAAGGCCAGCCTTACATTTCATATCAACACAATCAAACTGCATGGCCGTTCAAATGGTAGCAATACATCTGTACCAGTAGTACCAATGACTAATGCATCAGCAGCCGAAGTCGTGGACGATTTACCGTTTTAATCAATCAGGCGTCCTGTCTTTGACGGGATGCCTTTCATTTTTTAATCATTTTAAATATTTACAACTATGGCACACAATATTAATTTCAATGAACAAACAGGTAAACACAGTTTCTTTTCTGTAAAAGAAAAAGCATGGCATGGCTTGGGGCAAATTGTACAGGATTATCCCAACAGCAAAGAAGCATTACAATTTGCAGGGCTTGATTTTGAAGTATTGAAACGGCCAAATACACACCGTTTAGATGATGGTACAGAAATTATTTCACAAAGCTCATTTTATACTTACCGTCCTGATACAGGTGCAATATTGGGTGACCGTTTAGGAAAGGATTATGAAGTAGTGCAAAATGCGGATGCGTTTAGCTTCTTTGATGCCATTGTGAATGGCGATGGTATTCAATACGAAACTGCCGGGGCATTAGGTAAAGGCGAAAAGATTTTCATTACTGCTAAACTGCCCGGTTACATCAAAGTAGGTAATGATGATATGATTGAAAGGTATTTGTTCCTTACTACTTCAAATGATGGTTTTGGGAGTATCATGGCTGCGTTTACCCCGACAAGGATCGTCTGTAACAATACCCTCAATGCTGCTTTGAAAAACTGTAGTAATTCCATTAAGATCCGCCATACTGCCAATGCTAAAGAACGGTTGGAAGAAGCTCATAAAGTAATGGGAATTTCAAACCAGCTATCTGTACAGTTAGAAGGAATATTTAACCAGTGGGCAAAGGTTCGCATTACAGACAAAGAAGTACAGAAGCTAATACAAATGGCGATGGTTCCTAATAAAGAAGTGTTGCAAAACATTGAGAAAGGAGAAATGGATGAACTAAGTACCTGTTTTAAAAATATGTGCGATGATGTGTATGAGTACAACATGATCAGTCCATCGCAGCAATATGACACAACAAAGGGAACTGTGTTTGGCGCATACAACGCCATTACCGGTTATTTTCAAAACATCAGGAATTACAAAGATGATGAAGCCAAAATGAAATCCTTATTGTATGGTGGCACGGCGCAATTAAGAACACAAAAAGCTTTTCAGCTTTGCGAGGACTTTGTAAAGAGCGAAATGGTGTGTATCTACAATTGACGATTATTAAGGGGCATTGCAAAATGCCCCTTAAACTTGTAAAGAAGCTGCCCCGCAACATGGTGGTAGAGTTTACAAAATGGCGGGGCAGCTTGGGGTTAAATTAAACATGAAATAAATTGGGTATCATACGACAATAGGAATTTCATTTTCCAATCCCCAGGTTTTCCAAACCTGAGCAAATACGCAAAGCTTATCAGAATCTTTTGCTCTCTCCCATGGGCTTTCAATACAACGATAATCAGTATAGTCTTCAATTTTGGCTTGCCTACACGACTCCCTACACCAGTCCTCCATTGCACATCTTCGAATAATTGATTTTTTTGAATTTATGTAAATATTATACACCTGATTTATTGCCCATAAGACATCAGGTCTGACTGCTTCATTGTTTACAACAGGCGAAGCAAAATAAGCTGCTCCAGTTTTATTGGTTACCATCGGCAGACCTAACAACTTAAATAAGTGTTTGAATATTTCATTTTTTTTGAGCGATCCACTTGATGCTAATTTTACAAAAAAGCCCCAATCGCTAATCCTGAGATTATTCGCATTTTTAAAAGTATCATCAACCCATTGTTTATTTGGTGCAAATATTTCAGAGATAAAATAATCATTTATACATGATATTGCAGTTAGAGTATGGTTATTATAGATTTCATTAATTCTGGTTAACCCCCAAAACTCTATTTCTACATTGGAGTGAATAAAATCATATACATCCAAAGGTGATGTTGGAGTAAACTTGGACGTTTTCATCTCCATTAGCATGTTATAAAATATTGCTGCCGGATTATAATACATTAAGCTTGCATCACATAAGGCTATAACATTTAGTGGGTCTGTGGCTAATTCAGGATAGCAAAATTGCACAAGTGCATTTGCTGCCTCATAACAGAAGTCCTGTGGAGATTCTATCTCATTCGGATAAATCATTTTCTCAATACCAAAAGCCATACTTTCAATGATTGCATGAGCGCCAAAGCTATATTCAGTTTGCTGAGAATGAGCATTCAACTTTAGAATGAGTTTTACTATTTCTACATCCACTGTCTTATAACCTATATCTGTTGGCACTATTTCAGTTCCTACAGAAAGTATAGTGCCAATTGCAACTTTATTGCTTGTGCCGGTGTGGAGCTTTTGTAGTTCAGAATTATAATACACTCCTAGATCTCTTTCTTCTTCCGGTATGTAAGGTATATTTAGATTTCGATTGTTACTTTGTCTTTGATTAATGTTGACTGATTTAATATAGTCAACTACGGATATAATATTTTTCTGACCATAAACCGTTGTCAAATCCTGCAAAAAATGAACATATTCATGAATGAATGCGGCGGACGCTTTTGGAGAAAGATTAAAAATATCATCGAGCGGTTCATAAACATCAATGTGCATTTTTAGAAAACTAGGCGAATAAATACCAATACTGGATTGTAGTTCTTCTCTCATTTGCGCAATATTTATTATCAAGAATTCTTCATTAATTCTCCCACAAAGTTCGCCGTTTGTCTCCGTGGCGGCAATGAAATTCCGGCATAAAGAAAACTATTCCTGCATTACATCAGACACTATTTATTCCGTTGCTTCATTGCCTTGGTCGCCAAAAGGCGGATGCGGTTCCATAATTAATTTTTAAATCATTAAATGAAATGTTATGGAACAGTTAGTAATGCAATTTCCGGAATGGACAAGAGTAGCAGAAGTAGAATTGGTTTACAAAACAAAAGTGAAAGCTTCCGAACGACCCAAAGTAAATTCTTCAAAGGATATTTATAATATACTCAAGCAGGTTTGGGATGAAAATAAAATTGACATGCTGGAAGAGTTTAAAGTAATATTTCTGAACAGGGCTAACAGGGCTACCGGCGTTTACGATGCTTCATCCGGTGGCATTACTGGGACAGTGGCCGATCCACGATTGATCTTAGCCGCCGCTATTAAATCACTTTCTGTATCAATTGTATTATCGCATAACCATCCCAGCGGCAACTTAAAACCCAGCCGTGCCGACGAGGAATTGACTATTAAAATAAAAGAAGCGGCCAGCTACCACGATATTAAGGTGCTGGACCACATAATCATATCCAGCGAAGGGTATTTTAGCTTTGCTGATGAGGGGCTTATTTAGCCCCTTTAAACCATTCTATTTCATTCTTTTAATCAAAATTTGCTATTTTGAGGAATGACCTTTGAGGAAATCCTTCTACAATTTAAAACAGCCAAACCGTTACTGCTTTTGCGGGCAAAAAATGCTGCTTTTATAATCTCCTTTTTCCATAAAGTATTTTCAGATGCCAATGTAACTACTATTACAAACAGCGAACTACGAAGTAAACTGGAAGGCTATATGGAAGAACTATCGTATGAGGAAAAAGATGAAGAATTGGAGGCTGGGACACTGTTTGATGATTTTTCGGTAAGAGCTGCACAGTATATCGATAAATGGAGCAATAGTGGTTTTTTGAGAAAATATCCTAATGACGAAGGAGAAGATCTGCATGAATTAACGCCTGATACTATCAAAGCGTTGAAATGGCTTTCTGATCTCGAACGCAGAGAGCATGTTGGAACCAACAGCCGGTTCAAGGATATTTTTTTTAAGCTTCAGAAAATGATTGAACAAACCAATGAAGATGCAGAAGCAAGAATAGAAGAACTTCAAAAGAAAAAATGGGCCATTGAAGATGAAATAAACCTGCTGAAATCAGGAAAGAAGCCATCGGTATTTGACGAAACGGAAATAAAGGAACAGTTTTACGATTTAAATAAAATGGCCAGGGAACTGCTTGCCGACTTTAGCGAAGTAGAACAAAACTTTGAGCAAATACGAAAAGATATTCAACGAAAATACACGGAAAAGGATGTAGCTAAAGGAACTTTGTTAGTATTTGCTCTTGATGCTCTCGATGATATTGACCAGAAACCGCAAGGAAAAAGCTTTAAAGCATTTTGGGAGTTTTTGATGGATGAAAGAAGGCAACAGGAATTTACACAGCTTACAGAAAAGCTTTACCAGCTTTTAAATGAACACAATATTGATTATAATAATGATAGATTTTTAAAACACCTGAAACGTTTCCTGCATGTGTCTGGTCGAAAAGTGATTGATTCTAACCGGAAACTAAGTGAAAAAATAAGCCGGGTACTTTCTGAAAAAAATCTTTTGGAAAGAAGAAGGGCTATGGAATTGATTGGTGAGATACGACAGATGGCATATTCTCTTATCGAAACAAAAATTAAGGACGATGATTTTATAGTTATTGAAGACGAGCCATACATTAATCTTTTTGACAGATGGGAACCTGGTGAAGAGAAAGACGATATTACCGGTATATTATTTCCAGATGGTAGCGCAGATGAAGAAGATGCAGATTTCAAAATGCTGTTCGACCAGTTTACAATTGACAGAAAGAAACTATTACAAAGAATTGATGTAATGCTCGAAGAAAAAACTCAGGTTACATTAAAAGAAATAGTTGAAGAGTATGGAATTGAAAATGGTCTAAGCGAAATTGTTGGCTATTTTTCGATAGCCACTTCAAGTACGCATCATATTATAATAGAAGAAGCAAAAGAACCAATTTTAATTGGTCAAAGAAAAGTAAATGTGCCAATGGTAATTTATACAAGGCCAACAACAAAGTAATATGGAAATAAAAACAGCAAGGGCTCCATTTGCCGCCGTCATAATTAAACTATTGCAGGGGCCTGTGTATGCAGATGATAAAAACATCTGGCGGGAATTACTGGGCTGGCAATCTGCCATACAGGAATACTTTGGTAAGATAGGTATGGAACTAATCATCAATGAGCAGGATGGCTTTGCAAGGGTTATGCAGCCCGAAACTGATGAAAATGATGATCATCCACTACCACGCCTTATGAAAAAACAATCCCTGAATTATGAAGCTACATTGCTGGCTGTAATGCTCAGGGAAGGACTTGAAGAGTTTGATGTAAAAAGCGAAGGAACAAAATTCTATCTCACCCAAAAAGAAATAAAAGAACGGATTGAATTGTTTTATAAAGAACAAACCAATAAAAGTAAACTTTGGAAAGATCTATCAAAACCAATAACCAGTTTAATAAATATTGGCATACTAAAGCTGAATCGTGAGGATACTGTCAATAAGGATAATAACCAGTACGAAATAAAAAGAATTATCAAGGCATTTATCAGCAATGATAAACTTGAAGAAATAAAGAATAAGTTAAGCAACTATGTCAACACTGTTCAGCAATAATAATTCAGATAATGGATACCGGCTAAGATACCTTGAGGTGTTTAACTGGGGTACATTTAACGGGAAAGTATATAAACTGCAGCCGGATGGTCGCACTTCACTGCTAACCGGCGCAAACGGCAGTGGTAAAACAACGCTGATTGATGCGTTACTCACCATACTCGTTCCTACCAACAAAAGATTTTACAATCAATCTTCGGGTGCTGAATCGAAAAAGGAACGGGATGAAAATTCCTATTTCTGGGGTTATCACGGTAAAACATTTTCGGAAGCTGAGGAAAAATCGAAGACCGAACAGTTGCGCACCAAGACAGATAATCCTTACTCAGTTTTACTCGCCTGTTTTCAAAATTCCGGAACACAGCATACAATTACATTGGTACAGGTCAGATGGTTTAGTAATGGCGGGCTTCAGAAGATATTTATAGTTTCTCCCTACCCGCTGAATATTACTGATCATTTTGGCAAAGACCATTTTGATTTTAAAGGCGACTGGAAGAAGAAATTGGTAAAGCAATATGCCAAAACTGAACTTTATAACAGCTTTAAAGAATATGCGGCCAGGTTTAGCGAATTGTTCGGTTTGAGAGATAAAGCCCTCTCACTTTTCAGCCAGACGGTTGGAATTAAAGTATTAGGCGATTTAACCAATTTTATCCGGCAGGAAATGCTGGAGGAATCAGATGCTGAGGAACAATTTAAAAGCCTCTATAATCACTACAGCGATTTGTTGATCAGCCACAAGGCCATACAAAAAGATGAAAAGCAACTTGAATTGCTGGAGCCGGTAATACAAAACAAACACAGGCTGGATGAATTGCGACAAAAAAAAGAACAGCTGGATTTTATAGAAGAACAGATGCCTTTTTATCTTGGTAAAATTGAGTATGGACTGCTTGAGAAAGATGTTGAGAGGCTTGAACTGGATATTGAAATTGCCAACAGGGATAAAGAGTTAATTTCTGCTTCCGTAGATAGACTTGATAAAGAAAAGGAACAGCTTGTTATGCAACGAGCTGCATTGAATATTGACAGCCAGATTTCACTCCTGAATAAAGATATCGAAGGAGAAACGGAAAAAAGAAATCGTAAAAGTGCTGAAAACACCCGGTATGTAAAATTTTGCGAGCAGCTAAAGCTGGATACTGAAATTGATGTAGCTGTATTTAGAGATAATTACAATAAAATACTTGAATTAAATACCTCTGTTCCTGCGGAATCAGAAAAATTTGCTGAAAAGAAATTGAGACTAAAAATTGAGCAGGAAAGCGTAGGTAACAAAATCGAGAATCTGCAACAGCAAATTACTTCGCTTTTAGCACGGAAAAACCGTATCCCGGATGACCTTATTAATGCAAGAAAAAGATTGGTTGATATACTGGAAACAACAGAAGATGAAATTCCGTTTGTAGGTGAATTAATCAAAGTGAAAGCAACTGAAAATCTTTGGGAAGATTCAATAGAAAAATTGCTGCATAACTTTTCGATGCAGCTGTTGGTTCCGGAAAAATTCAGCAAAGCAGCTAACCAGTTTATTTATAACAATGATATGCGGACAAAGCTGGTATATCATAAAATTGACCGAAGGCCATCCAACAGTATTGTACGTTGGCCAACTGAGAGCGACGCTTTGGTAAATAAACTTGAACTAAAGGAATCAGAATATTCGAAGTGGCTTGAAACCACTCTGCTTGACAGGTTTAATTATTATTGTACCGATGATCTGGAAGTATTTTATGGTTCACCAAAGGCCGTTACATCAAATGGCTTGATGCGGAATGTAAACCGGCATGAAAAGGACGACCGGCCGGGAAGATGGAATAAGTCAAAATACAGGTTGGGATGGGATAACAAAGCGACCATTCAATATTTGCAGCAGCAGAAGTATAATGAAGAAAAATTACATGCTGCGCTTTCCGGTGAGATCAAAGAACTAACACCCCTTATTACTGCTTTGCAGCTAAAAGTGCAAACCATTTCTAATCTCATCCAGATAAAAAATTATGATGACATAAACTGGGCGCAACATGCAGAAAAGATTAACACATTGAATAAGCAGGTGCAGGATTTAAAAAAATCAACAGATGCTTATGAGTTAATTGAAAATCAAATCAAAGAAGTAGGAAAACAATTACAGACTGAGAATGAGAAAAGAGATGCTTTAATAACAAGGATTAGTAAACTTGACGGCGAATATAACAGCAAGAATCTGCGTAAGCTCACCCTGAAATTTGAAGAATTACAGGATGCGGGTGAAAAGGCAATTATTGAATTTTTAAAAGAAGAAGAAATTGCTTCATCGGGTATTCAAACATTAACGCAGTTTGATAGTATGATGATGCAATCTGCAATTAAATTAAAGGCAAGGCAAAAGACAGCAGGTAATGTGGTTAATAAACTTGAACTTGATACCACTACATTAATTGCAACCTTTATAAATCCGGGAGAAAAGATTACCAATGTGTTTGCTAACTGGAGCGGAGATGTAATTAACATTAAACCCGACCTCACAGGACTTGGTGACCTGGAAGATTTGTATAAAACAATACAAACACAGCGGCTCGTTGAGCATAAGCGACGGTTCCGGGATTATATGGATAAAAGTATGCTTGATGCACTTACCAGTTACAGGGCTTGGCTCAACAATGAGTTAAGTAAAATTGAGGATATGATTGAGGAATTGAATGTGCCGTTAAAGAAGATAACCTTCAACCGCAATCCTGATACTTATCTTCAATTAGAATGTCGCCAGCTAAGGGGTGAAAATGAAATAAATATTTTCAGAGGTCAGTTAAATGCTGCCATACCCAATACACTGGATTTTGCAATTCAGAAGGATGAGAGTTACCGTCAGGAGGTTTTTAATAATATCAAGGAGTTAATTACTGAATTACAGAAAGAAGAAACCTGGCGAAGAAAGGTAACAGATGTAAGAAATTGGCTTTTATTCAGTGCCAGAGAATATTCGGCTGTGGAGAATAAACCAGGTCAATATCATGACAATACAGCCAGCTATTCCGGTGGGCAAAAAGCACAGTTTACATACGCTATCTTAGGTGCTGCTATTGCTCACCAGTTTGGAATATTTCAACAAGGCAAACAGCATAAAAGTCTCCGCTTTATCACAGTTGATGAGGCATTCAGTAAGTTAGATCCTGAAAAGAGCCGGTTCCTCATGGAGTTTTGCGCACAGCTAAATCTTCAGATATTGGTGGTTACCCCGCTGGACAAAATTAATATTGCTGAGCCCTACATTAATGCGGTTCATTTTGTGGAAATAAAAAACAAGAAAAGCTCCGTTCTGTATAACCTTACAATGGAACAGTACTACGAGAAGAAGGAAAGTTTTAAACAGTTAGCCGAAACAAAAGAATGATAACACAAAATGAACTTTTTGAGAAATCGGATAAACTGTTTAATAAGGTTATCACAGCAGTTTTGAAAGAGCAGGATATTTTTCCCCTGATAATACCTTCCAATAAGAAGTTGTCAGGTACAAATTTCAGCGAACTTAAGGCCGCAATCGTTCCACTTTATGAGCAATCAAAGCAAGTAAAAGGGAAAGGTTACACTATTGAATGGAAAGACAAAGTAGTTGACGGCACAAAGCAAAAAATACCGTCAAAAATATTTTTTGAATCCCTCAATGATTACCTTTTTTATACAAAGCGAACAAAAGACTATGAAGCGATTATTAATGCTTTTGATAACATAACCGCATCATTTAATAGCTTGTCAGCCTGGGCTAAAGAAAACGTCATTTTCCTACTTAACCAAGCAGATAAAATAGATGATTTAATAAAAGTCTGTGTTTATTTCTACAATAATAAACCACCTCATAATCTATACTTAAGAGAGTTGCCAATTGAAGTTCATTCTAAGTTTGTTGAGGATAATACCGCAGCATTAAAAAAAATGCTGGATGTAGTGCTACCTGCCAATTGGATAAACAAAACTGAAACTGATTTTTCCAACCGATACTACATCAAGAAACCAAATATCTATGCCCAGATAAGAATATTGGATGAAACCCTGAAACCAATAATTGGATATGATGAGTTAGCATTGACATTAGAAGACTCGGCATTGCTGAATTGGAAGCCTGAAAGAGTTTTTATAGTTGAAAACAGGTCATGTTTTCTTTCATTTCCCAAGGTAAAAAATGCCGTAGCAATTTTTGGGGAAGGTTTTAAAAGCAGGATAAGCAAACACATTCCCTGGCTTGCAAAAGCACAATTATTTTGCTGGTTTGACCTTGATGCGGCTGGGTTTGAAATGTTGAATATTATCCGGCAATACTACCCGGAAGCAAAAAGTTTTTTAATGGATGAGAAAACTTACAGTCAGTTCAGCCAGTTTTCGGTTACATCTACTTATAGGAAACTACTATTGGAAAAGTTAAATACTGATGAATTAAAACTGTACGAGTTTTTGCAAAGCAATAGTAAAAGGTTAGAGCAGGAACGCATAACCAATTCTTATATTTCAGAACAACTTAAATTACTCTCAGTTGGAGTTTAAAAGAATGGCTAAAAATGAAAAGCTGGAAAATGCGATTGATAAACTGATTTGTAAAGTAAGTACGTTTGAGCCCGAAAGCTTCGCTGGTTTTTTTGCTTATTTGATTAAACACCGGCCAAAAGATTTAATAGATATAGAACTAAATAAATTCGAGTCCAAGCTTAAAGACTTTTTCTACCTTATTGCACTTAATGCATTTACCGAAAATGAAGGTTGTGAACCGTTTGACTTTAGCCCGGCGACTATTGGTGAATTAGCCGATTTAGTAAATGAAATTCGCAGCTATTATCATGTTCAGAACTTCGAGGATTATACTGAAGATGCGGCTATTCATGAGATGGCCTTCAGAAACCATTTTGATAATGGTGTACTAAGTTATGTGGAACAGGATTTAGAAAAAATCAGAACAGTTTTTCAGCCATTTGAAGAAAAAATAATTGGGACTTTTGGCCTTGATATAGATTTTCTTATTGAAGTTTATAAAGCAACAGAATTAGTAACAAAAATCAGGTTCGATCAGGTAATGGAGTTTACCCATACCAAAGAGTTCAATGAGTTTCATGCAAAGTTTCATTCCAAACAAATAACATTCTCTGAAGGTATTGATCAACTGCCAGAGGAAGTCAGCAATGCGCTGTTGTCATTTCATGCTAAAACACATGCTTATCTTTTGTTTTCAAAAGAGGATTTATACCATACACTAGATAAAGATAAAGTTGATAAATTCCTGAATCTGTTTTCTTGTAAACCAGCCTCATTAAAATCTTTCAGATACTACACAGAAAATAACCCAATCGAACTGGCGCCGATTCTCGAAATATCTGAAAATAAATACCTGCATATATGCCAGAAGCAAATTCCTATTGCCATTTACAGGCGCATGTATGATTTCTTGTTGAAAGACGAAAGTTTTAAGGACAAAATTCGTAAGCATCGTGAGAAAGAATTGGAAAGAAAAGTTGCAGAGATATTCAGATCTGTTTTCAATGATTCTTCTTCATTCTTGTATGAGAACTACTTCGTTGTTGAAGGCCATGAGCAGGACTTGCTTGTCCTGACGAAAGGCACTGCTATTATTGTAGAAACCAAAGCATCTAAGTTAAGAGAACCTTTTCGGGATATGCAGAGAGCTATTGTAAGATTAAAAGATGATTTTGAAGATTCTGTACAGTACGGATATAATCAATGCAAACGGGTTGAGAGTTTATTTGCAGGCCAGGAGCGATTTGATATAAAAGATGAGAGAAGAAAGGTTCTTTATACAGTAAATCCTGCCAGGTTTCATTCTGTGTTTTCCATAGTAGTTACATTAGAACGATTCGGGAGTTTGCAAACAGATTTAAACCTGCTGCTGAAAAAAGGTAAGACTGATAATTATCCCTGGAGTGTTTACATTGATGATCTTGAAATTTTTCTACTTACATTAAAGCATCACAGGCGCAATCCGCAAGGTAAATTTTTAGATTTTTTACGCAGCCGAAGGCAGCTTCATGGTCACATGTATGCAATAGATGAATTGGATGTTTGCGGTTATTATTTGAAGCAACCGGAAAAGTTTAAAGACTATGCTCAAATGTCCGATACACTTTGCCATTTTTCAGTGTATGAGCAGGCAATTTTTGATGAAATTTACCACTCCGGCGGTCTGCGTTTTAAGGAAGAACCTATGCCTGATTTTCACAGGTATTTCAGTTCAAATAAACCCCACTCAAAAGCAAAAGGCTAACTTCTAAAAATTGTTTTTCCTGGCTAAATAATAGCCATGAAAACTTCAATACTGGTACAGATTTTACATCTGTTTTCCTGTGAATTTGCAAGAGTTTAAAATATTGTCAACAATTAAATTCTATAAGGGCATAATGTGCCCGGTCTTGCACATGGCAAGATGTACAAACGTTATACGTTTGGGTCATCTTGCCCTTCGCTCCGGAGTCGCTTCGGGGTATTGAAACAGAAAACGACAAACCATGAAGAAAAGTGAAAAAGAAGTGAGGCGGAAAATGGTGGTGGTGAGGATGAACGAGACGGAGTTTAGCCAACTTGAAAAATTTCAACAACAAACTACCGAAAAAGATACCAGCAGTTACCTGCGGAAAGTAGCCCTGCAAAAACCTGTAACTGTGAAGTACAGAAATGAAAGTGCAGATGATTTTCTATTGGACATGCTGGGGCTTAAAAAAGAACTCAATGCCATTGGCAACAATTTCAACCAGGCAGTGCACAAACTTCATATACTTGATAAGATACCGGAGTTCAGGGTTTGGGTGCAGCAATATGATGGTTTACAAAAAGCCTTAAACAGCAAAGTAGATGAAATCAAATTACGGATGAACCAACTCTATGAACATTGGTTGCAAAAATAACCATACCGAAAAGTATCGAAGCGACGCTGAACTACAACGAAAAGAAAGTGCAGAAAGGAATTGCTGTTTGTCTTCATGCAGCAAATTATTTAAAGGATGCAAAAGAGATGAACTTTTATCAGAAGCTGGCGGGTTTTGAAAGGCTGAACAGTTTGAATGAAAGAGCCAGCACTAAAACCCTGCATGTATCTCTCAATTTTGACCCATCCGAAAAATTGGCTGAAAATAAATTGCTCCAGATTGCATCAAACTACATGGAAAAAATTGGGTTTGGTGAACAGCCTTACCTCGTTTATAAACATGATGATGCAGGGCATCCGCATATCCACATTGTGAGCACTACTATCAAGTCTGATGGCAGCAGGATTAATACACATAATATCGGAAGAAATCAGTCGGAAAAAGCAAGAAAGGAAATTGAAAAGCAGTATGGGTTAGTAAGAGCAGAAAGACAGCAGCAATTAAGAAAACCTGGCATTAAACCTGTGAATGCAGAAAAAGTGATCTATGGAAAATCAGAAACAAAAAGAAATATCTCTAATGTGGTGGGTGCAGTTCTCAGTAGTTATAAGTATTGTTCGTTGCCTGAATTTAATGCTGCACTAAAACAATTCAATGTGGTTGCCGACAGAGGAAAAGAAGAAGGAGGGATTTACAAAAATCGTGGACTGATTTACCGGGTGCTGGATGCAGATGGAAATAAAGTGGGTATTCCCATTAAAGCAAGTTCAATTGGATGTAAACCGACTTTAGATAACCTGGAGAAAAAGTTTGCAGCAAATGAAACGGGAAACGAAAACCTGAAATCTTTTGTAAAAGTGAAAGTTGATGAATGCATTGCCCAGGCTCCACCTACTATGAAAAAATTGATGGAACATCTGAAGCAAAAGAACATCTATACGGTCCTTCGACAAAACATCGAAGGCCGGTTGTATGGAATTACGTTTGTCGACAACCAGAATAAATGTGTTTTTAACGGAAGTGATTTGGGCAAGGGTTACAGTATGGCGGCTATACAAAACAAACTCTCTAATCATCCTATTGAAAATGTAATCGGGCAGGATGAAAAAGAAAGTAGTCATTCTTCCAGCGCTGTCGGTAAGGAAATGACGATTTCGAAAAACAAAGAAAAGACTGTTATTGTTTCAGCATCTAAAGAAAGCCTTCTTGATGTGCTGCTTTCAGCAAAAGAACAATTCGGAAATACACCTTACTCATTGCTGAAAAAGAAACGGAAGAAAAAGCGGAAGAATCCAAATTCATAACACAACAAATATTTTATGTCAGTTACAGGAGAGAATGAACAGGGGTTGCGGAAAATAATTAACCTTACAAGATTTGCCAGCATATTTATTTTGCTGCTGCATTTTTATTATTTCTGTTACCGGGCTTTTGAGCATTGGGAAATCACCAGTGTCATTACAGACAGACTGATGAAAAACATTAGCCAGACGGGTTTGTTCAAGGATATATTTATTTCGAAGCTGATTGCTGTGGGTTTGCTGATCATTTCTTTGCTCGGGGCACAGGGTAAAAAAGATGAGAAGATAAACAAGCGAAGTATTGCTGCGTATTTGCTAATTGGGTTGCTGCTATTTTTTGGCAGCAGTTGGTTCTTTAGATTGAATGAAGCTGCTGAAATTGTAGCGGTCGTTTATATCGCCGTTACAGGAATCGGGTTCTTATTGATATTGGCAGGTGGTAACTTGTTGAGCCGTTTAATCAAATTAAATCTTTCTGATGATGTTTTCAATACATTGAATGAAACCTTTCCGCAGGAAGAAAGATTACTCACCAACGAATACTCCATCAACCTTCCCGCCAAATATAATTTGAAGCGACAGATAAGAAAGAGTTGGATAAACATCATCAATCCATTTCGGGGGTTATTGGTCATCGGCAGCCCAGGTGCAGGTAAAAGTTGGTTTGTTATCCAGCATGTCATCAAGCAGCATATTGAAAAAGGCTTTGCCATGTTTGTGTATGATTTTAAGTATGATGATCTAAGCAGGATTGTTTACAATTGGCTGCAACATAATAAACATCGTTATGCTGTAAAGCCATCGTTCTACGTTATAAACTTTGACAATCTTTCTGTATCACACCGCTGCAATCCATTAGATCCATCTACGATGAATGATATAACTGACGCAACAGAAAGTGCAAGGACAATTTTGTTAGGATTAAACAGGGAATGGATTAATAAGCAAGGGGACTTCTTTGTAGAATCACCCATCAACTTTGTAACCGCCATCATTTGGTTTTTGAGAAAATACAATGACGGAAAATATTGTACACTGCCGCATGTTATAGAGCTGATGCAGGCAGAGTATGATGAACTGTTTCCTGTACTAAATACTCAACCTGAAATTGAAGTACTGGTAAATCCGTTCATCACAGCCTATCAGAACGATGCGATGGAGCAATTAGAAGGACAAGTAGCTTCTGCAAAAATTGGTATGGCTCGTTTGGCTTCCCCACAACTATATTGGGTATTGAGTGGAAATGATTTTACGTTAGACATTAACAATCCGATGCATCCGAAGATTGTTTGTGTTGGCAACAACCCGGAAAAACAGCAGATCTACGGAGCTGTGTTATCGCTATACATTTCAAGATTGGTTCGACAGGTAAACAAGAAAGGAATGCATAAATGCAGTTTGGTGTTTGATGAATTCCCAACCATTTATTTCAACAACATTGATAGTCTCATTGCTACTGCCCGGAGTAACAAAGTAGCCACTACTTTGGCCATGCAGGATTTTAGCCAGTTGAAAAAAGATTATGGAAAAGAACAGGCAGATGTGATTGTAAACATTACCGGTAACATCATTAGTGGCCAGGTAATGGGAGAAACTTCCAAACTCTTATCGGAACGTTTCGGAAAAATTATGCAGGACCGGCAGAGTGTTTCCGTAAACCGTACCGATACATCAATAAGCCATTCCAAACAACTGGACAGCGCCATACCGGCCAGCAAAATCGCTGCACTTTCTTCTGGTGAATTTGTAGGTATGGTTGCTGATGATCCCCACGAAAAAATAAAACTCAAAATGTTTCATGCAGAGATAATGAATGATGCCGATAAGTTAAATGCTGAAGTAGCCGCTTACAAAAACATCCCCGTTGTATCCAACGTAACCCAGCAACAGGTGATGGATAATTTTTACCAGGTGAAAATGGAGGTGAAAAGGCTGATTGCGGAGGAAGTTAGGAGATTGAAGGAGCAAATAGGTGATAAATAGTTGAAAATTAGATGCTGAGCCGGCCAATTTTAGTAATCCTAAACCCATGTAATCCATTAAATTTGGCCAAAGAATTTTCAAAAAAACTAATTATTTTAGTATTTTTGAACAAACCGACCATTTTCAGGCCCATAAACTTATGACTCCAAAGGAATTTTATATTGATTTCGATTTCACAGAGGTCCAAAATTTGCATAAAGAAAACCTTTCTCCTGATTTGGAAGAAATAAGTTATTTAGGAGTTGATAAAGTTTATTTTTCAGGTGATTATCCCGCTATTTTATTTAAGGAAGTAAATCATTTCGATGATAATGCACTAAAAGATATTGCCCGGATTCAACATCTCTGTTGGAACTATCGAAAAGTTATATTTTTATTTATTCTCTCCAAAACAGAAATTAGAATTTATAACTGTTCAAAAAGACCTTTCAATTACGAGAATACAACCCTTAAATTATCTGACGAATTAGAAAAATTAGAAATTACTCGTTCTGATTTTGATAATTTGAAAGCACTTCAAAACATCAAAGAATTATTTTCGAGAGTTGCTGTTGATTGCGGACTCTTATGGACTACGGAAAACAAACTCAGAGATAAAATTTCATTGCAGGAAAGAATTGATAAATATTTGGTTAAATCACTTTTGAATGCTGCAAAGGAGCTTAAGAAATTAGAATTATCTGAAGAAGTCATTCATAGTTTATTGATGCGTTCAATCTTCATTATGTACTTGGAAGATAAAGGTGCAGCAAAAGAAACCAATTTGTATAAAAAAATATTGCAGGGTGCTACCAGCTATATTGATATTCTAGCCGATAAAGATTCAACGTATTCAATTTTTGAAAAAGTGGAAGACCACTTTAATGGAAATGTATTTCCATTAATACCCGGAGAAAAGAAGGCCGTTACAGTGAAACATCTTGATGTAATAAAAAAATGCCTTTTTGATGGTGATTTAACTGGCACACCAAAATTGTTTAATGAGTGGAGGCTCTTCCGGTTCGATATAATTCAAATTGACTTACTAAGTGAAATCTATGAGCATTTTCTGGAAGAATTTAAAGAAAGCCAAAAAGAAAAAGCAGGGCAATATTATACTCCACCATCATTGGTGGAGTTAATATTAAATGAAAAACTAAAATTCAAAAAAGAAACACAATGGCAGTTTAAAATACTTGACCCTGCTTGTGGTTCCGGGATTTTCTTAGTCGAAAGCTTCAAACGATTAGTTAAGCGATGGAAGAATGCACATCCCGGACTACAAATAAGCTTTAGCGATTTACGAGAAATTCTTGAACAAAATATTTTTGGGATTGAATACGACCGACTGGCAATTAGGGTTACCGCTTTCAGTTTATATCTTGCAATGCTGGAGCATTTAAATCCAAGAACCTTATGGATTGATAAACGGTATAAATTCCCTTATCTAATTTTCGACCCGAAAGATAAAGCCCTAAAAAAACAAGGCAATAATTTACTCAGGCAAGATAGTATAGGTGAGGTGGCAGCAGATTGTTTTGGCAACATTGATTTAGTAGTGGGAAATCCTCCATTTGGTTCTAAAATTGACCTCCCTTCTATTAAGGATTACTGTACCAAAAATGACTTTGGGCAAGATATGGTAGTCCCTTTTTTGCATAAATCAATCGACTTTGCTCCAACAGGTTCAATAGCTTTAATATTTAATACCAAGATTTTAACCAATAAGGAAGGAACATTTAAGAATTTTAGAAGATGGTTATTTAACGACACCTATGTCGAAAAGGTTTACAACTTCTCAATATTTAGAAAGACGCCGAAAACATTTGGAGGGCAACTTTTTTCCTCTGCGGTAGGCCCTGTTAGCATTGCATTTTACCAAAGTAAACTACCACTAAAACAAAGTACTACTATTGAATACTGGGCTCCTAAAACCTATGTGAAAAGCAGTTTAACAGAAGGAGTAATAATTGATTCTACAGATATAAAATTTCTTCCAAGAAATGAGTGCCAAAACCCCTCTACTCAAATCTGGAAGATTGCTATGTGGGGAACGTTGGAGGATTTTAATTTGATTACCAAGTTAGAAGAGTTGGCAACCCTGTCTGACCTGTTTAAGGAGAAAAAACTTATTAAAGGGCTTGGATTGCAATTTATGGACAGTACAACAGAGAAGCCTATTCATAGTGAAGATATTGCCAAACTTCCATATTTGAAGCCAGAAAACATTAAGCGATACTTCACTTCACGAAACGAGTTCGGTAAGTTGATTGATGATGTAACAGAAGCATCGGCTCTTATATATAAAAAATACTATAAAATTCAGGGAAATAATCCTTTAAAAGAAATCAAGGACTTCAGGAGACTAAATAAAAAAGAAGTATTTTATTCGCCGCATTTAATTATCAAAAAAGGATTAAGTGATAAAAAATTATGTGCCTCATATCTTGATAAAAATTGCACATTCAATAGTAAGGTTTTAGGTGTTGCAGGAGGCTCAAAACAGCTTTTGCAATCCATCGCATCAATTGTTAATTCAACTTTGGCAACATACTATCTCTTTCTTATTTCATCTTCCATAGGAATTGAAAGAGAAGAAATTCAAACAAATGAGATTTATAACTTGCCCATAAACTATGATGAGAAAATTTATGAGCAATTAGCAGAAAAGTCAGACGAAATCAAGACCCGAATAACGGAAAATTTTCCAATGAACATTGATATTTCTGATTTGGAAAAAGATATCAATGGTATTGTTTTTAATCTCTTTTCTTTATCGGCTAAAGAACGCATCTTAATAGACGATTTTATCAACACAGGTGTTAGCCTGTTATTTGATGGGCATAAATCATCAGCACTAAAGCCTATAACGGGAACAGAAAATAAAGCTTATGGGGCTACAATTAGTACAGAGTTAACCGAATACCTTTCCTCAGAAAAACTGATTGTTAATTCTTCTGTTTTTGAAATCCGAAAAGGAGTTCCATTAAATATTGTAAAATTAACTTTTGATAAGAAAAAGAAGGAGATAGAATCATTTGGCTCAGAAGCTTACGAAGAGTATCTATCTGTAATAAACAAGTATACTCTCAAAACATTAGCAAAGAACATTTATATCCAAAAACAAATAAAATATTATGATGGGAATGACATTTACATAATCAAACCAAATCAAAAAAGATTTTGGAGCCGTTCAATGGCACTAAATGATGCAAAGGAATTAGTGAGTGAAATTCTGAAAATGTCATAATGAACGGCAAACTAAACCAAGACATAATAAACCTATTCAAGGCAAAATTCGAGGGTAATTGCATTTACCTTCTATTGGATGCATATACTTCTCTTCAAAATTCTAATCGTAAAGTAAGTGAGGAAAGCGAAAATAATATAACAGCACATTTGGTTGGGTTTATGAAGAAAAGCTCACGAAGGGCAGATTTACAAATTCATTTGGAAAGGGAAAGCTATCTTGATTCAGATGAAACTTATGATGGATTGCAAGATGCAGATAAATCTCCCCGAATTGATATTAAATATTCTGTATGGAACTCAAATGTTGAAGTTGAGTATTACATGGAAGCAAAAAATTTAGCAGAAAATAACTGGACTAAAAAATCAACCGGTGCTATTGTGGATGCCCATAAACTTAGGAAAAGATATATTGAAACAGGAATAGCCAATTTTACCAATGGCAGATACCCGAACGGGTGTCTTCTTGGGTATATATTAGAAGGTAAGAGTCATAAAATAGTTGAGCTTCTAAATAAGATACTTATTACCGAAAACAGAGCTAAAGAGATGTTGGTTAAGGATAAGATTCAGAATGTTAGTTACAGATATTTTTCAAAGCATGACGGAACCTCAAGCCATATGTTGAAACATTTCATGCTTGATTTATCCTGATGCCATTTTAACCAACCAATGAAGTGATTGTGACAAAAGATGCCATTAAAAACTGAAGCGGGTATCATAAAACTTATTTCTCCCTTTCTTCCTCTACAATCTTCAACAATTCCTGCTCACTTGGCAAATTCACCAAATACTTGCTAACAAATATTGACTGCGGCAAGCCCATAGTAGCATATTTTACTAATGCTTCGTTTTTACTACTGCAAAGAACAATACCAATGGGCGGATTATCTCCATTATGACTTTCGTTTTCTTTGTAATAGTTCAGGTACATGTTCATTTGTCCAGCATCTGCATGATCAAATTCGCCAATCTTGAGATCCAACAACACATGACATTTGAGTATTCGGTGGTAAAAGACGAGGTCAATACGATAATGCCGGTTATCGAAAGTGATACGGCGTTGCCGGTGTTCAAAACAAAAGCCCCGACCAAGTTCAAGCAGGAAGTACTGCAGGTTCGTGATGATTCGTTCTTCAAGGTTGCTTTCGGTGTAAGGGGTATTATCCTCCAGACCGAGGAATTCAAGAAGATATGTATTCCGGAATAGAGCCTCGGGTAAGCCCTCGGGCTGCTTGTCAAACTCATTCAAGGTGGCAGATTTGTCAATACTTAGCCCGGTCCTCTCACACAACAGGCTTTCGATGGCCCGTTTTAACGTCCTTACACTCCAGTTATTTCGGATGGCTTCTACTTCGTAAAACCGTCTTTTAATTCCGTTTTCGGCCTTTAAAAGCTCAATAAAATGGGAGAAGCTGAGTTGGGTTAGGAGGGTATTAAGATCAGGATCTTTGCCATTGAAAGGGGCTGTTTCTGCGGACACTGTCCGCAGAAAGTCAGTTGATTGAAAATCAATCAAATATGATTTTGCTGACGCTGTCCGCAAAATTTTGGGATAGGCCAAATAAAAATCCTTACACAGATATAAATGCCTCTCCCGGATTGATTTTATCCCGTTCTGGGCCAGTCGTTCCGCAATGGCTTTATAAAGTCCAGAGCCATAATCCGCCCTGTCTTTGCCGGATTGTTCGTATCCCAGGATATAAAAACCGATGACCCAATTGCGTAGAGTAAGGGCTGTATTCACCTGCTTTTGTGCCTGTAAAAGAAAGTATTGATTAGTTTGTTGAATTGTATTGGTCAACTGTTCCAGATTTCTCACGGTATTCATACTGCTTCATTTTATGTTTTATAAGCCAGGGCGATCATCCCAAAGTTTTTTGATCATGTGGGCTTTTTGCACCTGGTCGGCTTTTATATAGCGGCGAAATGCCTTTTCGGTTTTATGCCCGCTAATGGCCATAATAAGATTAGTAGGTGTGCCATCTAAATATTCGTTTGTGCAAAAACTGCGGCGACAGGTATGTGAAGTAACCCATGCATACTTGGGCTTGATTTCTTCAGTGACCTTGTTCCCCCGTTTGTGAGTTATCTTAATTTGATCATCAATCCCTGCCAACCTTGCTACTTCTTTGATATGATAATTGAGGTTAACATTACTTACCTGTGGCATTTGCATATTGTACTTATCAATCAGGATTTTCTTTGCATCTTTCTTTAATGGTACAACAACTGTTGAGTGTGTTTTGGTTTGATTAACGTATAACATGCCATCTCTCACTTCTTCAGGTTTAATATCTGAATAATCACTAAACCGAAAACCAGTTAAACATCCTAGCACAAATAAGTCACGGTATTTTTCTAACTGAGGCTGTTTGGATAAGTCAAGATGGTATATGGCAGAAAGTTCCTTCCAACTTAGATAGATGGCATCCACCTCTTCTTCCATTACTTTGAATGCACTTAAATCCATAAACGGAATGACCTTCTTCCGTATCCGATCTCTCAAAAATGATTTCAGGTGTTTGATGGTTTTGCCAACACTGTTTGCTTTTAATCCTTTTATTAATTCCTTTCTCCGCACCTGCGGCATTTCATAAGTGAGATAGGATACAAAATCTTCGTAAAACTGTGCATCGAAAGAATCAAAGGTGATAGATTCCTTTCTGTATTCTTCAAACAATTTCAGATGAGCCTTCATGGCATTAATGACGTTGATGGTACATTTCTTTACTGAACCTTCTTTGCTTTTTGAGTAATCATCAATATTGCAGAATACATCCAATGATTTTTTTTCATCGCTCATTTGCTCAAAACCCCATTTGTCGTTGCGGTTGAAATTTTCCTTGAGGAATTTCATGGGGCAGGTATTTCTCCGCTTCAATGCATAGCTTACCATGTCTTCGGCCTTACGAAGTTTTTGAGTGAGAGATGTTTCGAGTATTTGCACATCTCCGAATTCAGGGGGTAAATCTTTGGAGATTCTTCCTGTTTTTTTGTTCCAGTATTCAAATGGAATATTAATGCCAGTGCTTAATACTACACGCTTGTCAGCAGAATGGCAGTACTGCAACGAGATGGGTGTAACACCACTTTTGTTTACCTTTGCTTTTCGGGCAATAAGCTTAATTGGATAACGCATAGCTTGGTCTATTTTTAGGTCTATAAAAGTGTTACCAAGCTGTATAAAGTTAGAACTGAAGTAAATGCTGGGTTGTTTATAAATATTTAAGAACCAGCATTTAGTGTTAAGATAAATAAAGTAAAGTAAAGTTATTTTTGGGGAACAAAACGGTCTTGAGCACCGTCCGGTCCGCAAAAAGCTTCGAATTTATTCGAAGCTTTTTTGTTTTAGACCCTGGCAAGTCATCCCTTCATCTCAGGTTGTATATTTGCTCTTCAACTTAATAATATGGACGAACAGCAAAATGTAAACCCTAATCAGCTCAACATTGAAATTACAGAAGAAGTAGCCGAAGGTGAATATGCCAACCTCGCCATCATTACACATAGTCATGCAGAGTTTGTGATTGACTTTGTAAACGTAATGCCCGGCACTCCCAAGAGTAAAGTGAAATCGAGGATCATTTTTACGCCGCAACATGCCAAGCGTTTTATGAAAGCGCTTACAGAAAATATTCAACGCTTTGAACAGGCGAATGGATCTATTCGTGATCTGGAAGAAATGCAGATCCCTCTCAATTTTGGCGGACCAACGGCGCAAGCATAAAACAGCAATTAGTTTTTAGCCGATAGTCTTTAGTCAGGATACAATTTATTGAAAGACCATTTTCATTTAATGGAAACAACATTTTCATACACTCATTTATTTTCTTTTACACAGCAAGTATTTCTTGCAATGGGTTGCAGTGAAGCAGATGCTGCTGTTGCTGCCAAAGCATTGTTGGCAGCAGATGTTAGAGGAATTGATTCGCATGGTGTAGCAAGATTGAGTGGATACGTTCGTTTATGGGAGGCCAAACGAATTAATGCAACGCCCAACATCTGCATCATTCATGAAACGCCTTCTACTGCAGTGGTTGATGGAGATAGTGGATTGGGTTTGGTGGTTGCACCATTTGCCATGCAGGTTGCAATTGACAAAGCAAAAGAAGTTGGCACCGGATGGGTAAGTGTACAGAACAGTAATCACTTTGGTATTGCAGGTTATCATGCCATGATGGCTTTGCAACACGACATGATCGGTATGGCTATGACGAATGCATCGGCATTAGTAGCGCCCACTTTTTCAAACGAACGAATGCTCGGCACTAATCCGATTGCAGTTGCAGTGCCTGCAGGAAACGAACCGCCGTTTGTTGCAGATATGGCAACAACTACTGCAGCCAATGGTAAACTGGAAATTCTGCAACGCAAAAATCTGGAAGCACCGATGGGTTGGATCCAGGATGCAGAAGGTCATTCCACAACAGATGCTCATGCATTAAAAAACAAAGGCGCTTTATTGCCGTTGGGTAGTGATAAAGAACATGGAAGTCATAAAGGATATGCACTGGGTTCTATTGTTGATATTTTTTCAGCGGTATTGAGCGGAGCCAATTATGGTCCATGGGTGCCGCCATTTCCTGCTTATGTGCCTATGCCTGAAAACCAGCCGGGCAAAGGGTTGGGGCATTTTTTAGGAGCCATGCGGATTGATGCTTTTCGCAAAGCAGAGGATTTTAAAAAAGATATGGATCAATGGATACGCCGTTTCAGAGATGCAAAACCGATTGAAGGATATGAGAAAGTGCTGATACCCGGCGATCCTGAACGGGAGTTTGAAGTGATCCGTATGAAAGAAGGCATTCCTTTATTATATACTGTAGTTGAAGATTTGACAGAAGTTGGACGAAAATTCAATCTCAATCTTTAATTTCGCCGTTCGGTAACGATTGTCTGCTCAGGAAAGATTTACAGTTGCGATATCTGCACAAATGAAGAAACTTATTGATTGTACAAATCAGAAAAAATAAGTTGTTACACAACATGCAAGATGGCGGGGGGATGATGAAGGGGATTCGTCTGTACAAGTGTGCGACGCAACAACTGCAAAATGGATTTACAATAGTTGACAACATAAATTAAAAATTTCCCAGCTTAAGAAGGAGTATCAACACCCCTTCAGGGGATGGGGGCAAAATCAGAATTATGAAAGTGATGAAGTTTGGTGGTACCTCAGTAGGTAAACCTGAAAGAATGCATGATGTAGCAACCCTTGTTACAAGAGATGAAGAACCAAAGATTGTGGTGTTGAGTGCATTGAGCGGCACTACCAATGCATTGGTTGAAATTGGTAACTCATTGGCAGCAGGCGAAAGAGGTGCAGCAAAAGAACACATTGATAAGCTGAATGCACATTATCAAAACTTCATCAGCAATCTTTTAATTACCAAAGAAGCGCAGGATAAAAGCCGGACTATTATTGCAGAGCACTTTGAATTTTTAAATATCATATTAAAAATCTCATTTAATGAAGCATTGAATAAAGATATTCTTGCGCAAGGTGAATTGATGAGTACAAAAATGTTCAGCTGTTATTTGGAAGAAAAAGGAATTGATCATTTGCTGTTGCCAGCACTTGACTTCATGACCATTGACACTTATGAAGAACCACAGATCGGAAGTATCAAAGTAAAGTTGAGCCAGTTGCTCAATCAGCATAAAGACAAAAAGATTTTTATTACACAAGGATACATCAGCCGCAATGCAAGAGGCGAAGTAGATAATTTAAAACGTGGCGGCAGTGATTACAGTGCGTCATTGATCGCAGCTGCAATTAATGCAAGTGTATGTGAAATATGGACCGATATTGATGGCATGCATAACAACGATCCACGTATTGTAAAGAAAACAGTTGCAATTGAACAATTGAGTTTTGATGAAGCAGCTGAGTTGGCTTATTTCGGAGCAAAAATTCTGCACCCTGCTTCCATCTGGCCTGCACAGCATTACAAGATCCCTGTGAAATTGCTGAACACCATGCAGCCCGATGCAAAAGGTACATTGATCACCGAAGAAGCAGGTAGTGTAGGTGTAAAAGCAGTAGCAGCAAAAGACGGCATTACAGCTATTAAAATAAAAAGCAGCCGTATGTTACTGGCTTATGGCTTTTTAAGAAAGGTATTTGAAGTGTTTGAAAAATACCGTACATCTATTGATATGATCACTACTTCTGAAGTAGCCGTTTCATTAACCATTGACAACAACAGTTCTTTAAAAGAAATTATACGTGAGCTTGAAGCATTTGGTACGGTTGAGCTGGATAAAGAGCAAGCCATTGTAAGTATTGTTGGAAATGAAATTGGCCAAACAGAACATATTCTCCGCAAACTATTCGAAAGTATTGCAGATATCCCTGTTCGGATGGTGAGTTATGGTGGTAGTCCGCATAACGTTTCACTGTTGGTTCCTGCATCGTACAAAACAAAAACACTGCAGGTGTTGAACAAAGGAATCTTTGGACTGGATTGATATATAAAAAAATTAGATTGTGTTTTCTGTAATGCTTGTGAAGTTTAATGTTAAGTTTTGTGATTGTTAAGAAAATGTTATTCAATCATTAATTCTAACTTTTACATTTGTCGAAATAAGCAAGTATGAAACCAAAATATTTTCGACTGTTATTCAGCATTATTCTGCTGGCGGCAAATAACTTATTTGCGCAGGTTACCACCGCAACAATCACAGGTAAAGTTCTTGATAAAGCAGGAGCTGCACTGGCATCCGCAACAGTAACCATTGAGTTTCCGGATGCAGGTATTAAACAGGTGATTGTTACAAAATCAGATGGTCGGTTCACCGTTCCCAACCTTCGTGTTGGCGGGCCTTACAAGGTTACAGTAAATCATGTGGGCCACCGGGTTACAATTATTGAAAACGTATATCTCGAACTGGGTCAAAACACTCCGCTTGAGTTTGTGGTAGAAGAAAAAACCACCGAGTTGAGTGAAGTTGTAATAACGGGTGGCAACAGAATTTTTGACAGTAAAAGAACCGGCGCTTCAACTACCATCAGCAACCGGCTCATCAAATCTTTGCCTACCATTAACCGTTCAGCAGATGATTATCTTCGTTTAACTCCATCTGCATCATCAACCTATAATGGCCTTTCATTCGCAGGAAGAAACGGGCAATACAATAATTTTTCAGTTGATGGTGCTATTTTCAACAACCCTTTTGGATTAGATGCGCCTACACCCGGAGGACAAACAAATGCACAACCCATCTCCTTAGATGCAATTGATCAGATACAGGTAAACATTGCTCCTTATGATGTAACACAAGCGGGCTTTACAGGTGCCGGCGTAAATACGGTAACTAAATCGGGCAGTAACAAGTTTACAGGTACGGCATATATGTTTTACCGTAATCAGAATTTTACCGGGCGTAAAGTAGACGGTAATAAATTTAAAATTCCTGATCTGAGTCAGTTGCAGGCTGGGTTTTCGCTTGGGGGGGCTTTAGTAAAAAACAAGTTGTTCTTTTTTATAAATATTGAAACAGAGCAACGAACAGATCAGCCTACAAGTTATGTTGCTCAAAATGCATCCAATGCAGGTAAATCAAATACGTCACGTGTATTGGAAGCTGATCTTATTGCAGTGAGCAATATTCTGAAAAGTAAATTTGGTTATAACACTGGCGCATACCAGGGTTTTACACATGGCCAAACCAATTACAAGTGGCTGGCTAAAATTGACTGGAATATCAATGCTGTTCATAAGCTGTCATTAACCTATAATGGTCTTGATGCGTCAAAAGACAAACCGGCACACCCAAGTGCCATCGGTCGCCGTGGACCTGATTTTACAACACTTCAATTCCAGAATTCGGGGTATGAAATAGTGAATAAGCTGCACTCGTTTAGCGGTGAGTTAAAGTCAAACTTCAACAGCAAATTTGCAAATAAGTTTCGTGCCGTTTATACAAGCTTCCGGGATAAACGTAATCCGTTTTCAACAGCATTCCCTGCTGTAAATATTACAAAAAACGGTGTACGTTATATTATTGCCGGTCATGAGCCCTTTTCTATTTACAACAGGTTAAATCAGGATGCATTACAGTTAACCAACAACTTCAATGTATTTCTCAATAATCATACACTTACTGCAGGTGTTTCTTACGAACAATTTAAGTTTGGCAATTCATTTAATTTAACCGGTTATGGACCAACTCTTTTTTCCGAAGCCGATATTCAAACATTCAAAGACAGCGTGCCCGTAAGTGGTGCTTATGTGTTTGGTTTTTATCCGTTAGATGTGGATGTGAATTATGCTGCTAAACGGGCTGCTGCAGATCAGTGGTCGTGGTATTATTTAACAGTGGGACAATTGTCTGCTTATTTCCAGGATGAAATAAATATAGGTAAGAATTTTACATTAACCGTTGGGTTACGTGCTGATAAACCAAGCTACCGGAACCTGAGTTTCCGCAGTGCAGATTTTAATAACGATGGAACATTTAAGGGCACATATACAGAAGGTAGTCCAACTGTACAAAATAATGATAATCTTACTTTGTTTGATGCGAACGGAAATAAAATCACCAATGGAGCAGGTAAAGATTTAGATAACAACCGCATGCCTACAAAGAAAATTCTGTTTTCACCACGTGTTGGTTTTAACTGGGATGCAAAAGGTGATCAATCATTGCAGATCCGTGGGGGCAGTGGATTGTTTACCGGTCGCTTTCCATTTGTATGGTTGGGTAACCATATCGGAAACCCATACAGCTTTTTTTATAATGCAACAGACAGGAATTTTCAATGGCCTCAGGTTTGGAGAACCAACGTAGGTACAGATTTTAAAATTCCTTTTGGAACAGTATTTAGTGTTGATGTTGCATATACTAAAGATGTGAATGCAATGATGGTAAGAAATTATAATCTCGGTAACCCCACAGGCACGTTAAATTCCGGCACGGGCGATAACAGAAAAATTTATACTAATACTGACAAGGGAACTGCGAATGCTTATGTATTTACCAATACAAAAGTGGGTTATCAGTTTAACATGAGTTTACAGGCACAACAAACATTTAAAAAAGGATTGTATGCAATGGTTGCATATAATTATCTGGTTGCAAAAGATGGTTCATCTATTTCTGCAGAAATTTCAAGTGATGCATTTGATCGTAACCCGATTCTTAACAATGCAAATGCTGCTGTATTAACTCCATCTTTATATGGTAATACGCATCGTATTATTGCAGCCGTATCAAAAAAATATGAATACGGGAAAGCAAAAAAATGGGCAACCACCATCTCTGCATTTGGATCATGGAATTCGGGTAACCGCTTTGCTTATGTTTATGGAGGCGATATAAACAATGACGGCACCAATACAAACGATTTAATGTATGTGCCAACAGATGCAGAAATAGCAACCATGCCATTTGCTCCTTTTTCTGATATCAACGGCAATCTGCAAAGTGCCGCAGCTCAGCGTTTGGCTTTCCAGAAATATATTGTGCAGGATAAATATCTCAACGGACTGCGTGGAAAGTATACCGAAAAATATGGCGGTACGACTCCATGGTACAGCCAGATTGACCTCCGCATTTTACAAGACTTGAAATTTGGAAAAGATAATAAGCAAACCGTTCAATTTAGTTTTGACTTTATTAATCTTGGAAATTTCATCAACAGCAAATGGGGTGTAAGACGGTATGCAACAACCTCCGGTTATTTCCAGCCGTTATCTGTTGGTCTTTCCGGTTCAGTTCCTTCATACAGGTTTGATCCATCGTTAACACAAACATTTATAGCAAATCCTGAATTGCAGAGCCGTTGGCAAATACAGTTTGGTTTCCGTTATATATTTTAATGGTTGAGAAAGTTTATTGTAATGGCGATCCTGTTATTAAAAACAGGGTCGCTTTTTTTTGTTCATTAATCAACTTGCGTTATTGCAAAAGACAGTTTATTATATTTGGTTATTCAAGTATGCGCAGACTTACGTTCATATTTCTTTTTTGCTCGCCCTTATTAGTTCTCTCTGCTCAAAACCTCTCGGGAGTTTGGGAAGGCAGGTTAAACATGCGTGAAGATGGTGATAAAGGTATGCGTGTAAGACTTGAACTGCTGCAAAGTGAAGGAAGCTGGTTTGGTATTCTTTACACACGAGGTGTAGAAAAGGGTACAGTATATGGTTGTGATTATTTTGTAACAGGTGCGACTGTAAACGGTCGTATAGATTTTAAATGGCAAAAAGTGCAACGGGCCATTGCAATCAAAGAAAGTGATTGTCAGGCTCTCCAATTAATATTGCTTGTATATAAACAGCGTGATTCTTCCTGTATGCTCCAGGGAAACTGGGTATGGAAAAACGGAAATACGGATGTGATGAGTTGTGTTAAAGTTGCCGAAAGTATTTCGCCAATGGCAGAAGATGAAATAAAAGGCTACATCAGCAACATATATGAGTGGTATGAAACCGCCGGTATACGTTTACCCATGCAGGACCGGTTTATTAAAAACGTATTGAATCTTGAAGTTGACAGCAGTGATGTAGTGCTGGAATTATCAACTATCGATTCAAGTAAACATGATTCTATTGCTGTTTATGTAAATGGTAATCCCGTTGCGGAGTTACAGGATCTTTTGCAAAAGCCACTTCGTTTAAGATTTAAAGAATTACCAAAAGGCATCAATGATTTGCTCATCGTAAGTCAGTCGGTTGTACAAAAAAGGATCAACATCCGCATGAAGTTTATCTGGCAGGGCGAAATAATAACAAGGATAATACAGCCCGGTTTTACTACCAATGTACTGATAGAACTAACCCGAAAGACAGAATGATGGCGGGAGTCTTTTTGATTTATCTTTACCCCCTTAATTTACGATTGCATGGATTCTTCTTCTAAAGTTACATTTGATAATACCGCAAATGCATTTGAGTATAAAGATGATAAACAATTAAAGAAAGCACACTTTCTGTTTTCATCAATGGGTTACAATTGGCTGGTGAAATTAGGTACACGGATAACTCCCTGGGCCATTAAATCTGGTTTGCCGGTAAAAAGTTTAATCAAGGATACGTTGTTTGAACAGTTTGTAGGAGGAGAAACATTACAGGAAACAGCCAAAGTTGCAGACAGGTTAGAAGAGTTTCATGTACAGGTGATCCTTGATTATGGAGTAGAAGGTGGTGATTACGGAGAAGATGAAAAAGATCACAGTTCCGAGCAATTTATTAAAGTTATTGAGTATGCTTCCACACAGGCCAACATTCCATTCATCAGTATTAAAGTAACCGGCATTGCTCGTTTTGCATTGTTAGAAAAAATGGATGCCTTGATGCATACAGCGAACGGTACATTAGTAAAGCGCTACGAAAAAGTATTGGAGCAATTAAGTGCCGATGAGCGAATTGAATGGCAAAAAGTTTGCAACCGTATGGAAAAAATCTGTTCTACAGCTGCAGCTAAAAAAATTGGAGTGCTGGTAGATGCTGAAGAAACCTGGATACAGGATCCTGTAGATGCATTAACGATGCTGATGATGGACCAGTATAATAAATCTTGTGCAGTTGTTTACAATACCGCACAACTTTACCGGCACGACAGATACCAGTTCATCCATGATTGTTATGAAGCGGCAGAGCAACGCAACTTCATCCTGGGATTAAAAATTGTACGTGGTGCGTATATGGAAAAAGAGCGGAAACGTGCTGCCGAGTTGGGTTATCAGGATCCCATTCAACCCGATAAAGAAAGCTGCGACAATGATTACAACCGTGCCGTTGAATTTTGTCTGCAACATGTTGATCGTATTGCCGTGATTGTTGCATCTCATAACGAGCAAAGTAATTTGCTGGCTGCTCAGTTGCTGCATAGTAAAGGTTTGCAGCATCATCATCCGCATGTACATTTCAGTCAATTATATGGCATGAGTGATCATATCACATTTAATCTGGCTAAAGCGGGTTATTCAGTCAGCAAGTATCTACCATTTGGTCCTATTGCAGATGTGATTCCTTATCTTATGCGCAGGGCGCAGGAAAACAGTTCTATGAGCGGACAAACAGGAAGAGAGCTGGCATTAATTAAAAGGGAATTGAAACGGAGAAAATCAGCATAATAAAAAACCCGGAACATGTTCCGGGTTTTTTATTGGTTTTACTTTGTGAAAGAGTAAACAGTTGATTTTTGGTTGCTGGCACTTAAGGTGCCTGTTTTTGTTTCCAGTATAGTTCCGTTTTTCATTAAACGTAATGTAAAAGTGGATGAAGGTGTACCCCCACTGCAATCATCATAATACTCAACCCAGTATTGATAAGTACCATTGGGTGCTGTGCCATCTGTCCAGTAAATATTTTCACTTGGTCCGTCGGGGTATGATCCGCAAAGACAATCCACATCTAATGTGCCACCCTGTCCGGTTGAATTGGAATAACTGATAACAGTACCATTGGGCGTTCGTACATACAGATCCAGATCCACATTGGTTTCATTGGTAAAACGTAAATTGAAACGGGGGTTGCCGGGATTACCAACGATCTCGCTGTTTTCCTCTTCTCCGGTATCTTTTTTACATTTTAAAGAAGAAAGGGAAAGGCTTAATGAAATACAAAGCAATGCGATGAATGTTTTTCTCATAATTGTAAAGTTTGATGGTTTTATAATGGTTATTTGTTTGGTTGAATGAAAATAATTCCCGGCTTGTTTTTATTCATGGGTGAAATCACCTGAAAAGAAAAAGAATCGAACCTTTTTTATTAATTTCTTTCCTGCATACAAAATAATAGATCAGTTGTCATATTGTAAATACCTACAAATAGGTATTTACCGGATTCCGGTTTAAGCTGTTTGCACATGCTGAGAAACCAGCACGCTGTAATCGGGGTTCACATAGATTGCTGTTTGACAGGTAATATCTTCTCAGATTCATTCTTAAATAAGCTGTCAATAAAATTCTTTTATTTATCGTCGCTTCATAATAAAACGATTGCCTGCGGCGTTTTTACTTTACAAAACCTGCTTATTATGAGAAATACAAACCATGTTCTGCTCAGTTCATTTTTTTTAATTATCTCCTTTTCTTTGTTTGCTCAAAAAGAAGATCGCCCATCATACCGAAACTATTTTGATCGTGGAGCAAAGGCCGTTGGAATACAAATAGGTGTAGCAGGAGGTTATCCTATTAATTCTGTAACAATTCTGGATATTAGCAATGATTCAAAAGATTATGGATTACTTGCACTTCCCTCATACGGCTGGTTTGTTGAACGAAATTTTTTGGTTGGAGCATCTGCAATTATCGGTTTCAGTAATTATTCCTCTTTCAATGATAGTTATGACTATTCAACCAGTCCGCCGTCAGTAACCAGGTATCAATACAAAGGCAGAAGCATAGATCTTGGACTTGCACCTTTTTTGCGTTACTATGTGCCTTTAGGTAAGCGAAATGTAGTGAGCCTTTTCGGGCAGGGATCTTTGCCTGTATTTTATTCAAAATCAAGAAATGAGACTACTCCAAATCAAATAAACAACTGGTATAGCAATCAGCAAGGGATTAAGGTTATTGCATCTTTGGGCCTTGGCGTTTCTGTTAACGGCCGCCTTGGTTCGCTTGAAATAAATGGAAATAATACCGGCTTGTATATCGGGGTTCAAAAATATTTAACCATTAAGAAGAAGTAGTTTCTTCCACATCTTCCCCACAGCTTTGCCGCATTTGCGGCCTGCTTACCGCTTTTAATTAACTTGCAGCTATGCAACAATATCATGATCTGCTGCGCCATATTCTGGAATCGGGAACCGAAAAAACAGACCGCACAGGAACGGGTACAAAAAGTGTGTTTGGTTACCAGATGCGTTTCGATTTAAGCAAAGGGTTTCCCATGGTTACCACCAAGAAACTGCATCTGCGCAGTATTATTCATGAGCTGCTTTGGTTTTTAAAAGGAGAAACAAATATTGCTTATCTCAAAGAAAACGGTGTTGGTATCTGGGACGAATGGGCCGATGAAAACGGAGAGCTTGGTCCCGTTTATGGCAAACAATGGAGAAGCTGGGAAGGAGCAAACGGAGTTGTGGTTGATCAGGTTACAGATCTCATCAGTCAAATCAAAAAAAATCCGGACAGCCGCCGTCTCATCATCAGTGCATGGAATGTGGCCGAACTGTCAAAGATGGCGTTGATGCCTTGTCATACTATTTTTCAGTTTTACGTAGCGGATGGGAGACTTAGTTGCCAATTGTATCAGCGCAGTGCCGATGTGTTTCTGGGTGTGCCGTTTAATATTGCATCCTATGCTTTGCTTACGCTGATGATTGCGCAGGTTTGCGATTTAGAGCCCGGCGATTTTGTACATACATTTGGCGATGTGCATATTTACAGCAATCATATGGAGCAGGTAAAGCTGCAGTTGAGCAGAGATTTTTTTCCTTTGCCAACCATGAAATTAAATCCTGCAGTAAAAGATATTTTTCAATTTAAGTTCGAAGACTTTACATTAGAAAATTACCAGAGCCATCCCGGAATAAAAGCACCGGTTGCTGTGTAAGTTTATCAGAACAATTATAAATTACAAAATTGACAATCAGTTTAATCGTTGCCGCATCAACAAACAATGCCATTGGCAAGAGCAATCAACTTCTCTGGCACTTGCCGATTGATTTAAAGTTTTTTAAAAACAGCACATGGGCCTTGCCCGTAATCATGGGACGAAAAACATTTGAATCGGTTGGCAGTAAACCCTTGCCCGGCCGCACCAATATTATTGTATCAAGGGCTGCAGATTTGCAATCTGCATACGACAATGTATGGTTTGCTTCTTCACTGAATGATGCGCTGGAGCAGGCAAAAAAGCTGGAGACAAGAGAAATCTGTATTGCAGGTGGCGCACAGATTTACGAACAGGTAATGCCCTTAGCCAACCGTATTTATTTAACAAGAGTGCATGCGCATTTTGAAGCGGATGTATTTTTTCCTGAAGTCAATATTAACGAGTGGGAGTTAACAAAGTTCACTGATTTTGCTGCAGATGAAAAACATGCCTATTCATTTACTATACAGCAGTGGGACAGGAAAAGTGAAAAGTAAAAAGTTCAAACTGAAAAGTAGAACCATCTTACGCTTCTTCATTTCCTATTTTTGATTTTCAATTTTTCATTTTCTGATGTATTCTGTTTTTCAACTTGGTTTAAAATATCTTAACTACTACTTTACTGCCGCCAATGGAAAGGGGCACGGCATACATTCGCCGTTTGTATTTGATCTGGTAGTAAAAGTCTTGAATGATGAAACAAACTATGCAGCATATAAAGAAATTGAACAGCAGCGTAGAAGGTTATTGAAGAATGAAACAATTATTACTGTAGAAGATTTTGGTGCCGGTTCTGTGAAAGGGTTAACAAAGCAACGGGTGGTACAACAGATTGCAGCTACATCACTCAAGCCAAAAAAATATGCACAGCTGTTGTACAGACTGGTACAGTATGTTCAACCAACACAAATACTGGAGCTGGGAACTTCACTGGGAATCACCACAGCATATCTTGCTAAAGCAAAACCTGATGCAGCAGTCATCACAATGGAAGGCTCTCCGGCTATTGCTGAAATAGCACAACAGCAGTTTGCTGATTTACAGTTGAAGAATGTGAAAGTGGTTACGGGAAATTTTGATGAAACACTGGTATCAACTCTTGCAGCATCTTCAACGCCTTTTGATTTTATTTTTATTGATGGCAATCACCGCAAAGATCCAACACTTTGTTATTTTGAACAGCTGCTTGTAAAAACAACTGCTGATACAGTGTTTGTGTTTGATGATATTCACTGGAGCAAAGAGATGGAAGATGCATGGGAGCTGATCAAACAACACCCATCTGTAACTTTAACTGTTGATCTCTTTTTTATTGGACTGGTTTTTTTGAGGAAAGAACAGAAAGAGAAGGAACATTTTGTAATCAGGTTTTAATTTTTTGTATAATGCCGAATCAAATTGAAATTACAGGTCAATGGAAAGGAAGCTTTTGGTATGGTCCTGAATATGGAGCTATCGAAGGAGAGTCTGTTGAGTTTATGATGTTTCTGGAAGCCAAAAATGGAGAGTTTGAAGGGAAATGTTTTGAAATGGGTGGCGTTGGGGTATCGCCTAATGCAGATCTTGCCCTTATCAAAGGATTTATAAAAGATGGAGTGATAAGTTTTGTCAAGAAATATAATCATGCAACTTTTTTTGATGAAGACGGGAATGTTCAGGATGACTTTTTTAAACCTTCACACGAAATTATTTATCATGGCGAGTACACAGAATCAGATCATAAGTTTTTAGGTGATTGGGAGATTGTAACAAAAGTTGAAGATTCAGGAGGGGATATGATAGAATATCTATGTACAGGAACATGGGAAATGAAAAAAGAAATTGAGTAAATAAATGAGTCTGCCGCCTTCCTTAATTAGTTCACTTAATAATACAAATGGCTTCAACAAAGAAGCGTTTGAAACGGTGCATGCAAGTGGTGAGCAGGTTGTATCTATTCGTGTAAATCCATTGAAGCCATACATCTCGACTTCGCTCGATGTATGGCAAGAGCACCCTTCGACTTCGCTCAGGGCAGTTCCCTGGTCTTCGTCTGGTTATTATCTCAGCGAACGTCCTTCGTTTACATTAGATCCATTCTTTCATGCAGGAACCTATTATGTGCAGGAAGCCAGCAGTATGTTTTTAGAACAGGCACTCAAACAAACGGCGGATCTGTCAAAGACTTTAATGGTATTAGATGTATGTGCGGCGCCCGGTGGTAAGTCAACTTTATTGCAATCTATCATCAGTAAAGAAAGTTTACTGGTGAGTAATGAAGTGATTCAAACAAGAGTGCAGATACTCAAAGAGAATATTATTAAGTGGGGCAGCAGTAATGTGCTTGTTACCAATAATGATCCAAGAGATTTTTCAAAGCTGGAAGGTTTGTTTGATGTACTGGTGATTGATGCGCCATGCAGTGGCAGTGGTTTGTTTCGCAAAGATCCGGAAGCGATCAAGGAGTGGAGCGAAGAAAACGTTCAACTCTGCAGCCAGCGACAGCAGCGCATCTTAGCCGATGCCTGGAGTTGTTTGAAAGAAGATGGAGTGCTGATATATTCTACCTGCTCTTATTCAACTGAGGAAGATGAAGAAATACTTGATTGGATGAAAGAAAAGTTTAAGGTTGAAGGTTTAAGGTTAAAGATTGAGCAAGAATGGGGAATTGATGAAGCGCAAACTTCAACTGGAATGTATGGTTATCGTTTCTGGCCTTATAAAGTAAAAGGCGAAGGTTTTTTTATTGCAGCATTCAGAAAAAAAGAAGAGACGGATATTGTTCGTTTAAAAATAAAACACACACAGCTTGCAACAAAGCAGGAAGCAACTGTTGCAGCAAACTGGTTGCAATCAATAGATGGACTCAGCTTCATCAAGCAAGGACAGCATATTGCTGCTGTTCCAATACAATGGAATGAAACCATTCAATACCTGATGCAGGAACTGAAAGTGCGTTATGCAGGAGTAGAGTTGGGAACCATTGCAAAAAATGATTTACTGCCTGAGCATGCATTGGCAGTATCAACCATTTTGAAAACGGATGCTTTAAAAGTTGATCTTGATCTTAATCAGGCGTTGGACTATTTGCGTAAAAATGATTTCAATATTTCAAGTGAACAGAAAGGCTGGGCTTTGGCTATGTACAACAACGTTCCGCTTGGCTGGATGAAACTGTTGGGCAACCGCATAAATAATTATTATCCAAAGGAATGGCGTATACTCATGCGTTGATTGTTACCTGAACTTTGTATTAAAGAGTAATTTAATGCCTGTCCAGATCATTGCAAACACACTGCAGTAAAACAGTACACGTACAACTTCTTTCTCCGGCTGAAAGATCATAAGCAAAGTGGAGCAGATCATCAGCAAACCCAGAATAAACACATAAGCAAGCCGGTTAAAATTTTGCCGTAACGCTTTGTTGGTAAAACTGTCTTCCCTGAAATTAATTTCATGTTTCAATACACCCTTACGCAGGTTATTCATCACTTCCTTAATATCAGAAGGTAAACGGTCAACGATATAGAGGTAATCCTCAGCAGAATTCAACACTTTATTTACAATGGCATCAAAGCTGAATTTTTCTTTCAGCTTTTGTTTGGCGTAAGGCTCAATCATATTTATTAGTGAAATATCTGCATCCAGTGCTTCTGCAAATTTCTGAATGGTTCCGAGTGCTTTCAGGAGCATGTATAAATTGGAAGGCACTCTTAATCCGTGACGGAGAATGACTTTAAAAGTTTCTGCCATCAAGCCGGAGAGGTCTACTTTGTCGTACGAAATATAACTGTACTTCTGTATCAGTTCACTGATTTCAAATTCAAGATCTGCCTGATCTTTGTAGAAACCAATTTCAAGTAAACCAAGTAAAGCCTTTGTTATGCGGTGCGTATCCTGTCTTGCAAAGCCCAGCATAAAGTTGATGAGAGCCTGTATCTGTGCGGGTTTCAGGCTGGCTGTCATTCCATGATCGAGTAATACAACCTGGTTGTTTCCTCTGATGAGTAAATTGCCGGCATGCGGATCGGCATGAAAAAAACCATACTGTAAAATCATCTTTAACAGAATTTGTGTACCGTTTTCTGCAATTTGATGTGTATCGAAACCTTTTGCAAGTAACTGTGCTTTTTCATCCGGCTCCACACCGGTAATAAATTCCATCACCAGTAATTTTTGTGTACTGTACTGGTTATATACTTTTGGAATATAACAATGATCATCCTGTTTAAACATTTCGGCAAACCGCAACATGTTAGATGCTTCATTGGTAAAGTCGAGTTCTTTTTTGATGATGGTGCCAAAATCTTCTACAAAACCAATCACATTAAAATTTGCAATTTCAGGATTCGATTTCACCACCTGCTCTGCAAGTACTTTCATTAAAACAAGATCAATACTTATTTTTTGTTTGATGTGAGGGCGTTGCACTTTCACCGCTACTTGATCACCGTTATGCAACGTTCCTCTGTACACCTGCGCTATGGATGCCGATGCTAATGGAGTATGCTCGAGCATGGCAAATACTTCATGTACAGGTGCTCCCAGTTCTTCTTCAATGATCAAAAAGGCAAGATGATTGTCGAATGGTTTGGCCGAAGTCTGCAGTTTTTTTAATTCGTTGCGGAGTTGTTCAGATACAAGATCGGGACGGTCGGCAATGATTTGTCCAAACTTGATAAACGGGGGACCAAGGTCTTCAATCATCAATCGTATCCGCTCTGCTCTGGTGGTTAATTTTTTTCCTTTGGGATCAATTACTTTTCGAAACAGACGGATGCCATATAGCCAGTTCTTCAAAAAATGCCGGCCAATAATAAACAGTATGCTTAACAAACGCAAGCTGTTACGAAATAGACGATTGATCCTGAATATCCACATAATTGTAAATTATCCTGCTGTAAAGTGAAACGATGTTTACTTCTTTTTTGATTACAGCAAGGTAGCCTCTAAAGTTTAATAATACAAAAGGAGCCATCACAGCTCCTTTGTACATGTGCTCTTCATGGGTTATACGGCCATTTGTTCTTTTACTCTGTTACCTGCATGCTTTGCAGCCTGCAGCATGTCGAGTATGCGTGTCCGTGTGTCTTCTTTTAAGCCTTTAATTTCACGACTGAAAATTTCTTTTAACTCTTCCAGTTCATCAGCTCCGGTTGATTTTACTTTGTACAGCCGCTCCTTTAAATCATCAATGGTATGTACAATTTTATTTCTTGTGGCCGAACCGCTGTCGGGTGCCAGTAACAAACCTATTGCTGCACCTGCAGCCACACAGGAAAAAATTAATTTCATGCTCATACAAGTAAATTTTAAAGTGAATAATGACTTGTATTTTCAAGAACCCTGCCAGAAAAAATTGAAAGAATTGAAGTTGGTCTGTGATCTGTAAATTGAAGCAATTTTATTTTCGCCCAAAGTCTGCAGGATTTTCGCCCCATGCTTTGGTTTCCCATTTCAGGATTTTGTTTTTGTATGTATTTTCCTGCAGCCAGTTTTCTGCACGATGGATGAGATCGAAAATATGGTTGGTTTTTGCCGATTCTTCCAGATTGGTTTTGCATTTTTTTGCTTTTACCCAACCAATGGCATTGCGGCTGTCACTATAGATAGGCATTTTATCCAACCCATGTTTTTTGCAATAACCGAGTGCATGCACAATGGCTAAAAATTCACCGATGTTATTGGTGCCATTTGCCAAAGGACCTGTATGAAAAATGCGTGAATTGGTTTTATACAAAATACCCTGGTACTCCATATCTTTCTGTACACTGTTCCATGCCGCATCTACCACAATACTGTCGTGAATGGGATTGCCCACAGCGGAGAAATCTTTCACAGCAGTTTCTTTCTCTTTTTTATAAATATGCCGGGCAAAATGTTCTTTGTAAGCAAGCTCTGCTTCCATACGGGTTGTGAATGACTTGTATGCCGCACCTGCAAAGCCTTCTACCTGTTGTTTGCAATCGTTCCAATTGGTATAAATACCGGGTTCTTTCCCTTTCCATACAACATAGTATTTCGGTTTGGCCGTACTCATCTGGCTGCAATGTTAGCAAAAGAATCGTTAAGCTTTTCTTTGGTACGATTCTTTCTGAGAATTCTGCATCTTTGCTGAGTAAATTACATTCACCATGAAGAGAGCCTTTTCGTTTGTTTTTGTTTTATTGATCAGTATTGCTGCTTTTGCACAAACTACTCCTTTGCTGGTGCAGTTGGATAACAGCAATCAACCATACCTGAACCATAGTATTGGCCCCAAAGAAAATTTTTACAGCATCGGGCGGATTTATAATCTCAGCCCGAGAATATTTGCTCCTTACAACGGACTGGAGCTTACCTCACCATTAAGTATTGGTCAGGCTTTAAAAATTCCGTTGAATGAAGTCAACTTCTGGCAAACAGGAACAAGAAAAGAAAATGAAACAGTGGTACCCGTTTATCATGTGGTAAAACAGGGGGAGTCGGTTACAAAAATCAGTCAGTTGTTTAAAACAGATAATGCTTCCATCAAATCATGGAATAATTTAAACAGCGATGCGGTAAGTGTTGGCAGTAAAGTGATCATTGGTTTTTTAAAAATTGATAAAACATTATCACCCCTTGCAGCGCAGGGGATGAATGTGCGGAGTGAACCAACATTGGTAAAACAGGAACCGAAAGCTGAAGTAAAAAAAGAAGAGCCTAAAAAGCAGGAGCCTGTTATTGCAAAAAAAGAAGAGCCTGTAAAACAGGATCCTCCAAAAGTTGAAGTAAAAAAAGATGAACCAAAGATAGACGTGTCAGCAGCCAGCTATTCGGGTAATGGTTTTTTTAAAGATGAATTTAACCGACAGACTAATAACGGCAAGCAAGTAAATGGGAATGCAGGAGCAGGTTCTGTATTTAAAAGCACCAGCGGCTGGAGCGATGGGAAATATTATGTGCTCATTGATCGTGTAGAAAAAGGAACGATTGTGTTGATTAAAAACCCGGCAAACGGAAAAGCAGTTTATGCCAAAGTATTGGGCGGGGTAGAAGAAACAAGTCCGGGCAGTGGTTTGATGTTCCGTTTAAGTAATGCAGCAGCATCGCAATTGGGGATCAGTGCGGAAAAGTTTAATGCGGAATTGGTGTGGGGGAAATAAAATAAGTACGAAGTTAGAAGTTGAAAGTACGAAGTAAGCAACCCCGTCAGCGGTTGTAAACCCTGACGGCGGTTAATAATACGAACATAAAAGATAAAGAGCTCAAATAAAGGAGATGGTTGCTTTAATCATCTCCTTTATTTTTTATTATCGCAATCTTGTTTTATGAAGCCAAGAAATTATTTAAGTATGTGCAGAATACTTCTCTTATTGTTAGCTATACCTTTTATTTCAATCAGTCAGACCTCAAAGAGTCCATTTCTTGAGTTGAAATTTGATAAAGTTATCATGTATGATTTTGAAGGAGGAAAAGACGCTGATATTTTCATTGTCAATGAAAAGGATCAATTAACAAAGTCAATAAAAAAACAACAGCAACTTGATAGCTCAACTATAAAAAATCTGAATGCTAAATTTGGAGATAAAAAATCGTTTGGGGGTGTAACCGCTTCTTGTTTTGATCCACATGTTGGGTTTGTGTATTATCTAAAAGGCAAGGTTGTTGCTCAAGTTTCAATTTGCTTAGATTGTAATCGGTTAAGGTCTAGTATTAGTATCCCCGCTCAAAAGCAAGGGAAGGTTGGAAAAGGGGATGAAGTATATTATCTCGCAGATGGACTTAGCAAAACGTTCAGGCAATTTATCAACACATTACTACAGAAGAATCAATTTTCACATCAAATAAAAAAAGGATCTTCTTTTGATCAGTAAGGATAATAAACATAACTTCTATTTTAACTTCTGTATCCCCTCAAAAAATCTTCAATCATCATTTTCTTTTTGCCTTCGAGTTGCAGTTCCAGTACATGCACATAGCCATCGTTGCAGACAAATTTTAAAAAGCTTTTTCCATCGGTGATGAATTCGGTCGGGACGGTTTCACCGGCCTGAATGTTTTGTTCATCAGGGTTCAGGCCGCCTTTAGCGTCCCGATCCGCTTCCTTTTTCGACCGGTAGATCTTCATCATCTTTCCATGAAAACTTGTAAAGGCCCCGGGAAATGGAGATAGCCCACGAATGAGATTATGCACTTCTTCTGTTGTTTTGCTGAAATCTATTTTGCAGGTCTCTGTAAAAATCTTTGGTGCATGTTTGAGTGATGAATGATGAGTGATGAGTGATGAGTTGGAGTCAGCTCTATTTTCACTTTCAACTTTCCACTTCCCACTTTCGATTTCACTTTGCGGTTTCTCTTCCAACGTTCCGTTCACCAATCCTTCAACAGTTTTTATCAGCAGCTTCGCCCCAACTTCTTTCATGTGATCATGCACTTCACCTGCTGTATCATTTTCAGCTATCGGAAAAGAATCCTGTAACAAAATATCACCGGTATCAATTTCGTGTTTCAGTTTGAATGTGGTAACACCTGTTTCGGGTTCGCCATTGATAACGGCCCAGTTAATAGGTGCGGCACCACGGTATTGTGGCAATAAACTTCCGTGTACGTTAATGGTGCCCATTGGCGGCATATTCCAAACCAGTTCAGGCAACATTCGGAAGGCCACTACAATCTGCAAGTCTGCGTTGTATGATTTTAATTCTTCAATAAAAGCAGGGTTCTTTAATTTTTCGGGTTGAAGAACAGGGATGTTTTGTTCAACTGCATATTTCTTTACGGCACTTTCATTCATCTTCATACCACGACCTGAAGGTTTGTCGGGAGCCGTAACAACTGCCACAACATTGTAGCCTTGTTTCACCAAAGCATCTAACGATGCAACAGCAAATTCAGGTGTACCCATAAAAATAATGCGTGGAGATTTGTTCGTTACCATGGGGCAAAAGTAAAGAGAAAGCAGCTAGCTATGAACTACAAGCTGCAAGCAAAAGCAGCAGAGTTGTAAATTGTAATAATCTAAATGAGAAGATTAATTTTAATGATGAGCAAAGGGTACTTGCTCATAGCTGGAAGCTAACAGCTAAACGCTTTCTTCCTCATCTTCCATTTCAATGATCTTGTCTTCCTGGTTCATTTTGGTGAGGTTGTTGCGTTGTAAGATTTCTTTGGCAAGGTTGAGATAGTTTATGGACCCTTTACTATCTGCATCATACAAAATAACAGGTTTACCAAAACTGGGAGCTTCGCTTAAACGTGTATTACGATGAATGATGGAGTCGAATACAATACCTTCAAAATGACGGCGCACTTCACTCACCACCTGATTGCATAAACGCAAACGGCCATCATACATGGTCATTAATATTCCTTCAATCACCAATTGCGGATTTAAACGGCTTTGTACAATTTTGATGGTGTTGAGTAATTTACCCAAACCTTCTAATGCAAAAAATTCAGTTTGTACAGGAACCAATACAGAATCGGCTGCTGTTAATGCATTTACTGTAATTAAGCCCAGCGAAGGAGAGCAGTCAATTACAATAAAATCATAATCATCTTTTAAAGGTTGCAATAAATGTTTTAATACCCCTTCTCTGTTGGGTTGATTAATCATTTCAATTTCGGCACCAACCAAATCTATATGCGATGGAATGAGGTCTAAATGAGGGATTTCACTTTTCAATACTACATCTTTAGCATTGGCACCATTTACAAAACAATCGTACAGGCTCTGCTGCACATTGTGCAAATCAAACCCAACACCGGTAGTGCTGTTGGCTTGCGGATCAGCATCAACCAATAATGTTTTATACTCAAGCACAGCAAAACTTGCAGCGAGATTAATTGCTGTGGTGGTTTTACCAACTCCTCCTTTCTGATTTGCTATTCCAATAATTCGGCCCATAATTTTTTCTTATCTGCTGTATTTACAATCTGTCTTTTTTATAACTCGATGGTTTCTCCAATACCCGGCAATTTCAACTCCAGTCCGTTGCGTTCAAAATGTGCTTTTGCTTTTTCAGCATCAATAACAATATAAGGAAACGTATTGTAATGCACACCAATTACGGAATGGCAACTGATCATGTGAGCTGCTCTTACTGCATCTTCAATTCCCATGGTAAAGTTATCGCCAATGGGCATAATAGAAAACGCAATGGGTGATCCCTGCGGAATCAACTGCATATCCAGTGTTAATGCCGTATCTCCGCTGTAATAAAAGTTTTTTTCGCAGGCAACAACAAAACCCATGGGGTTGCCGCCATAACTTCCATCGGGTAAGGAAGAAGAGTGTTGTGCATGTACACACTTAACCGTTCCAAAATCAAAACTCTTTCTGCCACCCGTATTCATGGGGTGAACATTTTCTACTCCCTGCTTCAGCAGCCATTGATAAATTTCCCAGTTGCAGATGACCAGCGCACCGGTTCGTTTGGCAATGGATACACAATCGGCTATATGATCTTCATGACCATGACTTACAAAAATATAATCAGCTTCCACTTCATCTGCATTTACTGCAGCAGCCAGTTTATTCGGTGTAATAAACGGATCAAACAACAGTTTTTTACCTTTGATCTCAATACCAAAACAAGAATGGCCGTAGTATGTAAATTTCATGAAGGAAGTAGTTTCAAACGACTCAACGACAGCAATTACGAAGGATTCTTAAGTACGCAATGCCATACTGACAAAAATAAGGGTTCGGCATAATATTCGGGAACAATAGTTATCCCCCGTATGTTACAGGGAATAGAAGCCGCCGGTAGTGTATCAAAAGCAGCTTTTTTTATTTTATAACGTTCATCATTTATGAGAAGATTAGCAGGCTCCTGGATATTTTTATTGATATTGATTCTGGTGGATATTTACGTATACCAGGCGTTAAAATCAGTGGCAGTAAACTGGCAACCCAAAACAAGGTGGATTGTGCTCGGGACTTACTGGGGTATCAGCATTCTTTCAATAGCCTTAATGCTCAGCATTGTGTTCACCAATTATGAAAACTGGCATAAACTTTTGCGTACCTATGCGTTTGCAGTTGTTATCGGATTATTCCTTGCCAAACTGCTGGCCAGTGCTTTTTTTCTGGTAGATGATACACGAAGAATTGTTCAATGGATCGGCAGTTTATTTATCCCTTCCTGGAATCCAAAAAATACGGGTGATGCAACAGGTATTACCAGATCTGTTTTTTTAAGCTGGGCCGGTCTTGCTGTAGGTGGTGGATTGTTTACTTCTCTGTTGTATGGTTTTGGAAATAAATACAAATACAATCTGCAAAAAATTGCGTTGAGTTTTTCCAATCTGCCGGCGGCGTTTAAGGGATTTAAGATTATTCATATCAGCGATATTCACAGCGGAAGTTTTACCGATAAGCAGGCAGTGATGCGTGGTATTGAAAAAATCAATCAGCAAAATGCCGATATCATTTTATTTACCGGTGATCTGGTAAATAATGCTGCGGAGGAAATGAAAGAGTACATGGATGTGTTCAGCAGTCTTAAAGCAAAACATGGAGTGTATTCAACACTTGGCAATCATGATTTTGGTTTTCCTACCGGAGCAACAAAAGAAGAAGTGAGGCAAAAACAAATTTCCAATGCAGAAGCGGTACAAAAAGTACACGCCGATCTGGGCTGGAAATTATTACGCAATGAGCATGTGTTGATTGAAAAAAACGGTGAGCAGATTGCATTAATGGGTGTTGATAATACCAGTGCAAAAGCAAACTTTCCTTCTTTTGGTAAATTAACCGAAACGCATGCGCCTGCAAAAGAAGCCCCCTTTAAAATATTGATGAGTCATGATCCTTCTCACTGGAATGCAGAAATAACATCAACATTCACCGATATTGATCTTACACTAGCAGGTCATACGCACGGTATGCAGTTTGGTGTAGAAATTCCAGGCTTTAAATGGAGTCCCGTAAAGTATGTGTACAAACAATGGGCAGGTTTGTATGAGCAGGCCAATCAAAAATTGTACGTAAACCGTGGGTTTGGTTTTATTGGTTACCCCGGGCGTGTGGGCATATTACCTGAGATTACATTGATCGAACTCAGTTAACAGCAACTCTGTTTTTAGTTTTGGTGAAATTTCTTTTCCTGCGATTAAACTAACTTGCAATTGGTTGGTCTATTTGTTTTGCCGTCCTGATTTTATGCCTAAACCACTTATTCAACTCTTTCTGGCCTTGTTGCTTGCCGGTTCCTCGTTTGCACAGGAAACGGTTGCTGATTCCATCCCCATTAATAAAGACTCTATTGAAAAAGAGTTAGATGATTTTTTAAAGTTGTATGATTCACTTGTGCAGCCAAAGACGTATTTCTTAATCGGGGCAGGAGTGGGCAATACTCAGTTCAGTGTAAAAAATGTGGCGTTAAATGCACAGCAATATGCAAGCAATATCAGCCTTACTCCAAATGTTGCTTACTATCATAAAAGCGGATTGAGTTTTTCTTACAGCAGTTTTATTTTACTGGAAGAAAAAAAAACACAGTTGCTTCAACATGCACTTAGTTTTTCTTATGATCAGATCAGAAAAGAAAACTATGCTTACGGATTATCTTATACACGATTTGCAGACAAAAAAGAATTTGTAAACAGCAGCTCACCTTACGATAATGATTTTTTGTTTTATGCCGAAGGGGGTAATAAACGTTGGAGAGGCGGAGCACTGACGGGCTACTCCGGCGGGCGTTACAGAGAAACACTTTCTTACCTCGATTCGCAACGGATTAAATTACCTGTACGACCGGATTCAGTGACGTTTTATTTTTTTGTGAATGATACATCTTCGGTGAGGGTTCGTTCCTTTTCATTTATTCCCTATCTCAAGTATGAGTTAGACTGGGGGGGATTTGGTAAGAAAGATTATTTTTCTGCACAGGCAACGGTGATGTTGATTGGTACTAAAAATTCGGTGATGGTTAATTCAAAAGGAACTATCCGCCAACGTTATGTACCCGGCCGCAGTACAGCTTACTCTGAGACGGATTCTCAAAACGGAAAATTCAACTTTCAATCGCTGGGCATGCAACTGGATGTAGCCTGGTATATCCGCAAATTTTATATCAACCCTCAAATTTATTTTGATTATTATTTACTGAGCAGCGATTATAAGTTCAGCACCCTCTTTACACTGCAAACGGGATTCATGTTTTAATTTTGTGTTGTTTATCGTCTTAACATATTTTTACCAGCGGTAAAAAATCATTGGCACTTAATTGGCCGTTAATGAAACAACTAAAATCATATGTATGAAAAAGTACAGCATTCTTCTTCTTGTTACACTGGTTATAACATCTGCTTCATTTGCACAGAGTTTTAAGTTTGGTCCCAAACTCGGCGCCAATGTAGGAAAGATTGAAGGTAAAGGTTACAGCGATTCTTACACATTAGGCTATCATGCAGGTGTGTTTACAGAAATCGGATTGGGTAAAAAATTTGGTATACAGGCTGAGGTACTGTACAACCAGATCAATGCCGATACGGTTTCAGGTTTCAAAGCCATCTATCAGAATATTGATCAGCAGAATTTTTCTGATCCGCAGTTAAATTATCTCAGTATTCCGCTTCTGCTTTCATACAAACCCGTAAAAATATTAACGCTGCAGGCTGGTCCGCAGTTTGGAATATTGATTGATAAAAACAGAAATATGCTGCAGAACGGACAGGATGCATTTAAAAAAGGAGACTTATCTATGCTCATAGGTGCACAAGTAAACATATTGCGTGTAAGAGCTTATGGACGTTATGCCATTGGCCTCAGCAATATAAATGACATCAACGATCAGGAAAAATGGACAACCACCGGTTTTCAGCTGGGTGTTGGATTTGCTTTTTAAAACTTACAGTTATCTATACATGTAAAGGTCTCTCAACGGAGGCCTTTTTATTTTTAGTACATGTCTATTAAAAGAAATCAATATTTATTTTTTCTGAACTTTCATTTTGTACTGCAGTCTAAAATTTTGCACTGAATTTGAAAAATGCTTATCAGAAATCTGCTTTAATACAAAGGGTAAGTTGTTTTCTTCCACAAAATCAAAATCAACAATTTCGCAGGTTGGTGGATATATTTCTCGCAAGGAAACAATCTCGCCAGCTATAGGATAATCAGCGTAGTCTGCAACATATTCCGCATCCCATTAAACTTATAACTTGATCTTATCCGTTTTTCTACTGAAAAACCTGGCAGTGATTCAGTTACTTTTTCGCAGGAAATATATTTTTGCTTAGTCAGATTAAGTATAAACACTTATTTCATTTAGCTCTTTTATTTTATTTTTACATACCTGTTTTGAAAAAATTCTTCTTTCTCGGCAACAAAGAAGAATAAAGACAATTACCGCTTAAAGCAAAACAGAGTAACTAATAAATATTGTATACCTGGATGTTATAATACAAGATTTTGACCTTTAAACTAATATAATATGAAAAGGACTTGCTTATTATTTTCATTAGTTATTGCTGTTAAATTAAGTTCCGGGCAAACTTTTACAAACCTGCAGCTTCTCACCGGTTCAGCTGCCAGCGGCGAAGTACTGAACCTTGTGCCCACCCAGGTAATGAGTGGGGGTACGCCTTTCTTGTATAACACTATTCACGATCTAACCGCTGCAAAATTAGGTACTGACAATGGCGACATAAAAGACTTTACATTTTCCGGTACCAGTTTTACGGGAGCGCTGGGATCTGCAACAGTAACACTAAACCCTGCAGGCGCAATTGCCCGTGTGCGAGAAGACCATGGCTATACTGGCGCTCCACCTGTAAACAATCCAGGCACTATTAGTGGTAATACTTTTACACTCCGTTTCAACAGTAATGTTACGGTTACAAATGCAAGTTTTAATTTTAGCAGCCTTAATACAGGAGGCATAGCATGGGAATATTCTGTCATTCAGTTGCTTGATGTAAACGGCAACCCTTTCAACCCCATCACTTCACCGGGTTGGACACTTGGCGCTGCCTCACAATATGGAATTGGTCCTTCAGCAGGATTTTTCAGGACAGGCAGGAATTGGAAATTATATTGCTGCTTCAAAGGGTACGGTTTTGAATGTAGGTACTGCTGCTACAACAAGCGGTACGTCGGGAGCTAATGATGCAATGGGAGCTTTTAATTATACCACGGTGGGGCTTGCTGCAGGAACAATAATAGGTGGCATCCGATGGACTACCTACTTTGAGGATGTAAGAGGAACTGGCAATGCAAGCACTAATTTTACTTCAAGTCTTTTAGATTTTACTATAACAGGTAGCATTTCAACTGTCTTACCAGTCTCTTGGGGAGGTTTTTCGGGTTACCGAAGCGGTACTGCTAACAGGCTGCAGTGGGTTACAGTTTCAGAACAAAACAATCTTGGTTTTGAAGTACAGCGTTCAACTGATGGACTTAATTACACAGCAATTGGTTTTGTAAATACAAGGGCCAACCAGGGCAACAGCAATGAAATTATCCATTACAATTATTTTGATGCTAACCCCGCTGGTACCAAACAGCATTACAGACTCAGCCAGATCGATATAGATAACCATCTCCGGTACAGCAATATTATCCAGATAAGGGGAGAAAGACCTTCAATGCCTGCCATTAGCGGTATCTTCCCCAACCCATCCTCCAATTGGGTTAACCTGAACATTGATATGCCGGAGCCAGATAATGTTTTATTTTCAGTTATTGATATTTCAGGTCGACTAATAATGCAAAAATCAGTTAGTACAGGCACAGGTAGCAATACAGTTCAACTTGATATAAGCGGATTGCATACCGGCATTTATATAGTCACACTAAAATGCAGTAATGGCAGTGAGGCTTTGGCAGGAAAGTTTGTAAAACTTTAAAAAGGATTGATCAGCCCTTGTACATGTCGGTAACAAAATAAGACGCCCCAATCCGTGATACCCACGCACCGGAACACTTAAAGGATATTATTCCCACAAAGGTTATCCTGAAAAGATCCGGCGTATCAAATTTTATGACAAAGAATAAAAGCGGTCATTTGTTTTTCTAACCAGCAATTTACAGTTGAAAGCAATAGAAATTGCAGTACTTTATAAATATTGGTGGAAGATTGAATTGTTCTTTAAGTAGATAAAGCAGCAACTGAAAATTACTACTCAGTAACAACCCCGTTCCACAGAACGGGGTTGTTTGTTTAGTAATATCTTAAACGTTTACAATCAGTACCGGTATTTCCAGTTCGTGCCGAACTGCTTTTTTATTCCCTGAAAATCAGGTTGTTAAAGCGTAAAATTGAAGGAGTAGCAAAACTTGGCACTGACTTTGAAAAATGACAGGCAGTAAACCGCTTTAGTACAAAGGATCGTATATGACTATCCTGCATAAAAAGCATCTGATTATTCAACCAAAAATGAAACGTATGAAAAAAGTATTGTTATTGCTGTTGCTTTTATCGGGCACTGCATATATAAATGAAACAAAAGCTCAAATTAATGTCAACATCGGACTGCAACCTGCATGGGGCCCTGCCGGTTATGATTATGCAGAATATTATTATCTGCCCGATGTAGGTGCGTATTATTATGTACCACGCAGACAGTTTATTTATTTAAACAACGGAAACTGGATTTATGCAAATGCATTGCCTTACCGCTACCGAACGTATAATTTATACAGTGGTTATAAAGTGGTGATCAATGAACCAAGACCCTATCTGCGTTATTCAAAACATAAAGTGCAGTATGCGAAGTATAAAGGATATAACGGTCGCCAGGCAGTCATTAAAAACGGGAAAGGGCCAAAGCCCAACTATTACTCAGGGAAAAAAGGAGCGCCTGTAAAAACAAACGTAAAAGTAAAAGGTCGTAACAAACATTTATAATCAATGCCCTCTGCGATCAATCACAACCCCGTTCTGCAGAATGGGGTTGTTTGCTTAACGATCATTTAAACATTAACAATCAGAACAGGTATGTCCAGTTCGTGCCGCACTGCTTCAATGGTTTCGCCAAATACATAATCTTTTAAACCTTTGTGGCGGTGTGCACCCATCACCAACAGATCACAGTTGGTTTCTTTTACAATGCGTACAATTTCTTTTATGCGATTGTTATAACCCAATGCTGTTGATACCTGATAACCTTTTTGCAGTAACGTAGCTGCATAGTATGCTAAGCGTTCCCTGTCTTTACGGGTTTCATCATCATCACTGTTATCGCCCAACAGTCTTGCAGGAGCTGTTTCTACAATATGAAGAAATGTATAAACTGCATCTGTTCTGCCCTGATTTAAAGCATACGCAATAAGCTTTTCATCGTTCTCAGAAAAATCAAGTGCTACTGCAATATGCTTCATTTGCGGTACAGTAAGATTGCTGAGTGCGGGGATATCGCTGTGCATTTTATGACTGTCTTTCCGTAATTGTTTACGTATAAGCGGCAGCAGTGTCATCATTAAAAACAACCATAAAAAACCAAGTGCAATAACCGGGATCATTATTTTCCAGAACAGCATCCCTTCGGCATTGTATACAACTGCAACTTCCTGCAGCACCAATCGAACATTTAAAAACACCAGAATGGCTGCAATGAGCCATGCTGCAATTTTAACCCATGTTTTTATTGCAAATTCTCCCATGGTATTTTTATCACTTACAAAATGAATAAGAGGTATAACGGCAAAGCCCAGTTGTAAACTTAAAATTACCTGACTAAACACCAGCAGATCATCTACCTTCTCCTCGCCATAAACAAGTATAACAATCACTGCAGGTACTATTGCAATCAATCTTGTGAGCAATCGCCTGAGTAAGGGGTTGATGCGTAAACGTAAATAGCCTTCCATTACAATTTGTCCGGCAAGTGTACCGGTAATGGTACTGCTTTGTCCCGCAGCAATTAATGCAATGGCAAAAAGTATGGGGGCTAGTTGTGTGCCCAGCAATGGCGACAGCAGTTGATGTGCATCTTCAATTCTTGCCACCTGCGTATTTCCTGTTTTAAAAAATACAGTGGCGGCCAGTACCAGAATCGCTGCATTAACAAAGAAGGCTGCATTTAATGCAATGGTGCTGTCTATAAAATTAAATTTCAATGCCCGCCTTATGCTCTGTTTATCTTCTCCTATTTTTCTGGTTTGTACCAATGCAGAGTGCAGATATAAATTATGCGGCATCACCGTAGCGCCAATGATACCAACAGCTATGTATAGTGCCTCGTTTGTTAATGCAGTTGGAATAAATCCTTTCGCTACTTCAGGTAATGATGGTTTGGCAATAATGATTTCAATTAAAAACGAACAACCGATAATCACCACCAGTGCAATAATAAACGCTTCCAGCTTGCGGATGCCATAATTCTGCAGCCATAACAACAATAAGGTATCAAAGACAGTAATACCTACTCCCCATATTAATGGTAAACCGGTGAGCAGATAAATACCCAGTGCCATACCTATTACTTCAGCAAGATCACAGGCTGCAATGGCAATTTCGGCAAGTATGTACAAACAAAAATTTACCAACGGAGGATATACTTCACGGTTAGCCTGTGCTAAATCTCTGCGGCGTACAATACCTAATCTTGCACTTAAACTCTGCAGTAACAATGCCATCAGGTTACTCATGAGCAATACCCATATTAACTGATATCCAAATTTTGCACCACCCTGTAAATCGGTGGCCCAGTTACCGGGATCCATATAACCAACACTTACCAGATAAGCCGGGCCTGCATAAGCTAATATTCTGCGCCAACCCTTTTGCGGTTTGGTGGTATCTACGGAGCCATGTACTTCGCTCAGTGAGGTATCTGTATGTTGTATTTTCATTTGTTTGTTTTTGCGCTTTGTAACAGTGTTGCTGTTCAATCACTGTTACACGTTGCAGAATAAATTCATTCTCTCATTTATTTCTGCTTTATAACGGCGTTACAAAAATATTTTTTGCCAATTGTTCGCTGAGTGTAATCAGTGGTTGATTTCGGATTTTAATTTCAAGCGACCCGTCAAATAAAAAACGTTGTTTAATTTCAACCTTTGTACCAATACTGATTTTTTTTTGACGTAAAATTTCCGGCAATCCACTGCTCTGATCGTTTACGCCACTAACGACGGCAGGCTGTTGTTCTTTAAGTTGATGGAGGCTGATGTGTCTGGTTGTTTCCATTCTTCCGCTGCTGTCGGGGATGGGGTCGCCATGCGGATCGGCTTTTGGAAAACCAAGAAAATGATCCAGACGCTCAATCAATTCAGGACTGCTTACATGCTCCAGTTCTTCTGCAATAACATGCACGGCATCCCATTCAAACTTCAGCTTTTCAACTAAAAAATATTCCCATAAACGATGGCGACGGATAATGCCTAATGCAATTTTTTTACCATCTGTGTTTAGTTTTACGCCATAGTAGGGCTCGTAGTTCAGAATTTTTTTTTCTTTCAGCCGCTTGAGCATATCAGTTACAGATGCCGGCTTAGTTTGCAGCTCAGCCGATAATTCATTAGTGGTCACATTGCTGTCGGATTGCTGTAACCGCCAGATGGCTTTAATGTAGTTTTCTTCTGCAATTGAAAAATTCATTTGATATGAAATTATAATTTAGACAAATCTAAAAAAATAATCCCAATACGGTACAATTTTTATGCTTCTCTCTGTTCCGCACAAAAACTTTACTTTTAAGGGAATTCTTAAAACCACTGTATGCATGTAAAATGGATGGCTTTGCTGCTGTTTGTTTTTATAGCCGGGTGTACCGGTAATAAACCAAAGGCAATTACGGATGAAGATCTCAGTGCGGCTGATTTTATCAATCTTGCAGCACCGCTTTCTTTTCCGGTGCTGATTAATGATGAGCTGCTGAATAAAAAAGAGTCTGATTCTGCACTCATTAATCTCAAATCATTTCAATCGTTCATCCCCGATTCGGTTTTTCAGCAACTGTATCCAAAAACCAAACTGCTTAAACTATACCTCATAGGAAAGATAACAGATGAGAAAGATGGTCATTATATTTTAATTAAATCCAGACAAGGGAAACTGAACAATGCACAGTTGTTTTATTTTAATGAGAAAGCAGTTTTTTTAAGTGCTGTTGATGTAAACAATTATTTGCCAAAAGGAACCGGGTCGAAATACTGCAGAATAGATAATAAATTCAACATCTCGTTTATACAGGAACGTAAAACAGCAACCGGGGAAATGTGGACCAACGAGTCTATTTATTATATTGATGAGTCGGGAAAGTTCATCATGGCTATGACCAACAGTACCGAAGATTTGAGTGATGAAATTATGGGCAACCCCATTGATACCCTTCCACGGAAAAATAAATACTCGGCCGATTACAGCAGCGATAAAAAGAATCTGGTTTCTGTGAGGGATGCTGCAACACCAAAAGCTGTGAAATTTTTTATACACTTCAGTAAACAAAACGGCGAGTGTGTTGGCGAAGTAAAAGGTGATGCAGAATGGGTGAGCAAAACAAAGGCTGTTTTCAGAGATGGCAACAGCGACTGTGTAATAGAGTTTATGTTTTCCAATGCAGCTGTAACAATAAAGGAACAGAATGGCTGCGGATCTTACCGGGGTATTACCTGTTTTTTTGAGGGAACTTATCCACGAAAGAGAGAGCCTGCACCTGCAAAACAAACAACAAAAAAGAAACGATGAGCAACCGTCAAAATATCAGTTCCGGCTCTCCATGGGAGGAGATTGTGGGCTATTCAAGAGCAGTGCGAATTGGTAATGTGGTAGAAGTAGCCGGTACAACGGCAGTTAATGGAGATGAGCTGATTGGAGAAGGAAGTGTTTATGAACAAACCCGTTTTATCTTTCAAAAAATAAACAAAGCGTTGCTGCAAGCCGGCTCCTCACTGGATGATGTAGTACGAACAAGAATGTATATCACCGATATTTCAAAGTGGGAAGAGGCAGGAAAAGCACACGGCGAAATTTTCAAAGACATTAAACCCGCCTCTACTTTGGTAGAAGTTTCTGCACTCATTGATCCCCGTCTCCTCATTGAAATTGAAGTAACCGCAGTGGTTCCAAACGGTTGATGTGTATAATCCACTGCTGTAAAAAAATCCTGTTTAAATTTTTCCCGTTATATTGCGACCCCTTTAGCAAACTAACTCTGTATTATGACGTTTAACAATTTTAAAGTTCCTTACCAGGCTGAGAATGATTATTCTAAAAAGGTCGCTTACTTCTCCATGGAGTTTGCTATCCATCAGCCATTGAAAATTTACAGCGGCGGTCTTGGTTTTTTAGCCGGCTCTCATATGCGAAGTGCTTATGAGCTCAAACAAAATCTTATTGGCATTGGTATTTTATGGAAGTATGGGTACTATGATCAGGCACGCAATCAGGACCAGACATTACAGGTGCAGTGGAACGAAAAGATTTATAATTTTTTAGAAGATACCGGTATCAAATTCCAGATCAATATTCATGAACATCCTGTTTGGGTAAAGGCATGGTATCTGAATCCGGAAACATTCAAAAGTGCGCCGATGTTTTTACTGAGCACTGATTTACCTGAGAATGATTATGTATCACAAACCATTTCTCACCGTTTGTATGATGCAAACGTTGCTACTAAAGTGGCACAGTTTATTTTACTGGGTGTGGGCGGTGCAAAGCTGATTGATGAGTTAGGATTTAAACCCGATGTGTATCATTTAAATGAAGCACATGCTATCTCTTCTGCTTTTTACCTCTATAAAAAGTTTGAAAGTGTAGAAGAGGTGAGAAAGCGTTTGGTGTTTACCACACATACACCCGAAGAAGCAGGTAACGAAAAGCATGATATTTTTCTCTGTGAAAAAATGAGTTATTTCTGCGGTGTGCCTTTAGATGAAGTGAGAAAGCTCACAGGTATTTATGATGATCAGTTTAATCATTCATTGGCAGCATTACGATTTGCACGCATCTCTAATGGAGTAAGTGCATTGCACGGAGAGGTGAGCAGAAAAATGTGGAGTCATTACGAAAACATAGCACCCATCACCAGTATTACCAATGCGCAAAACTGGCGCTACTGGGCCGATAAGCAATTGTATTTTGCAATGGATGAAAACAATGAAGAACGCTTTGATGACCGCAAAAAATATTTAAAGAAACGGGCCTTTGATATTGTTGCCGATCAAACAGGGAAATTGTTTGATCCGGAAGTACTCACCATTGTTTGGGCACGTCGCTTTGCAGGTTATAAAAGAGCAGAGTTAATTACAAGAGACCTCGACCGTTTCAATGCATTACTCAGCAATAAAAAATATCCGGTGCAGATTATCTGGGCCGGAAAGCCTTATCCGGTTGATTATCCGGCCATCAGCGATTTTAATCATCTGGTTCACCTCAGCAAGAATTATAAAAATATTGCAGTGTGCACCGGTTATGAGCTTGCATTGAGCAAGCGTTTAAAACAGGCATCGGATGTTTGGTTAAACAATCCCCGTGTACCACGTGAAGCAAGTGGTACCAGTGGTATGACGGCTGCTATGAATGGTGCCGTAAACTTCAGCACATTTGATGGATGGATTTGTGAATTTGCCAATCACGGCAACAATAGTTTTATTGTTCCACCCATTGATTACAGTGCAGTGCATGTGCAGGAACAGGATCAGTACGATTTGGATCAGATGTATGAAATTCTGGAAAAGCAAATTCTGCCATTGTATTATGATAACTATCCTGTATGGCGGCAGATTACTCACAATGGAATGAAGGATGTTCGTTTTCAGTTCGACAGTAACCGGATGGCAGATGAATATTACAAGTTGTTGTACAATAAAAAGTAAATTGATTTTAATACACACAACCCCGTCAGAAATGCCGGGGTTTTTTATTTACTTTTAGCAGATGAGTGAATTTATGAAAACATTTGAACTGCGCTGGGCCGATGTAGATGCCAACCAGCATGTGATGCATTCAAAGTATTACGAATTGGGGGCACATACCCGTATGAGTTTTTTAATTGAGAACGGCTTTACACTGGATGCGATGAAAGAACTACACATAGGACCTATTTTGTTCCGTGAAGAATGCATTTTTAAACGTGAAATCAATGCAGGTGAAATTATTACTGTGAATATGTTGCTTACTAAATGCAAACGGGATGGCTCCAGGTGGAGCACTCAACATGAACTGAAGAAAGTGGATGGAACAATTGCAGCCATCATTCATGCAGACCTTGCATGGTTAGATTTGATCGAACGAAAATTAACCATACCTGCATTAGCTGTTGAGTTGATTGAAAAAATGCCCAAGTCACCTCATTTTACTTTTACAGATTCATTTAATCAGTAAACTCACTCAACTCCAGCCAGCGCATTTCTTTTTCATCAAGCAGGTTGGTTATTTCAGCAATACGGTTCGAGAGTTTTTGCAATTCATCAAATGGAAGATTACCGCTGTTGAGTTGTTGGGTGATTTGTTCTTTTTCAGCCGTCAGTTCTTCAATTTCTTTTTGCAGGTTTTCGAATTCCCTTTTTTCTTTAAAGCTGAAACGTTTTTTTGAATCGTTTGTTACCGGTTGCTGTTCAATGAGAGCTGGTTTTTTTTCGGCCAGTATATACCGGTCATCGGCCAACAACTTTTCCTGATCTTTTTGCCATAACCGGAGCTGTGCATAGTTTCCGGGAAAGTCTCTCACCGCACCATCTCCTTCAAACACAAACAAATGATCTACCAAACGGTCCATAAAATAACGGTCGTGGCTTATAATTAACAAACAACCGGGAAAGTCACTTAAGAAGTTTTCGAGTACTGCAAGCGTAGGAAGATCCAGATCATTTGTAGGTTCATCTAATACCAGAAAGTTGGGATTACGGAAAAGAATGGATAATAAATGCAGTCGCCTTTTTTCGCCACCACTCAGTTTAGAGATGTAGGTGTATTGTTTATCAGGATCAAACAAAAACAGTTGAAGAAATTGTGCTGCACTCAATGATCCGCCCGAAGCCAAAGGAAAATTCTCTGCAATATTTTTTACAAATTCAATCACCCTTACATCTTCCTTTATTTCCAATCCTTTTTGAGAATAATTGCCAAAGATGATGGTATCTCCAATATTTACTTTACCGCTATCGGGTTGCTGAATACCCTGTATGATATCAATAAAAGTAGATTTACCTGCTCCATTCTTTCCAACTACTCCAACCCGTTCGCCTTTTTTAAACGTGTAATCAAAACCCTGCAGAATTGTTTTTTCACCAAAGCGTTTGTACACTTTTTTCAGTTCAACCACTTTGCCGCCAAGCCTGTTCATCTTCATATTCAGTTGTACCTGCTGCTCTTCGATGCGAAGTTTGGCTTTCGCTTCTACCTCGTAAAAGTTGTCTTGTCTTGATTTGCTTTTGGTTGTTCTGGCTTTTGGTTGTTTACGCATCCATTCCAGTTCTTTGCGGTAGGTGTTTTTTGCTTTGTCAATACTGGCGAGGGTGCTTTCTATCCGTGCAGTTTTCTTTTCAAGATAGTTTTCATAATCTCCTTTGTATTCATAGAGATCATTTCCATCTAACTCCCATACTTCGGTACAAACTGCATCCAGAAAATAACGGTCATGGGTTACAAGCAACAGCGTAATATTTTCTTTGCTCAGGTAATGCTCCAGCCATTCCACCATTTCAACATCCAGGTGGTTGGTAGGTTCATCCATGATTAACAATACATGTTTATGATCAAAGCCAATATCAATGAGTGTTCTTGCAAGTGCCACCCGTTTACGCTGACCCCCGGATAAAGTGCCAACTGATTGTTGTAAATGATGAATATTCAGTTTGCCGAGGATCTGTTTCACTTTTGTATCAAAATCCCATGCACCGAGTTCATCCATTTTAATTAAAGCGGCTCCTAGTTTTTCTTCATGCTGTTCTTCACTGGCTGCTTCATATGCTTTGATGGCATTAATCACCGGATGATTGTGCTGAAAAATATTATCCAGGATGGTTTTACGTTCATCAAACTTTGGTTCCTGCTCAAACAAAGCAATATCCACATCTTTATTGATCCAGCATTTGCCCTCATCAGCCGTTTCTTTGCCTGCAAGAATTTTTAATAATGTTGATTTACCTGATCCGTTGCGGGCTACCAGTGCAATTTTATCGCCTTCTTCAATGTGAAAACTAATACCGGAGAAAAGGGGTTGTATACCAAAGCTTTTTGTTAAACCCTCAACAGAAACATAATGCATGATGCAAAGATAAAGTTATGTATCAAGTTAAAAAGTAAGAAGAATGAGTAGGGTAGGGACAACCACAAAAAAAAAGTTGCTTCCGGAGTGGAAACAACTTTTAAAAGAATGAAAAAGGAACCCTTATTTTTTTGGCATAACCACTGCATCCAATACATGCACAACACCATTGCCTGCTGTAAGATCGGCAGCAGTTACATTTGCGCCATCAATCATTACTTTACCTTCTTTAATGGACACTGTTAACTCTGCACCATTAACGGTTTTCAATTTCTGGCCATCGGTAAGATCAGCAGCTTTCAACGAACCGGCTACTACATGGTAGGTTAAAATACCGGTAAGATCTGCTTTGCTTTCGGGCTTCAGTAAATTATCTACTGTTCCTGCAGGTAATTTATCAAAAGCTGCGTTTGTTGGTGCAAATACAGTGAAAGGTCCTGCAGCACTTAAGGTTTCTACTAAACCTGCCGCTTTTACAGCAGCAACCAATGTTGAATGATCGGCTGACCCTACTGCAATGTCAACAACAGTAGCAGGGGTCATTGCAGCCATCGTATCAGCTGCTTTTGTTTCAGTAGTTGTTGTGTCTGCAGTTGCTTCGGTTGTTTGTTCACCGCTGCCGCATGCAATCATGAATACTGCTAAGGAAGCAGTTGTCATTAATGAAAAGAATGTTTTGTTCATAAAATGTTTTGTTTGTGTAAAGAACAGTCGTTTCATCCATTGGTTTAACCGTTCATCAACATTCATTCATGTGTTTAGCTTTTGCCACTTTCAGACAGATATATTTTAAACACAGGTCAGCTCAAATAGATTATTCAGTTTTATTATTTGTGATTTGCAGAGTGTCTGTTTTTTCTGCTTCTCATTATTTGTAATGATTTTTTTTGTTCAACTTGATTATTGTTGTGTTCAACGATTAAGCAACAAGTGTTCAAATTTTTATTAGTAATATATTTAAGTGTAGGGTACTGAAAACAACTGTATTATACCTCTTAATTATCATTACCTGTTTATTACGCAGGTTGTTCATCGAATTTTACGTAAAAAAATAAGTGTAAGCACTTAGTTTTGTTCCGTTAATACCCTAATAGTCTGTCATCCTTTAGAAAAAATCTGTACATGAAAACGTATTTACATCCGTGGTTTCTTGCTTTGCTGTGCTGTACTTTTCCCTCAGTGCTGTTTTCTCAAACGTACGATTGTAATAATCTGCTGGTTTCATACACCACGGTTGAGTCTCGTTGCAGCTCTACAGGTATTGTAAATGTCACCGTTACCGGTGGTTCGGGGAATTATAACTATAAAGTAACAGGAACTGTTTCAACACCTTTTACGTCGAGCAATGTAATTTCCGGATTACCTCCGGGTACCTATAATGTTGTGGTTGAAGATGTGGTATCCGGTTGCATACGGGAAGTAAATGGTGCATTGGTTACCGGTAATTATGCGGCTCCGTCTTTTTCACTTATCAATACCGATGTAACCTGTATTAATGGAACAGATGGAAGTATTTCAGCTACAGGTTTACAGAATGGAAGAAATCCATTTGTATTTAAGATCGTTGCTCCATCTCCAATGGGTGTAGGCACTACCAGCAGTACCGGACTCTTTACTAATTTAATGGCAGGCGATTACAGAATAGAGTTGAGGGATTCCTGCGGTGGCATTCAGACAAGAACGGTAACTATTCAGAATTATAACTGGGTAATTGAAAGTACATCACTCGGTAGAATACTCTGTGACAGTGCTGATGTGAGTTTTACGTTAAGAGATAACAAAGGCAATTCTAACATTGCACCTTCTGCCTCCTTTAATGGCTTTATATATGGTATTGTAAAAGCACCGGGTGATACAATCTGGTCTGATAACAGACAGTTTCGTTTTTATCTTGGGAATAAACGCAACCTCACACTTGTTGCAAAAGACCGTTGTGGCGTGATAAAATCCGTTACCTGGTTTGAGACGCTTAAGCCATCAGTGGCAGCTTCCGTGTCCGTTTCAAACCTTGTTTGCCAAACCTTTAATGCAACTGTTACAGGAAAACAAAATTTTACCAATGCACAATATTGTTTGTTTGATAATAATAATGTGCAGCTTGTATGTAACAGTAATGGAGTGTTTAACAGTTTGCCTTATGGATCCTATTGTATAAAAATTACGGATATATGCTACGATACTGTTATTACCCGCTGTTTTACTCAGGCAAAACCGGTTCCTGCAATTGGTGCAATTGTTGGAAGTTCGTTTACATGTAATTCATTTACGGCAACAGTGAGTGCTCAGTCAAATTTATCAAGCCCTCAATTTTGTTTGTATAACAGTGCTAATGTACTTCTTAACTGTAACAGTACAGGTGTATTTACAAATCTTGCATTTGGAACCTACTGTATCCGTATGCAAAACAATACGCTTTGTTATGATACTTTGATTGAGCGATGCATCACCATTGCTAGGCCAATTCCTGCAGTTGGTAATTCAGTAACAATTAATAACCGGACCTGTACAACATTCAGGGCAACTGTCAATGGTCAGTCTAATCTCAACAATCCTCAATATTGTTTATACAACAGCAGTAATGAGTTAATTATCTGTAACAGTACCGGTATATTTCCAAATTTATTATACGGTACCTATTGTATCAGAATCATCAACGACCCCGCCTGTTATGATACAACGATTAACCGATGCTTTACGGTTACAAAGAATAAGCCTTCCGTGGCATCGAATGTTACAATCGAAAACTGGAGTTGCTCAACAATTACAGCCCGTATTACCGGTCAATCTAATTTAAACAGCCCGGAATATTGTTTATACAGCTCAGCCAATGTATTGATAAGTTGCAATACTACCGGTACATTTAACAATGTTCCCTATGGTTCTTATTGTATCAGAATAAAAAACGATCCGGCATGTTATGACACAACAATCAACAGGTGTTTTACAGTAAACTTTGATCCCGGTTTATATATGGATGCAGAAACCCACAGCCTGTGCAGTCTGGGAATGTCAGAAATTCATCCTGAATTCAATGGGGGTATACAGCCATATGTAGTTCAGGTGTATAAGCCGGGTGGCATATTAGTTTATACTTCTGCTCCTGAATACACCCAATTTTTTACAGTACAGTTACCGGATTTACCGGGAGGATTAAAATATAAAATTGTTGGAACAGATGCCTGTGGTAATAAAGACTCAGTAGAAATAAATCCTTTTGCAAGAACTGTAACCAAATCAGCATCGGTTGAGTTAAAATGTCCGGGATCAAGCTGGCCCAACGGTTATGGAAATATCATAGCCAACTGTTCAACTGATGAAGGCACAATTAAACCAAGCATCATCAAAAAGAATGCAACGGATGTGCTGATAAATTATACGGTTTCTTCCGGGAATAATTATACCTTTTCCAATCTTGAGCCTGCAACATACATTGTCCGTTACAATTACAATTATGTGTACCCATGGTCAGAAGTATGTAACAACTCCGTTTATGATACTATTGTTGTAAAGCCATACATATTTCCGGGCCTTTCGCAGTCGTCTGCTTACCAATGTGATAATAACAGTTTCAGCACCGGTGCAAATGTTACAGGTGGGGTAGCGCCGTATTTGTATGAAGTAATTGGAAGTGTGCCCGCTTCTCCTTCAATTAATACAGCACCGCAGACAAACCCTGTATTTGCAATCAGCAACGGAACCACTTACAGTCTTGTTCGCCTTCGTGCAGTTGATGCATGTGGTAATGCGGCATTAAATGATGTGAGCGTTTTACCACTTGAAAATTTATATATCTCATCAAGCAGTAATTGTTATTATAACAATGTAAACCTGTCCGTAAAATCAATTCCAAACGCAACATATAAGTGGTACAAAAAAACCAGCGCTACTGATAGTGTATTAGTAAGTACATCCAATACATTTTCCATTCCATATCTGCTACCTTCTGATACGGGGATGTATGTCAACACAACTTCTGTAAATAACGGATGTCTGCAACGGGTAACCTATCGCCGGGTAAATGGTGCCTGCAGCGGAGTGTTATCAACAGATCAGACAGAATTAAATGGTAAGCGAAATTATGATGCCGTTGATTTAAACTGGCAGCGTAAAGCAAGTTCTGCAGTAATTGAATACAGTATTGAAAGGGCTACTTCAAAAAATGCTGTATTTAGTTTTATAGGTTTGGTGAATGCATCCACTGCTTTCACCAATGGTACATATCAGTTTACAGATACCGATCCTGTAAACAGTATGCTCTACTACAGGTTGCGTATGAAAACTGCAGGTGGAACCGTAACATACAGCAATATTGTTACAATAAAGTTTGCAGATAATAATCGTATAAATATTTATCCCAACCCTGTTGTAAATAAAACGGTCATTCGTTTTAATAACCCATTGCCATCAGCATATAAACTTGAGTTGTATAATACCAATGGACAGGTTTTGCTGAAACAGCAATTGATGTTACCGGGTAATGCTGCTTATACCTTGCAGCGAACTGCTGCTTATTCAGCAGGATTGTATGTTATAAAAATTACAGACCTGAAATCAGGTAATGTCTTTTCAGAATTATTAAGGTTTGAGTAATCAGGAATAAAACCGGTTGATTTTTCAATCGGTTTTTTTTACTGAACTATGCTGCAGCAAAATAAATGATCATACAAATAACTGCTGTAAGCAGAAGAAGGAGAGCAGGCTGATAGCGCTCATATAGTTCACTTCTTTTTCTGTTCTTCAGCAATGTATAAACTTCTTTTTGAACGAGGTTGCTGCTGCTCAACTTACAAATCTGTTCAGTAATTTTTTCTGTGTTCCGAACTGAAATTTTTTTGCTGCAACCCAACAACAGCAATGCTGTTTTTTCAAGCATATCCGGTTCGTTGAAGGTTTGCAGTACATGAATGGTTTCGTTTGAAAGAAGGGAACTTATTTTCTCCGCAATGAGTTGCTCATTCATCCGGTGTACATCCATTGCAGCTGTGAGTTTGTTCAGCTCCAGGCTTTTTTTTAAGATGGAAACAGGTGTAACAGCTTCTGTTTTTTCTTTCAGCTGATGTGCATGTGCCAGCCATCGTTCATTAAGATACAATTGTTTTTTCTGAGGTGATGTAAGTGTTTCATAGGCTTCTTTTATTTCATTAAATGATGCAAGGCTGTACGGATCATCATTGGTTTTATCCGGATGGTGCTGCATGGCCAGTTTTCTGTAAGCCCGTTTTATTTCAGGGAGGGTGGCCGTTACGGGAACATTCAGTATAGCATAATAATCTTTCACAGAAGCAAAACTAAGAATGGACAGGAAATGATGAGAAAGTATTATTTTTAGCGGCACATGAAGACCATCCTTTGCTGGCTCCTGATTTTTTTACCCATTCATTTACTGGCAGGTGATACCACTGCTGCCAAAATGAAACAACCTCCTGTATTAAAAGGATATAAAAGATGGTTGTATAAAGTTGTTACACTGCACCCTAAACTCAACTCCCGTCTTGAACGGGATTTATTAAAACACTATCTGCTGGGTACAGGTACTACCTATCAGTTATCAGAAACAGATGCGCTTCATTTAAAAGAAATCTGCAGTACTTATTTAAAAGGAGAGGTGATTACACCTGTAAACACAGAAACGCATGCATCATATCGTATTCAGTTAATTGATCTCAATGCGAATGCGTATTTCGGCTGGGGATTGGGCACTGTTTGCGGCATTTTTCATCCTGTAACAGGACAGCTTGAATCAATAGCCGATGTATATGATTTTCCAAAAGCGAAGAAAGGACAACGGAGTTTTATGAATGAGTGTTACACGAGGTTATTTAAACTGATTGCACCTTCAACTGCACGGCCTTTTCTTGTAACCTTTCATGCAGAAGGGTATATTGCAAAACCTTAAATTATGGTTGAGTTCCGGGCAACTCATGAATGAAAGCTGCACCATAGCAGCCGGCGGGTGTTTGATATCCTTTTTTAAAATTTCCTGCCAGAATTTTTTGTGCAATCAGCAGCGAACCCCATGCAGTAACAGTGTAACCATCTGCACAGGTAAATTGATGAGTTACTTCTTTACCTGCAGCATTTTTTATTTTTCCCCAGATGACCGTTGTTGATTTTGCTCTTTGTTCATCTGTTGGTCCGGCAGGTCTTGCTTCAATTTTTTGTTGAATCCATTTGCGTACTGCAGTTGTTCTTAACAACCAGTTAAACAGGAATTGAAATTTGAGTAGACGATATACAGCCGGTTTCATTCCGGTAAATACTTCAATATTCAAAATGCCGGTTGTATGAAATGCTGTTGATATATCGCCCCATGGCAAACTCATCACAAAACGTTGTTTTCCGTTTACTGTAATCCACATGCCTTTAAAACCAAGTGGTTTTTTTACCAGCTTTCCGTTTTCACGGATCACTGCTTTTTCTCCGGCTCTTGCTGCCATGGTTGTTGCAGTGCCATGACTGGTTTGTCCGCCATAAGAAATAAATGCAAGTTGCAAATGTGTAGCATCGGGCAGTTGTTGTTTTAAATGCAGTGCGGTACAATCAGTAGGAATTACATCAAACCCTGCGCCGGGCATAAGCATGATGCCTGCTTTTTCTGCTGCAGCATGGTAGGTTTTTATTTTTTCAAAAACAGAAATATCGCCATTGATATCTATGTAATGGGTATTGGTTGCAATACACGCTTCAACCATTTGTTTGGCGGTATGGCTGAATGGTCCTGCACAATGAATCACCAATTGTACTTCCTGTAAATGTTCTTGAATGATTGTGGCATCATCCAAAGAAAAAACAACGTAAGGAAGATTAAGTGAAGTTGCAAGTTGCTGAATGGCCAGTTCATTTCTGCCTGCAAGTACAGGTGTTAATTGATAGTCTTTTGCATAGCGTGCTATGAGTTGACCTGTATATCCGTTTGCTCCGTAAAGCAGCACCTTGTTTTTTTGCATGCGGTAAATCAGAATTCAAGCAATGAAATAATCTCTTCAAGAAACCTTTGATCTGTTGTATCAAACTGATCAGGTGCTTCACTGTCAACATCTAAAACAGCAACAACTTTATTATTGCGGATAACAGGCACAACAATTTCTGAACGGCTTAAACTGCTGCATGCAATATGGCCGGGGAATAATTCAACATCAGGAACAATAATTGTTTTCGCTTCGGCCCAAGCTGCGCCGCATACACCTCTCCCTTTTCGTATTCGTGTACAGGCAACAGGCCCCTGAAATGGACCGAGAACCAATTCTTCACCTTTATCTGTAAAGGCTTTTGCAGAGCTTGGCTTTACCAGATAAAAACCCGTCCACAGCCAGCCGAATTGTTCACTGAGAGCAGCACTTACATTTGCAAGATTGGCAACTAAATCAGATTCGCCTTCAAGCAGGCCTTTAATCTGCGGAATTAATTGTTGGTACTGTTCCTCTTTTGTTCCCTGTATAATGAGTAAGTCTTCTGCCATGATTGTTCATTTTTGTAAAGGTAAGATGATTTACGAAAGACACGCTGTCTGCACACCTGCCTGTCATTTAACAGCACTTAATTTTATTGTTCTGCTGAATGTATTTGTTTTTAGCGTTATGTAATAAATGCCTGCCGGTAATTGTGCAGCATCCAGTGTGATGATTTGTTTTCCTGCAGGTTGTTTTTCTGCAACCAATCGTTTCAGTTCTTTTCCATTAGCATCGTGCAATGTTAATGTTACCTGCATTGGTTTTACTAATTCATAGCTGATGACAGTAGAACTGCTGAACGGATTTGGATAGTTTTTCAAATTGAGTGCAGTTAACTCAGGCGAGAGAACAGAGGTGGTGATGATGGTTGCATCAGCAGTGTTACTGGCCACACTCTCGTTATGAAAACGATCCAGTCCTGTTACAACATAATAATAAGTACCCGGAGCAAGATCTGCATCAACATAAGATGCTGTTACATCATTCGGAGTAATGTATTGAACAGCTGTTACATCATTCAGGTTAATAGTTGATGTATTAAACCGATAGATCACATACTGTCTTACTTTATCTAATTCGTTTGTTGTTGCCGGCGATTTACTCCAGTTTAACTGCACACTGTTTCCTGTAATTGAAACAGAAAGATTCGATGCCGGTTGAGGTACAATATTATCACGCCAAGGCATTGCAGGGAGTAAAGCAGGTTTTGTATAAACGTATTGCATGAGTGAATCCCGAAAGAACAATGGGTTTAATGCAAAATTTCTTGTGCGAAAAAAACAGCTGCCATATACCTGATTATAACTACGGTTTAATCTTACCTGATTATTGATTTGTGAAGGATTGTTCCAGTTGGCATCTGCATCTGTATTTACTTTATAAGCAGCATGGCCTGCGTAGATATGACGGTTATTTGCATTACTGTTCCACCATGGCACAAGTACGCTGTAATTGGCAACAGTAAAGCCAATGCTCCAGTAAATTTGTGGAGTAAGATAATCAACCCAACCCTGTTCAATCCACTTCTTACTGTCTGCAAATACATCGCTGTAACTCTGTAATCCGTTGGTGGCAGAACTCTTTACATCGCTGCTTTGGTTTCGCCAAATGCCAAATGGAGATATGCCAAATTTAGTCCATGGCTTAATTACTTTAATGCTGTCGTATGTACGTTGTATAAGGAGGTTGATATTATCTCTGCGCCAGTCGTTCTGATTGGTAAAGCCTCTTGGATAAGCAGCAAACGTTGCATTGTCATTAAAGCGTGGAGGAGTGGGAGTGCCGCCTGCAGAAGGGTAGGGATAAAAATAATCATCGAAGTGAATACCATCTACATCATAACGTCGAACAATATCCGTAACAACATTTATCACATAGTCTCTTACTTCCGGTATGCCCGGATCTAATATTCGTAAAGTGCCTTGTGCCAATAACCATTCCGGATGAATTTTGGCAACATGCGTTGCTGCATAGTTTGCGATGTTATTAAAATTATTGACTGCACGATAGGGGTTGAGCCATGCATGCACTTCAATTCCCAATCTTCTGCATTCATCAATTACAAATTGCAAAGGATCAAAACCATTGGCCGGTGGCGTGCCCTGAACGCCTGTAACAGCGCTGCTCCATGGCTCAATACTGCTGGGGTACATAGCATCACATTCCGATCTTACCTGAACATACAATGCATTAATTCCTGTTTGGCGGTGCATGATCAGCAATTTTGTAACAGAGTCTTTTACCTGTTGCACCGTGCGGCCACTGGTACTTGGCCAGTCGAGATTTAAAAAAGTTGAAAGCCATGCAGCACGGAGTTCTCTTTTAGGAGGAGTTTGTGCATGCACATTAATAATGAGCAGAGATAGTAAGGAGAACAGAAAATAAAATTTCTTCATGCTGCAGTCAATCGTTTAAAAATTTGTGTTGCAAAGTAACCAATTGTCTTTTGGTAAAGTCGCATGTTTGTTTTGGAGTAAATGACCGCTTACAGGTAACGTTTAAAAAAATCAATGGTACGTTGCCATGCCAGCTTTGCAGCAGCTTCGTTGTAACGGTTACCTGCTGTATCGTTATGAAAAGCGTGGTTTACTCCATCATACATGTGGAGTTCATAATTAACCTTATTTGTTTTTAACGCTTCTTCATAAGCTGCTATTCCTGCATTGATGCGTTCATCGAGTGAAGCATAGTGCAATTGTACAGCAGCTTTTATTTTTGGAACATCCGGAGCGGCAGCCTGCCTGCCATAAAATGCAACGGCTGCTTTTAGTTCAGGAACATGTACAGCTAAATTATTACTCATGCCACCTCCCCAGCAAAAACCTACTGAACCAAATTTTCCATTACTGTCTTTTCTGTTTTTGAGATAAGGAAAGATGTTGATGAAATTTTTTAATGTTTCTTCTGCATTAAGTTTTGTAAACAAAGTTCTTGCTTCATCTTCATTGGCAGGTGTGCCACCCAATGGCGCCAATGCATTTGGTGCAACGGCTAAAAATCCTGCGTTGGCTGCACGGCGTGTAACATCTTCAATATGTGCATTCAATCCACGGTTTTCATGAATCACGATAACAGTGCCATACCTGGCTTCTTTTTTTGGACGGGCCACATAAGCTTTCATTTCTCCATTCACTGCAGGATAGGTGATATATTCTGTAAACAAATCATCAGCCGAAACGGTTGCTGCTTTGGCATAAATACTTTCAAGCATTGGGAGTAAGGCCAATGCCGCTGCCGTGCTGCCGGTTAAGATAGCCAGGCGTTTCATAAAATCCTGACGGGAAAGTGGTTTATGTGTATACTCATCGTAAAGGTTAATGATTTGCTGATCCATATGCATGTTGAGTTTAGAGGTAAAAGTTACAATCTTTTAGGACTTCTTTCTTTCCACTCATAGAAATAGTGAATTTGTGCCAAAGGAACCTTCTTTTTAAAAAATAAAGTCGCAATTGACCTCTTTGATTGTCGGGATGATACAGGAAAAATATGAGCCTGTTGCTTTAGTTTTACTTTATCAATTCTATTACTTATTTTTCTTTATTAATTATCAATCATTAATTACCATGAAACCAAAAACAATCAACACACTCTACTGGGTGTTCACTATCCTCTTTGCAGCGCTTATGATTTTTTCATCTGTCGGTGGTATTGGTCCCAATGAACAAACCATGGAGGTGTTCAATAAGTTTCTGGGTTACCCTGTTTATTTTATTCAGTTTATCAGTTGGGCAAAAATTCTTGGTGTAACAGCTATTCTCATACCCGGTGTGAACCGTACGGTTAAAGAGTGGGCTTATGCAGGTTTGTTTTTCGATTTAACCGGAGCTGTTTATTCCGGTGTTGCTGCAGCGGGAAAGTTTGATCCCATGATGCTCACATTGTTTATGTGGATTATTCCCGGTGTGCTTTCTTATTATTTCTGGAAAAAGAAAGTGGCCGTACAGGGATAGTTTATAATCGTCAACGAAATCTATATTCGTTTGACTTTTCTATAAGTTCTTCCGGATAAATAAAAAAGTAAGTAAATTCATGGCTCATCATTAAAATCAACTGCCATGAGGTTACTTACTTTTTGTTTCACCTTTTTATTAATTCTTTCAGTAAGTGCACAGAAAAAAGCGTTAGTAGGAGGTACATTAATTGATGGTTTTGGCGGAGAACCGCTAAAAAATTCTGTCATCATCATTGAAGGCAATCAGATCATCAAAGTAGGACAGATCGGTTTAACTGAAATTCCCAAAGATGCAGAAGTGATTTCAACAGAAGGCATGAGTGTATTGCCCGGCTTGTGGGATATGCATGTGCACCTCATGATCAACGGGCATTCAGATTATGCGTATTGGGATAAAAAATATCCGCCCATCTTCCGTTCAGTGATTATGCCTGCAGGAGCAAAACAATTATTAATGGCCGGTGTAACCAGTGCAAGAGATCTTGGTGCGCCGTTAGAAGATATTGTTGCTGTAAGAAATATGATCAATCAGGGGAAGTTACAAGGGCCTACATTGTATGTGAGCGGACCATTTTTGCAACATGCACCTTACCCCGGTACAGAACAGTTTCGCTGGGGTATTAATGGTGTGGCCGATGCAAGAGCTAAAGTGCAGAAACTGGCAAAGGGTGGGGTTGATTGTATTAAGTTGATTGATCAGGATCAAATGACGCAGGAAGAAATCAATGCCATTGTTGATGAAGCACATAAATGGAAATTAAAAGTAGTGGCGCATGCGCATCGTCCCGAAGAAATTCGCAGAGCTTTACTTGCAGGAGCAGATTGTTTTGAACATACCGGTTTAGCCACTGCACCGGAGTATCCGGAAGATGTGATGCGGATGATTAAAGAACGCACTGCCAACTCCAACAATAAATTGTTCTGGTGCCCCACTGTTGAAGGATTGTTTAACAACGATTACAATATTAAAAACACCGAACACCTGGATGATCCATCCTGGCAGGTTGGTTTACCCGACAGTGTGATCAAAGACATCCGCCATTCATTAATGTATCCATCACAGCTTTCTTATTTTCAGGTTACGCCTTACCGTAAGCCAACGTTGAAAAGAAAATTTTCACAACTGAAAGAAAGCGGTGTCATCATGCTCATTGGAACCGACTCAGGTATCCCCATGAAATTTCACAGCCAGAGTACATGGAACGAATTAGACATCTGGGTTAGGGAGATGGGTGTTGATCCGATGCTTGCCATTCGTTCTGCAACCTACTGGCCGGCAGTGTTTCAGGGAGTGGAAAATAAAGTAGGCACTATCAGCGAAGGAAAAGTAGCCGATATTATTGCGGTGAAAGGCGATGTGCTGCGCTATATTAATTTGTTGCAGAAAGTAGATATGGTGATGAAGGGTGGAGTGAGAGTGAAATAAAATAATTATTTCATCAAGTCATCAATCACTATTGAAAGAGAGTTGATTTGAGATATTTATTTTATTCAACGCATCAGCATAACAGTACCTTTTCTCAAAAACTGTTTACTTGTTTTGCGATCGGTAAATGATAATTGCCAGGTATAAAGTCCTGCCGGTTGGGCAACTCCATTTGCCATTCCATTCCATTGAATGTTATTACCTGATGAGTTGAATAGCAACTGACCATAACGATTGTAGATCAACAACTGCAATGAAGTAACGCCGCTTGTTTTAAGCGGTTGAAATACATCATTCAATCCATCTCCATTTGGTGTAAAAGCATTAGGCATGGCAATGTTACAGGATGCTTCAACTAATAATTCATGCGTTTTTGTGATACTGCAGTTTTCTTTAACAGCTGTAAGTGAAATGGTATAACGTTTGTCAACATCAGTAATAGGATAAGATGGCATTGATGGATTTTGAACGGTGCTTGTTGTGTTGTTTCCAAAATCCCAGAACCAGTCAATTGCATTTCTGCTTTCATTTACAATCAACACCGGTTCATTGGCGCAACTGCTGTCGGGTGCAGTAAAGTGAACATACAGTTTTGGTTTCAGTGCAAAAACCTGTTGCGACACTGCGCTGCATAAGCCATTGCTCACAAGCAGTTGGGCTAAAACATTACCACCTCTGTTTAATAAAATAACAGGTTGCTGCAGTGAACTGTTGATGGTATCTACCGTCCAGCTCCAACTGTTAACCCCATCAGCACCGGGATGTTGAAGGTTGATTGTATCTGCAATACAACCTTCTTTTACTGCAAATGAAAAATTTGCATCAACCATTCCTTTTATTGTTACTACTTTACTGTTACCTGCAGGTGTAACAAAATTGCAATCATCCACCAAGGTATTGCCATCGCTGCCGTTTTTAATTGCAATTGAATAACTCCCGGCAATGCTGATTGGTTGCAACAGTTGCAGTTCAAGACTGTCTGTTAAAAATGTACTGCTGCAAAAAGTTGTAACGCCGGTAATTGTTACTGCTGTTGGGCCGGTAATGATAAAGTCGCTTCCATCTGAAGCTACAGACGAGCATCGTACCGGTTTTGTGAGTTTGATTTTTAGTTTTACCGGTTCACAACCTGCAGGAAAGATGGTATCTAACGAAGCAAATGGATATACACGAAAGTTCAGTTGTGTAGGATCAGTTAAATTGTTACTGCATTGATCGGTAAGTGTATTGTTGTCGTTCCCTTTTTTTATTGTTAAGATATAACTGCCATTGGGGAGTGGATTTGCAAACGTAATTAAAATAGAATCTGTTTCAACGGCATTGCTGCATTGAACACTCACCGCACTAGTAATAATTCCTGCTGCGGGAGATAAACTGAAATCTGAACCATCTGCTGCTATACTGCTGCACCGGATTTTTTTATTGAATTTCAGCAAGAGTTGTTTGTTGTCGCAGGATGCAACGGAAACATTGATGTCCTCAACGGTTGTGCCGCTGATATCTGCCGTTCCGCCAGCAATGGTTAATGCAAAAGCACCGGGGGCTGTGGAATTGCCTACCATGAGTAAGTAAGTATGATTTTCTACAAGCGATGGCATTCTGCAGAAAGTATTTCCCGGAGAGCCCTGACCGACTATGGTTCTGCATTGGATCAATGATGATCCTGCATTTGAAGTACCGGTTGGCCCTGGTGTGCCCGACCAGTTAGCAGCTATTGTAAGATTACGGTCGGTATAAATTTCCTGCGGATTTTTTCCTGTAATATCAAACAGCTGCCAGTTCAAATCTTCTTCCGGTTTCCATGCTGCAATTACGAATCCAAATGTTCCTGATGTTTTACAGGTAAACTTAAAATAAACAGGATTCAGATCACCATAGTTGGTAAATGAATTGGTACATCCGGGCAGAAAAAAACTTTTGTTGAAACAAACAGAAGATGGAGATCTTGAGTAAGTACCGTTGCCACAAATCGAAACAGGAGAAGAGGGAGTGTGGCCGTTATCACTGCATACAGGTTGTGCCTGCAAACAGGTTGCTGATATTAAGAATCCGATTATATACAGAATACTCCATCGCATCATACCAAATATAAAAATTTCAAACGTGGTAAGCGAAAGAACTATGTTGAACCGGTAAAAAAATAATCCTGCACATGTGCAGGATTATTTTTTATTTATGATCAGTTTTTATGCTTCTTCTTCTGCATAACTGCTCACCGGCTCGCAGGTGCAAATAAGGTTTCTGTCTCCATGTGTATTATTGATTCTTGAAACGGATGGCCAGAATTTATTGAGTGTTACATAAAAGAGCGGGAAAGCTGCCTGTTGTCTTGTGTAGGCATGTTGCCATTCATCTGCCATTACAGTGAATTGCGTATGTGGAGCATTTTTCAACAGGTTATCTGCTTTATCGGCTTTGCCGGTTTCTATTTCTCTGATTTCTTCACGGATGCTCAACATGGCATCACAAAAACGATCCAGCTCTGCTTTGTCTTCACTTTCGGTTGGTTCAATCATAATGGTACCGGCTACAGGAAAACTCATAGTAGGTGCATGAAAACCATAATCAATCAAACGCTTGGCAACATCTTCGGCTTCAATACCTGCTGTATTTTTAAATGGTCTCAGATCTACAATAAATTCATGTGCACAGGTTCCGTTCTCATCAGTATATAATATGTCGTAATCTTTTTCTAACCGGGCCTTCATGTAGTTGGCATTAAGAATGGCAAACTCGGTTGCTTTTTTAACACCTGTAGCACCAAGCAAACGGATATAAGCGTAGCTGATTAAAAGAATAGAAGCGGAGCCATAGGGCGCTGCACTAACGGCTCCGGTAGCCCCATCCAACTTCCCCAAAGGGGAAGAGCCCACTGCACTTAGCTCACTTGTTCGAGAAACTGAGTTACTATCTACATCTTTGATTGGTGAGGTCTGTGTGTTGATGGCCTTCCCTTTGGGAAGGTCGGGATGGGCTGTATGCCCCGGCAAATGAGCAGCAAGATGTTCTTTTACACAAATAGGACCCATGCCCGGACCACCACCACCATGTGGAATAGCAAATGTTTTATGCAGGTTGAGGTGACAAACATCGGCACCAATTAATCCGGGCGATGTAAGCCCAACCTGTGCATTCATGTTTGCACCATCCATGTATACCTGTCCGCCATGCTGGTGAACGATGTCGCAAATTTCTTTTACTGTTTCTTCAAAAATGCCAAATGTACTGGGGTACGTAATCATGGTGCCGGCAAGATTGGCACTGTGTTGTTCGGCTTTTGCTTTAAAATCAGCCACATCAATATAACCACTGTCCAGTGCCTTTACCACCACTACTTTCATTCCTGCCATCACTGCACTTGCAGGGTTGGTTCCGTGCGCAGAAACAGGAATCAGCATAATCTTGCGGTGTGCATCACCGTTAGCTAAATGAAAATTACGGATCGCCAACAAACCGGCATACTCACCCTGTGCACCACTGTTGGGTTGCATACTGCAGGCATCAAAACCCGTAATTACATTTAAGTATTTTGCCAGTTCATCAATAATTTGTTGGTAACCTTTTGTTTGATCAGCGGGTGCAAACGGATGGATTTTGCTCCAGTGTGCCCAGCTCAACGGCATCATTTGTGTTGCTGCGTTCAACTTCATGGTACAACTGCCCAAAGAGATCATCGAAGTATTTAACGACAGATCTTTGTTCTCCAGTTGTTTAATGTAACGCATCATCTGGCTTTCGCTGTGATGTGTATTGAAATTAAGATGTGTAAGAAACTTACTTGTTCTTACCAGCGCTGCAGGCAAATGATGTAATACGGGTTCTTCTTCTATTGAAAAATGCACCGCATCTGTATCATTTACAAAACAGTTAATCAGATCGTAGAGGTCTTCAGGACTTGTTGTTTCATCAATAGAAACAGATATCGTTTGCTCATCAATATATCGCAGATTGATTTCCTGTTTTTCTGCCTTTGTTTTTATTGCTGCAATGTCTTTAACCTTAACAGCAATTGTATCAAAAAAGAAATTGCTTACTAATTCGTAACCTCTTTCTTTTAAACTGTCTGCAACTGTCTGTGCCAGTAGTGCAACACGTGTTGCAATGTTGATCAATCCCTGCGGTCCGTGATACACTGCATACATGGCTGCCATGTTTGCAAGTAATGCCTGCGCCGTACAAATATTCGAGGTTGCTTTTTCACGTTTAATGTGCTGCTCTCTGGTTTGCAGCGCCATGCGTAAGGCACGGTTGTTTTTTGCATCAATACTTACACCAATAATACGGCCGGGTATGGAACGTTTAAATTCATCTTTGCTGGTGAAGAAAGCAGCATGTGGTCCTCCATAACCAAGGGGAACACCAAAACGTTGAGCCGAACCAAAAGCAACATCTGCACCCAGTTCGCCGGGGGGAGTTAAGAGCGTGAGTGCAAGCAAGTCAGTTGCCATGGCCACAAATCCACCCGCCGTATGTACCTGCTGTATAAACTCACGGTAATCTTCAACCGAACCAATGTTGTTTGGGTATTGAACCAACGCTCCAAAATAAGAGTTGTCAATAACGGCCGTTTTATAATGGCCAAACACCAGTTCAATTCCCAGCGGTGTACCACGGGTAATTAATAAATCTTTTGTTTGCGGAAACACTTCTTCATCCACAAAAAACTTTGGTGCATTAATAACTTCTGTGCGGTTTACATGATGAAACAGCATGTTCATGGCTTCTGCTGCTGCCGTTGCCTCATCTAATAAAGAAGCATTGGCTATGGGTAATCCTGTAAGATCAGCAACCATTGTTTGAAAGTTTAATAAACTTTCCAAACGGCCTTGTGAAATTTCAGCCTGGTAAGGTGTGTATTGGGTATACCAACCCGGATTTTCAAATACGTTACGCAGGATAACAGAAGGAGTGAGGGTATCATAATACCCCTGCCCGATATAATTTTTAAACAGTTTATTTTGGAGCGAGACTTCTTTCAGGTGTTTCAGTAAATCTGCTTCGCTCATTGCATCAGGAATATCCAGTTGCTCATGATTACGGATAGACGCAGGCACTGTTTTACTGATTAGTTCTTCCATGCTGCTGACCCCAACTGTTTTCAGCAGACTTGCTTTAACTCCGGCTGTGCCAATGTGGCGAAGGGAAAATTCGTTTTGTTGCGCTTCAAAAAGATTCATGTGTTGTCGTACGTTTATTCAGATCGGTAAATGGGAAAAAACTGCTTTACAGTTGTCTTTACTTCAGCGCTCTCATGCTTTTCTGAAAATAAAGACGTGCAAAGTTACGGGCAGAAACGATTCAAATAAACAGCTGTTAGCAGGTGGGGAAAGTCTGTGAAATCGGTTGCGCAGGAGTGGGAGAAGTTATTAGCTGTGAGCCGCAAGCTGCAAGCTTGTTCCCATATTTTTATATATGTTAGTAAATGGCAGGGTTTGTATTTGCTTGCAACTTGTGGCGAATAGCTTGCGGCTTTTTAAACTGATAAATAAATAGCTGCTGTTACAATTAACCAAAGTACATAGCAGAGAACAAGCAACCTGTTTGCATAACCACCTAAGGCAATTACACCGTCAGGAACTTCTTCAGGAGCTTCGGCATTTTTATCCATTGCCAAGCCCGCTTTTTTAAAGCCGGCAAACATAATTCCCATTGCAGCTGCCATTACAATTAAACTGATCCAAGTACTGTGCGATGCTGCAACTATTGCAGAACGCTAATCACCCCAATTTTCAAAACTTATTAGATTATAACAAATAAGTAAAGCAGCAATGGGTAATGATGGCACACCCAGCAAAAATGCTGCACCATGCCATTTATGTTTAACATCAAAAAGCCCTCCCATTATTTCACCAAATCCTGAAATAACCAGTAACACAACCCCAATTGTTGCCCAGGTTGTTGTTACAACATTCCAGAGTAATGCAGAAAGCAATAATGAACTCAATCCCCACAGAAGAAAGAAGGAAGTGATCAACCATTTATGCTTGCCCAGCGCATATTCACTGATCATACGCCAGCTTGGTTTATACTCCGGGCTAACGAAATGTAGAATGAATAAAGATAAGAGCGAAAGTGCTCCACTTGCGATTGTGAATGTTGCCAGCATATTCATTGTATTAAATTTTATTGGTCTTAAACAGTTCTTCCAATTGATCAAGACACATCGTAATACCTTGCTCAAAGCCCATTTCAACTATAGTTTGTATATCAGCTTCGGTTGGGTAGATCATCTTAAATTCTACCCTTGTTCCATTCTCCGTTTGGGTAAATACATTTTTCCCTTTTGAAACAGGAAGCTCTGTGTTGATCGTTCCGTTTTCATCACAAAAAGCATCTTCTATTTCAAAGTTGCTATGATGTGAGATTGAAATATAATTCATACGTGCCCAATGCCTCTGATCTTCTGGGCCTACCATTGCATACAACCAAAAGCCACCGGGTGTAAAGTTCATAAACTTGGTTTCAGCACGCCAGGGTGACGGGCCCCACCACTGATCCAGTAATTCACTTTCTGTATAAGCACGCCAAACTTTTGCAAGGGGTGCATTAAATTCTCTTGATACAAGAATTGATTTTTCCTTGAGGTCTTTTACAACCTGTGTTTTGTTGTTGCTCATTTTTTATTCGATTTTATGGTTGATAAAACGTTGTCTAATTGATTGAACCTGGTATCCCACATTTGTCGAAAAGGTTCAATAAAATCGGCTACTTCTTTCATTTTTTTGGCATTGAAATGATAATAGATCTCCCGGCCTGTTTGTTCCTGCTTTACCAATTGACATTCAGTGAGGATGCGTAAATGTTTTGATATGGCCTGACGGCTTGTATCAAAGCGCTCTGCCAGCGCATTGGGAGTTAATGACTGTACAGCAATAAGCGCAATAATTGCACGCCTTGTTGGATCTGCTATAGCCTGAAATACATCTCGTCTCATATTCTTATCAGCGGCTTTATGAAACCGTTTGGTTGCAAATATATGTGCAACCAAACGGTTTCGCAAGTTTTTTTTAATTTTTTTTGGAAAAGCTTTAAAAACCCTTGTTTTTTTTGTGTGAGACTTACAGTGAGTGGCTGCCTGCATCAACCTACATTTGCATTATGGCCGAAGACTTACTACATCATTGGGAAAGAAAATCAGCAGAGCATCAAAAGCAATACAGCCAGTTTTTGAAAAGGGCTGATAAGAACAAAGTGCTGAAACAATTACCTGCACTGCATGAAGAAGCTTTTGAAAAAATTGATTGTCTGCAATGTGCCAACTGTTGCAAAAATTATTCACCACGGTTTAAAACACCCGACATAAAACGCATCAGTAAACATCTCCGCATGAAGGAGAGTGATTTTATTGCCACCTATCTTTATCTGGATAAAGAAGGAGACTATGTATCAAAAACAAAACCCTGTCCTTTTTTAGGCAATGATCATTATTGCAGAATTTATGACGTTCGCCCATCTGATTGCGAACGTTTCCCTTACACCGATGAGGATGTTATTCTGAAGCGGCCTGCCATTACAATCAAGAATTCAAGCTTTTGCCCTATCACTTATTTTGTACTGGAAAAATTGATGGATCAGGCGAAATAATAAAAAAAACTCTCCCGAAGGAGAGTTTTTTTTATTAACAGCAGGAGCTGTTTATTTTTCGTTTGTTCCTGTAGAAGGAATTTTAAATATAGAAGCAATTTGCTGATAGCTCATGCTTTTAATTTGCTGAACGGTGTATCCTGCTGCAGGGCCACTAATGAAACGGCCACCGGCAACTCCACCCGGAACAATTACGTGACGCCAGTTGTAGGTTGTTTGAGCAAATCCTGTAACCGGCGAACCAACTGCACCTACATAGTAAATGATTTTGCCCGCTCTGGGAATATAGCTTACGATTAATTGAGGCGAACAACCGGTACAAATCCAAGGCAATGCATAAGGCCCATTTGGATTTGGATTGACTGGATCAGATATCAGATAAGACATAATAATTCCATTATCTACCATTGCCTGTGTTAAAGCAGGAGAGGAACGGATAGCTCTTGAAACGGGGCCAAGATCTACCGCAGTTGTATCGGCCCAGTTTGGTAATGTATACCATGCTGAATAAATCACATTTGCTGTACCGGCAGGACCTTGCGGACCAACAGGACCTTGAGGGCCGGCGGGACCTTGTGGACCAGTAGCACCAGTAGGACCTTGCGGGCCAACAGGACCTTGTGGGCCAGTTGCACCTTGCGGACCAGCTGGTCCTGCAAGACCCGGAGTTCCCTGTGGGCCTGTATTACCTTGCACACCTTGCAAACCTGTTGGGCCTTGCGGACCAACGGGACCGGTATCACCTTTACATGCATTTAAGAAAACAACAGCAGCGAGGGCAATTGCTGAATGAATAATGATTTTTCTCATAAAAGTTTATTTTTAGTATATACGTTGTAAAATCAACGTTGGTTTGTACCATTTGAAGGTATATTAAATAATTGAGTTACTTGTGCATAACTCATAGCTTTCAGTTGTTTCATTGAATAACCAACTGCAGGGCCACTGATAAAACGACCACCGGCAACAGCACCGGGTATCAGCACATAACGGTATTGTGTATTAGCGCCAAGTGATGAGCCTGCAATGGATGTGCCTGCAGCATCATTTATATCATGATAAAAGAAAATCATTTTTCCTTCAACAGGCCGAACACCAATTTCTAATCTGATAGTGCCAATTGTAATTTGCCATGGCAGACTGATTGGACTGCCTGGTGATAAATCTGTCTTCACATAAGATAAAATTGCTCCTTGATCAATTACTGCAGCAGATAAACTGGGAGAAGTTACGATCATGCGTCTGGCCAGACTTCCTGATGGTAAACTTAGAGAAGCCATGGTTGAATCTGCAAGACCACCTTCAGGCACCCAGCTGGAGTAAATAACATTTGCTGTTCCCGCAGGCCCCTGTGGTCCAACGGGTCCTTGAGGCCCTTGTGGTCCTGTAGGTCCGGCAGGCCCTACTTGTCCCTGAGGTCCGGCAGGTCCTTGCGGTCCCATAGGTCCTACGGGTCCTTGTGGTCCAACGGGTCCCTGTGGCCCTGTTAATCCGGTTGGTCCGGCTGGTCCAACGGGTCCCTGTGGCCCTGTTAATCCGGTTGGTCCTGTTGGGCCGGTTCCGCCGTTTGCACCTGCAGGTCCGGTTGGTCCTGCAGGACCTTGAACGCCGGCAGCACCTTGAGGTCCGGTCGGTCCGGTGTCGCCTTTACAAGCTTGTAAAAAAAACGTACCGGCAAGCAGAACGGCCGGTAAAATCATAAGCCTTTTCATTGTTTTTAATTTTTGGTTTAAAATGATAATGATGAAAAAAAAATTGAAAAGGTCGTGCAGAGGATAGTGGAGTTTGGTGTTAACAGCAAATAGCTGTTATTATGCAGGCAAATTAAAAATCATTCTTTATTATAACAAGCAAATACTTAAATAAATTTTTCAAATTATATGTTGCTCAGTTTCTGTTTGGTTCAGAGAGCATTTTTAACGGAACTGATTTTTTTGATTTATCATACTGAATCAAAAAAAAGTTTCAAAGAAGTGAATTAATTTCTACTTTCAGCAGATAAATATAAATAAACCAGTATGAAAAAAGTTTTGTTTGCTTTACTCCTGTTATCTGCAACAGCAGCTACTGCTCAGTTTACAAAAGGTACCAGAACAGTTGGCATTAATGTATCTTCTATAGGTTATTCAAATTTAACCTCAACCTTTGAACCCACAAACGGAGGAGTTACAGGCAGTTCGGGCAATAATAATTTTAATGTTTCCATCACTCCTTCAATGGGATGGTTTTTGAGTGAAAATGTATTAATCGGTGGCAGTCTTAATATTAACTTCAGCGGCGCTAAATATACCGAGGGTAATTATTTAGAAAGTAATGCAAATACGTTTACAGGCGGAGTTGGTGGTTTTGGACGTTACTACTTTGGTAATTCCGGTTTTATGCCTTACGCACAGGCTTCGTTGGGTATTGCATTTGGGTCAGGAACAGAAAAGCTGAGTGCTAATTATTCAAACTACAGTACAAAAGGTGATGGGAAAAAGGGTGGAATTTTTTCATTTAACGGAGGTGTTGGATTGGGTATTACTAAAATGATCAGCAAACATACCGGTCTGGATATTGGTCTGGGTTATTCTTTCTCTTCTGTTTCTTATAAGTATTCGTTTGAAGAAAACAGACAATACACAAATCCTGTATCAAGTGAGTTGTTAAAAACTAATTACAAGTATAACGGTATTACACACGGAGGTACCGCATCTGTTGGGTTCCTGATATTTCTAGATCCTAAAACAAAAAAATAGTCATGAGTAAGTTATCTGTGAAGGTGTTTCTTTTTTTTGTTCTCATTTCTGCCACTTCAGTTTCCTGTAACAAAGCTTTTTATTTCGACGGTGGAAAAGCAAAACAGGTCATGATTACAGATATGGGCGAGATGTATTCAACCTACAACATGAGCTCTGTTGAAAAAGAAGAACTTAGCAGGCAATTGAAAAACAAAGCGCTGACGGATGAGATTGTACGCTTCTCAAAAGAAAATATGTGGCCCGATGCGGTGAATACGCTCGATGAAAGGATTAACAACCGTGACATGATGATGAAGTATAAGTTTTATAAAGTGGGCGTTATTGGCGATAAAACAATCGTTACCATTCCTGCTTCAAAAAACGCACACATGCCTGCAGCATTTATACCAACAGGACCCATGTATATGATTTTTGCAAATTCGGTAGTTGTAACTAAATAATGCTTCTGCTATCCTCTTCAAAGGCTTTCTTAACCGAAAGCCTTTTTTGTTTTTTACAGGTATCAGCCTTCAACAGGAAATCAATTTGAAAAACATAGAGGAAATAAATGAAGTTGCATAAAAATGGTTGTTTCAACTCCAGCTTCAAAAAGTGTGACTGCATGAAATGAGCAGTCATTACAAAAAATAATCCCCGTTTAGAAAAACGGGGATTGGCTAATCAGTTATCATTAACCATTAAACCTTATCATCAACACAAAGAGAGTAAACTTTTACGAAAGAAGTTGCACAGTATTGTCAAAAAAAATGAGCAATACCAATGTTTTTAATCAAAATGCAATTATTCAGGCATAAAAAAACCTCTTCCGGTAAAGGAAGAGGCGCTAATCAGTTGCCATTAACCATTAAACCTTATCATCAATGGCAAAATAGAATTTTTTCCTGAATTATTGTTGAAACGTTAAATTTTATTATTTCCAGCTGGGGCGAAAGGTTTTGGCGTAATCATCAAAGGCTACTTTGCCGTATTTCTTCTCTCCAAAATATTTCGTAATCATTTCCATTTCTTTTACTTCCAGCATACCGGAAATGGCTTGGGGGATGTCTTCATCAACCGGAACAATTACTGTAGAAGGGTAGGCTAACTCACCATTGGTTAATGCAATGGCAATATCATGTGTTTTGTAAGCCGGATTAAAGCTGTACACTTTTCCTTTCCAGGTAATATCTTTTTTACTTTCAGCATTGAGCTTTACAACATAAAATTTTTCGTTGAGATATTTGATGAGGTCCTGGCTGCTGTATGTTTTGCGGTCCATTACTTTGCACCAGCCACACCAATCGGTGTACAGGTCAATCAAAAGCGGACGGGGCTCCTGTTTTATTTTTTGTTCAGCTTCTTCTAAACTGAGCCACTGCAGTTTTTCTTTTGGGGTATTTAACTGAAAAGATGAAAACAGCAGAAACAGGATAACGGAAAAAATGGGAACTTTTTGCATAGAATGTTGTTACTTACACAAATCTAAACGTTTTTTTGTGCAGAAAATTGTAGTATCTATTACCGGCGCCAGTGGCTCTATCTATGCCCGTATATTGCTTGAAAAGCTTTCAGCAGTTAAGGACCAGTGGGATGAAGTAGCAGTTGTGATGACGGAAAATGCCAAAGATGTGTGGCGTACCGAGCTGGGGAATGAAGAGTATAAAAACATCCCGTTCAGAATTTATTCAACCACCGACTTTCATGCGCCTTTTGCATCAGGCTCGGGGCAATTCAATACCATGATCATTATTCCCTGCTCCATGGGAACATTAGGACGAATTGCAACCGGCATTTCAAATGATTTGATTTCAAGAGCGGCTGATGTGATCTTGAAAGAAAGAAGAAAACTGATCTGTGTTGTAAGAGACACTCCTTACAATCTGATTCATATCCGCAATATGGAAACAGTAACCTTGGCAGGTGGTATTATTTGCCCTGCAACACCCAGTTTTTACAGTGTTCCAAAAACAATTGATGAAGTGGCTGCAACTGTTGTTGATAGGGTACTTGATTTGGCAGGGATTGATGTAAAGCCTTTTCGTTGGGGTGAATAAGAAAGATCATTATTAACTCCGCTCATTGTTGTTGATCAAAGCTCCTGCATTGAAGAAATTATTATTTTGCAGTCAACTCATCATAAGCTGCTGCCAATGGCCTTGCCAAACCATCGCCCTTCCATTCTGTAGTAAACGGCAGTACGCTTGTTTTTATCAACTCTTCTTTTGTTTTGCCTGCTTTAATTTCTTTTTCTGCAAACTGTAATAACCCGTTGAGATAATCCCTGAATGCATCAAGGTCATTTGCTGTTCCGGTTATTTCAAAACCTTCGGCAGAATGACCATAGACAAACTGCGTTTTTTTGTTGAATTTCTTTTTCGCAGATTCTAATACAGTTATCCAGTTTTTTATATTGGCTCCTGAACCACGATCAACAAACGGATGACGGCGATTAAACAGCAAATCGCCCATGTGTACAATGTTGGCATGTTCAAAATGAATCAATGCATCACCATTGGTATGTCCTGCACCAAAATAATGAAGTGTAATTTTTTCTTTACCGATCTTTTCACTCCAGGTAGTTGAAAATGTTTGATCAGGAAATAGTTGTTTATCTTCTGTCTTAGCGGCTTTTGCTGTACGTTCCTGATTGGCTTTTGAATTTTCATGTGCCAGTACATGACCTACCAGTCCTTTGTAAGCAATATTGCCGCCACTGTGATCGCCATGATGATGAGTATTGATCAAGAGTTTAAATGGTTGTTCTGTTTTCTTTTTCAATTCTTCAATGAGATGATTGCTCTGATCCGGGAACTGAGAATCAACTACAACAATTCCTTCCTTGCTGAGATAAAACAGAATGGTTCCGCCACGTTCTGTAAAGATGCCAATTTCATCTGTAAGCATTTTAATTTTCCATGCCGGCTGTTGAAACATTTCTGCGAGCAAGGTTTTTTGCATTGACAATGCAGCAATCGTAAGTGCAGTTGATTGAAGGAATGATTTGCGGTTCATAGAAAATAGTTTAAAAAGATCATTATTCAGTTACTGAAACAACAAACAGTTGATATAGTTTAAAGCTACGTGAATAAACCATCACTGCATTGGTTGCTGATTTATTCATACTCCAGTTTACGGAGAGTGGGTGCTTTAAACCAGGTGGCAATAACAACAGCAACCGTCATGCATCCACCAAAGATCACCGAAGGTACAACGCCCATGAGCTTTGCCATTACACCACTTTCAAATTGCCCCAGTTCATTGCTAGAATTGATAAACATACTGTTTACACTCATCACCCTACCTCTCAATGCATCAGGTGTTTTTAATTGCACAATGGTACCTCGTACTACAATGCTGATGCCATCTAATATGCCACCAACAAACAAAGCGGCAAAGGAAAGCCAGAATAATTCCGACAATCCAAATATGATGATTGTTACACCAAAGCCTGCAACTGCAAAGAGTAATACTTTACCTTGCTGTTTGCGTAAAGGAAATACGGTTAAAATAATTACAACAAGGATAGCACCAAAATCTGCTGCTGCATTCAGCCAGCCAAAACCAATAGGACCAACTTTTAAAATATCTTTTGCAAATACCGGAACCAATGCAACCGCACCACCAAACAAAACTGCAAACAGATCCAGCACCAATGCACCAAGGATCTCTTTTGTTTTATATACATAACGGATTCCTTCTTTTACACTTTCCCATGTTTTCTTTTCACTTTGTGGTGGTGCAGGTTTATGAGCAATGGTATTGAAAATAAGCAGTGCTAATGAAATAGACAGAATGATAGCGGTTAATGTTCCCGTAATTCCAAAACCTGCAATTAAAAATCCGGCTAACGCATGACCAGTAACCGAAGCCGACAGCCATGTGCCTTGGCTCCATGTTACAGCATTGGGCAAACTATTGCGTGGTACCAGTTGCGAAATAATAGCACCAAAAGAAGGCCCGCTGAATGCTCGGATAATACCTGTAATAAAAATGATGATATAAATGAGCAGGATGATGGTTGATTTCCCAAACTGTTGTTGAAAAAAAGCAGTTGAAACAAACAGCAGCAACGCAACGCAAATGCCATAAAACAAAACAGAACGGATCACAATATTTCTGCGATCGCTTTGATCAACAACATGCCCTGCATACAATGCCATTGAAACAGCAGGTATCACTTCAGCCAAACCAATAATACCAAGTGCCAATGGATCATTGGTGAGTTCATACATCCACCAGCCAACAAGTGTACCCATCATACGTAAACCCATGATGAATAAAAACCGTGCAATGGCAAAATTCCTGAACTCAGTAATACGAAAGGCTTGAAACGGATCTGTTGTTAGTTGATTGGTCACTCAACAAATCTAAGAACTATTGCATGATTTTTAAAAAGGCAGACAGTTGAACGTTTTTACGGAAGTGTAAGATAATGCTGCCCTTGTTCATAATCTTTTCCCAATGCTTCAATAATCACTTCCAGGTGTTTTTTGTTACCAAGGAAATCAGCATTGCTGGTATCAATAAACAAGGTTTTGATGTTATGCTGTTTAATGTACTGCGTATATGTTTCCTGTATGCTGAACAGATAATCATCACCAATCTGCTGCTCGTAACTGCGGTTTCTTTTTTTGATGTTTTGCTGAAGTTTTGAAACAGGGGAATGCAGATAGATCAACAGATCGGGTTGCACCAGTTGCTGATGAATGATGTCAAACAAACTCTGATACAGTCTGAATTCATCTGTTGGCAGATTTACTTTTGCAAACAATAAACATTTGGTGAACAGGTAATCCGAAATGGTTACTGAATTAAACAGATCCTGTGTATGCAGCAGATCTTTTAATTGTTTATAGCGTTCGGCCATAAAAAACAATTCCAGTGGAAAAGCAAACTGTTGCGGGTTCTCGTAAAACTTTGGCAAAAAAGGATTGTCGGCAAATTCTTCCAGAATTAATCTTGCATTGAAATGTTTGCTGAGCAAATGTGCCAGTGTGGTTTTGCCTGCGCCGATATTTCCTTCTATGGTAATGAAATGATAGTTCATTAAAACTGAGTAGTGAATGGTGAATGCTGAGTGGTGAATGCTGAAGATTCGACTTTAAACCCCTTCAACTTTCAACCATCCAACAGCAAATTAGGTGATGCTGTGAATTACAAAAATCTATTTGTACAGTTTGTGGAAAAATAGTTCTTATATTTTTTTTACGTCAAGCGTATCTGCACATTCCCGCAGCAAAACAGCGATGGACTTTTTATAAACCGGATGAATTTTCCCGGACAATAATTCCGCCAGTGGTATTAATACAAATTTGCGATCCTGAATAGCAGGGTGGGGAAGAGTTACAACTGTTGAATGATAAATTAACTCATCATAAAAAAGAATATCCAGATCAATAGTGCGTGGGCCATATTTCATGGTGCGGATTCTTCCCAAAGCAGTTTCGATCTTTAACAATTGCTGCATCAATGCATCGGGCGAAAGTGTTGTTTGTACAATAATCGCCTGGTTGAGAAATGGGGACTGCTTTGTATTACCCCATGCAGCCGTTTCATAAACAGATGATGTTTTTACAATGCTGCCACATTGCTCTGCAATCAGCAGCGTTGCTTTTTGCAGAAAACGTTTCCGTTGTCCCTGATTGCTTCCCAATAAAATGAATGCTTTATGAACCGGCATGTTGTAAAAGTAGGGGACAAAAAGTTTTTACAAACAAACACATAAACAAATAGCTTTGCGGCATGAGTCAATCTTACAGCCAGTGGAAAGCCATGCTGGCTATCAGTAAAGCAAGTTTGAGTGCAATTTTCCGGAGCCCAAGTGCAGTTGTTTTCAGTTTCGGTTTTCCGCTCATTTTTATTCTGGTGTTTGGTTTTATTGGTGGTGGAAGTCCCACAGTTCGTGTAGGGTTTACAAAATCAACTGATACATCTCAGCAAAACCGTGTGTATCAGCTGTTGATGAAATACAAAACCATCCGTGTAATTGAGAAAGAGGAGGCTGAATTAAAAACGGATCTCTCAAAAGGTCGTGTAACAGCTATTCTTGATATTCAACCAACCAAAACAGGGCAGGCACCTTTCTATAAAGTATCCATTCAAACATCAACTGCAAGTGTTGACAGGCTGGCCATTTTGCAATCAACCATTAAAGATGTAATTGTAAATCTCGACCGGAGTGATGCGCCCAACGCACCCACTTATGCAAGTATAGATTTGCCTCCACCGATGCCGGGCCGTATTTACAGAACCATTGATTTTATTTTGCCCGGTCAGTTGGGTTTTTCTTTATTAAGTGCTGCGGTGTTTGGTGTTGCTTTTCTGTTTTTTAATTTGAGACAGGCGCTTGTACTAAAACGTTTTTTTGCAACGCCTATCCGCCGCAGTTATATTGTTTTTGGCGAAGGAATCAGCCGTGTGTTGTTTTCTCTCATTACTGCAATAGTGATCATTGGTGTTGGACATTTTGCATTCAATTTTACATTGGTGCATGGATTTGTTACGTTTCTTGAGTTACTTGTGCTGAGTTTAATCGGGTTGATTGTGTTTATGGGTTTTGGATTTATTGTAAGTGGTATTGCCAAAAGCGAAAGCACTATTCCGCCATTGGCCAACCTTGTAACATTGCCGCAGTTTTTATTGGCAGGTACTTTTTTTTCGATTGATACATTTCCAAAATGGTTACAACCCATCTGCAAAGTATTACCCTTAACACATTTAAACGATGCCATGCGTGCTGTTGCATTTGAAGGAAGTCATTTAATTGATTGCGGCAAGCAAATTGGCGTACTGGGTTTGTGGGGAGCAGGAGTGTATGCCGTTGCTATAAAAGTATTTAAGTGGGAATAAGTACGATTTCTGATGTAGGATTTCTGATGTCTGATTTGGGAAGCACCCTTAACCTTCAACCCATAACCTTTAAGCTTATTTTATTATGCGTTTAATAAAAATGTTTTTGTTTGTGTTGATCGGATTATTTGCAGTGGTAACCATCATTGGATTATTCATCCCATCTTCTGTAAAAGTTTCAAGAGGAATTATTATTACCGCAGACAGTGCAACTGTGCACAACGAACTGAGCGATGTAAAAAACTGGAACAAATGGTTGCCATGGATCACAGCCGACAGCGGTGCTATTGTTCAGCTTTCTCCTGTAACGGATCAAACAGGTTCTTTCTTTAAATGGAAAGGGTTGAAATATGAAAGCTCCGGTACATTAACACTTCAACAGATAGAACCTGATGTGATCTATGTGCTGTATCAGTTAAAGGAAATGAATGATGCAGAAGGTGGTTTCCGTCTTCGCTCATCGGGTGCGGTAAAACAGGAAACGGAAGTGCAGTGGTTTATGGAATACAAATTAAAATGGTATCCGTGGGAACGCTTCTATGGAATTTTTGTTGATCACATCATTGGACCTGCATTTGATGAAGGACTTGAACAGTTGAAAACATACCTCGAAGCAAAAACAAGTACCATCTCTTCCTGACTACCAGGGAAAACTGATCTTCCCCATTGTAACAGATGGTACAGGTTTTTCCCTGTTGTTAAACTGCACTGATCCCCCAGCAATACATTCGTTGGCTAATACAGCAAACAAAACCGCTTCTTTCGCATCGGGATGAATACCCAGCTCACCGGTTTCATGAATCAATGCATCAGGCAACAGATATTTGATGTGCTGCATCAGCAATGGGTTGTGCATTCCACCGCCACTTGCATATAAATGAACATGCGTTTTACCTTTCATTGTTTTATGAATAGCCGCAGCAATGGTTGAGGCTGAAAATAAATTGAGCGTAGCCATTGTATCAAACACAGAAAGATTTGTAAGACCAGTTTTTTCTTTTGCTAATTGTAAATATTTCAGATTAAACACTTCGGGCCCTGTTGTTTTTGGAAATGGTTGTTCAAAGAACGGATGATCCATTAATGCACGTAACAAAACTTCGTTTACAGTACCCTGTTGGGCAACAGCCGCATCTTCATCATAATATTTTCCGGGGAATGTCTGTTGCATCAATGCATCCATCATCGTATTGCCGGGACCGGTATCGGTGCTGAAGATTTCAGATGTATCTAGTGACCCGGGCAAATAAGTGAAGTTGGCAATGCCTCCCATGTTGAGCATAATGCGGTCTTCATACTTTTTTGAAAAGATCAGGTAATCGCCATACACGGCAAGCGGTGCACCTTCCCCGCCTGCTGCAATATGTTTCTGACGAAAATCACTCACAGTTATAATTCCTGTTGCAACAGCTATATGATCTCCATCGCCGATCTGCAATGTAGCATTGCCAAAATGTTCCTGTTGATGTTGTGCTTTAGGTGCATGATAAATGGTTTGTCCATGACTGGCAACAAAGTCTACATCTTCTTTTGTAAGATGTCTGTTTTTCAGAAATGAATTGATCATGTCAGCATGCTGCAAGGCAATCCATGGATTAAGTAAACAAAGCTGTTCCAGGTTTACTTCCTTTTTTGAAAACACCGATCTTACTGCTGCTTTAAATGCAGCATCATAAGGAATGGTTTCAAATGCAGCAACTTCAACATTGGTATCATGTCCATGTCCTGAAATATTGCACAAAGCAATATCCAGTCCATCCAACGAGGTACCACTCATAAGCCCGATGATTCTTCGTTGAGGTTTTGCTGCAATGGAAACAAGGGATTGAGTATTTTTATTCATTGCTGTAAATATAAGCTTCAATTCTGCTTTCTGAAATGGTACTATTGCTGTATTTTGAATGATCTGACCGGAAAAGACGTGAAAATTATTTTCTTACAAGCAACGCTTTCAATAACAGCGTTGTCAACTTAGCAATTAACTGAATGATTGATCAACGGCAACTGATAAAAGACTGTCTGCGTGGAAATACAAAGGCGCAAAAACAATTGTATGATGCTTTTGCAGAATCAATGTTGGGCGTTTGTTATCGCTATACAAAATCACTGGCCGATGCAGAAGATGTTTTACAGGAAGGCTTTGTAAAAGTATTTCGCAGTTTGCCTGCTTATCGGTTTGAGGGTGAGCTGGGTGGATGGATACGGACAATTATGGTGAATACTGGACTGAACTGGCTCAAAAAGAAAAAAGAATATCAGTACGATATGTCGTTCTTAAGTGAACCCTTACATCCTGTAAGCGACGATAATCCTGAAATAAAACTTCGCACAAAAGAACTGGCCGAACTGATCCGTCAACTCCCAAGCGGATACCAGACCATGTTTAACCTGCACGCCATTGAAGGGTATTCACATGTTGAAATAGGAAAGATGCTGGGGATTAGTGAGAGCACCAGCCGCAGCCAGTATATGCGTGCAAGAAATTTATTGATTTCATGGATTGAAAAGTATAATACCGAACCCCAAAAGCAAGTGTATGGAGGATAAACATTTTGAAACTGAAATGAATAAACAGATGGAGGGCTTTACCCTGCAACCATCTGTTGAAGTGTGGCAAAAAGTGGAGCTGCAGATCAGAAAAGAAAAAAGGCGTCGCCGTTTTATCTTCTGGTGGTTGCCGTTGCTTCTGTTAAGTACAGGAGCGATCGTTTATTTCATGTATCCGTTTATACAAAACAGGAATCAAACTTCGATTGTAGATAAAAAGAGCAACGAACATTCAGTTGTAACAACAGAACAGCAGCAGGAAATCATCGGGCAACCATCATTCAAAGCAGAGCCCGGTGATGTAAAAACAAACGATGAGTCAAAGAATACAATTGCACAACAGCAACTGCCGTTGCCTGTTAAAGTTGAAAGGAAAACAAGAAAACCAGTGCAAAAACTTTTCACACTTTCAAAACCACAACCAAACAAAACTGCTGTAACAGCAATCAACAAAAAAGAAGAAAAGCCTTTGGTAGCTGAAGTAAAAAATAAAGCAACAGATGCTTCTGTTATGATTGAGCAAAACCAGATGATTGAAAACAAAACTGATACTGCATTACTTATTTTAAAGGAAGAACAACATCAGCAAGAAATAAAACCTAGTACAAAAGATAGCACTGCAACAGTAACTGCAGATCCAATTGCTACCATTAAAAAATTACCTGTTGTTAAAAAGCAAAAGCCTGAATGGGCCATTGTGTTCAGAAGCGGACTTTCAGATATCAGCCAATTTAAAACGTCATCTTTTACAGCAGACAGATTGAACGCAACTCCGGGAACTGCTGCACCGCCTCCTGCAAAACCATCAGCAAATAAAACAGGAGTTGGTTTTTCAACGGGAGTACAATTGAAAAAATCAATCAGCAAACGTTCCTCTTTATCAACCGGGCTGGCATATAGCTTCTATTCAACTACACATCAAACAGACAGTGTGATCTATGCATCAGCTCAATTCAGTAATAATGTGAGTGTAAGTTCAGTGAACAGGTATGCTGCATCCGGTAATTCAAATAACTATACCAGCAGGTATCATTTTATAGAGATTCCGGTTATGTATCATTTACAACTGAACAAAGCAGCACAACGCCCTTTCCAATTTAATACAGGTGTTGCTTATAATTTCCTTCTTGGTTCCAATGCGTTTTATTTTAATCAGGCCAGTGGTAATTATTATTACGATCGCAGGTTGTTTAACCGTTCACAATGGCAGCTGCGTACAGGAATTTCTGTGGGGCTGATGAAAAAATTAAATTATCCCTTGCAGGCTGGCATACAATATCAGTATAACTTATCGGGTCAATGGAAAAAATCACTTGATTTAAACCAGCATCTTTCCTTTACGGGCATACAGTTATTATGGCGTTTGAATAAAAAATAATGAAACACATGCAACGCCGGCAGCAGTTTGGTTGTTAACTGATCAAACACTGTTTATGAGATACGAAAACACTTTCCGCATTTTATTCCTTTTTGCATGCATCAGCTTCGTGGCGGGTTGCAGTAAGGATACAGTTACAGAGTCTTATACCTTTTTTAAACCGGTTTACAAGACAAGGGATGAAGTAAAAGCTGCTGCTAAAAGCGGCCCTGCCATAGCTGTAAGCAATCCCGGAAAACTTTTTATCAGAGGCAACTATGCTTTTTTAAGTGAACTGGATAGAGGTGTGCATGTAATTGATTTCAGCAATCCTGCTGCACCCCGTACCATATCATTTATTACAATACCCGGTTGTGTTGATCTTGCTGTAAGAGGAAATTACCTGTATGCCGATTGCTATACCGATCTGGTAACAATAGACATCAGCAATCCGCAGGAAGTAACAGTAAAGCAATTTATTGAAGGCGTGTTTCCACACAGAAGATATAACAATGGTTTTATTGCAGATACGTCTAAAGTTATTACCAGTTGGATTCGTGTTGATACTGTAGTGAAACGAAGAATGGATCAGCGGTCTGTTTTCCGTAACCGTTTTGACATTATGGAGTTATCGAGTATGCGTTCTGCAGGTATTACAACTGCAGCTGTAGTAAACGGTACCGGCGGTTCTATGGCAAGGTTTGCTTTAATGGGAGAGCGTTTGTACACCGTTAGCTGGAATGATTTAAAAGTGTTTAATACATCTAACCCGGCTTTGCCTGCTTATGTAAAAACGGTGAATTTTCCTCAGGGAAATATTGAAACAATTTTTCCTTATAAAGAAAAACTTTTTATCGGTTCACAAACAGGCATGTTTATTTACAATGCTTCCAATCCGGATCAGCCAACAAAACTCGGACAGTTTGCACATGCCAGAGTTTGCGATCCTGTTATTGCAGATGATCAGTTTGCATTTGTTACACTACGCAGCAACAGTATCTGTGCAGGGTTTCTTAATCAAATGGATATTGTTGACATCAGTCAGTTAACATTGCCAAAGCTGGTAAAGTCTTATCCGCTGCGGGAACCGGCCGGACTTTCAAAAGACGGGAACCTGTTGCTCATCTGTGATGGTAAAGACGGACTTAAAATTTTTGATGCAACCAATGTAAACAGTCTTGTACAAATAAAACAAATCAGCGGTATAGAAACCTACGATGTAATTGCAATGAACGGACTTGCAATTACAGTAGCGAAAGATGGATTATACTTTATTGATTATCGCCAACCTGCAACTGCAAGTGTTGTTGGTAAAATTTCAGTTGTAAATTAATTGTATGCAAAAAATCTATGTGTTTGTCATCTGCATCTTTTCGCTGTGTACTGTAAATGCGCAGCAAACGAAAACGAAGGGAGTCTTTGTCGTATCATCTCAGGCTGCTTTGCTCAATGGCGACAGTCATGTAAACGGTCAGTTACTGCTTACTGCAGGGTATGAACAAAACGGATGGATGATTGGAGCAGGCTCCGGGTTTGATTATTACAAGTATAGAACAGTGCCGGTATTTGCTAACGTAAAGAAATATTTTGGTAAAGGAAACCGTCAGTTGTTTATTTATGCAAATGCAGGGTCTGATCTTGCATGGCCAACCGATAATCAGAAAACCAACCGTGCTGTGTGGTGGGGATGGGGTGAGCCACAAGCTTCTGTATTTAAAAATGGAGTTTATACGGATGTTGGTTTTGGATATACCTTGTTCAACAACAAGCGCAACGGATTTTTTACAGCGCTCGGTTACAGTACAAAAACCTTAACCGAAGTTTATAATGAACCTGTCTGGAACGGAACAAATTCAGTTATCACAAAGAGAACATTAAAATATACCATGAACAGAAGTCTGCTCAGAATTGGCTATCGTTTTTAACTGACATCTTTTACTGATCAAGAATAAATTTCAGATTCCGTTTAATACCTGCATACTTTGTTCGCTTTAACGGTGAATGTTTAAAGACCTCTTTAAACATTTCCTCACTCATTTCATTCCATTCTTTCGTGGAGAGATTCAGTATTTCAGGAATAGGAGCGAAGCCTGCTTCAGCAGTTGATTTGCTGAAACGGTTCCAGGGGCACACATCCTGGCAGGTATCACAACCAAACATCCAGTTGTCAAATTTGCCTTTCATCTGTTCATCAATCAACGCATCTTTTAATTCAATGGTGAAATAAGAAATGCATTTACTTCCGTCAATCACTTTGCCGGGGAGTATGGCATCAGTTGGGCATTCATCTATACATCTTGTGCAACTGCCGCAATAATCTTTTGCAAAAGGCGTATCATATTCCAGTTCAAGATCACAGATCAACGTAGCAATAAAAAAGAAGGAGCCGTTTTGTTTGCTGATGAGATTTCCGTTTTTTCCAATCCAGCCCAATCCGCTTTTTGTTGCCCATGCACGTTCAAGCACCGGGGCACTGTCAACAAATCCACGGCCATTAATATCTCCAATGTTTTCTTTCATAGATTGTATCAATGCATTGAGTTTTTCACGGATCACTTCATGATAATCTCTGCCGTATGCATATTTTGAAATTTTTGCATCCTTATTTTTTTGTGTGGTTGAAGGATAGTAATTCAACATTAATGTAATTACACTTTTTGCACCGGGAACGAGTTTGCCAGGATCAACTCTTAATTCAAAATGATTTTCCATGTACTGCATGCTGCCCTGCATGCCTTTACTGAGCCATGTTTCAAGGCGGCGTGCATCTTCATCCAAACGTTTTGCTTTGGCAATGCCACAAAAGTTAAACCCCAGCTCAGCTGCAGTTTGTTTAATGAATGCGGTATGTTTAGCACTGTTGTTTTGCAAAATAAAATCTGTGTGCTGTAAAAATATAATATTACAGCCGTTAAACCGTTTTAGAATGTAGTCGTCCATACTTCCGAAAAAAACTGTTTATGAAGCCTGTTCACATTCTTTTATCTTCAGCCCTTTTGATTATTACATTTCAAGCCTGTAAAAAAAATCCTCCCGCAAATCCTGTTCCTACAGGCCCAACGACGATGTATTATCCACCCACAGGAAGTTCAAATTGGGAAACTGTTGATCCTGCATTATATAACTGGAATACCTCATCGCTCAACGATCTTTATACCTACCTTGAATCAAAAAATACAAAAGGCTTTATCATTCTTAAAAACGGACGTGTTGCTGTAGAAAAATATTTTGGAACATTTACAGTTGACAGTCCCTGGTACTGGGCTTCTGCAGGTAAAACGCTCAGTGCTTTTTTAATGGGTATTGCACAACAGGATGGCTTGATTAACATCAATAATCCATCCAATCAATATCTCGGTACAGGCTGGTCTTCTTTAACAGCAGCACAGGAAAATGCCATTACGGTAAAGCATCATCTCAGCATGACAACAGGTGTGGAAGATGATCAAAGCGGAACAGATTGTACTGCGCCCGGCTGTTTCACATACAGAACTGCACCAAATACAAGATGGTCGTATAACAATGCAGCTTATTACAAGGTGATTGATATTGTTGAACGTGCAACAGGAAAAACATACAATGCATATACTACTGAGAAAGTGTATAACAAAATCGGTATGAGTGGAATCTGGTTGCCCGGTAATGGCGGCAACGGAAAAATTCATTACAGCACGCCAAGAAATATGGCAAGATTCGGTTTGTTATTACTCAATAAAGGAAGCTGGAACGGAACGACTGTGTTAAATGATCCGGCTTATTTCAATTCCATGATCAACAGTTCACAATCAATTAATCACTCTTACGGTTATCTCACCTGGTTAAATGGAAAGCAGAGTCACATGTTACCTGCAACGCAATTCATATTTACCGGAAGCATTACACCTAATGCTCCTGCAGATATGTATGCAGCGCTTGGAAAGAATGATCAGAAAATTTATGTAGTTCCATCTCAAAACATTGTGGTGATCAGGATGGGCGATGCATCCGGTTTATCTGTGTTTGCACTATCCAGCTTTGATAATGAGTTGTGGGGGAAATTGAAAACCTTATTGAAGTACTGATCATTTTTCATCTTCTACATGCAACCTGTGCATGATGCGGTGTATAGCAGGGGCAAGGATCAAACCGATATTGGTAATAAAGATCACACCACTGAACAAGGCATAAAACGAAGCAAACCATTTTCCTTCATCAGTTGTAATGGTATCAACAGGTCCCATGCCGCTTAAAATCATTGATGCGTTGAGTAATGCATCGAGCCAGCTCATACCAGTTGTTGCATGATAACCAATAATGCCAATCAGCAGACTCACGAGCAAAACAGCAATGGCAAAAAGTAAACTGCGGCCAATCCGTTTGTAAAAAGTTCTGGTTGATGCAAGCGGTTGTCTTTTGTGTTCGTACATAACTGAAAGTTAAAGAAGAAACGACAATGATCATTTGCAATTTGAGCTGAACTCCGCATCCACTGAAGCCCTGAACTGATTATACAATTCTCTTTTCTGCAAATCCTGTTCTTTTTTTGAAAGGAGTATACAGGCATAGCCTCTGCAAAAATCCATCCACACAAACGGACTGTTTTGTGAAACACAATTCACCGCTGTTCCATTGGTTGTTTCGAGCCAGGTACCCAATCCGTAACTGAAGCCGGTCATAAACGGCGGTGTGTATTTATTGAGCGCAGTGCCTGTTTGTACTTTCATCATTTCTGCAACAGATGCTTCACTGATGATTTGTTTACCATTAAACTTTCCTTTGTTGAGCAACATGCTCATAAAGTTCATGTATTCTGTTGCAGTTGATTTGGCACCATCAAACGGACTGATAGCTGAAGTATAATTACTGAAGGTTGTAAAGCGCATATTGAGCGGACGGAAAAGTTTTTCCTGTATCAGCCGATCAAATTTTTTCTTTGTAATTACTTCCAGCACACGGCCCACAATGGCCGGCCCCATTTGATTGTATTGAAACCATAAACCGGGATTGGTAGCAATATCCCGTTTCTCTGCATAGAAATTCACTTCTTCTTCCAGTGTTGAAAAACTTTTACGTTGAAAAAGTTTGGCCGCACCAGCTTTATCTGCTTCAATACCGGTGGTATGGCTCAGGCAATGACGAATGGTGACATAACTCTTCATCCATTTAGGAAAAACGGGTAAATATTTTCCAACGTTATCATCTAAAGAAAGTTTGCCTTCATCTACCATAATCATCAGCAACGCTGTTGTTAACCACTGACTGCTTTCACCCAGCGGTGCCTGTACAGTTGGTCTGAAATCGCCCAGTGTTTTCTGATAAACAATTTTCCCATCCTTATAAATCAGTAACGACTGATCATCGCCCAATACTTTTTGATTGTTGAGCATCAGTTGCTCCACAGCTGCAAAATTCTGTGCATCACAAATATGAATAGTGAAAAGAAAACAAATAATGGTTAACAGCATCTTCATACAGCATATTTTATGCCTTAAAGATATTTGAAAAGTTGATGCTCACATCAACCACTCTCATACATTAACAAGTTTGTTTGCAATTGTAATAACAGAGCATTTTAATTCTTCAGGATTTTAAATTCAACTCTTCTGTTCAGTTGTCTTCCTTCATCACTATCATTCGTAGCAACAGGTTTTGTTTCACCATAGCCGTGATGTACAATCCGCTGCGGAGCAATGCCCTGCGATATAATATAGTTCATGGCGGAACGGGCACGGTTATCACTCAGCTTCATATTGTATTCATCCGATCCTTTTGCATCGGTATGTGCACTCAATTCAATTTCAATGGCAGGGTTTTCTTTCAATAGTGTTACTACACGACCCAGTTCAATAAACGATTCGGGACGGAGATCCCATTTATCAAAATCAAAAAATACATTATTGAGCCGTACAACCTGTCCCACTTCAATCGGTACCAGATACAAATCTTTATGGATGGTTTTATTGCCGGCTTTCACCAGTGAGTCCAGATTAAAATTTTCTGATTGTGCAAAAAAGTGATTGGCTGTTGCACGGATTAAATAATTTTTATCGTAAGGCAAAGTAATCTGAAAGGCACCATCGCCCGGACTTGATAAGCCGTTGCCTGCCAACACACCATCGGGCAGTGTTTCATAAATTAAACTGGCACTGATAGGCTGTTTTGTTTTTGCATTGTATACATTACCTGTAACTACAACCACAGGATCGGGTTTTTCTATTTCCAGTAACTTCACTCTTACAATATCGCTTTTGCCCAGTGATTGAAAGCTGCTGGTTAAGTAAGCATATTCACCTCCTGCATCCAATGTAAAAAACGCATCGAAATCAGTTGTGTTAATCGGTTCGCCAAGATTAACGGGATCACTCCATTTGATCCATGAGTTGTCTAAACGTTTTGTCATCCAGATATCCTGATCGCCCAAACCACCGGGCCGGTCGCTGCTGAAATAAAGTGTAACGCCATCGGCTGCGAGGTAAGGCGTCATTTGATTAAAGCCGGGAAGGTTAATTTTTTTACCAATACTTTTTGGTTCGGTCCATGTGCCATCGCCAACAGGAAAGCAAACATAAATTTTGTTTACATAACTTTTGGATTCTTCGCTCATGTAGAGCAGCAGTGCCTGTCCGTCGTTCGACATGGCAGCACCAGATTGAAAACCACGATCGTATTTGAGATAGTTTTTTATTTTCAGCATTTCCGGTTTGCTCCATCTGCCATCGGGGTTCATGCTGCTCATGCTTACTCCATTACCATAATAATCACCATTAACAAACGCATTGCGTAATAAGATTCTGTTTTTATCGGGTGATATCCAGTACACCGCATTGTAGTTTGCTGTGTTAAACGGATAACCTAAATGAACGGCATCGGTCCATTTACCGGTTGCAGTATCTCTTACAGAGTACCAGATGTCCTGCGAATTATTTACTTCGTGTACATGCGAATTATCGGGATGTGCTTCACATATAAAAAAAAGCAGATTACCATCAGCAGAAATGGTAGGTCTTAATTCTGCCAGTTCAGAATTTACACGAAAGCCGAGATTTTCTATTTTAATAATGGTATTGCCGGTAATGATTTTTTCTTTTTGCTCAGTGAGCTTTACAGATGTATCGGCAGAGGGCTGTGCAAAGGCAACATAAAAAACAGCTACACAAACGAAACAGCAGAATATACTTTTCACAAGGATGGATTTGCAGCAAAAATAAGACTTATCGGGCTGGGGTAAAATAGTAAATTAACGATGGTTGCTCAGTAGTTTCTGAAGCGGCAGCAGGCTGTGCTATCCTTTAATGCAGTATCTGTTTTAGAAATATTGTTATTTTACTTTAAAATGTTTTTCTAAAAATGCAAAAACAACATCAAAGCGTTGCAATGGTGCCCCATGACCACCTTCTGTAACAACATGTTCATGTGCAAACTTAAATTGATGCGCTTTTAACCGTGCCATCATTTTGTTACACATGTCTACACCGGGTATATGATCGTCTTGTGTAGCCGACATCAATAACACAGGTCCGTTTATTTTTTCTACATGTATCAATGCTTTTTTCTCAGCAATACTGTCTTTCAGCATGGCTGTAAACGTTCCCCGTAAATCACGTTTCATTAAAAACGGAACGGCTTCATCATTCACCGGTACAAACGGAAGTTCTTTGTTATTGAATGTCCAGGCCGATGTTGTAAAATGACTCGTATGTCCCGGAAATGCAACATGACTTGGAACAATAGCAACCACGCATGTAATGTCTTTAAAATAAGAACCAATCAGTAATGCCAGATCAGCTCCTCTTGAACCTCCGATGATGGCAATCCTGCGCCGGTTGATTTGTTTATTCTTTGCTGCAATAAGTATAGCATCATGCACCTGATTGATAGAAATTTTATTGAGTGTATCGGGTGTGCCTTTACCTCCAAAATAACCTATAGCTAAAAAGGCATAACCCTTTGCAATAAATTCATCTCTTGTTTTTTTCCAGTAGTCACTGTCCCATGCATTGCCACCTTCAGAGCCGCCAAGCCCGACAATGAGTGGTTGATTGATTCCTGTACCCAGGTACAGCCGGCTGTCTACATTTGGGGTAGATAGTTTTGTTTGTGCAAATGAAACTGTGGCTGTTACAAAAAGAAGAAAGGCTAATGATGTTATGAAACGCATGGATTTATTTTTTACAAAATTCAAGATGTTCAGTGGAATAATTTTTGATCTGTATCAAAAAATCATTTATCTGCTCTTATCCGGCTTAAAGTTTCCTGAGTAATACCGAGATAACTGGCAATCATACCTAACGGAATGCGATGATAGATGTCGTGATAGGTTTCGCAAAAATGGGTATACTTTTCTCTGGCGGTTGTAAACCGCATTGAAGTAATCCGCTCCAGAAAATGCCCCACCATACTGCCCATTGATAAACGGGCATAGCGTTCCATTTCAGGAAAATGATTAAACAGGAAAACAAGATCCTGTACATGCAATGAAAAAACAGTTGTGTCTTCAATGGCATCAATGTAATAGATGTCTGTCTTTTGCTGCATAAAACTGCGGGGAGAATTCACCCATTCTTTTTCACAACAGAAATATTCACTCACTTCTTTGCCGTCTTTTAGAAAGTACAGGCGTAACAATCCCTGTTGAATAAAATAACTGTGCGTACAGATTTTATTGGCATCATGGAGCAGATGGCCTTTTTTAAATGTTTGATGTTTTACTCTGTTGCTGATTTCTGAGCTTAAATCATCACTCAAAGTAATGTATTGCGAAAAATGATGGAGCAGTGCAGTCATACGCAAACTTAAGAAATGATTGTTGCTTTGCAGAGCAAGGTAAAATCCAAGTGCATATCCACTTTTTTTAGTTTGAGTTCAGTCTCTTGATAGGGATTCTCCGTGGTTCATTCATTTGATGTATGTATGTGTGTGAGTTAGTTGTTCCAGACTCGACTGAGTTTTTTTTCTATTCTTCAAATCCGGATTTTTTTATAAGAGAAGCAAAACCATTTTGATATAAAAATGAAATTCTTGATTTTGGCCGGGCCTTGCTTTGCTCTTTCATTAATTGATGTATTGCCGATTTAAAGTGTAGTCTGGAATATGCTGTAATTGTTTTTTCAATAAATGCAGGTTCAAATCTTTGTAAGTCACGGCCAATGACGTCCACAGCCGCAGCTTTATTCAACATGTATGCTTCGGGTAAGTTAACAGATACCTTAATGTTTAAGTGCAATGCAATGGCATCCTGAATCTGTTTTATTTTATCTTCTTCTACATTCTTTGTTTCAAGAAAAATGCCCGCTTCAACGGCGCCTTCAACGGCAAAGCATTTGCAATTGGCATGTTTAAATTGATGATTTTTTGTAAGACCAACATCGTGTAATAAAGATGCTATTGCAAACAGTTCCTGATCAAAAGGAAGATTTTCGTTCCGGCCGATGACATGGCCAAATACATAGGTCCGGTAGCAATGATTGATTAAAAAATCCTGATGGGTGTCTTTTAAAAACTCAATTGTTTGATGGATTAATGTTGAATCGGGAATTTTGAAATCACTTTCGGTGTAGATAAATCTGTTGGTATTTTTAGAACATCTTCTTGCTCTGATGGCTTGGCAGGCAAAGTTTATTTTTGCAATGCTATTTAAGTTGCCCTGCGTTTTTAATCCCCAGTTAAAGTCACCTGTCATTGTTGAATGGGTTTTATGATTCTTCTATCTAATTCATTATTGGCTCATCTCACACATTTGCTTACTGCATTGCCGCTACTTGTTTTGCAACAGCTTGCCGTTTTAATTTAATGACAAATGGCAACAGGTCAGAGACCTGCGCCAGTAATATAATGCCGAAGTTTCTTCCGTCAAGCCGGCATTGAAGCAAACCGCATGTTGTAGGTAGTTTTAATATTGACGAAATATATCCTTAAAAGTTTTTAAACAGCGATTGATTTAGCAGCTAATTATTATTCGTTTTTTAAACACTTTTCTTTTTCAGATAGTTTTTTAAAATTCTTATTGTTGTAAGGAGTGTCAGTATAAAAAAGAAAATGAAAATAAAATATTTTCCTCGAAATGGACTTTCAGTCAAAAAATTAGTCATTGAAAGTAAAAGTCCTATACAACCAAATATACCAATGCTTACAAAGATGATAGTTTGTTTTTTAGTGGGGGCTTCAATCCAATGTTTATTTTCCATTTTTAAATTTTTGTGATATGGTTGATTATAAAGACAAAATAGAAATCACTTAAGATTTTTGAGCTCGGATTTACTGTCGGACTATGTTATTGTTTATACATAGAATTACACAAAATATATAATGTTAGATTAAAATTGTAAAACTTTTTTAAATTATAAAAAATATCTTGTTATTCCAAAGTTCAGATGCTTGAGTTAGTTCAAGTCTTCTTGATAAATAATTTGGTCTTACAGTCGTTACATTTAGATTACAGCTGCTTTTGTCAGCCCGAGGTCTCACGCAGTGGACCTCGTGATTTTTAATTTATGTATTCTGAATCCAGGGGTCGGTTGCACCAGACCCCGGGCCGACGGAATGTTTTATTTTTTCCAATATATAGTAAACCTGATTCTGTAAGTTGTTGATGCAAACGTCATAGTTAGTTGAGCATGAAAATCTTTAGTTTCCCATATACTTTCCCTGGTAAAGTATTTAGTATTTTCTGATTTTCTCTTTTTAGCTACTTTATCAGTAGATGCAGGTGCTCCAAGCTCATTCACTATAACCGCTCTGATTCGTTCATATTCTGTGTCATAAACCTTGAACTTGGTACTTTCCTCCTGCCATATTTTTTGTTTGTCGAAAAAGTTACCATAGCGATCTTTTTCCCAATCATAAGATACCAACCTTAAAATGGAATCTTTAGGGGTGTAGAAATATTCAGCGTAAACCGGCAGGTATCCTAATGGCTCCCGTTGCACTATGATTGGATTTGTTACTTCATATTTATCTATCAACGGATAATAGTCTTTCGAAAGGGAAACATTTTTAGTTAAGAATTTTGGGTTAGGGCTGATTTCTTTTTCAAAAGCGACTACTTCTGAAATTTTAGTTTGCTTTATCCAAATGCGGTCTTGAGCAAATAAAGCATTTAAGTAAAAAAAAGCTGCTATTGATAATATTAGTTTTGATGTCATACTATGGTTTTTGTTTAATAGGCGGTTTCTACTAACTCCCCGGGTCGCCTAAGGCCAGCCCCTGGGCAGATGGAAATGCTTATTGCGCAATGTCTATTGCTTGCGCAGGTCTCCCGACCTGTGCATTGCCGTTACTTGTTTTGCAACAGCATGCCGTTTTTAATTTAGTGACGAATGGCAACAGGTCACAGACCTGCGATTTCTATGATTCAACCAAACAATATTTATAGTTTATGCTGTACTTTCTTTCTTGTGCAACACATGCA
>JAIEMP010000003.1 GCA_019752045.1 Chitinophagaceae bacterium | reverse complement strand
CTCAAAACGTAAAACACAGTAATCTTATCCCGCTGTGGATAACGTCAAAAAGAGTCAACTAATTTCAGGACAACACATAGTTTCGGGACTTTCATTTTGAGAGCGTCATAATATTCGATCTTAATAATTTTCACTTGGACTTGTTACAATAAAATTAATTTTTGACAACTTCTATTCAAAGTGAGACAATTATCAAAACAAGAAATAAAAGAAATTGCGGAGCAATTAGATTGTGGTTTTCGTTGTTTTATTCACAAAATCAATAGCGAATTGATTTTTATACCCGACACAACAAAGCATTTGGACATGGACACAGAAGCTTGGGAAACAGAGATGAACGAGTTGGACTCCAATTTTGGAGATTATTTTGAAGTTGAACTGTATGTAGGCTCCCCCTTTTTAGTACAGGTTAAAAGTAGAATATTTTATCATTGTATTAGCTCATCACCTATACAACAATTACATCAGCTTCCTGTTGATGCAATTGCATTTTCAATGGCTTTGAACGCATTGATTTTTCCATGACCCACCCGGTGAAAATAGGGAATACCGGAATCGCCTGCAACCACATCGGCGGTTGACAGCAGGATGTCACGCACCTGCACATTACTCAACTGAGGATTAATTGCCAGCAGTATGGCTGCCACTGCAGATACAATGGCCGTTGCAGCACTGGTACCAAAAAAATTTGTGATGTATTTTCCTTTATTTACAGTTGTGGTAATATACAAACCCGGTGCTACCAGATCCAGCTCACGGCCATAACAGGATCCGAATTTATAACCGGCAGGACTGTTGGATAAATTAATCCATTCGGCACGGTTGTTACATGCACCAACAGTTATCACTTCATCCATGCTTCCCGGAAAACGAACTGACTGTTCTGTATCTGCATCATAATTACCGGCAGCTACACAAAAAACAACGTTCCGGTTAAACCCATATTCAATGGCACTTGCAACGAGCGGACTGTAAGCAACCTTCCAGCTTAAATTAATTACTCTTGCTCCGTCATCCACTGCTTTACGTATACCATATTCAAGATTCAACGGATCGGCAAATGGCTGCGGATAAGAATAATACAGTTTACCCGCCATCAGCTTACAATACGGATTAATACCGGCCGCTCCAATATTGTTGTTTTGAATAGCTGCAATAATACCCGCAACAGCAGTGCCATGCACATCTTCTGATTTTGGTTTTGGATTGAGGCCGTTTCCAAACACACTAAAATTATTATGCCACAGATTACCATCCTTTAAATCCGGATGTTGTATGTCAACACCTTCATCCAGTACCGCCACACAAATATTATTCTGCAAACTGATGCCGGATGCTGCAATTAAAGAAAGGCCTTCCAAGATACCGATATCCTCACCTGCAACACCTCCGTTTTGTCCGGCATTTTCAAATATCCATTGCGATGTAAACAACGGATCATTCAACGTTAGAGCAGCATTGCCAATACGGTGTTGCACATAAGGCTCAGCAAATTCAGCAATCCCTGCTTTATGATAGGATGTTGACAGTGCTGCCAGTTTACGCAGCGACATCTTTTTAAAGTAACAGAGATAGATCTGTTCTTCTTTTCGCCAGGCTTTTTTTTTCAGCATCCCGTTTGCTTTATTAAACTGAATGGCCCGTTCACTTAACCCGCCACGAAATTTAATAATTAAAACAGAACTGTCTGTTACTTGTGTACCTGAAACCTGAGCACTGTTTACTTTTTTCTTTGCACCGTGGTGATAGATGTAATAATTCATTGTACTGAATGATGCTGTTACCAATTATAATACACTGCCAAGCTGCCCCATGAATGATTGCGGGCAAGTGGCAATGCTGTTTCGGACGTACGCAATATATAAGGCTGATAAATAATAGTGAGCCGTTTTATACTCAGCAACATGCCGCTCTCTGCTTCCAGCAAAAAACGATTGACCTGTTTACTTTGTAATTCGTATTCATTTTTTTTAAACTGCCCGGTGAGCAAAGCATTGTACACAACCGCCCTGCCTCTGAACTGTACAAAAAACATAAACTGTGTTTTGATGTCTTTTTTTGCCGGCGCCTGTGATATAGCAGACATACCCGAGTTGCTGAATTTCCAGAAGGGAGTTGTAAAGCGACCAATGCGAAATGAAAATCCACTTGCCATATTGGTAAAGTAGCCCAGATTTGTTTCGAGCAGCCAGGTTGCCTGTATACGCTTAATAGTTTCATTCTTTGAATCACGCTGTTCAAAAATAGGTTTCATGTATTGCAATTGATAAAGCAAAGTAGGTTCGCCTCCATCAGAAATTTGTGTAGGCCATCCAAGTGGTACTGCTCGTTTACCTTCAAAAAAAGTTTTATGAATATAGGTTTGCACAGCCTCTCCTACTCTGGTGCCAATGATGCCAACAACCAATCTGCTGGTGATGCTGCTGTTCTCACCTAAATCGCCTTCTTCATTAATGGTTGTTCGTGAAGAAGCAAGGCCAAGTATATTCCCATACGGCCTGTCGTTTGTAACCGGTACGGTTGATTCGATATTGAGCGGTGTAAACGCTCCATCAACCAACTGCATGCCTGTTAAAAACTTTTCTCCATCGTTGTGCCATTTTTTAATTCCAAACAAACGATCTGCTCCTTTTCGCAGCCATGGAACAACCAGAAAGTTTTTATCGTACAACGGACCGTTTACACTGATGCTTACACCCATAGTGTAGTTCCGATCTTGATTTTGCGGAGTAAAAAAATCCTGATCGAAGATGAGGCCGAAGCCGGTTGTGGTATCAATACGCTGTGCTGTTTGTGCATAAGCGTTTAAAACAAACAGAAGACTGCTGATGATAAGGAGTGATTTCATAAAAAAGGTTTAGGTTTTACTAATGTAATCAGAACCCTTTGCAAATGAAAGCGTGAAAATACGGGTGGGGACAACTCTTGCTGATCACAATTATTGCAATGGATTATCTGCATCAGTTCATACGCTATTCACCTGAACAATCTTAGCATTGTAGACCTGTACATATGTATAAAAAATCGGATCAGGATTTATAGCGGGGATGCTGCTGTTACTCTTTGCTTATATTGCTTTGCAGGTAATGCCTGTACTTATTCCAAAAGTAGCCGAAGAATATTACAGCCCTGCTTTTGTAAATGATGCATCACGAAATGCATTATACTTTGTACATCCTTTTTTACTTGCATTTGGACTCAGCTGGTTCTGGAACAGATTTAAATCGCAATTAAAAGGGAAGGCATGGATGCAGGCTGCAGAAATGGCGTTGATTTATTTATTGGTAGCAATTGTTCCTTCTCTGTTAATTACATACAGTGCCATTAATGTTTCACTTTTCACTATTCTTTTCTGGTTACTGTATGGATTTTTTCAGGCGCTGATAGCAGGGCTTATTTTTTCACGTATGCATGTATAACAACAGGCATTTGATTATGGTTAAAAAAAATCCCCTGCACATGCAGAGGATTTACACAACTAATAAACTAAAACGGAGTCTGACATTCTCCTTTCAACTAATAAACAAAAGTTATGCTTCCTGCAAAAACAGGAAGCGTTGTATTAATCAGGTTTCTTACCATCTAAAAACGTATTGATGGTGTTAATTTGTGCCTGGTTATTTTCATCGCTCTGCACAGTGTAGTTACTGTAAAAATTTTCTGCAGGCGAAATACTGTTATACAATTCTAAATTACGGCGGAGATAAGCCGGCACAGTGTCAAACTCATTATTCGGTTCGGCAGCATGGATGTTAAACGAGAGGTTTCTCAACTTCTGTAAACGATCGGCTGCTTTCTTCCGTTGCTCTTCTGCCTCATCCGTTACCGGAGGCTCTTCCGAAGAAGCAAGATGAACATTTTGATCGGCCCTTAACTCAGGCTCCGCCGTTGGTTGTTCTTTTTTCTCCACCAGCTGCATGTCGAACGATTCTTCCTCGTCCTTCACAATGTGCAGCTGAACGGGAGATTCAACCGGTTTTTCTTCGGCCTTTATTTCCGGAATGGATTCTTCTTTTGTTTCTGCATAAATAATTTCAGGCTTCTTTAAAAAACCGCCTGCAACAACAGGTTTCTCTGTTGATGTTTGTTCAACCACTTCTGCCTGTTTTTGCAAAACAGGTTCCTGCTTTGTTTCTGCTACGGGTGTGGTTGCAGCAACAGACTCCAGTACAAATTCAATTTTTGCAGTTTCAACAACTGCTGTTTGCATTTGTATAACAGGTGCTGTTTCTTTTACTTCTTCAACAATGGTTGGAGCAATGAGATCTTTTACTTCATCAAACAGCACCGGCTGTTTGTATTCTTTTTTTTCAGGCTCACCCAAAGTGAGTACAATCTTTTCAGCCTTTGGCTTTACCACTTCTTCTGTAACAACCGGTTTTTTATCAAACGGATTCTTTTGTTCAAATCCGGTTGCAATCAATGTAATACCAATTTCATTACCTAATGAATGATCATAGCCCAAACCAAGAATCACATCTGTATTTTCTCCGGCTTGTGACAACAAATAGTTCTGTATGATTTCCACTTCATCCATCGTAAATTCATGATCACCTTCTGCACTATTGATGTTGATGAGAATCCATTTAGCACCACGGATATCATTATCATTCAATAACGGTGAATTCATTGCTTCTTCAATTGCACGCTGTGCACGGTTTTCGCCACTGGCTGTAGCATTTCCAAGAATAGCCACACCACCGTTTTTCATTACGGTGCATACATCGGCAAAATCCACATTGATTTGTCCGGTGCTGTTAATGACGTCGGTAATACACTTCGCTGCAGTTGCCAATACATTATCTGCTTTGGCAAATGCCTCTTTCATTTTTAAATTTCCAAACTGATGACGCAGTTTGTCGTTACTGATCACCAGTAATGTATCAACATAATCTTTTAATTTATTGATGCCATCTTCTGCCTGCTGAATCCGCTTCTTGCCTTCGTATCCAAACGGAGTGGTAACAATACCCACTGTAAGAATGCCCAGGTCTTTACAGATTTTTGCAATGATGGGTGCACCACCTGTTCCGGTGCCACCACCCATACCTGCAGTAATAAACGCCATCTTGGTATTTACTTCCAGCATGCTTTTTAATTCTTCTAAACTTTCTTCTGTTGCCTGCCTTCCAATTTCAGGATTTGCACCGGCACCAAGACCTTGCGTTAAATGCGGACCCAACTGCACTTTGTTGGGAACCATACTTTGTGCAATGGCCTGTGCATCGGTATTGCAAATAATAAAATTGACTCCTTCTATAATCTGAGCATGCATGTGATTTACTGCATTGCTACCTCCGCCTCCAACACCAATTACTTTAATGATGGATGACTTTTCTTTTGGCAGATCAAAATGTATCATAACTTTCCGGGTTTTGGCCCCATCCCATCCTTCCTCATAAAGGAAGGAGTCAGAGACCGTGTTTGAATGTATGTTAGTAAGTTTTTTATATTAGCCTTTAGCCGATAGTAGTTAGCTGATAGCCCTATACTACATACTAAAGGCTATCGGCTACAGACTGTATTTAAAGCTTGCGATCTTCTTCTTCGTTAAACAAATCAATCAGTCCGTCTTTAATACTGTCCATAAATCCTTTCAGGCTCTTGCGCTTTTTTACACGTACCTGATGTGTATCTGTTTGTTCATCGTACACATTCACTACTTCAGCAACAGGTTCTTCTTTTATTTCAATGCCTTTCAATTTGTTTTGTGTATTCTCAAATACATTGTAACCTTTCAGGATTAAACCAATACAGGTTGAGTACATTGGTTTGGCGAGTTCATCAATATGACCAGATGCTAAATGTTCGTTGGGAAAACCAATCCGTGCATTTAATCCGGTTACATATTCTGTTAACTGAATGAGGTGTTTCAATTGTGAGCCACCACCTGTTAATACAATACCACCGTTGAGCATGCGGTTATCTAAACCAACTTGCTTGAGATGATAGGTAACAAAATCCATGATCTCACTCATACGTGCCTGAATGATGTGTGCAAGATTCTTCACACTGATTTCTTTTGGTGCCATACCACGAATACCAGGGATGGTGATGAATGCATTTGATTTTGCTTCATCAGCTAATGCACTGCCAAACTGCACTTTCATTTGCTCTGCCTGTGTGCGTAACACACCCAATCCCATTTTAATATCGTTGGTAATATTCTCTCCGCCAAATGGAATCACTGCAGTATGTTTTAAAATACCTTCATAAAAAACAGCCAGATCAGTTGTACCACCACCAATATCTACAATGGCAACACCTGCTTCCAGATCATGCTCACACATAACAGCTGCAGCAGATGCCAATGGCTGTAACACCAGGTCTTTCACTTTTAAATTACTTTTCTCAACACTGCGGTTAATATTTCGGATGGCATTTTTATCGCCGGTGATGATGTGGAAGTTTGCACCCACTTTTACACCACTGTAACCAATCGGGTTGGGAATATTCTGAAAATTATCTACTGTAAATTCCTGAGGTATCACATCAATGATCTGATCGCCGGCAGGGATATAGGTTTTAAACTGATCGCCAATGAGCTGATCAATTTCACGTTGAGCAATTTCTTCTTCGTTGTTCTGGCGAACAATATCGCCACGTGTTTGCAACGATTTAATGTGATGACCTGCAATACCCACATACACCTCATTGATTTCAAGGTTGGGATTACTGGCATAACAATTTTGCAAAGCCTGTTCAATGGCTTTAATGGTTTGATCGATGTTTAACACCATACCGTGTTGTACACCGCTGGAGTTTGCACGGCCAAAGCCAAGAATTTCGAGTTTGCCGAATTCGTTTTTACGTCCGGCAATGGCGGCAATTTTTGTGGTACCAATATCAAGGCCCACAATAATGGGATTGTTGTTTACAGCCTGTCCGTTACTTGCTGTTCCGTTGGTTAGAGAATCCGTTGTCATAGTTTATGTTGTTTTTAGTTGTGTGTACAAGCCTCTCCCTCGTTCCCTCTCCAGTAGAGAGGGAGGCCGGGCATTATCTATTTTTGATCAGTTGTAATTAAGCATTTCATCTTTTGTTTTTTATTCAGCTTTTTATCCAATCATCAAACTCTTCGATAAGTTGGCCCGTGCCTTGCAAAGCCCCTCTACAGGAGGGGTTTGGGGAGGCCCCCATTCTCCTTCTTCTTCATCACTGCTTTCGGTTGTTTTTTCACCGGTTGTTTTTTTGCTTCATTCAATACGTTTTCTTCTTCTGATACAGGCTTTGTCTTTGATTGGATAGTGGATTTGTTTAATTGTTTTTTGTCTCCTTGTACCTTGCTGTTTGTTCCAGGGGTAGGGAGTTGGTTTTTCAAAGTATTGGGACTTTGAGTTTGTGGTTTCACAGGTGCGGATTTTAAAACGGGCTCAACTGTTGGTTCGCCCTGATTGGTCTTAGAGGTAAGCAAACTGTTGGTGTTCTCCTTTATTATTGGCTTCTCAATTGTTTGTGTTGAATCGTTTCTGATGAGGCTGCTGTCAATGGTTGTATTAATCCTTACACTATTCTTTTCCACAGCAAATGTTTTAAACAAACTTGCACTGTCTCTCCTTACAGCTACTAACTGTTTGTTGTAACGTACATCCAGTGTGCTGTAATAATTCCATCCTGTTTTTTGCATCACCTGTTTATAAAACAAATACAGCCGGTTGAATTTTGCTGCAACGGTTTCTCCATTACCAAACAGAATGACGTGGTTGCCCAGTTTTGGCATCAGTTCAAATTCATAATTACTGATGTTCACCTGATCTACCTGTGCCATCCAGAAATCATTCTTTAAAATATAACTCCCCATTTCTTTTACCTGTTGCTGCAGTGTGCTGTCTTTTACTCTTGCTGCAGTTGTTTCATTGGGATAAGATGTAAACACCGGCACCCGTGCAACCTGATCATTTGTAATGGGTAACTGCTCTCCCATATCATCAATGTAAAACGACTCACCATTTTCTCTAAACACTCTTGCCACCGGTTCCCGCTCTGTTATATCAACGTGCAACACATCATTGTTATCAAAGAACAATTCTGCATTTCGGATCCAGAGATTTGTTTCAAGTAACTCTTCCAGTTGCTGCAGATCAAATGTTTTAATGAGCTGCCCCTGCATTAAATCGGGTCTGCCGCCCGAAATTGTTTTTAAGATCTGCTGTTTGCTGATATAAGCTGTACCATCAACACCTTTAATATTTACCCTTACATCTTTACACAGCTTTCCATTCTGGTTTTTTGCAGCCGCCACCAGCAACACAATTGCAACAGTTCCCGTCACCATCCAAACGATAGTGAGTAACAACTTCTTCCATGAAAATTTTGTACTGCTCATTTATTTTTGTTCGATCTTCTTTTTCAATTCGGGCAGCAGTGCGTCAATATCACCTGCACCTGCTGTAATAAACAGAGCCCCCTCCCAACCTCTCCCCGAGGGGGAGGAGTTACCGCCGGCCTGGTTCATGTCAACCAATTGTTTCACCTCATTTAACAATTCTTCTTTTGTTACAATCCGCTTCTTAGTCAACTTCATTTTATCTAAAATCAATTCGCTGCTTACATCTTCAATGGGTAATTCTCTTGCCGGATAAATAGGAAGAAGTAATACTTCATCAGCCCTATCCAGACTTTCTGCAAACCCATCTGCCAGATCTCTTGTTCGTGTAAAGAGATGTGGCTGAAAAACCAAAATCATTTTCCGATCAGGAAACAAACTTCTTGCTCCGGTGATCAGTGCTTTTAATTCTTCCGGATGGTGAGCATAGTCATCAACAAAAACAATCTCACCATCTGCAGGTGCAATCACGTATTCAAATCTTCTCTTCACTCCTTTAAAGTCAGCAACGGCCATACGGATTTTTTCATCTTCTATCTTCAGTATATGTGCAACAGCAATGGCAGCAATGGCATTCTCGATATTATGTAACCCGCCAATATTTAACTGAACGTCCTTCAATATCCAATCCTTCATCAGCACATCAAACAAATAAGATCCGTTCTTTACCTGCAGGTTGGTTGTATGAACATCTGCATTACTATCATTTAAATGATACGTGATATGATGATCAGCAACCAGATCGTTCTTCCGTTTCAATCCATATTTGCTGATGAGCCAGCCACCGGGTTTTATTTTTCCTGTAAACTCAATGAAGGCTTCTTCCATCGCTTCTGCAGTTCCGTAGATATCCAAATGATCTGCATCCATTGCTGTGATCACTGCTATATCGGGACTAAGCTTATGAAAAGAACGATCATATTCATCTGCTTCCACCACACACACATTATTTTCACTTGCCCAGAAGTTGCTATTGTAGTTTACTGCAATACCTCCCAGAAAAGCATTGCAACCAAAACCACTGTGGCGCAGCAAATGACCCGTGATTGTACTGATGGTTGTTTTACCATGCGTACCTGCTACACATATATTCAAAGAACTTTGCGTGATGATCTGCAGTACATCACTTCTCTTTACCACACTGTACCCGTTCTGCAGATAATATTGATAACCCTGATGATCTTTTGGAATAGCAGGTGTATACACCACCAGTTGCACATCCTTCGGAATCATTTCTACTTCATCTTTATAAAGAACCTCTATTCCTTCGCTTTCTAATTGTGAGGTTAAAGGCGTTACTGTTTTATCGTAACCACCCACCTTCACTCCTTTTTCATGAAAGAACCTTGCAATTGCACTCATGCCTATTCCACCTACTCCTATAAAATACACGGCCTTTATATCGTTCAACTGAATCATTCTTGTTTCGAGGTTTGACGTCTTCGTCAGACCGATTTTAAATTTTCTTTTTTGTTATTCCGTCCGACGAGGGCGTCTGACGGATGTTGCCAGGTCTGACGTCTTCGTCATACCGATTTTAATTTTTCTTTTTTTTTGCTCCGTCCGACGAGGGCGTCTGACGGATGTTGACAGGTCGGACGTCCTCGTCAGACCGATTTTAATTTTTCTTTTTGTTGTTCCGTCCGACGAGGGCGTCTGACGGAGCGTACTTCTTTACTTCCTTATCAATTTCAAAATCTCTTCTGCAATAATTCTATCTGCATCTCTTTTTCCCAGCTTTGCAATCTGTTGTTTCAATTCGTTTTGTTTTTCTTCATTTGTTGCCAATGAAATAATGCTGCTTACTAATTTTTCTTTTGCTTCACTATCCTTTACCATTTGCCCTGCATGTTTCTGAACTAAATGTTGGGCGTTCACTGTTTGATGATCTTCTGCTGCATGCGGATAAGGAACAAATACTGCCGGCTTTGCAACTAAACAGATCTCTGCAATAGCCATGGCACCTGCTCTTGAAATCACAACATCGGCTGCGGCATATGCATTCTCCATTTCTTTTATAAAATCATTCACCCACACATTTGCTTTTCCGTTTGCTCTTGCCTTGGCCTGCTCTGCATAAGGTTTACCTGTTTGCCAAATGAGCTGCAGATTGTTTTGTTCAAACTCATCTATCCCCTCATCAATAGCTTCATTGATGCTTTTAGCCCCGAGGCTTCCACCAACTACCAACACCGTTTTTTTATCCGTATTCAATCCAAAGAACTTCAAACCATCTTCTTTGTTTACTGTTGCATGACTAATTGCAGCACGAACAGGATTACCGGTGATCATCAGTTTTGAAGCAGGAAAGAATTTTTCCATTCCATCACTGGCAACAAATACTTTGGTTGCTTTTTTCCCCAGCAGGATATTACTCTTACCTGCAAACGAATTACTTTCATGAATAAAGGTTGCAATGCCTTTACTCTGTGCAAATCGCAACACAGGAAAACTGGAATAGCCTCCTACTCCAATCACTGCATCCGGCTGAAAGCTGTTGATGATCGAACGCACCTGTATAAAACTCTTTACCAACTTAAACGGTAAACCAATATTTTTTATCAAAGAACTTCTGTTAAAACCTGCTATATCCAAACCTTTTATTTCGTAACCGGCCTGCGGCACTTTTTCCATTTCCATTTTACCCTTAGCGCCAACAAACAAAATTTCTGCATCGGGTTGCAATTTTTTAATGGCGTTTGCAATTGCAATGGCGGGGAAAACATGTCCGCCTGTTCCGCCACCTGCTAAAAGAATATGAAGCCCCCTCCGCCCCCTGAAGGGGGAACCGGCAACACTCTCACTATATGTATCATTATCATTGTTCATTTTTTTCTTTCAGTACAAGTGTGCGACGCAACAGAAGAACATTGTAGTACTAGAGTTGATAACACAATTAATTAAAGAACTTACAACAACAACCTGTTTTATACCATCAAGCTGCTGCCGGTTCTCCCCCTTTGGGGGAGTTAGAGGGGGCCTCCTCTTCTTCTACATTCCTCGCTACACTTAAAATAATTCCGATAGATAAACAGGTAAACAGAAAACTGCTTCCACCCATACTCACCAACGGAAGTGTTACACCTGTTACAGGGAACAATCCCACATTCACTGCCATATTTGTCATTGCCTGTATTACCAACGTGAAACTGAGTGCCAATGCCAGAAAGGCGCCAAACGCATAGGGGCACTTCCTGAATAACTGAATACTCCTGAATAAAAACACCAGGTAGATGAAAACAATAAATGTTGCACCGATCATTCCATATTCTTCAATGATGATGGCATAAATAAAATCGGAATAAGGATGTGGTAAAAAATTACGCTGCTCACTGTTACCCGGACCTAGACCAAACACACCTCCTTTTGCTACAGCAATTTTTGCCTGCTGTACCTGGTAAGGCGATTCATCATTTTTTGCATACATGAAATCCTGTACACGTTTAATCCAAGTAGGCACACGACCTGCAGAAAGCATGGCAGGCAATTCTTTTGTTTTACCTTCTTCTTTATCGTAATAAACTTTTGCTGTAATGATCAAAAACAAAACCGGAATCATGGCTACGCCTACTACCAACAGAATATGTTTTACACTTACACGACCAATGAACAGCAACAACAAACTGGTTGCACCTGTTAACAATGCTGTTGAAAGATTGGCCGGCATAATTAATACACAGATAATAAGAACAGGAATCATCATGGGTACAAACCCTTTCCAGAAATCTTTTATTACATCCTGTTTCTTTGATAACAATCTCGACAGATACATGAACAAAGCCAGCTTGGCAATATCGGATGTTTGTACAGTGAGGTTGATGATGGGCAACTTGATCCATCTGCTTCCGTCGTTGATCTTAGCACCAAAGAACAAGGTGTAGATCAACAGCACAATGGAGATATAAAACATCAGCTTCGCTACTCTTGAATAAATGGTGTAGTTCACACGGTGTGCGAAATACACAATCAATATGCCCAATGTGATAAACGCAATTTGTTTAAAGAGATAAATAAACGTGTTGCCCTTGTATAATTTATAGGCAAGTGAATTGGTAGCACTGTACACCACCAGCAAACTCACCAGCGACAATACAATCACAATGGCCCAGATCACTTTATCGCCCTGCGTTTTTTCCTTTAATCCGAATGAAGGAATCTTTGATGTTATGTTGTTGATATAACTCATTCTTTATCTTCTTCTTTTGGTCTGACGGCCAAGACCGTGCCCACCACTTTACAGATCTCTTACTGCCTGCTTAAACTGATCGCCTCTGTCTTCATAATTTTTAAACAGATCAAAACTTGCGCATGCAGGGCTTAATAAAACCGCATCGCCTTTTTCTGCAAAATGATAAGCTGCTTTCACTGCATCTTCTGCACTTGTTGTGTTTACCAGCAAGGAAACAAAATCGCCAAATGCTTCGTGAATTTTTCTGTTATCCAAGCCCAGACAAACAATGGCTTTTACTTTTTCCCGTACCAGTTCTTTTAATACTTCGTAATCATTTCCTTTATCTACACCACCCAGAATAAGAATGGTTGGTCTTGTCATACTTTCTAATGCATACCATGTAGAATTAATATTGGTGGCCTTACTATCGTTGATGTACTCCACACCTTTTACCATTGCCACCATTTCCATACGGTGTTCAAGGCTTTCAAAAGTGGTAACCGCCTCCCTGATCTTTTCTTTACGGATACCGAGTGTAGCCGCTGCAATACCTGCTGCCATTGTGTTGTACTGATTGTGTTTTCCTTTGATCTTAAAATCGTCTACGCTCATGGTTACTTTATCATCGTTTACCGCAATGGTCATGTGGCCGTCTTTGATAAAAGCACCTTTTTGTGGTTCCTGTTTCATGGTGAATGGTAATGGGGTTGAGTAGATTGTAAGTTTTTTGAGATATTTGGCTGTTATAGGATCATCCGGACAGTAAATAAAAAAATCTTCTTTTGTTTGGTTTTGTATGATCTTAAATTTTGCGTTGATGTAGTTTTCAAATTTGTATTCGTACCTGTCTAAATGATCTTCTGTAATATTGGTGAGCATGGCAATCTCTGCACGGAAATCTTTAATATCATCCAACTGAAAACTGCTGATCTCTGCCACATATACTTCTTTAGGATCCAATGCCACCTGTTTGGCCATGCTGATGCCGATGTTACCAACCATTGCACAACTCAATCCTGCATGTTTACAGATGTGATAGGTTAAAGCAGTGGTGGTTGTTTTACCATTGCTTCCGGTAATGGCTACAATTTTACTGTTGCCTTTAAACCGCCATGCCAGTTCAATTTCACTGATCACCGGAATTCCTTTGCTGCGGATCTTTTTCATCATATCGCTCTTTTCAGGAATACCCGGACTCTTTACAATTTCATCTGCACTCAATACTTTATCTTCTGTGTGCATGCTTTCTTCAAACTCAATTCCAAATTCACTGAGCTCATCTTTATATATGTTTTTGATAGGACCGGCATCACTCACAAATACTTCATATCCCTGCTTCTTTGCAAGAATTGCTGCGCCGGATCCGCTTTCGCCGCCTCCCAGTATGTAGCATTTGTGTGCCATAATTCAGGTTTAGGGTTTAGGGCTTAAGGTTTAAGGTCAGGACACTCTTCCTTTTACCTTATAACTTTGGCCTTTCGCCCTTCTTTTGGTTTTTCAGCTTTTCTTATTTCTTTAAGTGAAATAAAAAAGGCTCTTCACAAGTATGGGTTAGTACGGGATCTCAGAGGCTTTACATAGTTGGTTTTAAAACTGTTTTACAAAGGATCAGTTGGGTTTGGATTTTTGAAAACCTTGTGGCTTTTCAATAACTTCTTTACCGGATTTTGAGCGTTACAATTGCAAACACCACACAAAGGATTGTGACAATCCAAAAGCGTGTTACAATTTTACTCTCATGAAATCCAAGCTTTTGATAATGGTGATGCAAAGGGCTCATTAAAAAAATCCTTCTGCCTTCACCATACTTTCTTTTTGTGTACTTGAAATAACTCACCTGCAGTGTTACACTCAATGTTTCAACAAAAAACACAGCACATAAAATAGGAATCAACAATTCCTTACGTACTAAAAATGCAAGTGATGCTATTACTCCGCCTAACATTAAACTTCCTGTATCGCCCATGAACACCTGTGCAGGGTATGAGTTGTACCAGAGAAAACCAATACATGCACCAATCATTGCTGCAATAAAAATGGATAACTCACCAATGCCCGGTATATAGAGTATGTTGAGATAATCGGCCAATCGCATATTGCCACTGGCATATGCAAAAATGCCAAGCCCTATTCCGATGATGGCCGATACACCGGTGGCCAAACCATCAATACCATCTGTAAGATTGGATGCATTTGATACAGCTGTAACAATAAAAACTACAGCCAGCACATAAACCAGCCATGTGAAACCACGCACAGCTTTGGGCAACAGTTTTGAATAATTAAATTCATGACTCTTCACAAATGGTATAGTGGTAACAGGATCATTTGCTTTGATCATGATGCGTTCAGTTCCATCAATTTTCACAACTTTATAATCACTGCCGGCCGGCAATTCAGTTCCGGTAAACTCACGGTACGCACTAACCGAATCATTAAACATCAGTGTGGTTGCAACTGCAATACCCAACACCACCTGACCCAATATTTTAAACCAGCCGGCTAAACCATCTTTATCACTTTTTTTATAAGCTGCACCTTGTTGTTGTGCCAGCTTCTTTGAACGGAGTTTTAAATAATCATCAATAAAACCGATCATCCCCATCCAGATGGTTGCAAACAACATAAGGATGATGTATACTTTGCTTACATCGGCCAGTAATAAAGTAGGTAACACAATTGCAACGATGATGATAAGACCACCCATAGTTGGTGTACCTTTCTTTTGCTGCTCGCCTGCCAAGCCAAGATCACGTACCGATTCGCCTACCTGACGTTTACGCAAATAGTTGATTAACTTTTTACCGAATACAGCTGAAATAACCAGTGACAGCACCATTGCCAGCATCACCCTGCTGGTGATAAACTGGAACAGATTGTCGCCGGGAAATTGAATCCCGATACTGTTCAACCAATCGATTAAGTTCTTTAACATGTATTTCGTTTTATCGTGAATCGTCAGTAGTGAATCGTGAATACATACTCATCACTGATTACTCATCGTTCATCTTTCTAACAATTCAAACATTTCATTTAATACCTTCTTATCATCAAACGCATACTTCACGCCTTTGATGTCCTGATATTTTTCATGACCCTTACCGGCAATGAGAATAATATCTTCATGCTTTGCAATACTCACTGCAGTTTTAATGGCTTCTCTGCGATCTGCAATAGAAATAAATTTTCTTCTTGCTGCAGAGCTTAACCCAAACTCCATATCGGCCAGTATTTCTAATGGATCTTCTGTACGTGGATTATCGCTGGTGAAAATCACACGGTCGCTCAGCTCACATGCTACTTCACCCATCACCGGACGTTTGGTTTTATCCCGATCTCCACCACAACCAACAACAGTGATCACCTGCTCATGTCCACGCTTTAATTTTTTGATGGTTGCCAATACATTTTCCAATGCATCGGGTGTATGTGCATAATCAACTATTCCAAGAATGAGATCTTTTGCTGAGATGAGATAATCAAATCTTCCTTCTGCACCTGTTACACCACTCAATACCTGTAACACTTTATGTTTATCCTCTCCCAGTGAAACGGCTGCTCCAAAAACTGCCAGCAGATTATACGCATTAAACTCACCAATCAACCGGAAATGCACTTCTTCATTATTTACCATCATCTGCAAACCGGTGAGATTATTCTCCAGAATCTTTGCTTTATAGTCAGCAATATTTTTTAACCCGTAATACAGTTTTTTTGCTTTTGTATTCTGCAACATCACTTCGCCACGTTTATCATCTTTATTGCTGATGGCAAATGCACCTGATCCCAACTCATCAAAAAAACGTTTCTTCACTTTAATGTATTCATCAAAGGTTTTGTGATAATCTAAATGATCATGTGTAATGTTGCTGAACAAGCCGCCTGCAAAATCAATACCTGTAATGCGGTGTTGATGAATGGCATGGCTGCTGCATTCCATAAACACATAAGTACAACCTGCATCATACATCTGCTTAAGCAACTGATTGAGATTAATTACATCAGGTGTTGTATGTGTTGATGGAAATACCTGGTCGCCTACATGATATTCAACTGTTGAAATCAATCCGCACCTGTAACCCAATGCACTGAACACTTTAAATAATAAAGTTGCAATAGTTGTTTTCCCGTTGGTTCCTGTAACCCCCACCACTTTCATCTCCCTGCTTACATTTCCAAAGAACTGGCTGGCCATATAGCCGGCTGCTTCTGCACTATTTGCAACCTGCACATAGGTTACCGCTTCATTGATCTGCTCCGGCAGATGTTCACATATAACTGCAACAGCACCCAGCTCAATGGCTTTGCTGATATATTCATGACCATCTGTTGAAACTCCTTTAATGGCAATAAAGCAAGCACCCGCTTTAACATTGCGTGAATCGATCTGCAGATCATTGATATCAATGCCGGTTGATCCGTGTACGCTGCGGAGATGTACTTTATACAATATGTCTTTTAACAACGCCATCAGTTGAGATATAAAACAATTTGTTGTCCTTTTGCTACAGGCGAACCTGCAGCAACAGACTGGTTATTAATTTTTCCTTTTCCACTCACCTGTACTTTCATACCCGCTGTTTCCAATACATACAAAGCATCTTTTAAACCCATACCTTTTACATCGGGCATAAATGCATCGGCTGTATTCACTACCTGTGATTGAACTGTATTATTTTTTAAGAATGATCTTCTCCAGTTACCAACCAGTTGATCGGTATAACTAAAACCGAATTGTGTTGAAAGCGTTTGCACTTCTTTTTTCAACCCGCTGAATGTGTACATCATTGAATCTGCCATTGCAGGCAACTGCAGAGGCATTGGTTTTTCCTGACTGTACTTGTACAGATGATCAGCAATTTCTCTGAACACCGGTGCTGCAACAGATCCGCCATAGTAATTAGCTGCATGTGGCTTGTTCTTGATCACTACAATAATGGAATACTTTGGGGCTTCTGCAGGAAAGTATCCTGCAAAAGCCGACTGATACACACCATCACTGTATTTATATTTACCATCATTCACTTTTGCTGTACCTGTTTTTCCTGCTGCCTTATATACTGCTGTTTCAAATTGTTTTTTTCCGGTACCTTCTGTACAAACTGCAGCTAAACATTCCTGTAATTGTTTGATTGTTGATTCACTTGCGATTTCTTCATTTAATACCACCGGTTCATTTTTACGTATAATAGTGCCGTAACTTCTGATTTCATTCAATAAATATGGCTTCATCATTTTGCCATTGTTAGCCACTGCATTGTACACCATCAGTAATTGCATGGGCGATAACATCAATTCATAACCAAAGCCCCATGAGGCAAGCGTTTGAGGATGCCAGTATTTTGCTTTGTTTGGATTTTTGATCAATGGCTTAAACTCTTCGTTCAATTCAATTCCTGTTTTTCCGGTGAGATGAAGATTGCTGAAATGCTTGTAATATTTTTTGGGATCGCTTGTGTAATACTGGTAAGCGAGTTTACTCATGGCCACATTGGAGCTTTGTGTAAATGCGGTTTTAACCGTGGTTACTTCCGGTCCGTGATGATCATCTACAATGGTACGGCCATTCAATGTCCACCGCCCGCCGTGTATTGCAATATTATCATTGATGGTTACATGCTTATCTTCCAATGCAGCAAGAAGTGTTACAAGCTTCACTGTTGAACCAGGCTCTGAAGTACGCAATGCATAATTATCTGTTTCAAAATAAACACCTTCTTTGGTGCGACCGAGATTTGCAATGGCTTTGATTTTTCCTGTTGCCACTTCCATTACAATACAGGTGCCTTCTAATGCTTCATTGGTTTGCATGGTACGCATTAATGCACGCTCGGTAATATCCTGAATATTTACATCAATGGTAGTGTACACATCGTTTCCGTTCTCCGGTTCTACTTCATATCCTTCAACAGGCATCAAAACACCGCCTGCTACAAAACGTACAAGACGTTTACCTGTTGTACCACGCAACACACTGTCAAAAGAACGCTCCAGTCCAACTAATTTTGAATTTTCTCTGTACAAACCAATTGTTCTGAAACCCAGCTCACCAAAGGGATTGAGACGTTTCGTTTTTATTTCAGCAATAAATCCGCTTTTGTTTTTTCCTAAACGCACCAACGGAAATTCACGAAGTTCTTTATACTCTTCAAACGAAACTTTTTTGCGTAAAGGATAATACCTGTCTTTGTTTTTATAAGCCAGCCTTAATTCTTTTTTGTAGGTTGCGGCTGTTTTATCTTTAAACAGTCCTGCTAATGAAAGAGAAAGCGAATCAATATTTTCAAAAAAGTTTTTTCCGTTTTTCTGGCGCAATCCTTCTGCAGCAAAATCAACATACAAATCAAACTGCGGCAACGATGTACTTAACATGCTGCCATCTTCACTGTAAATAGTTCCACGTTCTGCATCCAGATCAAGAATCTTGGTATGCATACTGTCGCCCATACTTTTCCAGTAGTTCCCTTCAAAGCGTTGTGTATAAAATGCTTTGCCGAGAATTAACACACCAAACAGCACAAGACCCAGGAAACCCAGGTACACACGCCATAATATGTCTTTTTTAACTTCCATTAATTCTCTTTCACTTTAGTGCTGTCTGTTAAGGTGATGGGTTGCTGTATATTTTCTTTTAAGCCGATTTGCTCAACGGTTTTTGCTACTTCACTCAACCGGTTCTGAAACATCAGTTTTCCGTTGAGCGTTTTATATTCATATTCCTGCTCTTTTAACTGCCTTGTGGTTTTGTTGATATTGCGGATGGTATTGTCGGCGTAGTGGCCGTTGGCGATGTAGAGTACCGCCAGTACAGAGAGAAAAAGGAAGTATGGAACGTTTTTTACGATCCACTGGTAATTCAACCATTTTTTAAAGTCAATCTTCGGCTCTTTTACTGCCATTGGTTTGTTTGTAATTACTTGGTTTCAGTTATTTGTTTGTATCCGTTTTACAATGGGTTTATATTTTTTCGGCTATTCGCAACCGTGCACTTCTTGATCTTGGGTTTCGTTTTTGCTCATCCGCTCCCGGCTCAACCGGTTTCTTTGTTAGAACGTGAAACAGGTTTTCTTTTACATCCCTGTCAAACGGGTTATACGCTTCCTCTTCAAAACTTCCTTTTTTAAAAAAGTTTTTTACCAACCTGTCTTCCAGCGAATGAAAGGAAATGATAGCCACACGGGCTTTGGGTTTCAGCAGATCCGGCAATTGCTCTAACAACTCTTTCAGCACACTCAACTCTTCATTTACTTCTATCCGCAATGCCTGAAATACCTGCGCAAAATATTTATTGGGATTCCCTTTCACCACCGATTGCAATGCCTGTTTTAACTGTTCAATGGTTTGATACTTGTTGGTGCTGCGTTGCTGAACAATAACAGCAGCAAGCGTTTTGGCGTTTGTAACTTCTCCATAGAGTTCAAACATTTTATGCAGCTGTTGCTGTGTATAGGTTTGAAGAATGGACGAAGCGGTAACAGGTTGCGATGGATCCATCCGCATATCCAGCGGTCCATCGAATCTTGTTGAGAAACCTCTGCTGGCTTCATCAAACTGATGACTGGATACGCCGAGATCGGCCAGCACTCCATCTACTTTATCAATACGGTTCAGCTTTAAAAAACGAGCGAGATGCTTAAAGTTGTGCGGCACAAAAATGATGCGTTCATCCTTTGGCAGGTTTCGTTTTGCATCCGGATCCTGATCAAAGGCAAACAATCGTCCATCTTTATCCAATCGTTTTAAAATCTCTCTGCTGTGACCACCGCCACCAAAAGTGCAATCAACATAAACTCCTCCGGGTTGAATGTTTAATGCATCAACCGCTTCGGTTAACAGAACAGGAATATGATAAACATCCTGTTGCTGATTGCTCAACTCATCGCCGGCAGATCGTATTTTCATTTGCTTCGCCATATTTCTTACACCGTTGGAGGTTTCACCATCACCTCAGTGGCCAGGTTGCTGAAATCATTGGCTGAAAGGGCTTCAAAGAACTGTTTGTACTTATTACTATCCCATATTTCAATCTTGTTTCCCTTGGCAAACAACACCACATCTTTATCGAGCCCCGCAAATTCCTTTAGTTGAGCAGGGATCAGTAAGCGACCCGCTGAATCAAGCTCAATGTTTGTGGCACCGTTCAAAAAGTAGCGTTGAAATTGTCTTACCTTGGGGTCAAAATCATTTAACTGACTGATCTGGGTAAAAATGGGTTCCCAATGCTTCATATGGTATAAAGAGAGACATGAGTCCAGTCCACGGCTGATCACAAACTGGGTATTCCAATCCTCCGGCATTTGCTTTTTGAAGCCAGCCGGGAGGAGGAAGCGCCCTTTTGCGTCTAACGTAACCTCGTATTCTCCCAGAAAACCAATCATTTAAATGAATTTTGACTAAATCTACACAATTATACACAAAATAACACTTTTTCCCACTTTCGAATCAAAAGAAAGAAGTTTTATTTTTTCCACAAAGCCGTGATCCTTAATGGCAAAGCATTACAAGCTCAAATAAGGCTTTTTTATTAATTGTAGATGTGAATAGTGGTGAATTACCTGTGGAAAAGCGAATTGCAAATGTGAATTAAACCAAAATTCATGGCAGCAGGATATTCCGGCACAGCATTGATAAAGAAACTTGGCATCAAAGAGGATCAAAAATTACTCATCCTGAATCCACCTGATGGAATTGATGCTTATGGGAAATTGATTGGTAAAGATTGCAGCGGACAGCTATGTAAATCAAATGAACAACCGCAGTTCATACATTTGGATGCTGATTCACAAAAGAATTTCAATCACTCTTTTCAAAATAAAAAACCTCATTATTAAAAATAATAATGAGGCCTGTCTAACATTACGGGAGATTATTTATTTTTCAACCTTTGTTACTTGAATGACCCTTTTTTATTTTTTAATGCAATAAATACCCATAATAAAGTAACAATTGCCGAAATCCAAGATGCAATAAAAAGTTTATCTGCCAAATCTTTATTACCCATAATGAAAGAATATGAGGCCAAAATAATAATTGCCATTGTGTTAATTAGAAACCAAATCCATCTTTTCATATAAACAGGTTATTTGCATTAATTAATAAATACATTGGATATAAATATACAAATTTCGCCTGGGACTCAAGCTTTTTTTAATGGAAAATCCAGTGTAAATGTACTCCCCTTTCCCTGTACACTATCGGCTTTTACTTTGCCGCCATGTGCTTCGGTCATTGTTTTTACATAACTCAATCCAAGACCAAAACCTTTTACATTGTGTACATTACCCGTGTGTGCCCGATAGAATTTTTCAAACACATGCGCCAGTGTTTCTTTGTTCATACCAATGCCATGATCCTCTACCTGTATGCGGATACTCTTGCCAATATTTTTTGTATTGATCTTTAACTGAAACGAATCATCTTTTGAATACTTGAGTGCATTATCAACCAGGTTGTTAATGAGATTGGTCAAATGTACTTCATCTGCTTCCATGAGATCATTGCCGGCATTGAGCTGTACTTCTACCTTACCCTGCTTTTCTTCAATTTGTAACTGCAGGTTGTTTAAAACATTCTGGATGATACTGTGTACATGCAGATCCTTTTTATTTAGCTGCACTTCCTGCCGGTCCATTTGAGCAGCCTGCAGGATAGACTCTACATGTTTGTTCATCCGTTTGTTTTCATCTTTGATCATGCCTGTGAAGTAGCCCATTTTTTCCGGATTGCTGATCACCTTTTCACTTTTTAATGCATCAACAGCCAAAGAAATGGTAGCAAGCGGTGTCTTCAGTTCATGTGTCATATTGTTGATGAAATCATTCTTCATATCGCCCAGTTTTTTCTGACGCAGCAATGTGCGGATGGTAAGAAAAAAAGCTGTGATAATAATAAATGTAAAAAGAATGGAGCCGCCAATCATCCAACCCAACGATTGCAGGATGTACGATTTATAATCGGGCACAACAATCACCAATGCTTCATTGGGAGCAAGACTTTCCAGCAAACTGCCGCCTGCAGGGATTAATGGATAATACGATCGTTTGTTGTGAATCGTATCCATTGCCATATCAATAAACTTGGAAGATTTTAATTCATAATGGCCAAACACATTTTCACTGGCCACAGCAAATTCAAATCTCGTGTCCTTCAGATTCTGTCTTAAAAAAGCTTTCTGTATTTTTTCATTGATTTCAAAAAGTGTAAACCGGTTGGTTACAGAAAACTGTTTATAAATATCATAAGCTTCGCCGGGAAATTTCATACCCGGCATTTGTCCGGGATTGTTAAACGTAATGTTGCGTTGAGCCACCAACTCTTCGCCAACCTGTTGCGTTACATCAAATATTTTCTGCACCAGTTGTTCTTCTCTAAACAGGGCCAGTGTTCTTATCCATGAAACCTGTATATAAATAATCCCCATCAACGACAGGGTAATGAGGGCAATAATCAGTGGAAATGTTTTTTTCATCAGTCTCTGCTTTCTGTTAGCTGCAAATAATTTTCAGCGCCTGCAAAAATACCCGTGAAAGTAAATGGAAAAAGCCATAATTACCGCAGTGCATCTGTTTTAACTTCATTTTTACAGGAAGCGATACAGAAAAGTTTCTATGAAATTTGAACTTTAGGCTGTAAATTAAATGTATGATTGAAACGGCTAAAGGTGTTTTACTGATATCAGATCCATTTTTAAACGACCCCAACTTTAAACGCTCGGTGGTTTTGCTGTGTGAGCATAATGATGAAGGCAGTTTTGGACTGGTGATTAACCGAACCATTACTCAAACACTGGATGAACTCATGAACAATCTGGATGGGTGTAAGGTGCCGGTTTTTTACGGCGGCCCCGTGCAAATGGATACGCTGCATTTTCTTCATGAGTTACCTGACGCCATTCCCGGTTCGCAGGAAATTGCAGGTAATATTTACTGGGGTGGTGATTTTGATATTGTAATGACCATGTTAAAAAAGGGCACTCTCGATTTATCAAAGATCCGTTTTTACTTAGGCTACAGCGGTTGGGGCGAGGGGCAACTGCAAGAAGAACTGACAGAAAAAAGCTGGCTAACAGTTAACGCTACACGAAAACTGATTTTTCAGACAGAGACAGATATGATCTGGAAAGAAGCTGTAAAATCAATGGGTGGCCGCTTTGAACAACTGGTTAACTATCCAATTGATCCACAATTAAACTAGTGCCTTTATTGCAGCAGCAAACAATACACTTAGTTTTTCATCTGCTTTACCTGCCACTTCAATTATTTCAGCAATGTTTACTGGTTGTAAATGATCAGGATCACACTCATCTGTAATAACACTTACAGCAAGGCACTTTAAACCAATCTGATTGGCAACAATTACTTCTGGCACAGTACTCATGCCAACCATATCTGCCCCGGTATTACGCAACCATCTGTACTCCGCTCTTGTTTCCAGATTAGGGCCCATAACAGAAACATAAACTCCCTCTTTTAAACTGATATTTTTTTCAATCGCTTTTGCTTTTATACTGGATATCAAAGTATCGTCATACGGTTTACTCATATCCACAAAACGTTCTCCAAGCTCAGGAGCATTAACTCCACGCAAGGGATTATCGGGTAACAGGTTGATGTGATCATCTATAACTACCAGATCGCCTTTTTTAAAACCCGGATTCATCCCACCTGCTGCATTGCTTAAAAAAAGCTTCTGCACACCCAGTGCTTTCATCACTCTTATTGGAAAAGTTATTTGCTGCATACTATACCCTTCGTAAAAATGAAACCTACCTTGCATTACAACAACCGGAACTGTTTCCAGGTGCCCAAATAATAGATTACCCTTATGAAACTCTACAGTTGACTGTGGAAAATGTGGTATTTCATTATAAGGAATGATGTGATCTATCTGAATTTGGTTTATCATAGCTCCAAGACCTGTACCCAGTACAATGCCGGCCCTTGGCTTAAATCCAGAACTTTTGTTGTTTAAATATGCCGTTGTTTCGTTAATTGCTTCAACAATTTTGTTCATCATTTGTAGTATAATTGAATCTTATAAACCCGAATTTACGTATGTCGATGAAAATAAGTTATTTGCGTTTACCATCCCTTTTTATCGTGTTTTTTTTCTCTGTACTATTTGTATCTGGCCAAAATGGATATAAAGTTGGAGATCGGGTGCAAAAGATTGTGATCCGGAAATCTTTAAACACAGCTCAGCCACTCAATGATATTAACGATAAAAAAAGTCAGTTGATACTGCTCGATTTTTTTGGCACCTGGTGTGTTCCCTGTATCAAGGCATTGCCGTCGTTAACTGCATTACAGCAAAAATTCAAAGAGCAATTAGTTGTTGTGCTTATCTCCAATGAAGAGGAGGCCCGCCTGCAAAAATTTCTTGCCGCCCGAAAGGGATTTTCGCTCCCTGTTGTGGCTGATGAAGATAACAGCATTACTAATTTATTTCAACCACCTGCATATCCTTACACCGTTATTCTTAAAGATGGAAAATTAATTGCTGTAACTGAAGCTGCAGCAATTACAGAAAATGACATAGAAAACTGGCTGAAAAAATCTGATGCAGCTGAAATAAAAGTTCCTGTTACAGAAACGCCCAAAACAAATTTTAACGAAGTAATGAATACGAAGTACAGGAGTACAAATACACTGGTACGCATTTCGCAGGACTATATGTATGCTGCTAAAACAGGTGAAAGCACAGCTGTATTTGAACAGCAACTTCAAACAGTCTCTTTATCCGATCTTGTGAATCAATTGCAAACCGACGATGAAAAGAAAGCATTTTGGATTAACCTCTATAACGGTTATGTGCAGGCTACATTGAGTAAGAACCCCGAAGCCTACAAAAGCAGAAGTGCTTTCTTCAAAAGCAGACAATTAAATATTGCAGGCTTGCAATTAAGCCTGGATGATATTGAACATGGCTTTTTACGTCGTTCAAAAATTAAATGGAGCGGTGGCTATTTGAGCAACCTGTTTCCCGGAAAAACAGAAAAAGAACTACGTGTAAACAAACTGGATTACCGTATACATTTTGCATTGAATTGCGGTGCAAAAAGCTGTCCGCCCATTGCGTTTTATAATCCTGAAAACTTAAACAAACAATTAGACATAGCTGCAACAGCATATCTTACCGGAGAAGCTGAATATGATAAGGAGATGAATATTGTAAAACTGTCTGCAATTATGGGCTGGTTTCGAAATGATTTTGGCGGCAAAAAAGGAATGCGGAAATTATTGAAAGAAAAAGCAATTATCCCCGATACTGTAAAACCGAAAATTAAATTTAAGTCTTACGACTGGACTTTATACTTAAACAATTACCAGAACTAAAATCAACAACATGCACAATCATTATTACAATGCTGAAGATCTCGGCAAATTTGGAAAAATCGGTGAATACCAGAAAGACCTTGCAGACAAGTTTTTTTCATGGTACGGCGCTGCTTTTGCAGACAGTGCCTTGACTGCCAGAGAAAAATCATTGATTGCTTTAGCTGTAGCACATGCAGTGCAATGCCCTTATTGTATTGATGCCTACAGCAGCGATGCCTTTGAAAAAGGATGGAACGAAGCGCAGATGATGGAAGCTGTGCATGTAGCAGCAGCCATTAAAGGCGGTGCAGCCCTCGTTCATGGCGTACAAATGATGAACAAGGTGAAAGAGATTGCAATGTAAAACCAAACCCAAAAAATTACCAACCACCAATTAAATTACAGATGAGCAGTACTACGAAATCATTAAAAGCACAGGGCAACAGTTTAGCAGATGTACATGAACAGATTGATATACTGGAACATGGCTATAACGGACACGAATACCGCATTGTACCCTTTCAGCAAAAACTGGAAACGATTGGAATGTACCCATTACAATCAACTAATCTTGAAATATTCCAGATTAACGTGGGTAAAATGTGTAATCAGGTGTGTAAACATTGCCATGTAGATGCAGGACCCGACCGTAAAGAAATCATGACCCGTGAAACCATGCAGTTGTGTTTGGATATTCTTGCAGACAACCCTTCGTTTAAAACAGTTGATTTAACAGGTGGTGCACCGGAGTTGAATCCTGATTTCCGTTGGTTTGTAGAAGAGATCAAAAAACTGGGCAAGCATATCATCGTCCGTTGTAATCTCACCATCATCCTTGCCAATAAACGTTTTCATGATTTGCCCCAATTTTTCAAACAGCATCAGATTGAAGTTGCTTCATCACTCCCCTTCTATTCAAAAGACCGTACAGACCGTCAGCGTGGCGATGGTGTGTTTGATGATTCCATCAAAGCTTTGCAAATGTTGAATGACGTTGGTTATGGTGTAGAAGGCACAGGATTAATTCTCAACCTCGTTTATAATCCCGCAGGTGCATTTTTACCTGCACCACAAACAACCTTAGAAAAAGAATACAAAGCAGCTTTGAAAAAAGATTTCAATATCGTTTTCAATTCGCTGTTTACCATTACCAATATGCCCATCAGCCGTTATCTCGATTATCTGTTGCAAACAGAGAACTATGAGAAGTACATGGAGAAACTGATTGCTGCATTTAATCCTTCGGCTGCTGCAAACGTCATGTGCCGCACAACACTTTCGATTGGATGGGATGGTTATATCTATGATTGTGATTTTAATCAGATGCTGGAGATGAAAGTTTCGTGCAAGGAATCGCAACATTTATCTACGTTCAATGCAGAAGTATTAAGCAACAGAGAAATCATTATCAATCAACATTGCTATGGCTGTACAGCAGGCATGGGAAGCAGTTGCGGGGGAGCAGTTGCGTAGGCTAACCATATCCCTTTCATAAATGGGTTGTAAACAAAACCGGCTGTACAACTAACTCGTTTATACGAAGAGGTAATTACTGTAGTATGTTGAAAATTGTTCCTGCAAATCTATACAAAATGATGCTGTTGCGTTCTCTCACAAGGAGAATTGCAGCTGTAACAGTATTGTATATGTTCTTTACATTTCAAAGTACTGCGCAGCTTACAAGCGCCGGCATACGTGGCAATGTAAAAGCAGAAAATGGCGAAGAGCTTGATAAAATTACCGTGCAGGCTATTCATGAACCAACAAGATCAATTTATACAACTGTTACTCAAAAAGGCGGCACCTACAACTTACCTAATCTTAAAAGCGGCGGACCATACAGCATCATTTTTTCCTGTATCGGATTTGCAAGTGACACACTTTCTGATATTCAACTCAGTTTAGGGAACACAGAAAATATAAATTGTGTGTTGCAACCAGTTGCTGCATCTTTAGAAGACATCATTATAAGAAGCAATAAAAAAATCATCCGCAGAACAGGTGCCGGTACTTCTATCTCAAAAAGTCAGCTTGAAAATTTTCCTACCATCAGCAGAAGCCTGCAGGATTTTACTCGTTTAAGTCCGCAGGCAAATGGCAACAGTTTAAGTGGTACCAACTATCGCTATAATAATTTAAGCATTGATGGTGCTGCGTTGAATGATGCATTTGGTTTTACTGAACCTGCAAGTGGTGCTGGCGGGTCGTTAGCATCAGGCACGCCGGGTGGTTTGGCAAAAACACAACCCATCAGTTTGGAAGCTATACAGGAAGTACAGGTAGAAGTATCACCATATACAGTTACGTTAGGAAACTTTACAGGTGGCAGCATCAACGCAGTTACAAGAAGCGGCACCAACAGGTTTTCAGGTTCTGCTTTTTTTTCTGGAAGAAATCAATGGCTCACGGGACCAACAGCCGATGCTAAACGTGAACGGATTCAAAACTTTTCTGATTATCAAACAGGTTTTCGCTTAGGCGGTCCCATTATCAAGAACAAACTTTTTTATTTTACTGCCATTGAAATTGCCAGAAGAAATGAACCGGTTGCATTTGCACCGGGCAGCAATGGTTCTGCTATTCCGTTTCAACTTGCAAAAGCATTGTACGATACTGTTCAATCCCGTTATAATTATGATCTGGGTTCGTATCAGGATGTTAGTTTAAAAATCAACAGCGATAAATTTTTTGCAAAGTTCGATTGGAATGTAAACAGTGTTCATAAGCTGAGCATCCGACATAACTATGTACAGGCTTTTGCAGATAACAATGAACGCTCAGCCAATATTCTCAACTTCGGTAGTCAGGGCTTTCGTCACAGCAGCAAAACACATAGTGCAGTGTTTGAAGCAAAATCGAATTTCTCTAACCGTCTCTCCAACAACCTGATTATAGGATTTACTCATACAAAAGATGAACGCCGGATCAAAGGAGATTTTTTTCCGCATATTGAAATTACTTACAACACTGCCAACACCATTTATCTGGGTGCTTACCGTGAAGCGGCTGTGTATGGTTTAAATTTAAAAACATTTGAACTTACCGACAACCTTACGTTTTATCGCAGAAAACATACCATTACTGTTGGTACACACAATGAATTTTATAATATTGACTATCGCTTCCTTACTGCCTTTAACGGACGTTGGGCCTACAGAAGTGTAGATGATTTTTATGCCGATCGGCCAAGCCGCATACGTGGAGTGTACAACTTACAGAATAACGATTATCAGTTCAACCGAAATAATCCATCAGCCAGCTTTCGTGTGTTTTTGCTCAGTCAATATATACAGGATGAATTTGCTTTGAACAAAAACTTTCGTTTAACAGCAGGTATCCGTTTTGATTTTACAGCTTACCCCGACCGGCCGGCTGTAAATCCTGATGTAACAAAAACAAAAGGGTTCGAAAATTTTTCAAACAGCAACAACCCTTATCCGCAAATTGCACCACGCATTGGTTTCAATTGGAATATAGATGGCAAACAACAACTGGTACTGAGAGGTGGAAGCGGCATCTTTAATGGCCGTATGCCATTTGCATGGCTCGCCTATCCATATTATAATAGTGGTACAACTTATGGCAATGTAGATGTTCGTCCAACAGGCACAGTGCCATTGATCAACGATGTGGCACAGGTTGCAGCAACGTATCAGCCCGGAATACGTGAAATAAATCTGCTCGATAATAATTACAAATTACCACAGGTGTTCCGCAACAGCATCGGTATTGATTGGAAAAATGAACATGGCTGGTCGTTATCTGCTGAAGCTGTTTATACAAAAACATTAAATGATGTATTGTATAAAACCATTAATCTAAAAGACAGTACTGCCCGTTTAACCGGAGCAGCTGATAACAGAACAGTGTATCTCGGCAATGGAAATGCACAGAAAATAAACGCTTCTTTCACCAATGTATTTCTGCTAACCAATACCAACCAAGGTTACCGCTATCAACTTTCTGTTACTGCAGGTAAACGCATCAAATCCTTTCAATTCTTTACTTCTTATACCTACGGCGTATCAAAAGATGTTTCCAATGGTGTGCGTGTTTCGCCGCAGGCAAATTGGGAATTCAATCAAACTATTTTGCCCAATGCTCCGGCATTATCTTATTCCAATTTTGATCTGCGTCATCGTAGTATCAGCAATCTGCAATACAATTACAAATGGAAACGCAGCAGTGTAAATGTGATCTTTGTTTACACGCTTCAATCCGGCAGTCCGTTTACCTACACTTATATTGGTGATATTAATCGTGATGGATCGCCTAACAACGATCTCATTTTTATTCCAAGCACTCAGGCTGAAAGTAATTTAGCAGATATAAAAGATGCAAGTGGAAATATTATAACAACTGCTGCTGCACAATGGCAACAGTTGAACAGTTATATTGAACGTGATGCCTACCTCAGCAAACGAAGAGGACAATATGCAGAACGAAATGGGGCACGTACTCCATGGAATCAGCAACTGGATATGAAGCTGATGTATGCAATACAACTTGGGTTGAAAGAACAAAGCCATACGCTTGGTGTTTCATTAGATGTATTTAATCTTTCCAATCTAATATCAAAAAACTGGGGCCGGCAATATTATGTACCAAATATTTTAAACAGCAGTTATCAGTTACTCACAGTTGCAAGAGTGAACAGTTCATTACAACCGGAACTCAATTTTTCTAATCCTCAAACAACAGCCTGGCAATACGATGCGCTGCTCTCCAGAGCGCAGGGATTACTCAGTATTCGTTACAGTTTTTAATTTCAACACATGACTTTTCTCATATTCTGTGCAGTGCTTTTACTTACATACGCCAATGGTGCCAATGATAATTTTAAAGGGACTGCCACCTTATGGGGAAGCGGTACATTAAATTACAAACAGGCGCTGCTGCTTGCAACATTATTTACATTTGCAGGTTCACTCTGTTCTTTTTTTCTGGCTAACGGTTTGGTTAAAAATTTTTCGGGTAAAGGTTTGGTGCCGGATGAAATATTACAGACAAAAGAATTTGTACTGGCTGTTGCCGGAGGAACGGGCATCACTATTCTACTGGCAACATTTTCAGGATTTCCTGTATCAACCACACATGGATTAGTGGGTGCATTAGTTGGTGCCGGCATTGTTGCTTCCGGTCGCAATGTTGATTTTAGTGTATTAGGAAAAACATTTTTTCTTCCCTTACTCATCAGTCCGCTTATTGCAATTATGTTAACTGGTATCCTGTATAAAATAAGCAACACCAAAAAGAAACCGCATTATGCACTGTCTGGCTTAACACTTACTAATAATGGATCACTCATTAACCCACTCCATTTTCTCAGTGCAGGTGTAGTGAGCTTTGCAAGAGGATTGAATGATACTCCGAAACTGATCTCGTTGTTATTACTTTCCACCTATTTCAGTTTGCCCATCAACTTTTTGCTCCTTGCAATTGTAATGGCAACAGGCGGATTAATCAATGCCCGAAAAATTGCCGAGACCATGAGTAAAAAAATTACAAGTCTTTCACCACAACAGGGCTTGTTGGCAAATATGGTTACAGGAACATTGGTAATTGTTGCCAGTAAATTTGGTTTACCTGTTTCTACCACACATGTATCTGTTGGCAGCATTTATGGAATTGGTTTGTTTGCTAAAACCGCAAACACCCGTGAAATAGCAGGGATAGGATTGTCGTGGCTGCTTACGCTTCCAATTGCAGCCCTTATCAGCGCAACTATTTTTTTAATTTCATCGTATATCCACTAACACTCACCAAAAACAAAAAAAAGAAAATGAGTACTACTTATCTCGAAACAACCAAAAACGTTTACAAAGAAGCAGCTGAAAATCCGCAGGTTGGTTTGTGCTGCACCACTACACCCATTTGGCAATTGCCCGGATTAGATATTCCGGTACGTATGCAACAGATGAATTACGGATGCGGCAGTACCGTTCATCCAAGAGACCTCGTGAATAATCCAAGGATATTGTATGTTGGTGTTGGCGGAGGAATAGAGTTGTTGCAGTTTGCCTATTTCAGTCGCCAGTTGAAAGGTGTGGTAGGTGTTGATGTCGTGGATGAAATGTTGCAGGCAAGCCGTGACAACTTTGCAGAAGCTGAACGAAAAAATCCATGGTTCCGTTCGGAGTTTGTAGATCTTAGAAAAGGAGATGCATTGAATTTGCCGGTTGAAGACAGCAGTATAGATGTGGCTGCACAAAACTGTCTCTTCAATATTTTTAAACACGAAGAATTGAAGCTGGCATTAGAAGAAATGTATCGTGTATTAAAACCAAGAGGCCGTTTGGTGATGAGTGATCCAACTTGTGAGCAAGATATTCCGGAAAACCTGCGTGAAGATGAACGTTTGCGGGCTTTGTGTTTAAGTGGTTCTTTACCATTGTGGGATTATATAAAAATGATTACCGACGCCGGATTTGGTACAGTAGAAATCAGAGCCAAGCGTCCGTATCGTATTCTTGATCCAAAGAATTATGATACCAATGAAATGCTCTTTATTGAAAGTGTAGAAGTATGTGCTATTAAAGATCCAATGCCTGCCGATGGTCCTTGTGTCTTTACCGGAAAGACAGCGATTTATTTTGGAAACGATGAATGTTTTGATGACGAGAACGGGCATGTATTATTACCCAACCAACCATTGTCTGTATGCGATAAAACAGCAGCAGCTTTGGCCGCATTGAACCGTGAAGATATTTATATTTCAGGCTCCACCTGGTTTTACGACGGCGGTGGATGCTGCTAATGTTAAACATAAATGAATAAGAAGGCAATTATTGTATTTGTAAAAAATCCGGAACCGGGCAAAGTGAAAACCAGACTGGCAAAGGATATTGGCGATGCTGCAGCAGTTGATGTTTACCGTCTGCTGTTGCAGCATACGCATGATGTTTTACTGCCCGCCTCAGCAGATAAGTTTATTTTTTATGCAGATAAGATTAAACGACTGGATCTTTGGAAAACAAATTCTTTTTACAAACAATTGCAACAGGGAGATGATTTGGGCGAACGGATGCAGCATGCTTTTTCGTTCTTGTTTGAGTTGAGATATGAACAGGTCTTGATCATTGGCAGTGATTGCCCGCAACTCTCCACTAATCACCTGAACCATGCATTTGAATTATTAGAAACACACGATGTATGTATTGGTCCTGTTGATGATGGTGGATATTACCTGCTTGGTTTGCGTGCTGTTCATCAACCATTCTTCAGTAATAAAGCATGGAGTACTGATAGCGTTTTCAACAGAACTATCAACGATGCAGCAGAAGCCGGGTTAACGGTTGCATTAACAGAACAATTAAGAGATGTAGATACACTCACCGATTGGGAAGAATTGAAAGCATTACTCGATTATCAGAAAGCTTCTCCAATGGTGAAATAAAAAGCGGTTGAATTTTTTCCAAAACCTGCGTCTAAACGCAGGTTTATTTTTTCTGATGGGTTTAAGGCAAAACGAAGCCCTGCACCATACGTTGTACGAATCTGTTCAACTATATTTTTGAATTGATCATTAACAGCTCCTGCATTAGCAAATGCCGTTCCGCCAAATCGCCTGTATATTTTAAAACGATACTCAGTACCAATTGCGAGGAGATTGTTATCACGGTATCTTCCTTCATAAAATCCACGCATTTTTTTATTGCCTCCCAACAAAGCCAGTTGACTGAAAGGTGCAGTGCCATCAACAAAATCAGCAAACAAATTAAAAGCCCACACATTTTTTTGTTTGGTTGAAATATAAGTGGAGGCATCAAGCGTGTAACGATTGTATTGATAGTTGCTCCCGGTTGCGTTACCATAAAACTGTACACCTGCATCAACAAATACACCTGATGAAGCAAAGAAAATATTATCACGGGTATCGTAATTTAATGCAGGACCAATACCCGAAACAAAACTTTGTTTACTTCCTTCGATTGTTCCACTTGCCAGTTGCTTGCCTGGTTCTGTTTCCACAACACGATAATCTTCTAACCAGTAACGTAGCCCCGCATAGAGTTTTGGATTGATCTTACGCAACACATTCAGGCGTAGTCTCGGATAATTGACTTTGTATAATTCTTTGTAATCAGCAGGCTGTTCATTTCCGATTCCGAAAAAGAAATACGAGTACTTGTAATACCCCACTTCGCCATAAGCGGTGAACTTACTGCCCGGTGTGTAAATACGAAACGGTGCAAATAATAACAGTTGCTTGTTAAAGGTGTACGCTGCGCCAAACTGTATTTGTGAAGGATAACGTTGGGCAGTGTCTTTTTTATTCCGGAATGTATAGGCTGAAAATCCACCAACGGCTACGCTTGTTTCGGGCGAATAGAACACAACAGGAAATGCAGTTAAACGACGAGGTTTATTTTTTCTGCTGCTGTCTTGCGAAAAAACATTCGTAGTAACTGATAAGACAATAACTGCAAAAAAAATAAATCGCATAATTATGTTGCGCCTGCTACACTTTCACCCTTGAGAAACTCAGACTTTTTACCATCCAGTTGGGTAACGGCTTTTCAGGCTTCCTGTTTTTTAAATTTAAATACCATCCTATTTTTTTCAGAATGGGTACCCGATGTGTTTCTACATATTCGATCCAGGTACCATCCGGATCTTCGTTGTAAGAAAAATGACCGGCTGCTTCGCCCATATCAAAATTGTTGGCACTATCTACTGTAAATGGAAATCCATTTTCGTTGCAGATGCGTTCGTGTTCTTCATAACCATTGATATCAAAGCATACATGAATATATCCCTGATCGCCCCAGTAACGGTTTTCAAAAATTTGTTTAGGTGTACGGTCTGTTACTTCAATCAACTCTACATAAGTTGGACCAAGTAATTTTGAAAAAGCACCTTCCTGTTTACGTGTATGTCCCAGCATTACCCGTTTAAAATGATGTTGACCACCGGGTATGTTGCTGAACTCATCGTAATGACCTTCATCTAAAAACAATTGCTTATCGTAGCCCAACACTTTTTCATAAAACGGAATTGCTTTTGCAATAGAACTAACACCAATGGTTATGCCACAAACGCCACCAGTATGTCGTCCGGTATCGCTAAACCAATTGTCATCGGCCATTATTTCAAAGATGTTGCCGTATGGATCTTTCAGAAAGAATGATTCAATACCACCCGGATTTTCTTTTGGTGCACTCAACAAATTCAATCTTGCTTTCTGATATTCAGCATAAGCAGCTTTTACATTTTTGCATTTGATCTTGATCACGAAAATACCGGTATCGCCCAACTTCACTTCAAATGCTGCCGGCTGCGATTTGCGGCTGCGGTATTCCCAAATTTCAAACCCACCACCACCCTGCATATTCAAAGCAAGAATGGCATACCGCTCATGCCCTTCACCACCTGTATAACGTTTCATCAATTCGGCACGTGCAGCATCTTTAAACACCACTACATCCGTTCCAAAATGTTTATTGTACCAGATAAATGCTTCATCTGCATTTGTTACACCAATTCCTACCTGCTGAATACCACTGATGATCCTTTTCATGAAGCTTGTTTTTATTTACGAAAGCGTGAAGATATTAGTTTTTCGTATTTACCAATTGAGCATGCGTTTATAAAGTTGAATCATTTCATCCTGCGATGCCCCTTTTTTATACATCCGCATCATGGTGCTGTTTGCTTTCTGCACTTTCCACCAACTGTTCTTATCATATTTCCGGTCTGAAATCAATGCGCCCTTGCTGAAAATTTTATAGCGGCTCTGTTTTCTTGCTCGTACAACAAATTCATAATCTTCCATTACCCGCATATCGTTTCGGTAGCCACCCGTTGCGTGAAATAATTCTTTGGTTACAAACAGAGTTTGATCGCCGCCATAACAGGCAAACCAATCGAACCGAGAAAAAATCGACATCATTTTCACATACCATTTTTTTGTGTTGAAGGTAGTACGGTATCGTCCTAATCCATACCCCTCCCTCACAGCACTTTGAATATCGCTTGCAAAACTTTGCGGCGGAAACACATCGGCATGTACAAAATAAAAGACCGAACCGCTTGCTTTTGATGCGCCATAGTTTAACTGAGCACCTCTTCCTTTTTCCGGCGATACAACAACGGTTGCTCCTGCTTTGGTGGCTTCTTTCTTAGTTGAATCGGTACTTGCAGCATCGCATACAATTATTTCCTGCAGCAAAGAACCACCATGTTGCTTCAGGTAAGTGACCAGTGATGCAATGGTATTTTCTTCATTGTAAACAGGAATGATGACTGAGATCATGCAGTTGAATTGGGGATGAAGATAAGCAGGATGCAGAAAAAAACCGCAGCGTATAGCTGCGGTTGATCACTCTTTTTAAAGGTCTATTTTTTTGCATGCCTAACGATTATCTTATTATTCAGTACAGTTTTCAACCATGCGCTACCGACTACCGTTATTCCTTCGTTTCAATAATGATTAGTTTTTTGATACTTGCATCTTTCGTGTAGTCTGCTATCTTTTTTTCATCTGTAACAATCTCCATGCATTTGATTTTATTGGGCTCGACCAGATACAGCACCGAGGCTGCTCCTTTTAGAATGTGAAGCTTACCATTCAAATGCAACAGCATTTTTTCATCAGCATTTTCTAGAATAATCGATTGACGGTTCCTTACTTCCTGTGCTTTTGTATAATGCGAGGCATTGATGTCGCCACCTTCACGCAACAGGTCTTTGATTCGTTGAGTTTGTGCATTGCAAATAGCGGCGGAGCACATAAAAATGAAGAGGAGGATGTATTTCATATGAAGAGATTTGTTGTAAGATAAAAAAATCCCATCAATTTCTTGACGGGACTTTTTAAACTTATCTAAATCTGTTTACACAGCTTCACTTCCTTCAATCAGCACGGTTACTTTGTTGTTCAGCACTTCTACAAAACCACCTTGTATTTTATACAGTTCGTTGCGGTTTTTTTCAACCAGAATTTTTAATTGTCCGGCTTTTAATGCACTCACCAACGGAGCGTGGTTATCCAGCACTTCGAAGCTACCGGCAATACCTGGTAACTGTACACCAATTACCTCGCCGCTATATGTTTTTCCGAGTGGAGTTAATATTTCTAAATTCATGGCCCCTCCTAACCTCCCCAAAGGGGAGGAACACCACTCACAGCCCTAAAGATGTAAGCGGTTTATTTTATTTTGAAATAATGATAAAAGAACTGTTCGAAAATACTTTTACTGTTGCCTTTCCAACTCCCCCTTTGGGGGATTTAGGGGGCCTACCCTTTCGCTGCTGCCATTAACTTCTTGCCTTTTTCAATGGCATCTTCAATAGTACCCACAAGGTTGAAGGATGCTTCAGGGTATTCATCTACTTCACCATCCATGATCATGTTGAAACCACGGATCGTGTCTTCGATGCTTACGAATACACCTTTCAAACCGGTAAATGCTTCTGCTACGTGGAATGGCTGCGACAGGAAACGCTGCACTTTACGTGCACGGAACACCGTCATTTTATCTTCTTCACTCAATTCATCCATACCAAGGATGGCGATGATATCCTGCAGTTCCTTGTAACGCTGAAGAATCAGTTTTACACGGTTGGCTGTTTTGTAATGTGCATCACCCACAATTGCAGGCGTTAAGATGCGTGAAGTAGATTCCAACGGACTTACCGCAGGATAGATGCCTAAATCCGCAATTTTACGATCCAATACCGTTGTTGCATCTAAGTGAGCAAATGTTGTTGCAGGTGCCGGATCGGTCAAATCATCCGCAGGCACATATACCGCCTGTACAGAGGTAATTGAACCGTTACGAGTTGAGGTGATACGCTCCTGCATCAATCCCATTTCAGTTGCAAGTGTTGGTTGGTAACCTACCGCTGAAGGCATACGGCCTAACAAGGCAGATACCTCAGAACCCGCCTGTGTGAAACGGAAGATATTATCAACGAAGAACAAGATATCTTTTCCTTTACCTGTACCATCTCCATCACGGAAATATTCAGCAATTGTCAAACCAGACAATGCTACACGGGCACGTGCACCCGGAGGTTCGTTCATTTGACCGAAAACGAAGGTTGCTTTTGATTGCTTTAATCCTTCCATATCCACTTTGCTCAAATCCCATCCACCTTCTTCCATGCTGTGCTTGAAATTGTCGCCGTAGTTCATGATACCGGCTTCAATCATTTCACGCAACAGATCATTTCCTTCACGGGTACGCTCACCTACACCGGCAAATACCGACAGACCACCGTAACCCTTTGCAATATTGTTGATCAATTCCTGAATCAATACCGTTTTACCTACACCCGCACCACCAAACAAACCGATCTTACCACCTTTTACATACGGCTCGATGAGGTCAATTACTTTGATACCTGTAAAAAGGATCTCGTTAGATGTACTTAAATGTTCAAATGCAGGAGGTTTGGCGTGTATAGCACGGCCACCTTCTTTGCTAACCTGTGGCAAACCATCAATGGCATCGCCCGTTACATTAAATAAACGACCGCTGATAAGTTCACCGGTTGGCATAGTGATGTTTTTGCCGGTATCAGTTACTTCCATTCCACGAACCAGACCTTCGGTTCCGTCCATCGCAATGGTACGAACGCTGTCTTCACCAAGGTGCTGCTGTACTTCCATCACAAGAACATCACCGTTAGGACGCTTTAATTCAAGTGCACTGTAAATTTCGGGGAGTGTGCCGTGAAACTGAACGTCTACAACGGCGCCGATAACCTGTTTAACCTTACCAGTATTGGCCATATTAAATGTATTTATAAGAAGGGGTTATTATTCAGGCCGCAAAGGTAAGGGAGGAGGGGTAATTGTCCAATTAGAAGATCTGAAAATTTGAGATTGGGGAAAATTTGGGGGCTGGCCGGAGTTTTGCTTCTTTCAACAGGCTGATGAAAGCTGCACCGACCCCTCTGTATTGGCGTTATTTGACAAACATGACATTGTCATTGCAACTTTTTCTACTCTTTGCGGTTATATTCGTCCACATTTAAATTTATAAACTGATTATTATGAAAAAGATACTCTCAGTAAAGTTTGTTTTACCGTTGATGCTGCTATTCTTTGTTGCCTGCAATAATGCAACAGACAAAGCGGCCGAAATAAAAGAACCAAAGTTGAAAGAAGAAAAGATTACTTATATGGGCGATAGTGTAACCATGAACGGGTTTGTAGTGTATGATGAAAATATAGAAGGCATCCGTCCTGCTGTTTTGGTTGTGCCTGAGTGGTGGGGTTTGAATGATTACGGCATGATGCGTGCCCGTGAACTGGCTAAGCTCGGTTATATTGCCATGGCAATTGACATGTATGGTAACGGCAAAACAGCCGATAACCCCGATAGTGCCGGTGCGTTTGCCACTCCATTTTATCAAAATCCGCAAATGGCAAAAACCCGAATTGAAGCAGCCATTGCAAAAATGAAGACCTATGCACAAACAGATGCAGCAAACATTGCTGCAATCGGTTATTGTTTTGGAGGTGCTATGGTTTTGAATACGGCCCGCATGGGGATTGATTTAAAAGCTGTGGTAAGTTTCCATGGCAACGTAATTGGCACTCCTTTAAACAAGGACTTACTGAAATCGAAGATTTTGGTTTGTCATGGTGCTACCGATCCCTTTGTACCTGCAGAAGAAGTGGCAAAGTTTAAAAAGGAAATGGATTCTACAGGAGTTGCCTATACGTTTAAAGAATATCCTGATGCAGTTCATGCATTCACCAACCCCAATGCAACAGCCATGGGCGAAAAATTCAACATACCCATTAAGTATAATGCAGCTGCTGATACTGCCAGCTGGAAGGATATGAAAGAGTTTTTGGGTGGGGTGTTTAAGAAGTAAGACAATAAACATTTTTTAAAAAGGAAGACTATTAATCGTCTTCCTTTTTCTTTTTTGTAAGCGGCATATTTATATTCGTTGCAAAACCGATATTAACAAGTGTTCCTTTGAAAGGATTACCATCAATCATATTTTTAGCCGTCTTCAAAGTATATCTGAAATCAAAAAAGAATAAAAATGATGTATATTGAAGTGTTGTTTTAATACCAATCGCTTGTATTGCCGCTCCCTTATTAATATTTGCAAATAAGGAATCATCAACAAATTTGTGAAAAACAGAGACATCTTCATTTGGAATATTGAAAAAATGATAATAAGGCATTATAGAAAAAGCAATTTGATTTGAATCTTTAGTCATCCCTTCTAATTGGTATTTAAACCCAATATTGTAATTCAATACTTTAAACCCGGTGGAAATTGTGTCAATGGCAACTCTTCTGTATGCGAATGAAAACTGCGGCACTAAAAAATGCTGTCTGAATTCATTATTAGCATCTGGTTGAGTTTTTGATTTCAAGTGAATTTTTTGTGAAAATGATGCCAGCACACCAAAATTTCCCGTCTCCGGAAACATAAGCGATTTGAAATCAACAGAATCTTTATTAACCCCTTTGTCAGGGTTGGCAAAAAGCAGGTTTGCTCCGATTCCTACAAATGTATTTCCAAAAGGATTAACGATAGCATTCAACTGTCCTGTAGAAGTTATCGTACTCAAAAAATCAGTACCAGCTCCAACTGCTGCCGATCCATAAAAGGTTAATATAGAGTATCTGTTGGATAGATTTGTTATTGAGTTAAGCGAATCGATTTTAAAAAGTATAGAGTCGATTTTAAAAGTCAGCTTTTCTTGCCTTGTCTTTTGCTCCTCTTTAGAAAACTCAAATGTTGAAAGATTCTTTTTTTCTTTGGTAAGTTTCGCTATTTCCTTTTCGTTTTTTGAAACCTGAAGCTGTACTTTTTGCATGACGGTAGGTCTACCTTTAAATACTGGTAATATATTCTGTGCCTGAATAATAATAGGCATTGCGAGAATTACTAAAAGCAGGAAGTTCTTAAACATAGAAAATATATTTATGCCTACTCTTGAGCCCGTTTTCGGCCTCCCGGGTTAGACCATTAAAATTTGGTCTCACTTTTCTGACATAAATATTCTAAAATCACCAGATCCTTGACAAGGGTATCTTAACCGGAACATGAGGGTGAAAACACCCGAAAAAATAGACAGGTTAATATTTTGGAGTGGCAGCCGGCTTCAATAATACTTTGTAGGAATTAATTTTTTCAATAGAAAAAGGAAGTTTTCTTGCCTAAACAAATGGTTTAGTTTAATTCGAATTCGGTCTTCATAAAATCAATATTTAAACCTTAAGCTAAATTGTTCAAAACAAAATTTAGTATTACTTATTAGATATATCAAAATACCCTTTTCACAACAACCCCCACCCCAACGCCTTGTTCACCACTTTAGCAATGGAACCCAGTGCAGCATTGATGGTTCCTTCAACGGCAATCAAGCCCAGCCCTTTAATGGAGAGCAGCACCGTACGGAAAGCACTTTTCTGTATGTCAATATGAAGCAGCGCTTCTTCTTTGGTAATCTTGCCTTCCAGCTTTAGCTGTTCAATCATCAACAGTTTGTTGGCCATATTGAGTGTTTCATTTTCTGCAAAGGGTTTGGCCTGCTTCCAGAATTTACCAAGGTTTAGTTTGGCAGCACCCAGCATGTCATTTACTAATTGTTGTGTATCGAGTGGCATATGATAAAATTGAAAGTGAAAAATGGAAAATAAAAAGTGGAATCAGTTTCAGGAAGTTTTCGCCCGTTGTTTCAACGCCATTAAAAAATAAATAATGGCGCCGTACTGCGTTTCAAAGGTTTCTTTCAGCAGTTTTACTTCTTGCGGTAGCAGCATGCCGTTGGGTTTTCCTTTATGCAGTTGCTGCAGCCGGCCAATATTTGCTTCCAGCTCATTGATCATACCCACCATGATTTTATTTTTATCAATGGCTGCATTACGGATACGCACAGTTGCTGCTTTTACTTTTAACTGCTGATAAAATTGTTTTTGATTGTCGTATTTCAATTGAGTATTCTCGGGTTCACTTTCTAATGCAACAAAAAAAGTGGAGGTCATTTCCTGCATCTCCGTGATGGTCTTGTCGGTTATTTCATCATATGGAGCAAGCAGGGTTACTTTACAGGATGCAAGTAAAACAACAACTAGTATAACGGGAATGAATGTTCTCCCGAAACTTGAACTGGAGCTGAACATGTTGATAAGGTTTATACAACAAACTACAAATGATCTTTGAAAAATGAAAGCGGATTACTGGTTAAATAATCAAAAGAATATCCCCAATGATTAAAATCATGAAAAAGTTTTAGGAAATACCCTTCAGATAAAATAAATTGGACTATTAAACTATAAACCAATGGCGCTTCAACCCTGGCGAACGGGTACCATCATCCGTATTGTTGATGAAACTCCTAATACAAAACGTTACTGGATTCAGCTTGCTGAGCTGGATACATTTGATTTCAAGCCGGGTCAGTTTGTTCAGCTCGAATTTCCCATTCACGAACAGCAGAGTAAGCGTTTACGCAGCTACAGCATTGCATCCTGGCCCGATGGCAGCAATGTATTTGAACTCCTTATTGTATTAAATGAAGCGGGTGCCGGCACCACCTGGCTTTTTGCAAATGCAGTGGTGGGAACAGAATTACCGGTACGTGGCGCTATGGGTGTATTTACATTGCCCGACCCGATTGATACCGATCTCTTCTTTATTTGTACAGGTACAGGTATTGCACCTTTCCGCAGTATGTCGCAGTATATTCAGTTACATCATATACCGCACAACAATATTTATCTGTTGTTCGGCACACGTAAAAAAGAAGATCTGCTGTATTATGAAGAGCTCACTCAATTACAGAAGGATTGCCCCGGCTTTCATTATATCCCAACTCTCTCCAGAGAACAGTGGGAAGGGCGCAGCGGTTATGTACATCCCATTTATGAAGAGCTTTGCAGCAACCGACAACCTGCAAAATTTTATTTGTGCGGATGGAAGGCCATGATTGATGAAACAAAAAAACGCATCATGGATATGGGCTACGATAAAAAAGCAATTCATCAGGAGCTTTATGGCTAAGTGAAAGAAATTTTTATACATGATGGTTAACATATCCACAGTTCACATCAATCAGTACAAGTATAAAAACTAGTTGTTATATTCGTTTAACTTAAATAAATTTTTATGGGTGCATCTTCACTCATTGTATTAATGATTGCTGCTGTTGCCTTTGCCGGCATTGCATTGCTCATTTCAAAAGTTGTGTTGAAAGCAACCAAGAATAAGCAAAAAGGCGAAGCTTACGAATGTGGTGTTCCTACCCGTGGACCCAGCTGGATTCAGTTTAACGTAGGCTATTATCTCTTTGCACTTCTCTTTTTAATTTTTGATGTGGAGTTGATTTTTTTATACCCCTGGGCCGTGGTTGTAAAAGGTACAGGTTGGATTGCATTAGTTGAAGCAGTGATTTTTCTCTTCATCCTGTTTATGGGTTTTTTATACGCACACAAAAAAGGTGCGTTGAAATGGCAATAAGAAAAGCCACTCCGCCCCTAAAGGGGAACCTGAACATGGATGAAATAATATATGTACACGAATTGAGTTTAAAAAATGGATGAAGTAAAAAATATTCAGACAATTGCAGGAGGCTTTCCGGGTGATGTGCATCAAACCCCAACTGGTGGTGTATTAACCAGCCGTTTGGATGATGTGATCAACTGGGCACGCAGCAATTCATTATGGCCATTGGTATTTGGCACCAGTTGTTGTGCCATTGAAATGATGAGTACGGCTGCAGCAAAATACGACTGGAGCCGTTTTGGTTTTGAAGTGGCAAGGGCTACACCTCGACAGGCTGATGTGATTATTATTGCAGGCACCATTGTAAATAAAATGGCTCCTGTATTGAAACGATTGTACGATCAAATGGCCGATCCGAAATATGTAGTGGCCATGGGCGCATGTGCTACCAGCGGTGGTCCTTTTTTTTACAATACGTATTCAGTTGTAAAAGGTGCTGATCATGTGATTCCTGTTGATGTGTATGTGGCCGGTTGTCCGCCAAGACCGGAAGCCTTGCTGCATGCCATGATTCAACTACAGGAAAAAATTAAGAGTGGTATGACAAGAGAACAGATCAGAGACGAAATGAAAGTTGCCTAAGACAAACGCCCCGTCTGACGCCCTCGTCTGACGGATGCAAGAAAGAAAGTTCAATAGAAAAAGATGTTGGTTGCATACAGTTATGACAAAAGAAGAATTAAAAAACAAGCTTACTGAAATCATCCCCACAGCTACTCTTGATGAAAGTAGCGAATGGCTCAGTATGACTGTTGCTGCAGATAAATTCTTATCAAATGCAGAGATCATTCGTAATCATCCTGATCTCAATTTCGATTATATGTTTTCCTTAACCTGTATTGATTGGAAAACCAATTTGCAGATGGTCTATCATTTTACTTCCACAGCACATCGTCAACCATTGGTGATGAAAGTGGAGTTAAACAGAACAAGTCCTGAAATAGAAACCGTTTCACATATCTGGCGCACAGCAGAGTTTCATGAACGTGAAGTGTATGAATTGTTTGGCGTTAATTTTCTTAATCATCCTGATCTGCGTTTATTGATTTTACCTGATGGATGGGAAGGAAAAAATCCGTTACGGAAAGATTTTGAAGATGCGGTGAATATGATAAAACTGTAACCCCCTCCGCCCCCTGAAGGGGGAACTGCATGGCACTTGCCCAGCTTAACGGAGAATTTAATAAATTTTAAGACTTTGAAATTTGATGCTAAGAATAACAAAAGCCGAAATGCTGAATTACAAAAGTTATATTAAAAAAATAAAAGCCCGGCCTCCCTCTCTACCGGAGAGGGAACGAGGGTGAGGCTATGTACAGACAAACAGAAATATTACAAGATGCTACACAAGTCTCTCCGCTAAACGGCGGAGGAGATTTAGAGGGGGCCGGCGATCTCATCATTAATGTAGGACCGCAACATCCATCTACACATGGTGTGTTGCACTTGGTGATTACATTAAATGGTGAAACCATTAAAAAGGTAGAACCGCATCTTGGTTATATCCATCGTTCCATTGAAAAGATGTGCGAAAGCTTAACCTTCCGCCAGTTTATTTATGTAACGAGTAAAATGGATTATCTCTCTTCACATATCAACAACCATGGTTGTTGTTTATGTGTTGAAAAAGGATTACAGATTGAAGTTCCTGAACGTGCACAGGTGATCCGTGTATTAATGGATGAATTAACCAGGCTTGCTTCGCATCAGCTCTGGTGGGGAGCATTGGGAATGGATGTGGGTGCACTTACTCCTTTCTTTCATGCTTTTCGTGAACGGGAACTGATCAACGATATTTTTGAAGAAACCTGTGGCACAAGGTTAACCATGAATTATATGGTGCCGGGTGGCGTAATGGCCGATCTGCATCCTAATTTTCAACGAAGGGTACATGAGTTCATCAAACAATTCAAATTAAAAATTGATGAGTATGATGAATTGTTAACCGATAATATCATTTTCAAAAACAGAATGCAGGGCGTTGGAGTTTTATCTGCAGCAGATGCTGTTTCTTATGGTTGCACAGGCCCTGTTGCAAGAGGAAGCAATGTAGTTTGTGATATACGTAAATTATACCCTTACGAAGTATATAATAAATTGCAGTTTGATGAAGTGATAGAAACCGGTGGCGATTGTTATGCACGCTATATGGTGCGGATGAAAGAAATGCGTCAATCACTTTCTATTATTGAGCAACTGATTGACCAGGTTCCCGAAGGTGAGTTCCAGGCAAAAACAAAAGCAGTATTGAAATTGCCAAAAGGCGAATACTATAGTCGTGTTGAAACAGCACGTGGTGAGTTTGGTGTTTATATTGTAAGTGAAGGCGGAACAACTCCATACAGGATCAAGTTCCGTTCACCCGGCTTTAGTAATTTAAGTGCGTTGGATCATATGGCCAGAGGTGGAAAGATCGGCGACTTAATTGCCATCATGGGATCACTTGATTTAGTGATACCGGATATTGACAGATAGGCCCCCTACATCTCCCCCAAAGCCCGCCCGGCCAAGCCGTTCGGACGGGGGGGGGAGGGATATCAAGGCACAATGCCAGCTTATCTAAGCTGTATTTGATGGATGATAAATGATGATTTTTGAAAAGAAGAATCATAAAGTATAAATCATAAAATGAAAACCCGGCATCCTTCTCTATTGGAGAGGGACTAAGGGTAAGGTTAACAAATGCCCAGTTTAGAAAACATAACCGATGATCTTGATGTGTGGTTGTACCAGCAGTTTGGTGCTACTGCAACATTCCTTATTGAAAGTGTACTTATTGCACTTTTAGCCATTGGTTTATTCTCCATTCTTGGATTGGTGCTGATCATGATGGAACGGAAAGTATCGGCTTATATGCAAGTACGTTTAGGACCTAACCGTGTTGGGCCCAAAGGAATGTTTCAAACTGTTGCCGATACACTAAAGCTGATCGTAAAAGAAGGAATGACTCCCGATGGTGCAGATAAGTTTCTTTTTAATCTTGCGCCGTTTATTGTCATGATCATTGCCATGGTGATTCTTGCGCCATTGGCTTTCTCCAAAGGTTTTCAGATATGGGATATAAATATTGGTGTATTATTTATTACAGCTGTTTCTTCTGTAAGTGTGATTGGTATTTTAATGGCCGGATGGGCAAGCAATAATAAATATTCATTATTAGGTGCCATGCGCAGCGGTGCACAGATTGTAAGCTATGAATTAAGTGCAGGTCTTTCCGTCATTGCAATTGTTGTATTAACCGGAAGCTTGCGCATATCGGATATTGTTGCTTCGCAGGAAAATGGCTGGTGGTTATTTAAAGGACATATTCCGGTGCTGATTGCATTTGTAATTTTTATTATTGCCATCACTGCCGAAACCAACCGTGCACCATTTGATCTTGCAGAAGCTGAGAGTGAATTAACGGCGGGCTTTCATACAGAATACTCCGGAATGAAATTCGCATTGTTTTTCCTTGCAGAGTATGTCAATATTTTTATTGTATGTGCAGTTGGTGCAACCTTATTCTTAGGCGGATGGATGCCATTGCATTTTGGCAGTAATACACAGTTTAATCATGTAATGGATTATATACCGGGCATTGTGTGGTTTATGGGTAAGACGTTCTTTTTAATTTTTGTGATCATGTGGTTCAGGTGGACCTTCCCACGGCTCCGCATTGATCAGTTACTGAATCTCGAATGGAAATATTTATTACCCATCAGTTTATTTAATTTATTACTGGTAACCTTGATGGCAATTATGGGGTGGCATTTTTAGAGGCAAGCCCCCTCTAACTCCCCCGGAGGGGGAGAATAGCTAGGCTCAAGGCCAGCTTAGAAAAGATGTTGAGTAATAGTGTACTTGATGAATAGAATGAAAAAGATGAAAAGTCTATTTACAATTGTTGAACAAAAAAAATAAAGCCTGGTTTCCCCTCTTGGGAGGGGTGCAGGGGTGGGTTGCTTATGTTTTTAGTTAACTACATAAAAGAAGTATTTGGTGCGATAAAGTCGCTGGCAACAGGTATGCGTCGTACCGGCTACTATTTTACGCATCATAAAGAGATCATTACTCAACAGTATCCTGATAACAGGGATACACTGCAGTTACCTGAACGTTTCAGAGGCGAGGTAGTAATGATTCATGATGAAAACAATGAACATGCCTGCACCGGTTGTACAGCCTGCGAACTGGCGTGCCCCAATGCAACAATCAAGATTGTAACCAAGTTTGATGTAGATGAAGAAACAGGCAAGAAGAAAAAAGCCATTGACACATTTGTGTATCATCTTGAACTCTGTACGTTTTGCAACCTGTGTATTGAAGCTTGTCCAACCGGCGCCATTAAAATGGATCAAACATTTGAACATAGTGTGTTTGACCGAAGCAAGTTGACAAAGAAATTGAATCATGATGGATCAAAGATCAGGGCGGGTGTTGAATAGGAAAGCCCCCTCTAACTCCCCCGGAGGGGGGGGAGAATAGCAAGGCACAAGACCAGCTTATGAAAGATGTAGATGAAATAGGAAGTTGTTGATTGAAAAGAAAAGATGAAATGCCCGCCCGGATGAACAACGTTCGGACAGGCTGAATTACTATTGTTTAATTTAAAAATAACGGCTCGGCCTCTCCCGAAACTTCGGGAGACCGAGGATGAGGCCATGACTGCATCACAAATTATATTTTACATTCTTTCTGCCTTTATTCTTGGCATGGGCATCCTGTCTGTTACCAGCAGGAAGATCTTTCGTTCTGCCATTTGGTTGTTGTTCTCACTCATTGGTATTTCAGGATTATACTTCTGGATGGAAGTTGAATTTATTGCGGCTGTTCAGATTGTGGTGTATGTGGGTGGTATTGTAGTCCTCATTATTTTTTCCATCTTTCTTACACAGCAATCAGGAAAAGAAATGCAAAAAGCACCAATGATGCGCATGATTGCAGGTGCGTTGGCAGTTGTATTTGGTTTCGCATTCACTTATATGCTTATTGACCGCTATGGATTTAAACCAAAGTCAGTAGTATTTGATAATAGTGTTGCAAGAATAGGCAATGCCATGCTCAATACAGAGCAGGGCGGCTTTTCTCTTCCGTTTGAAGTAGTGAGTATTTTATTGCTCGCTGCTATGATCGGTTGTATTGTAATTGCGGCCTCCCCAAGCCCCTCCAAAGGAGGGGATAAAGAAGCCCCCTCTAAATCTCCCCCAAAGGAGGAGACTTAGCCAGAACACAAGGCCAACTTATTTGACTTTTATAAATAAATTGAACAGTATTTAAAGCTTATAATAATGACAGGATACAACTTTATTTTGAAACGAACACAAAACGAATTCCCCAAGAGGGAAAGTTTGGAGGAAGCTTTATGATTCCTATTTCTCATATTTTGTTTGTAAGCACAGCCTTATTTTTTATCGGCATGTACGGATTGTTTACACGTCGTAACATGATCACCATGCTTATGTCCATCGAACTGATGCTGAACAGCGTTAACATCAACTTTGTAACGTTCAATAAATATTTATATCCTGAGAAATTAGACGGCATCTTCTTTACCATCTTTATTATTACGATTGCAGCTGCAGAAGCAGCCGTAGCGATTGCGATTATCATCAATCTCTACCGCAGTCATAAATCCATTGATGTAGAAGATGCAACGGAAATGAAATATTAAGACGGCCCCCTCTAACTCCTCCGCCACGGCGGAGAGGATAGCAAGGCACAGGGCCAACTTGATGAAGAGAATGATTAATAACAAGCTATTTGTTGACAAAACACAAAAAAGATGAAATGTCCGCCCGGATGAACAACGTTCGGACAGGCTTAATTGCTATAGATAAATTGATTGATAAAGCTTGGCCTCCCTCTCTGTTGGAGAGGGAACGAGGGTGAGGCCTAAATGTGTAAAAACTATTGTTCAATTAAAAAATAAAAGCCCGGCCTCCCTCTCTACCGGAGAGGGAACGAGGGTGAGGCCTTTATATGAATTACTCATCATACATCGCATTGATTCCCCTACTGCCGCTTGCAGCATTTGTGTTGCTGGGGTTGTTTGGCAGGAAATACATGAATCAATCAGCAGGCATGATCGGAACCGGCTTACTGTTGATTTCAACTGTGCTTTCTATTTACACAGCTTATCAATATTTCTTTGTTGATGGGAAGGTTGCAGACACGTATCAAACCATCACGGCATTTAAATTTACATGGTTGTCATTTTCTGAGAATGTATCAATTGACATGGGAATTATTCTCGATCCCATTTCGGTGATGATGTTGGTGGTAGTAACATTTGTTTCGTTAATGGTGCACATCTTCAGCTTAGGTTATATGAAAGGCGAAGAACGTTTTGCAACCTACTATGCATTCCTTGGCTTGTTTACGTTTTCAATGTTGGGATTGGTGGTATCGTCCAATCTTTTCCAGATCTACATGTTCTGGGAATTGGTAGGTGCCTCCTCTTATTTACTCATTGGCTATTATTTCCAAAAACCCTCAGCAGTTGCTGCATCAAAAAAAGCATTCATTGTTACACGCTTTGCTGATCTTGGTTTTCTCATCGGCATTTTAGTATTGGCATTTTATGGCGAAAGCTTAGACTTTAATACCATCATACAAAATTTAACTTCACAGCAATCATCACAGTTTGTTGCCATTACTTCTGCATCATTCATTGGAGTATCGGCCATCACATGGGGATTAACCCTGGTGTTTATGGGTGGTGCAGGTAAGAGTGCCATGTTTCCATTACATATCTGGTTACCCGATGCAATGGAAGGCCCAACGCCTGTTTCTGCATTGATTCATGCTGCAACAATGGTGGTGGCCGGCGTTTATTTGGTTGCAAGATTATTCCCCTTGTTCGCCATTAATGAAGAAGCATTATCCATTATTACAATTGTTGGTTTGGTCTCCGCACTATTTGCAGCAGTGATCGCCTGTACACAAACGGATATTAAACGTGTGCTCGCCTACTCTACCATGAGCCAGATCGGCTACATGATGTTTGCATTAGGTGTAAGCGGTAATGGCGGAGAACAGGGACTGGGTTATACTGCTTCTATGTTTCATTTGTTCACGCATGCATTCTTTAAGTCATTATTATTTCTTGGCGCAGGAGCAGTGATTCATTTGGTGCATAGCAACGAGATGAAAGATATGGGTGGCTTGCGCAAGTACATGCCCATTACACATATCAGCTTTTTAATTGCTTGTCTTGCTATTGCAGGTGTACCGCCTTTTGCCGGCTTCTTCAGCAAGGAAGAAATTCTGCTGGCCGCATACAATTCAAGTATGATTGTGTATGTGATTGCATTGCTCACATCCGGACTAACTGCTTTTTATATGTTCCGTTTGTATTTTTCTATCTTCTGGAATAAAGCCTCCTCTCCTTTGGAGCATTCAAGCAAAGCGAAGGATGGGAACGAAGTTCGGGGAGGTGAGGTGCATGGCGAAGGAACATCCTCTATGAAACTTCCATTGATTATTTTGGCTGTATGTACAATCGGAGTCGGTTTTATTCCATTTGGCGAATTTGTTTCTGCAGATGGCAAAGCACTCGAATCGCATTTTCATTTAAGTTTTTCTATTGCACCTGTAGCAATTGGATTGGCGGGCATTGGTCTTGCCATGTACTTATTCCTTTATGAGAATGAATGTCCTGAAAAATATTCCAGAATGTTGGGTGGCTTTTATAAAGCAGCTTATAAGAAATTTTATATTGATGAAATCTATCTGTTCATCACTAAAAAAATCATCTTCAATTTTATTGGCCGTCCAGCTGCATGGATCGATCGGAATATTGTTGATGGGTTGATGAATGGTATTGCAGCAACAACAGCAACTATCTCCAGTCTCATTAAAGGTGTACAATCAGGTAAAGTTCAAAACTATGCCCTTTACTTTTTTGGAGGTGTTGCAACATTAGTCATTGTCTTTATTTACTTATGGAAACAATAAAAAGTCCTGTAAGGACGCAACCCAAAATATCTATTCGAATTTTATGATTGACAAATTCAACATATCGCTCCTACGGAGCTCAACAAACACACATTCAAACCTATTGACATGGCGTGCCGATGGCACTTTAGAAATCATGCAGTGGCAGAAAAGCATCAGTGAAATGAAACCCTTAAGGATGGACCTGCTTGTATAGCCTGCCCTTGGCGCTATGTCATAGCATCTGTAGAAAAACACAAATGAAATTTAGCCCTGGAAGGGCGTTATATTAGTAGAACATAAAAACGTAATAATAGACCAAGCTCCGTAGGAGCGAAATGTAAATCAACCGAAATGCCAAACACATATACACAGATCTACATTCAAATTGTGTTTGCTGTAAAAGGCAGGGAGCATTTTATTAAAGAAACATTCAGAGAGGAATTACAAATGTATATGACAGGTATTGTAAACAATAAGAAGCAAAAATTATATGCAATCCATAGCATGCCCGATCATTCCCATTTGTTTGTGAGTATGAAGCCCGATTTGTCTATATCAGACTTAACAAGAGATATTAAATCAAATTCTTCTTCATTTCTCAAAGACAAAAAATTTGTTGCGGACTCATTTAGCTGGCAAGAAGGGTTTGGAGCTTTCAGTTATTCAAAATCGCAGGCGCCCACTGTTGTAAACTATATTATGAATCAACCTGAACATCATAAAAGAAAAACCTTCCAGCAGGAATATCTTGAATTTCTGGAAAAATTTGAAATTGATTACAACCCAAAATATCTATTCGAATTCTATGATTAACAAATTCAACATATCGCTCCTACGGAGCTCAACAACTCCTTTACCATTTGGGGCTACTAACATGGCGTGCCGATGGCACTTCACTAAAATGAATAACAGAAAATGAACCTCACGTTACTGCTCATATTGCCCCTTGCATTTTCACTCCTCTTATTAATTGTAAAAGGACTGAAACAGGTTCGTACAGTTGCGCTGGTATCTGCAGTTGCTCAACTCGGCTTAAGCCTTTTTCTGGTTTATCAATTTTTACAGGAAAGAGTTGGCAGCAGCTCTGCATTTTTATTTGAACAGAATTACACCTGGTACAATGCGCTGAATATCCGTTATCATGTAGGAGTTGATGGCATATCCCTCGCCATGATCTTATTAACTGCCTTTGTAGTATTGGCTGGTGTGTTGGTTTCGTGGAAACAGGAAAAATTGCACAAAGAATTTTTCTTTCTGTTACTCTTTTTAAGTTTAGGTGCTTATGGATTCTTTATATCACTCGATCTGTTCACCATGTTCTTCTTCCTTGAAGTAGCAGTGATACCAAAATTTTTATTGATCGGTATCTGGGGAAGCGGCAAGAAAGAATACAGCGCATTAAAACTCGCATTGATGCTGATGGCCGGTTCAGCGTTGGTGTTTGTAGGATTATCAGGATTATATTTTAATACAAGTATCAACGGAATGCATTCATTTGATCTGGTTGAAATTTCTAAACAGAATATTTCACCTGCACTTCAAAATTTATTCTTCCCGTTTGCTTTTATTGGCTTTGGCATTTTCACCGCATTGTTTCCATTTCATACATGGGTGCCCGATGGTCACTCAAGTGCACCAACAGCAGCTTCTATGTTCCTCGCCGGCATATCCATGAAACTCGGAGGTTATGGTTGTTTACGTGTTGCTACTTATTTAATGCCTGATGCTGCTGAACATTATTCAACCATCATCATCATCTTATCCTGCATTGCTATTTTATACGGCGCATTTGCCACCATGATGCAGACCGATCTGAAATACATCAACGCTTACTCATCAGTAAGTCATTGCGGTTTTGTATTGCTTGGGATTGGTATGTTAACTAAAACATCCATCAACGGTGCGGTGTTGCAAATGGTGAGTCATGGTTTAATGACGGCCCTTTTCTTTGCTGTGATTGGTATGATCTATGAACGTACACATACCAGACAGGTTGCACAACTGGGCGGCTTATTAAAAGTGATGCCGTTTATTTCTTCGGTGTTTGTGATTGCAGGTTTGTGTTCACTCGGCTTGCCGGGCTTGAGTGGATTTGTTGCGGAGATGACGGTGTTCATGGGCAGCTGGCAAAGAGCCGGTGCGTTTTATCATACAGCAACAATTGTTGCCTGTGCTTCCATTGTTGTAACAGCAGTATATATTTTAAGAGCTGTGGGTTCTGTTATTAACGGACCACTTAAAATTCCGGAGACAAGCTCTCCTCTCCTTTGGGGAGGAGTTGGAGGAGGGGCCGATGCAGGGTGGAATGAAAAAACAGCAGCAGTACTGCTACTGGTTGGAATATTGTTGATGGGACTGGTGCCTTTCTGGTTTACCGATCTCATTAATCCGGGAACAGAAATGCTGATGCAAAAGATTGGACTTGTAAAGTAATACCATCTTGATTTCCTAAATCCGAAGGATTGCATGGAAATCTTAGATGGCATTATGCCGAGAGTAAACAGTTTGGATTTTTATAATGCACATTCGGTATAAATTGAAACGATGAGTAATTTTTTTCTTTTAATGCAACAGGAATTGCTCTTAACAGCAATCATTTTTATTCTTCTGTTCATGAAGCTGAGTGCTGTTGAATGGAAACCAAAGAACCTGTTACTGATCGTGAATGTATTATTAACGATCAATCTGGCTGCCGGGTTTTTCTTTAATGGATTTGGTTATCTGTTTGGCGATATGTTTCAAACAAATGAATTGTTGAGGTTAGAAAAGAACATGCTCAACCTGGGTACACTTATTATTTCTCTGCAATCGTACAACTGGTTAATGAAACATGAACACATTGCAGAGTTTTATCTGCTTATGCTTTCTACTTTGCTAGGCATGTTCTTTATGCTGAGCAGTCATAACCTGTTGATGTTTTATGTGGGTCTTGAGCTTGCAAGTATTCCCCTGGCAGCATTGGCCAACTTTGATCTGGACAAACGACGTTCATCTGAAGCAGCCATGAAATACATCATGTCATCAGCTTTTGCATCGGGTCTTCTGCTGTTTGGTATTTCAATGATTTATGGTGTAGCAGGCAGTTTAAACTTTTCTGATCTGCAGGCAGCAGCATCTACCCAGCCATTGTTTTTGTTTTCTTTTATTCTGTTGATTGCAGGCTTTGGTTTTAAAATTTCTGCTGTCCCCTTTCATTTATGGACGGCTGATGTGTATGAAGGATCGCCTGTTGCTGTTACTTCTTACTTATCCGTGATCTCTAAGGGCAGTATGATCTTTGTAATGACGAGTGTGCTGTTTACCGTTTTCGATAAACTGTTTTACAACTGGTATAACATGATGGCTTTGCTGGCCGTGCTTTCCATGCTCATTGGAAATTTATTTGCCATTCGTCAGCAAAACATCAAACGATTTCTTGCCTTCTCATCCATTGCACAGGTAGGTTTTATTTTAATTGGTATAACAGGCGGTAATCATGAAGGATTCAGTTCGGTTGTATATTTTGTATTGATCTATCTGTTTTCAAACCTCGCTGTATTTGGGGTGATCAGTTTAGTGAGTGCCGAAAAAGGAAAAGAAAATATTGATGACTACAAAGGGTTTTACAAAACCAATCCACTGTTGACATGGATATTGGCCATTGCTTTGTTTTCATTGGCGGGCATACCACCCACTGCAGGTTTCTTTGGTAAGTTCTTTTTATTACTGGCAGGTGCAGGAAGAAACAATTACCTGCTCATTACAATTGCAGCTTTAAATATGGTTGTATCTCTCTATTATTATCTGCGGATCATCAAAGCTATGTTTATGGATGCGAATGAAAGGCCGATTGCAAAAGTGGAGATGACCTGGAGCCCAAAACTGGCAATGGCCATTTGTGTTGCCGGTATTGTGATTACCGGAGTTGTTAGTGGTGCCTATGAATATATTTATTCGTTGATAAAATAATTTCGTGTAATTCGATTAATTCGTGTTTAACTTTTCGTGTTATGGCTATCAATAAAAATCATGAATTTGAAGATCTGGACGGAGTAAAATGTGCCATCGTGCAAAAGAATGCATCCAATGAACGTGTTGCTTTTTTAAAAGACTTACTTGAATTCAACCGGTATAAAGTAATTGTGGTTCCATCTCCTCCACCAAAAGTTGCTGCTCCTCCTAAACCTGTTGAGGGAGAAACGGCATCTGCCTTCGCTGAAACTCCGGCAGACATGCCTGAAACATTCACCATTGGCGTTACAGATGTGATGTTTAATGCAACCAATGCTATCTTCGGCAGATTATTAAAAACAAAAGCGGGGCATACTGTTACTCTGGCATACTGGCAACAGGAAGAAACAACAAGCAGCGATCATATCCCTTATTTTTCTTTAGACGAAAACAGCCAACAATGGAAGTAAAAAATTTATTTGATCAACAAGCGTACGACGAGATCATGATCCGTCTGCAAAATCTAACGTCAACGAGTGAACGTCAATGGGGCAAGATGACCGCCGCACAAATGCTGGCTCATTGCAAAGAAGCCTACAAAGTTCCACTCACGAGTAAAAAACTAAAACGAAAACCCATCAGTTATATCGGATGGATCTTCAGTTCAATGTTATATAACGACCGGCCTTACCGGCAAAGCTTACCTACCGCACCAAATTTTATTGTTAAAGATGATCGTGATTTTGAAAAAGAAAAAGCAGAAATGCTTTCTATTGTAAAAGCGTTTCATGAAAGAGGAGCAAGTGGTATTGGTGATAAAATGCATCCAACATTCGGCAGATTTACGGCTGAGCAATGGGGCAAGAGTATGTGGAAACATCTCGATCATCACTTAAAACAATTTGGAGTTTGACAGGTATGCCATACTTAAAACATAATGATAAACCAGTTCATCCTCTTGCAAGTATGGCATACCTTACGTTACTATTTTAACATTAAACTAATCAACTAATATGGCGCAGAAGCAACTTTCAGAAATGACCGAAGAAGAATTAAAGAAAAACATTAAACTGATGACGGGAGCAGTAGCAGTTCTTGCAGCCTCCATTCTCATCATGTTTATATCTGCTGTTTTCACTTATACCAAAAAAGGCTTTTCAGCTACAGTTATTTTACCGTTTGCTTTTATGCCGATTGCCATTCTTAATCTGGTCAACCTTCGAAAAATGAAAGCAGAACTTGCATCAAGAAATAAATTGTGATGGATAGAAATTAATAACCCAAAACAGGTTGGTTGTTACCTCCATGCAGATGATTTGAAACAACGAATTTACCCGACACTGCATCATTGACGAATGACGTTAATCAAAAAAACTAATTGCGGTTAGAAAAACAAGGAACGCATAGGTGTTAGTCAGCCGCTGTGTAATATGGCATCAACTGTTGCGTCGCACTCGTCAGGGTTCAGGTTTCATGGCAGCAATGAGAAGCTGTGGTGCTGTTAGGTATGCCATACTTATTACCGCTTGCTAAAATTTATTTTGCACTTGCAAGTATGGCATACCTATAACCCGGCGATTGTGCAAACGATGATCATGGCTATGCAGTTGCCGTTATTGTGTCGCCTAATTCCCATCTTTTAAAAATACTATTTTACAAAAGGTTACTATTATTAAACGCAAACGAAAAAATATGAAATCTTTTGGCATAGTCATGATTTGTATACTCGCAGGAGGAGGACTTGGATTATTGGTTGGAGGAGGAGAGTCTACATTAACAAAGAAAAGCGTCAGAGAAACAACATTCCCTTTGTTTTCAATAATAGGATGCGTTGCAGGCGCACTATTTGGAATTGTCATTGCAAGTAAAATAAACACAGAAGAAAAAGATAATAACCAATTCGGTTTTGATTCATTTCAAACATTTGAAGGGAAAGTAGGAAGAAAATGGTTTTTACAAACGAAGTGGGTGAATCCAGTAACAAAAAATGAAAACACTATTACGACAGAGTACTTAAATGAATTCAATTCTGGAGTTACAGATGGCAGCAAAGCCTATATTCAAAAGACACATTTAGCTGCTGTAAATACTATTAAAGCAAATATTTCAAATGGAGTTCTGCAATTAATTTAAAGAAGATTTCCGTACCCAGACTTTCGCCAGCAAAGAAACTGCTTAAGTTCAAACTTGAGGTCACAAATTGCGACCTCAAAAATAAAGACCGTTTGCCAGAAATTAATTTACCAGTTGCTTATAGCATCGTAATATTGTCCTCAATTAACTACGCTAAAATCAAGAAACATGTTTCAGACAATACAGGAGCGCTGCGAAGCGTTGATAAATAACTTTAAAGAAATCCCTGCAGAACGAAAAGAACTGCTGGAAAAAATTGCAGCCTATATCAGCGGAAAAATAACATCTAACGAAGCTATCAACTTAGTATATGTGTGTACGCACAATTCCCGTCGTAGTCATTTAGGTCAAGTGTGGGCAGCAGTAGCAGCAGCGTATTACAACATTGACAATGTGCAAACATTCTCCGGTGGTACAGAAGCAACGGCATTCAACCCCAATGCGATCAAGGCAATTACGGCAGCAGGATTCACCGTTAAGAAAACAACTGAAACAAACAATCCTGTATACGAAGTGTACTTTGCTGAAGATAAATACACAACTTGTTTTTCGAAAGTTTATAATCACGAAATAAATCCTTCGCAAAACTTTGCAGCCATCATGACCTGCTCGGATGCAGAAGATAATTGTCCGTTCATTCCGGGTTGTGATCTGCGCATCGGCACCACTTATAACGATCCGAAAGCATTTGACAATACTCTTCTGCAAGATGAAAAATATACCGAACGCAGCAACCAAATCGCTATGGAATGCCTGTATGTGTTTTCGAAAGTTGTTGGTTAAGTATTAAGACTGCAACAATTGAAATACAAATGCTGCAATCACTGCGCCAATAATGGGTCCTACAACCGGTATCCAGCTGTAACTCCAGTTACTGTTTCGTTTGTTTTTAATGGGCAATAAAAAATGCATAATTCGTGGACCAAGATCACGTGAAGGATTAATGGCATAACCGGTTGGTCCGCCCAAACATAAACCGATCCCCAAAACGAGCAATGCAACTGGTAATGCATCCAATGCACCTAAACTGTTTTGCGGTGCAGTAATAAACAACACCCCCATCATTAACGCAAATGTGCCAATCGCTTCAGTGAGTAAATTATAAAATACATTTGGAATGGCTGGTGCATTACAGAATACACCCAATTTATCATCAGCATTATCAGTTGCATCAAAATGCTGTTTGTAGGCCAGCCACATTAATGCAGAGCCCGACATTGCCCCCAAAAACTGAGCAGCAATATAAGATGGAACAGAAGCCCATTCAAATTTTCCAATACTTGCAAGTGCAATGGTGATTGCAGGATTTAAATGTGCACCGCTCACTGTGGCACTGCTAAACACCCCAACAAACACAGCAACTGCCCAGCCAAATGCAATAACAATTAATCCGGTACTGTTACCTTTTGTTTTAGCAAGCACTACATTAGCAACTACACCGTTACCTAATAGCAGCAGTAACATGGAGCCGATAAATTCAGCAAGAAAAGGAGTCATGGCGGATTTTTGATTTTAGATTTACGTTATGGGATTTGTTTCTTATCTGTATCAACCGCTGACGGGGTTTGGTACTTTGTACTTCTAACTTCGTACTTTAATTAACTCAACACATATCCTTTCGCAACTTCTTTAAACGCATCGATCTGCTGTTGTTTCCACACTTCATCTTTATTCAATTCTTTCATCATAATATCTGCCACCAAAGGTGCTGCTTCAATGGCAGCCTTTGCATCAAGGATCAATGCTCTTGTTCTTCTGCTCAATACATCTTCCACTGTCATCGCCATTTCATTACCCACAGCCCAAAAAACTTCTGCTACAGTGTATGGAAGATCGGGATGAATAAGTTGAGAATAACCCTGATGTTGCAAATAGCGAATAGCAGCAGCATCGCTTCCATAATAATGAAGCGGATCTTCAAAATCTACTTTCTTCATCCAGCCATGCAGCTTCATCGTTTCGGTTTGGCAACGGGTGTATGCCAAACCGCCTTCGTAGTGTGCTTTTAAAATAACTTCCTGCGCCATCTTGCGATAGGTTGTCCATTTACCTCCACTAATATTAATCATTCCACCTTTCGATACCCAAATGGTATGATCACGGGGAAGCACAGCTGTTTTCTTTTGTCCCGGCACTTTCACCAACGGACGCAAACCGGCAAACACACTTTTTACATCGCTGCGTTTTAATCCTGTATGTACATAGCGATTGAAATGACTGATCACAAACTCCACCTCCTCTTCCAAAGGTAATGGTTCAATCACCGCAGTCTCAACACTAGTATCAGTTGTACCGATAATTACTTTATCATGGAATGGAACTGCGAACAACACACGCCCATCATCGGTACGTGGTATAAACAAAGCCTGATCGCCGGGAAAAAATGTTTTATCAACTACAATATGAATGCCCTGTGATGGTGATACGGTTCTTGTTAATCCATCATCATCCATCCGCAACACCTCATCTACAAATACACCGGTTGCGTTGATCACAACCGTACCTCTTGCTTCGTATGTTTCATCGGTTAAACAATCATGAATGTGTACACCGGTAACTTTACCTTGCTCATGAATGAGATTTTTGACCTTGCAATAATTCAACACCGTTGCACTTACATCCGCTGCAGTTAAAGCAAGTGATACACACAAACGTGCATCATCAAATTGACCATCGTAATACACAACACCACCACTCAATTTTTTTCCATCAAGACCTTTAATATATTCCTGTGTTTTCTTGATGGATAAAATTTCACTCGGACCAAGACTCAATTTCGCTGAAAGAAAATTATATACTTTCAAACCCAATCCATAATACAATTTCTCCCACCAGCGATAAGCAGGTAATACCAATTTCAACCGATGAGCAATATGCGGTGCATTCTTAAGCAACAATCCACGTTCACGGAGTGCATCACGCACTAAACGGAAATTGCCCTGTTGCAGATAACGTACCCCACCGTGTATGAGTTTGGTGGAACGGCTCGACGTTCCTTTTCCAAAATCATGTTGTTCCAGCAACAGTGTTTTATAACCACGGGCTGCGGAATCAACTGCTGCACCTAAACCTGTTGCACCACCACCAATAATGATGATGTCCCAGTGGTTGGTTGTTTTTAATTGTTGTATTTGTTGAGAACGGTTCAAGAATCAGTTTATAGTTTAAAGTTTGTAGTTACTAAGCCAAGAGTGCAATATTAATCAAACAGTTTGAAGTTTGAGAAACTACAAACTATCAACTACAAACTTTTCAATAACTCATAGCCGCTTTCACAGCCTTGGCCCAACCGGCAATAAGAGCTTGTCGTTTTTCTTCTTCCATGGCCGGTTCAAATTTCCGATCAACCTGCCACTGTTCCTGAATTTCATCAATACTATTCCAATAACCTGTTGCAAGTCCTGCAAGATAAGCTGCACCCAATGCAGTTGTCTCAGTAATACGGGGACGCACAACCGATGTGTTCAACAAATCACTTTGAAACTGCATCAACAGATTATTGACTGTTGCCCCACCGTCTACCCTTAATTCTTTGATCTCGATACCCGAATCTGCTTCCATGGCTTTTAACACATCGGCTGTTTGATAGGCAATGCTGTCCAGTGCCGCTTTGGCAAAATGCGCAGCCGTAGTTCCTCTTGTAATACCAACAATGGTTCCTCTTGCATGTTGATTCCAATACGGCGCACCCAAACCTGTAAATGCCGGCACCATATATACACCATCAGTGTCGGTTACTTTTGCCGCCAGTTTTTCAATATCTGTTGATGAACGGATAATGCCGAGTCCGTCACGCAGCCATTGCACCACTGCGCCTGCAATAAACACACTTCCTTCCAAAGCATATTCTATTTTACCATTGATCTTCCATGCAACGGTGGTTAATAAATTATTTTTTGATACCACTGCTTTCTCTCCTGTATTCATGAGCATAAAACATCCCGTGCCGTAGGTATTCTTTACCATGCCGGGTTGTGTGCATAGCTGACCGAACAATGCACTTTGCTGATCGCCTGCAATTCCTGCAATAGGGATATTGGTGGCCGTTAGTATGTTTTGTGTGGTACCATATACTTCGCTGCTGCTGCGGATCTGCGGCAACATGTTTCCTGGAATGTTGAATATTTTTTCCAGTTCACCATCCCATTGCAGCGTTTGTAAATTCATAAGCATGGTGCGGCTTGCATTACTTACATCAGTTGCATGCACCTGCCCTTTTGTAAGATTCCACAACAACCATGTATCAACTGTACCAAAACAGAGTTCACCTTTTTCTGCCCTTGCTCTTGCACCTTCAACGTTATCTAAAATCCATTTCACTTTTGATGCGCTGAAGTAAGCATCTACCACCAATCCTGTTCGTTGTTGAATTAAAATGTGCAGATTCTTTCGTTTCAATTCATCGCAGAAATCGGCTGTGCGTCTGTCCTGCCAAACAATTGCATTGTAAATAGGCTTGCCGGTTTTACGATCCCACACCACTGTTGTCTCCCGCTGATTGGTGATCCCAATGGCATGAATATTTTCTGTACTTAATCCGGCTTTGGTAATGGCTTCTGCAGCAACGCCCAATTGTGTACTCCAGATTTCTTCGGGATCATGCTCTACCCAACCGGGCTGTGGAAATATCTGTTTAAATTCTTTTTGTGCAACAGACACAATGCTTCCATCATGAGCAAACACAATGGCACGGCTGCTGGTAGTTCCCTGGTCGAGGGCGAGAATGAAGGATTGCATCATAATCAGATGATTTTAAAATCACCTGAATATACAGTTTTCATTGAAATCCTGTTACGGGAAATACTATTGTCTGATTAAAGTGATGGCTTTTGAATCAGAATCAACCCCGGAGCAGTACAGCCCGCAAAATTTATCAAAGGTTGAATTAAAGTCGCCGGTAAAAATATCACTGGTAAAACTGAACGATCCAACAATTCTTCCCTGTTGATCTGTGAGTGTAAGTTGTGATGAACTGATTTCTCCATTAACCGATATAGGAAATGTAAGAGGAACATATTGTGCACAACTGGTAGAAACAAGTAAGGTAACAGAAGAAGAGCTGGTACGATAAATATCAATACTTATCGTATTGGTGCCTGTTTTTGTAATTTCCCATCGTAATCCTATTTGTGCTCTTGCCACACGCCGGTAGGTACCGCAAAAATCACTGTTATAATATAATGTGGGCGAAATTTTAGTTACCCAGTTTCCTTCAAGCTCTCTGGCAGGAGAAAGGAGTTTTTTACATGCGCCAAAAAAAAATGAACTCATGAACAATGCAGAAAGAAAATATACGCTTTTCATTTTATTAAAGTTGATGTTAGAAATCGCCCACTTTAAAACAACTTCTTCCACCCGGTGGTGTTCCTCCTCTTACAGGTGAATAAGCCGCAGTTTCTTCACAATTGCAATTCCCCGGAATATATTTTTGCTTCCAGGCATTACAATCACTGATAGAACAAAATGGTCCGTTAGTACCCCGTGAGGCTCCCATAACAGAAGCACACTGGGTAGAGCTTCCGCAACTCCAGTTGGCATAATACTTTTTCTCACCGGTGCCGGTTTTAATACAGGAGCTTCCAAAAAAAGAGACAATAGTGATCAGTGTACTAAACACAACAAACAGTCGGTAAATAGTTGGGCTGTAAGCAATTTTTTTTTCAATTGATTTCATTTGATGTGCTTTTGGGAAACGACCTTCTATCTTATTCAGTAAAAAAAATCAGTGATAGCACTGCTGATTAATAACATTGTGTACAGCGGTTATTTCCTGCTGCAAGACACTCGTTTGATGTAGGATAACATCTGTTGGTATTATTGCCCAGCCAGTTTCTGCCGCAACCTGTGGCAGGACAGCAGCCCATAACAGTTCCGCATCCGGAACTTGCAGGAGGATCGTCTTCGGGTATACAGCCAACAAAATTTGTTATAATCAGAAATACACAGAGAACAATTGTGCTAAAGCCCATTGCGAGCCCGTGCTGTAAGGATTTTGGTTTCATAAAAATAATTTATCAGAAAATTATAAACCAGACTTTGAATTTAAAATGCCGTGTTTTTGGCATTTCGGTCTACCAAGAAGTTGGTATTTACAATCGTAATAAATTATTTTAATAACCCTTTACTGTAAGCATATTTCAGCAAGCCGGCAAGATTATGAGCCTTTGTTTTCTGCATAATATTTTTACGGTGCGTTTCAACTGTACGGTAACTGATATGGAGGGCTGCAGCAATTTTATCGTTTGTATATTCTTTGGCAAGGAGATTCATTACTTCCAGTTCTCTTTCTGTAAGCATAACCACATCACTGGATTTATGTTGGGTTAATCCCTGAAAGATGATATTCTCCACTTCTTCGCTGAAATAATGACGACCTTTCATTACTTTAGAAATAGCCTCAATTAATTCCCCTTTGTCAGAATTTTTCAGTAAGTAACCTGCTACGCCAATATTAACCATCTCGGAAATTATTTCTCCATCATTATAGGTAGTAAGCATAATGATTTTAATATCCGGTTTTTTTTCTTTAATGAGCTTTGCCGTTTCAATACCATCGAGCCCGGGCATGTTAATATCAAGCAGACAAACATTATATTCATTTTTTTGGATTAATTCCATCACTTCATATCCATTACCTGCTGTTCCGGTTACAGCAAAAGACGGTTCTGTTTGTAATAATGATACAATCCCATCACGAAGAATGGTGTGATCATCTGCTATCAAAATTTTTATCTTATTCATACAACCCAGTTGTAAATATATTGCTCTAAGCTATCTGCAGAAATACCAGCATATTGGTATTTATCACACGGGATTCGGTATATCAATAATAACAGTAGTACCCCTTCCCGGCGAAGTATCAATGTCTAATTTTCCCTTCAGGTAATTAACTCTTGATAAAATATTATCCAGTCCAATTCCTTTTTTTGAAACCATTTCACTTTCAAAATCAAACCCTTTGCCGTTATCCTCAACAGATATATTAATATAATCAGGGTATTTGATTAATTGCACAGTTGTTTTTGTTGGATTAGCATGCTTTACAACATTATTAATCAATTCCAAAACAATTCTGTAAATACTCATTTCAGTTGCTTCATTAATTCGTTCTTTAAAATCATGCGCCGAAAAATTCATCTGTATAGCAGAAGAAGATGACATTTGGCTGATCAGGTTTTTTAAGGCGGCCACCAATCCCAGTTTTGAAAGTGATGCAGGCATAATATTGTGTGAAATATTACGTAATTCAGCTGAAGCTTCGTCGAGCAATTGAAAAGTTACCTGCCAGTTCTCTGACTCCTTATTTGAAGAATTCGTTTGTTCTTCTTTAAGAGAAGACAATTTAAGTTTGGCAGCAGATAATAAAGAACCAAGGCTATCATGAATGTCTTCAGCAATCCGCTTCCGTTCCTTATCCTGAATAACTGCAATACTGTTGAACAATTCATTCTGCTGCATGTTGAGCTGCATTTGGTAACGGTTTTTTTGCCTCAGTTGAAGGCGATTGTACAAAAACCCAATTATTATAAAAGAAAAAATTGCAACAGCAATTATAATATTACGGCCCAGTTTCTGTTTTTCTATTGCTAGCTTTTGAAACTGTTGCTGTTGCTGTATTTTAAGATTTGCTTCCTGTTGTAAAATTTCGTACAGATTATTCTCGTTGTTGATGCTGTCTTTTATTCTTGAAAATAACGTGTGGTATATATAGGCACTATCAAACTTTTTTTTCTGCGCATAGGCCAGTGCAAGTTGCTCACAGGCGTCACGCATGTGTTCCCGGTGAGTTATCTGTTGAGCAATTTTCATCCCGGCGAGTAAAAACAAAATGGCACTGTCTGGTTTTTGGAGGCTGTTATATATAGCTCCACCATTGATATAATAGCCAGCCCTGTCATATGCATTAAATCCCGCTTTTTTTTCTTCAATATTTTTAATAGAAATCAAGGCATATTTCAAAGCATTCTGAAAGTCAGCTTTCTGTTTATATACTTCAGACAGCTTGTTTGAAATATAGGCTTCTCTTTCAGAGAGGGCGAATAAATATGGAGATTTAGAAGATTGATAAGCCTCCTGTGAATTTTGCAAAAAAACAATGGCGATGTCGTATTTTCTTTGGGCTAATGCAAGATCAGCCTGGTTAAATAGTGCATGTGCTTCAGACGATCGATCATTGACAAAGCACGCCAGCTGTAACTCATTATTGAAATATTGCTCGGCCTGTATAAAATTCTTTTGCTTCATGTGTATGTACCCGATCACATTATTAAAATGAATCATCCTGTTTGTATCTTTGAGCATTTCAGATTTTGCAAGACCATCAGTTGAAATTTTCATGGCATGCAGGTAATCACCGGCCAGAAAAAAATTATTATTCAGGGCGGGTCTTATACTGTGCAATTCTTCATATGTAAAATCATTTTGCAATGAAATAATCAATGCTTCCTCCCAGTATAAAGTAGATTTCGCATACTCTTTTCTGTCATAAAAAGCTGTTGCCAGTTTATTTAAAGCATAAAGGCGGATATACGTTTGCTTTTGCTCCTTATTAATATTCAATGCCCTTTCAGGAAAATTGAGATTCTCTGTCTGTAACAAATATTGCCGATGCTCCGGTATATTGCATTCTAACCGGTTTGATTTAATAGCCAACCCTGATGAAGCATAATGATAAAAAGAGTCAATTATATTTTCAACCCTTTCAATTTCATTTTCAGGAATTTGAATGCTGTTAGATTGAGCCATTAAAAATTCACCGGCAGCAAATAAGAATAAAAAGAGAAGAGTGAAATGTTTCATTCCGGTTTTTTGATCAGATATAAAATACAAAAAAGTCTCAGAATAGAAAACCCTGAACAGTATTCTTTTTGTTAGTACAGCTTATGTAAAGCGGTAAGAACAGAGGCACGTTAAAACATTACGTTCATGAAAAACAAATAATAAGATCCGGCTGAAACATTATCTATTGCTTAATCAATTTCAAGGTCTGCCGTTTTTTATCAACAGTTATTGTGGCAAAATAAATACCGGGGCTGTAATTGTTGCCGAAAGAAATAGTGGTTGTTTGAATATTGTTTCTCGTTTCAATCAACCTTCCATAAACATCCGTTACTCTCAAGTTCAGCTTTCCCTGAACAGAAATATCTGATTGCAATGTAAAATATCCGTGTGAAGGATTGTTGAGCAGTTTAACGGGTAATTGTGCAGCCAGTGGTTCAAACCCAAAACCTGTTATTACTCTTGTATTTCTGTAAACAGATACATTATTATCTGTAAAGTTAGTAACAGTAAGATCTGTACTGCCATCTCCGTCAATGTCTGCGGCAGCAACAAAAAATGGATTTACGCCTGTAACAAAATCAACTTTAGCAGCAAATGAATTAGCATCAATTACGCCTGTTGTGGCAGTGTTGCGTAAAACAGAAAAATTATTACTGAATGCATTTGTTACAGACAGGTCCGGTTTGTTATCTCCATCAAGATCTTTAATGGCAATGCCACCTGAACGGAGCCCTATTGTAAAATCAACCCTTGCAGCAAATGAACCGGAGTTAATGGTACCGGCTGTACCGGTATTACGAAAGACAGATACATTGCTGCTGTTATTATTTACAACTGCAAGATCAGGTTTACCGTCTCCATCCAGATCCTGCACACCTAAATGAATAGGATTTGTTCCGGTTGTAAAATCAACCTTCGCTGCAAATGAACCTGTGTTAATAGTACCAACTGTACTGGTATTACGATAAACAGATACCGTATTACTTGAATAGTTAACTAAAATGATATCCAGTTTACTATCCCCATCAACATCTGCTGCTGCCACACCTGATGGTTGTGTCCCTGCTGTAAAGTCAACTTTAACGGCAAACGAACCTGAGTTAATAGTACCAACCGTGCTGCTGTTACGAAAGATTGAAACCACATTGGCACTGGTAACAATCATATCTTTTTTTCCATCGCCGTCCATATCTGCAATAATCACCTGACGTGTAACCGTCTCCGTTGCAAAATCAACTTTGGCGGCAAAAGAGCCTGCATCAATAACAGCACTTGTACTGGTATTGCGGAACACAGAAATGGAATTACCTGTATTATTCCCAACTGCAAGGTCGGGCTTACCATCACCGTCGAGGTCTGCAACTGCTGATGATACCGGACCCGTACCTGAAACAAAATCAACTTTTGCAGCAAAAGAGCCGGCAACAATGTTTCCGCTGCTGCTGGTATTACGTAATACAGAAACATTATTAGATGCACTGTTTGGTACTACCAGATCTGGTTTGCCGTCTCCATCAATATCGGCGACTGTTACATGCCAGGGGGTTGAGCCGGTTACAAAATCTACTTTTGGGGCAAAAGTGCCTGATGTGATCTGAGCTTTTGCAATATTTGTAAAAAAGATGATCAGAAAACTAAATCCGATCGCAAATGAAAGACTAATTTGAGTAAAAGGTTTTTTCATAATCGAGATATTTAGTTGAATGAACGAGAAAACCGCTGCAGTAAAAAAATAGTTCTGCATTTTTTTTTGTTTATCCTATGTAAGATAAAAAATTCCGGTTGAAGTTTCTTTTGATTTTTCAGCCATTGGTCATATCTCTTCAAAAGCAGATAACTAATTTTTCATTCCTTTGCTTTATGCAACTAATGACCGTAGTGAATAAATCCTCAGCAAAAGAATTTTTACAGGTAGCTGTTGAATTATACAGGCATGATGCCAATTGGATCCGTCCATTGGATAAGGATATTGAACAGGTATTTGATGAAAAAAAGAACAAAGCCTTTCGGCATGGTGAAGCAATCCGCTGGGTGTTAAAGAATGATGATGGAAAGTTGATTGGGCGCATAGCCGCCTTCGTCAATAAGAAGTATAAATCCAAAGGCGATGAAGTGCCGGTTGGTGGTCTTGGTTTTTTTGAATGCATCAACGATCAGAATGCTGCTGATTTTTTATTTGATACTGCAAAGAACTGGTTACAAAGCAAAGGCATGGAGGCAATGGATGGGCCCATCAACTTTGGAGAGCGTGACCGCTGGTGGGGTTTGCAGGTGGAAGGTTTTCAGCAACCGCTTTATTGCATGAATTATAATCTGCCTTATTATCAAAAGTTGTTTGAGCATTATGGCTTTCAATTATTCTTTAACCAGTATTGTTATTCATTAAAAGTAAAAGATAAGCTGGATGAAAAATTTTATGAACGTCATAAGCAGGTAGCAGAAGATGCTAATTACAAAGCGATTCACATAAAAAGTAATCAACTGGAAAAATTTGCGAAAGATTTCTGTATAGTTTATAATAAGGCATGGGCCGGTCATGCCGGTTTAAAACAGATGGAAGAAAAAACAGCCATCCTCATGTTCAATGCCATGAAGCCGGTGATGGATGAACGTATTTGCTGGTTTACCTATTACAAAAATGAACCTGTTGCTGTATGGATGAACCTGCCCGATCTGAACCAATGGTTCAGATATCTCAACGGAAGACTGGATTTGATTGGCAAGTTGAAATTCTTATGGATTAAAGCAACCAGACGAAATAAAAAATTCACGGGAATTATTTTCGGCATTGTTCCGGAGCATCAGGGTAAAGGTGTAGATGCATTTATGATCATTGAAGCATCAAAGATCATTCAGGATCAACAATTATATGATGATTATGAAATGCAGTGGATCGGCGACTTTAATCCAAAGATGATGAATATTGCCGCCAGCCTTGGTACCCATATCAGCAGGCGTTTAATTACCTATCGTTTTTTATTTGACCGAAAGAAAGAGTTTAGGAGGCATCCGGTGTTGTAGCCCTTTTTAAGGCTCTGCAAAGTCTCCCGACTTCGCAGCTCTTTGCAATAAGTCTTTCAGACTTATTTTTTTTATTCCGTCCGAGACGGAAAACATAAAACTTCAAAGTCTGGAGACTTTGAAGAGCAGGTTACCTATCGTTTTTTATTTGCCAGAAAGAAATTTTGAAATAGTGAAAACAATGTTTTATATACCCTTAAAATCTTTTCCCAAGTGTTAATGACAAATTCATAATATTATCTCCATTTGTGTCAAATTGAAAGCCAGCGATCATTCCAATTGTTATTTTTTTCTTGAGAGTATAACTGTATTCAATTTTTGGGTATGCTCCCACAGCTACCGTTCTTACCGGAGTTTCATTCTCAAAGTAAAAAACTGGGATAGGTAAATTTGTTACGATTGGATAGATAACTGTTATGGCGTCACTTGCAGACGATGATTGATACCTTAAAAATGCACCAATACTAACAATCGCCTCATGATTAGCTTTTTTTACAAAACTGTATCTACCATTATAACCTAACTGTATCCCTGCAATTGAATAGCGGTAAGATCCATCTACCTCAACACCACTATTTGGGTTAGTGTAATAAAGCGGGAAAAAGCCATCATACATATTTCCTTCAAAGGAAACTTGCCAACTTAATTTTGGTTTAACGTATTTGCTATAGTTAAACCCATAATAAAAACCGGTTAAGTCGCCGGATCCATGTTTACTCCATCCACCTAAGACTTGCAATTGCTTTTTTTGAGCAATTGCTAAATAAGGTATGCCTGCAAGTAATAAACAAATAATCAGAATGTTTTTTTTCATAAATTAAGAATAAATATTACTAAAAAAAGTTAGACTTATTGGCATGAAGCTTATCGGCCCTATCAGGTAAATCTTGTAGAATTAATTCGACTTCAACTTTCGTCTTCGTTCCATTAACTCCCGCCAGGTTGTTAAAATAATTTTCTCTTTACTGATAAATGCTTTTAGTGCGGGATCGGTCATTGCAAGTAAATCACCATACCGTGTTGTTGCAGAATTACTGATAGCAGGAAACACTTCTGTTTTTGTTGTGCAGTGCATGATGACCATTGTAATTCCCGGTTTTAATGTTTGCAGTGCGTTGATATATTGTTGTGTTTTGAATTTGCGTAACGCATCAACAGTTGACTGAGTACCGGCAGGTAAATTCCAGTCATAACTGCGCCCATGCAGATCATCTAGAACAGGCAGCCCTGCATTCCAGAGCATGGAACCCATCTCCCGCATTTGTGCAGCCATTGCAGGAGAAGTTCTGCTTTCTGCTGCAATATTTGTTCCATGCCCGCCAACAAACATCACCGGAATCTGATATTCTATGCCCACTTTCACATAGCGTTCTAAAAAAAGCTGCGAAGCAAATAATGCACCCATATGACTGTCGAGATGTGTTGGCTCAAATCCCATGTTTCTTGCACGTTGAACCTGCGCTCTGATTTCAATTTCAACTTCATCGGGTGTTGCATATTTTACTGTACTATCTACACTGCTCCACAGCGCTCCTTCTTCATCAACCATACCGGGTACTTTTTCTCTTCCGCTAAGTGGTCCCCAACGGTATGCTTTCCATTCGCTGTTAAGTGTTAAATGCAAACCGGCATCTGTTGTTGGATTATTTTTGAGATACTGAAAAAATCCCGGTATCCAGCCGCAAGGCATCATCATACTGCAGCTGTTTGCAATGCCTTTTGTCATAGCTTCAACAGCACCGGCATTTGATTCGTAACTCATGCCAACATCATCTACATGTAAAATAATCACTTTACTCCCTTTAGGATAACCCAACCGTTCTGCATAGGTTGGCTGTTGTGTTTGTGCTGATGCAACAGCAAAACAAAAGAAAAGAAACAGTATGTTCAAGAGAAGCTTATGAATCATAACGAAGTAATTATACATATTTCCGAAGTAAAGAAATACAGAACAGGTTATAACAAATCACCTGACAACTGAATGATCAGATTTTAAAACCCGCCACCTGTCTAAATGTACTGCAATTTTGATGTTACTTATAAAAGAAAAAATCAGCTCAGTTGATTTTGAATACCCACTTTTATTGAACTAAAACCGGCGTTTGGTGTTTAAAAGCTTAAGCAGCTGCAACATTTAAATACAGCTTGTATTGATATTCGAGAATGTTTTTAAAACTTTTGAACTGTACTACTGCTAACTCATCAATAACATCATTTACCAGTTTATGAATTGCCGATAACTCAAAGTCAATAAAACTGTCGCCGGCGAAATATTGATATTGTGCATTCATAAAATGAGCTACTTTCTCTTTTAACGCAGCATTCGCATCAAAAAATCCGTTATCAAACCAATAACCGAACTGGAGCTTTAATTCAGTACTTACCTTCCTTAGTTCAGATGCCATTTTTTCTGCAGCTTCAATACTTACCTGCTGACCTTGTAACAAAGGCGAAAGCGTATTTACAACCAGTTGTGCAGTTTCATAATGTTTATCAGCTCTGTTTCTTTTCTCAAAATGTGCCACATACAATTGCTTTAATATTTCAAACTCTGCATCGCTGTTCATCTTTGCCGCTTTAAAAAAGAACGACATGATTTCTTCCTCATCACTTTGCTCTTGCTTTTTCTGTTGTTCAATCTCTATTTTTAACTTGGCGAGAACATCAACAGCTTCTCTCTTCTCATACTTAACACCATCATAATCAAAAGTCTTTGTATCAATGCCGCCATCTGTGATGGCCTGCAACAAACCTGCGTCAGATTCATTTGCGAGTAATAGTTTCCCCAACCCTACTTTTTCATCGCTGAACAAAGTATTAAATTTCTCCTTACAGATTGCTTCATCATATGGTTTTGCAGTTAGTGTCTCAAGGTCAACATTGTTAATCCGCTTGTCATCATAATAACCGTTATACTCAGCCGGCAAGCGATATAGTTTTATTTCATTGACATATTTATCTCTGAATACCTGCTCATCAATTATTTGCTCTTTCATTTCTTCAGGTACAGCCACATAGATGATCTGAGATAATTGTTGCTGCAATTTTTCCGGATTTGAAAACAGAACCCAGGCAGAACGCTCATCTGTTTCTGCATGTATACCCAATTCATCCAATCTCTTCTCACGGTCTTCAGTTGCAGGATGTGAAGCCCATTGATTTTTAATATTGAGTTTGCTTAATTGAAAACGCTTTATAAACTCATCGCTTACTAACGGAACCCCGTTCTGCAGAGGCAAATTATAATCAACTGCATATTGATGCATGACTACTTTATGATTGCCGTAAATATTTTCAAAAACCTGTTTGTTATTCAACCATACATCGGCTTTTTGTATAACTGAATTTTAACAGGCATCACTGATCTCCAGTTTTTTTAATGCGCTTGCAAGGTTATTACCGCCGCTGACACTTGCTGCAACAGCATCGGCATGAAATTCCATTTCACGGGACAGGCTCATGTAATTTTTATTAATGAAACTGTACATGCCTTGTAAAACAGATTGAATTCCCTTGATTATTTGAACAGTGATCCAGACAAAAATGCCGATTGCCCAGTGAAGGTTACCCCATGTATGCAGAAATTTTCCAAAGTCATTATTTTCATACAACATATTGTAAACAGCTTTATTTACATTGTATACAAAGCTTCCAAGCTTCATACTGCGTTGTGAAAAATGACCGAATTCATGTGCCATTACAGCTTTAAATTCACTGAGTGTAACTGTATTCACCAATCCAAGCCCTATCATTAAATTCTTTTTTACAGGAAAGAACATGCTCCAGAAACTGTCATTATAAAAAACAGATGCATTTACTTCGGGTGAGAGCACAATTTTTTTAGGGAAATGGGTTTGGGTATCTTCTGTAAGCTGCCTTATGAACGCAAATAACTCCGGTTGATCGCCTTCTGAAACAGTCAGCATTCCTCCTTCATCTACTTTCTTAATTGAAAAAATAAACTTGATGAGGAAGATTACAACCATCAACCCAATACTCATAATACCTGCTCCTGCAATAATGATAAGTAAATGAGTAGAGGCGGTAATAACTCCCCAGCCTAACATTACACAGCCAATAGCTAATGCTACTGCCAGCAACATGATAATAATATACACAGCAAAAAAAAGAAAGATGGAAGTCATTACTTTCTTTACTTCCCTCTTAAATGAGGCCGAAGGTTCCGTTACTGAATCACTAACTCCTGCAGGATTTACTGGGTACAAGGGGGGTGGTTGGTTCATGGTTTATTTTATAGTTCGAATATAATATAGGCAGGTTAAAGAGCAAAAAATATCATACGTACGGAACCAATAGTTCGTGCATGAAACATGAAACGGTATTGTTGCAGTTATACATCCAATAAACAGCACAAAAAAATCTCCGGAGTTGTGTTAGTATTCTTATTCACGGGATATTTACCTAAATAGTAAATTGCACCCGCAGTTATGGATAAATTCATTGTTTCGGCACGCAAGTACAGACCCCAAACTTTTGATACAGTAGTGGGTCAATCGCATATTACCACCACACTTAAAAACGCCATCAGCCACAACCAGCTGGCGCATGCGTTTTTATTTTGCGGTCCACGTGGCGTGGGCAAAACCACCTGTGCACGTATTTTGGCAAAGACCATCAACTGCGAAGCGGTTCAACCCAACGGTGAGGCATGTGATAAATGTGTTAGCTGCCGTACGTTTAACGAAGGCACATCGCTTAACATTCATGAACTCGATGCGGCCAGTAACAATTCGGTAGATGATATCCGCTCATTGATTGAGCAGGTTCGTTTTGCACCACAGATGGGGAAATACAAAGTGTACATTATTGATGAGGTACACATGCTCAGCTCCAGTGCCTTCAATGCATTTTTAAAAACACTGGAAGAGCCTCCCTCCTATGCTATTTTTATTTTAGCAACTACGGAGAAACATAAAATTCTGCCCACCATTTTAAGCCGTTGCCAGATCTTCGATTTCAAACGCATCACCACCAACGATACGGTTGATCATTTGCAGGAGATCGTTGAAAAAGAAGAAATCAAAGCGGAGAAACCGGCCTTACAGGTGATTGCACAAAAGAGTGAAGGTTGCATGCGTGATGCACTCAGCATCATGGATAAGATTGTAAGTTTTACTAATGGCGAACTGACTTACCAGAATACATTAGAACATCTCAATATTCTCGATGCCGATTATTTCTTTAAACTGTTAGATGCCATGCAGCAACAGCAATTGGCCGATGCCATGCTGCTGTTTGATGATATTAACCGTAAAGGATTTGAAGGTGATATGGTGCTGAATGCCATGGCTGAGTTTTTCAGGAATTTACTCGTTTGCAAAGATGAAAAAGTTGCCAACCTGTTAGAAGTAGTAGAGAGTTTTAAAGACAAATACATTGCAGCTGCTAAAAAAACATCTGCTTCCTATATCATCAGCGCATTGAATGTATTGAATGAAGCTGAGATTAATTACAAACAGGCACGCAACAAACGTTTACATGTTGAGCTGGCGTTGATTAAACTTACCTACCTGCAACAGGCCATTGATTTATCAACTGATAAAAAAAAAGTAACGGATAAAGTAAAAGCTGTTCAGTTCAGGGCATTGAAACCTCTGGAAGTAAAAGAGAAAACGGAAGGCACAAAGAACAAGGTACAAGGAACAGGCGAAGCAAGGTTAATGGTTGAAGAGCAGAAGAAAAATTATAAAACTCAAATTTCAAATCCCAAAACAGAAAGCAGTACAGCCAGCCACGTTAATCATCCTGTGCAAACTGTACCAACCACAAGTGGTGTAAGAGGTGGACTATCAAAAATTCGTCAGAAAATTGCAGACGATAACAATCTCAACATCAATCAGGCAAAACCTTTAGATGAAGAACAATTAAAAGTTGCCTGGCAGGAATACTTACTGAAACTGAAAACATCCAGCAAACATTCTGTTGCTTCTAATTTTGAAATGATGGAATGCAGAATGAAGAATGAAGAGATGTTTGAAGTCATCTGCACCGGCAATATTCAGCTTGGTTTTCTGAAACAGGAAAAAATGCAGTTGCTGGAACATGTGCAGCAATTCTTTTTCAACCCTGCCATTAATATTCATGTTGAACTGATTGAAGCACCGGAAGAAAACAATCCGGTTGACCGTCCGCTCTCCACCAAAGAACAGTTTATGCGGATGGCAGAAAAATATCCTCTCGTAAAAGAATTAAAAGACCGGTTGAATATGGAACTGGATTATTAATCCGTTACTGCTTCGTCATAATTAAATCCACATCCATCACAGATTGAATGGTCATTGTTTTTCCACTGATGCTGTATGTTGGCTGTTTACAAGGTGCAATGGATTGTAAATCGCAACTGCGGAGTACCGATGTAAACTGAATACCCCATTCATCTTCCATTACTTTGGTTGAAGCAAAACTCACAAAGATCAGGTTGTTGTTTTCATTTGTCCGGTATCGTCCTTCACTGAAAAGATTATACAATGTGTTGCCGTAAAACTGTCCGTTGGCAAGAAATGTGAGCGATACGTTTTTAAAAGCCCCCGCAGGAGGCAGCACTACTTCGCCTGTACTTTTTCGTACCATTTTTGTTAAATGCCAGGTGCCTGTTAACGCTGTATCGGGTACTTCTTTTTCAGGAGTACAGGAAATCATCAGCAAAACAAAAAGAGGTGTAAGGAACAGTTTCATGAGAAGGTATTTTTTAGTTTGACATACAAAGCAAAGAAACTGTTGCATATTCAATGCCATTTTTCATAAAAAGATTTGTCAAATCTTACAAATAACAGACACCCATCCATCAAAAAACAATCACTCTAAGCACTCTCTGCAGCACAAAATAACAGGCGGCGCAGCAGCAATGGAAGGATTGGTTCTTATTTCCCTATTTTGCCTTAATTTCACGCCCTTATTACGACTCAAAAAACTGAACATATGGCTGAAGTTATTCGTATGCCGCTGCTGAGTGATACCATGACCGAAGGTAAAATAGTGAAATGGAACAAGCAGGTTGGCGATAAAGTAAAAAGTGATGATGTGCTGGCAGATGTGGAAACCGATAAGGCGACCATGGAAGTAGTGGGTTATGCAGACGGCACTTTATTATACATTGGCGTGCCCGAGGGTAAAGCCGCACAGATCAATGAAATTATTGCCATTGTTGGTAAAGAAGGGGAAGACTATAAGAATCTGCTGGATGGCGCTTCGGCCCCTGCTCCTGCAGCAGCAGCAACCGAAACAGCAGCAGCACAACCTGCTGCAACCAGCGTAGCTCCGGGTGCTGATGCAGAAAGCTTGGCAAAAAATTTAGCTGTTACAGTTATCCGCATGCCATTGCTGAGCGATACCATGACGGAAGGAAAAATTATTGCCTGGAGCAAAAAAACCGGTGATGCTGTGAAGGCAGATGAAAGTCTGGCTGATGTAGAAACGGATAAAGCCACCATGGAAGTGATTCCCTATGTGGATGGCACATTATTGTATACCGGTGTTGAAGCAGGTACTGCTGCAAAAGTGAATGATGTCATTGCAATTATTGGTAAAGCAGGTACAGATATCAGCGGTTTGTTGAGTGCATTAAAAAATCCGGGACCTCCGGCAGCTGCAAAGCAACAGGCAGCAAGCAATTCTGAAGTTGCTGCAAGTGCTCCAACAACAACTACAAATACTTCTTCAACCGAAGCAGGTTCTAACGGCAGGTTGAAAGCATCACCACTTGCAAAGAAAATTGCAGCTGAAAAAGGAATTGATTTACATGCTGTACAAGGCAGTGGCGATGGTGGCCGTATTGTAAAAGCTGATGTTGATAATTTCAAACCGGCTGCAGCAAGCACTTCTACTACGCTCAGTACTGCAAACAAAAATGCTTCGACTACGCTCAGCACTTTTGTACCCGGTGCAGGTGAAGGATTTGTTGATACACCCAATGGCAGTATGCGTAAAACCATTGCACGTCGTTTGGGCGAAAGCATGTTTACAGCTCCGCATTTTTATTTGAAAATGGAGTTGAACATGGATAATGCCATGGCGGCCCGTGCTCAAATGAATGCAATCAGTCCGGTAAAGATCAGTTTTCAGGATATGATGATCAAAGCATGTGCAATGGCATTGCGTAAACATCCTGCAGTAAACAGCAGCTGGATGGGCGAATTCATCCGCACTTACAATCATATACATATTGGCAGTGCTGTTGCAGTTGATCAGGGATTGATTGTACCGGTGTTTAAATTTGCAGATCAAAAAAGTTTAAGTCAGATTGCTGCTGAAGCAAATGGACTGTACGATAAAGCAAGAACAGGCAAACTTCAACCGCAGGAATTTACAGGTAATACATTTACCATTTCAAACTTGGGTATGATGGATATTGAAGATTTCACTGCCATCATCAATCCTCCTGACAGTTGTATTCTTGCGGTGGGCCGTATTAAAGAAATTGTAATTAAGAAAGCTGATGGAAGCTTTGGAACAACCAATGTAATGAAAGTAACCCTGAGCTGCGATCACCGCAGTGTTGATGGTGCAGTTGGTGCAAGCTTTTTACAAACACTCAAGAAGTTTATTGAGAATCCGGTAACGATGCTGGTTTAAATCAACAAACACTTTAAATAATGAAAGAACCCGTTACCTGTTAACGGGTTCTTCTTTTTTAGATACTATCTTCGTTCCATGCTGTTACGGCTTATTCATTTGATGTTATTCAGTGTTATGCTTTCTGCATCAGCACAGGTTGATACTGCATCTCCTTCCAACCCGTTTACAATAAAACCTGCTGCTTACATCATTCCATCAACCATGATCGTTTATGGATTTGTAGCGTTGAAAAATCCGGCACTGATCAAACTCAACCAAAATGTAAAGCAAGCCGTTTGGGTAAACAATCCGCACCAACCATTTCATTTAGATGATTATACTGTGTTTGCTCCCGCTGTTGCTGTGTATGGTTTAAATATCGCAGGCGTTAAAGGCAAACACAATTTTGTTGATCGTAGTTTTCTGTATGGCATCAGCATGCTGGTATCAACAGCATTTGTTGTATCAACAAAAAATCTTACAAAAGAATTACGTCCCGACAGTTCAAACCGATTGTCGTTCCCATCAGGACATACCAGCAGTGCTTTTGTTGCTGCAGAATTTTTACGGTTGGAGTATAAACACCGTTCACCATGGTATGGTATTGCCGGCTATGCGGTTGCAGCTACAACGGGTTATCTGCGGATGTATAATAACAAACACTGGCTGAGTGATGTACTGGCAGGCGCTGGTGTGGGCATCCTCTCTGTGCAGGCAGCATACTGGATCTACCCTAAAATAAAACAGAAATTTACAGCAAAGAAGGGAACAGCATGGATGATCCTTCCTTACTATCAACAACAATCCGGCGGACTGGTATTGCTCTATCAGTATTAACCGGTATGTATTGTTTGTGTACCATATTGTACTGTTTCATTCATCAGCATGATTCTGTTAATGAAAAATAACCGATATTGAAAGCCGGTTAAAAAGAGCCCTTGCTTCATGATTAAAAAAAGTACAATACAATTACTGCGATTTCATTTTTCATTTTTCTTAATGCCTGTGTATTGGTTTGCATTAACCCAACTGGTACACATCAACTGGGCAAGAGCTATTCTGATATTTATCATTTTACATCTGCTGGTTTATCCTGCCAGTAACGGATACAACAGTTATATGGATAGAGACAGCTCTCCTATTGGTGGTTTAAAAAATCCATTACAACCAACCAAACAACTATTTTATGTAACGGTGATAATGGATCTGCTGGCGGTTATACTGAGTGTATTCATCAGTCCATGGTTTGCATTAGGCACATTGATTTATATTACCGGGTCCAGACTGTACAGTTATCGTGGCGTCCGTTTAAAAAAATATCCGCTGCTTGGTTATCTCACCGTCATTACTTTTCAGGGTGGCCTTGTTTACTGGATGGTGTATCATGGAAGTCATGAAGGATTAAAAACAAGCATGCCTCTGTTAGCAATGATTGCAGCCAGTTTATTAATCGGCGGTTTTTATCCGCTTACTCAAATTTATCAGCACAAAACAGATAAAGAGGATGGTGTTGAAACCATCAGCTATAAACTGGGCTATAAAAAAACGTTCTTATTCTGTGCAGGCATTTATTCTCTGGCAATGGCTGTACTCACCGCTGTGTTTTTTTCATCGTTAATGTTTCAACAATTCTTTGTTTTGCTCATCTTTTTTCTGCCCATTCTCGTTTATTTCTTTTGGTGGGCAGCAAAAGTGTGGAAAACAGAAACCGCTGCCGACTTTGTGAATACCATGCGAATGAATCTATTGGCAAGCACCTGCACCAATGCAGCTTTTATCACCGTTTTAATGATGAATCATTTTGAGTAAGATTATATCCATAGGCACCGCTGTTCCTGCATTTAAACATGCACAGAAAGATATTCTCAACTTTATGCAGCATGTGTATGCACTGGATGCGGTTGAAAACCGAAAGTTGAAATTTTTGTACAGTCAAAGTCAAATTGAAACACGTTATTCAGTTGTTCCCGATTACAGCCATCAAATGGATGAGTGGAAATTTTATCCGCACAGCGAAAACCTGGAACCGTTTCCGAACATTGAAACCCGTATGAGCTGGTATAACCGCTATGCAGCACCGTTATCGGTTGATGCCATCCGTAACTGCATTGAAGGAAATATTCACGGCAAAGAAATCACACATCTGATCACTGTCAGTTGTACAGGTATGAGTGCGCCGGGTCTTGATTTGATGGTGATGGATATGATGGACCTGCCGAAAAATATTTTTCGTACTTCCATCAACTTTATGGGTTGCTATGCAGCCATACATGGATTAAAGCTGGCTGATGCGATCTGCAAAACCGAGCGAAATGCCAAAGTGATGATTGTATGCACAGAACTCTGCACGCTGCATTTTCAAAAAGATCCAAGTCCTGATAATATTGCTTCTACCTTACTCTTTGCTGATGGCAGCGCTGCAGCTTTGGTTGTACATGATGATGATGCACATGATGGTCTTTATCTGAATAGTTTTTACAGTGAGATTGTACCCAAAGGAAAAAGAGATATGGCATGGGAACTTTCCAGCACCGGGTTTTTAATGACACTCAGCGGATATATTCCTGATTTAATTGAAGAAGATTTTGAACCGTTGGTGATGCGTGCATTAACTCATGCCAACATGAAAAAAGAAGAAATTGGCAGCTGGTGTATTCACCCCGGTGGAAGACGTATTGTAGATTCGATTCATAAAAGCCTGCAACTGCAAACCGGCGAATCGGACCCCAGCTACAAAATATTAAAGGAGTATGGCAACATGTCTTCTCCCACCATATTATTTGTACTGAAAGAAATCATGGATGCAAAAAATTTATCTGAACAGCCACCTGTTTTTGGCGCAGCATTCGGCCCCGGTTTAACCATGGAAACTTTTGTAGCTTCGGCACATGCCTGATTTTTCTCAACGATCATATAAAACAGAACTGCTCGACAGAGATGATATTCCGTTTGCAGACATCAAACAGAATATGCAGGAGCTGGATACAATTAATACATGGCTGGGCGGCCATGCTATTACTTGCGCTGGCTTACAACCACTGATCAAAAAAAACAAACCGGGCATTACCTCTTACATCATTGCTGAAATAGGTTGTGGCGGCGGTGATAATCTGCGTGTGATCAGAGACTGGTGTGCAAAAAAAAATATTTCTGTTACACTCATTGGTATTGACATCAATCCGCATTGTATTTCTTATGCAGAAAGCAGAAAAGAAAACAACGGCATCCGATTCATCACATCCAATTACATGACAGTTGTGTTTGATGAAACACCGCATATTATTTTCTCATCTTTATTCTGTCATCATTTTACAAACGATCAATTGCACACACAATTGAACTGGATGAAAGAAAATACGAAACTTGGTTTTTTTATCAATGATCTGCATCGTCATCCGCTTGCGTATTATTCAATCAGCATTCTTACAAAACTATTCTCCCGTTCATATCTGGTGAAAAATGATGCGCCGTTAAGTGTGCTGAGAGGATTTACTAAAAGCGAGCTGACAGTAATTGCTAAACAATTATCAATTGTCAATTATCAATTATTTTGGTGCTGGGCCTTTCGCTGGCTCTTGATTTATACACATGACAAATAAGGTATACGATATAGCTGTTGTTGGTGGCGGTCTGGCAGGGTTGGCACTTGCTATACAATCTGCAAAAGCAGGCTATGCAGTGGTTTTGTTTGAGAAAGAAAAATATCCTTACCACAAAGTATGTGGTGAATACATCAGCTTGGAAAGCTGGAATTTTATTGAGTCGTTAGGTGTTCCGTTAAAAGACATGAACCTGCCAATCATTAAACAACTGCATGTAACATCTCCCAAAGGAGATTTATTTACACATGCTTTGCCACTTGGTGGTTTTGGAATCAGTCGGTATACGTTAGATGAGTGTTTATTTCAACTGGCAAAAAAAGCAGGCGTTACCGTACTTGAAGAAACAAAAGTGAATGATATTGTCTTTGATGCAAATGAATTTCATATACAAACTTCAGTTGAAACAATAAGGTCGAAAGTAGCAGGTGGCAGTTTTGGCAAACGCAGTAATCTGGATGTAAAGTGGAACCGTTCATTTATACAGCAAAAGCCGGGCAAGCTTAATAACTATATTGGTGTAAAGTATCATATTAAAACCAACTATCCGGCCGATTTGATTTCACTGCACAACTTTGAAAACGGTTATTGCGGAATTTCACAAATTGAAGATGGAAAATGTTGTTTGTGTTATTTAACTACTGCCCGTAATCTTGCCGGGAGCGGAAATAATATTCAACAGATGGAAAAAGAAATTCTGCATCGGAATCCTTACCTCAAAGAAATCTTTACCAATGCTGAATTTTTATACCATACTCCGTTAACCATTTCACAAATCAGCTTTGATCAAAAACAGCAGGTAGAAAATCATGTGCTCATGATAGGAGATCCAGCAGGCATGATAACTCCTCTTTGCGGCAATGGAATGAGCATGGCCTTGCATGGAAGTAAACTTGCTTTTGAACAGATGCATGCATTTCTGCAAAAGCAAATTACCCGTGAACAAATGGAAACAAACTACCAAAAAGTATGGCAGCAGCAATTTGCAGGGAGATTAAAAACCGGCCGCCATATTCAACGGTTTTTTGGAAAAAGCGCCGTAACCAATCTGTTTGTAAAAGCCTTTCAGCTATTTCCTTTTCTTGCAACTCCACTCATCCGCCAAACCCATGGCCGGCCATTTCAATAATTATTTTTCAGTAATTATTGAAAATTCGAAATTGTTCACTAAATTCGACACATGAAATTATCAGAAGCCAGACAGCAATTCATCAGTACTTGGGGAGCCATGGGTACACATTGGGGCATTAACCGCACCATGGCGCAGGTACATGCATTGCTGATGATCAGTCCGGATCCGTTGACACAGGACGATATTATGGCGCAGCTGAACATCAGTCGTGGTAATGTGAACATGAATATCCGTGACCTGATTGATTGGGGATTGGTAGATCGTGTATTGATCCAGGGAGAACGAAAAGAATATTTCACTGCAGAAAAAGATATCTGGAAAGTAGCCAGGCAAATCATTAAAGAACGGAAAAGAAGAGAACTTGATCCCATGATGAAACTGATGGATCAGTTGAGTAAAGTGGATGGAGATAAAAAAGATAAAGAGGTTAAAGTTTTTCTTGATACCATTTCAGGAATTAAAAAATTTGGTGCCCATGCAGACAGCATGCTGGATGTGGTGGTGAAAAGCGATGAAAATTGGTTTTTAAGTACTGCATTAAAGCTCTTTAAATAATCGTTCGCAGAACAAATCAAGCCGATCTTATTCGGCTTTTTTAAGATTAAATATTTTCACTATTTTCTGAAAATTTAAATACTTAAAAATGAAGACATATAAACAACTGGAAATCTTCCTCAACCTTTTACTGATTGTTTCTTTCAGCATCAGCATCATTGCTTTTCCAAAAAACGATCTGTTGTTCATTGCCTACTTCATTGTTGGTGCATTGCAGGTAACCTCAATGGTCATTCATGAACTGAACAACTGGTTTACTGCAAAGAAAAGTACAAGGCGATATTATCATTGGACAGTGTTGATTCTGTTGTTACTCTTCCCTACGGGCTTCTCTTTCTGGTTCCTGTTGTACACAGCTCCCTTCTTTGCATTGTTTTATATGTATATCTGCTGGAAAGAGTTGCAAACATTAAAATTCAAAGCGTTTGTTCATTTAAAATAATATATCACATCTGAAATTTTTTTATGAAATACGAAATTCCCAACTGGCTCATTGTTACAGGTGCTATCGGTCAAATGTTTACTGCTATGATATATCCTTACATCCGTCACCATGTGTTTGACTGGTATAATGATATTAAAAAACTAAAACCACTCAACCAGGAAATTGCTAAAACGTACGGGCGGTATATTCAGGGACTCAACTTTTCATTTGGCCTTATCTCTATCCTGTTTACAAGCGAATTAAAAAACGGTACCGGATTAGCAGTAGCCATCACCGGTTTAATTGCAGCCTACTGGACTGGCAAGCTCATAACACAATTTGCTTATTACCCCATGTATGAAATACCAAAGAAATTAATCTTTAAAGTGGGCGAAGTGCTGATGAATACATTGTTTGTAACGTTTGCTGTGATTTTTATATGGATGTTTATTACAAATCTGATATTTTATCTGAACATATAGAATGCTATAAAAGAAATCAGAAGTACACATGTAACTTTACTTATGAAAAAGAAAACCCTTGTTTTAGGTGGTTCCTCAAACCCTGAGAGCTATAGTTTTTTGGCAATAAACAGTCTGCGCAATCACGGGCATCCGGTTGTTTCCATCGGTCGTACAAAAACAGTTGTGGCCGATGTAGAAATTGAAACAGACCAGTCCTTGTATACAGATATTGATACAGTTACTGTTTATCTCAACCCCACACATCAAAAAGAATATTATGATTACATTATCAGCCTGAAACCGAAACGTATCATTTTTAATCCCGGTGCAGAAAATGAAGAGCTGAAACAACTGGCCCAACAAAATAATATTCAACTAATGGAAGCATGTACGCTTGTACTGTTGAGCACAGGTCAGTATTAAACAGCCCTACCCCCTCTTGATCTTCCGCCATTTGGCGGAGAGAAATCAATACATAGCCAGCACCCATATTTGATGAATAGTCAAACATAAAGCTCTGCTATTGACAGTCGTCTGAGGTCCATCGTCTTCTTCGCTTATCCCCAGCTGTTAATAAACACTTCATTCAACAATCTTGCAAGTGCTGAAAATATAGTCGTAAATTAGGAAAACAATAATTTATGAACTGGAGACGATTTAACGGTGAACACATCAAACTTCCAATTAAAGAAGAAGTTCGAGAAGCCATTGTGAGAGAATCAAACAAAGGGTTTCGTTTAAAGGTTTGTATTGGAACCGACAGCCAGGTAAAAGGCAGCGAAACTGAATTTGCAACGGTGATTGTTTTCTTACGAGAAGGGCATGGAGGCTTTATGTTTATTCATAACGAAAAAACTAAGCAGAAGTATTCCATTAAAGAACGCATGCTGGTAGAAGTTGCAAAAAGTATTGAAATTGCTTATGAGCTTTGTGATCTGTTTACCGTGTATGATGTAGATATGGAAGTACATGCCGACATTAATACCAATCCGCATTTCAAAAGCAATGAAGCTTTGCGTGAAGCCATGGGTTATATCCTCGGTATGGGCTTTGCATTTAAAGCCAAGCCGGAAGCTTTTGCAAGCAGCAGCTGTGCCAACAAAATTGTAAACTAAGTATTGTTTACGGTGCCCCATTCAACCGTGTGAACCACGGTTAGGAAAAACGTCTCCCTTCTATTTACTTATACAAAGTAAAGCTGCCCCCACTACTCCAGCAGTTTCTGTTCGCAATCTTGTTTCGCCTAACATGACGGGTTGATAACCTGCTGTTATAGCAGCGGCAATTTCAGTACTTGTAAAATCGCCTTCCGGACCAATGAGTAGAATTGAATGTTCAAATTGATCAATTTGAACATTTGTAATTGAATTCTTCTGTGTTTCTTCACAATGAGCAATCAGTTTCAATGATCCGTCAGACGTCCCCGTCGGACGGAACAACACGCCATTCTCTTCCGCAGAGGACGTCTGACGGATATATTCTTCAAATTTTACAGGCTCATGCAAAACAGGCAACCATGTTTGCTGACTTTGCAACATAGCACTCACCACAATTCCTTTCATACGGTCGTAACGGAAATGCTGCCGCTCCGTTCTGCTGCAGATCAATGGAATAATTTCAGCAACACCAATCTCTGTGGCTTTCTCTAAAAACCATTCGAATCGGCTGGAATTTTTTACTAATGAAATGGCGATAGAAACTTTTCGTTCTGCTTGCGGCTGATGACTTACAGCCTGTATCTGCACCACACAGTTTTTTTTATGTGCCGATGTGATAACAGCAGTTAATAAATTGCCTTTACCATCGGTGAGATTTAACTGCTCGCCTTCTTTCATTCGCAATACCTGCACCACATGCTTTGATGTTTCTTCATTTAACGTTAACGTTGCTGAAGTGCTTTCGTATGAATCAATATAAAAAAAAGGTAGTGCCATAAAAAAAGTCCCGCCAAAAATTTAGCAGGACACAAATCTAAAATCGGCAATCTAAAATCTAAAATCTAAAAAGGCGTTTCTTCATCAAAATTCATATCGTTCATCTTACTTCCCTTCTGCACAAATACTTTAGCACCTTCATCAACAGGCTTCCAGTTTCCTCCACCCGGCAACATTCCCGGACCACCCGGTAACATGCCCGGACCGCCGGGTAAAGGACCTCCGCCAAAATCGGCAGAGTCATCTTCTACAAATTTCTGAATGTGAAGCAATGCACGCAGTTTAATGGTTTCCAACTGACCATTTCTGTGTTTGGCAATACGTACATGGGTTTCGCCACGGTTGCTTTCGCCAAACTCGTTCGATGTTATATCATAGTATTCCGGACGATACAGGAACATCACCATATCTGCATCCTGTTCAATGGCTCCGGATTCACGGAGATCACTTAACTGCGGCATTTTATTTCCTTCTTTCCGTTTCTCCACTTCACGACTTAACTGTGAGAGTGCAATGATGGGAATACCTAATTCTTTTGCCAATCCTTTTAGGTTACGGGAAATATTGCTGATCTCCTGTTCACGGTTCGTATTTTTATTTCCACTGGCACCACTCATCAATTGCAGGTAATCAATCAGGATCATTCCTACATTGTGTTTGTTCACCAGTCTTCTTGCTTTAGCTCTTAATTCAAAAATGTTCAGTGCGGCGCTGTCATCAATATAAATAGGCGCTTTAGCTAACCGTTCAATTCCCTTTTTATACAACTGCTGTACTTCATGATCTTCCAGTTTACCACGGGAGATTTTCTCCAGCATAATTTCACTTTCGGCAGATAGAATACGTTGCACCAATTGTGATGCACTCATCTCTAAAGAGAAAAAAGCAACAGCTGTTGGTTTGGTGGGATGCAATGCTGCATTCCGTGCAAGGTTTAATGCAAAGGCAGTTTTACCAACTGATGGACGTGCTGCAAGAATCACCAGATCCGTTGGCTGCCATCCGTAAGTTACACGATCCATGGTTGCAAAGCCGGAAGGCACACCGGTAACATCTTCATCTTTATTCCGGAGATCTTCAATACGCTGAATGGTTTTGATCAATACATTATCAAATGAATCGAAGTTCTTTCGCAGATAGTTATTGGTAATTTCAAACAGTTTGCTTTCAGCATCATCTAACAGATCAAATACATCGGTGCTTTCTTCATATGCATCTCCAATGGTTTCGCCGCTGATGCGGATCAGTTCTCTTTGCAGAAATTTCTGCAGAATAATCCGTGCATGCGCTTCAATATTTGCTGTTGATACAACGGTATTGGTTAAACGGGTTACAAAGTAAGCACCGCCCACCATTTCCAGTTCTTCTTTCAACTTCAATTCTTCCACTACTGTAAGCAAATCAATAGGTGAACTTTTTGTTGTAAGCCCCTGCATACAACGAAAGATGCGCTGATGTGCATCTACATAAAAACATTCAGGCCTTAAAATTTCACTCACCGTATCAAAGGCACTTTTCTCCAGCATAATTGCTCCAAGTACGGCCTCTTCTAATTCTTTTGCCTGCGGCGGCACCTTTCCATATACCATGGTTGAAAGGTCTAACACCGGCTTCCGTTTCGACTTACGATCTTTATTAAGATTGGTTAAATCCATTGTAGTTCCTGCTGTTTTTGGCTTTGGGTGAAAACTCTTTTCGTTTGTAGTGCTTTGCAAAACCGGTTTGCTGTGTTAAGCAATTGTTACCTACGAAAGGGGAACGAATGTAATGGGAATGGAGCGTTCAAAAAAATCATTTCCTCTCCTATATTTTTACCATAGCTATGCACATCCAAACCAAGGTTATCCACCGTTTTTTACACCCTATCCACACAAAAGCCATCAGTTATCTTCAATTTAAATTAATTTTACGACGTAATTTCCAGTATTTCCACACAGGCTGTGCGAAAAGATTTCCGCTCTGTTTTTTGGCTACATGGCTACGATTACAATATGGATTTTTTTGTCTTTTCGACTTCTTTTTTTTCATTGAAATCAACAGGAGTGCATCTTTTCAGCTGTTTATTTTTCTTTTTACACAACATTTCGATTATACCTCTCAGTTATCCTTTTTTCCGGTCGTTTTTTAAACTTATTAAACAGCTGTTGATTAAAAGTCCTTTGTGCAGCAAGCCTTCAAAGAATTATCTTTGCAGCTTTCTGAATTAAAGAAGCGTAAAGAATGACTATCAGTTATAAATGGCTGCATGAATATCTTCCTGTGCAGGTTGAACCGGAACGTTTAAGCCGCATCCTCACTTCTATTGGACTTGAAGTGGAAAGTATGGAACCATATGAAGAAATAAAAGGTGGTTTAAAAGGCTTGGTGATAGGTGAAGTATTAACCTGCGTAAAACATCCTGATGCTGATAAATTAAGTTTAACAACAGTAAATATTGGCAGTGGCGATCCTTTACAAATTGTTTGCGGTGCTCCTAATGTTGCAGTCGGACAAAAAGTAGTGGTAGCAACTATTGGAACAACCATTTACCCCATCAACGGCGATCCGTTGACTATGAAAAAAGCAAAGATTCGAGGTGTGGAAAGTCATGGAATGATTTGTGCCGAAGATGAAATTGGCATGGGAACAAATCATGAAGGCATTCTTATTTTAAAAGAAGATGCAAAGGTTGGCACACTTGCCGCTGATTATTTCCAGTTGTATACCGATTGGATCATTGAAATCGGTTTAACACCCAACCATATGGATGCCATGAGTCATATGGGCACAGCGAGAGATGTGATTGCTTATCTCAATTTTCATGATAAGAAACAATATGCACTGAAATCTCCTTTCAGCAATGGCTTTAAACCAGATAACAAATCGTTACCCATTTCTGTAAAAATAGAAAATGCAAATGCCTGTCAACGTTATGCAGGCGTAAGTATTAAAAATGTAACGGTGAAAGAAAGTCCGGTATGGATGCAGCAACGCTTAAAAGCCATCGGACTGAGACCCATCAATAATATTGTAGACATTACCAACTATATCTTACACGAAACCGGACAGCCTTTGCATGCCTTTGATGCAGATGCCATTACAGGTGGAGAAGTGATTGTAAAAACATTACCCGAAGGAACCGTCTTTACCACACTGGATGAAAAAGAAAGAAAATTAAGTGCAGAAGATCTGATGATCTGTAATAAAGAAGATGCCATGTGTATGGCTGGTGTGTTTGGTGGATTGAGAAGCGGTGTAAAAGAAACCACCACAAATATCTTTTTAGAAAGTGCATGGTTCAATCCGGTTACAACTCGAAAAACATCGTTCCGTCATAATTTACGTACAGATGCTGCCACACGTTTTGAAAAAGGAGTTGACATCAGCAATACGGTGCATGTGTTAAAACGTGCAGCTCTGTTGATCAAAGAATTGGGTAATGGTGAAATAGCAAGTGATGTGGTTGATGTATATCCGGATCCAAAACAAAAAACGCAGATTGCTATCAAATATCATTATCTCAAAAAAATCAGCGGCAAAAATTACCATCCTGATACGGTGAAGAAAATTTTTGAATCACTGAATTTTGAAATCGTTAAAGATTCTATTGATGAGTTATGGGTTGCTGCCCCGTTAAGCAAACCCGATATGGAATTGCCTGCCGATCTTGCAGAAGAGATTATGCGTATTGATGGATTGGATAATGTGGAGATCCCCACCAGTATTACCATCTCCCCATCTATAGAAGCCGACTTTACTGCATTTGCCTACAAAGAAAAAATCAGCAACAGTCTTGCCGGTCAGGGTTTTCATGAAATCTTTACCAACTCCATTGCCAACAGTGCATGGTATGGAGAAGATGTGCTGGAAACAACGGTAAAGATGCTCAACAACCTGAGTGCTGAATTAAATGTAATGCGCCCATCCATGCTGGAAACAGGATTGCAATGCATTGCTTTTAATTTAAACCGCAGAAATAACAATTTGCGTTTATTTGAATTTGGTAAAACGTACACTACTTCAGCTGTTGGTAAATACTTTGAAACAGATCACCTGGCGATTTATACTTCGGGGAACAATGAATCATCGTGGAAACAAAAAGCAGCTGCAACCGATGTGTATTTTCTGAAAGCAGTTGTGAATGGAATTTTACAACAGGCAGGTGTAACTGCTGAAACAGAATTGGCTGAACCAAGAAAAGGTTTTAGCGGAATGATCAGCTATAAAGTTAAAAAACAAGTGGTTGCTGAAATTGGCATTGTAGATGCAGCACAATTAAAACAATTTGATATTAAGCAGCCTGTTTACTTTGCTGATATTAACTGGACAGCTTTAACTCTGCTTGCTTCAAAAACAAAATTGGAGTATAAAGAAATTCCACGTTTCCCGGCTGTTGAAAGAGATCTGGCCATTGTAATTGCAAAAGCAGTTACGTATGCCGAAGTAGAAAAAACCATCTTCACTGCCAAAGTGAATCGTTTAAAATCTGTTGCACTATTCGATGTGTTTGAAAGTGAAAAAATTGGTGCAGATAAAAAATCACTGGCCTTGAATTTTGTTTTCCAGGACGATGAAAAAACATTAACCGATCAGGAAACAGAAAAGATGATGAGCATTTTAATTGCTGCACTGGAAAAACAATTTTCAGCCGAAATCAGAAAGTAATCATTTAAAAATTACACAGCTTGTCTTTGCTTGATCAACATATTCAAACCCTGCAGCAAAAAGTTCAATTGCTGGTGAAGAAACACCAGCAGCTGGAAAAAGAAAACCAACGGTTGAAAGATCAACTGAATGGATTAAAAGAAGTACAGACCGAAAAGAAACAGGAGTTTGAAGTACTGGAGCTGGAGAATGCCATGTTAAAAGCATCGCAACATCAACTGGATGAGAAAGAAAAAAAAGAACTCGAAAAAAAACTGAATCATTTTGTTACGGAAATAGACCGTTGCATTGCTTTATTAACCCGTTAACCGTTTTTGTTATTCGCACATGGAACTGATCCCTGTAAATATTGTTATCGGCGACCGCAGCTACCGCATTAAAGTAAGTGCGGCAGATGAAGAACAAGTGCGCAAAACAGTAAAAACCATCAACGATAAAATTCTTGAATTTAAAACCATGTTTGCCGGTAAAGACATGCAGGATTATGTTGCCATGGTACTGGTGTGGTATGCCACAGAAACAAGTTCGGGCAATAATATAATTGCTGCTGAAACCGATCAGACACAGGCTTCAGCAGCAATTATAAAGCTGGAGCAGATCATTGATCAGCTCCTTGTTCAACCCTAATATCTGGTTACTTTCACTGTTGTTTTACTCTCTCCGGTTAATGGAATTTCCATACCCATTGCCTCACTGGTTCCGTTCAGCTTTGTTTCGGTTATTCGTTCAAGTACTAAACCTGATTTCAACTCCAGCATCAATGTTCCGGAGCCCGTAGTTTGAATTTTTGATTTCACTTCCATTCCATTTGCATTGCTGGTTCCTTCGATGGTTCCTTTTAATGTAAAGCTGAGGTATGCAATACCCTGCTCTGCCTTTATAAACGTATACAAGGTTTCCATTTTACCGGCAGTTGTAACAATTGAATCTGTCCAGGACCCACCAACACTAATTTCTTTTAGGGGCGAGTTCAAAAAAAGACCGGCAAGTGTTGCAGAATCATTATTCATATTCATCATTCCACCCATTGCATCTTGTTCAGCAACAGGAGCAATGGAAGTAACCTTTACTATACCCTTTCTGCTAACATTTGCGTCAACCGACACGCCAATTTTGTCTTTAAACTTTTCACCAATTTCACCTTCCCTGTCTTCTGCTTTATCCGAATCATACGAACGTTGTTGCCCCATGGCATCCATTTCCATTATTATCCGATTGGTTACTTTACTGATGCTGAAACTCTCTGCGGTTTCGCTTTTTACATACAATGAATCTGAAAGGGTTGCAGTGATATTAATCTGTATCTCCTGCCCCATCATTTGCTGGTTAATATTGTTGGTTGATATGTTGGAGATCTTAAGTTTTTCGCCGGTTTTCAGCTGAACCCCCCAAGGAGATAGTTTTTGAGCCGTGGCTCCATGAACAAGTAAAAGTGCAAAACATAAAGTTATCAGTAGTTTCATTTCAAATTGTTTAGTAGGCAAAACTAAAGCGGTTACAGGTACATCCAAACAAATGTTTTAACTGCTTTTGTATTCAGTACCCGGCAAATGCTGTAACTGGCTTATTTTTAGTAATTTCGCCCACCATATTCCCACTATGTATCAAAAAAAAGCCATAGAGAGGAACGATTCGCAGTCAGAACAAAATAAACCAGTCAACAACAATGGAACCTACAATTGTATACATCATAATCGGAGTTGCCGCATTACTTATTGGTGCAGTAGCCGGACGATTTGCCTTTGCTAAAAACACAAAAAAGCAGGTTGAAGAAGCCGATCTCCAGGCACAAACTATACTTAAAGAAGCACAGCTGAGAGCAGAAACCATCCGGAAAGAAAAAGAGCTGGAAGCAAAAGAAAAGTTTGTGCAATTAAAATCGGAGCACGACAGAGAAGTAAACGAACGCAACAGAAAAATAAGCGAAAGTGAAAACCGTGCCCGTCAGAAAGAGCAATCTATTAATCAAAAAGAAACGAATCTTGAGAAGCAGATCAAGGAAAATGAAGCTATTAAAGAAAATCTGAGCCGCCAGATAGAGGTAGTAAATCTGAAACGTACAGAACTGGAGAAACACCAGGAAGAACATATTCGTCGGCTGGAAAAAATTGCCGGTCTTAGTGCCGACGAGGCAAAAAATCAATTGATTGAAAGCCTGAAACAGGAAGCTCAGACAAGAGCGCTTGTTTTACAACAGGAAATTATTGAAGATGCAAAGCTCAAGGCCAATAAAGAAGCCCGTAAAATTGTTATTCAGTCTATACAACGTACAGCTGCAGAACAAACTATTGAAAACACTGTAACAGTGTTTAATCTTGAGAGCGATGAAATAAAAGGCCAGATCATAGGACGTGAAGGCCGTAACATCCGTGCTATTGAAGCAGCAACGGGTGTAGATCTGATTGTGGATGATACGCCGGAAGCAATTCTTCTTTCATCATTTGATCCTCTTCGTCGTGAGGTTGCCCGTTTAAGCTTACAGCGTTTAGTGGCCGATGGTCGTATCCACCCTGCACGTATTGAAGAAGTGGTAGAGAAAACCAAGCGTCAGTTAGATGAGCAGGTAATGGAAATTGGTGAACGCACAGTGATTGAACTGGGTATTCATGGGTTACACAAAGAATTAATCCGGATGGTAGGTCGTATGCGTTTTCGCTCATCATATGGTCAAAACCTGTTGATGCACAGTCGTGAAACAGCCAATCTATGCGGTATAATGGCAGCAGAACTGGGCTTAAATGCTAAACTGGCTAAACGTGCCGGATTGTTACATGATATTGGTAAAGTTCCCGATGAAGAAACCGAACTGAGCCACGCCTTACTCGGAGCCAAACTGGCGGAGAAATATGGAGAAAACCCGGCAGTGGTGAATGCAATTGGTGCCCACCACGATGAAATGGAGATGCAATATGTGATTTCGCCCATTGTTCAGGCTTGCGATGCCATCAGTGGTGCAAGACCGGGAGCCCGTCGTGAAATCATGCAACAATACCTCCAACGTATTAAAGACCTTGAGAGTTTAGCAATGACATATCCGGGTGTTGAAAAAGCGTATGCCATCCAGGCCGGTCGTGAATTAAGGGTGATTGTAGAAGCTGAAAAAGTAACCGATTCAGAATCGGATAAACTGAGTTTTGAAATGGCCCAAAAAATACAAACCGAAATGGTTTATCCCGGTCAGATTAAAGTAACTGTAATCAGAGAAAAAAGAGCTGTAAACGTGGCGAGATAGTTAGAGAGTAATTGGGAATTAGGGATTGGGAAAGAGGAAATCATTTTTTTTTCCAAATTCCTTCTCACAAATTACCAATTCCTGCAAAATCCCCCTACCTTTGCCGTCCTAAAAATTAAGAGTTATGAACGCCGCTGTTGCATTTATACATGAGCAATTAACTGCTAAAAAGGAATATCCTAAGTTTAAAGCAGGTGATAATGTTACCGTTAACTACAAAATTGTTGAAGGCGGTAAAGAGCGTATCCAGAGCTTTCGTGGCGATGTGATTAAGCGTCAGGGACTAGGTGCAACTGCCACATTTACAGTGCGTAAGATCTCTGATGGTGTAGGTGTTGAGCGTACATTCCCTTACAGTTCACCCAATGTTGATTCGGTAGAACTGAATAAAGTAGGTAAAGTAAGCCGTGCCAAACTCTTCTACCTCCGTGAAAGAAGTGGTAAGAGCGCCCGTATTAAGGAAAAGCGTATGAAATAAGCATAGTGTATAAAGCGGAAAGAAAAATCTTTCCGCTTTATACTTTTACAGATGAACTTTCGTTTGTATATTGAGCTTCGTTTAAATAAACACTACAAAATTCCATCCCTATCGAAACAAACTGTACACTATTTTTTAAAAAAATAATTTGTTTCGGTTATGAAAAAAGTATTGTTTGCATTAGCTCTGGTTACCTTTTTTTTAATGTCCTGTAATCGTGGTATTTCTCCTTATCAGGCAGCTCATGGCAAAGCCGGTAAATGTGGCAGAAATTATATCCGTTGAGTTGTTCAGGATAAAATCATTTAAAACCTTCTGTTATGAAGGTTTTTTTATGCAAATCTTTATGCCAGCCACGTACTAAATAACTGTAACTTTGTTCTCCAATAAATTTCAGATTATGAATTTTCAACCCATACTTCTCGGTGTACTTGGTACACAGGAAATTATTCTGATTGTGATTGCTATTTTGATCATGTTTGGTGGTCGTAAGATTCCTGAACTGATGCGTGGACTGGGTAAAGGTATTCGTGAGTTTAACGATGCTAAAAGCAATGTTCGTAAAGAAATTGAAGACAGCAGCACCACGAACGACAGTACACCCAACAAGCAGTAATTACTTATTTATTCCTTCTTCAACTATTTTGAAGCTGTAAAGCTATTTGTATCCGTTTGCAACCATAAAGGATTATCATGCAAGTTTGTTGAATAATGAAACTTCCTGCAAACAGGCAGTAGAGTTTTATTTATCGCAAATACAACAGCATGAGCAGTTGAATGCGCTTGTTCACTGCTTTGCAGATGAAGCAACTGAAAGGGCCACCCTTCTGGATCAGCAACGGATGGCAGGTAAACAACCCGGCAAATTGCATGGCGTTGTACTCACCATAAAAGATGTAATTGCATATAAGCAACATCCCGTATCAGCAGCTTCAAACATTTTAAAAGGATTTCATTCAATTTACAACTCAACGGCAGTTGAAAGACTGCTTGCCGAAGATACCATTATCATTGGCACCAATAACTGCGATGAATTTGCCATGGGCAGCAGTAATGAAAACTCGGCGTACGGGCCTGTAAAAAACCAGATAGATGAAACCCGTGTACCGGGTGGTTCTTCCGGTGGTTCGGCTGTTGCTGTACAAGCCAATCTTTGTATGCTGAGTTTAGGAAGTGATACGGGTGGCTCCGTTCGGCAGCCTGCAGACTTTTGCGGTATTGTTGGTATGAAACCCAGTTATGGAAGAATAAGCCGTCACGGATTAATTGCATACGGTTCCAGTTTTGATCAGATTGGCATACTGGCGAATAATGCAGAAGATGTGGCATTGGTTTTATCAGTCATTGCCGGTGCAGATGAGTTTGACAGTACGGTATCATCGCTGCCCGTTCCTGCCTATGCAGATGAGTTGAATGTACAAACCAACACAAAACCTGTATTAGGTTATTTTAAACAAACACTGGAGCATGAGGGGCTTGATGAAGAAATCCGATCAGCACACAAAGACTTTATCAAAAAATGTAAGCTAGATGGGTACGAGGTAAAAGAACTGGATTTTAGTTTGATTGATTACATCGTTCCTGCTTATTATGTTCTTACAACTGCAGAAGCCAGCAGCAACCTCTCCCGTTATGATGGTGTTCGATATGGCTCTCAGTTTACACCAGTAAAAGAAGAATTAACAGAATTTTACTCAGCCAACCGGTCACAGGGCTTTGGCAAGGAAGTGCAACGACGTATCATGCTGGGCACCTTTGTTTTAAGCAGCGGATATTATGATGCCTACTATACCAAAGCACAACAAGTTCGACGCAAATTGTTTGAACAGATTAAACTGGTGTTCAATGATATAGATGTTTTGCTTATGCCTGTTTCCCCAACTACTGCATTTAAGATTGGAGAAAAGAAAAACAACCCCGTTGAAATGTATCTGGCAGATATTTATACCGTGTTTGCAAATCTTACAGGCATACCTGCTGTCTCCATTCCGTTGTTTCGGCACAGTAATGGATTGCCCTTTGGTCTTCAGCTCATGACAAAGCATTTTGATGAGCTATCTTTGCTGCGTTTGAGTAATGAGTGGATGAACTGTTACAAAGCAGTTTAACAAAATCTATCATGCAGAAGTTTATTTTATTTCTATTGTTGAACGGGTGGTTCTTTTTTGCATTTGCACAAAAAGACAGTACCGCTATTGCGGTTAATGGCTCAGTAACTGATTCAGTTCTTCCTGCAGGCAACACTGCCGAAAAATATGGATTTCAAACATTGTTTGTAACAAAATCATTCAGTAAAGCATTGCCTTATGATGCACAGATACATCCGCAGGCTTGGGGCTTTATACAGGATTATCTGCAGGATCATGGTAAAAGTCTTACCCGTATGAAAAGCTGGGGTATGCCTTATTTTACGCTGATAGATAATGTACTGATGCAATACGGCCTTCCGAATGAACTTAAATACCTGGCAGTAATTGAATCAGGTTTAAATAATTCGGCTACAAGCTGGGTAGGTGCCAGAGGGCCCTGGCAGTTTATGCCATATACCGCCAAGGAATACGGATTGATGGTCAACAGCTGGGCCGATGAGCGTACAGATTATTTCCGCAGTACACATGCTGCTGCAAAATATCTTACTTCCCTGTACAACGACTTAAACGACTGGTTGCTGGTGATTGCTGCTTATAATGGAGGGCCCGGCAGAGTTTACAGCGCTATTAGAAAAAGTGGCAGCAGAGATTTTTGGAAACTGCAATATTTTTTACCTGCAGAAAGCCGTAACCATGTAAAAAAATTTATTGCTACGCATTATATCATGGAAGGTAAGGGCGGTGTTACAACCACTGTAAACAACGGGCAACAACAAAAGGCTGATGAATTTGCTCCGGAAAAAACTGACCCGAATATTGATGTACAGGCCATTGCCGGTAAATTCAGTTCCGTTATTATGGCCAAAAATCTGGTGATTGATTTAATGTATTTTAATCAGTTGAACCCGAATTTCGATGCTGTACTTGCAGGTAACAATACGTTTAATCTGCGTTTGCCAAAAGAAAAAATGCAGGTGTTTAATGCCAATCGTTATTCCATATTAAGTGAAAGTGTTCAATTACTGTTACGTTTTTACGGCGATGAAGGCATAAAAGATATTTATCCAAAAGTTTCTGAACTACCGGAAATAAAGAAGAAACCCATTAGAAAAAAAACATAACTCCTATAGCACCCGTTCATTTTTCAGCCAGATCATTTGCTCAAAAAGAAAAGATAAACAAATAGAAAAGGAGTTGCGTTTATATAGCAACTCCTTTTTTAATTAAGATGATAATTTCTATTCAAGAACTTTCCTTTTGCAATTATTCAACAGGAAGTACATTCCAGAAAATAATTACAATTCTTCTACGCTCGTCGTTGTCTTTATAATTTTGAATGGAAGGATCCGGAAATTTTTCCCCCTGACCCGTTTCAATTGCTTCAAAAACAATGCGGTCAATCATATTAAAATCAGGGAATCGTTCTTTAAGTAATTTGGTAAGGAGCTTGCTGATTTCTTCTGCACGCAGGGCAGACAATGCAGTATTAAGTTCCTGTTTACCGGGATTAGGATTATTCAGGTATTTTAAAAGTGTTTGATACAAAGGGGACCCTTTGCTGATATTAGAGGCGTCTGCATAACCATTTACAATAATGCTTGCAGTTCGCATAATAGAAGAATAATTATTCGAAAACTTAATGAGCGAATCAATTACAGGTGAAAAATAAGTTTTTGCAATTTCATATTTCGATGGAGGAATTTTAAACCCACCGGGACCAAAAAAGGCAGCGAGGCTAAACGGATGCGGAGTAGATTTTGTTAAGCCTTCATCAATCATTTGAAAAACATATTCCCTAGCAACAGCATTTTTGTTTACAACAGAATCAATAATCAGAATCTTTGTTTTAATTAGTGTAAAATCTTTTGAAAGCTCTTTTGGTGAATTGAGTTTTTCCTGTAACCCTGTAATCTCATTTGAAATGGACTCCATTTTTTGTTTATAATTATTCAGGCGCTCCTCAATCTTGATTGAAACTGAAGAATCCACTTTTCCTTCATTCAGAATACTGTCTTTCCGGGTATCAATGGCTCCAATAATGGCTGCCTCTTTTTCCTGCTGGGCTGCTGCAGAATTAAGGATGCCCGCCAGTCTTGCCTTTTCACCGGAAAGATTGGATGTATCAAGTTGCCTGTCAATTCCTGTAAAAACAAAAGCATGATCAGATGCCTGTGTTGAAATTTCTTCTCCCAGCTTTGTGATGTTCTTTTCTAACTGTACATGCTTTTTTCGGAATGTTTTATTTCCTTTCAGTTCTTTTTGATATAATCGAATAATTTGATTTACAGAATCAATCCTGAAATTCCATTGATTTAACCGTTGTGTTACATCCACAAAAACGGTATCATAAATGGTGCCTGTTGCATTTAAACTGTCGTTTTTAGCTTTTAAACGGCTGACAGTATTTTGTTCCGCCTGTTGCTGCATTGATGCATTCAACAGGATGTTGTTCAATCTGGCATACTTGAGTTTCATGAAATAGCGCTTACCATGCATATTAAAATCGTTGAGCTCTTTGTTTTGGGCATAGAGTTTTCCTGAAAAGGAAATTAGAATCAACACCGGGCAAAAGAAAAATGCAAAATACTTTTTCATGATAATTTAAAAAATCTGTGGGTTGTGTAATTCAGGTTTATTGAACAAAGAAAAATATCTTTTTGAAACATGGTTCCTGTACATTCTTACTGAGGAAGGGGCTTTATCTGAAAACCATCGTTTGCCCGGCTTGTTGTCATTTTTAATTTTCGAATAACAAGTACCTGTTGCATGGCCTGCTTCTCTGTAGTTTTTTCACTTTTGGGCTGGATGGACGGCAATCTGGTAAGAAAAAATCGTTTGTCGTTCTTTTCATTGTTGAGTGCTGTTTTTTCTTCTTGCCTGTCTATGACAGGATACAAACTATTTAGATAACTTTCAGCTGCACTTGACTTAATTGAAAGGGCATTAAATACTATCATCATAATAAATACGATACCCGCAAATACCCACAAAGTAATTAAGGAAAATCGGGCCTTATACCTTACTACTATATCTGCTCTGGTGGTTTTTTCTGATTGATGATCCATTTTTACCAAATTAAGTACGTTAAGATAAAACATCTTACACATTCTTCTGAACGCATAAAGATAAATTACCGGCAACTAATTTCAGATTTCTGAACTCAGTTTTTCCGTATCAGCGGCAGTTTTATTGCTGCTGTTACGGTTTTTCTTTTAAGGGTAGGATAAAAACGGGCCCTCTTTCGGCCTCACAGGATATTGGGTTTTTCAATGGTTTTCCTGCAATTTATTTAAGTATACCTGAACTCAGTAAATCCGGTCAGGTAATGTAACATGTTGCTGTTTCTCTTATCTCAACAGGACTTCTACATCTGTTATTGAGTTGCAAAAATATGTTCCGGAATTGCTTATGCAAGCTGCTTTCGTTGAAGTGAATAGAATACACGGTCAAATTGTTTGAAAAGCCGTTTACAATTTTGGGCACCATCAAATAGCAACCCCTGTAAGATGAGATAAGCACTACACGGAAATTTGAGCAGATTGCTTAAGCAGGCATTTCGCTCCTGCTTGCACTAATGATATTCATTTTATGTTGTATAACATCCCAGTAAGAACTATTGTCTTCGGCCATTTCCAGATCAGCTAAATGATCGAGCAATGGTGATTTATTATTTACCGTAGAAAGTGTAGTTTTCATATGATGGCTTTGCTGCCTCACTTTATTGATATCACGATTTTTAACCCCATGTTCCAGTTCTGTTATCTCTTTTGGAAACTGCAGCAAAAACTGTTCAATGATTTCTTTTATAAACTCTTCATTACCGGAAAATATACGGTGCAGATACTGTTTATCAATTAAAAGCGGGGTTGATTGCTCAAGGGCATCAGTACTATTTTCTGATTTTGAATACGACACAAGCAAATCGTATAAAATACTTTCGTTCAATGGTTTGGATATATAATCATTCATGCCGGCCTTCTTACATTTTTCTTTCTCCCCCGGTAATACATTAGCCGTCATTGCAATAACCGGAATATTTGATTGCAAGTCTGAGCGAATCATTTCGGTTGCAGTATACCCATCCATAACAGGCATTTGAATATCCATCAGAACAATATCATACTGGCCCTTTTTCAGATTATCCAGAGCTTCTTGCCCTGTACCGGCAAAATCATAGCGTACTTTCCACTGTTCCAGCACAAATCTTAAAAGCATTTGATTCATTTTGTTGTCTTCGGCTACCAGTATACGAACGTTTTCTAATGCCATATGATTTTTTGAAGGAATTAAATTTTGAGGTGCGGCAGAAATAAACGAGTTGAGTTCATTTGTTTCTTCAATACCAAAATCAAGTTCAAAAATAAACTGTGTTCCTTTACCGGGTTCACTTTCAGCAAAAATAGACCCGCCTTGCAAATCAATTAAACTTTTTACTATGGACAGCCCCAATCCGGTACCGCCATAATTACGGGTTGTATCATTTTCTGCCTGTTCAAACCGATCAAAGATTTTTCCCAGTTTTTCGGGCATTATACCAATGCCGGTATCAGCAACTGAAAAACGAATTCTTGCTTTTTGCCCGTTTTTACTTACCAGTTCTGCACTAACTGAAACACCCCCCTCTTTGGTAAATTTAATTGCATTATTAATAAGGTTATTGAGAATCTGTGCCAGCCGTTCCTTATCACCTATAAGATTAAGGGGTACATCAGGACTAAGTGAAAAGTTACTGGAAAGCTTTTTTTCAGAAAACTGGTGATAGTACATCATTTCCATGGTGTAGCAACACTCTTTCATATTAAACGGATTTTTATCAAAATGAAGCATCCCTGCTTCGATCTTTGAAATATCCAGAATATCATTTACAATACCCAACAGGTTTTGCCCGGCTGTTTTAATGAGATTTACAAACTGCTGCTGATCATCCCTTAATTCGGTTTTCTGAAGCAGATTTGTAAAGCCAATAACCGAATTAATTGGGGTGCGGATTTCATGACTCATATTTGCCAGAAACTGTTCTTTTACCAGCGATTGCTGTTCAATTTGCATTTTTGCCAGATGCAGATCCTTAATTAAATTATAATTACGCAACAAACGCTGAATAATAATAGAAGCAAGGATAACAATGGCAAGAATAGATGTACAACCGAGTACCCAGCTGATAAATAATACACGGGTGGAAAGCACCTCGTTCTCCTTGATTGATTTCTCAAGGTTTTTTTCCAGTTCGTATTGAATGGTTAAGGCAGATAAGTAAATACTGTCTGTAAGCTTTAAACCATCCTTAGTGGTTAGTTGTGAAAGAATAACTTGTTTTTCACTTTTGTCTGAGGCTGAAGTTATTCGCTTCAGCGGTTCAATTTTACGATCAATTAAACGGGTTAATGCGCTAATTGCAGTTTTATTATTTTCACTAAAGTAAACCAGCTCCTGTATTTTTTGCACATCTTTTTGCAGTTGCGAAACCGTATCCTGAATATGCTGATAAAGATCAATATTATTAGATACAACATACTTTCCGGTTACCTCATCAATCATATAAACTTCATTAATGATGTCTCCCATGATATTGTTAACCTGAATAATTTTAAACGCCTGAAGGTTTTCGCTTTTCAGCAGCCGGATACTTTTCTGCGACTCATATTGTGCAAATAAAATGGCCATCATTACAAGTAATGAAAAACTGACTATTATAAAAAAGGGGAGCTTTTGGTATATTTTCTTACTCATAAATCGACTCAATCATGTAAAATACACTAACCCAGCCAGTTGAAAGGCTTTACTCCGTAAAAACGGGCTTTTTGTCGATGAGAGCGGCAAAATCGTCGATGAAAATTTTCAGATCAGATTGAGTCTGTCCATAAGCTGGCTGCGATAGGTTTCGGCTAAAGGCACAGAAGATGTGCCGATTATGATTGCGCCTTCTTTAATCCGTTCAATTTTACTGATAGCAACAATATAGCTCCGGTGTACCCGCATGAAGTTAGCCTGGGGAAGTTTTATTTCAACCGACTTCATGGTGGTATGTGCCATAAACCATTTTTCGGAAGTATAAATTTTTACATAATCACCCATCGCCTCCATCCAGAGTATATCAGAGAAACTGATTTTAACCAATGCTCCTTTATCCTTGAGAAAAATAAAATCGGGTTCAATACGGCTAACAGATGTATTGCGATGATCGTAAATACTTTGTGCCTTTTCAACTGACTGTAATAAACGGGGAAAAGTAACAGGCTTTACAACAAAATCGGCCACGTTTAAGTCAAATGCATCAACAGCATAATTGCTGTTGGAAGTTGAAAAAATAATGATTGGCTTATTGCTGAGGGATTGCAACAACTCAATTCCCGACATGCCCGGCATTTCAATATCAAGAAACACCAGATCAACCGGTTTTGTATTAATAAATTCATAAGCTTCCATCCCTGTAGTACTCTCACCCAATAAAGTGAGAGTCTTTATCTGGCTAATGAATTCTTTCAAGGCCATCCGGGCAAGCTTATTATCATCAACAATTAAACACTTCATTTCAATAGCTTCGTTTGTTTGTAAGTAATACGGATCTGTGCACTCCCACAGCAGTTTTAAACAATAAATATAAATACTATAACTGACAAATCATGTATGAGTTCGTTCTCATATATACTACTGCTGTACATTAAAGTGGTACTGCATGTAACACGTTTCTTATAGCCTGCCCTTTCCATAAACACTCTTGATATTCATTTTCTGCATTGCTGTAAAAAGTAATTCCGCTGCCAACCTGATAAGAAAGATACCCCGTTGATGCGTTGTACAACAGGCTCCTGATTACTACATTAAAATCAAAATCTCCATTAGGGGCAATGTAACCTACGGCACCTGAAAACAATCCCCGTCTGGATGGTTCATACGCATCAATCAGCTCCATCACTTTTCGTTTAGGGGCGCCCGTCATACTTCCCATAGGAAAAGCAGCCTGTATAATTTCTGTAAACTCTAATGCAGGGTTCACTTCGCCACTTACGGTTGAAATCATTTGATGTACCTGCGGAAAAGTATATACTGCAAACAGTTCATCAACCTTCACCGATCCTTCATTGCATACACGGCTCAGATCATTCCGCACCAGATCTACAACCATTACATTTTCGCTCCGGTCTTTAACACTGTCATGCAATGCGGTTTTTAATTCTTCATCTGTTGCGGCATCAGTAAGATTACGCTGCAATGTACCTTTCATTGGTTGAGACAACAATTGATTTCCCTGCTTTTGTAAAAAACGTTCCGGGCTTGCACAAAGCAGATAACTGTTGTTTACTTTATAAAATGCTGAAAACGGATTGGGCGAAACTGCTGCAAGAGAAAGGCAAGTGCTTACAGGATCAATCACAACCGATGGGTTGTAAAACTCCATACAGTAATTCAGTTCGTAACAGTCGCCACGGATAATGTGTTCTCTGATGCTGTTTATCTGGCTGATGTATTGATCTTTTGAAACACGTTGCTGCAGATCAACAGCCTTTTTTTGTTTTTGCACATTTGGCTCTTCAGCACAAATGGCAGCAAATACAGTTGCATGATCCTGCTGCAGCGAACCAATCTGTATTTCTGTTTCACTGAGCTGAAATACATATTGCGGAACAAAAAAAGTAAGATCATCAAAACCAATAACATCCTCTTTTAATTGCGATAACTGTTCTGTTTCATTCTTCAGATCATAGGCGAGATGGCCAAACATCCAATCGCCCTGATGCAAATTGATCCATGATTGCAGCTGTTGCAAAGCATTACCGGCATTTGCTGTTACTGATGATATACTGCCGCAGGCAACTAAACACTCGTACGAATGGCCGGGTAACTGATAACGGTGGTTATCTAAAAAAGCAGAAATGTTGAACCGGTTACACCAGCTCAACATTTTAAGTTTTGTTTCAGATAAATCTGTTATTGAAAAAGAGTGGAAGGTTCTGTTCACTGTTTAAATTAAAAATCATCATCGTCGTCATCAAAATCATCACCGCCACCCATCATATCAAACTCTTTAAAATCATCATCAATTTTAAAATCATCCTCTTCCTCACCACCTTTCTTTTTAACTGCACTTTTTCCTTTTGATTTAGGAATATCAAACTCTTCAAAGTCGGGATCATAATCATCATCTTCATCGCCTTTCTCCCAATCATCTGCTTCTTCATCTGCATCATCATCATCTTCTTCTTCATCAGTTGACTTAGACTTAGATGCAGTTGCTTTGCTCCCTTTTTTTACAACAGGCTCATCATCTATCTCCAAATCATCATCCTCCTCATCAGTATCTTCCTGTGTTTTTTTTGATTTACTATCCGCTTTTTTTACATCAGAATCAACAGGTGTTGATTTGTCTGCAGTTTTCTTTATTGACTTTGCCATGTGTAACAACGATTGTTCTGTAAAATTTCAACTGGTTTTTGAATTAGCCAAACTTTTATACAAAATTATTTTACTTTTTACTGAAAAATGATTTGCTCTCTGCCCGGCCCGTTGGAAACATATTTCACCTCTACCCCAAGGTACTGATTTATAAAATTAAGATACAGATGTACCTGTTCCGGGAAATCGGCCCATGTTTTACAATCTGTAACAGGTTTACCCCAACCCTTAAAAGCTTTGTACACCGGATCAATTTTAAGTTGACTGATGCCAAAGGGAATTTCTGCGGTTTCTATTCCTCCGGCAATATAAGATGTGCACACTTCCAGTTGCGGAAAACTATCCAGCACATCTGCTTTGGTCATAACAATTTGTGTAACGCCATTAATCATACAGGCAAATTTTAATGCTACCAGATCAATCCATCCGCAGCGGCGTGGGCGACCGGTGGTGGCACCAAATTCATTTCCGATTTTCCGTAATTCATCACCCGTTGCATCAAACAACTCTGTAGGAAAAGGACCACTGCCCACTCTTGTGCAATATGCTTTGGTAATGCCAATCACTTCTCCAATTTTATTAGGAGGTATGCCCAGGCCGGTACTTACACCAGCCGAAATGGTATTGGATGAAGTAACAAACGGGAAGGTGCCAAAATCCACATCCAGCATACTTCCCTGCGCACCTTCGGCCAGTACTTTTTTTCCTTCAGCAATTTTTTGGTTAATGAAATATTCACCGTTTACAATGTTCAGTTCTTTCAAAAATTCGATGGCTTCAAAAAACTCCTGCTCCCATGTACTGATATCTTCCTTAAATTGATAATTATCGAGCAGTTGCTGATGTTTTGCACGAAGTTTATTGTACAGGTTTTTAAATCCGGGATCGAGCAAATCGCCTACACGCAGGGCATTGCGGCCGGTTTTATCCATATAAGCCGGGCCAATTCCTTTGAGTGTGGAGCCAATTTTTTCGTCGCCTTTTGCCAGTTCGGCGGCTTTATCTAAAGCACGGTGTGTGGGTATAATAAGATTGGTGCGCTGTGCAATAAACAGATTCTCTTTTACATTTACGCCCATAGCCGCTACCTTATCACATTCCTTTTTGAGTGTAACAGGATCCAACACTACACCATTGCCAATTAAATTAATGATGCCTTTATGAAAAATACCACTGGGTATTTGGTGCAGCACTACTTTTTCGCCTTTTACATAAAGTGTGTGCCCTGCATTGGGGCCGCCCTGGAAACGGGCAATCACATCATAATTGGGTGCAAAAAAATCAACAATTTTTCCTTTTCCTTCATCGCCCCACTGGAGGCCCAGAATTACATCAACCATAAAATAATTTGAGTAGATATTTAAGTGGCAAAAGTAAGTGTTGCTGTCAATTATTACTCATACTTCTTTCTTTGCAGATTATTATTTATTCACACAAGTACCAGGATGACTGTGCCTTTACCCTTACCTGTACAGCATACCGGTATGTATCTAACGGAGTTATTATCACATTCTCTGCATTTGCAAAAGATAAATACCGGAGTAATTTTTCTGTTGTAAACCGCTGGCTCCAGAATCCTTCTTTGGTTGCAGTAAAAGAATCCAGCTCATCTGTTATTATCGTCATGTTCATTTTTTTATACGATTCTTCCTGTTTTAAACGGGTAGCAGGATGATCAATATAACAGGCCCCTAATGCAATTTGATCCCCGGTTGCAGGAGCTGATATTAAGATTTGAATGATGCAGTTTTTTTAGCAGTTACAACCATTGTATCAAACGCATAAGAATCCCGTTGTAAACAGTGTAAAACTTCAAACCCTGAAAGGGCAAGAAAAATAAACAACTCTTCTTTTGTAAATGTGCGTATAACAGAATCATCTGTTCCAAGTTCAATGAATTGTCCGTTTTCTGTTATTTGAGAATAGTGCGACAACCAGTTAAAAGTGAACCCCTCTTTCAAGTTTAAAGTCCATATGCTTTTACGTTGATAAATTTTTTGTTGATAAGCCGCGGTATGTATAATTTCTTCGCCATCTTTTATGCGTGGAATAAATTGCAGCGCATCAATAAAATCAAACACAACAATACCGCCCATCTCTAAACTCCGGTTGATGGAATGAAATGTTTTTAAAACATCTTCATTGCTGAGTAAATAACTGATAGTACGGCCGGTTATAATACAAGAATCTTTTTTCTGATCCAGTGTAAACTGCCGCATATCGCCCTGCAAAAAAGATAGGTTTGGATATTTTCCCCTTGCAATGTTCAACATGTCTTCACTTACATCAAGACCGGTGTAAGTAAACCCGTTTTTAAAAAAAGAATCAGCCAGATTTCCTGTGCCACAACCAATTTCAATGACTGATTTACTTTGGTAACCCTTTAATATGCTGCTGTAAAATAAAAACTCCTCTTCATAGTTGATAAAACTCCGGTACATCGCTTCGTATACTGCCGAAAGGCTGTGATATAATTCCTTCATGGTTTAATCTTTTAAACAACTGTTTAAAGGTAAAATTCTGCCCACAAAAAAAGGGTGTGAAATACTTCACACCCTAATATCCTTATAAAATTGAATTAGAACTTAAATACAAACTGCGCCTGAAACATTGTTCCCAATTGGCTGAACTGTGAACCATTGTAACCTAAAATACGGTAGCGGCCGCTGAAAGATAAAAATCCTTCCAAAAGGTCTTTCGCTGCGGCATTATCAAGTACTTTTTGTCCATCTGCATTTAAAGACTCCAGCTTCCATTTTGGGAGGACATTAAGTAAATTATTTACAGCAATATTTACAGAAATTTTGTCTGTAAAACTATAACCGATATTTAAATCCGTAACAACAGCCGGTGAAAATACCTGCTTAATATCATTCATTACATTTCTGTCATTTGAAACAGAAATTGAAAGATCCGAGTATGCAGCACCATTATCTAAATCCTGGAATTTAGTTGTTCCAAACAATGTATTGTTTAAACTAAACCCGAATTTATTAATGCTGTAATCAAACCCTAACACAGCCTTGTATTGCGGGCGACCTTCTGTAATTAATGACTTAATCTGCGCACTAAGAATAGAAGCATTAGCAGATTTAATGGCAGGTGGTTCATTGGGCGAACCGAGGATTTCATTTCTAAAAGTATAATTACCCGCCAGGTTAATTCCAAGTTTGCCTTCACCAATAACAATATTCTTGTAATTCATTACTAAATCAATACCCTGTGTTCTTGTTTTAACACCATTGATAAAGAACTGTACACTCGCCAAATCAAAATTACCTGCCCCAACACTGGAACCTTTTAATATGCGGCCCAGCTCTGTTGTTGGATTGGCAAGCAATTTATCATTCGTATTAATAGAAGAACTGTAAACAATTCTGTCGTTAATTGTGATGTTATAATAATCTATGGTGATGCTTAAATTCTTAACCGGAGTTAAACCCACACCAAATGTTAAGTTCACAGATTTTTCCGGTGTTAATAAGGGAACACCTAATGCAAAGGCTTGTTTGCTTCTGTTATTAAACAAACCGGACAACTGTATAGTTCCCGCAGCAAAAGAAGCCTGTGTGGATTGTGTGTAGATCTGATGCAAAGTTGGCGCTCTGAAACCTGTTGAAGCTGAAGCTCTGATTACCGCTTTACCATCTGCCAGTTTGTATCGTGTAGATGCTTTCCACACAAATGCATCACCAAAGTCACTATACTTTTCACCACGTATAGCTGCATTAATTAAAAAGTCTTTTGTCACATCATAGGTAGCATCTACATAAACACCTACGTTAAAACGTTTGTTGGTTCTTGCATTTTCCGCACGTATACCGGGAAATGAATTTGAACCCTCACCGGAATAAGATGCTGTATCGCCTGCAATAATTTCAAAGGTCTCTGACCTTACCTCTGAACCAAACGCCAAACTGAAATTGTTTGTGATGGATTTTGAAATATCATAGTTACCTACAATATGCGAAAACTTAGAACCGCCGGGTTTAAAAGAAGTAGGACTGGCAGTACCCAATGTGCGGTTCACTGTATTCTCAACAGTATATAAAATCTGGTTGCCTCCAAATGTAACAGCTACATCATGTGTCCATCCGCTTTTTACATTCTTTAAGCCTACAGTTGCGTTGTAATCAAACAAATCGCCCTCGAAAGTGGGCACATAACCTAAGTACCCTTCGTATAAAGGATCGTTTCCACCGGTATAGTTAGGAGCACCGGGAATACGTTTATGCAATAAGCCTGCATCTGTTCTCCAGTATGGAGTTCTGAAGTTTGCAAAACTTTTTGCTTTTTTAAATACCATTGCAGCGTTACTGTAAAACTGTCCGTTTTCACCAACCGGTAATCCCAGATTGTAATTAAATTTCCCTGCCTGAATATCGCCAGATCCGTTAATATTATTTCCTGTAGGAAAACGATTTAAATATGCATCTATAGCGGCATTAGAAGCAGCAGATCCTCCGAAAATAAATTTTTCTGTAGGACGATGAATAGTTCCGGAACGAACTGCACTGTTCTGCTGGCTGAAATCAACTGTATAGTTAATAAATCCTTTATCGCCAATGTTATTGCCGCTGTTAAATGCGACACCATAATTTGCACCATCGCCTTTTGAAGTGATGCCTGAATTAAAGGTTAAAGAGCTGTACTGATATCTATCTTTCAAAATAACATTCATTACACCTGCTATGGCATCAGAACCATATTGAGCGGATGCACCATCTCTCAATATTTCTACACGCTTGATGGCATCTACTGGAATACCTGAAAGATCAGCACCTGTTTCACCACGGCCGGGTGCAAACTGTACGTATAATAATGAACTTAAATTTTTCCGTTTGCCATTGATCAAAACCAGTGTACGGCTTGGACCAAGATTTCTGATTTCATATGGATCCAGCAAAGTAGTGGCATCATTTACCGGCGTGTTTACTGTATTGAATGATGGCACACGGTACTGCAACTGTTTATCAAAAGTAGTTTGTGCCGTTGTTCTTAAATCGGCTGCAGACAATACATCTACCGGCAAGGGTGTACCCACCGATGTTCTTGACAAAGAACGTGAACCTACAATAATCAGGTCTTCAAGTCCTTTCGAATCTTCGGTTAAATCAACATCCAGTGTTTTTTGATCTCCTTCAGTTAATTGAACACTAATTACCTGTGATGCAAATCCTGCATACGAAAATGTAATGGAATATGACCCCGGTGCTAATTTCAAAGTGTATTTGCCATCTTCATCGGAGGTTGTTCCTTTGCCTGATGGTCTTGCTGTGATACTGGCTCCTGCGAGAGAAGTGCTTTTCCCTTTTACAGTACCTGTTAGTGTTGCCTGTGCTAATAAAAAACCCGGAAAGAAGATTGCCAGCAGGCTAATCATTCTTGCTACATGTTTTGTTCTCATTTAATTTGTTTTGATTTAACTATTGAAAGTTCGCTCAAAAAAACATGTAAACAAAAATTAGTAACAGAAAAATAACAACACTCAGTATGAGTATTTAAATATTTTTTTTTAAGATATGTATAAACAACGATCAGGATAATTCTGTATCGTAGCGCTCAACTGTTTCAATGCCTTTCATCAGCAGCAAACGGTTCACCAGTTCATCCAGCTCATCTTTATCGTGTACAAAGATTTTTATATTGCCTTCAAACAAACCTTCTTTTGCTTCAATGGTAATGGCACTGATGTTTAACCGCATTTCACTGCTGATGAGATTAGTAATCTTACTTACTACTCCTACATCATCTACACCAATAATTTTTACACCGGTAAGAAAAGAGATTTCTTTATTCTTTGCCCATTTTGTTTTTACCACCCGATGGCCGAAGTTGGATAAAAGCCTCGCCGCATTGGGGCAGTTGGTTCGGTGAATGATCAATCCTTTTCCGGTTGATACAAATCCAAACACATCATCGCCGGGAATTGGTTTGCAACAGTTGCCCAGCGTGTATACAATACGATCGCTGCTTTCTCCAAAAATGATCAGCTCAGAGTCTTTGTGGTTATGCTGTTTATTTGGATCATAGTCGGGCTTTGGTTCAATGGCTGGTTTTACAGGCTTTGGTAATTCTAATTTATCCCCATGCAAATGCAGCTCTTTAATTTCTTTGAGTTCAATTGCTTTGGTTGCAATTTTATAAAACAGTTCCAGTTGCGATGGCAGCTTGTAGAATTGCGTTAAGGTTTCTACATTCTGTAAATCAAAGCTGGCGCCCATTTGCTCCAGCTTTCGCTGAAGAATATATTTTCCTTCATCGGCCACTTTTCGTTTCTCTTCTTTCAGTGCATCTTTTATTCTTGATCTTGCTTTTGCCGTAACAATAAAACTCAACCAGTCTTCGCTTGGTTTTTGTTTACTGCTTGTAATAATTTCAATCTGATCTCCGCTGCGTAGTTTATGGGCAATAGGAACCAGTTTGTGATTCACTTTGGCACCAATACAACGGCTGCCAACATCGCTGTGCACACTAAATGCAAAATCAAGTGCTGTTGCGCCCAATGGCAACATTTTTACATCGCCCTTTGGAGTGTACACATAAATTTCTTCAGCAAGAAAAGAACTTTTAAAGTCTTGCAGAAAATCGAGTGAGCTGCTCTCCTGACTGTTTAATACTTCACGTATATTATGAAACCATTTATCAAACCGGTCTTCGTCGCTGCTGCCTTCTTTATATTTCCAGTGTGCAGCCAAACCTTTCTCAGCAATTTCGTTCATGCGTTTGGTGCGGATCTGCACTTCAACCCACTTACCCTGCGGCCCCATTACGGTGGTGTGTAAGGCTTCGTATCCATTGCTCTTGGGATTACTCAACCAGTCACGCAAACGTTCAGGACTGGGTGTGTACATATCGGTAACAATGGAATAAGCTTTCCAGCAATCTTCTTTTTCACGCTCCTGCGGAGCATCAATGATCATACGGATTGCAAAGAGATCGTACACTTCTTCAAAACTGACGCCTTTCTTTTTGATCTTGTTTGAAATGGAGTGAATAGATTTTGGGCGACCATAAATTTCGAAACTGGTAAAGCCCGTTTTCTCCATTTTTTCTTTAATGGGTCGAATAAACTCATTGATGTATCTGCTGCGTTCACGTTTTGTTTCTGAAAGTTTGCGTGCAATTTCTTTATAGATATCCGGCTCCAGGTACTTCATGGAAAGATCTTCCATCTCAGTTTTGAGATTATACAACCCAAGCCTGTGTGCCAATGGTGCATACACATAAACCGTTTCACTTGAGATCTTCAACTGCTTTTCACGCTTCATACTATCCAGCGTACGCATATTGTGTAAACGATCGGCCAGTTTGATCAATATCACCCGTGGATCATCTGTAAGCGTTAATAATATTTTTTTAAAGTTCTCTGCCTGTTGGGTAGAGTTGGCATCAACAACTGTTGAAATTTTTGTTAAGCCATCAATGATTCTTGCAATCTCGTTTCCAAACTCACGGGCCACATCTTCTAAGGTAATATCGGTGTCTTCTACCGTATCATGCAACAATGCACAAATAGTAGAACGCACACCCAATCCAATTTCTTCCACACAAATTTGTGCAACGGCCAATGGATGCAGGATATAGGGTTCGCCACTTTTTCGGCGCATGGTTTTGTGAGCTTCGGCTGCCATTTCAAAGGCAGTACGCACCAATTCCTTGTCGCCTTTTTTGAGTTTGGTTTTGAGCGAACGTAACAAACTGCGGTAGTGACGAAGAATCTCCTTTTTTTCCTGTTCGGGAGTAAGAGTATAGGCCGGTATAGTGGTTATCATTTCCAGTAACAGCGAATTTACGAAAAGAAAAAAGTGTTTCCACAAATATCAACGGCAAAAGTTAAAAGCAGCGTATTTCACTTTAACTTGATCAATAAGTATCATAACTGCTACACAATGATTAACTCAACCCACCTGTTTATTTTAGCGAATATTTTTTCTTACCTGTTGTTTGGCCCATGTTCCTGTAGATGCAAAAAAAATGAAACAGTTATTTTAATTGATGAAGAAACCAAAGCTTACACGGTATTTCAACCCAATTCCTTTTGGATTTATGATCATTATCCAGCAGGTATTAAAGACACTCAAAAACTAAACAGCGTTGTGAAATGGAAGGGACAATATATGTTCTGTTTACCTACCTACGAGGTTTTTCAAACTGCAGGTTACAGCACTCTTGCACAAGATTCTATTTATTACGAATTAACCTCCGAGAATGACTATAGAAATTTATATTCCATTTACGCTGCTTCTCTTGACACTGCTATAAGAAACACCCTTCCACTTTATTTTTCAGGGAGTGTAAATGATTCCATAATTGAAATACGTGGTAAAATGGCAACCCTTCGACTGATTAACATTTTAGATTTTTATCAAACAGGCAGCACCAATTTCAGTTCAGTTAAAATTTTTGAACGAACCCCTTCCAGGTTCTACCCATCTGATTCGCTGATTAAAATTTATTGGGCAAAAAATATCGGCATTATCAAAAAAGAGTATACAGGAGGCCGCTTTGAAGAGCTTATAAAATATGATGTAAAGCAGTAGATCATATTGAAAAATCAAGCTCAACAACCAATAAATAAAGTATTTCCCCCTACCTTTGCTGCCCATTAAAAAGAACCAGGTAACAAGGCATAAAAGCTAAAAGGCTTTCTGCTGTTAAAGTTTGGTTTCTGATTTTTGGTTTTGCTCTTCCGGATGTGGTGAAATTGGTAGACACGTCAGACTTAGGATCTGATGCCGTAAGGTGTGGGGGTTCGAGTCCCTCCATCCGGACTTTTTAAAAGTTTAAGGTTTCAAGTTTAAGGTTGTAAAACACTCCCATCAATAACTTTAAACGTTTTAACCTTAAACGTTCAACTCAAAAATATGGCTACAGTTACAAGAGAAAACATTGGCTTGTTGAACGACAAGATCACTGTAAAAATTTCCAGAGAAGATTATTTTCCTGCGTTTGAAAAAACTCTGAAAACCTACAGCAAACAGGCAAATATTCCCGGTTTCCGTAAAGGCATGGTGCCCGCAGGTATGGTGAAGAAAATGTACGGTCCCGGCATTTTTACAGAAGAAGTGATCCGCAATATTGAAAAAGGATTGAACGATTACCTCGCAGCCGAAAAGCTCGACATTTTTGCACAACCGCTGCCATTACCGAATGCAGAGTTTAAACCAAATATGGATAGCCCGGCCGATTACAGCTTTGATTTTGAAGTAGGTTTAAAACCGGCTTTCGAAATAAACCTCAGCAATATTTCTGCACCTTATTACAAAGTACAAGCCACTGCAGAAATGGTGAACGAAGAAATAGAGCGTTTGCAAAATCGTTTCGGCAAAATGACCGAGCCTGAAGCCATCAACAATGATGAAAACGTGTTGAATCTTACGTTTGAAGAAATCAATACAGATGGTTCAGCTGTTGAAGCAGGTTTAAAGAAAGACAATTCATTACTGGTAAAATATTTTACACCTGCCTACCGCACAAAGTTGCAGGGATTAAAGAAAGATGATACCATCAACATCCAACTAAGCGAAGCATTTGAAGAAAAAGAACGCAGTTGGGTGATTGAAGATCTGGGCTTGAAAGATGTTGCGGATGCAGCTCAAAAATCGTTTAAATTGACCATTACAAAAGTTGGGTTGATTGAAAAAAGAGAACTGAACGAAGAGTTCTTTAAAGAAGCATTGCCTGCAAAAGATATTAAAACAGAAGCTGAGTTCCGTGCTGCTATTGAAGCAGACATACAGGCTTACTGGGATAAACAAAGCAGCAACCAGATCCAGCATCATTTGTATCATGTGTTGTTAGATGATATTAAAATGGATTTGCCCGAAAGCTTTTTGAAAAAATGGCTGGCTACATCTAACGATCCTTCAAAACCTGAACAGGGACCAAAATCTCCTGCACAGATTGAAGCAGAATATCCAACCTTCAACACACAATTGCGTTGGACCTTGATCACCGATAAGATCATTACTGAAAATAAACTGGAAGTAACTCCTGAAGAACTGAAGGAAGCGATTAAACAACAGGTGTTGAGTTATTTTGGTGGTATGAACCTGGCCGATGGAAATGTAGAGTGGTTAGATCAATATGTAGATGGTTTAATGAAAGATGAACAACAGGTTGACAGTACCTACCGCAAGCTGGTTACAGAAAAAGTATTCAACTGGGCCGAGCAACAGATCAACAAAACTGAAAAACAGGTAACAGCTGAAGAATTCATTAAAATGAATGAAGAACATCAGCATCAACAGCATTCATAAGTACGAAGTACGAGGTTGGAAGTACGAAATAATACAGTCCCGCTGAGCAATTGGCGGGATTTTTATTTAGAGTCATTTAAGGAAGTTTACATATTTGTCATAATAACCGAACCCGGTAACTAATAACTAACAACTATAAACTACCAACTTGCATTCCTCTGCCTTATTGTCCTGCTTTCATCCCTTGCACGGTATTTGAAAATATTTTCGTTCCAAACGATATTCCCTTAACTTCAAACCGGAAAAAAAACAATTATGGATTTGAATAAAGAATTTGAAAAATACGCCGTTAAACACCGGGGCATTTCCGGCGCCACTTTGCATAATTATCAGGCAGCATTCAGCAACCCAACCAATTTAACGCCTTACATCATTGAAGAGCGTCCATTGAATGTTGCAAGCATGGATGTGTTCTCCCGTTTAATGATGGACCGTATTATTTTCATGGGTGAACCTATTAATGATTATGTAGCAAATATTGTAACTGCACAGTTGCTGTTTTTAGAAAGTACAGATCGTACAAGAGACATTCAGATGTACATCAACAGTCCGGGTGGAAGTATTTATGCCGGTCTCGGTATTTATGATACCATGCAGTATATCACTCCCGATGTAAGTACCATTACTATTGGCATTGCAGCAAGTATGGGTGCGGTACTCATGTGTGCAGGTACAAAAGGAAAACGCACTGCTTTAAAACATTCAAGAGTAATGCTGCACCAACCTTATGGTGGTGCCGGTGGACAGGCAACAGATATACAGATCATGGTGAATGAAGTGAAAAAATTAAAGATTGAGTTGTACGAGATCATTGCCTATCACAGTGGCCAGACCATTGAAAAAGTAAAAGAAGACAGTGACCGTGATTTCTGGATGACAGCCAGCGAAGCAAAAGAGTATGGATTGGTAGATGAAGTATTGGTGATGAACCCCAGAAAAACAAAAGAACTTTAAACAACTAAAAGTAAAACAGATGTATCAGCATAATTCAAAATTGCAAATTCGTTTTGAAGACGAAGAGGATGAGCCAAAAGAAAATCCGTTAGAAAATTTTACTGCCGCCGCCTTTGGACCTTACAATAAAAAATTTCTTGAGCAACGGAAAATCTTTTTTTGGGGAGTAGTGCATGATAACTCAGCAAAAGAGATCGTAAACAAATTATTATACCTCGAAGCAGTTAAGCCAGGCGAAGAAATTAAACTGTACATCAATAGTCCGGGTGGTGTGGTTACCAGTGGTATGGTGATTTATGATACCATGCAAATGATCAGTTCACCGGTAAGTACCATTTGTATGGGTATGGCAGCATCAATGGGTTCTATCCTGTTGAGTGGTGGTACAAAAGGTAAACGTTATATTTTCCCGCATGGCGAAGTAATGATTCATCAGCCAAGCATTGGCGGCGCACAAGGTACCAGTGCCGATTTAGAAATTATTGCACATCAAATTGCTAAAACAAAAGAACTGGGTGCCCAGATTTTGGCTGACAACTGTGGTAAAACACTGGAGCAGGTATTAAAAGATTTTGACCGTGATTACTGGATGGATGCCAATGAAGCACTCAAATACGGAATTGTGGATGGTATTTTAGACAAACTCTAACTGATTTCACATAGCAAAAAGGGGTACAGGGCCAGCAGCCCGCCCCTTTTTTATTTAATACCCCCCCCCTTTCAAAAGCTTTATTATCTTTGACGTTGGGTTTAAACGAACACCCCAGCCTAAAAATCCATTTCAAATGGCGAAAAACAACATGTTACATTGTTCATTTTGCGGCAGAAGCAGAGATGAAGTGAAAATATTAATTGCCGGGCAGGAAGGACATATCTGTGAAAACTGTGTTGAACATGCACAGGAAATTATTGGGCAGGAATTATTACTGCGCAATGAAACCACTAATTCAAACTTTAAGCTTAACGTAAAAAAACCGGTTGAAATCAAACGGTTTTTAGATGATTATATCATTGGTCAGGATGAAGCTAAAAAAGTACTGGCCGTTGCTGTTTACAATCACTACAAACGTTTAAAGCAAAAGACCGAAAGCGAAATAGAGATTGAGAAAAGTAATATCGTGATGGTGGGTGAAACAGGTACCGGAAAAACCCTGCTGGCAAAAACCATTGCCCGTTTATTAAATGTTCCTTTCGCTATTGTTGATGCAACTGTATTTACAGAAGCAGGTTATGTAGGTGAAGATGTGGAAAGCATTTTAACCCGTTTGTTACAGGTTTGTAATTATGACGTAGCTGCTGCAGAAAAGGGAATAGTATATATTGATGAGATTGATAAAATTGCACGTAAAGGCGATAACCCTTCTATTACACGTGATGTAAGTGGTGAGGGAGTACAACAGGGAATGCTGAAGCTCCTCGAAGGAACAGAGGTATTGGTTCCACCACAAGGCGGCCGTAAACATCCTGAGCAGAAATTAATTAAAATCAACACCCATAATATTCTCTTCATTTGCGGCGGTGCGTTCGATGGGATTGACCGTGTAATTGCACGCAGAGTAAATACCAATGCCATTGGTTTTAATGTGAACAAGGAAGAACAGGAGCACATGAAAAAAAATCTGCTGCAATATGTAAATGCACAGGATCTTAAATCGTTTGGGTTGATTCCTGAATTGCTGGGACGTTTGCCGGTGGTTACTCATCTTAATCCCCTTGATATTGAAACGCTCCGTGAAATTTTGATTACGCCTAAAAACGCACTGATAAAACAATACCATAAGTTGTTTGAAATTGAAGGCATTGAATTAACCATTGATGATGAGGTGTACGATTTTATGGTAACCAAAGCAATGGAATATAAATTAGGTGCAAGAGGCTTACGCAGCATTTGTGAAAGTATTTTAACCGATGCCATGTTTGATTTGCCCGGCAGCGATGAAAAGAAATTTCACCTGTCACTTGAATATGCGATGCACAAGTTTGATAAGAGTAAATTGAGTATGTTGAAAGTAGCATAGCCCCCATCCCCTAAAGGGGTGCCATAAATAAAAAACCTGTTGAGTACTTCAACAGGTTTTTTATTTGAAATAGACTTTTTTACCTCCAACCTTAAACTTGTAACTTGCAACCTTAAACTTTATTTATGCAGGATTTAATTGACCGTTTAATGGCCGAAGGTTTAACAGAGCAGCAGGCATATAAAGCCATCGAAGTGATTAAAAATTTTGCCAGAGAAAAATTTCCCATTTTTGGCAGTGCCATCGACGGGCTCTTCAGCAAATATGCTAAGAAAGAAGATGAAGATTTCTTAGATTAACACCCTCTTTTTTTTATACAAAAAATAAACCCCGGCATATATATACCGGGGAGTAAAAGATGTAAGGGTTCAGTGGTTAACAAAAATATATTGATGTATGTTGTTTTAAAAAGAGGGCCTGTATAGAAATGCAAGCCCGTTTGTAATCCAATATCCTATGAAAAACCTGCATAAATTTACTCACCTGCTTCTGCCGGCTGAAGACAAGTAGATGAACAAAAGCAGAAAGTAGGTTAACACTTCTTTTCAGTAGATTTGTTTACCACTGCCACAAATGAATCAACCCATTACATACATTCTTGCAGATGATGATGAGCTGTATCGTGAACTCACTCTGCAATATTTACAACAACTGCCGTTTACGGAATGCCTTGCTGTTTGTGATAATGCATTTACTACGCTTGAACAGCTGAAACTGCACAGCCCCCATTTACTGGTGCTGGATGTTGAGATGCCCGGCCTCAGCGGTATTCAACTGGTGAAAAGTTTGAAAGAGCTGCCAATGATCATTTTCATCAGCTCACACCCAAGCTATGCAGTAGATGCATTTGATGTGGATGCGATTGATTTTCTTGTAAAACCTGTTGCACAGGAACGGTTGATGCGATCTATTGAAAAAGCCCGTGCGCTGCTGGCCATGAAAGAATCAACACCTTCAGCTGATGCCTTTGAGGTAAGGCCCGATGATTCTTTTTTTGTAAGAGATAAAAACAAGTTTATCCGCATTGCATATGCCGATGTATTGTACATTGAATCGCTGGGCGATTTTGTCACTATTTTTCAGCACAATGGGCACAAACAGGTGGCGCTTGTAAGTATGAAAAATCTTGAACAGCAGTTACCCGCCACACACTTTCTCCGTATTTCAAGAACGCATATGATCAATACACAAAAAATTACGGCTATAGACAGTGAAACACTTTTTATTAACACACTTCAGCTGCGAATTGGTAAAACCTTTGCAGAAAATGTAATGCAAACAGTGCTTGGTTCCAATGCCATTAAACGCTTTATTTGATTGCTTTAAAATTATTTCATGCAGAAGATTCTTTTAGTTCTTTTTCTACTTACTGGATATACAGGGTTTGCACAAACCAAAAACGAAGCAGACAGTTTATTGAAACTTGTTGATACCAATATACCCGACAGCAGCAAACTGGCTGCTTACCGACGAATCGGGAATTACTATATGGATAACAATGCCGGCAAAGCCATTGAGTATTTTCTGAAAGTAAATGAGCTGGCTAAAAAATTAAATATTCCGTTGCAGGTGGCCAACAGTTACTACAGCATGGGGTTTTGCTATCTCGTAAAAAGTGATTACGATAAATCGCTGGAAAATTATCAGCAATCGATCCGCATTTATGAAATATTAAAAGATACCTTCCGGTTAACCAATGCACTCATGTCGGTTGGTAATGTGTACAACAGTAACAACAATACTAAAAAACTGAATGAGTATTATGATCTGGCTGAAGTGCTGGTGAAGGCGAGCAAAGATACCGCACAGCTCAGCAGTATTTACAGCGAACGGGGAAATATTCTGAACCAGCAACAACAATATGATGTTGCATTAACTTACCAGTTAAAATCTCTCTACCTCAGCAGACTGATTAAAGACGATTATTTAACTGCCAATACCCTTATCAATATTGGTTTAACGCATAAACACCTCAACCATATTCAGCAATCACTTGCTTATTACGACAGTGGCTTTGCCATACTCAATGCTACAGAAACCCCACCTGATGTGTGGGCTGCTTTTTATAATAATGTTGCAGCTACCAATGCAAAAGGAAAAAATTTTAAAGAGGCTAAAGAAGCTTTTGCAAAGAGTATTACTTATGCCATGCAGGCCGGCAGCCCTGCCATTGAAATGGAGAACTACCGCAACATGGCCGATATGTATGGAGATATAAACGACTATTATCTGCAATCCGTTTATCAAAAAAAATACTACACACTCAAAGACAGTCTTTTCAGTACAGATAATAAAAATCAGCTTACACAATTAGAAGCCGATTACCAGGTTGAAAAAAAGAATGCAGAGATTGTAAAAAAAGATGCTGAAGTTGTAAAGCAAAAAAATCAACGCAACATATTTATGATAGTTGCTGCTGCTGTATGTTTAGTGCTTGCTTCCTTATTTTATTTTTTCCGCCGTATTCAACAAAACAACCGCCTGCTGGAAATAAAAAATGAACAGATTGAACAACAGAAAAATGAACTGCAAACGCTCAATCAGGTAAAGGACCGTTTGTTCAGCATCATCAGCCACGATTTAAGAAATCCGCTGGTTACTTTAAAATCATACCTCACACTCAGCAGCAATACCAACATCAGCCCTGAAAAAAAAGAGCAGTTTAGACAGCAAACATTTCGTGCAGTGACACAAACCGGCGACATGCTCGATAACCTGCTGGCATGGGCCAATATGCAATTAAAAAATACGGCCCCTTCCGTTACCATGACAGACTACAGCAATCTGATACAGGATGTGGTAAGCGAAGTACAGGCACAGGCAATGCATAAAACCATTCGCATAGTTACCAATATTGAAGTAAATGATGCACCCGGGAACGAACAGATTGTAACCATCGCATTACGCAACCTGCTCACCAATGCAATTAAATTCAGTAAAGAAAAAAGTGAAATAGAAGTACGCTCCTTTCTTAAAGACAATATGGTTTGTTTGTCGGTAAAAGATGAAGGATTAGGTATGACGGCAGAGCAAATACAGCAACTCAACAGCAATTCCATTGAAACAACAAAAGGAACTGCAGGAGAAAAAGGCAGTGGTATGGGTCTTTTTTTAGTAAAAGAATTACTTGAAAAAATAAATGGAAAACTGCACATTGAAAGTGAAACCAACAAAGGAAGTACAGTTACCATTCAATTACCTGCAAATACATCAATGTAGATTGCAAAATTACATTTCATCAAAAATTTATGATCATAGCAATGAATAAGGAATATTCATTTTTGTATGGAATAAAATAAAAAAGCCGCTTCAAAGTTGAAACGGCTGTATTTCTCATGCTGAACAAATTTATTTTAATACTTCACGTGCAATTACAATCTTTTGTATTTCGCTGGTGCCTTCACCAATGGTGCAGAGTTTTGAATCACGGTAAAATTTTTCTACCGGAAAATCTTTTGTGTATCCATACCCGCCAAAGATCTGCACCGCATCATTACTGGTCTTTACAGCAATTTCACTGGCATAATATTTTGCCATAGCTCCTGCTTCGGTTACTTTTTCGCCACGGTTTTTTAAATCAGCCGCTTTCATGATCAATAATTCGGCTGCTGCAATTTCAGTTGCCATATCGGCCAGTTTAAATGAAATACCCTGAAAGCTGCTGATGGGCTGATCGAACTGGTAACGTTCCTGCGAATACTTTAACGCAGCTTCAAAAGCTCCTTTTGCAATACCGAGCGATAAAGCAGCTATGGATATCCTTCCACCATCCAGTATTTTTAATGCCTGTCTGAAACCATCACCCACTTCGCCAATACGATTTGCATCCGGAATACGACAGTTATCAAAAATCATCTCGGCCGTTTCACTTGCACGCATGCCGAGTTTATTTTCTTTTTTTCCTGCTTTAAATCCAGATGTTCCTCTTTCAACAATAAATGCCGTAGAGTTGCCGCTTGTTCTTGGTTCACCTGTACGGGCAATTACTACAGCCACATCGCCACTAATGCCATGGGTGATCCATGATTTTGTTCCGTTTAACACCCACTCATCTCCATCTTTTACTGCAGTTGTTTTCATGTTACCTGCATCACTACCTGTATTAGGTTCTGTTAAACCCCATGCTCCAATCCACTCTCCCGATGCCAGCTTGGGTAAGTATTTCTTTTTCTGATCTTCATTGGCACAGTATAACATATGCCCGGTGCAGAGTGAATTATGTGCTGCAAGACTTAAACCTACAGAGCCACATACTTTCGCCACTTCAACAATGGCAGCTACATATTCATAATAACCAAAGCCGCTGCCGCCATATTGCTCGGGAACAAAAATGCCCATCAAACCAAGCTTACCCATTTCATGCATCACATCTTTGGGAAAATGCTGCGTTTCGTCCCACTCCATTACATGTGGCTTAATGTGTTTATGTGCAAAATCCTTTGCTACCTGTGCTACCTGTTCGGTTATTTCGTTCTGTGTAAAATTCATACAATCTGTTTCGTTTTTTTGTTTGCCCTGCCGTTGACAGATACCGCAGTATGGTCTAAAATAAATTGAGCCATGAACTGACCCTCTATGCAGTACCATGACTCAACTTGTTACAATAGCAATCAATCGAAACGGCAACGCAAATATAGGAGATTTGCTAACATATGTTAGCGGAGTGTAAAAAAATTATTCCCCTGTTACTAGGTAGGGAGCAATCTTTTTAAACAGGGTTTCATCTACAGCGTCCAGTTTTTGCAGATCTGCCACCGTTTTATAAGGGCCATGCTCATTGCGGTACTGCACAATGGCATTGGCAATGCTGTATTTGATATAGGGGTGAGTTTTTAATTCATCAACTGTAGCGGTATTAAGATTAAATGTTTTTATTGAGGCACTGTTGAATTGTAACTGCGGTTTTATTTTCTGAAACGTAGAGTCGGGCAACCCAAAGGTTTCGCTCACCTGCTCGGCCGATACAAATCCGCCCAGTTTTGTACGAAAGTTGACGATGCGTTGAGAGAGTTTGCTGCCAATACCGTTTAATTTTTTCCATTCAGTTGTATCGGCAGTATTTATATCAATCAGAAAAACTTTTGGTTCTGTTTTTTTAGTTTGCGATGGTTCAAAGACTGTGGCTGTATTTTTTTCAGTAGTTGGTTGTTCAATTTGTACATAAGGAAAAAGCCGTTCAAACTCTTCGTGCCGCAGTCCGTAAATCCGTTCCAGATCATCGGCTTTATAAAAACGACCGCCTTTGCTGCGGTAATTAATAATGGTTTGAATGGTTTTTACTCTTAATCCAAGTCGTTCAAAATCAGCAGCACTGGCGGTATTTGGGTTGAAATAAAAAAGTTCTGCTGCAGTTGTTTTACTCTGAGTCTGGTATGTATTGGAAGATTTTGGCTGATACCATTGTTCTGTTCCTTCTTCCTGCCGGTTGTATTCTTTTCTTTCGGGAATTATCTGCAATTGTGCAAGTTGGTTTTGTGTAACTGTATCAACCACAAGTTCAATTTCATCTTTTACCAAAAATGGAAACAAGGCAGGGAATAAGGCAAAAAAAACGGCAAGGATCACTAATACTATAACAGACCGCCTTTCTTTTTGTGAAAACGTAAAATAGTCACGAATCCATTTGCGTTGGGTAAACTGCATACTTAAAATTACCAGCTAAGCAGCAGGAATGAAATACTACAAAGCGGGTATGCAGGTGAAAACCGGGCTTACAGCTTAATGGTTAGTCCGTCGTAACCTAAATGAATACCATCAGGCATCTCTTTTTCAATACTGTCGTGCAACCCAAGCTGGTGGCTGATGTGTGTAAAGTACGCTTCAGGAACCTCTAAAGACTGCACCAATGCAATTGCTTCCTCGAGGTTATAATGTGAGATATGTGTTTCCTTACGAAGTGCATTTAACACCATCACTTTACTGCCCCTGATCTTATTCAGTTCTTTTTCTTCAATCATATTGGCATCAGTGATATAAGTAAACGGGCCAAAGCGAAAACCAAGCACCGGCATTTTTAAATGCCATACAAGAATAGGTTCAATTAACAGATCCCCGATTGTAAACGGTTCGGTTGTGATGGTGTGGATATCAATTTCAGGAACACCGGGATATTTTGTATCGGAAAAGGCATAATAAAAATCTCTGCGCAACGCTTCTTCAGTTAAATAATTGGCGTATACATTCATCGGCTTTTTGGTAAAAAAATTAAAAGCCCTTACATCATCCAACCCAGCAATATGATCTTTATGCGGATGTGTAAAAATGATGGCATCTATTTTTTTAACGCCCAGCCGAAGCATTTGATAACGAAAGTCGGGTGTAGTATCTACAACAACTGTTGTGTTGGCTGTTTCAATCATAACGCTGCTGCGCAGCCGTTTATCTTTGGGATTTGTGGAAGTACAAACTTCACAATCGCATCCAATCATCGGAACACCGCTGCTGGTGCCGGTACCGAGAAATGTTATGGTGATGGAAGGATAGCTCACAGAACGAAAATAATGAATGATGAGAGAAGAATGATCAATGATGAGTGATCAATGCTGATTGATGAGTGATTCATGATTAGATTGAGCTACCTGATCTATTACTCATCACTGATCACTCATTACTCATTCTCCGCCGTTTTTGCCGATGCCAGAACCAATACTTCTTCATACAGCTTTTGAGATTCAGCCGTTAATGCATCATAGGTAATGTTCACCTGTGGAATAAGGTCAATCACGGTGCTGATCCTGCTCTCCAGCAAAAGGAATTTGTTCAGCACCACCACTTTGCGGTCTTCGAGAATACAATAACCACTTTGAAAATTACCTCTTTCGTAACGCACCACATAGCCACACTCTTCTAAAATGGCTTCTAATTTATCTAAGGTTGATTGATTGTATTTCATACCACAAAACCCTGGTTGGGATTATTTAATTTGCTGCAAATCTACTTGTATATGTATTGTAAGAACTGATATTTTTCCCACAGTTTTCTCCTGAATATCCACTATTTACTATCGGCTATTTTGAGGTCATCCGCACAACAGGTATAATCATCTCTTCGAGACTTACACCGCCATGCTGAAACGTATTCCTGTAATAATTTGCATAATAGTTATAGTTATTCGGATAGCAGAGATACACATCTTCCCTTGCAAAAATGAACGAAGAGTTGATGTTTGGCACGGGCAACCCTGCCTCAGTAGGATCTTTAAAAGCAAGTACATCTTTTGCATCAAAGTTGAGATTACGGCCATGTTTATAACGGATGTTCGTGGTGGTTTCTTTATCACCAATGACCTTGGCCGGTTTTTGCACACGAATACTTCCATGATCAGTTGCCAAAACTATATTGATTTTTTTATCCGCAACCTTTTTCAGCGCCTGGTATAATGGCGAATGTTCGAACCAGCTGGCGGTAATACTGCGGTAACTTTTTTCATCGTTGGCCAATTCTTTCAACACTTCCATTTCTGTTCTTGCATGGCTCAGCATATCAACAAAATTGTACACAATCACATTAATATCATTCTGCATCAGGTTGTGAATATTATTTACCAGATCCTGTCCTGCCTGGTGATTCACCACTTTGGTAAACGACACTTTCAGATCTTCTTTACCCAAACGTTTTAACTGGGCACGGAAAAATTCTTCTTCGTGCAGATTTTTTCCGCCTTCTTCATGATCATTCTTCCATTGCTGCGGAAATTTCTTCTCTATTTCAACCGGCATCAATCCGCTGAAAATGGCATTGCGGCAGTATTGCGTAGCAGTGGGTAAAATTGAATAAAACGAATCTTCTTCCAGAATCCGGAAGTTATCTGCAAAAATGGGTTGAATGGATTTCCATTGATCGAACCGCAGATTATCAATCAAAATAAAAAATAAGGGAGTTCCTTTTTCCGCATGTGGCAATACTTTATACTTGAACAAGGTATGACTCATGGTTGGCGCTTCAACAGCCTTTGGCTTTAACCATTGCAGATAATTACGGGAGATGTATTTAAAGAATTCATTGTTTGCTTCGCTCTTCTGTGCATGTAATACTTCGCTCATTTCAGGACTATCGGCCTTGCTCATCTCCAGTTCCCAATACACCAGTTTTTTATAAATATCCATCCACTCGTTGTAATTCGGATTACTGTTGAGCGCCATAAATAAATTGCGGAACTGCTGTTGATAAGCTGATGTTGTTTTTTCACTCACCAATCGTTTGTTATCAATGATCTTTTTTAAACTCAGCAATACCTGATTTGGATTAACGGGTTTAATAAGATAATCACTGATCTGTGAACCGATGGCATCATCCATCAGGTTTTCCGTTTCATTCTTGGTAATAAGCACAACAGGAATGGATTGATTTACTTCTTTGATCTTGGTTAACGTTTCCAATCCTGTAATACCCGGCATGCTTTCATCCATCAGCACCACATCAACCGGATGTTCTTTTACATAATCAATTGCATCAAACCCATTGGTTAATGTATGTACTTCGTAACCCTTGTTTTCTAAAAACATTTTTTGCGATTGAAGACTTTCAATCTCATCATCTACCCAAAGGATTTTTGCTAATGCCATGCTGAATAGTTTAATACAGAAAGATAAGTCCTCAAGGTACAGGTTTCAGGGCACAAGACATTACCTTTGCACACTTGCTAAATGGATATTTAACAGTTTGAAAATGAAATGAGCCATAAAAACGTACGTGCAATTTACAATAATAGCGATGTTCGTTTTTATGGCGAATAACATGTGGCAATAAAAAGCAACTATAAATAAGCACATGAAGTTTAGAAAAATAGTGAATGATCCGGTGTATGGCTTTATCACTTTTGATGATGAGTTGATCTACCGTGTTTTATCACATCCCTTTTATCAGCGTTTGCGCAGGATTCATCAAATGGCCTTGGCGCATTTGGTTTATCCAGGTGCGGTACATACAAGATTGCACCACAGCATGGGCGCCTATCATTTAATGAGTCTTGCACTCAATGAACTCAAAAGCAAGGGAATTGAAATTACTGCAGAAGAAGAACAGGCAGCAAAGCTGGCCATCTTATTGCACGATGTAGGTCACGGTCCGTTTAGTCATGCATTGGAACATGTGCTCATTGAAGATGTGCATCACGAAGAAATTTCATTGCTCATTTTTGAACAGCTCAACAAAGAATTTAATGGTGCGTTGGATCTGGCCATCTCTATTTTTAAAGGAACATATGCGAAGCAGTTTTTACACCAACTTGTAAGCGGGCAATTAGATGTTGACCGCATGGACTATCTCACAAGAGACAGTTATTTTAGTGGTGTAAGCGAAGGGGTTATTGGTTACGACCGCATTATTAAAATGATGACGGTGCATAATAATGAACTGGTGGTAGAAGAGAAAGCCATTTACTCTATTGAAAAATTTTTGGTGGCCCGCCGATTAATGTACTGGCAGGTGTACCTGCACAAAACCGTGCTGAGTGCAGAAAATATGCTGGTGAAAATATTAGAACGGGCAAGGATGCTGGCAAAAGAGGAAACCGGTTCTTTTTCAGCCTCTCCCATTCTTGATGAGTTTTTACGCACTACCCAACCTTCTCAGTTTATAAAAACCAGTCTGAGTAAGTTTTGCGAGCTGGATGATTACGATGTTCTTTCATCCATCAAAAAATGGATGCAACATCCCGATAAAGTATTGAGCACCCTCAGCCAATGGTTGTTAAACCGCACCATGCTTAAAACAAAACTGCAGATGCAGGCTTTTTCTCAAAAAGAAATAGAAGCCATGCAACATAAAGTACAGGAGCATTTGTCTATTACTGCTGAAGAGGCAGGTTTTTTTGTGTTTGATGGTATTGCAGAAAACAGGATGTACAATCCCGGTAACGAACGGATTAACATTTTACTGAAGGATGGAAGCGTTAAAGACATCTCCACCATTGAATATGCCCTTATCCATAAAGCAATCGACAGCCCTATAAAGAAATTTTACCTCTGTTACCCGAGGATCGTATAAAAAGTGGAGAACCGGCATATTAAAAGATTGTTTGGAAGCGTTTTAGAAAGTAACTTTAAAATATTAAGACAGGATACATGGAGTTTTCGGCCGCTCAAATTGCACTCATCATTAAAGGAACAGTAGAAGGTGATCCCAACGCAACAGTTCGTTCTTTCAACAAAATTGAAGAAGCCGTTGCAGGGCACCTTGCTTTTTTAGCTAATCCCAAGTATGAAGATTACCTATATACTACGGGGGCTTCTGTCATTATCATCAACGAATCATTAGAGTTAAAACAACCGGTTGCTGCAGCCCTTATCCGTGTGCCGGATGCATACAGTGCTTTTGCTACTTTACTTCAAACCTATGAGCAGATCATGGAGCAAAAAATGGTGGGCATTCAGGAACCTTCTTTTGTTTCAAAAAATGCAAGTCTGGGTGAGAATGTGTTTGTGGGTGCATTTTCCTATATCGGTGAAAACGTAAAGCTGGGTAAAAATGTAAAAGTTTATCCGCATTGCTTTCTGGGTAATAATGTGGTGGTGGGGGATAACTGTATTCTTCATCCCGGCGTTAAGATTTATCATGATTGTATTGTGGGCAATAAAGTAATCATTCATGCAGGAACGGTGCTGGGTGGAGATGGGTTTGGCTTTGCTCCGCAACCCGATGGATCGTATAAAAAAGTACCGCAGATTGGAAATGTGGTGGTGGAAGATGAAGTGGAAATCGGCTCTAACAGTTGTATCGACAGGGCAACCATGGGTTCAACCATTATTCATAAAGGTGCCAAACTGGATAACCTCATACAGATTGCACATAATGTGGAGATAGGAAACTACACCGTAATTGCTGCCCAAACCGGTGTGAGTGGCAGTACCAAAGTGGGCAATCGGGTTATGATTGGCGGACAGGTTGGTATTGTTGGACATATAACAATAGCAGATGGCAGCCGTATCAATGCACAAAGCGGTGTAAGCAAATCATTAAAAGTACCAGACAGTGTGGTTACAGGCTCTCCCGCCTTTGATTATACCAGTACACTCCGAAGCCAGGCCATTTTCCGCAGCCTCCCCGAAATGGAAAAAAGAATTGCCGAGCTGGAACAACTCATTAAACAATTGATGATTGAGAAAGCAAGTATTTGATTCTTTGCCTTCTGTTTTACCTCTTTTTATTACTTTCGTGCCCTATGAGCAGCAGCAACGGCAGTACCAATCAGCATACACTTGCAGAAACCATAACCATTTCAGGCGTAGGCATTCATTCCGGTCATCCGGTAACCATGGTTCTGGAACCTGCCGAGCCCAATACAGGCATTGTTTTTCAGCGTACTGATCTCGATGGCCAGCCAACGGTAAAGGCAGATGTTGACTTTGTGGTGGAAACAAACAGAAGCACAACCCTTTCCAATAACGGGGCAACAGTAAACACAGTGGAGCATTTGCTGGCTGCTTTTATTGGTTGTGAAATTGATAATGCACTGGTAAAAGTGGATGGACCCGAAATTCCCATACTTGATGGCAGCTCCCGCCCTTTTGTAGAGGCGTTGGAAAAAGCTGGGAAGAAAAAACAGGATGCCATCAAAACCTGGTATACCATCGATCATAATATCTACTTTCTGGACGATGATAAGAAAGTAGAAATGGTAGCCATGCCTTCCACTGATTACCGAATCAATACCTTGATTGACTTTAACTCTCCGGTATTGGGTACCCAACATGCACAACTACGTGATGTGAAGGAGTTTAATACCGAAGTAGCTCCCTGTCGTACATTTTCATTTTTTCATGAATTAGAATACCTGCTCAAGAATAATTTAATTAAAGGCGGCGATCTCAACAATGCTATTGTTGTAGTTGACAAACCGGTAAGTGATGAGCAGCTCGAAACATTATCCAAAGCTTTTGGCAAAGAGAAATTCGCAATCACAAGTGAAGGCTATCTCAACAATCTCAAACTTCGTTTCCCCAACGAACCTGCACGCCATAAGTTGCTGGATCTTGTTGGTGATCTGGCGTTGGTAGGCATGCCGTTCAAAGCACATATCATTGCCAACCGTCCGGGTCATGCAAGTAATGTGGAGTTTGCAAGAAAGATCAAGGAGCATATTAAGAAGAATCGTTTTAAAGCAAATGTGCCGGCCTATTATCCGGAGAAGCCACCGGTGCATGATGTAACAGCAATTGAGAAAATATTACCTCACCGTTATCCGTTCTTACTTGTTGACAAAATCATTGAACTAACGGACACGTATATTGTTGGTGTAAAGAATGTAACGTATAATGAGCCTTATTTTCAGGGGCATTTTCCAGGCAATTATGTAATGCCCGGTGTGTTACAGGTTGAAGCATTGGCACAATGCGGAGGGTTACTGGCAATACCAAAAGATACCGAAGACAAGTACGATACTTATTTTTTAAAGGTGGATAATTGCAAGTTCAAACAGAAAGTTGTTCCCGGCGATACCTTAATTTTAAAAATGGAATTAAAAAACCCCATCAGGCGTGGTATCGTTGAAATGAGAGGAACCATCTTTGTGGGCAGCAAAGTGGTATGTGAAGGTGATCTAACTGCTCAAATCGTAAAACGACCAAAGAATGATTAGTAACCTGGCACATATACATCCCAATGCTCAGATAGGAGCCAATGTAACCATTGATCCATTCACTGTTATTCATGATGATGTGGTGATTGGTGATGGTACACATATCATGAGCAATGTAACCGTATTCCCCTGTTCCCGTATTGGAAAGAACTGTTCTGTTTTTCCGGGTGCCGTTATTGGCGCATTGCCACAGGATCTGAAATACCGTGGCGAATATACCTTGGCTGAAATTGGAGATAATACCACCATCCGTGAGTGCGTTACCATTCACCGTGGCACCACCGAAAAGAACACAACAAAAGTGGGCAGTAACTGTCTTATAATGGCCTATGCACATGTTGCACATGATTGTATTGTGGGCAACAATGTAATACTTGCCAACTCTGTTCAATTAGCCGGTCATGTTACAGTTGACGATTTTGCAATCATTGGCGGAATGAGTGCTGCACACCAGTTTACACATATCGGCCGTCATACCTACATAGCGGGAATGAGTGCCATCCGTAAAGATGTTCCGCCTTTTGTAAAAGCTGCCAGAGAGCCATTGAGTTATGTAGGCATTAACAATGTTGGTTTAAGCCGGAGAGGTTACAGCAAAGAAACCATTGAAGAAATTTTTAAGATCTATCATATTCTGTTTGTTGAAAAACATATTGTTTCTAAAGCAGTAGAGCTGATTGAACAAATGCTGCCGATTACTGAAACAAGAGATGAAATACTCGGATTTATTAAAAAGTCTGAGATTGGCGTTATTAAACGTAAATCACAAACCAGCAGTGATGAAGATATTGCTTTCTGATGCAGGTAAGCGATACAACAGAGAATGGATCTTTCGTCATTTCACATACGAATTCACTAACGGCCATGCTTATGCCATCACCGGTAACAACGGTTCAGGCAAATCTACCTTACTACAGGTGATTGCAGGTGCTGTGCAGCACAATGAAGGAACCATTGATATGCAGACAACCCAAATCATTGCTGCAGAAGATCATCATCAGCATTTAAGTATTGCAGCTCCGTATCTGGAGTTACCCGAAGAAATGACATTGGTTGAATTTCTGCGCTTTCATGAATCGTTCAAACCGTTTCTTTCGGGTTTAACCATTACAGGCATCATTTCTTTATTGAGTCTGGAGAAAGCAACCGATAAACAAATCCGCAATTTCAGCAGCGGTATGAAACAACGTGTAAAACTGGCACAAGCTATCTTAAGTGATGTGCCTGTTGTTTTGCTCGATGAACCCTGCACCAATCTTGATGCAGAGGGAATTGCATTATACCAGCGATTGATCAATGAACATTGTGCCAACAGGCTGGTGATCGTAAGCAGCAATGATGAACAGGAATATCAATTCTGCAATTACAAAATCAATATTGCTGATTATAAAAACTGAGAGCATGTATTTGCATCATCTTTACCTGAGAGTAAATAGTAAAAAATAAAAGCTTTTTGGTACTGATTCCTGAATTACCTGATCATTTTAAACAACCGCTGCATTTTTGCTCCAGAGTAGCAATCTGTTTATAGTACTATTGAAGAATAAATGTGGCTCCGTAGGAGCCTCCTCAAACATCATAAAAATTCAAACAGGTATTTCTCTTCAAACGGAATCTGAAATTTATCGAGGAACTCAAGATATTCCTGTTGAAAGGTTTTCTTTTGATGATGTTGTTCCTGATTCATGACATATTTGGCAACGGTATCAATCTGCGAATGCCCATACGAGAAAACACCATATCCCTCCTGCCAACTGAATTTCTTCTCCATCCAGGATTGACCGTTGAGAAACAAATTACTCTCAACTTTTATTTCCTTCACAAAATCTGAAATAGAGATCACCGGTTTAAACCCAACAAATAAATGTGCATGATCGGGCATACAATGCACAGCAATCATCTTGGCTTTTCTATTTTGCACTAAGGCGGTTATGTATTTATGCAATTCTTCTTTATGCTCTTTGGGAATAAGGCTTTGCCGGTACTTTACTGCAAAAACAAATTGCAGATAAATTTGAGAGAATGTATTTGCCATATGAACGTTTTATAAATAGGATGCTCCTACGGAGCAAAAAACTCTTTTTATACACGGGGGCTATAAATAGGTGGCTCCTCCGGAGCAATACTATAGCAAACATTTTCAGCAAATCTTCAAATTGTTTTCTCCCCTAGCTTGCAAACAGCCAATTCAATTCTGCACTCTTAAAAACTGAAACAGATGGCTCCTCAGGAGCATTTTACAGCATGTATTTTCAGCAAATCTTCTAATCCAAATCGTCAAATTGTTTTTTATCCCCCGCTTGCAATCAGCCAATTCAATTCGGCATACACAGAAAACAAAAACAGGATGCTCCTCCGGAGCGTAGTACAACATCCATTTTCTGCAAATCTTCTAATCCCAAATCTTCAAATTGCTTTACCCCCTGCTTGCAATCAGCAAATTCAAATCGGTATACTTTAGATCAAACCGTTGACTGAGATAAAAATTGGTGAGCGATCCTTTAAAAAGATAGATGCCGTTGCGGATGTTTAATTTATGCCATAGCAATTTTTCCAACCCACCTTCATCAGCAATTTCCAACAGCAAAGGCATCAGTACGTTGCTGATGGCAGTTGAAGCGGTTCTTGCAAAACCACTGGGAATATTCGGCACACAATAATGGATAACTCCATGTTTTAAAAAGATGGGGCTTTCGTGGCTTGTGACTTCACTTGTTTCAAAACAACCACCCCTGTCAATACTCACATCTACAATAACACTACCCGGACGCATGGCAGCAACCATCTCTTCACTTACTACGATGGGACTTCTTGCACCGCCAATGGACGACAATGCACCTACAGCCACATCGCAGGTTTTTAATTGCTTGGCCAGTATCTTGGGTTCAATAACGGAGGTCCACAACCGATGCCCGATGGCGGTTTGCATCCGTTTCAACTTATAAATATTATTATCAAACACTTTTACACTCCCACCCATTGCCAATGCTGTACGTGCAGCATATTCACCAACGATGCCTGCACCAATAATAATCACCTTGGTGGGCGGTATACCACTGATGCCACCGAGTAATACGCCTTTGCCATTATTAAAACTGCTAAGGTATTGCCCTGCAATCAACATCACCGCACTGCCGGCAATTTCACTCATGCTGCGTACAATGGGATTGTTACCCGAATCGTCTTTTAGATTTTCAAATGACAGTGCCGTAATTTTTTTCTCCATCATGGTTTCGAGGATACCTGCCTGCATCACTGCAAGATGAATGGGAGAAATAATGGTTTGTCCGGGTTTTAATAATTCCAGCTCCTGCTCACTTACCGGCGCTGATTTAATGAGGATATCACATTGATACACTTCTTTACGGTCGTAGGCAATTTTGGCTCCTGCTTCGCTGTAATCTTTATCTGTAAAATGCGATCCCTCGCCTGCAAGGTATTCAATCATCACCCGGTGCCCGTTACTCACCAGCACATTCACTGCATCGGGTGTTAAAGCAATCCGGTTTTCCTGGAACATCTGTTCTTTAGGAATACCAATAAACAGTTGTGCGCCTTTGGGTTTAATGTCCAGTTTTTCTTCTAAGGTTTCGTAGTTAAACGAAGCACTCACAATTGGTTTAGATAAAGCCATACAATCGCTGCCGGTTGGTTTGAAAATTGAATTACATATTATAACAGTAAATTGGACTTACCGTTTTACGGAAGTACCCAAAATACAAAACTAGTTTGGATATTCGATTGTTAATATTCGGGTGGTTTCATTTACGGCTTCAATCCGTAAATGAACCGTATCATCCGGTAACAAACCGGGAATCTTTTCGGGCCACTCAATCAAACACAATTCACCGCTGAACAATACATCTTCCACTCCTGCCTGGATCGCTTCCTCTTCATCTTTTATACGATAGAGATCTAAATGATAAATGATCTTTCCTGTTTTGGTTTGATACTGATTGATGATGGAAAAAGTTGGACTACCCACTGCATCACTTACCTGCAACAAATCACAAAGGGCATGGATCAAGGTTGTTTTTCCACTGCCCATTGCTGCATCAAAAGCCCACACATTGAACTGTTGCAGCTCCTGCCACAGTTCTGCGGCAACTTGCCCGATCTCATCTAATGTAAACTGTTTATGCAAGATGTTAATTTGAATAATGGTTGCAAAGATATTGAATGAGAGGCTTGCTGTTCTTGCGTAATTTTGCAGTATGAACACAGTGAACTGGAAAGTAGAAGGAATGACCTGCAGCAATTGCGCCCTTACCATTGGTAAATACCTGGAAAAAGAAGGACAGCAAAATGTAAAGGTAAATCCTGTTACAGGTGAAGTGATCTTTGATGTGGCAGAGGGAAATGGAATAGAAAAATTAGAAAAAGGGATCTCTGCTTTAGGTTACCGAGTTGCAGAAAAAAATGGTGTAGTAACAAGTCCCAACGAAAAAAAGAAGATCAATAAATATCTCCGTTATGTGCTCATTTGTGCTCCGTTTACATTGTTGCTGATGTTGCATATGATCGAAAAATGGATTCATCTTCACTGGCTCATGAATCCATGGGTGCAACTGGGTTTATGTCTTCCTGTTTACATTGTTGGGATGAGTTTTTTTGGTCGCAGTGCTTTAAAAAGTATCCGCAATGGGATGCCCAACATGAATGTATTGGTTGCTGTGGGTGCTACAGCTGCATTCTTTTACAGTTTGTATGGTACATTAACCGGGCAGGCAGAGCAATACATGTTTTACGAAACAGCTGCCACCATTATTACATTGGTGTTCTTTGGTAATTATTTAGAAGATGCTTCCGTTGAACAAACACAACGGGCACTGAACAGTTTGGCCAAGAGTCAAAAGGTAATGGCGAATATGATTGCCTTTGACGATCAGCATCACGAACAGATTTTTGCAGTTGAAAATACCGTATTACATGTAGGTGATCTTGTGCTCATCAAAAGCGGCGAACAAATTCCGGCAGATTGTAAAATATTGTGGGGCGAAGCGACTGTGAACGAAGCCATCATCACCGGTGAAAGTTTACCGCTCACTAAAAAACAAAAAGACAATTTAATTGGTGGAAGTATATTGGTTGATGGTACGGTTAAAGCACAGGTAACTGCAACGGCTAAAGATTCTGTACTGGCAAATATTGTAAACCTTGTGAAACAGGCACAAGGTGAAAAACCTCCCGTGCAACAAATGGCTGATAAGATCAGCGCTATTTTTATCCCGATCGTTTTAGGTATTGCTGCTGTAACTCTTACAGTAAACTGGATCATCTTAAAAGAATTTACACCTGCATTGATGCGATGTATTGCCGTATTGGTGATTGCCTGTCCCTGTGCTATGGGATTGGCTACACCTGCTGCTATTGCTGTTGGTTTGGGCCGTGCAGCAAAGAATGGAGTCCTGTTCCGCAATTCAAAAAGCCTGGAACTGTTTAAGAATATTACACAGGTTGTGTTTGATAAAACAGGAACGTTGACGACTGGGAATTTTGTGTTAGCAGACTGGAAAATTGTGAATGGTGAATTGTCAATGGTGAATGACCAGCTTCAAAATAATATTATTGCTAACGGTAGTGATGTTTCAACAGCGGGTTCTTCCATTCACCATTCTCCATTCACCATTCACCCTGATGAATTTAAACGCCTTGCCTATTCACTTGAAAAATATTCCAATCACCCCATTGCAAAATGTATCAGTTCAAATTGGAAAGTAAATAATGACATCCGTTGGGCAAAGATCGAAGAGATCAAAGGATTAGGAATGAAAGCCATGAGCAAAGAAGGCGATGAATGGATAGCCGGCTCATACAAAGCAGCAGCACATCTTACCAAAGATGAAACACATAATATTTATATACTGAAGAACAATGAACTCATTGGTTGGATTGATGTAAAAGATGAATTGCGGCCCGAAGCAACAACCATCATCAGTTATTTAAAAAGCAAACAGATCAAAACGATTTTACTGAGTGGTGATCGCAAATCAAAATGCGATGCTATTGCAGCACAACTGGGCATGGATGAAGTAATTGCTGAACAAACACCGGAACAAAAACTGGAAATCATTGAGCGGTTGAACAAACTAACTCCTACTGCAATGGTAGGCGATGGCATTAACGATGCACCTGCATTAGCAAAAGCTACCATTGGTATTTCATTGAGCGAAGCAAGTCAGGTAGCTATGCAAACAGCCGATGTAGTGTTGATGAATCACGGATTAAAAAACTTACCGCTTTCATTGGGACTTGGAAAGCATACTTTCTTAACCATCAAGCAAAATTTATTCTGGGCTTTTTTCTACAACATCATTGCTATTCCTGTAGCAGCATTTGGTTTATTAACGCCAACCTTTGGTGCATTAGTGATGGGCTTAAGTGATGTGGTGCTGGCGATCAATAGTGTAAGGTTGTTTGTGAAGAAAGTAATTTAAAATGTTTAAATTTGAAAAAAGAGCCTATGTCTAAGTTTATAGATATTGTTGACGAAGTAACCGCTCTCTCTTTGTCTGAAATGGAGGAGATGAAGCGAATTATTGAGAAAGTATTGATTGAAAAACGAAGGGAAGAAATTTTAAAATCAGGTGAAGAAGGAAAAGGAGAGTATGAAAAAAATAAATTAAAGTTTTACGATTCTGCAAACGACTTAATGAATTCACTGAATGAGCCAGATTAAAGTAGCATTCAGTTCTTCATTTAAAAGAGCTTTAAAACAGTTTTTGAAAAAACAACCTCAAAAACATCAGCTCATTTCAAACTGTATCGATCTGTTTATTTCTGACCCTTATCATCCTTCGCTTGAGACACACAAATTAAAAGGAAAGCTCTCAGGGTTTCTTGCATTTTCAGTTGAATATGATCTTCGCATCATCTTTTATTTTGCTTCTGCGGAAGAAGTCGTCTTTATTAATATTGGATCACATGATGAAGTTTATTAATTAAGATGGAGGTGCCCATAATTACAATACTACAGAATAACTGGGGATACAGTTCCTTCCGTCCGCTTCAAAAAGAAATCATTGAATCTGTCCTTGAAGGAAAAGATACGCTTGCATTATTACCTACAGGCGGCGGTAAAAGTATCTGTTATCAAATCCCTGCATTGGCAAAAGAAGGAATGTGTATTGTGGTGTCACCACTCATTGCATTGATGAAAGATCAGGTTGAAAGTTTGCACCGGAAAAATATTACTGCTGCTGCTATTTATACCGGCATGCCGTTTAAGCAGGTAAAAGACATTCTGCAAATGTGTGTGAATGAGCAACTGAAATTTTTATATGTTTCGCCGGAACGTTTAGAAACAAATCTATTTCAGGAATATCTCCCCGGCATGCATGTTCAACTCATTGCAGTAGATGAAGCACATTGCATTTCACAATGGGGGTATGATTTTCGTCCGTCGTATTTAAAAATTATCAACTTCAGAAAAGAATTACCGGGGGTACCAATAATAGCTGTTACAGCATCTGCCACTCCAATGGTACAGGACGACATCTGCAAACAACTGCAGTTCCGCAATCATCATATTTATAAAGGATCGTTCTTACGACCCAATGTATCGTTCAGTGTATTTAAAGTAGACAGCAGGATCAATAAAATTCTGCAGATCCTCCGCAATGTGCAGGGCTGTGCTATTGTGTACTGCAAAAGTCGCAAGATGACGCAGGAAGTAGCCCAACTCCTGCAATTGCATCATATTTCCGCCGATTATTATCATGCGGGTTTGCACAACGATGAAAGAAGTAAGCGACAGGAAGCATGGTTGCAAAACCAAACAAGGGTTATGGTGTGTACCAATGCATTCGGAATGGGGATTGACAAACCTGATGTACGTGTCGTAATTCATCATGATATGCCCGATTGTTTAGAAAATTATTATCAGGAAGCAGGCCGGGCGGGAAGAGATGAAAAAAAATCGTATGCCGTGTTGTTGTATGAAGAAAATGATCTGCGTGATTTAAATAATTTATCAGCAATTCGTTTTCCATCCATTGAAGAAGTAAAGAATGTGTATCAATGCCTGGTGAATTATCTGCAACTGCCCAGTGGCAGCGGCGAAATGCAATGGGTTGATTTTGATTTGAATGATTTTGTAAAAAATTTCAAGCTCAATATTCATACGGCCATGTATGCGTTAAAAACACTGGAGCAGGAAGGATGGATCAGTTATGCAGAACAGATTTTTTTACCTGCAAGAGCTGTATTTACTGCAAGCAAAGAACAGATCGCTGTATTTGAACAGGAGCACCCTCAACTGGAACCACTCATTAAAGGATTGCTGCGCAGTTATGGCGGCATCTTTGATATGGAATCATTCATCTCCGAAAAGCAATTGGTGACATTTGTAAAAACTGAACTCGATACAATTAAGAACGGGTTACTGCAATTACATCAACATGGCATACTGCAATACTCACCACAAAAAGAAAAACCACAGTTACAGTTTCTGGAAAATCGCCCTGCAACAGGCGATTTGTTTATCAATCCGCAAAACAGGCTCAACCGCAAAGCACAATTTGAACTTCGTGTAAAAGCCATGCTTAACTATGTTACAGACGAAAGCATTTGCAGAAGCAAAGTAATTGGAAATTATTTTGGAGATGAGGACATTGATGATTGCGGCATTTGCGATGTGTGTTTAAAGAAAAAAGGAAATGAAATTTCACCGGCAGAATTTGAACGTATCCATACTTTTTTAAAAGAAACAGCCGGCAGCGGGGGAATTATAATAAAAGATGTTTTATCAAAATTGGGGAGTAAGCAAAGAGAAAAATGCTGGAAGGTGATTGATCATTTGGTAGCAGAGGAAAAAATAATCATGAGTAAGGATGGATTACTCAGGTTCACCTGATACGAATAAATGAACAATTGTCAAAAGCTGCTATCACCCGCTTGTAATAATTTTCTTTGAACAGCTTAATCCTATATTCAACTACACTTACTACTTATTTTTTTATCAGCAGGAGTACACATAAAACGTACAGCCAAAAAAATAATTTCAGAATGCACTTGTAATTAAAGAATAATATATCTACTTTACACAAACAGTACTGTTATCTAATCTTTTTCCTCTCCCTCTCGAATTCATATACATTATAGACTTCTGTTGTACAAATACACAGGAGGCCTTATCAGTATATGCTGCCAAAAAAAACATCCCGGACTCCATTATAGTTTGATGTTCAATTCAGATACTATAAATTGAAACTTTTTTATTCTTAATAATTAAACCTTAAAACATGGCAAATCACATTATTAATATTACAGGGATTGATGCCAATGGCAACCTGATATTAGATGATAACGGAAGAACAGAAGCTCAACCCGGCGATACTGTAACTTGGAATATTATGCCCCAATCAGGGGTTGCATCCATTACAGCAATTACAGACACATCAAATGTTGATGTTTTTTTTCCGGATCCAAGACCATTCCCAATCAATCCGCCAACAAACCCTGCAACAAACTGGCAGGGAACCATCAGATCTGATCTTTCTTTTCCACCCCCGCCAAATTCCTGGATCAATGAAACCTATCAGATATATTATACCAGAAAACAGAATGGTCAGATTTTTATGCACGATCCGATTATTGCAGTAAAACCTTAAACGATCTATATGTGTCATCACCAGAAAGCTTACAGTATTCTGATAGGCTTTCTTTTTTTTATTCTTACTTCCGTTTACAGTCAGGACCAGAAAGTGGCAGACAGTTTAAAACAGATCTACCAGCATGAAACTCCTGATGACACTGCTAAACTTGAGTTATTAACGAACATTGCGTTTAATGAAGTAAATAATTACAATCTTGCGCTGCAATTTGCCGAAGAGCTGATCACATTATCCCTGCAACAAAAAAATCAGCTTTACCTCCACAAAGGATTTTTTCTCAAAGGAAATATTTACCGGTTACTGGGCGATCTTGAAAAAGCCTTAGAGGCGTATTTTAAAAGTGGAGAAGCTGCAAGAAAAGTAAAATATGTAAAAGGCGAAGGAAGCACTTATGGCGCTATTGCTGATATTTATGCTGTTTCAAAAAATCATCCAAATGCAAGACTTTACTATAACAAAGCAATCGCCATCTTAAGGCAAATGAAAGATTCCATTTCATTAGCATCAGCAATTTTAAATTCTGGTGATGAATTTCTGAATCATAAAGATTTTGACTCTGCCCTTCGCTATTTTAAAGAGGCAAGAATCATTTTTGATAAGGTAAACTATCTAACAGGAACCGCTTACAGTTTGGGTAATACAGGAATGGTCTATGCAAACACCGGGCAAACCAATCTCGCCGAAAAAAACATTAACGCAGCCATAAAAATTCTGGAAGAAACGGAAGATTATTATCCCATTTGTGTTTATCTCATTTCTATATGCGACATCTATCTGAATAAAGGTGATGATAAAAAAGCGATGGACTATGCTTTGCGGAGTTTACAACTTGCAGAGCAGTACAGATTGAAAGATCAGATCAGCAATGCCAATTTAAAATTATCAGAGCTCTATGAACGGGCGGGTGATCATGAAATATCACTAACATTTTACAAAAATCATATTGCATACAGAGACAGTGTAAACAATATTAAATCTGTACAAACAATGGCCGATTTGCGTACAGATTATGAAGTATCAAAAAAACAAACGGAAGTGGATTTATTAAATGAGCAAAGACGCAACCAAAAAAACATCATGCTTTCATTAATTATCATTCTCAGTTTAACTTTTATATTGTCCGGCACGCTTTACTGGTACTACAGAACCATATCGAGAGAAAAGAAAAGATCTGAAAGCCTGCTATTGAACATCCTGCCTGCAGAAACAGCTAAAGAATTAAAGTTAAACGGTAAAGTAGACGCCGTAAAGTTTGATGAAGTAACAGTCCTTTTTACTGATTTTGTACAATTTTCAAAGTTAGCTGAACATACAGAACCCGAACTGCTTGTAAAAAGTATTGATTACTATTTTAAAGCCTTTGATGAAATAACAACCACTTATGGTTTAGAGAAAATTAAAACCATTGGCGATTCTTACATGTGCGCCTGCGGCTTGCCTACAGCTAACCCCACACATGCACGAAATTCGATAAAGGCTGCCAGAGAAATGATTGCTCTTGTGAAAAATGAATTGCATGCAATGGATGACTTATGTCATTTTGAAGTTAGAATTGGACTACACACCGGACCGGTTGTGGCAGGTATTGTTGGTATAAAAAAATGGCAGTACGATATTTGGGGCGATACAGTGAATATAGCTTCAAGAATGGAATCCAAATCAGAACCGGGAAGAATCAATCTATCTGAAACCACTTACCTGCAGATTAAAGATGAATTTCCCTGTGAATACCGTGGAGAAATTGAAGTAAAAAGCCGTGGCATTTTGAAGATGTATTTTCTTTCCTAAATTGCAGCCTTCCAAACTTTACCGAAACTTATCCTAAAGGTTTAATTGTATAAAGACAAGTCAGGATGATAACAAATCATGAAAATTCATTTCGGAAATCATTGCTTAAAAAAACCACATCAAATTTTTTCGTAAATGAAAAACAGATTTAAATCACTTATAGAAACATTTGCCATCCATCCTCAAAAACTTTTTCTGGTTGATGGACTGGGAGCTTTGCTCACAGCTTTCCTTACATTTGTGTTGTTGATAAGATATACCGCATTTTTTGGAATGCCTCAGCAACCACTCTACATTTTAACCATCATTGCAGTTCTGTTTGCGATTTATTCTATTGCCAATTATTATTTTTTCAGCAAGCGTTGGCGGTTATTTCTGAAACTGATTGCTATTGCAAACCTGCTGTATGGTTGTGCCACAATTATACTTTTGATTTTCTTTTACTCCCGTATCAGCATTTTCGGATGGATTTATTTTTTGGTTGAGCTGCTTGTGATTGGCAGTTTAGCAACCATTGAATTAATGACTGCTTCTCACCCACCTGCAAGTGAATAACTTTCATTTTGGAATCCGTCTTTGTTGATGAAAAAGAGTTCTGTATATTTAAAGTGTTGTATCGAAATCAGTTCTACTAAATCATTTTACCTATATCAATTCATAAAACCTACTGATGAAAAATTTTATTCTTGTATCCATTTATTTACTCGCAACAAAATTGTCCGTTGCTCAAAATGCAGCCTCGCTTTATAAAACAGGAGATTCACTGTTTAAAATAAAAGACTATAAAAATGCAGCTGTAGTTTATTCAGCAGGAATAAGAGAAGAAGGAAAAACGGCAACCATGAACAGGTATTGGGTGCTTGCATCACGCTGGACATTAGCCGGTGAAACAGATAGTGCTTTTCAATCGCTTAATGAAGTTGCTGTATCCGATAAAACAAACCGGGTTCTTGCAAGAAGCATTGAAAATGATTTAGATCTTACTCCATTAAAAAATGATAAACGCTGGAAACCGCTGCTCCTCAAAATTCAACAACGGGCCGAAGCCAATGGTTATGTACAGGAAGAATTTGTGTATGGAAGAAAAGACGGCATGGGACTTACATTGGTTTGCATTAAGCCCCGTCCGACCGGGTCATCCGGGCAGGCTAAAATAAAAGCAAACGGCAAAGCAATCATTTCCTTACAAAGCGGCAATTGGTTTTCGAGCTACAATGGAATTGAAATCAACACCACAACTACTGAACAATATTTAAAAAAAGGATACACCGTGTTTACAGTGATGCATGGCTCTCAACCACGCTATGCTATCCCCGATGCTGTGAGTGATATTAAACGGGCTGTGCGTTATATCCGCTACCATGCTGCTAAGTTCAACATTGACCCTGATCATATTGGAATTACAGGTATCTCATCGGGCGGACATTTAACCTTACTTGTTGCAACAGCCGACGATAAAATAAATACAACTGCTGCAGATCCGGTAGACAGGGTATCATCCAGAGTGCAGGCTGCTGCTGTATTATTTCCACCAACCGATTTGTTGAATTGGGGAGGCGCCGGTTTTAATTTTGTGAATGCAAAACAAATACTTACTGCAAACAGAATATGGGGAGCAATTGAGTTCAGAGAGTATAATGAGAAATTGAATTTATACGAGGAAGTAACGGATACAACTGCCCGGAGTAAAATTGGAAAAGAGATTTCACCCGTTAATCTAGTTACTTCAGATGATCCTCCTGTATTCATTTTGCATGGCGATGCTGATCCTGTTGTTCCATTGCAGCAATCACAATCCATTATTGCAAAGTTTACTGAAGCAGCAGTTCCTAACCGGTTCGTCATTAAAAAGGGCGGCAAACATAATCCATTTGATATGAATCCCGAATGGCAGGAGTTTGCTGATTGGTTTGATAAATATTTGAAATAGGATGGCTGATACGTTTTGTTTGTTTCTTACATTACATTCATCAAAGTATAAGGGAAAAAAGAGTTTAATAAACTTTGGCAAAGTTTAAAGTGAATGATTATGTTTTTGTACATCGTTCAAAACTTTGCCAAAGTTGATGTACCCGTTAAAACCAACCACTCTTTTTTCTTCTTGTACTTCTACCACCCAGCCCCAATGCACCCAACAAACTTCTTGTAATAACATTGGCCGCTGTTCGTCCAACCTGTTTTACAGTAGGGTTATCAAAGAATCCTTTTTCTTCTTTAACCGTTTTCTTTTCTTCTTTTGCTTCTGTAACTTCTTCTTCGGCAGCTTTTGTTTTTTCTGCCGCTTCTTCTAATTTGGCAGTAATAATTTCATGTGCACTTTCGCTGTCAATGGTCGCAGCATATTTTTTCTCCAGTTTACTTTTTGCCAGCAGTGTATCAATTTCTGTTTCTTCCAGAATATCCATACGACTGCGTGGAGGTGCCAGCATGGTATGCACTAACGGAGTAGGTATTCCCTTTTCATTTAACATGGTAATCAATGCCTCACCAATACCAAGCTGTGTTAATAATTCATCCACCTGATAATAGTCGCTTTCCGGATAGTTTTGAGCAGCCTGTTTAATTACTTTACGATCGGCTGCTGTAAACGCTCTTAATGCATGCTGTACTTTTAAACCAAGCTGTGCCAGCACACTTGCCGGTACATCCTGCGGATTTTGTGTACAGAAAAAGATGCCCACGCCTTTTGAACGGATGAGTTTAATCACCGTTTCAATTTGCTGCAGCAATGCTTCATTGGCTTCCTGAAAAACCAGATGTGCTTCATCAATAAATAAAACGAGCTTCGGTTTATCCATATCGCCTTCTTCGGGTAATGATGCATAAAGCTCGGCCAGTAAACTCAACATGAAGGTTGAGAATAATTTCGGACGATCCTGTAACTCCATTACCCGGATGATACTGATGACCCCTCTTCCATCATCACTGATGCGCATTAAATCATCTACTTCAAAACTGGGTTCACCAAAAAATGCATCGGCACCCTGCTGTTGCAGTTCAATTACTTTACGCAGAATGGTTCCTGTAGATGAAGTGGAAATTTTTCCATAATCTTTTTCCAATGCACTCTTTCCCTCATCACTGATGTATTGAATGGTTTTGATAAAATCTTTTAAATCGAGCAAGGGCATTTTATTGTCGTCGCAAAATTTAAAGATCATGGCAACAATGCCCTGCTGTGTATCATTCAATCCGAGAATTTTTGATAAGAGTATGGGGCCAAACTCACTGACGGTAGCCCGTAGACGAACACCTTTCTTATCATCGCTCAGCGTCATGAGCTCAACGGGATAAGCAGCCGGTTTATATTCGCCGCCAATCATTTTAATACGCTCTTCAATTTTTGCATTGCTGCTTCCTGCAGCTGCAATACCACTGAGATCGCCTTTGATATCCATTAATACAACCGGTACACTTGCATCGCTCAAACCTTCTGCAAGTACCTGAAGTGTTTTTGTTTTACCGGTTCCCGTTGCACCTGCAATTAAACCATGGCGGTTCATGGTTTTTAATGCCAGTGCAACATGTGCATCCTTTATTACTTCTGTTCCCAGCATGGCTGTACCCAGGCGGAATGATTCGCCTTTGAACGTATAACCATCTTTTATTATTTGTACAAACTGATCTTTATCTGCCATAAAATAATTTTTCGGAAAGTTAGGATTTTGACAGAAATGATCATTGAAAGATATCATCCACTTTAAAAAGAATTACCCGTTTTGCAGTATTGCAGAACACATACAATGCAATTAGTTTTACTGTTGAGTTTCAGTTTTGGTTTTCAATCGTTTTGGTTTAACGCTGCTTGCAAGGCAGCGTTTTTTTTATACCACTTTTGGGTATCACCTGAATTGGGTATTGCACAGGGAGACTGAGCAAAATACTTTTGCAACAGACAACCATTTTAAACCTTAATCTATTGACACATGAAAAAATTAATCGGCGTTTTATTACTCGGCAGTTTAGTTCTTATCTCCTGCAAAAAAGAAAGTTGCCCTGCACCTGAATCTCCTACGATTGTTGGTTTCTGGACTGGTAAATACGGCAGCACGACCGCTTATCCCTCGCAAGGTTATTCTGCCTTGTTTCGTGCAAACGGAACGGTACGTTTTTTTGACGGCACCGATACCACAACAGCAAGTAAAGCAGAAGGCACCTACACCGTTAGTGGTAATACAGTAACTTCTACTTACACGTATCTGGTAGGTTCTTTCCAATACTCTGTTTCATCAACAGTTGATGCAAAGTTTACGTTTCTGGAAGGCACTTATGGCAGTGGGGTAAACACCACTAATGGCGGAAGGTGGTTTATGAATAAAAAGTAAAACCTACTTTTCAGTTTCTTTTTTCAAATTCAGCATCCTGCTTTGCAGGATGCTTTTTTATAACTCTTCATCCCTCTCCAGCATGAGAATTGCACTTTGCGGAACAATAAAATATTTATCACCTTCATAAATAACTTCTGTAGCACCACTCATTAAAAAAATGGCGAGGTCACCTTCCTTTGCCTGCAACGGAACATACTTTACCTGCTCCTCTTCATTTTTCCAGGGCTCATCATCAACCGGCATTGGAATGGCATAACCAGGGCCTGTCTTAATAATATAACCCTGCTGTACTTTTTCCTTTTCCTGTACACCCGGCGGCAGGTACAACCCACTGGGTGTTTGTTCGTTGGGCTTTGTGGGTTTAATGAGTAAGCGATCGCCTATTACAATCAGTTTCTTAAAACGGTTATCGGCTGTTATACGCATGAGAAATTTATTTAAACATCAAAAATAAGCAGGTTCCTGTCATGCAACAGTTTCTGCGTAATTTAGTCTTTCATGAAAACATCGTTTCTTTAACAAAAAATTATTGGCGCATTTGCAGGCAGCGGAAATGATTTATCTTTATTTGTCACACTAAATACGAAACAATGGAAGAAGTAAAATCTAAAGTATTATTGGTAGAAGACGACAGCAGTTTTGGAAATGTGTTAAAGAATTATCTGGAGTTAAACGATTTTGATGTAACCCTTGAGCGTGACGGACGTTTAGGTCTTGCAGCGTTTCAAAGGGAAAAGTTTGACATCTGTCTGCTGGATGTAATGATGCCGCATGTGGATGGTTTTACACTGGCTGAAGATATCCGTGATATTGATCCTGATGTTCCTTTATTTTTCCTGAGTGCAAAAACGATGAAGGATGATATTTTAACCGGTTACAAACTGGGAGCAGATGATTACATTACCAAACCGTTTGACAGTGAAGTGCTGTTAATGAAGATTAAAGCCATCCTGAAACGTAACGAAGAAACCAAACACGAAACAGAAAATAAAGAGTTTGATCTGGGTATTTATCATTTTAATCCCAAGCTTCGCCAACTCATTGCAGCAGGCACTACCAATACACTCTCACCAAAAGAAAGTGAATTGCTCCGCATGCTTTGCGAATACAAGAACGATCTGTTACCAAGAGAAACAGCGTTGAAACGTATCTGGGGAAGCGATACCTATTTCAACGGACGCAGCATGGATGTGTACATTGCAAAACTCCGTAAGTATTTAAAGGAAGATCCAAAAGTTGAAATCGTAAACATTCACGGAAATGGTTTCCGCTTAGTGGTTTCTGAATAATGATATTCATTGATAAAAAAAATCCACCGATTGCTCGGTGGATTTTTTTTATTAGTACGCCGTGGTTGCTTTCTTACCGACCACACTTGATTCATTTATTTTTTTACCATCTTTCCTGCTGTCATCGTTTCCTGCTTTGCAACTTTTACAACCGTATTCAATTGTTCAATAAAAGCAAGCATTTGTTTGCGGCCTGTATATTTTACTGCAGATGATACAAAATGCGGAGGCAGTTCAACCCAATGCTCACCCAATGCAGATAAAAAAGATTTTACTGTTGCCGATACTTCTTTTTGTGTGCTCTTATCTGCTTTGGTAAATACAATAGCAAACGGAATTTTCCATTCTCCGAGTTGGTTGATAAAGCTGATATCAATTTCCTGTGGTTTATGCCGGCTGTCAATCAACACAAATAAGTTCAACAGATTTTCACGCTGGCGGATGTAGTTCTCAATCATTTTAATCCACTGCTTCCGTTTACCCATACCCACTTTTGCATAACCATACCCCGGTAAATCAACCAGGTACCAATCGTTTACCTTATGCGATTTCTCATCAATACTTTCAATCACAAAATGATTGATCATTTGTGTTTTACCAGGCGATCCGCTTGTTTTAGCCAGCTTCTGGTTATTGCAGATCATATTAATGAGCGATGATTTGCCTACATTACTTCTTCCAATAAACGCATACTCAGGCTTATCTGCTTTGGGGCATTTATCAACCGACGGACTGCTGATAACATATGTTGCACTTTTTATAATCACGGCTGCAAGATAGTTTTAAAAGGTTAAAGGTTAAGGGTTGAAGGTTAAGGGTGAGTAACAACAAGCAGCATTGCCATTATTTTATGTTGTAAAGATCATAAATGAAATTGAGAGGTTGATTTTGTACGCATAACCCCTAACTCATAACCCATAACTGTTCCCTCCTTACCTTTGCCCTCCAATGGCCGAAAATTATTTACACGATAAGGTTGTACCTGATGCATCCTCAGCGGATACCAAGAAAAAGCAGGTGGCACAGATGTTTGATGAAATTGCTCCACGGTATGATGTGCTCAACCGTTTTCTGTCGGCAGGCATTGATGTAAGCTGGAGAAGAAAAGCACTCGCCAAATTAAAAGAGTTGAAGCCCAAACTGATGCTGGATGTAGCAACAGGCACCGGCGATGTGGCCATTATGGCTGCCCGTGAGCTTCAACCTGAAAAAATTATTGGCATTGACATCAGTGAAAAAATGCTGGAAGGTGGCCGGGTGAAGGTGAGTGCCAAAGGCTTAGAGACCGTGATTGAGCTCAAAAGCGGCGACAGTGAAACAATAAACTTTCCAGATGCCACGTTTGATGCTGTAACGGTAGCTTTTGGTGTACGCAATTTCGAAAACCTTGAAAAAGGCTTAAGCGAAATTCACCGTGTACTGAAGCCGGGAGGAAGATTGGTGGTGCTGGAATTTTCAAAACCATTGATCCCGGGATTCAGACAACTCTGCAATTTGTACATTGGTTTTATTACCCCACGAATTGCCGGTACGGTGAGTAACAAAAAAGCATACCAATATCTGAACAACAGCATCAAAGCATTTCCTGAAGGAAAACAATTTGTTGCTGTATTAAATAAAACCGGTTTTACCAACACTACATGCAAACCCCTTACGCTCGGCATATGCAGTATTTATTGCGGCGACAAATAATCGTACTCTGTTTTCTTTTTGCATGTTGTTTCACTTCATTTGCACAAAAAGAAATCAATCTTCCCAATCATGAGGAGAAACCGTTTTATTTTGGTATTACACTAAGTGGAAACAGCTCTTACTTTCAACTCAACCATTCACCTAAATTTTTACAGGACGATAGTGTGGCATTGGTATCACCGGTGAACAAAGGTGGTTTTGGTTTGGGGTTGCTTGGCACCTTACGTTTAGTGAATCATCTGGAAGCAAGAATTAATCCGCATCTCATTTTTGCTGCACGTGGTGTAAATTATTATTTGAATCATCCGTTAACCGGCGACAGTAACTACCAGGAAAAAACCATTGAAAGTATTTATCTCAGTTTTCCTGTGCAGCTGAAATTCAGCAGCGACCGAATTCACAATTTCAGAGTGTATATTTTAGGTGGAGGTAAATATGAATTTGATTTGGCCAGCAACAGCCAGAGCCGCCGTGCAGAAGATCTGATAAAACTCAGCCGCTCAGCTTTTGGTTATGAAGCCGGTCTGGGCTTTCATTTTTATTTCCCCAGTTTTATTTTCAGTCCGGAAATTAAAATCAGTAATACGTTTGGCAGTGTACACAGCAAAGATCCCAACCTCATTTACTCAAACGTAGTGGATCGTATGCAGGCAAGAATGATTGTGTTTAGTATACATTTGGAGGGATAGAAAGAAAGATCGCTCTTAACTGAATACATTAAAACCAGATCTCGTCTTTTTTAATTTAATGAACACCGATCTTATAATTATTAATCAGTACTCCCAAAATCAAGTATAGATAAGGTGAAATTCGATTAATCTTATTCTTTAAATATCGAATTAAAGTCAAATACTTCGTACAACTTATCTCCTTTGTTATAGTAAAGAATATATTCTTTACCCCCACATTTTGCATACATTAATTCAAGTGGCATATTAAACTTAAACCGTATACCTGCAAATTTTATTTTTCGTTGCCTTATTGAGCTCACCGGATTTTTGATTACAGTATTATGTTCCAAATCATCTTTGTTTAGTACACTTATAATTTCTATGTGATCTCTTACTTCCATAGTTCCTCGGCCTCCCATACTACCAGGCGACCCGCCTACAGATACTGTTCCATAAGGTGTTGAAATTGTTGCCCCCGGTACTCCCGGAGAACCCATAGTGCCACCGGTATAATATTTTTTAAAGCTGCCCAACATTACTTCAACACCGTCTGCTGTTTCTTCTGCATAAATCATCAATCGACCGCTTTGCAAAAGTTTAAATTGTTCTGCAGGCTTATTTACTGTACGATTAAAAATTCCTTGCGTAGCTACTTCACCATTGTTGAGTAAAGGAGTATTTTTAAATGAGATTGTATCGTTCTTATAACCTGTAAAAGTTTTTATTTTTTTCCCACTGTTATAATCATGAACCATTAACATCAGCGAATCAGGATAAGTGATTATATAAAACAGTCTGTTGCCGCTTAGATAGGAATTATCTTCACTCAAATTGTTTTTACCGGTTTCGTTATATTCAGGTTTTGCATGATGTATTACTCGATAACTGCAGCCACTGTTTTTTAAACTCAGGTTGTAAGTCACGGTTTCGCCTGTATTGGAATTCCGCAAAATGTGAATACTATCCTGTTTGACAAATGTTTTTAGTTTTTGATTAATGATATTTTCAAAATCAGGTTCAAATTGTTTTGTTACAAGCGCAGGCCTGGTTTTGCCCATTATTCCAAAATCGTCAAAAGCTTTTATCTTTCCCGGAACCTTTCCTGTGAAATTATAAGTATGCATACTTTTTCGTTCGCCGTTCACATAGGTATATGCAGCAAAAGACTCTTGAGAGTTTTTTAAAGTAAAAACGATGAGCCTGTCTTCCTTTACAATTAAATGCAAAATATTTTCATTAAATAAAGCCACTTCTGTATTTTTTATTTCAGGCTTTTGTTGGGATAAGAGGAAATTGATGGTTGTTAGCGTAGTTTCTGTATAAGTTGATGTGAAAAAATAGAACCGTAATGTATCATTCAGAAAAACTCCTCCCTGATAAAATGATTTTTCTTTTACAGGTAAATCAAATGAAGCAATTTTTTTGAAATCCTTATCCACAATATGCACTTTGCATTTACTCTCATATTGAGAAATAATTGCCAGAGTTGAATTATCTGAATTAGAGATAAAATCTACTTTGCCGGGTTTTTGCTTCTTATATCCACTCCCGAACTCCAGTTTAGTAATTTGTGCTTCTGTGGCAAAAATTATGAGCGTCAGGAGTATTACAAAGACTACTCTGACTTTATAAAAGTCTATCATAGCGTTAACTTTCGTTTATAAAACAAAACTTAATGATTTTTCAGTTTCAATAATCATACTCTCTAAACCACAAGTTCATCCTTACACCCACACCAAACATCGTTGTATTTTGTGCAGCCTCAGCTCCTTTTGTAAACCGACGGAACAACAGATTGGCATCAATAAAAATATTTTCATAGATCTCATAGCTGGCAAGGAACGACATGTTAACGCCTGTGCTTTTAACACCATTCAACAAACTGTAACCATAGTTACTGTTACGCATATCTGTATTGAGGCGAAAAATATCTGCACCTGCGTTGCGGCCACTTGCGCTATCAAGACCTTGTTGCCAAAAAATTAATCGGCCCGTTACATTCAATTTGCCTATTGGCTGATAGCGAACAACAGCAATAATCTCATTAAAGTTAGCTCCCAACGGATGAGCCAATGGCTGGTTATAATGTGTGTAGCTCGATACTGAATCAAAATGAGAATAAGTAAACGGACGAACACGGTTCCACTCTACCTGCAGATCCAGATTATTGACGTTCGCTACATCAATGTATTTAAATCCTAATTGAATACCTGTTTTATTACCCCACCATGTTTTATCTTTTCGCAGTTCTGAAAAATTAAACTCATCAATCAACAATTGTCCATACAGCTGCGCTTTCTTCAGCAGGTTGGCTTTAAAATCGGCCCCTACCATGGCATTGTCCCTGCTGCCAAGATTCCCTTCAATAGTGCGGAAGAAAATCACCGGGTTCATGTATCCAAATTCAAAACGATCTTTCCGTCCAAACACCACACTTTCAAACACACCTACATTCAGCCACGGCAGCAGATTCATACTTAAATGATGCATGGCTGCATATTTCTTTGGTACCAGATTATTGGTGTTATTACTTTTTGCACCGCTGTGGAGTTCCATAAATAAATTCTGGTAGTTGAATTTCCAGATGCGTGTATTCAGTTTTACAAATAACTGGTTGCCGCCAAAATCACTCAGCATTAAACTGCGATAACCATTGCCGATGAAATTGCGGTCGTACCCGATCTGAAAATTGATATACTTAGCTGCTTTGAACGTGAACGATCCTCTTGCATCAAAATAATCAACACCTGTTTGTTTAAACGTCTTGTAAAAATTAGCACCGGGCACAGCCTGCAAACTATCAATCCAGTTTTGCACAAACAGCGGTCCACGTTCCTGTACATCCATCACCATGGCCGAAAAACCAACACGGTTGCCAATGCCACCTCTTACATTTAAACCACGTTGATTGATAAATGTATTTTGTGCTGTATTATTTAACTCAACCGACTGGCGGTAATTGATCATGGGGTTTACAGCGATAAAAAAATCATCGCCATATTTTTCAATGAAGCTGGCAGGTGTTTTGTAAAAGTTTTTTAACAGCGGCTTCTTGCTGTTAAACACGCTGCGATCGCCCTTTACCCATTCCTGATTATTGAGGTATAAACTATGCAGGTTGTAATGATCTGTTTTGCTCAACCTTAATGCCGTATCGGTGTTATAAAATAACGGTGTTAACTTCAGCATGGAGTCGGCCTTTGCGCCCAGCCATTCAACAGCATATCTCCGGTCGTAAGGCCGTGTGGTAGTGAAATTAAGATCGCTGACGCTGCCTGTTTTGATCTCCAGCCTGTCAATAAAATGAAGATGTTTTGAATTTTGCTGGAGATAGCTGCTTTGTGCAGCAGAAAAAAAGGATAGTACAAGAAAGACCGGGCAAAGACTCCATTTGCTAAATTGCATGCGGTAGTGATTTAAAAGTAAAAATAAGTTATGCAAAATTATCTGCTTAAAAATTGTTTCGTGGTAAATGAGGGCAGCATCAGCAGCAATGATGTGTTGATCCTGAACGGACGCATTGAAAAAATAGCCGCATCTCTTGAATTTGGATCGAATGTGACTGAAATAAACGCAGAAGGAAAGCATTTATTTCCCGGAGTTATTGACGATCAGGTGCATTTCCGTGAACCCGGCTTAACACATAAAGCCAGCATTTATACCGAAGCAATAGCGGCAGTTGCCGGTGGTGTTACATCTTTTATGGAAATGCCCAATACCATCCCCAATGCATTAAACCTTGAATTGCTGGAACAGAAATACCAGATTGCTGCACAAAGTTCACTGGCTAATTATTCCTTTTTTATGGGCACCAGTAATCAAAGTGCCGATGATACATTAAAAGCAAATTTGCACAAGAATGATATCTGCGGAATAAAAATATTTATGGGTGCCAGTACAGGCAATATGCTGGTAGATAATTACAATACATTAGATAAAGTTTTTCGTGAAAGTGAACTGCTTATTGCAACACATTGCGAAAGTGAAAGCATCATCAAAGAAAATTACGAACGCATCAAAGCAGAGAAAGGAGAATTAACTGCTGCCGATCATCCGCTCATCCGAAATGTGGATGGATGCTATGAATCTTCATTGATGGCTATACAGATTGCAAGGCAATACAATACACGTTTGCACATTCTGCACATCAGCACAGCTAAAGAACTGGAGTTGTTTGGTAACATGATGCCGTTAAAAGATAAACGTATCACCAGTGAAGTATGTGTGCATCATTTACATTTTACTGCAGATGACTATGCAACACTTGGTTATCAAATTAAATGCAACCCCGCTATTAAAGCAAAAGAAAACAAAGAAGCGTTGTGGAAAGCATTGCTCGATGACAGGCTTGATGTAATTGCAACTGATCATGCACCGCATACTTTAGAAGAAAAAGGTTTGATCAGAAATGCGGAGGGTGTTCTTTCCCCCTCTCCTTTGGAGAGGGATGGGGTGAGGTCGGGGCTTTATGAACAAACACATGCCGGTTTACCATTGGTGCAGCATCCGTTACTATTAATGCTTCACTATTATCAGCAAGGAATGATCTCCTTAGAAAAAATTGCAGAAAAAATGAGTCATGCGGTGGCAACCTGTTTCCAGATAAAGGAAAGAGGTTATATACGGGAAGGTTATCATGCCGATCTGGTATTGGTCGATCTGAATCAGCCATCAACAGTAAACAAAGAAAATATTTTATACAAATGCGGCTGGAGCCCGTTGGAAGGTTTTACTTTTCCCGCAAGCATTACACATACATTTGTAAACGGACAGTTAGTGTATGCCTGTCCGGCTAATGGACGGACCAACGGACAGTTTGATGAGTCTCAGAAAGGACAACGCTTGAAATTTGAACGATGAATCAGCTATATATTCAGGTATGCCATAGCTAAAACTCTATGCTATATTCAAGCAACTTGTTAAAGCTATGGCATACCTATTAAATTATGGAAATAGATAAAGTAACATACCACGATCTTTCAATTTTTAACAATGAAGAAAAGTATTCATTGTTACACCGCATTAATTTCTGCATCACAGATGGTGGCAAGGAGCGATTACAATATCTGCTTACACATCCGCATCATCATCTGGAGAAAATTCAGCAAACACAAAAAGCGCTGCAGCAAATTATTCCAGTTCTCAACACATGGCCCTCGCAAATCACCAACGGCACCATCATTGTACTGGAAAAATTTTATGGTTATCCGTTCGATAAAATTCCCGACAGCCACTCCCCTGTTCCTGCTTTTTTATACCAGGTATTTGATACACCCGATTACAGCCTGGTTCGTTACAGTGTAAATCATTTTATTGATTTCTTAAAGGGTATGCAACAGTTGCAGCAACTGTTAACCGCTGAACATTCATCGCCTCTTATTAAAAGAATTGTTACAGATATTGAAAAGCGGTTAAAGGATGAACAAGTGCAACAGATCCTTACAACAGACAAACGTAAAAAACTATCAGCAGCAAAAATGTTGCGTTTTGGTCATTACCTGCGGTACAATTTTAAACAACATGCAGAAACATTGATTGATCTGTATCAACAGCTGGATGCCTATTACAGCATGGCAAAAGCAGTTACTACATTCGATCTGCATTTTCCCAGCATGGTAGAAAGTGATGAGCCTTTAATACAGGCCAACGGGTTGTATCATTTATTGTTGCAAACACCGGTAGCATACAACATCACCTTAAACCCCAAAGCAAATTTTTTATTTTTAACCGGTGCTAATATGGCGGGCAAAAGCACTTTTATAAAATCGGTTGGTTGTGCCGTTTATCTTGCGCATCTAGGTATGGGAGTGCCTGCAGCATCTATGGAGCTGAGTTTGTTTGATGGGTTGCTGAGTAATATACAGGTGCAGGATAATATTGTAAAAGGTGAAAGTTATTTTTATAATGAAGTGCAACGGATAAAAAATACGGTGATCAAAATTACCGATGGCCGCAAATGGCTGGTGTTGATTGATGAGTTATTTAAAGGAACAAATATACAGGATGCCATGCATTGCAGCACGGCAGTGATCAAGGGTTTGTTGAAAATAAAAAACTCATTGTTTATTCTTTCAACACATTTGTATGAGATAGGTGAAGAGTTGAAAGTGTACCCCAATATTTCATTCCGTTATTTTGAAACAACAGCCACAGATGAACAACTGGAGTTCAGTTATCAATTAAAAGAAGGGATCAGCAATGATCGCTTTGGTTATTTGATATTGAAGAGAGAGAAAGTGGTGGAGATGTTGGACAAATTGTAAGCACTAATTACACGAATTAAAACGAATGAATAAATATTAACCCATGTTTATTCGCACAAATTAGTGTAATTCTAATAATTCGTGGTATCAGTGTTATTCTTCATTATTCAAATTTCTTATTACCTTGTTTATTCTTAACCCAATGATTTATCTGCATGCTTGTTAAAACCTTTGGAAGTGCTGTTTACGGAGTTAATGCAATTACTATTACAGTAGAGGTAAACGTTAGCGGCGGACAAAAATTTTTCATGGTGGGCTTGCCCGACAGTGCCGTAAAAGAAAGTGAGCAACGGATCGAAAGCGCTCTTAAAACAACGGGTCACTATTATCCAAGAACAAAAGTAGTGGTGAATCTTGCACCTGCAGATATCCGCAAAACAGGAACTGCATTCGACTTATCCATTGCAGTTGGTATACTCGGTGCAACAGAACAACTCGAAAACCCTGAACGCTTGGCCGATTATGTGATCATGGGTGAGTTGAGTTTAGACGGAACCATTCAACCCATTAAAGGTGCATTACCCATTGCCATACAGGCACGTAAAGAAAATTTTAAAGGATTGATTGTTCCCAAACAAAATGCAAAAGAAGCAGGCATGGTGAACAACCTGCAGGTGTATGGAGTGGAACATATCAGCGATGTGATCAACTTTTTTAAAGATGAAACTTCACTACAGCCAACCGTTGTTAATACAAGAGAAGAGTTTTTTAATTCGCAGTATGAATATGAAATTGATTTCAGTGATGTAAAAGGACAAAGCAATATTAAACGGGCTTTGGAAATTGCAGCAGCAGGAAGTCATAACGCCATTTTAATTGGTCCGCCCGGTGCCGGCAAAACCATGCTGGCAAAGCGTTTGCCAACCATCCTTCCACCGTTGAGTTTGCAGGAAGCATTAGAAACAACAAAAATCCACAGTGTTGCAGGTAAGTTGCCGGAGAATTCAACGCTTATCTCCAAACGTCCGTTCCGCTCACCACATCATACCATTAGTGATGTTGCATTAGTTGGTGGCGGCACCAATCCGCAGCCCGGTGAAATTTCACTGGCACATAACGGTGTCTTGTTTTTAGATGAGTTGCCTGAGTTTAAACGAACAGTATTGGAAGTGATGCGGCAACCAATGGAAGAACGGAGAGTAACTATTTCACGTGCAAAAATTGCGATTGATTTTCCTGCATCGTTTATGCTCATCTCTTCCATGAATCCCTGTCCATGCGGTTATTACAATCATCCGGAAAAAGAATGTACCTGTCCGCCGGGTGCTGTGCAGAAATATCTCAATAAAATTTCGGGACCACTGCTTGATCGGATTGATCTGCATGTAGAAGTAACACCGGTTCCTTTCAGCGAACTTTCAGGTGCAGAAAACAGCGAACCATCTGCAACCATCCGTGAACGGGTGATTATTGCAAGAGAAATTCAGGCCGAACGTTATAAAGGAGTTGAAGGTATTTATGCCAATGCACAGATCAGCAGCAAACAGTTGAAAGAAATTTGTGTAATCACTCAGGCCGGACAAACATTACTAAAAGCAGCCATGGATAAACTGAACCTGAGTGCCCGTGCATACGACCGTATTTTAAAAGTAAGCCGCACCATTGCCGATCTTGCGCAAAGTGCAGATATTAAAATTGAACACCTGGCCGAAGCCATCCAATACAGAAGTTTAGACAGGGAGGGCTGGGCTGGTTAAAAATTCCCATCTTTGCAAAGCAAATGCAACCCTCATTACAATATTTACAATTTCTCAACGAGTATTTCGATAAGATTTTTGTAGTAACCATCCGCCGGGCTACGGAGCGGCAGCAACATGTTACTGAACGCTTACAAGGATTACAGTTTGAATTTTTTTATGGTGTTGATAAACAGGAACACTCCATGGAAGAATTAAAAACAGATGGTTTGTACAGTGAGCACAAGGCCAAAGCATTTCACAGGTATGATAAAGCTATGTCTCATGGTGAAGTTGCCTGTGCACTCAGCCACCGGAATTTATGGCAACTGATTGTTGAAAAAAAATACGAACGTGTACTGGTGTTTGAAGATGATGTGGTGCCCGATGAAAACATGTTCCGTTTTATTCCTGATATTTTTAATGAGCTGCCGAAAGACTGGGAACTGTTTTATCTGGGTTACGACAAAAATGAACGCAGACGAAAAGGCAAGCAACGTTTTTATCTTGTACTCAGTGCATTGAAGTTGCTGAAGTGGAACCAGAAAATGGTAAAGAATCTTTACCCCCGCCAAATTTCAAAACATATCAGCAAATCGGGTTTTCATGATATGACCCACTCTTTTGCATTAACGCTGAAGGGTGCTGAAAAACTGCTGAAATTACAAACACCGGTTTCGTTTCCTGCTGATAATGCACTTTCCTATGCTGTTAAGAACGAACTGCTGAAAGCGTATATATGCCATCCCAAGATTTTTCATCAGGAAATGACAGTAAATCCAGATACCTACCGTTCGTTGATACATCATTAATCCGTTTTCCTGTAAACTTGTCTTATTTTTAAAAGATGGTTCAGTGTTTGAACCTCCTCACTCCTTTATCATTATTATGAAGCTTCTAATAAAATACCTCACACCTTACAAAGGTTTGATTGCACTTACCATGGCACTGGCTGCCATCAATATCGGTTTTTCACTTATTGATCCTATCCTGTTTGGTAAGCTGATCAATCTGGCTAATCAGCATCAGGGCATCAATAAACCCCCAACGCATAACTTTGACTGGGACCGTTTCTTTTATTCTTTCAGCTGGAAAGAACCCGGTGTATTGTATGTGTTAACCTTGTCTATATCAGTTGCAATGGTGAGCCGTATTGCAAAAGCCTTTCAGGATTATTTTCAAAACCTCACCACGCAAAAATTCGGCACAAAAGTATTTACTGATGGACTGCAGCATGCCATGAAACTGCCTTACCAGGATTTTGAAGATCAGCGCAGTGGTGAAACACTTTCGATCTTAACCAAAGTAAGAACCGATACAGAAAAATTTGTTTCTGCTTTCATTAATATTCTGTTCCCCGTTATTATTGGTATTGTCATCGTTTCTCTTTACGCATCGTCTATTCACTGGACTTTACCGTTTATTTATTTTGGTGGAATTATTTTACTCATCATTATTTCTAATGCATTGAGTAAAAAAGTAAAAGCTGTACAAAAAACAATTGTAGCACAAACAACACAACTGGCCGGTGCTACAACAGAAAGTCTCCGCAATATTGAACTGGTAAAAAGTCTGGGTTTAACTGAACAGGAAGTAACACGCTTAAATAAAAATACATTTAAAATTCTTGGGCTTGAGTTAACGAAAGTAAAACGCATCCGCAGCATCAGTTTTGTACAGGGAACATTTGTAAATACTTTGCGGCAAATCATTTTATTTATGTTGATGTGGGTGATCTATAATGGAAAGATGGATGCGGGTCAGTTAGTAACCATGCAGATCTTTTCATTTTTTGTATTTGGGCCCTTACAGGAAATCGGCAATATTCTTCTCTCTTATCGTGAAGCAGAAGCAAGCATCACCAATTTTCATAAGCTGATGGAAAAGAAACCGGAGCCTACACCTGCCAAACCATTGCACCTTGGCAATATTGAATCGCTGCAGTTTAAAGATGTTACGTTTAAACATCAAACGGCAGGACAAAATGCCATCAGCAATATCAGCTTTGATGTTAAAGTGGGCGAAACCGTTGCCTTTGTTGGTCCATCAGGTTCGGGCAAAACAACGTTGATGAAATTACTGGTTGGTTTGTACCGTCCTCAACAGGGAAATATATTATACAACAGCATGGATGAAAACTCCATCAACTTTGAAGACCTCCGCAACCAGATTGGTTTTGTAACGCAGGATACACAATTGTTCAGCGGCACCATTAAAGAAAATTTATTGTTTGTAAATCCAACTGCAGATGATGCGTTGCTTACAGATGTGTTGAACAAAGCCAGCTGTCAGCGTTTATTATCAAGAGCAGAAAAAGGATTGGAGACCATGATCGGTGAAGGTGGTTTAAAATTAAGTGGTGGTGAAAAACAACGCTTGTCCATTGCACGTGCATTATTACGCCAGCCAAGATTACTCATCTTTGATGAAGCAACTTCTTCGCTTGATTCAATTACTGAAGAAGAGATTACTTCAACCATTCGGGATATTTCATCAGAACGCAACCAGATCACTATCCTGATTGCACACCGTCTTTCAACCATTATGCATGCCGACCGTATTTATGTACTGGAAGGAGGCGATGTGGTTGAAACAGGGTCGCATCTAAACTTGCTTGAAGAAAAAGGGTTGTATTACGCCATGTGGCGCCAACAGATTGGTGAACGTAAGAAAGTTGCTGCAGCTGTTCAATCATAAAGAAAGAACTGCGTTTATATAGGTAACTGAAATCACGGCACCGGAAAACGCATTACTTACCTTTGCAAAAATTGTGCAGTATGAGTTCGCTTAAACCCCGGCCAAATTATTTGTGGAGTATGTTGAGTATGCATTGTCCAAGATGCAGAAGAGGTAAACTTTTTAAAGATTACAGTGCCTATAACTTTAAGCACACATTTGATATGCATGATGCATGTGAAGTATGCAAACAGCAATACGATATGGAGCCTGGGTTTTGGTATGGCACCGGCTATGTAAGCTATGCGTTAACAGTTGCGATTTCAGTTGCCACTTTTATTGCATGGTGGGTATTGATTGGCATTTCCATTAACGACAATCGGGTATTTTGGTGGCTCGGTATCAATTCAGTTTTATTACTTATTCTGCAGCCATGGATCATGCGTTTAAGCCGCACCATCTATCTCTACTTTTTTGTAAGTTATACTGATGAATATGATACAACCGAACCGCAGAAATTTGATTACTGAAAATATGAGTAATGAATGATCAGATATCAGTACTGAAGCCCTCTACTCATTATTCATCACTCCTCACTCATTTCTTATCATCATCATCCAGAATCTGTTTAAAAATATTTTTACTGCCCAGTTCCATATCGCTTAACACCACATCAATAGCTCTTGTGCTGAGAAAAATTTCAATCATTGAAAAAATAAGTGATACGAGCAGGCTGAGTAAACTGAATGCAAAAACCCAGTTTGCTGCAGTTGCATAGTTGCGAAAGATTAAATACATACAGATTACACACAACAGAAAACTAAGTACACCCAATGCCTGCATATTACGGATCATACTGATACGTGCACGCAGGTTAAGAATCTGTTTATGGATAGAAGCATCCTGCTGCTGCTTGTTATACTCATCATGTAATCTTCGTACCAACGATGCCAAGGCCAAAAAACGATTGGTATATGCCAGCATGAGCAATGTAATAGCAGGGAATAATAAAGCAGGCGTATTGATTGGTAATTCCATGATCCAATTTACAACATCATCAGAATAAAAATAAAAAAGGTACAAAAGCAATTCCGGAATAATTGCAGGATAGAGGATAAGGCGATGAGTGATTAGATTACATAATTTTTTCTTCTCTTCTTCCAGCCTTCCCTGCTAATAATTGTCTTGATACCGCCATTGATTTTATTTCCAGGAAAACTCCAGCGGAACGTTTAATTTAAAACTGAAATTCCTTCCCATGTTAAATACACCTGTCCTTCCTGTTGCCGGGTTTTCATCCGTATACTTCAAGCGGTTTAAATGATTCTGGTAAGCAAGATCAGTGAGGTTTGCTGCCACAACATAAATGCTGAGAATCGTTTTTCCTTTTCTTGAAATATCTGTACCAAGCCCTGCATTCAGCAAGGTATAAGCTGCAGTAGTTGTTTCCGTATTAAATGATGTGAATGCATGTTGCTGTGCAAAATTATGATCCAGTTCCACCTTGAAATAAGCATTGCGTAAAACACTTTTTTGCTGTTGAAACAAATCGAACCGTAACTCACTTACCAAACGGGCTGCCGGGATAAACGGAATATTCCTGTTCCCTTCAATTGGTTTGCTAAGCAATCCACGCACAAATGAAAATGAATTTTCAATATGAAGCCAATCCAATGGATGCGGATGAATATCAACCGAGAGTTCCATTCCATATAAATTTGCATTCTGCTGTACAAAACGGAAGAGATAAAAATCATCGCCATCAACTGTAATAATTGAATCAGCTCCGTTTAAAGCGGGTACTTTCTCAAAAAAGATATAATTATTGATGGCATTGTTAAAAAACGATGCTGCCAGTGAAATATGTTCGGTGTTTAATTCAATTCCTGCATCTACCTGAAAACTGGTTTCTGATTTGAGATCTTTATTGCCCACTTCGTACCGATTGGTTCCTTCATGTGCACCATTACTGCTGAGCTCTGCCATATTGGGTGCCCTGAAACCCCTTGCCAGATTGAAACGCAGCAATACAGCTTTTGGAAATTCATAGGTAAGACCTGCACTGGCTGATACATTTGCATAGTTGCGTTTAAAAGATTCAAACTTTATATCGGTTCCATCTTTCAGCTCCTGCCCTGCAACATTTCTGTTATCAAAACGTATTCCTCCACTCAGGTTCAGCTGCTTAATTTTCTTTTGCGCAAATACAAACACACCTGCATCATTTAAGGAATAGTCTGGAATAATTGCTTCTTCTCCTTTGTTGCTGTTACCCTGGTTCATACCACTAAAACCAAATGACAGTTTCCAATCGTGTAAAGCATTTAAATGATACTGTGCCGTGTAGTTGATCGTTTTTAAATCGAAATACAATTCTTTTTCCTCGGGTGCCTCTGCATTTCCAAACTCCATCCGTTGGTTACGTTGTACACCAATATTCAAATTCAATTTTCCACCTCTCATAAAAAAACTGTTATCACTTACCAGCTTCTCATGCACAATATGTTGATATGGAATCAGCGGGTTGGTTGATCTGAAGTCTGCATCTGTTGCAACTGTTTCTAAACCTGTGCCGCCAAACTTTATAAATTTCCCATTACTGTCTCTTTCACCTTCAACCAAACCAAGCCGTTGATTAAACGTGCTGAACACAAGATGACTGTAGCCCCATTTTTTATTTAACCCAATAAAACCACCTGCATTTTTTTCATTGAATTTGGAATTGAATACATGACCATCATATCGATTCTGATAATCACCTGCTGCTTTAAATGATCCGTAAGCATTAAAGGAAAATCCGTTTTTATTGCCGGCAACATTTGCAAACAATCCACGCTGCCGGTTATTGGTTTGATAATTACTGAACAGATTGGCTTTGATGTTTCCTTCCGTTATGGGTGCATTGGTAATAAAGTTAATGACACCTGCAATGGCATCGGAGCCATACATGAGTGATGCAGGACCTTTTAAAATTTCTGCTTTCTGAATACTGTATTCATCTATTTCAATTCCATGTTCATCGCCCCATTGCTGACCTTCCTGTCTTAATCCATCATTGATCACCACTACCCTGTTATATCCTAGCCCACGGATAACCGGTTTACTCACAGCCGGGCCTGTGCCCATTTGATTTACACCGGGCTTCTTTGTTAATGCTTCAATAATGTTGGATGAACCTGTTTGTAATAATTCCTGCTTCCGCATCACTACAACAGGAGTGGTCATTTTCTTTAATGAGGTTGCTGTTGATACTCCTGTTACCACCACTTCGTCATTTTCTGCAATGGTTGGTTTTAATTGAAACTCCTGCTCCTTTTCACCGGTGATCAAAATTGTTTCAACCAAACTGCTGAAACCACTGTAAGAGAATTCTACCAGATGATTGCCTTGTGGAATATCTTTCAATATAAAGCGACCATTTTCATCAGTCATCGTTCCTCTACGCAAATCTGGTATATAAATGGATGCTCCGGCTAATGCTTCTTTATTAAGACTGTTGAGAACAATCCCTTTAAAAGAAGATGTTTTAGTTTGACCATTACTATGGTACACAGAAATAAAAACCAGAGCGAAAAGTATATACTTCTTCATGCTTATTTTTTTGAAACAACGTTGCAAATATAAAAACAAGCATTGTTCCTCCAAAAAAAAATTTTGATAAAGTTTACCGCACTTTCAACATCGGCTTCACCTGTTGGGTACTTCCGTTTTGGAAACGCAGGTAGTAAACTCCGGTTGGCATACCATAAGATTCAAAGTTGATGCGGTAGTTGCCTTGTGTGTAATCACGATCAACAGGAGTTTTGATCACCCTGCCTAATGCATCAATCACCTGCACAAGTGTATGACCGCCCTGTGTGGTAAAACTAATGGTGGTAGATTCTGTAAACGGATTGGGATAATTTGATATAAGCGAAATACCTGAGTTGTTAATATTAGGTACTCCCGTTGGATCAAGGCAAGTTCCGTTTGCACACAATCCTAACTGCTGAAAGTTTTGCAGCATGATGGTTTGCAAGGTTGTATTATCCACACAAAACCAGTTTTGTAAAAGTGTAGCATACACGCTTCTGAAATCGTATTGCATGGGAATATTATCATTTACCGTTGCATTGGCAGGTATGGTTGGGTTAACACCTGTAATGCCGGGGTTTACTTTATTTCCAAATACAAATAAAGGTGCTGCTGCTCCATGATCTGTTCCTACACTTGCGTTTGATTTTACTCTGCGGCCAAACTCAGAAAACGTCATACCCATTACACGATCAGCTACACCTAATCCCTGCAGATCATCCTGAAATGCTTTAATGGCATCACTTAAACGTTGCATTAAAGTAGCATGTGTACCAGTTGAAGTATCTGTATTTGTTTGCAATGAATGTGTATCAAAACCACCCATGCTCACCATGTACACTCTTGTTTTTAATCCGCCTTTTAATAAACGGGCAACAATCTTTAACTGATCGGCCAGTGTATTATTGGTTGGATATGTGCCTTGTGTTGGAACAGCATTAGCTGCAGCAACAATACGTGTTGCATATTGATTGGATTGTTGTGCAACAAGACGCACATATTTCAACGCATCACCTGCAGGTGTGTTGGGTGCAGGATCCTGAATACCATTAATGAGGTTGTAAAAATTAGTAGCACTTGTAATACTGATACCCATATTTACACTGGGCCCCTGAAAAGTTAAGGAAGTGGTAGATCCAATTTGTATTCCTAATGGATCGGGCATGCTGGTATTAGGATAACCGACCGGATAATTGGGATATTGATCGCTGAGATAACGCCCACCCCAGCCTGTTGTTAACTCCTGGTTACTGTTGGAAGCACTCATCCAGATATCAGTAGCACGGAAATGTGAGAAGTTGGGGTTTGGATATCCTACCGCCTGCACCAACCGCATTTTACCATCATTATAAAGCGATTGAAGTCCGGTCATGGATGGATGCAATCCCACTGCATTGGTTCCTGCTAATGGCAGCACTCTGTTTTGTGCAATGACAATATTGGTTCTGGCATTAAAATAATTGGAGTACTGATCTAATGGAATTACCATATTTAATCCATCATTACCACCATTGAGTTGAATGATGACCATTGCACGATCGGTTTCAATATAGCTGTTGAGCATTGCCGACATGATGGGATTATCGCCCAGCACTTTTACAGAAAAGCCATCAACCAATGAAGGAAGAATGGCAGCGGGAATTGTATTTTGGAGAAATTGTCTGCGTTTCATAATGATAATCGTTTAGTGATGATCAGTTGCATCAGATTAAGCAAGCTGATATTCTGCGAGGTTCATAAAATATTTATACAAACCACGTAATCTCGGATTAACAATATTAAAGTTGGCGGTGGATGGATTGGCGAGATAAGCCTGCCATGCATTGGTCCAGTAATAATCCTGATCCTGACCCGAGAGTAAAAAATCTTTTTTCAACTGATCTCTCGATGCCTGCAGCAAGGGCATTTGAAAAATAATATCCAGCACATCAACAATTAACTGATTAGGGTCACTGGGGTTGGGCAATGTTTTTGTAAACTCTACAGCATCAATCACAATTTTCTTTCCGTTTCTGGAGTATCCGTTTCCAATCATTACATCACTAAACTGATTGCGTTTGGGTAAGGTATCTGTGTTTACCCATAACTCATAAAACTGCGGCACCTGGTAGTATGCAGGCCAACCCGCAACACTGGGAGGGTCACCAATATTCTGTTGTGCATTGGCAGCCACAGACATTATATAATTCCACATGCCATATGCATCTGCATATTCAGTAACCGGGTTGGGGAATACAATATTCCATTCTCTGCAAATTGGAATGATATGATCTAATGGAGATTTTATCTGAGCTCCCTGATTGAGTGTATCAAAAAAATGTTCGCTTTTAAACAGCAACGACAATACTGGTTTTATTTCCCAGTTGCCTGTTCTTAATTCCAGTGCCATTGGTTCTATTACATTTGCTTCTGTTGCTGCATCTATTTCGGCATACACAAAAAAGCGGTAGATTTTTTTTGCAATAAACCGAGACACCTCCACATTTTTACTGAAAATTAAATTGAGCAGATCTGTTAATTCAAGATCACCGGCTGTTGCACCTGTTCTTCCTGTAATAACCGTGTTGTTATAAAAAGCAGAAAACTGTTTATTGGCTGTATCGTGTCTTGAAGAAGTAAAGTAAGAGGGGAAGCTGTTGATTCCTGTATTGATTTGCCATCCTGTTAATACCCTTGCTGCAGCTTTTACATCATTCTCTGTGTAGTTGGGATTATTTTCTTTTCCTAATGTAAACAGCTCTTGTAATTCACGGGAATAATTTTCATCGGGTGCAACGGCTGTATTAAACCTGCCGTTGAGATAAACAAGCATGGCAGGATCTAATGTAATATCTCTCACCAGTTGTTTAAAATTACCTAAAGCAAATGTGCGTAACAGATTTACATGTTTGTACAATAAATTGGCATTGCCAACATCAACTGTTTCTGTTGCAAAATGATTGTGCCAGAACAGCAACATTTTTTCACGAATGCTTCTGTCTTGGTTTATCATAGTTCCTGTCCACCATTTTTTTAAGGATGCTCTTCTGCGGCTTTGAATGGTGCCATCATTATTAATACTGTTTACCCAAGTAGATCCTGTTGCCACATCATTATCAGGTGCAGCAGCTCCACTGACATCATATTCTTTTACAGGTGGTGAAGGAAATGCAGCAGTTGGATTTAATAATTCATCTACTGCCTCTCCCATGGTTTTACCCATAAAGTAAAAAACATCATCAGTTTTTGCACCAAACATTGTACGCTTGAGCAAATGCACAACTTCATTTTTGGTCCATGGACCATTATAAGGAGAAATGCCTGTAGCAGTTCTTGAACCGGACTTTGGCTTGGACGTTAAAGCAGGTTTGACTTTTTTACCCGCAGTGAGAAATTCTCTGCGATCCATAACTGGTTTGGTTTAAGGGTTGATAGAAGATACGGTTGTTTGATCTTAAAAATACTGAAAGTTTAACTTCCATCCTCATAAATTGAGAGCTTAAATTGTACAAAAACGCTGTATAAATGGTAATTACGCAAAAAAGGGTGGTTAATTACCACCCTTTTCTTTTATTGATCGAAGACTTTCTACGTAATATTTTCAATAATGCCTGCAATACCCTGTCCGCCACCAACACATGCAGTAACAATGCCGTACTTCTTGTTCAATCGTTTCATATCATTGGTGATCTGGATAGTGAGCTTTGCTCCTGTGCAACCGAGCGGATGACCCAATGCAATTGCCCCTCCATTAATATTCACAATATCGGGATTGAGATGAAGAGTGCGAATAACCGCCAGCGCCTGAGAAGCAAATGCTTCGTTTAATTCAAACAGATCAATATCGTTCAGATTCATATTCGCTTGCTTCAACACTTTAGGCACTGCTTCAACAGGACCAATACCCATGATGCGTGGATGCACACCTGCTGATACACAATTCACCAAACGTGCAATGGGCTTTAATCCTAACTGACTCACCAAACGTTCACTCATCACCAAAACAAATGCAGCACCATCACTTGTTTGTGAAGAATTACCGGCAGTCACTGTTCCATTCACAGCAAAAGCAGGTTTCAATTTTGCCAATGAATCGGTATTGGTATCGGCACGCACACCTTCATCTGTATCAATCACATAATTTTTTATCTGTCGTTTTCCTTTTGCATCGAGATACACTTCTTCTACATTAATCGGAAGAATACCCGGTTTAAAATATCCGTTCTCAATGGCAGCCTTTGCTTTCATGTGAGAGTTATAAGCAAACAGATCCTGGTCTTCACGATTTACATTGTATTCTTTTGCTACAGCCTCTGCGGTTAATCCCATGCTCAAATAATAATCGGGTTCATCTTTGGCAATGGAATATGCAGGTACAGTTTTCCAACCTGCTGTTGGTACCATGCTCATGCTTTCGGTTCCGCCGGCAACAATACATTCAGCCATGCCCATTCTTATTTTGGCCGTGGCAATGGCAATGGTTTCTAAACCACTGGCGCAATAACGGTTCACCGTCATACCCGGTGCATGAAAACCAACCGCTTTGGCAGCAATGATACGGCCCACCTGTAATCCTTGTTCTGCTTCGGGTACAGCATTTCCCACAATTACATCATCTACCAACTTCACATCTAATTGCGGCACAGATGCCAGCAAACCTTTGATGACATCAATGGCCAGATCATCGGGACGTGTAAAACGAAAACCACCACGTTTTGATTTGCCTACTGCGGTGCGGTAACCGGCAACGATATATGCTTCCTGCATAGATTTTTTTTTGAGTTGAATCGTTAAATAGTTGTTTATGCAACTTTCTAGTTCAAAGTTAAGTAATGAGGCGTTTTAAAACCAAATTGTATTTTTGTAAAAATTTGTGAATGGGAACTGTTCTTACTATAAGGCTCAAGAATAAAAAAGCAAAGAAACTCATTGAAGGTTTAGTTGATCTTGACCTCATTTCTGTTGTTGCTGAGCCGGATATTGCCTGGTCGCCGAAAAAGAAAAAACAGGCAAAGGAATTTATTGAATCATATAAGCAAGCACAAAAAGCAGATAAAGGTGAAGTAAAACTCAAATCTGCAAAAAGTCTATTGAATGAGCTTTAATATTTTACGTACCGATATATTCACAAAGCATCTGAAGCAACTTGCAAAAAAATACCCTTCATTAAAGAATGATTTCTCGTCTTTTCTCACCTCGTTAGAAAACGATCCACTGCAGGGTATTTCGTTGGGGAAAAACTGTTATAAGGTTCGGTTGAAAATCAATTCAAAAAATACCGGAAAAAGTGGAGGTGGACGGATTATCACCTTGTACGTATTGAACAGATGCGGATTGTGTTGCTCGATGTATATGATAAAGCAGACCGCACAACTACATCAGATAAAGAACTAAGTATTCTTTTAAAGCATATTGACTGATCATGTATAATTTTATCCGTTCGTTTTTCTTTTTATTTGACGCTGAGAAAGTGCACTACTTTGCTATGAATGCACTGCGTTTCTTGTGCTCCATTGGCTTTATTCAAAAACTGTTAGCTGCAGGCTTTCAACCAAAGTCAAAAACTCCGGTTGTAGAGAAATGGGGATTACAATTTAAAAATCCGGTTGGTCTTGCTGCAGGTTTTGATAAAAATGCAAAGTACCTGCGTGAACTGGAAACACTTGGTTTTGGTTTTGTAGAAATTGGAACCGTTACACCCAAGCCACAAGCTGGGAATGACAAACCAAGACTCTTTCGTTTGCCAAAAGATAAAGCCATCATCAACCGCATGGGATTTAATAATGATGGAGTGAAGGTAGTTTCACAGCGATTGAAAGAATGGAAAGAAGCACAAGGCGCAAGGAACAAGGCACAAGGCACATCACTCATCACTCATCACTCATCACTCATCACTCATCACTCATCACTCATTATCGGCGGCAACATCGGCAAAAACAAACTCACTCCCAATGAAGATGCATGGAAAGATTATGAGATCTGTTTTAATGAGTTGTTTGATTACGTTGATTATTTTGTTGTGAATGTGAGCAGTCCCAACACACCCGGCTTGCGTGAACTGCAGGAGAAAGATGCATTACGTAAAATTTTATCTCATCTGCAAACACTGCGTACAGAGCGTTTAAAATTGAGTGCTGAAAGTAAACAAAAACCGATTCTGTTGAAAATAGCGCCTGATCTTACTCTATCGCAATTGGATGATGTGATTGATCTTGCCAGAGAAATTCAACTGGATGGATTAGTTGCTTGTAATACAACCATCAGTCGGGAAGGTCTTGGTACAGATGCTGCAACTGTTGCTGCTATTGGTGCAGGAGGCCTTAGTGGTTTACCGGTAAAGCAACGCAGTACAGAAATTGTACAGTACATTGCACAAAAAATGAACGGCCAACTTCCTGTTATAGCAAGCGGAGGAATTTTTACAGCGGCAGATGCAAACGAAAAACTAAAGGCAGGTGCAGTATTGCTGCAAGTGTGGACGGGCTTTATATATGAAGGACCTGCAATTGCAAAAAAAATTTGTAACAATATCAATAAGCAATAGAGAATAAACAATGGGCAAGCTGATTTGCCGGTTGCATATTGCATATTGACAATTAAATAAAATAATGGAACATCTTTTTACATCAGAGAGTATTATCAGTTTTATTGTACTTGTTGTACTGGAAGTAGTGCTTGGCATCGACAATGTGATTTTTGTAAGTATTATTCTCAGCAGATTAAAAAATTTAAAAGATCAGAAAAAAGCACGCAGGTTATGGATGATCACCGGTATTCTTTCACGCAGTCTTTTATTGATGGGTCTCGGATGGTTGCTTTCGCAAAAAGGAAATTATATCATCCCTGAAAGCTGGTTTGGTAAAGGTTTTGATTTAGCCAGCATTGTTATGTTAGTTGGTGGTTTGTTTCTCATTTATAAATCGGTTCACGAAATTCATCAGAAACTGGAGGGAGAAGATCCGAACCAGGCAAACAAAAATGTAAAAGGTATTTCGTTTGGAAAAGCCATTGGAGAAATTATTATTATTGATGCTGTGTTTTCGTTCGACAGTATCATTACAGCAGGTGGTACAGCCAAACATGTGGAGATTATGATTGCCGCTGTGGTTATTGCCATGGCGGTAATGTTTTTGTTCAGCCCCAGAATTGCAGCGTTTATACATCAACATCCAACATTGAAAATGCTGGCACTTTCTTTTCTTGTAATGATTGGTTTGAGTCTGGTGATGGAAGGATGGAATGCAGAAGCAGCGCATGAACTTCATCTCAAGAATTATATCTACTTCGGCATGGCGTTCTCTTTTGCAGTTGAAATGCTCAACATGTTAATGCGTAACCGCCAAACAGCAAAACGGGTGGTTGAGTTGAATGAACCCAAACTTGAAACAGCAGAAATAAACGAAGGGGATCAGGCGAAGTAACAGTTACATCATTCAACTGAACAGTGTTGGACCTGCTCCGCTGTAGGGTTTCTTACCTAAATGCTCATACGCTTTTGCAGTTACCTCTCTTCCTCTTGGAGTACGTTGCAGAAATCCTTCCTGTATTAAAAAAGGTTCGTACACTTCTTCAATAGTGCCGGATTCTTCGCCCACTGCTGTTGCAATGGTTGTGATACCAACAGGACCACCTTTGAATTTATCGATGATCGTAAGGAGAATTTTATTGTCCATATCATCCAAACCATACTCATCTACATTCAATGCTTTTAATCCATGTTGTGTTACACCAAAGTCAATTACACCATTCCCAAGCACCATTGCAAAATCACGCATGCGGCGCAAGAGTCCATTGGCAATACGTGGTGTGGCCCTGCTCCTGCCTGCAATTTCTTTTGATGCATCGCTGGTGATTTTTACATTGAGGATTCCTGCGGCACGTTGAATAATTTTTTGCAGTGTTTCTGCAGTATAATATTCCAGTCTTGATTTAATAGCAAATCTTGAAAGCAAAGGAGCACTCAACAAACCACTTCTTGTAGTGGCACCAACTAATGTAAATTGATTGAGATTGATCTGGATACTTCTTGCATTGGGTCCGCTGTCGATCATGATATCAATACGATAATCCTCCATCGCCGCATATAAATATTCTTCTACCACTGTACTCAAACGATGAATCTCATCAATAAACAATACATCGTTTGTTTCAAGATTAGTGAGTAAGCCTGCTAGATCGCCGGGCTTTTCAATCACCGGTCCACTGGTTTCTTTAATGTTTACTCCTAATTCATTTGCCACAATACGACTCAAGGTTGTTTTGCCCAAACCCGGAGGACCATGAAACAATACATGATCCAACGCTTCACCACGCATCTTTGCCGCTTTAATAAAAATCTTCAGGTTATCGATCAATTTTGTTTGACCGGAAAAATCTTCAATGGTAGAAGGCCGGATATTATTTTCAAACTCCTTTTCAGCAGCACTTAATAATTCCCGTTCATTATTTAAATTAGGATTCGACATTTCAGTTGTAACTTGATGTAAAACTAAACAAATAAACGTATTGGAATGAAAATAGGAATACTGGGTACAGGGTCTGTTGGCCGTACAATTGGAACTGCCTTCATTCAAACTGGGCATGAGGTGATGCTGGGAAGCCGGAGTGTAACCAATGAAAAAGCAATTGCATGGGTTGAAGCAAATGGAATAAATGCACAGCATGGCAACTTTGAAGATGCCGCTCAATTTGCCGAACTTATTTTTGCCTGTTTTAACGGAGTGTTTGTTACTGAAGTATTGAAACAGGCAGGTGCAGAAAATTTTAATAATAAAATTGTCATTGATGTAACCAATCCGCTTGATTTTTCAAACGGCATGCCGCCATCATTGTTATCTCAATATTCAAACACATGGTCTTTGGGTGAAGAAATACAACAGCAATTACCCGGAGCAAAAGTGGTGAAGGCGTTGAATACAGTTACAGCTAATCTGATGGTGAATGCACAACTCGTTAATAATGCCCATCATCATTTATTCATCTGCGGTAATGATGTGGCGGCAAAAAACGCCGTACGGGAACTGCTTGCACATAACTTTCACTGGAACCCGGAATATATACTCGACTTTGGTTCTATTCAATCGGCACGTTTAACAGAAGGCATCGTTCCGTTTTGGGTTGGTGCCATGCAGGTGTTGGGAACGCCCATGTTTAATTATTTGATTGTGAAATGATGAGTGATGAATAATGAGTGATGCATCCAACTTTGCCAAAGTTGTACATGCTTTTATATATCTGTCAACAAGCTTTAACTTTGGCAAAGTTCAGCACTCATCCTGCAAATTGATTCATCTGCAAAATCAAATCCGGATCAGGACAATTCTTTAAATAAAAGTTTTTGTCGCTCATTCTGCATACTCCCGGATAATCACCTTCATGCAACTCAATATTTTCAATGATCTGGAAGTGCAGGTGTGGCGGCCAATGTCCGTTTTCATGTGGTTCACCAAAATGTGCAAATTCCTGTTCACGGTTGATGTATTGTCCTTCAACCAGTGCAATATCTCTTAAACTTAAATGGCCCCATAGTGTATAAAAAGCAAAACTCTCCAGTTGATGCAGTAATATAATTGTTGCCCCATAATCGCCATAATGATCATTGAATTTAAAACTATGCACCATGCCGCCAAGCGGCGCAAACACTGGTGTTCCTGCTTTGCCCCAAATATCAGTTCCTAAATGCAAACGGCGGGGTTCGCCTCCATCAGAAGCATCAAACACTTTACTGCGGCTGTACACCGTGCGGTGTTCGGCATAGCCGCCAATTCCGTAACGGGCACCTGCTTTACTTAACTGCTCATCTACATAGTTGCTGAACTTGGAAACATCTTCAATCACTTCTTTTGTAAGATCGTTATTAGTAGCGGTAAAATTCATTTTCAACAGTTGATCCCTGCCCGGTTCAAACGGTACAACCGGATAAAACTGCTGTTTATTCTTTTCCAGAATATTGATGAGTGGAGTAGACATTCGTTTCTTTGCTGTTTAAATTAGCAGTTGCTAAATTACCACTCTAAAACGAAGGTTATGTATAAAATGCTGTTGAGTTTTTTACTGATGCTTTTTTTTCAAACAATTTCAGCGCAGGAAAATCCGTTGTGGATGCGTTACCCCGCCATCAGTCCCGATGGAAAAGAAATTGTATTCAGTTATAAAGGCGATTTGTATAAAGTAAATGCAGATGGTGGCACAGCAATGGTCCTTACCATGCATGAAGCACACGACTATCAACCGGTGTGGAGCCGTGATGGAAAAACCATTGCGTTTGCCAGCGACCGTTATGGCAATTTCGATGTGTTTACAATTCCATCAACCGGCGGTGAAGTAACAAGATTGACTTACAACTCGGCCAATGATTATCCGTTTGACTTCAGCATCGATAACCAATCTGTATTATTTGGAAGCGCCAGACATACCGTAAATACCAATGTTCGTTTCCCAAGAGGTGCTTTGTTTTTACAGACCTATACTGTTCCTGTAAAAGGAGGAAGAAGTGTGTTGATCTCTGCCACAGGCATGGAGCATGCACAATACGATAGTAAAGGTGAAATGATTGTATACCAGGATCGTAAAGGAACTGAAGATCCATGGCGCAAACATCATACTTCTTCTTTAACAAGAGATGTCTGGATCTATGATCTCAAAACAAAAAATTATTCTAAGTTCAGCAGCTATGAAGGTGAAGACCGTGAACCGCTGTTCAGCAGCGATGATGAGTATGTGTATTATCTCTCTGAAAAAAATGGCAGCCAGAATATTTATAAAGCACCCATCCGTTTAAAAATTGCAGAACGGCAGATCAGTTCGTTTAAAGATCACCCGGTTCGCCATTTAACAAGAGCAAATGACAATACACTTTGCTTTACATGGAACGGAGAAATTTATACGTTAAAGAATGATGGTGAATCAAAGAAAGTAAAGGTGAACATTATTGCAGATGCAAAAACAAATGAAGAACGTATTGTACCTGTTGTTGCTACCAATGGCGATTTTGCTGTTTCACCTAATGGAAAAGAAGTGGCCATTGTTTATCGTGGCGAAGTATTTGTAACAAGTGTAGATGGTGGTATTACCAAACGCATCACCAATACGCCGCAACAGGAACGCATGGTAGAGTTTGGTGCCGATGGTAAAAGCATTTACTACTCAACCGAACGCAACGGAAGCTGGGATATATACCGTTCAACAATTGTACGGAAAGAAGAACCGTATTTCTATGCCTCTACATTGCTGAAAGAAGAAACAGTGATTGCGACGGATAAAGAAGAATTTCAACCCGATGTATCTCCCGATGGTAAAGAAATTGCGTTTCTCGAAGACAGAAATATTTTAAACGTATACAATATCGCATCAAAGACTTCAAAAACAATCATCCCTGCAGGTATGAATTTTTCTTACCGGGATGGTGATCAGAGTTTTGATTGGAGTCCCGACAGTAAATGGCTTGCAACAGTGAGCAGCAAAGGCCGCTATGGTACCAGAGAAATCGTCATTTATAAAGCTGATGGATCTGATAAAGATGGTACAGATGTTACGCAAAGCGGTTTTTTTGATGGCGGACAAACCTATGCGCTGGATGGAAGAGCATTGCTCTGGTCAACCGATAAATATGGTAAACGTCCAATGGCTTTTCAGGGAGAACGGGAATCGGATATTTCCATTATGTTTTTTGATCAGGATAGTTATGATCGTTTTCGTTTAATCAAAGAAGATTATGCGTTGCTGAAAGATCAGGAAGACAAAACAAAAAAAGATTCTGCAACAAGAGTAAAAGACTCCATTGCAAAGAAAAACCGGCAACCAAATTTTGAAAATATCCATAACCGTAAACTGCGTTTAACCATCAACTCCATGAGCATTGGCAGTTATGCCATTTCAACCAACGGCGAAAAACTCTGGTACTCTGCCAATACAGATCGCTATACCGATCTATGGGAAATGAACACAAGAACAAGAGAAACAAAAATCATTACACGGTTAGGTAATGGTGCCAGTTTTATTGCTTCAAGTGATGGCAAAGCCTTGTTTGTAATCAGTGAACAGGGTTTAATGAAGTTTGAAACAGAAACAAGCAAGATCACTCCTATCAGCATTCGTAGTGAAATGGTGTTGAATACTGCAGGTGAGCGTGCTTACATTTTGGAACATGCATGGAGGCAGGTGAAGAAAAAATTCTACGATCCCAAACTGCACGGAGTTGATTGGGAAATGTATAAACAAGCGTACACAAGATTCCTTCCTTATATCAACAACAATTATGATTTTCAGGAATTGTTGAGTGAAATGCTGGGCGAGTTAAATGCATCACATACAGGAGGTAGATATAATTCACCAAATCCGAATGCTGATCAAACAGCTTCGCTTGGTTTGTTTTATGATGAGTTTGTTGGCGGAGCAGGTTTAAAAATTACCGAAGTAATATCTGGCGGACCATTAGATGTTGCCAACAGCAAGATCAAAGCAGGAATGATGATTGAAAAAATAGATGGTGATGCGGTTACTGCTGCAAGTGATTGGGCAACTTTATTAAACCGTAAAGCAGGAAGAAATGTATTGTTGTCTGTGTTTGATCCATCAAAAAACAATCGCTTTGAAGAAAGTGTAAAACCAATTACAGGTGCAGCAGAACAAAGTTTACTGTATACACGTTGGGTAAACACAATGCGGAACATGGTTGATAAACTGAGTGGCGGTAAAGTTGGCTATGTGCATGTTCAGGGAATGAACGATGGCAGTTACAGAACTGTTTATGAAGAAGTGCTTGGTCGCAATGCCGGTAAAGAAGCATTGATCGTTGATACACGCTTCAATGGTGGCGGCTGGTTGCATGAAGACCTGTCGAACTTTCTGAATGGAAAAAATTATATCACCTTCAAACCATACGGCTTTAGTGCAGAAGGTGGCGAGCCGCAGGGTAAATGGTTTAAACCAAGTTGTGTAGTGATGAGTGAAGCGAATTACAGTGATGCTCATACCTTTCCCTATGCATACCGTGCAAAAGGAATTGGTAAATTGATTGGTATGCCTGTGCCCGGCACCAGTACATCGGTTTGGTGGGAAACACAAATTGATCCCACACTGGTGTTTGGCATACCCATGATCGGCAACTTTGGTGTAAAAGAAAATCGTTTGCTTGAAAATTTTCAGTTAGAACCGGATGTACGTGTTGAACTCCCTTATGATGCATTCATTAACGGAAAAGATACTCAGATTGAAAAAGCAGTAGAAGAAATGCTGAAGGCGATTAAAAAGTAAGCAATCTGATTTTTTACTTATAAAAAGAACGCCGGTCAATTGACCGGCGTTTTGTTTTTCACAGGTTAACTTAATGAATAAATTCAGGTTGCTTCACTTGAAATAATTCATCGAACGATATAGATAGATTGTTTGCTAACTGGTCTTCTAACATATTTGCAAATGTTTCAAAATAAACAACCACATCTTCACGAACATTGCGTTGCAGCCAGCGGAAACCTCCGGGCAATTGTTGCAACACGGTTTTGTCTTCCAGATATTCAAGGTTATGAATATCACTCGGTGTTAAACCAATTTCCTGCAGTTTACTGATAAGCAAACCGGCGGGCGCATTCGTAACAGCACAATAATCTTCGGCCAACTCTGTCCACTCCCCAAAACCGGTGTGGGCATACGCCAGTATTTCTTCCTTGCTTAATTTGGTAACAACCTGTGTAAGATTGCCGCAGTTGCAGGCGCCATGGTTACCCCATGCATAAGCCGCACCGTTGCGGAGACGGGCTGCTGTTTCACGCAGCGCTTCAATTAATTGACTGTTTGCCTGTGCCATATGCTAATTTCTTACTAATACAAAAAACCTGCTGCTTTTGTTGAAAGATTAACATCAGCAAAAAATATTTACATCAACATTTCGTTTAAGCACTATTGTATGAAGAAGTATTCCCTCTGTTTACTGGCTGCTTTTCTTTTATTAAGCCTATTCACCCAAGCACAAATGATTACAGGTGTGTGGAAAGGAAAAGTGGGCAATGGTTTGCGCCCGGCAAAACTGGAGTTGAAATTAATTCAACGGGGCGATAGTTTATTCGGCACTTCCTATTACTATGAATCAGCAACCAACTACCGTCGTTATGCAGTGAAAGGATATTTTAATCAGCAAACCAATGAAGTGATCTGGTGGGATGATGAATTACTCGAAGCAAAAACACCAAGAGTATCAGTTCTTCAACCGGGAGAATTACCATTGCTGATGGAAGCTGATTTTAATTGTCCGGGTGGCGGAATAATGATGTTAGATGGAAAAGCGGTAACAAAAGAAGAACAGAAAAACAAAGGCAACCTGCATTTAGATAAAGTGGAAAATCCATCCTTTAGAGATGAATGGGATTATGTGATTGAAAATTATACCGTAGGTGCAAACGATCCGGTGTTTATTGACAGTATTGCTTCTATTCATAAAACAGTAAAACAACCGGAGCCTGTTGTTACTGCCCCAACAAAACCGGAAGTTGTTCAACAGCCAAAAAGAGAAGAGCCGGTTGTTGTAAAAGATAATCCTCCCGTTCAACAACCTGTTCAAAAAGATACGCTGCAACAAATAACCAAAGTGGAAGCACCTGCCCCAGCAAAAAAAGAAACCGCTCCGGCAACCATTACAAAAGTGCCGGCCATTAAAGAAAAATTTATTGAAAGGAAAAAAGTATTAACAACAGAGTTGCCATTGCTGGGAGATACCATTGAAATTCATTTTTATGATAATGCAGAAATAGACGGCGACTCTATTTCACTGTTCATGAATAATCAATTGGTATTTGAACATGTAAAGTTGAGCGACAAACCATATGTTGTAAAGTTTGCAGTTGCTGCATTAAGTGAAACAAATGAACTGGTGATGGTGGCAGAGAACCTGGGCTCTATTCCACCAAATACTTCTTTTATGATTGCCTATGTAAACGGTGTACGGTATACGGCTAATCTGGAAAGTACAGAGAACAGCAGTGCGATGATAAGGTTTGTGCGTAAACAATAGTGGCACGCAGAAGCACAGAGGACACAGAGAAGAAATGAATAAGGGAGACAGTTTTTTGAACTGTCTCCCTTATATTTTACCTGTATTTTACCTGTATAATATACCTGAGTAAATGCTGAGTGAGTCAATCACTTCTTCTCTTCTACTTGATATTCTTTTAAATGTCTGTATACCAGATTTCCGTTTTCAACTTTCACTAAACGGTATTCCATAAATGTACTGTCGGCATCATAAAAGCCAATGATGCATGAAAGATCATCCGCACCTTTTTTCAGTTCAGGTTTTGGCATGATACCCATGTTGGGCAGGGTAAAGATTTTTTCGCCCATTGCATCTTTGTATTGAAACTTAACCTCGTAGTTGAGGGATTCTTTTTGCTCAAACAACTGCACTTTAAACTGCGCTGTATCTGCACCGGTTTTGTATTCCTTTACAGCCGTTGGATTAACTGTTGCACGTTCTTTTACAAAGGGCTGATTGTTGTTTGGGTTCTTTTCGCCACAAGCTGCAAAGGCCAACGCTGCAATTATTACTAACTTTTTCATGCTATTTTGAATTTGAAGGGTGAAGCGGTGGGTCACCCGTTTTGTCCTTAGCTTAGCAAAGGAAAGGGTGGCTCACCAACACTATCATGAATCAATTTCTACTTTTGAATTGGGCCATTGGTGTTTGTAAAAATAAGCAACCTGCTCCGAATGAATACTGATAAACTTATCAATTCCACCAAAAAAATTACGAACTGCTTCTGTATTGATGATTGCATTGTTCCCTTCGACTATTGTGTGATACGAATTTTGTGGATGCAGTTTGAAATCATTTTGCAGCCCGTGCTTTTGTGCATTCGCATGCACATATACGATTGCCTGTTGTAAATGTGCATCTCCTGCTATTGCACTTCTTCTGAATGGTTGTTGAAACAATCCACCTTTTCGGTGAATGAAATTATTGTAGGTATTTGCATACGAAACCATAAAGCTGTTGATCTGTCGTTCAATGACAGGACCTATCAACGATTTTTTTTTATCCAGAAACTCTTTGATTGCCTTGGTAGTTTCATCTCCAGTTAAAGCACGTAGCAATTGGATTATTTCTACCTGCTGTTTTACTTGTATAATGAAATGTGTATGATTATCCAACAGCGAATATGCCCAAGTATCGAAAACAGGATCTGTAAATCGTTTCCATTTTTCAAGAAAGAATAGGTGTTCCTTATCTGTTTTAAATAAAGGAATGCCGTCAATGCTTCGAAACAGAATATGATAGTGCTGTTGAAACTCAAAAGGAGCTTTGAATTGTTCAGGAACAGGCATAGCTGAAGATGTTTACAGAAAGATAACCATTGTTTGCAGAAATTAAAACTCCGAAGGAAATGTGAAGTTAATGCGGTGAGTCACCCGCTTTCTTCAAGGGTGGCTCACCGGCAACAAACAAAATTTCGTGATTTGTCTTTTGTTGAATAAAAATCAAAAGCTGAATGCGGTGAGTCACCCGCTTTCTTCAAGGGTGGCTCACCGGCAAGAGATTGTCGAATTGCTTTACTTGTTGTGAAATCCGGTGGGCCACCCAAAATACAGCGGGTGATCCACCGCAAATGATCAAGCGACTTGATTTCCTTAGAGTTGCTCACCCCGCAAAAAACTTCTGTATTTTTTTTTGTTGAATAAAAATCAAAAGCGGAGTTCGGTGAGTCACCCGCTTTCTTCAAGGGTGGCTCACCGGCAAGAGATTGTCGAATAGCTTTACTTGTTGTGAAATCCGGTGGGCCACCCAAAATACAGCGGGTGACCCACCGCAAATTAAATTACTACATTGATCATTTTATTCTTTACATAAATGATTTTCTTTGGCTGCTTGCCTTCGAGCCATTTCAGTACTACTTCATTGTTCAACACGATCTGTTCTACTTCTGCCTGTGTTATACTCAAATCAAGTGTAAGCTCTGTTCTTGTTTTACCATTAATTGCTACCGGGTAATCTTTGGTTGATTCAGTAACATACTTCGCTTCAAATTTCGGAAATGCAGCATCAAGAATAGAACCACCGTTGCCTAACTTACTCCACAACTCTTCACTTACATGGGGTGCGTACGGTGTTAAGAGAATGAGTAGCTGTTCAAGAATTTCTTTCTTATGGCATTTGAGATCACTCAACTCATTCACAGCAATCATGAATGTACTTACACCGGTGTTGAAACTAAAACGCTCGGTATCGTCTTCAATTTTTTTGATCGTCTTGTGCAGCACTTTCAATTCGGCATCCGTTGCTTTCTCGTTAGTCCAAATTGCTTTTCCTTCATCGCCCTCCTTCGCTGAAGCTTCGGCGGGCAAGTAAAACAAGCGCCAGAGTTTTTTTAAGAAACGATGTACACCTTCAATCCCCTTCGTGTCCCAAGGCTTACTGATCTCAACCGGACCAAGGAACATTTCATACATACGGAAAGTATCTGCACCGTATTTAGTTACAAGATCATCAGGGTTCACTGTGTTGAATTTGCTCTTGCTCATTTTTTCTACTTCAGAGCCGCATAAATAAATTCCCTCAGGCTTCTCACTATCTAAGTCAGACAATGTATAGTAATTAATAAATCTAGCATTAGCAAACTCTCCATTACGCCATTTCCTAAACGCTTCAATATCTAGAACATTCCCATCAACTATATTAACATCGACATGTAAAGGAGTGATCAAAAAATCTACTTTGTTTTTAACACTAGTCCAGTCTGCATAATCTTCAGCCCTTTCCCGAATAATTTGAAACAACTCGTTAGTTTCTTCAACAGTTAGTTGCTTATTTAAAAACTTTGAAATCAGGTTAAACGAAATAAACAATGGAGCATCATTATTAATGTCCCCCTTTGTAAATACTACCCGATACACAAACCTCGAACTTCCCTGTATCATTCCCTGATTTACCAATTTCTTAAATGGCTCATCAAAACCAATATGCCCAAGATCGTACAAAGCTTTCGTCCACATACGGCTGTACAATAAATGACCAACTGCATGTTCAGTACCACCAATGTAAATATCAACCTGGTTCCAGTAATCACTTACTGAACGATCACAAAATGTTTGGTCATTATGCGGATCCATGTAACGTAAGAAATACCACGAAGAACCTGCATAGCCGGGCATTGTATTGGTCTCCAAGGCGGCACCACGAACCTCCCCTAAATCCCCTCCGAAGGATGGGACTTGCAAACCCTCAAACTGATTAATCCAGTCTGGAATGTTGGCAAGTGGGCCTTCACCATCAGGGCCAGGGCTATAACTTTCAACATTGGGCAATGTAAGCGGCAACTGATCTTCACTTAATGGATAAGCAATACCGTTTTTCCAAACAATCGGAAATGGTTCACCCCAATAACGTTGGCGGCTAAACGCTGCATCACGCATTTTATAATTGACCTTGCGTTTACCAATTTCTAATTCCTCCAGTTTATTAATTACTATTTCAGCAGCTTCACGCATGGGAGTGCCGTCTAAGAAACCACTGTTCTCTAAGATGGCATCTTTAGTTGCATTCGCTTCTTCGCCGTTAAAATATTTGCCAATGATATTGCTGATGGGAATATTAAAATGCTTTGCAAATTTAAAGTCACGTTCATCGCCGCAAGGCACGGCCATAATTGCGCCTGTGCCATAACCTGCCAATACATACTCGCTGATCCAGATCGGAATTTCTCTTCCATCAAATGGATTTACTGCATATGCCCCTGTAAATACACCGGTAATTTTTTTCTCCGCCTGTCGTTCACGTTCACTTCTGCTTTTTACATAAGCAATGTATTCATCAACGGCTGCTGTTTGTGCAGCTGATTTTATCTGATCAACCAGATCCAACTCAGGAGCAATCACCATAAAGTCAACACCAAAGATGGTATCGGGGCGGGTGGTGTAAACAGTCAAAGAAGCCCCCTCTAAATCTCCCCCCGGGGAAGAGACTTGCCGAACTGAAGGTTTACTATTCAGCTTTTGAATTATTTTTTCAACAACTGCATCTGTATTCTGCTTTACTTCTTCATTTGCAAATCTCATCTCTTCAAAACCCAGTTCATTCAGAAAGGCTGTTCTTGCTTCATCATACTTCCGTTGCTCTTCGTTGTTGTGATAACCTCCATCAACTTCAATGGTTACTCTTCTATCTAAACAAACAAAATCAACAATGTATTGGTCGATGATATGTTGTCTGCGAATATGATGACCTGTTTTATGAGATCGCAAATATTGCCACAGCATATTTTCTTCTTCCGTTGGAGATTGTTTAAGTTCTTTACTCAGCTCCTTTAATAAACCATAAGTTGATGCTCTTGCAGTTTGCCGATGAAGTTCAGAAGCAGGTCGGTTCTCCCCCTCCGGGGGAGTTAGAGGGGGCTTTTTTATGTCAAATGTTATCTCAGCCCCACTACTCTTCCCTATCCAGTTGCTTTGCATTTCTTTCATGCTTTCGCTGAATTCAATGCGCTCTAAACCTTCCAGTAAACGATCGGCATATTCTGTAATACGCAAATACCATTGACGCAATTTCTTTTTCACAACCGGATGGCCGCCACGTTCACTTACACCATTCACTACTTCATCATTTGCCAATACAGTACCCAATGCTTCGCACCAGTTTACTTCGCCGTAACCGCAATAGGCAAGACGGTATTGCATGAGAATGTCCTGTTGCGTTTTTTCATCGAAGGCTTTCCATTCGTCTGCAGTAAACGAAGTAATTTGGAATTGGGAATTGGGAATTGGGTGTATTGCGTTTCCCTCTTTTTCAAAAGCAGCAATAAGCCCATCAATCTTTTCTGCTTTGTTTGTTACACGGTTGTAAAAACTATTGAAGAGTTGTAAAAAAATCCACTGTGTCCATTTATAATAGCCGGGTTCACAAGTGCGTACTTCACGATCCCAATCGTAACAGAAACCGATATTATCCAACTGCCTGCGAAAGTTAGCAATGTTCTGCTCGGTACTAACGGCGGGGTGTACCCCATGTTCAATGGCATATTGTTCGGCAGGCAAACCAAATGCATCGTAACCCATCGGATGCAGTACATTAAATCCTTTCAGTCGTTTGAAACGGGAATAAATATCGCTGGCAATATAACCTAACGGATGACCTACATGCAAACCTGCTCCACTGGGATAGGGAAACATATCCAACACATAAAACTTCGGTTTGAGCGGAGCCTGTCCTGAGCCTGTCGAAGGATTAGAAACCTTGTATGCTTTTGTTGCGTTCCAGTGTTCCTGCCATTTCTTTTCTATTTCTCTAAACTTGTATTCCATTGACCGTTTCGGTTATTTTTATTTTGTAATTAATGCCCCTATCTCCAACTCTTTCCCCGAAGGAGAAAGAGCGGTGCTTTATCTCATTATTCAACTTTTATATCTTCCAATTCATCAAGTATTCCTTGTTCATCAACTTATGGTAATCATCAACTGTATAAAAATGATTTACTGATGAAATGCTTAATTACCACAGCAATATTTTTATTTCATGCTTGGCCTCCCTCTCCCTTTGGAGAGGGAATGAGGGTGAGGCGTTGTGAAAGAAGACTTAAAAAAAATCTTTCTTCCTGCTTTATGCACCATCCATAAAATAATGGCAGATTACAATCGTTAAGTGGGCAACAAAATTAAGGATTGCAGGGCTAAATCTGTTAAATTTGCCCGCCTGCCTTTGCGGTTGCTTTGGCAGAGATTCATCTAAGAACTTACAAAAAATTCATCTGCATGGCGCAAGTACAAAGCAAAGCATCCATGAAACGCTCCAAGCCTTCGTATCTCTACAGCATTATTGGCGTGGCATTGGTTTTATTTATCCTGGGTGTACTGGGCTGGATTTTTCTCAATTTTCAGAAAGTAGGTAATACGCTTCGTGAAAATATTCAGTTTCATGCCTGGCTTAGTACTACCAATAAAAAAGCCATTGACAGCTTAACGAATTATGTAGCGGCACAACCGTATGTAAAGTCATCGGCCTATGTAAATAAAGAAATGGCAAAAGAAATTTATAATAAAGACGGGAACGAAACATGGGATAAAATTCTGGATGAAAACCCTTTACCGGAAAGTGTAGATTTTTATGCCAAAGCAGATTATGTGCAGAAAGACAGTCTTGAAAAAATAACAGCCGATCTGCTGGCAAAGTTCCCCGGCGTTATCAGCGAGGTGCAATATCCCAATGCGTTGGTGATAACCCTCAACGACAGAGCCCGTAAAGTGGGCATTGTATTACTGATAGTGGCTATTATGCTCAGTGCCATTGTAATTGTGTCTATTGATACAACCATTCGTTTGGCCATGTTCAGCAACCGTTTTTTAATTAAAACCATGCAAATGGTGGGTGCCACCAGAGGCTTTATTGCAAAACCCATGAACATCAGAGCTGTCATCAACGGTCTCATCAGTGCAGGTATTGCCATTGCAGCTATCTGGGCCGTAATTACCTGGGCCGAAAGCTATATACCTGATATGAAAGCCCTGCGTGACCCGAAGATTTATTTGATACTCTTTGGTTCTATATTGGTGATTGGAGTGGGTATTTCCCTCTACAGCACGCACCGCAGTGTGATGAAATATTTACGGATGAAACTGGATGAGTTGTATTAAAGGCCCCTCCCCGAACTTTGTTCCTTCCTTACAGGAACCCCAAAGGGAGGAGCCCATTGCACAGAAGCCAGCTTATTTAAACCGTTAAATAAATTGCGGAGTTTCACTAAAGCAGAAACATTCAACTTTAAACCTGTAACTCGAAACTTCCTTATCTTGCAACCCTCAAATACAGACTATGAGTCAGAAAAAAATAGCGACGATTTTTACAAAAGAGAATTACAAGTGGATGGCCATTGGAGCTGCAGTTATCGTTCTTGGTTTTTTGTTGATGATTGGCGGTAAAAGTGCAGATCCCAATGTGTTTAATAAGGATGAAGTGTACAGCTTCCGTCGTATAACCCTGGCTCCTTTTCTCATTATTGCAGGTCTCATTATTGAGATCTATGCCATCATGAAAAAACCAAAAGACTAAGAAATACAATTTGAAAATGAGCCGATTTGAAAATTTGAAAATTGATTTCGAATTTTTGAATTGGCTTTTTCATTTTCAAATTATTCTCATTTTCAAATTTTCAAATTCTGCTTTGTGACTACTTTTGAATCCATCATCATTGCCATAGTAGAAGGTTTAACTGAATATCTGCCCATTTCATCAACCGGACATATGATCATTGCAGAACGGTTGATGAATGTACCGTCGGATAATTTTACCAAACTGTTTACGGTTGCTATTCAGCTGGGTGCCATCCTCAGCGTTGTTGTGTTGTACTGGAAAAAATTTATGGATGTAAAGAGCTGGCAGTTTTATGCCAAACTGATTGTTGCTGTATTACCTGCGTTGATTCTTGGTAAATTGTTCAGTGATAAAATTGATGCATTACTTGAAAGTCCACTCACCGTTTCTGTTACCATGTTAGCCGGCGGAATTGTCTTGTTGTTTATAGACAATGTATTTAAACAACATACCATTCAGGAAGAAAAAGAAATTTCGTTTGGTAAAGCATTCATTATTGGCTTGTGGCAATGTATTGCTATGATACCGGGTGTTAGTCGCAGTGCTGCCAGTATTATTGGCGGTATGCAACAAAAACTCACCCGCTCTTTAGCAGCTGAGTTTTCATTTTTTCTTGCAGTACCAACCATGGCAGCAGCAACCGGCTATTCTTTATTACTGAAAGACTGGAACCAAAACGGAGTTGATACAAAAGGCTATGAGTTAATTCTTTCTTCAAGTGAATATACACAGGCATTTGTTATTGGTAATGTAGTTGCATTTGTTGTAGCCATGCTGGCCATAAAATTTTTTATTGGCTTTTTGCAAAAGCATGGGTTCCGTTTGTTTGGCTGGTACCGCATCGTGATGGGTATTGTTTTACTCATTCTTATTGCCACGGGTTATCTCAAATAAGATATCGTTTTATTATCCTATTTTCATGCGGGCATAAAGCCCTCCACTAAAACCATCTGTATGGAGACTGCTTCAAAAAAAGTAGTAAACGGCTGGGCCATGTACGATTGGGCCAACAGTGTTTACAATCTGGTTATTACCACAACATTCTTCCCTGCTTATTATGCTGCTGTAACAGGTATCAAAAATTTCCCTGATGGTATTACTCTTTTTGGAAGAACGTTTGTGAACACAGAGCTCAAGGATTATGTACTGGCTACCGGCTTTTTAATCATTGCTCTGTTATCTCCTATTCTTTCGTCTATTGCAGATTATAAAGGCAATAAGAAAAACTTTATGCGTTTCTTTTGTTATCTGGGTGCATTGAGTTGTTCGCTCATGTTTTTCTTTGATAAAAATAATGTTACACTTGGTTTGGTTTGTTTCATGTTTGCAGGTATTGGATTTTATGGTTCGCAGGTATTTTATAATTCGTACCTGCCTGAAATTGCTGCAGAAAAAGACATGGACCGCATCAGTGCCAAAGGTTTTACCATGGGTTATATTGGCAGTGTGTTGTTACAGATTGTTGGTTTTGGACTGGTTGTTGTGATGAAAGAAGACCCTGCATTACCGTTGAAGATTACATTTTTACTGGTAGGCATCTGGTGGGTTGCTTTTGCACAAATTCCCTTCAACCGGTTACCGAACCGTAGCGATAAAAACGAACGTAAATTAAAGAAACATGTATTGGTGAATGGATTTCATGAACTGCAGCTTGTGTGGAAACAGGTGATTAAAATGCCGGTATTGAAGCGCTTTTTAACTGCCTTCTTTTTTTACAGCATGGGTGTGCAAACCGTATTACTCGTAGCCATTGATTTTGGTATCAAAATCCTGAATCTTGAAAATGTAAAATTGATCATTACAGCAGTGTTACTGCAGTTAGTAGCCATTGTTGGTGCATTGCTGATGTCGAGGCTATCGGGCAGATTCGGTAATATTCGGGTGTTGATTTTTACAGTTCTGTTATGGGTGTGTGCCTGCATTGGCGGTTACTATATTCAAACTGAAATGCATTTTTATATTGTAGCCTCTTTTGTTGGTTTGGTGATGGGGGGTATACAGGCATTGAGCCGTGCTACTTATGCCAAACTGATGCCGCAAACAAAAGACACTGCATCGTTCTTTAGTTTTTATGATGTAACAGAAAAATTTGCCATTGTCATTGGGCTGTTCTCTTTTGGAATCATTGAAGGCCTTACAAAAGATATGCGAAACTCTATTTTAGTATTGATCATTTTCTTTGCAGTGGGTCTGCTCTTTCTTTGGCATACCTTGCAAACCCAGAGAAAAGTACAAACATTGAAGTTATGAAACTTTATACAATCAATACCGGTTATTTTAAATTAGATGGTGGTGCTATGTTTGGCGTAGTGCCAAAAGTGATGTGGAATAAATTAAACCCTGCCGATGAAAATAATCTCTGCAGCTGGGCCATGCGTTGTTTGCTGATTGAAGATGGCGATCGTTTGATATTAATTGATAACGGTATTGGTGATAAACAGGATGAAAAATTTCTGGGGCATTATCACCTGCATGGCACAGACACGTTAGACTCCTCCTTAGCGAAACATGGTTTTAGTAAAAATGATATTACTGACGTGTTTCTTACACATTTGCATTTTGATCATTGTGGCGGTTCCATTAAACGTGAAGGGGATCAATTAGTACCCGCATTTAAAAACGCAACGTTCTGGAGTAATGAATGTCATTGGGAATGGGCAACAAAACCCAACGACAGAGAGAAAGCCTCTTTCTTAAAAGAAAATATTTTACCAATACAGGAAAGCGGGCAATTGAAATTTATCAATGGAGATAATTATATCCGTTCAAGCAGCGATGGCTGGACTGCTTATCCACCAAGTTCTGCAATTGATGTCCTTATTCCCTTTTCAGAATCTATTTCCATTCGTTTGGCTGATGGACATACTTCATCCATGATGTTGCCGCAAATAAAGTATAAAGACAAAACCATTGTTTATATGGCAGATCTTTTACCATCAGTTGCTCATTTGCCTATTCCTTATGTAATGGCTTATGATACAAGACCGATGCATACACTAAATGAAAAAAAAGATTTTTTGTTGGAAGCAGTAACAAAAGATTTTGTCCTCTTCTTTGAACATGATCCGCAAATCGAATGCTGCACATTGCAACAAACTGAAAAAGGTATCCGGATGAAAGAAGGTTTCAACCTGAGTGAGTTGGGCTGATCTATCGTGTGGAGATAAGACCGGTTAATTTATGTCTTGTGTTTTTGTAACCCATCATATCTACCTTAACACTGCCCACAGAAATAGGGCTTTCAATACGTACCGGAATTTTATTAGCATCATCACTTACCCACACCGTCATTTTTTCGCCACCTTTAAAAATGGTTCCTTCAATGAGCAGGGGTTTAAATTTAATAGCGTTGAATCTTCCGTACTTGGTTTTAATTTTCTCTTTCCCTAAATAACGGATGTATAGATTGTATGTTTTATCATCAATAAACATATTAAACGGAATACGGTCGCCGGGCTTGTATTTATTAAAATCAATATTTCGTGCATAATAAATTGAGCTTAATACATCCTGCACACATTCGGGCACTTTAAATGTACCGCCCTGCGATGTGGCTGTATTACTTGCCTGGTTAAACGTAACTGATTCAAACTTTTTAAAATCGCCCTCAACAATATTGCGTACAAACTTATATGGCTGTAATGTAGTGGTGTCAATAAAGCTTTCGTATTTATCTCTTACTTTAAAAAACCCATCAAAGAAGGAAGTAGTTTTTCCATCGCCAATAATATGATAAACGGGTTTGCCATTGTAACGTTCCAGATTGATGTTGAAATTTGCTTCGCCCCCATATACATAAATACCCGCCAATGTATAATACACATGGTAATTGATGGATTCGGTACTATGCCATACATTGTTTCTGATACTGCAAAACTCATCATCGCCTTGCCGGGTAACGGGTGCAAATGAAAGTAAACTGAACATCAGAACCATTGTACACTTCATCATCTTAAAACTCGTTTGTTTATTGATCAATCAAAATTATTCTTCGCTGCTTTATCTAAAACGTTTAACGGTCTTTAAAAATCCGGATCGTTAATAAGAGCAAACTGCCTGCTAATGCGGGCAGTACCAGGTTCAGCAACCAGATGACCGCTGTGCCCGCCAGGATGGCTATACTGTTTGTACTGAACACACCCATTATGCTGAGGGCAACTTTGCCCCGAATACCAACATCTGCAATGGCAAAGCCCGGTACAATGGCCATCACCAGAAAGATTAACGCCACGCTCCAAAAACCCTGCCACCAGCTTACATCAACAGCCAGTGCCTGCCATATCAACACATATTGCAACGCAAAAACTACAAAACGTAAAAATGAGTAAAATAATATCTGCAGATAATCCCGGCCGGGTAATTTTTCCAGTACTTCTGTAAAAGATAATTTTTCTTTGAGCCATGGAATCCATCGCAGCATCCTTGCCAGCAACTGCATTCTGAAAAAAAATACGCCTGTAAGAATGATAAAAAAGAAGACTGAATATTGAAATACCTGTAACAGAATGCCCGAAAAATGTGTACCGCCCAGCTGCATATCCTGTAAGGAAGATTTCAACAACAGCAATGCAACAAATCCAAACACAAGTGTTATGAGTAACTGCCCAACACTGCTTACCAATGTTAATGCAATTCCTTTTAACCGGAAGTGAGGTTCAAGATACACGACTCTGCCACCATATTCACCGATTCTGTTGGGTGTATTTACAGCCAGTGACAGGCCGCTCAGCACCGATTCAAATGCTTTAGCAAAAGAAATGGGTTGATGTTTTTTCACCAGTATATACCATTTATATGTTTCGATTCCCCAGTTTACGGGCATAAGTAATATAGCCAGCCATAGTTTCCAGCTTTGATTACCTGCAACAGCCTGCTTTATTTGCTGCCATGCAAGATCTAAGTCGGGTTGCAGGCGAATCTGGTTGTATAAAGAAATGCTAATCCATACAAAAAGCACAGGGCCGAGGAAGTAATTAATAAAGATTTTGAATTTCTTGTTCAGAAGCGGTTTATTTGTTCAAAAATAAAGGGCAGTTTGCAAACTTTTTCTAAAATCATTTTAGGCATTGATCCGGGAACCGTTGTAATGGGCTACGGTCTTATAGGTATTGAACAACATCAACCAAAGCTGATTGAAATGGATGTGTTGAAATTAACCAAATACAAAGATGTATACATCCGCCTGCAGCTGATCCATGAAAAAGTAAAAGAGATCATTGAACAATACCACCCTACCGACTTTGCCATTGAAGCTCCTTTTTTTGGAAAGAATGTACAAAGTATGCTCAAGCTTGGCAGGGCTCAAGGCGTTGCTATTGCCACTGCCATGAGCGCAGGGTTAGGTGTAACTGAATACTCACCTAAAAAAGTAAAACAGTCTGTTACAGGAAATGGCAATGCAGATAAAGAACAGGTGTTAAAGATGATGCAGCATTACCTGCAGTTTAAAGCCAAACCAAAATATTACGATGCAACTGATGCTTTGTCTGTTGCGCTGTGTCATCATTTTCAAACATCCAATGTATTGCTCAAGAGTAAAGGCAAATTAAACGGATGGGAAGATTTTTTAAAACAAAATCCCGGACGGGTGAGGAGGTAAACAAAAAAGCTTATTCTGTTTTTTTCATCTTCGGCAATGCAAGTAAAAATAAAACGGCAGGTATATAGCCCATGGCATACCACCAGCTGAAGTGAGAGAACATGGCATCCACCAACAGTTTCAGAGTGATGACGATAACAAAACTGACGGGGCCCCATTTTTCCATACTCCATACACCACTCAATCCTACAAATGCAAACACCATCATCAAAGCATTGATGGCAGGATACAAGGTATCCACACCACCTTTTAAAACGATGTTACCTGTAAAAGAATAAACAATTTCCCATAACCCGTATGCAAATAAAAGTGAACAGAGAATGGTGATTAAAAACGGACGTGGATTTCTTTTTCTTCCTTTCTTTTTATATCCTAACTCATCGTATTGTAACTGACTCATTGCTGTAATTAATTTAGTTTTTCCAGAATCTTTTGCTGTGCATTTTTTAACTGCTCTTCCGTAATTTTTAGTTTCGGCCGTGTAAAGTTAAGGTCGTCTGCTGTATGAATAGGTACAAGGTGCAGATGTGCATGCGGCACCTCCAGTCCAATGGCAGCAATACCCACCCGTTTGCAATCAAAAGATGCTTCGATTGCTTTTGCAATGGGTTTTGCAAACAGCAGCATCTCTGCCAGATATTCATCCGGCACATCAAAAAATTTATCAATCACCGGTTTAGGCACAACCAGTACATGACCTTCCACCATCGGAAACACATCCAGAAAAGCAAAAAACTTTTCATTTTCGGCAATTTTATAAGAGGGAATTTCTCCGTTGATAATTTTTGAAAAGATGCTCATGCCTCCAACATATTTTATTTTCAGTTTGTTCACTGCTGATCGAACTTGATGTATCAAACGCTTCATCAGCCATCTGTATTTTACAGGTATAAATGTAAAAGAAAAAGATGAGCGTTAATGGCTCATCTTTTTCATACAACAAAATCTTAGTATAGAATTAAATTGTAATTTCTTCTACTTTAAACTTTACCACGCCTGCGGGCACCTGTACTTCGGCCGTTTCGCCCACGGCTTTGCCCAGTAACCCATTTCCAATGGGTGAGGTAACAGAAATTTTTCCGGCTTTGAGATCAGCTTCATGCTCGCCTACAATCTGGTAGGTAATTTGTTTTTTAGTAGCAAGATTTGTAACAGTTACTCTGGTAAGTATGGTTACTTTACTGGTATCAATGGTTGCTTCGTCAATGATGCGTGCATTGGCAATAATACCTTCGAGCTGTTTAATTTTTGCTTCCAGCATTCCCTGTGCTTCTTTTGCAGCATCGTACTCAGCATTTTCTTTCAAATCACCTTTTTCTCTGGCTTCTGCAATAGCTTTTGATGCAGCAGGGCGCTCAACTCCACGCATATGCTGTAATTCGGCCTGCATTTTTTCAAGTGTTTCTTTTGTTACATATTGAACACTCATAATTCCTCCTTTCTTTTCAGTAATACAAAAAAAATAACAACGCCTCAGGGTTGCTGAAGCGTTGTAATGATTATTGAATTGTAAAAATAGAACCTTTTTATTAAAGAAAGCAATAGCGGATGCATATTTTATGGTCTGCAGCAATGTTTTAACAGCGCTCAATTGTAAAAAGCAACTTAATAACATAAAAGTTTACCTAATTTTGGCAGCTTAAGTATATATCAGCATGAAACAATTTGTTCTTTTGGTAAGTCTGTTAGTACCCGTTTTGCAGCTATGTGCACAGGAAAAAAAGAAAGAAGCAACTTACCACCCCAATGCTGTAAACGACAGCTCTAAAAAAAGTATTCAAGCCGCAGTACTTGCTGAAATCGGCGCTGCTACTATCCGCATCAATTATTATTCACCTGCAGTGAGGGGGCGTAATATCTGGGGAGGACTTGTTCCTTACAACGAAGTGTGGGTTACAGGTGCACATAGTGCTACCAATATCGAAATCAGCAAAGCCATTCTCATCGGCGGAAAAAAAGTTGAAGCAGGTAAATATGCTTTGTTTACCATTCCCGGTAAAGATGAATGGGTATTGATTATTAATAAAAATTATCAGCAGCACCTCTCTGATGATTATGATGCAAAGGATGATCTTGTACGAATAACTGTGCAGCCACAAATGACTGAACAGCCTCTTGAAAGACTTGAGTATTTTATTGAGCGGAAAGAGAAAAACAATGCGGTACTTTCTATTCAATGGGAGAAAATAAAACTATCCGTTTCGTTTACAATAGCGGAGTAATATTATAATAAACCCAGTTTATCTGCCAGCACCTTGCTCATTTTGTAAAATGCTTCATGCGTGTAGCCGGCAATATGGGGTGTTAAAATAACATTCGGCTGCTGCTGAAGCCATTGAAACTGTTCTTCTTCCCCTTCGGTATATGTTGAAAGTTGTTCGTTCTCCAAAACATCTAAACCGGCACCGGCAATCCATCCGTTTTTCAATGCTTCTATTACGGCAACTGTATCATGCACTTTACCTCTTGATGTATTGAGAAAAAAAGGTTTCTGATTTGCTGCTTCAAAAAAAGCATGATTTGCATAATGAAAAGTTTCTGCAGTAAGCGGCAAATGCATGCTGATGACATCACTGAACTTGAGTACCTGCTCCAGTGAAGCTTCTTTCAATTGTGCGCCTCCAAATCCAAAATGATATTTATCATGTGCAAAAACAGTTACATCAAAACCCCTGAGTTTTTTTGCTAATGCCTGTCCGGTATTTCCAAAGCCAATGATACCAACGGTTTTACCGTTTAGTTCAAAGCCACGGTTTTCTTCACGCAACCATTGTTTGTTTTTTACTTCATCAAAACTGCTGTGAATTTTTTTTGTTAAGCTCAGCAACATGGCCAGTGCATGCTCACCTACAGCATCACAATTCCCTTCGGGACTGCTGAAAACTTTAATGTCTTTGCTTTCTGCATAGGGTAAATCAATCAGCTCCAATCCGCTTCCTAAACGGCCAATCCAGATCAGTTGCTTTGCTTTGTCAATCAGAGGAGCGTCAATTTTAATTCTTGTTGATACAACTAATCCGGCCACATCGTCCAACTGCTCCGTCAACTCATTGTATGTAATATGCGGGTTATAAACAACCGTATAGCCCCCCTCCTCCAGCTTTTGCTGCAGATACTCATGACTCTTTGCTGTTATAATTACTTTCAACGGATGATTCTTTTTTCTGAATGATACGGTAATAAAATTATTTCATTTGAAAAGTTAGTACCGCAAACTCTTTTACACTTAACTGCTCTGCCCGTTTATTAAATAACGGATCTTTTAAAAACTCTTCGGTAAAAAGAGATCGCACACCATTCCGTAACATTTTACGACGCTGATTAAACGCTGTTTTTACAAGCAATGTAAATTTCTTTTCACTTTCCATTAACGGAATTTCTTTTACCGGTTTCATTTTAATAACACCGCTTTTTACTTTGGGCGGTGGTGTAAAACTGTTTTCACTTACATCAAACAAATACTCCACATCAAAATAAGCCTGCACCAACACACTCAATATACCATACGATTTATTGCCTTCTTTAGATGCAATGCGTTGTGCTACTTCTTTCTGAAACATCCCCACCACACAGTCTACCTCATCTTTCCAATCGAGTATACGAAAAAGAATCTGTGATGAGATATTATAAGGAAAATTACCAACCACCATAAAACGTCCTTCGAATGGTACACCTGTATCTAAAATACTGTCGTGAATAAGATGATCTTTTATGGATGGATAGGTTTGAGTGAGATAATCTACTTTTTCTTTATCCAGTTCAATTGCTTTAAAGCTTATACTTTTTTCCTTTAATAAATATTTGGTTAACGCACCGGCTCCGGGGCCCACCTCTACCAATTGATGAGGACGCTCTTCCATGATTGCCTCCACTATCTGGAAACAAATCGTTTCATCTTTCAGAAAATGCTGACCTAATGATTTTTTAAGCGTATAGTTCACGCTGCAAAAGTAGCAGTAAAAAGCCCTCCGTAAAGAAGGGCTGCTGAATTTATTACTGTGTGATGATGATTCGTTTTCGAAACAGTTCATTTCCTGCTTTCACCTGCAAAATATATTGACCTGCTCCCCAACTGTTCTCCCGTTCAATTATCCATTCGTTTAATCCGGTAACAGCCTTTACAGTTGATGTGTATACCAGTGCGCCGGTACTGCTGATTAAATTCATTTCAACCAACCCTTCGTTTGCAATAAAAAAACTTAATCGAAAGCGGTCTTTCACAGGATTGGGTGCAACAGTCAGTATTTGTTTTGTATTGAAACCAAGAAGTAAACGGATTGTATTTGTATAAGAGATGTGTCCACCCGTTCCATGAAATTTTAAACGGTAAAAAAGTTCATAGCCGGTTACCCTGCTCATATCATCTGTATGTGAATAAATACCCGAACTGTTGGCCGGCAGATGTGCAACGGAAGTATAATGCAGGCCATCGGTACTCCGCTCAATTTCATAACTCACTCCTGCTGCAAAATCATCACTGTTCCAGTCAATGACAGCTGCCTGTGCATCTCTTATTCTTGCATTAAAATGAAGCGGCTTCCCTTTTAATACATCACAGGCATTATTTTGAGCTATCACAATCGTATCTGATGCATAAGTTGAACCGCAGCTATCCATCAACTGCTGACGCACAATGTATGTACCCGGTTGATCAATAGTAATTCTGTCTCCTAAAGTATCTGTTACAATGCGGCCATTGGGTGTACTCCAGGTATAAAGTGATGTAACTACAGGATTGGTGACCCAAATTTCTGCCACTCCATTCTGGCAGAGTATGGGAAAATCAGTTGCTATATCTGCACGAGGAGCCCGAAAGAAACTAAATGGTCCAACAAAGTCTTTTAACTCTGCTGTAAACGAAGTTGAAGCTCTTGTTTTAACCAGTATCCTTCTAAACGGCAATGCACATGCATCACCAATCGTTACCAATGGATCTAGACCAAGCTTGCTGAGATTAACAGAAAATTCCATAAACTGCTTGGCACTGTAGTTGGTCACAACTGCATTGTTCTGCAGCACAACCGAAAACGGGCCTGCCCAGGTGTTGTTTACACATTGCAATCCGGTATAAAAAGCGCCGGCTGTTTTGGGCGCAATATTGGCGTAACCGTATGTAGCACCGGCACCATCGCCATCGAACTGTCCGCCCCAGTTAAAAGCAACTGGGGTAACAGATAACGAACTCTGGTGTACCCAGATCCTTGCTTCCAAAAAAGATAAAGAAGAACTGCCGTATTCAGCAGTAAGAATTATATCTCCTGCCCTTATTACATTTCCTGATGCATCAAACAACCAGGAAGTATGACCTGCATCGGGACCATAACCATAAAACTTAAGAGAAGGTTTATCGTAATAGATATCGGTTTGATACATTTCAAAATCAAAGTAGCGGTTACCGGTTGTATTATCAATGGATAATCCGCCAAACATCCACAATGAATCGTTTGAATTGAAACCATCTCTGCGCACATGCATAAACATATCCAGTATATCGTTCTTATCAGGAATACCTTGTGATACTGGTGTAGACCAGCTGTTGGGGCTCATTCCGTTTTTATTACTACCTGATGCAAATACGGTTGAATCATCGCCATGGTGATCACGGATAAAAATACCATCAATCAACATTTTATTATTTACAACTGAAAATTGCGGATAACGCATGCCTCTGAAAAACGGATACATTCTGGTAGCAGGCATAGAGGCATATCTCGAAACAATATATGCAGCACCTGTTGTATCAATCATAAACTGACCACCTCCGCCAACAGTGTTACTGAACCAGTCATCATTACCGGCTGTAAGAAATCCATTAAAAAAATTGCTTCGCAAATCTGCATCAACACCAAACCCCGCTTTAATTACGGGAGTGGTTATTTGTGCAGAAATAGTTTGCACACTTAATAAAGTTGTAAGAAACAAACTGAGTAAAAGTTGTTTCATAAGTACCGGATTTAAAATAAAAGGAGGTTGTGTGCAAGTGTGCACACAACCCTTAAAAAAATTATCCACGCTTTACAATGCGCAGCATCTCAACAGGAGATGTAACCATTGTACCATCGTACTGATAAGATTTTATACGATAATAGATATAACCGGGAAACACCGTGTTATCTCTGTACTTGTGCGTTGCTGCACCTGAACATGGAATATCACAAAGTGCTTCAAAGTTGGTACCGTCGTAAGAACGTTCAATGGTAAAAAAATCTGCATTCAGCGGATTCATTACCGACCAGTTAAGAGAGGCATCATTACCCATCCTGTGTACACGGAAATAACCAAACTCCTGTTGGATAGGTTTTACTGCTACCGTTGGTTCAAATGAAATAAAAGGAAGTTGTTTTGTTTGTGCTGCACCGGCACTCAGCATTACTGCTGTAATGAAAATGATTGCTTTCATGGGGATTAAGATTTAAACACAAATTACCATTAGACATAATGTCAACCAAAAATTCAGGTATGAATTAACCCTTACTTTTTCATCTTTTTTCCACCTGAAAATCCAGTAGAATGTCTATTTCTGCAACCCCGTAATTTCACCCACCAGATAGATAAATTGCAAACCAAGCGCTTAGAAGTCATTTGCTGTAAACAACTATCCAGTACATTTGCAGGAATAGCTTTATTATATGAACACTCCTGAAACGAAACCGGTTATTGGCTTTAGCTGCGGCGATATTAATGGTATTGGCACTGAAGTCATCATTAAAGCCCTTAGCGATAACCGTATACTGGATTTTTGTACACCGGTTATTTTTGGATCAAACAAACTGATTAATTTTTACCGTAAATCCATTAATGACGGAAACTTTAACTACCAGGCCGTACGAGACTTTCAACGCATAAATACCAAAATGGTGAATGTGTACAGTTGTTGGGAGGAAGAAGTAAACATTACGCCCGGGCAACTGAACGATACCGGCGGTCTTTACGCTATTAAATCGCTCACTGCAGCAGTGTATGCTTTAAAGGAAAAACAAATTGATGTGCTGGTTACAGCTCCGCTGCATAAAAAAAATGTACAGTCAGAAAGCTTTCAATACACCGGACATACCCCTTATTTAAAAGCAGCCTTTGAAGCAACTGATGTAGCGATGTTTATGGTGGCCGAAAACATGCGTATAGCATTAGTAACAGAACATGTACCAGTTGCTGAAATTGCCGGTCATTTAACAAGAGATGGTATTGTCAGTAAATTAAAAATCATACAACAATCATTAAAAAAAGATTTTGGTATTGATAAACCAAAAATTGCAGTGCTGGGTTTAAACCCACATGCAGGTGATGAAGGATTAATAGGAAAAGAAGAGGAAGATATTATAAAACCTGCCATTAAAGATGCCAAGCAAAACGACATCATGTGTTTTGGTCCGTACAGTGCCGATGCTTTTTTTGCAAGAGGACAGTATGAAAAATTTGATGCGGTTTTAGCTATGTATCATGATCAGGGTTTAATTCCATTTAAATCAATGGCTTTGGGAGAAGGCGTAAACTATACCGCAGGTTTAAGCAGTATCCGCACCAGCCCCGATCACGGAACAGCATTTGACATTGCCGGTAAAGGCAAAGCAGATGAAGCCTCATTAATTGCGTCAATCTTTACAGGGATTGATATATTCCGCAGCAGAAAAGGTTATGCAGCTGCAAGAAGTAATCCCATGAAGAAAGTAAGTGCTTCTATGTTTGCACGTATGGTAGATGAAAAGCTGGAAGAAGAGTAAGCAAGCCGAAGTTGCTAGCACTGAATCTTATTATTTCAACAGATCGTCACTTACTCCTTTATTAATGATATAAGAACTGTAGCTGATTTCTACTCTTCCTTTTTTATTTTTCGGAAGTTCCGGTTTTTTTGATCCATCATCATACTCTAACGTAATTCCTTTGGGCAGTTTGTAATCTTTGGTATTGAATGAGAACACAACCTTATCTGGCAATCCCCACTCTGCATATTTACCAAACTGCATTTCCATATCGTAGGTACCGTTCTCTTTGGTGGTTGTACTGGCTTTACGGATCAGCAGATTTTTTTCATCAATATACATGGTTGTTAATACCACATCACTGTTATCGTTCAACGGCAACAGTTTAATAATTTTTAATACAACTCCGTACATACTTGTTTGTCCGGCATCAATGGCTGTGTATTCATCGGTAAGCAATAAAGAACTCACATTTACACTTACGCCACCTTTCGGCAGTAAAGAAATACCTCCGTCCCGTTTAATTTTAAATCGGTTTGGTTTTTTAAAGTAAGATTTTATGTTTGCAACAGGTGCTTTTATAAATACCACATCGGTTTTCATTTTTCCGGTTGCCACATAATCATTCACCCTGTCCATTTTTGCTTTTACATTTTTCACTAGGTCTGCCGCAGTTTGTGCTTCAGCTGTATTGCAGAAAGCAAGAACTGCAAAAACAAGTGATAAGAATAATTTCATGCGCATATAAATTAAATAATCTACTGAATCAGCTTAATACATCTTTCCGTTTAAAGATATAGATGGCTGCACCGGTAAATAATACAATATGTAATGTTAAAATACCGGCACTTTTTAAAACAGCCGGTAAATTCCGGATGGTGCCGGGAATTGAAACACCGTCTGCATCCAGTTTCATTTCAAAAAATCCTTTCCATCCAATCATGTGCGAAGTGAAAAATAAATGCTTCACACTCTGAAACAACGGAATATCAAGGGTTGTAAGAATGGTAAATACAATAATTACGCTCATGGTGGCAACAATGGGGCCCAGCGAATTTTCTGCAAAAATGGAAAAGAAAAATCCGAGTGATGCAACGGTGATCAATGCAATGGCAGCATATCCAAATGCACAGATATAGCGCCAGAAAATATCGTTGCCGTTGAGAATAATAATTTCATAGCTCTTTGCATTCATCAACCCGTCTGTACCAAACACCAGCATAGATACAAAAAGGCCCAGTATGGCAATCCAGATGAGCAGGATAAGTGCATAGATAGCAGAAGCAAAAAATTTACTCAGCAAAAGTTTGGTTCTGCTGATTGGTTTGGTAATGAGCAGCCGCAGTGTTCCCATATTGGCTTCTCCCGCAATCATATCAGCACTTACCAAGGCAACTAACAGTGGCACATGAATTAACAGTGTCTGAAGAATAATAAAACAAACAAAATAACCATTAAGCGGATTACCGATTACATCAAAATTGTCTTTTACATCCTTCAATACAAAATCCATATACTTGGCACCATCTACATAAATAGCCACCTGTATTAATGTTACAATGGCCCATACAGCAATAAACGCAATGTATGTGCGGGGACGTTTAAAGACTTTAAATAATTCAATTTTTAAAAGGCTCCACATGTTGATTGGCTGTTGTGATCTTTAAAAAATAATCTTCGAGTGAATGACGTGCACTGATGCCGAGGATGTCTGTTTTACTTTCAACCAGTAAACGGGTTAATGCAGGTATCTGATCTTTGCGGAGCTTTAACTCAATGCCACTTGCTTCCATTGTTATTATAGAAGAGCTGTATTCACCTGAGCGTAGCAGTTGAGCGGCAGCGTTATTATCAGTTGTTTCAATATAGATCACAGTATCATCCGGACTAAACAGTTCACTAACGGTTCCTTCTACCAGTTTTGAACCTCTGTCTATAATCAGCATACGGTTGGCAATCTGTTCAATTTCACTCAGCAGATGAGAGGATACCAATACTGTTTTCTGAAGTTTCTGACTCAGCATTAAAATCAGATTACGTATATCAGCAATACCCTGGGGATCTAATCCATTGGTTGGCTCATCTAAAATAATCAGCTGCGGATTATGTACAAGTGCAACTGCAAGACCCAGCCGTTGTTTCATTCCCTGAGAATAGGTTCTTACTTTACTGCCTGCTCTTTGCGCAAGCCCCACCATTTCTAATTGCTCCATAAGCGATTGCCTGCTTACACGTATGCCGCTCATTTTTGCAAACAACTCAAGTGTTTCGTATGCAGTGAGGTATTTGTATAAATCGGGGCGTTCAATCACCGCTCCGGTGTTTCGTAAAATTTCTTTCCGGTGCCTGAGAAGATTGTACCCAAATATTTCAATATCACCTTCAGTGGGAGTAATTAATGTAAGCAACATGCGGATGGTGGTTGACTTTCCGGCTCCGTTTTGCCCGAGAAAACCATACACATCGCCCTGCTGCACAGTAAAAGACAAGTCGTTTACTGCTGTAACTTCTTTAAATACTTTTGTGAGATGGGTAACTTTTATAATTGATTCCATAAACCTGATTGCTGTGTAACAACAAGCAGGTAAAGATAAGGTTTGAATAAATCTGAAACTTACCGGGGAAGATAAGTTTGCAATGCTTTTACATATGTTTCAAAAGCAGCAACACCGGTGGGGGTTATTTTACAAATTGTTTGCGGGTAATTGTCTTTAAACTGTTTAATCACATCAACATAACCTGCCTCTTTTAATTTACTGATCTGCACACTCAGGTTACCGGCGGTTGAACCTGTTTTTTCTCTAATAAACGTAAACTCCGCTTCCTTTACTCCTATGAGCAAACTCATAACAGCAAGCCGCAGCTGAGAATGTAATATGGGATCGAGGTCTTTAAACATGCTTCCCTTTCTGCATTAAATATTTAGTTCGTAAAATAATGCCCGGTATAAGCCATGCAAGTGTTGCAGAAAGTGCCATGAGTATAAAATCAATTTTAGCTACTGTAAAAGCACTTACAATTGCACTTACCCAACAAAACACTCCTCCAAAAATCATGAGTTTAAATTTTCTGGCGGCTCCGGTAACTATCGTAGGATAGCCAAAAACAAATAAGAGGTAACAGGTTCCAAAACTCCAGAAGTTAACAATGTCTGTTTTTCCGGCCAGTTCCCGATATTCTCTCAACATCGGATTGAGTTGATCGGCCGCAACATTGTTTATAAAGTTGATGACAAAAATGCCAATGCCAAAACAGATCCATACATAGCCGATAATATCATGATCCCATCCTTTTGCTTTTCGTTCTCTGCGTTCTTTTATAGAGATAAACACCTGTGGTATGATGGCCGCTAAAGCAAGCAACCAGATATCGAATGGAAGTTTAAAATCGAATTGTATTTGCAGAAACTGAACCAAACTGCAAATCGTAATCACCGCTCCCCACAGAATTGGACCAATGCCTGTATCAACAAACACATCTTTTGCACGGCTGATCATTTGCTGAATGATAAGCAGACTTTCCTTTTCTGATAATTGTTTTTCTTCCATATCAGTTTTGTTTTTTAAACTGTGAACAAAGCAGGTAACCGGGAATAATCCATGCTGAAAGAACAGCCAGTGCAAGAAACAACACCTGATAATGAGCTGGAACAAATGCAGATGCAATGGCCAGCACCCAACAACCAACAGCACCTGCTTTTAATGGAGAAAATTTAATAATTGCTCCGCTTAAAAATGTAGGCATTCCGTATAAAACCAAAAACAACGGATACATCAACGGCCAGGCTTCTGATTTACCGGCAATAAATCCGGCAAGTGCCATCATTATCACAAAAACAATCCACACATGTCCAATAATTTCATCGGTATATGTTTTTACCCATTCTTTCTTTTTAGTACGGGCAAGATAGATCATTTGATAGATCAATCCGGCCCATGTAGCAAACCATACAAACTGCGGCCGGTCATAGATGTTCCAGTAATCAACAACAAAATGCACAACGCTGCAAATAAAAATAACCCAGCCCCACAGCAAATACAAATGTCCGTTTTCATTAAAACGGTTTTGTGCTTTGTTGATCATACTTTCAATCAGCTGCAAACTGTTTGCTGCAGAAAAACCGGGCTGTTCCATATGCTGTTGTTTAAACTTCAAAAATAAAGGAGTCCCGTGCTCTTTTACACGGGACTAATGCACATTATTTACACTGTTCCATTACCATATCAAACTGTGTTTTGCCCCAGCCCGGATGTAAGGGAGATTTAAGTTGAAACGTATTTAATAATTTCACGCCTTTTTCTGCAACCGTTTTTGCTGTTGCACATCCACCGCCAAACTGCGCCGGTGTATAAAATAAATTTTGAGCCAATAATGCATATGGGCGGGGATTTGAAGGATCCTGTTGTTTAGCCTGCTCAATTAATTGCGATGACAATGCTCCGTACTGCTGCCATCGCTGCATGGGGTTTACCATCATCCGTAAAGAAGCAATCATTGATTTAACACAGGAAATTTCTGAATTGTTTTTTTCAATGGCATCGGCTTTGTTAATGAGTAATTCAGCACGGTCGGCAATTACATCAGCACCGGCTTTATCAGTAATCATATAACCATTCAACACTTCCGTCATAGCTGCATAGTAATAAGGAAGCCACTGTGTTTTTTCAACATCTGCAATACGTTCAAATGCATTACTGAGATCATGCATTTCGGCTGCTGTTTTTGCTGCAGCAAATGCTTCGAGATTTTTTTGCATAGCGCCTGCATACCTTTCAGATTGAGCAAATACATTGGCAAAGATGGTTGCGAAGAATAAACCGAGAAGTACCTGTTTCATACTATTTAATTTTTAAAGATGATTATTGTTTGTTTTTTAATTTTTCATATTCCCGTTCAACACTGTTGCTTTTGGGATAAACATAGGCGCCCATGTAATGCGATACAATACCAATACCCCAGCCCAGTGTTGCCCACAAAGGCCAGGGAATTCCGCCATCATTTCTGTTGTTGCCTGTTAAGGCCCATAGTATCCATAAAAAACTATTGACGATAACATAGGTAATAAGATGGCTTTTGAACGAAGCTCTTTTCTGTGCAATTTCCCAAAGCTGTTTGTCTCTTGGTTCGTTTGCATCCGGCATGCGTTGAAAATTTGACATGATGAAATGTTTAAGGTTAATGAATTATAAGTTGTTATTGATGGCATCATCTGTTCTGTCAACCCCAAAACTGATAAATGCACCGATGAATACAAACATTCTTGATGGCGGCACCAACTCCTGTCTGCGCATTCCGTTTGCTGAATAATTGTAGCCGTACACCTGTTTAATGTTGAAAATATTACTCACACTTAATACATACACTGCAAATGCTTTTGGATTTTTTTTACCGATACCCGGTAAATAGTTTAATGCAAAGCTCACATTGTGGTAATCGGGGATCCGTCCACGATCAGCAAAGTAGGTTTTGTTTGTATTGGGATCGAACTGAATATTATAATACGGCCGGCCACTGGCATAATTATAAGACAGGTTTACGTTCGTTTTTAACTTGGTTACAAATTTCTTCATTACCAGCGATGCAGTATGTTTGGCAGCAAAATTGGGTGTGATGGCTGTGGGAAAATTGAGAAAATCACGTTTAGTGTTGAGAAAAGAATAAGAGATCCAGTAGTCGAGGTTCTTTACATTCTTTTTATCTCTCCAGAAAAATTCAAAACCGCTTGCATCACCAAAACCATTGTTGCTGCTGGCAGTATCCCGGCCGTTTACATTGCTTGTTTTAATGAGGTTATCATATTTTTTATAAAATGCCTCTAAACGAAATGTTGTAAGGCTTGTTGTTTTCTGGTACTGGGCAATATAATGTTCAGCTTTCATAAAAATCAATGGATTTATTGCCGGCTGGTAACGCAACTCTGGGTTCTGATAAAAAATTCCATACGCAAGAGAGGCCTGGCTTTGTTTTCCCAGCTTGTATGCCAATGAAACCCTTGGTGCAACATTTGTTTTACTTAATAATGCGGAGTGCTCTGCACGTACGCCAAATTTTGCTGCAAGGTTATTGGTGAGATACACATCCTGTTCTGCAAAAAGTGCATATACATTTTCAACTATCCGGTTGTTAAACTGTGTTCCATTATAGATGGTAATATTATTTTTATCGTCGCTGTGATTGTATTCCGATCCAAACCGCAGTGCATTTAATCCCCTGAATTTTTTTTCAAGTACAAGTTTGGCATTGGCATAAAAACCCTTGTTATTGAGATCAAATTTTTTAAACTGCAAACCATTTAACAGCACATCATTCTTCTGCGCATCCTGCATTCCAAAACTGATATCATCTTTATTTGTTGAGAGCGAAACACCAGCCGTAAACTTCCACTTATGTTTCAAACTTTCTTTCCATGATAAGTTATGATACATGTTACCGTTGGTTAACGAAAACTTATCCTTATAATTCATCGAGTCTAAACTGTTTTGTGTAAATGCCAGACTGTTTGTTGTGTAGTAACCGTAGTACTTTAACATCCCGTTTTTTGAAGTCTTAATACGATAGTTTAAATCAATGTTGTGGGCAACCGGTGCTTTTAAATAATCCTGTTGCTGTTTAATTACTGCAAATGCCGGTGTTAAGTTTGAATAATTATAATTAACACCCCAGGATGATCTTTTATCTTTCGACAGTTTTTGAAAGCCAGCTCCCAGACTTAATATAGATATGTTGAGATTTGCAGAAGATTGTTCGGGCAAATCAATTGATTCAAGTATCAAGGCAGATGATAATGCCTGGCCATACAATGCACTGTAGCCACCGGTACTGAAAACTGTTCCTTTGAAAATGAAAGGTGAAAACCGCCCTCTTGATGCAATACCGGGTGTACTGGTGAAAAAGAAATTGTTCACCAGTGTACCATCAATAAATGTTTTTGTTTCTGCAGCAGTACCGCCTCGTACAAACAAGCCTTCACTTTCTCCTATTTGCTGCGCACCGGGCAAGGTTTTTAATGCACCTGTTACATCGCCATTTGCACTGGCGGTAGTAACAATATCAATTGAACTTAAAACAGCTGCCACTCTGTTACGGTCGCTGGCTTCAAAAGAGCCGGCAGTAATAACTACTGCACTCATTTCTGTTATTTCCTGTTTCAGCTGTACAGGTAACTGCAGTTCGCCGCCTTTTAATTCAATTGCAAGTTCAACAGTTTTATATCCCACTGCACTGATGATGATGATCTGAGATCCTTTGTCGAATGCTTTAAACCGAAAACGACCCAACGAATCGGCTGTTGCACCATCGTACGAATCTTTAATGGCCAGAGAAGCGCCGGCAACAGGCTGCTTTTTATTATCGGTAACTGTACCAATAATGTTGGTTTGAGCAAATGCAGTTGAAACGCTGATAAGGATGATGATTGATAAGGTAAACTGTTTCATTTTTTCGTAAATAGATTACAAACATAGAGTAGTTTATTTTATAAACCAAATATTATTGAAAAATCCGCTTTTCAGGGCGGATTTACTTTTTTATTGTTTGATGATTTTCTGCTGTGCTGTATTTCCTTCGCAGCTAACCTTTACAATATAGACCCCTGGTTGTAAGTTGCTTACACTTAAACTTTCAGTTTGACTGCTGTTAGTTTTGTTTGTTTTAGCTGCTACCTGCCCGTTAACAGCAAGTACTTCATAAGTTACCTTTTTATTCTGCCAGTTTGCAGGCACTGTTACCCTCAACTCATTTGTAACTGGATTAGGGTAGGTTGTGATGGCGATTGTCTCTGTTTTACTGCTTAAACGAATAAGTTTCACCTCTGATATCTGCCCTGATCCATCGTTTTCATTCGTTTTTAACCGATAGTAAAGGATGGCGTTTTTCTCGTTACCTACAGCATCTGTAAACTCATAATTTTTTCCTGCAGTTTCGGTGCCCTGTGCAAAAACCATACCTGCAGAAGTAAAGTTTTTACCATCGCTGCTTTTTTCAACTGTAAAATGACTGACGTTAATTTCAGAAGCTGTCATCCATCGCAGATTAACTTTATCAGCATGTAAGCTGGCAGTAAAAGATGTTAGCTTTACAGGCAACACATTCATTGGTGCCAAGTTAAACTTACGAAACCACATTGAATTTAATCTTACACCTGATCCATTACTTGATAATGCTCCGGATTTTGCTCCGTATCTGAAATTGATTTTATCTCTGTTAAAATACCGGTAAACAGACATGACCTGCGTTGCTGATGTATCAATGGCGGCAAAATTATTTACCGGTCCGTTAATGCTTGTTCCAGTACCCCCTTGATAAGGATGTGCGCAGGTACTGTGAAGTTTGCCCGTTCCATCACAATTAGCATCGTCAATCCCAGAAATTAATCCAGTGCCTCCACAATTTGAACAGGAGATAATTGCGCTCGACAAATTACATTCTCCACATAATGCAACGCTTCCTAAAACACCTGCAGGTGCTGTAACCAACGAACTTAAGGGAGCAAAAATAATTGAGTTAGGACGATCATATGTTACATATTCACTGATAGAAACTCCATCACCATCTACGTCCAATGCAGTAAAATCAACGGTATCCATAAACTTTCTTGTATTAGTACCGGCTTGATAAAAAATTACTTCAAAATCAATGTACCAATTTTGAAAAGGCGCTACTGTACCTGTAAGACCAAATTCAGGCTGAAAAGCTTTGTCCCAACCCAGGGCAGAATTATCAACCGTTGGCATCACGATATCCGTCCGTGAAAATTTCTTTAACCGGATGGTTGCATCTACACCAGTCTTTACATTATTGAAACGGTAAATTGCTCCCTGCTTCAAGGGGGTACCACTCACTAAAACCGGGTTAACGAAAATGAATTCAGGTCCGGTTTGAGAAATTGCAGACAAGCTTATGAGCATGCACGCAAGAAAGTGTAAAATTGTTTTCATTGGAATCACTTAGGGTAATGATCAAAAAAAGGTACGTTGTTACTCTCTTCGACAAAACTTTCAGATTACTTTGAATACCAACTTGTGAGGAGAAATTAAAGGAAGTAATTTCCTTTAAAAGTTAGTTTCCTTACTTAGGGGACTCTTAGTTTTCTTACGGTTTATACGAATTGGCTGCTAAGATAATACCATTAAAATTACTGCACAAATTTTAGCCGTACTTTTTCTAAATAAACCCGTATTTTCTGCAATGCAATTTGTAAAATCATAAAAATCAATTCATTAAAAAAGGACCTTAAATAGATTTTTTTTAATATAGTACTTACTCCAATCCAGGATCTGAAGACGTATGTCCGATCTAGGATTGGTTCTCTTTACTTCTTATATACTGATCTGGTAATTTGCTCCCCGTTATAATTCATTCTTATATAATAAAATCCGCTTTTTAGCTGTGAAAGATCTAATTGTTTGGATGAGGTATTTACGAGGCCATTAAAAAACAACTGTTTAATACCACTCAGGTCAATCACTTCATAACTGATTTGTTTTCCCACCCATTGTTCAGGCACCGAAATAGAAAGCTGATTAACAACCGGATTTGGAAACAATTCAACAGATGCAGCAGCACCTGTTCTGTTTATTCTAAGGGACCTGATTTCTGAATAAACAATTTTTCCCTGTTGATCTTCCATTCGGAGTCGGTAATACAAAATAGAACCCAGCTCAGATTGAATGGTTTCAGTAAAATGATAATCCGATGCAGCAGTATTTGCAGTTAATGCAGCAACTGAGCCTCTTGCAGAAAAATTAATTCCATCAGTGCTTCGCTCAATAACAAAACGATTTACAGATGAATTTTTATCCGCAGTCCATGCAAGATGCGCTTGATCAGCACGTTGTTTTACTGTAAAACTTTGTAGTGTTGTGGAAAGAACGGCTGTTAAAAAACTTCCAATTGCACAAGACCTGTTCAGTGATGTTGGAGTTAAAAAGGCATTCATATACATCCGTATCCCGTTTATTGACTCAATCATACTGATAGAGGAAAAGTCATGATTACCCAAATAGAAAACCAACCCTCCTGCCTGTGCTGAACCATTCATTTTTGAAACACTTGCGCCAATTGGAGTGTTTGATGGTCCCGTTGCATGATTGTGTCCATTGTTCTTATATACACTTCCGCTGTTCAGCACCCAGTTTCTTACACTACCTTCCAGTCTTATACTAAACATTCCTTGATACTGGTTATAAGATAAATCGGTATTGGGGTAATTTGTTTGTGCAGAAGTAATTGCCATATTTACTTTTGTTATACCTGCAGTAGTCTGAAAACGACCAGAAGCATGATTTTCGTAACTCTCGATTGCTTCACATTGAGCTAAAAAATTACCTCCATAAGATGTAAACACACGAACTGCATCTACAAAAGAAGTGTTCAGTGAAGTTGAAGAAATATGAGGCTCACTGGCAAACGTATAACAACGACGTACCAAATCAGTAGCAGATGCAACTTCATAATTACTTACCGGCACAGACGCTTTTGTCATATAAGCAATATGAATTGAGGTATTTGTACCATCGTTAAGAACTGCCGCTTTTGGCACAAATCCAGATAAATCATACCGAATATCCACATTAAGCGAAGCAAGAGATAATCTGTAAACAGCAGGTTGATCATTACCTGTTAGTGCATTATTTGTATAGAATGACTGAACTAATGCAGCAACACCGGAAGTATCAGGAGCAGAAATTACGAATGGCCCTGCTAAAAAATTAAGTACAGAAGGTAAACCTGTAGCAGTGGGAAGGAGCCGGGTAGCAGTTCCGGAAAAATCTGAAGCATCTTTCGCTTTGCCAGCTCTGATAGCCCATTTTACTTTTACGCCATTGTTCAGCAAGTGAACAATTAATCCGTAAGATTTTAAATTGAAAAAACCTGCGGTATTAGCCTGTAAACTGTTATCCATTGGAATAACATAACTGCCTGCCGGCAGGTTTTGTAAATTGGAAGTTGGAGCAGGAAGATCTTTAGTGCTTTGTGCCTGAAGTACATGCAAAAAAAGCATGGAAAAGAATAAGGGTAGAATTGTTTTCATAAATCTCTTTTTAGGTACGGTTTTGCAACGGATAGGTTCTAAAAATGCCTGGAGAAAGAAATGAAACAAACCGTTGAAATGAAGAATATGCAATTTCGTGCATATACGTTCTGGTTCTTGGTACATTCGGATTAATTCGTTCTCTAAGGGTATTTACCTAACAGATTGTAAACTTACTGCATATAATATACGTAGGCAAGTACTTAGCGGATTTTTTCTAAGAAAAAACCGTAAATACTGTATTTTAAATATTTAAGTGTTTGATTAGTAATAATTTACCAATGTTAATTTTTATAACTCATTTATGTAGTGAGAAACTTCAAAAAGAATCAATTTATTTTTGGGCTAATTTTTCCCTAAGAAATAAGCGGGCAATATGAGAGTCATTGGTACCAATAAATGCTTCTTTTGGGATCAGGAAGAAGGAACGCTCATCAATATATAAATGAAAGAAATGAGGCGTTTCAATGAAGTATTTAAATGCACTGTAGTTCCAGTCTTTACTCCCCTTTGGATTTTCGATATGCATATAACTATCCAGAAAGGTGAGAATGAACGAATCTTTAAACGTATGTGCACGGCTGTATACCGTAAATGGAAGAATAAACCAGAAAGCTGTCATCAGGCTAAACCATAAGAAGGAGCTCAGAATTAATGCAATTGGTTTAATAAAATTACCAAAGTACATGGCAGCCGCAAACAAGGCAAATACGTTTACCAGAATAATTAAAATCCTGATTTCTTTTTTAGAAATGAAATGATACCGTAGAGCCTGTATTACTTTTTTACGATCGTATGTAAACGAAATAGTCATGTTACTTTTTTGGGGTGGTTAACTCTTTTTCTCCAATTTTCCATTCGCCTAATTTATCTCCTGCAACTCCAAAAAACTCCACCGTTAATTTACGTTGATTTCGTTCTCCGCTAAAACTGAACTTTGCATAATTCTGTTTCTGATCTAAGCCGAATATACGATACGGATTATTTTTTTCCGGACCGCTGAAGGCATGTGTACCTGCTGTAAGCGGCGATGCTGTTATATCGTATAAAGGATAAGTACCTTCCCGATCTGCTTTTATGATTTCACTGTGATGACGATCGCCTGTTAAAAACAACACCCCATTTATATTATTCTCTTTTAAAAAATGCATCAGCTCATTGTACTCTGCCGGGCAGTTCAATAATTTATCAAAAGGCGAAACAGGATTTAACACCTGACTTCCTGTAGCAATGATCTTGAACGGTGCCCTGCTGTACAACAATGCATTTTTTAACCAATCCATTTGTTCTTTGCCCCACATGATTTTATCAGGATTTGGTTTGCCATCAATTGAATCTTTCATTGCATCAGCACTACGCCACCATCTGTCATCCATCATAAAAATATCAACATCGGCATAACTGATCATGGAATAAATTCCCTTATTATTCATTCCATAAGTGGTATTAAGCCAATAGTTTTTAAATACGTTCCTGGAAGTTTCTTTGAGAATATAATTTGTACCAATATCGTTGGGTCCATAATCATGATCATCCCACATTGCAAAATGTGATGTTGATTTTAAAAACTTTTGTAACACAGGTGCTGCTCTGTCGTGACTGGCCCTGTTCCATAAACCCCATTCATCAAAATAATCTACTTCACGGGTATACCAGCTGTCGCCCAGCCATAACATGAAGGCTGCTTTTTCTTTTGCCATGCTTTCGAAAATAGATGAATCGCCACCATAAGGTTTGCCGGGCCGGTCAATGGCAGGCTCATTTACATAAGAACAGGAGCCGGTTAGAAATGAAAAATCCGGAGCCGGTTTACGCCATTGCCAGAGTTCTTTTGTTGTAAAAGAACCATCTGCTTTTGTTGGTGGCATTACAGCTTTTTGATTGATTGCAAATCTGTACTCATAGGTTGTATGAACATCCAAACCAACCAGATCAAACAGCAAAGGCGAAAACCAATCTTCTATGTTGGTTCGCTTATCCATTGTTTTAAAAAATTTTATTTCGCCTTGCTTCCAGTACTGCAGCGTTACTCTGCTGCCGGGTTTTACTTCAATCCAGAGTTTTGCTGTTCTTAATTCTACAGGCCCAAGCATTGGACCACTCACTAATTGTGCACGTAACTCAAGTGAAAACAAAATTGAAACAAGTATGCAGGCCATCCGGCAAAAGCTGATCATAACGTTTAAATGTAAGTTGATGAAAGAGATGTTAAAACGCTGCAATGTAAATAAAGTTTATCTGATTAAGGACCACCGTTTATCCTTCCGCATTTTTTTGATTTATGGATCACATGAATTAAAAAATGTCATAAAAAAACCCTGCGTTTTTGGTGCAGGGTTTCAATTATATTATCCAACTCTTTTACATTTTCGATATGTTCCGTGAGCTGCTTCGTAAGGTGAAATGGAGCGGGTGCATGAACTGAGAATTAGAATACCCGCAAGAAATAGTGATGCAAGTGTGATTGTTTTCTTCATTGGTACTGGTTTAGAGAATGAAACTAATTCATTCTCTTTTTATGGGCAAGTATTTAACCAGGTAAAAACAAAAATTAAGTGGTTTCCTTTGTAAGTAGGCGTTTCAGCGAAAAAACACTTTGTAGAAGTACGAAAGAGAACGCTGTTAATACTGATTTATATGATAAAAAAACGCTCCGAAAAATCGGAGCGTATACTATAGGAACCTCTGTTGAGATTAATTGTTGCAGGTTGTTGTTAACTACAACCCATGCTGTTACCGCAGTTTAAACATTTGTAACAAGTACCGCTGCGGATGGTGATATGTCCGCAAGTGTTACAGGCAGGTGCGTCGCTCTGCATACTTCTTGCAGCCATGTTTACTGCATCTAAACTGTTTTCAACTTTCACCGGATTACTCACCGTACGTTGTGCTTTTTGAACCTGTGGCACAGGAGTAACAACACCTACAACTCTTACATCGCTTAACTCAGGTGTTTTTTTTTCATACTCCAGTCCCGTTGGTACATCATCCCAATCATCGGTACCTGTATTATTTACTTCAGGACGATCTAATACGTGTACGAGGTCGGTACGTCCTAAATATTCATATGCCAGGCAACGGAACATAAAGTCTACAATAGAAGTGGTGCTTTTGATATTTGGATGATCTACCATACCGCTTGGTTCAAACTTGGTAAACACAAATTTCTCAGCATACTCTTCTAACGGAACACCATATTGTAAACCAACAGAAATTGCAATGGCAAAACTGTTCATCAATCCTTTTAATGTACTTCCTTCTTTTGCGAGGTCTACAAAAATTTCACCTAATGTACCATCGCTGTATTCACCTGTACGGAGGAACACAGCCTGTCCGTTGATTTTTGCTTTTTGTGTGAAGCCTCTGCGTTTAGCCGGTAATGTTCTGCGTTCAACAATACGGGCAAGCTGGCGTTTGAGTTTGGTATCAGGTGATGATTGCACCCGCTTACTCAATTCTTCCAGCAACTCTTCAACGGTAAGTTTACCCATATCAACCATTGTGCTTTCGCTCATGGTTTCATTTGCTTCTGCAATTGCATCAGCAGTTTCAGTTGATGTCTTTTTCTTTTTATCTCCTTTTGTGCTCAACGGCTGACTCAGTTTAGAACCATCACGATACAACGCACATGCTTTTAAACCTAACTGCCAGCTGGTTAAATATGCTTCAGCAATTTCTTCAACGTTCGCTTCATTTGGAAGATTGATGGTCTTAGAAATAGCACCGCTTAAGAAAGGCTGTGCAGCTGCCATCATTTTGATATGACCACTGTGGTGAATATAACGCTGACCTTTTTTACCGCATTTATTTGCACAATCAAAAACAGGATAGTGTTCGAGTTTTAAAAGTGGAGCACCTTCCATGGTCATAGTACCACAGATATAATCATTTGCTTCATCAATCTGCTCATCAGTAAATCCTAATGCTTCAAGCAGGCTCCATTCAAAGTCGTTGTACTGCTCAGGTTTAAATCCTAAACGTTGTAAACATTCTTCGCCTAATGAATATTTATTGAACACATATCCAATTTCAAATGCAGAAGCCATAGCAGCTTCTAATTTCTTTATTTCATCAGCAATAAATCCTTTTTCGCTGAGTGACTGTGGATTGATATGGGGGGCGCCGTTCAATGATGCAGCACCTACTGCATACTTTACAATGGCTTCGCTTTCTTTCTCTGTATAACCTAATTTTTTCAGAGCAGCGGGTACAGATTGGTTGATGATTTTAAAATAACCACCACCACTTAATTTTTTAAATTTCACCAATGCGAAATCGGGTTCAACACCGGTTGTATCGCAATCCATCACCAGGCCGATTGTTCCTGTTGGAGCAATTACAGTTGTTTGCGCATTACGGTAACCATACTTCTCTCCTATTTCTACTGCATCGTCCCAGCTCTTACATGCACTTGTCAATAAATAATCAGGACAGTATTGAGCTTTAATCCCCATTGGTTTAATGCTCAATCCTACATAAGCGTCTTCTGCATCGTATGCAGCTGCACGGTGGTTACGCATTACACGCAACATATCTTCTGCATTCTCTTCGTAACGTGGAAAAGCACCAAGGAAAGAAGCCATCTCTGCAGATGTTTTGTAAGAGATACCCGTCATGATAGCAGTTAAAGCACCGGAAATACCACGGGCTTCTTCACTATCATAAGGAATACCCATCACCATCAACATAGAACCGAGGTTGGCATAACCTAAACCAAGTGTACGGTAATCGTAAGAAAGCTGTGCAACTTCTTTTGATGGGAATTGAGCCATTAATACAGAAATTTCAAGAACTGCTGTCCATAAACGACAAACATATTCAAAGCCTTCAACATCGAAGGTTTGTGTTTCTTCGTTAAACAAACGACGAAGGTTTACACTCGCCAGGTTACAAGCCGTATTATCAAGGAACATATACTCACTGCAAGGATTGGATGCATTAATGCGACCGCCTTTTGGTGAAGTATGCCATTCGTTAATGGTTGTATCGTATTGTGTACCGGGATCCGCACAACGCCATGCTGCATAAGATATCTGATTCCATACTTCCTGTGCAGGAATTTTTTTCATAACACGGCCATCCGTTCTTGCTTTCAGTTCCCAGTCTTCGCCTTTCGCTAATTTGTCAAAGAATTCGTTGGGTATACGTACAGAGTTGTTTGAGTTTTGCCCGCTCACAGTGCGGTATGCTTCACCTTCGTAATCAGATGCATAACCTGCATTGATCAATGCACCTACTTTCTTTTCTTCTTCTACTTTCCAGTTGATGAATTCCATGATCTCAGGATGATCCAGATCGAGACAAACCATTTTGGCTGCACGACGTGTAGTACCACCGCTTTTGATAGCGCCTGCTGCACGATCACCGATTTTGAGGAAACTCATTAACCCACTCGAAGATCCACCGCCGCTCAGTTTTTCATTTTCGCCACGAATACCTGAGAAGTTAGTACCAACGCCTGAACCATATTTAAAAATCCTTGCTTCACGAACCCAGAGATCCATGATGCCACCATCGTTCACCAGATCATCACTTACACTTAAGATGAAACAGGCATGTGGTTGCGGACGTTCATATGCTGAAGTTGATTTCTTTAACTGACCATCGGCTGCATCAACAAAATAATGACCCTGTGGCTTACCCTTAATTCCATAGCTTTCGTACAACCCTGTATTAAACCATTGCGGACTGTTGGGTACACACAATTGATTTAAGATACTATACACCAACTCTTCATAAAAAACCTGTGCATCTTTTTCTGATGCAAAATAACCATTACGTTCACCCCACACACGCCAGCAATTGGCCATACGATGAGCAACCTGCTTCGATGAAGTTTCTCTGCCTAATGAACCATCCGGTTGCGGAACACCAGCCTTGCGGAAATACTTTTGCGCAAGAATATCTGTTGCAATCTGGCTCCAATGGTTGGGAACTTCCACATTGTTCATCTCAAACACAACCTCACCCGAAGGATTGCGAATGATAGAGGTACGGTAATCATATTCAAATAAGTCGAAGGGTGCTACCCCCTCTTTTGTAAAACGACGGCTGAACTGCAGCCCGTTTGTCTGTTTCTGTTTGGTAGCCATGATGTACTGTAAGTTTTGTTGGGTTAGTAAGGTTAAGAAATCGTTAACCGACAGACTACGAAAATATTTTTTACACAGATACATCCAAAGTCATAAATATTAACAGGATGTGGAAATCAACTGTAAATGCAATGCTGTATTGAATTCCTGTGTGCACATGTTGTTTTCCCCAAAAAAAGATGCTGAAATGAGCAAAAAATCTTGGCTGTTTCAAAACATTTCCTCTGCCCTTACCAGCATTGATTTTCAAGGCGGGGATAAGCGAAAAACATACTAACGCTCAAATCTAAACGCAGTCTGAATCCGTATTTTTAAAGAGCCGAAATGCCGGATAAAGCAGGGTTTAGCCCGGATAAAAACAAATAGCCGTTATTATGCTGCTCCTCGAACATTTTTTTGCATTTTTGCAGGAATCTCAATTACTGAATGAATCATCGCATCTATACACAATTACTGGATAAGAAACAGAGAGGACAGAAGTCTTTTGCCGTACTTATTGATCCTGATAAAGTAAATACAACAGCTATTGATCAACTGGTAAAACTTTCTGTTGATGCAAAGGTGGATTATTTCCTTGTAGGTGGCAGTTTGGTGATCTCTAATCAACTCGATGAAGTGGTACAACAGATCAAAGCCACTTGCGATATTCCGGTGATTCTTTTTCCAGGCAGTCCTTCACAAGTGAGTAAATACGCCGATGCATTGTTATATCTGTCATTGATCTCCGGTCGCAATCCTGAATTGCTCATTGGTCAACATGTGATCTCTGCTCCGTTTGTAAAACAAAGTGGATTAGAAATTATTTCTACCGGTTATATGGTGGTTGATGGCGGAGCACCGACAACTGTTTCTTATATCAGCAATGCAAGTCCTTTACCGGCCGATAAAAATGAAATTGCCATGTGTACTGCCATGGCGGGCGAAATGCTGGGCATGAAAGTGATTTACATGGATGCAGGCAGTGGTGCTAAACGATCGATTACTGAAAGTATGATTCAAAGTGTGGCACAACAGATTGATGTACCCCTGATCATTGGTGGTGGTATCACTGATCCTGAAAAAGCTTACCGCAATTGCAAAGCAGGAGCTGATGTAATAGTGATTGGCAACGCTATTGAAAAAGATATTTCACTCATTAAAGAAATGGCCGCTGCTATACATAGTATACCTGTGAAAGCTTAACGCAACTCCTCCACCTTCACTCTCGTTGGTGTATCTTTTCCACTCACAATACTTCTTGCACTCATGGCAATGGATTTAATAATCATGGTCATGTTTTTCATGTCAAGTGTTTCTACTTCATCTGAAACTTTGTGATAGTTTGGCTCACTGTCCATTTTTGAAGTGGAGATGGTATGTGCAGGTACACCTAAACGTGCAAGGGTTGTATTATCTGAACGATAAAATAAATTCTGATCAGGATACGGATCTGGATGAAATGTAAATCCTGTTCCTTCAAGATTTTTCTGCATGATGGGACCCATATCTGTTTTCTCATACCCTGTTATGTAAGCTGAGTTGTTACCCCACTTACTTTCTGTTCCAATCATTTCAATATTAAACATGGCCACTACTTTTGCAGGATCAAATTGTCTGGAGAAATACTGTGCTCCATATCCGCCCGATTCTTCTGCAGTAAATGCAGCAAACACAATCGTACGTTCATTGTTCTTTATCTTCTTAAAATAGTTTGCCAGCATAATCACTGCTGTGGTTCCTGCTGCATCATCATTGGCACCGTTATAAATTGAATCGCCATTAACAGGTTTGCCTATACCTATATGATCGTAATGACCGGAGAAAATTACATACTCGTCTTTCTTACTTTTTCCCGGAATTATTCCAACAACATTCGACAGTTTCTGTTCTGTTATTTCATGTTTCGCTTCCACCGTAAAAACAGAAGGGTTAGCAAGAGTCAAAATAAACACAACGCTGTTCTCCGATTTAAACATTCCTCTTTTGAATGAAGAAAGCCTGCTGAATGTTTTGGAAAAAATGGTATCAACGAGTACAACATAATTTTTACCTGAACGCACAAATTTCTGTGCTTCAGTAAAAAGATTCTTTCCCGCCCCAATCGTTACTTCTTCATACCCTGATTTTTCACTCACTGAAATTTCAGGTTGAGATGTAATAACAATCATATTCTTTGCATCAATTTCCTGATTGTCGATCTTACCGGATGTGCTAATGGATTTTACTGATACTATAGAAAAATCCTGCCTGAAACTACTCCTGTTGTTCCAGGTTTTTAATCCTGCTGCTTTAAATTCAGCTGCTATAAAATCAGCAGCTTTATCAATTTCAGGTGTAAAGACCCGACGGCCTTTCATTTCATCAGAAGCAAGCACCCGTTCAATACGCTCTACTTCCTTGGCATTAATGATGCGGTTCATTTTCTTTTGCGCCAATAAAAAAGAGGTTATTGAAATCAATAACCCCGTTACAAAGATTTTTTTCATTTTGCTTTTATGCTTAACTTTTTATAAAAGAAGCTGGCAATAAAAGATTCAATCTTAAGATTGCCAATTATTTTACAAACTCATCATTTCCTTAAACTTCACTGCCTGCCGGCGGCTCACTTCAATTTTATCGCCGCCATGTATTTCTAATAATAAACCACCGTTAAAATAAGGTTCTACTTTTTCAATCATGCGGAGGTTTACAATATGTTTACGGTTTGCACGAAAGAAAGTTTTTTCATCAAGGCGTTCTTCTAATGCGTTCAATGATTTTAAGATGAGTGGTTTATTGGGGCCAAAATAAACCTTGGCATAGTTACCCACACTTTCAAACAACCGGATATCACTCAGCTTTACAAACCAGCAACGTTCACCATCTTTTACAAATACCTGATCGTTCTCACTCAGCATGCTTCGATTAACGGAAATAGGTTCCCCGTCAATCAGTTCTTTTTCATCTTCCTCCAGTTTATGAATTGCATCGGCCAAACGCTTTGGCTCAATGGGTTTTAATAAATAATCCAGCGCATTTACTTCAAAAGCACGCAATGCATACTCATCATAAGCCGTAGTAAAAATTACTTCGGGTGTACGTTCCAGTTCGCTTAATAGATCAAAGCCTGTTTTACCGGGCATCTGAATATCTAAAAAAATAAGATCGGGGTTTAATGCTTCAATTTTTTGCAGTCCTTCATCTGCATTCGAAGCTTCATCAATCACCTCAATTTCCGGAAACTCTGTGAGCAGTTTTTTTAATTCATTCCGGGCTAACCGTTCATCGTCTATTATGATTGCTTTTTTGTTCATATCTCAGTTTTAAGGTTGTGCAGTTTATAATAAAAAGATTATACCTCAAGCGGCATGGTTACTTTGGCTTCTACTTCATTGCCATTTACATCAGCAATAGAAAAATTTGCTTCTTCTCCAAACATCAGTTTTAAACGGCTTTGTGTGCTGGAGATACCAAATCCGTCGGGGTTATAATTGCCATTTAAGTGTCCGGTGTTTCGTATCACAAGTTCATGATGCTGACGAACAAATTTTGAACTGATTTTTATTTCACCACCACTTACATTTTTACTGATGCCGTGTTTAATGGCGTTCTCAACCAGTGTTTGCAGCATCATGGGCGGCACGGGCTGATCAAGCGTTTCTTCATCAATATCAAAATTTACTTTTAGTCTTTCTTCAAAACGCATTTGCTCAAGGGCAAGATAGTCTTTTACAATGGCCAGTTCTTTTTCAAACGGAACGGTTTCTAATTTTTCGGCCTGCATACTGCTGCGTAAAATATTACTCAGCTCAGTAATGGCTGTTCTTGCACGGGTTGGATTTTCATCAACCAATGCCCTGATGCCGTTTAATGAATTAAAAATAAAATGTGGATTGATATGCGCCTTAATGGTTTTTAATTCCAGTTCTTTTAACAGACTCTGCATTTGTAATGCATCAAGCTGTTGTTTACGCACCCGTTCAACATAGTGATAAATAAAATAAATCAGGTTCCACACAAGTAAGGTTACAAATGCATTGATGCTGGAACCAATCAATAACCGTGAAAAACTGTATACTTTCTGCTCAGGAGTAAATAAACCCAATACATTAAACAATGAAAGGGATACCAGAGAATATAAAACCGAGAAACCAACTGTAATTCCAAAGAAATAGAAAATCTGCTTATCAAATGTTTTTTGCAATACGTTAAAGCGAAGCAGATTCCAACGCATAAAATGGGTCACCAGTAAACCCAGCAATACAATGATCACCGAACGTATAATGAAGGGCGTGGTAATTTGCCGGTTAAAGGTCCATGCAAAGAAAAAATTCATCAACGCATTACCACTCCAGCCTGTTACCTGACACCACCAATAAGCCGATATTTTACTCAATCTTTTTTGCATCATGCTTTACAAATCTACCTGTAAACCCAGGGGTTTTGCTTACTAAATTTACAAAGGGCAAATTAATTAGGTAAATGGTTGCCGTTATCCAAAGAAATTAACGCTGGTTTCAACATTTAAAGGTTTTCATTGTTATTTAAGTCCTTTTACAGGCTTTGAACGTAAGTTATTTAACTTTACCGCATCATTAGAGGAAATTTATGGAAATAAAACCCAGTCAACTACTCAGAACCATTGACTCACCAGCCGATCTCAAGAAGTTATCAATGGATCAATTACCACAGCTTTGTGACGAATTGCGGCAATTTATTATTGATGTGGTGAGTGTTCATGGCGGTCACTTCGGTGCCAGTCTCGGCGTGGTTGAATTATCTGCTGCGCTGCATTATGTGTATGATACGCCTTATGATCAGTTGGTGTGGGATGTGGGGCACCAGGCATACGGACATAAGATTCTTACAGGACGCCGTGAAAATTTTCATACCAACCGTAAATACAAAGGACTCAGTGGTTTTCCAAAACGAAGCGAAAGTGAGTATGATACATTTGGTGTTGGTCACTCATCTACTTCAATTTCGGCTGCTTTGGGTATGGCCATGGCTGCAAAGATGAAAGGAGAAAACAAAAAGTCGGTGGCTGTTATTGGTGATGGGGCTATGACTGCAGGTTTGGCGTTTGAAGCCATGAACCATGCAGGTGTTGCCGATAGTGATGTGCTGATTATTTTAAACGACAACTGTATGAGCATTGACCCCAATGTGGGTGCTCTGAAAGAATATTTAACCGACATCACTACTTCGCCTACCTATAACCGTATTAAAGATGATGTGTGGAAAGCACTTGGCAAATTACCGGTGGGCAAAAATTTCACCCGTGAAATGGCCAGCAAGCTGGAGCATAGCATCAAAGGTTTTGTGAGCAACAGCAGCAATTTATTTGAAGCATTGAAGCTGCGTTATTTTGGACCGATTGACGGACACAATATTACCAAACTGGTAGATACACTGAAAGATTTAAAAAATATTCCCGGACCAAAAATTTTACACATTGTAACAGTTAAAGGAAAAGGATATGAGCTGGCAGAAAAAGATCAAACCAAATGGCATGCGCCGGGTTTGTTTGATAAAGTAACAGGTGAAATACAGAAGAAAAAATTTGATACGCCTCAGCCTCCTAAATACCAGGATGTATTTGGACATACCATTATTGAGCTGGCAGAAGAAAACGAGAAGATTGTTGGTGTTACACCAGCTATGCCAAGTGGTTCTTCACTCAAATTCATGATGGATAAAATGCCACACCGTGCATTTGATGTGGGTATTTGCGAACAGCATGCTGTTACACTCAGCGCCGGCATGGCAACACAGGGCATGAAAGTGTATTGCAATATTTATTCTTCGTTTATGCAACGGGCTTATGATATGGTGGTGCATGATGTAGCCATTCAAAAATTACCGGTGATCTTTTGTTTGGATCGTGCAGGATTGGTAGGTGAAGATGGACCAACCCATCATGGTTGTTATGATATTGCTTATATGCGTTGTGTACCAAATATGATTGTAGCTGCGCCGATGAATGAAAGTGAATTGCGGAATATGATGTACACTGCTCAACTTGATTCACATCAACTGCCAATTTCAATCCGTTATCCAAGAGGTGAAGGTGTAATGCCGGAGTGGAGAACAGAAATGAAAGAGATAACGATTGGCAAAGGACGTAAGTTGAAAGATGGTGAAGGCATTGCGATATTGTCTTTGGGTCATCCCGGCAATTTTGCAGCAAGTGCTATCCGTGAATTAAAGAACGATGGCATCAATCCTGCACATTACGATATGCGTTTTGCAAAACCAATTGATGAAGAACTGTTACATGAAGTGTTTGCAAAGTTTGATAAGGTACTAACCATTGAAGACGGAACGGTTGTTGGCGGTTTTGGCAGTGCTGTGCTTGAATTTATGGCTGCTCATAACTACAAAGCCGAAGTAAAGATCATGGGAATTCCTGATGCATTGGTAGAACATGGTACACCTAAACAATTGTATGATGAAATTGGTATTGATGCCAACGGTATTGCAAAAACGGTGAGAGAGATGATGAATGTGAGGGTTACAGTAAAAGCTTAATTGATTTGTTTGTATAAATAAAAATCCCAACTAATGAAGTTGGGATTTTTATTATTGAAATAATTATTCGCCTTCTTGTGGAGCGGTGGGATACACAAACGATTCTTCTGCATCCTCTGCTCTGTTTTCATTCCATTCTACAATAAAATTGTTCATGCCTTCGCCAACACGCAGGCTCATGTATTGCTGTTGCGAAAGTTCCAGTAAGGATAAGAATAAAAAGATGGCGTGAATTCTGTTCTCACAAATATCAAACAGTTTTTCAAACGGCATAATCTTTTCCTGCTTTACTGTATTGAGCATATAATCACGACTGCCTTCCATGGTATAGTTGTATTGCACAACCGTATGCACCGGCTTATTAAATCGTTCGTGATGTTTTTTCATTACCCGTTCAAACGTCTTCATCAGTTTAAACATGGTAATGGTTTGTATCTCGGTTCCTTCTCCTGCTTCTTCACCAATCATGGATAATTCACGGGCAATATTTCCACGCTTCAGCATCAGCATCCGCAATGCTTCCATTTCGGCCATTTGCACACTGGCTTCTTTAAACCGTTTGTATTCAAGAATTTTATCAATCAGTTCCTGGCGTGGATCAATTTCATTTCCCTGCTCATCAATTTCTTTTCTTGGCAGCAGCATTTTTGCTTTGATGCGCATTAAAGTGGAGATGAACAAGATAAACTCACTGGAGAGTTCAATATTCAGCTTTTCAGTTTGATGGATAAAATCCATAAAGTCTTTAATGATCCGGGTAATAGGAATATTGTAAATATCCAATTCGTCCCGCTCAATAAAAAACAACAGCAGGTCAAATGGTCCTTCGAACTGGGGGAGTTTTATCTGGTATGATTCTGTTTGCAATGCCGGTGAATTTTTAATAAAAAAGTCACGAAAGAAGCTTCTTCCGTGACTTGCAAATGTAGGGGAAACTGTTCACTAAAAATTAGCTGAAAAACCCACACCAATCAGTGATTTCCACTGTGTGCCCATGAGTTTTCCGGGTACTTTCGGGTCTTTTGCATCATGGTCGTAAATCAGATCGAAGTTGATGGTAACCCCGAGATATTTATTCACCTTCATGCCCAGTAAATTAGTCCAGAACACATCAATATTCTGCGGATCTTTTTTGTAATTGCTGAAGAGATCCAAACGGCTTACAAGATTAATATTCTTAGCCAGATCTTTTTTAAGATTAGCCGTAACAAAAGCGCCAATTTCATTTTTAGCACTTTTTGTTGTGTCGGCAAAGCTGGATAAACGACGCAGCTTTTTATTCCGCTCTGTAACAATTATCCAACGGGATGTTACGGGTGATAAGAATACATCAAACGTAGTATTTGGCTTGTACATAATACCGGGCGATACCAGTACAAAAGCCGGAGCAAAAAGTGCCGAGTTTTTTGTTTTTACATTGTTCGCTTCATAAGCAAACCCATCTGTAAATTGTGAACGGAGATTGCCTAATGCTGAAATGTACCATTTAGGATTATTCAACTGATAACCGTAACGTGTTAAAAAATCAAAACGGTCATCGTTCTTACGTGTACCCTGGCTGGTTGTGTTTACCACACCATATTGCATGTTCACGGTATTGTCCCATGAATTGCGTTGGCGTTTGAAATACGCATACGTATTTAATAAACCGTTTAATGAAAATGAAAATTTTTCTGCACCGGCTGCCCAGTTACGGCTGCTGCCTTGTGAAAGATTGAGTGCAAACACACCACCTTTTGTCCAGCCCTCTTTTTGCTTGTCATCTTTTTTAATGTCTCTTTTTGTTTCGTTTTTTAATTGCTGTACCTGCTGATCCTGTGCAACTGCATTTGATGTAATGCATAAAAATATTGTATAGCTAATAATGCGTTTCATACGAGTGGGGTTTAACATAAAAAATAAAAGAAAGAAAATACGGCAATGAAATTACTTCCATTGCCGTACATTTTTTTTGATGCTGATTATTTTTTTAAAGCATCTCTGATTTCTGCCAGAAGCTTATCTGTAGAAGATGGTTCGGCAGGAGCAGCAGGAGGCTCCGGTTTTTTGGTTTTGTTAATTGCTTTAATGACCATGAAAAGAAACAACGCAATGGCAATAAACTTAACAATTGCAGTGATAGCCATACCGTACCTTAATTCAGCATCACCTACTTTAATTGACCGGGTATCGAAGTTAATACCGCCTGTTATCATACCAACGAGTGGCATAATAATGTGATCTACTACGGCGCCTACAATAGCGCCAAATGCAGCACCAATGACTACACCAACTGCAAGGTCAACTACGTTGCCTTTAACTGCAAAGTCTTTAAATTCTTTAAGCATTCCCATAATAAATTGTTTTTGTTGTTAAGAGTTAAAAGAAAAATTCCGCAGAATATGGTGTTCTGCAGAATTCAGAAAGAAAAGTAAGACATTCATACGAATTCACTGTTATTTTTTTAAACCGGGATATTGCATATTTAATTTACTTAATGCGTTATGCACAATGGTTGCAATCAAATGCTCTTTATACCAGTTTTGATCGCTGGGGATAACATGCCAGGGAATTTTATTACAGGCAGTAAAACACTGCTGATAATAACTCATATATTTTTTCCAGAGGCGTGACTCATCAAAATCTTTTTCATTGTACTTCCACATCTTGCGGGGGTCATGCGTTCTTTCCTGTAAACGTTCCTGCTGTTCTTTTTGTGAAATGTGCAGATAAAATTTAAGGATGGTTGTTTTGTTATGTTGTGTAAGTAATTCTTCAAAATCATTGATGGCCTTCAATCGTTTTACAGCTGTTTCATCATCGCACCAGCCATGTACTCTTGTTATCAAAACATCTTCATAATGGCTCCGGTTAAAAATCTGTATCATTCCTTTTGCAGGAGCATGTTTGTGTATACGCCATAAAAAATCATGCGACAGTTCTTCAGCAGTAGGAGCTTTGTATGATTTAACCGAAACACCTAATGGATTGAGTGAGCCAAATACATTTCGTATTACACCATCCTTACCGCTAGCATCCATTCCCTGCACAATAACAAGTAAAGCATGTTGATTTTCTGCAATCAGCAGGTTCTGTAATTCATCCAGCTCTGAAATTAATTTGGCTGTTTTCAGTTTTGTTTTTTCTTTATCTGCCGATTTCGGAGCCCGTTTGCTGATTGCAGTAAGTTTAGGCGATGCCATACAATTTTTTCTTACGAATATAAATATCTTGTTACGATTCGGCTAATTTCATTCACTTTTGCAACCTCATATATGACGCCAAAATTATATAACTGGATTCTTTTTATTATTCTTTCATTTGTATGGGGCAGTTCCTTCATTTTAATGAAAGAAGGGTTGAAAATACTCAGTGCATATGAAGTTGCAGCAATTCGTATGCTCAGTGCAGGAGTTATATTGCTGCCGTTTGCCTTAAAAGGTTTTCGTGAAATACAGCGAAAAGATATTGGATTGATTATTCTAACGGGTATACTGGGGAGTTTTATTCCAGCTATTCTTTTTTGTGTTGCTGAAACTGAAATTGACAGTGCACTTGCAGGCATGCTGAATGCTTTAACACCGCTGTTTGTTATTACTGTTGGAGCTGTCTTTTTTAACGCTTCAGTTCAATGGAAAAAACTGCTGGGTGTATTGATTGGGTTTGGCGGTATGCTGCTTTTATTTTTTGCCAAAGCAGGGAACAGTGGCAGCAACAATATCCTCTTTGCATCTTTTATTTTGTTTGCAACATTCTGTTATGGATTAAATGTAAACCTCATCAACCGTTATTTAAAACATGTAAGTTCCATGAACATTGCAGCGGTTGCTTTTGTATCGCTGATTACACCTGCAACAATTGTGTTGTTTGCTGCAGGATTTTTGCAGCACAACTTTACCGATGCTGCTTTTATAAAAGCGGCAGGTGCATCGGCTGTGTTAGGCATTTTTGGTACAGCAGCCGCATCTATTCTTTTTTATATGCTGATGAAAAGAGCGGGCCCTTTGTTTTCTTCAATGGTTACTTATGGCATTCCTTTTATTGCGGTGATGTGGGGTATGCTGGCGGGTGAAACCATTACCCTGTTACAAGTGCTTGGTTTACTCATTATACTTTGTGGTGTTTACCTCGCCAACAGACAATGAAAAAGGGACGCCACAGCATCCCTTAAAATTTATCAACTGCTCTAATTATACAGCCATGATTTCTTTATCTTTTGCTTCCAGATGTTTATCAATCTGAATCGTATAACGATCAGTTAAGGCCTGTACATCTTTTTCTGCATCTTTAGCTGCATCCTCGCTCAACCCGTCTTTCTGTAATTTTTTAATATGTTCAATTGCATCTCTGCGAATATTACGTACAGCCACTTTTGTATGTTCGCCTTCTGCATTCACACGCTTCACCAGTTCTTTTCTTCTTTCTTCTGTTAATGGCGGCAGAAAAAGACGAATGATGTTTCCATCATTTTGAGGAGTTAAACCAATATTTGAATTGATGATTGACCGCTCAATGGGCTGCAGCATATTTTTTTCCCACGGTTGAATGGTAATGGTACGTGCATCAACTACACTAATATTCCCTACTTGTCCAATAGGCGTGGGCGAACCATAATAATCTACAACAATCCCATCCAGCATATTCGGATTGGCCCTTCCTGCACGGATTTTTACCAATTCAACTTCGAGGTGCTGAATGGCTTTTTTCATGTGATCTTCAGCATCATCTAAAATCATCGTAAGCTCTTCTTGCATATGATAAGTAATTATTGAGCTGCAAACCTAATAAAATTGGTTTTACCCTCCATCATATAAACGATAAGATTATTTTATCATGCCTTCAGCTTCATGAAGATTGCTGCCCTGTTTAAGCGGGATAATTTTTGTTTCTGAACCAAGCTTTTCTTTTGCTTCAAATGAAAGTGGAAAGAGCCTGCGGCGGTTGGCACGGTTTGAATAGATGAGTAAACTGATCACCGAAAACCCTACACTGATGAGACCCAGCAGTAAGAAAGTAATGTTGAGATTGCGGCCCAGCAGAGTTGCACCCGCAATAACAATGTTAAAGGCAACTGCCAGAAAGGTAACCATATTATGACTGCATCCCTTTTCTAATAAAAGATGATGTACATGATTCCTGTCCGGACTGAAAGGCGATCGCCGGGAAAGAATACGGTAAGCAAAAATGCGCAGTGTATCAAAAAGCGGTACAAATAAAATCGCAAATCCAATGGCAGGTGCTGCCGGCAAAAATACTTTGGCTGTTGGCTCCGTTGCAATCTGTATAAACTTAATAACAAGAATTGAATTCACAAGTCCCAGCAAAAGAGAACCTGTATCGCCCATAAAAATGCGGGCAGGGGAGATATTAAAAATTAAAAATGCAGCTAAACTCCCCGCCATGCAAAACGCCATAATGGAATAGAGTGGCTGTTCTGCCATTAAAAAATACAATCCAAAAGCAGATGTTGTAAACAAACCTAAAGACCCTGCAAGTCCATCTACTCCATCAATTAAATTAAAAGAGTTGGTAATAACTACAATGGTGAGATAGGTAAAAATGAGACTTAACAGAAATGGCATTTTTTCAAACCCCATAAATCCAAACATACCATCAATTAAAACCCCTCCTTTATATACAATGATGAAGGCTGCAAGTAACTGCCCTAAAAATTTTTTGAGCGGGGTGAGAACAACAATATCATCTTTTAAACCGAGAAAGAAAATGACCAGAAAAGCAGCGCCAAAATACTGCAGTTCGGCAAAACCCGGAGGTGCCGCAATCATAAACGCCATGATAAAACCGGCAAAAATTCCAATACCACCAAGAGAGGGGACAGGGTTTGCATGCACTTTACGATCATCGGGAACATCAAATAAATGCTTCATTTCAGCCACCCGGATAATAATAGGTATTGCAGAAAAGGTAATGAGAAAAGCAATAACTGAACCTATGAGCAGGTGATCCATACAGTGTACGTTTAGGAATGTGCAAAGCTAACGATATAGCCGGAACGGCAAAATAGATAATAATTTGCTCTTATGCAATCTACTTTGCCTGAATTGGCCATAATAACTTGAGAGAGATTCCGAAAATGGTGAAAAAGTTTACTCATACTGAAAATATTTTTCTGTTAGCTTTGCCCCCAATTGAAAAAACATGGCAGAACTTAAAGAAATCGCTACGCAAATAAGAAGAGATATAGTACGTATGGTACATGGTTGTCAGAGTGGGCATCCGGGTGGTTCACTTGGTTGTACAGAATACTTTACCGCCCTGTATTTCAAGGTAATGAAGCACAACCCTTCATTTGATATGAATGCAAAAGGAGAAGATGTATTCTTCCTTTCCAACGGTCATATTTCGCCTGTGTTTTATTCAACACTTGCACGCAGTGGCTATTTTCCGATTGAGGAACTAAAAACATTCCGCAAATTAAATACAAGATTGCAGGGTCACCCCACAACACATGAAGGTTTGCCAGGCGTACGAATTGCCTCTGGTTCCTTGGGCCAGGGTTTAAGTGTTGCCATTGGTGCAGCTTATACCAAGCGTATCAACAAAGAAAATACAGTTGTTTATTCCTTACATGGTGATGGCGAATTACAAGAAGGCCAGATCTGGGAAGCGGTTATGTTTGCGGCTCACCACAAAATGGATAACTTGATTGCCACAGTTGACTGGAACGGTCAACAAATTGACGGGCCAACCAAAAAGGTAATGAGCCTTGGTGATTTGAAAGCCAAGTTTGAAGCTTTTGGCTGGGAAACCCTGATCATTGAAGACGGCAACGATATGGATCAAATGATTGCAGGTTTGGAAAAAGCGAAAACATTCCTCGGCAAAGGAAAACCCATTATCAATCTCATGAAAACAGAAATGGGTCAGGGAATTGATTTCATGGTAGGTAGCCACGAATGGCATGGTATTGCTCCCAATGATGAGCAACTGGAAAAAGCGCTTACTCAACTTGGTGAAACAAGCTTTGGTGATTATTAATTGATTGATTTTTTTCAGATACAAGCAGAGGACGAAAGTTCTCTGCTTTTTTTATGCCTTCTCAACTGCATTCATCATTGTGCACGCAACGACAACTTTTGTCGTGCAGCCTTTACAGAAGGCACCCATGAAGCGAATAATGCAATCACAAATACGGTTGCAATTACCAGCAGCAGATCGCTGATAAATATTTTTACCGGATAATAGTCTATTACAAAAGATCCCTGCAAAGGAATCAGCTTAAACGTTACCTGGAGGTAACAGAAAATCAATGCAAGAATAATCCCAAGCAGGCTTCCTGTAAATGCCAGTAATACGCCTTCGGTTAAAAATACATTTTGCACAAACAATTTTCTTGCACCCATTGCCTGCAGAATTTGTATATCCTGTTCTTTCTCCAGCACCAGCATGGTTAAAGCACCAATCATGTTAAAGGAAGCAATAACAAGAATAAGTGAAAGAATACCGTAGATGGCCCATTTCTCCATTTGCATAATGCCAAACAGGGAACGGTTTTGCTGATAACGGTTTTCAACCAGATAATTTTTGCCCAGCAACTGCTGCAACGAAGCGATCACTTCTTTTTCTTTTGAAGGATCTTTTAATTTAATTTCTGCAGAACTGTATTCATGCTCTCGCAACCCCAGCATCTCTTTTAAAATAAACAGGTTGGTGATCACGTATTTATTATCAAAATCCTGCTGAATTGTAAATGAACCTGTTGGTTGTAAATTCACAGTACTGATAGACTCAAGCGGATTTTCCACTGCTGCTACTCCTCTCTTAGGCAGATAAGCTGTTACAGGAGTAATAGAACGGTCGCTCATTACATTCAATGCATTTTCAATCCCAACGCCTAACACCAATGCAGGAAGTTCTTCGTTACCGGTTTCAAATTTTCCGCTACTCATCCGTTCAGGTAATCCGCTCACCTTGCTGTAAAAATCATCCACACCTTTTATTACAGCATTGGTCCTGAACTCGCCGTTTTGCAGATGCACATTTTCTTCCACAATCATACTCACCGCATCTACATTTTTGAGGATGCGGATTTTCTGCAGCATGCCTGCATCCAGTGTCATTACTTTTTGTTGAGCTGCAGTAATCCGTATATCAGCATAAAAAGAAGAGTATAATGTTTTCACCAAACCTTCAAACCCGTTAAAGATGCTCAGCACCACCACCAATGCTGCAGTACCAACAGCCATAGCCGTAACGGTTACCCATGCAATAATGTTAATAGCATTGGTTGATTTTTTTGATTTGAAATATCGCCAGGCGAAGAGAAAATTCAAGATAATGAGTAATGAATAATGAGTAATGAATAATGAGCAAGGAATGATGCATGATGAGTAGTGGTTTACAGTTTTCGTGCACACACTCATCACTGATTATTCATCACTCATCTTTTTTTTCTCCCTCAATTTTCTTAAACAGCTCTTCCATTTTAAATACCTGGTCGAGTGTATCATCGAGGAAATATTTAAACTCGGGAATTCGCCGCAACTGCTGTTTGAGTTTAGAGGCCAGCTCCCGTTTAATTTCGGAGCTGCGTTCCTCTATTTTCTTCAATACCTCCGTGTTATCTTTTGCCTGAAACACACTGAGGTAAATCCGGGCTTCCAGTAAATCGGGAGTAATTTTTACCGATGAAATGGACACCAATCCACCATCCACCATACTCAACCCCATTTTTCTGAAAATAGCAGTGATTTCTTCGTGAATAACCCCGGCTACCTGTTTCTGACGTTTTCCTTCTAACATATCTGCAACAATTAAACGCTGTAAAAGTAGTTACTTTGCGGCGTTTACAACATGAAACAGTTTAAAAGGATCTTCAAATATTTAGCAGGCTATAAAGGAAACATCGGTTCGTATTTCCTGTTTATCGTATTATCCATTGTGTTTTCAATGGTATCGCTGGCCATGCTGGCTCCTTTTCTGCAGCTACTATTCGGTATTGAAAAATTAACACTGGTTGAACCGGAATTTTCCTTTTCTGCCAAAGGACTGCTGGCATACATACGTTATATCATCAGCACACTCATCACAGAAAAGGGACCTGAGTCTGCGCTGGCATTTATCTGCGGAATCATCATTACATCCGTTTTTTTTAAAAATGTTTTTCTTTATCTCTCTTATCGTGTACTGGCACCCATGCGAAATGGTGTAATGACCAAATTGCGTGGCGATCTGTATGAAAAAGTATTAAAGCTGCCCATTGGTTTTTTTACAGAGCAACGCAAAGGCGATTTGATTTCCCGTATGAGTAATGATGCCAATGAAGTAGAGTGGAGTGTTATGATGGCATTGGAAGCATTGATTAAAGAACCATTAACCATTTTAGTTTATCTGGTGATGATGATCATCATCAGTCCGCAATTATCATTATTTCTGTTTGTGTTTTTACCTGTTGCTGCATTCATAATTGGCAGAGTGAGCCGCTCTTTAAAAAAACAATCAACCGATGCACAGGAAAAAAACGGGTTGGTGATTTCAATTCTGGATGAAACGCTTAGCGGCATCCGTGTAATTAAAGCCTTTACTGCTGAAAAGCTGTTGGGCCAACGTTTTCATCAAATGAATGTGGAACTCAATCATATCCGCAACCGCATCAACTTCCGGAAAGATATGGCATCACCTCTATCAGAATTTTTAGGTGTGATGGTATTAAGCGGTGTGTTATGGTTTGGTGGAAAAATGGTCTTGGGTGGCAGTGAAAATGTTGGCGGTCTTACACCCGATGGGTTCATCACTTATATTTTATTCTTCACTCAAATCATCAACCCATCCAAATCGCTTTCATCGGCTTACTACAATACAAGAAGAGGAAGTGCAGCTATTGAACGGATTGAAGAAATCTTAAATGCACCTGTTGTTGTAGAAGAAAAAGCAAATCCTGTTATGCTTTCTTCATTTGAAAAAAGTATTGAGTTTAGAAATGTTTCATTTGCATATAACGACACAGTTATATTAAATAACATCAATCTCATTTTAGAAAAAGGAAAAACCATTGCATTGGTTGGGTCAAGCGGTTCGGGCAAATCAACATTGGCTGATCTTGTTCCAAGATTTCATGATGTAACCACAGGTGAAATTTTAGTTGATGGAATCAACATCAAAGAATATTCTCTCAACAGTCTCCGCCAGTTCATGGGAATTGTTACGCAGGAACCCATTTTATTTAATGATACTATTGCGAGTAATATTGCACTCAGCAAACCGGATGCATCCCTTACAGAAATTGAATCAGCCGCAACTATTGCCAATGCCCATCATTTCATTATTCAAAAAGAAAACGGTTACCAGGAAAATATTGGCGACAGGGGAAGCAAGCTCAGTGGAGGCGAACGCCAACGGGTAACCATTGCCCGGGCAGTACTCAAAAACCCACCTATCCTGATTCTTGATGAGGCAACCTCCTCTCTTGATACTGAAAGTGAGCGTCTTGTGCAGGATGCCATCAACCATTTAATGCAGGAACGCACCAGTTTGGTGATTGCTCACCGGCTTTCAACTGTGCGGCATGCCGATGAGATTCTCGTTCTTCAGAAGGGGAACATTGTAGAACGGGGAACACATGATGAGCTGGTGAACAAAAATGGCTTTTACAAGCGTTTGGTTGACATGCAGGAGGTGAAATAAGCCTCAATAAAAAAAACTTTCAAAAAATTGGCTGGAATCCCTGTCTATCAACAAAATCCCTATCTTTACTACGTTAATGTGAATACAGTTACTGCTTTCTGAACCATCAGGCCTTTTCTAGTTGATAAGTTTCCTACGGTTTCAAGGCGCTAAACCTGGTTCATTATTGTTAGTTTTTAATTTTTTTCTTGTGAACATTTACGTAGGAAACCTGTCATGGTCTATGACGAACGAAGACCTGGCTGCACTGTTTGAGCAATTTGGCGCTGTAAGCTCTGCCAAAATTTTAACCGACAAATTTTCAGGCCGTAGTAAAGGCTTTGCATTTGTAGAAATGGACAATGCAGAAGAAGCCCAAGCTGCAATCAGCCAGCTGAACGATACAGACGTTCAGGGACGCAAGATTGTGGTGAACGAAGCGCAGCCTAAAAAGGACGACGGTGGATTTAAGAAACGCAGCTTTGGCGGCGGTGGCGGCGGCGGCTTCCGTGGCGGAAGTGGTGGCGGCGGCGGCTACAAAGGTGGCGGCGGTGGCGGCTACAAAGGTGGCGGCGGCGGCGGCTACAAAGGTGGCAACGGTGGTGGTTATAACAGAGATTATTAATCAGATTCCAATCGTCATACAATTGAAATCCTTTCATTTACATGAAAGGATTTTTTATTGCTCAAAATAAATCACCCATCTCATCGCACTCCTCATAGGCATTGGCTAAATATTTATTTCGCTGAACACTCCCCTGTCCGCTGAAACCGGTGGCATCCTGTATTAAATTATGTAACCAGTGTTTTACTTCTGTACATAACGGACCATTGTCTTCCTGTATGGTATTAAATGTATTGAACCGGATATAAGTACCCAGCTGCCCATCCATTTCGGCAAGATAAGTGATGGTTCCAATGACATCATAAAAATACCAATCGAACGATACTTCTTTTTCATTTGACTTATTGCGGTTGATGGCATACACTTCAATATCGGAGAGGGCTGAACGCAGTTGGCTGCAGATCAGTTTACCTAATGTTTTATCGGTTATAATTTTTGCTTCTGCGGCATAGCGTATCTGGTCAAGTGTATTAAGCAAACTAGTTTTAGTCCACACCTCAATGCTGGGAATAGTTTGATAAAGTTGATGCAATCTTGCAGCTGGTTGAAGAATAGAAGGCCCCCAATCATTTACATTTAATTTAAACGGTGCATGATCAATGATCCGCATTTGCCAGAAATGCAGTTTAAAGGCAGTTAGTTCCGGATATTGAAATAAATGAAAAATAGGAATATCATCGGTTGCGCAACTCAGTTTTCCATTGTGTAAGGCGATATTACTCAGAAAATGTTCCAGACTGTTGATATAATCTTTCACTCCAATTTTACCTGTATGAAAAGGAGTGAAATTAATATTTGCACTTGATCTGTTTTCCTTTCCTTCAATAGTAAAACTTACTTTAAACGCATCACACAACAGTTTAATCTGGGGAATGGTTAACAGGCTTTTTGTATTGATTTTTTTATAGGCCTCTCCTTTACTAATGCCTAAAATAGTCACCAACTCATCAGACAATTTCCTGTTTGCCGGTATTTTTTTAGACAGCAGATTGAAAAAATTTGCCTGTAATTGTTCCATAATCTGTTTCGTTTAGTGCGACAATCATAACTAAACTACAAAAAAGTCGCATTAAAGGCGAATTTTCAAGATCAATTTCGCATTAAACACGAATAGTTGATCAAAATTCGATTGTTTTCAATTCTAATTTAGAGGAGATAAAGAGTTATTAAACGTTTTATATGAAATACAGCAAATATCTGATCCCAATTGTTTTCTTCTTCAGCTACTGTACAGAAATGCGTTATGCCTATGCGCCTGTTGCGCCTAATACCCCGGGATTAAAAGAAAAGGGCGACTCGAAGTTAGGAGCAACCGCATCAATTGGCTATTATCCCGGATTAGGAGCAACCGTAAATACGAATATGGATGCAAATCTAAATATACAATCGGCCTATGCGCTTACCAATCACTTTGCAGTGATGGCCTCATACACAGGCACTTTACTTGAAAGGGATCAAGCTCAATACGGTGATAATGCTACCACCTACTCAGAGATTGTTAATTACAAAAGAAATCAACTGGAAACCGGTGCAGGTGTGTTTTTTCCGCTCAATCAAAAAAAAACATTGCTGGTTGAGTGCTTTGTTGGTGCAGGTTTTGGCAAATTGAAAATTACAGACCGTTATGTTGAAAATGGTAACAACACTTCAAATGGATTTTATACAACACGGACTAATAAATTTTTTATTCAACCATCGCTTACACTGCATCCGGGAAATAACTTTTTTTTGAGCCTTGGTTTCAGGTATGTAAATTCGGGCTACTCCAACATTAAAACAAGTTATACCGAACAGCAAACAAAAGATTACTACTTACATGATATCAAAAGCAACCGTGTTGGATTTATTGAACCCTTTCTCACGGCCAACTTTCGTTTTAAAGAAGTGCCCTGGTTTATGCTGCAATACCAGAATTTCTTTACCGATCAGGTTTCAACACAGTTAGTGAATCACCGGTTCAGCTATAATAATCTGGGAGTAGTAATTGACCCAACACTTCTATTTCAAAAAAAGAAGAAATGAAACATTGGCTGCTAAATATATTACTCACTCTGCTTGTTTCACTAAATGGATTAGCACAGGATTCAGTTTCACTGAGAAAACAAAAAAAAGCCATTTACTATGTTGAAGCAAATAGTGGCATGGCAAATGAAGATTTCGTTATTGGATTTGGAACAGGCATTTTTATTAAAAAGGGCTGGGGAATAAGTTTCAATGCGAAGGAAGTGCACTTTAAAGCAAAATTTTTACCTGATGATTATTCTCCAGGCTGGAGCCTTTTAGGTGACGATCCCATCCCCATGGATCAATTTTATTTTTATACGGTCAGCGCTTCAAAGGAGATTGATTCAAAATGGAAAAAATTGAAACTTGGGGTTGAAAGCGGAGTAACATATTTAAGACATCGTTTTTATTCAGATTTTCAACCCATAGACGATGACTATGGATTATTTGGAGGCCCCTCTAATTACAAAGCCACTTTTAAAAAAGAAAAGGCCTATGGCTTATATATAAACAGCAGATTAAAATTTCTTCCGGACAAGAATGCCGGGTTTGGAATTTCTGCATGGGCAATCCTAAATAAGATTGAAAATTACTACGGAGTAGAAATCAACTTATTATTAGGCAGATTAAAATGATCGTGCTTGCCTGAATTACAAAAGTTGAATCGCATGCAACATAAAATATTTCTGATCACCTGTTTATTGCTTTGCACAGATTCATCTACTGCTGTTGCTATTGTTCCAGTAACACAAAAAAATATCATGCAAACAAAATCTCTGGAGAAAAAAACTATTTGTTGCTTTTTTCTTTCACCGGTCAGCCAGGCCAATTACTATCACAAAAAAAATCCCCCGAAGCTTCGGGGGATTTTTCTATAATAAGAAAGCTTGAATTATTCTCCTGAAATTTGCGGCCCCTTCACAATACCCATCTTTGCTTCCATGCTTAAAGTAGCATGAGGTACTGCACGTAAACGGGCTTTATCAATGAGTTTGCCGGTTACACGGCAAACACCATAGGTTTTATTTTCAATCCGCATCATGGCTTTTTCCAGGTGATCAATGTAGGTGATCTGGCGGCTGGCCATCTGGCTCAACTGTTCACGTTCCATACTTACACTTCCATCTTCCATGGTCATGTAACGGCCATCATCACCATCACCACCCATTTCATCTTTACGGGTAATGAGTCCCTGCAAATAGCCCAGTTCTTTTTTAGCCGATTCCAGTTTACGTTGAATCAGTTCCCTGAATTCTACCAGATCAGCATCATTGTAACGAACCATCGGACCCTGCGGTTTTTCTTCCACTGCTTTATCCAGTACAGATTTTGTAAAATCGGGCTGGTAACGGACAGAGGTAGAGACGGATGTTTTCACCGGTTTCACAACAACGGGCTTTTTAGCTTCTTTTTTCAATTCTTTGATTGCTTGTTTAACTGTTGGCTTAATAGCACTGGCGGCTGGTTTGGCAACTACCGGTACAGATTTCTTAACTTCTGGTTTCTTAACAACAGGCTTGGGCGCCGGGCTTTTAGCAACGGGCTTTGCTGCGGGAGCAGGCTTCGCTGCCGGCTTTTTTGCTACTGGCTTTGCAACCACTTTCCCTGCCTTGGCAGGTTTAGGAGCTGGCTTTTTAGCAGCCGGGGCTGGTTTCGCCGGTTTTTTGGCGGCGGGTTTTGCAGCCGGTTTTGCCGCTTTCTTTGGAGCAGGCTTTGCTGCTTTCTTTTTTGTTGCCATTCTATCCTCCTTTTTTGTGTACTTGAACTGTAAGGTTGATTTCATTTACCTCAATCTCTGTTCCATCTGTAATTTCCGGAACCATTTCGAGGCTGTCTGCCAAAATTTCGGCGCAAATATAGGATTTATATTGAGTGAAGGAAGAACGCAGGCTTTCGTTATCCGATACCAGCACGGTAATCCTGTCAGTCAGATCAAAACCACTCTCTTTGCGGATTTTCTGGATGCGGTTCACCAATTCCCGGGCATTTCCTTCGTTCAGCAATTCGGGACTGATGGTTACATCCAGTGCGACGGTAACGGCTCCCTTAGAGGCAACCATCCAACCGGGCACATCTTCGCTTAAAATTTCAACATCTGTCAAATATAATGGAACAGTTTCATTCTCTATCAACAGATTATAAACAGTTTCACGCTCAAATTGGCTGATGTCTTCCTGATTGAACTGAGACAGTGCCGCCGATACTGCTTTCATCCTGGCCCCCATCTTTTTACCAAGAGCAATAAAGTTGGGTTTGATTTTCTTTTTGATGAAGGTATTATCGGCACTGAGGTACTCCATTTCCTTCACATTCACTTCGCTCAAAATAATGTCTTCCACTTTGCTGAACTGCTCCTTCATACCAGTACTCAGCACGGGGATCAATATTTTCTGCAAAGGCTGACGAACCTTGATGTTTACTTTTTTTCGTAGCGACAATACCAGCGAAGAAGCATCCTGCGCCAGTTGCATGCGTTCTTCCAATGCAGCATCAATCAACAATTCATTTGCAACAGGAAAATCTGCATGATGAACAGATGCAGCATTCCCACCTTTGCCAAGGCTACTGTGGGCAGGAAATCGGCCACTTACTTTATTTAATTCAGTAAAGATGGCGTCGCTGAAGAAAGGAGAAACAGGCGCCATTAAACGCAACACAGTTTCTAAACATTCGTACAAGGTTTGATACGCACTGATCTTATCCTGTTCGTATTCACCTTTCCAGAAACGGCGACGGCACAATCGCACATACCAGTTGCTCAAATGTTCATCCACAAATTCTTCAATTAAACGACCGGCCTGTGTTGGTTCATAATCATCCATTGCTTCGGTCACTTTTTTGATGAGTGTGTGAAGCGATGATAATATCCATTGATCAATTTCAGGTCGCTCTTTTACGGGAATAGCTGCTTCTTTAAAAGCAAACCCATCCACGTTTGCATACAAAGCAAAGAACTGATAGGTATTATAAAGTGTACCAAAGAATTTGCGTTGTACTTCTTTGATGCCTTCAATATCAAATTTTAAATTATCCCAAGGTGATGCATTGGTGATGAGGTACCAGCGTGTAGCATCGGCACCAAACTTCTCGATGGTTTCAAACGGATTGACCACGTTGCCGAGGCGCTTACTCATTTTGTTACCATTCTTATCTAACACCAAACCATTACTCACCACCGTTTTGTAAGCAACACTATCATATACAAGTGAAGCAATTGCATGCAATGTATAAAACCAACCACGTGTTTGATCTACACCTTCTGCAATGAAATCAGCAGGAAACAAAGCCCCTTCTAAGAACTTCGTTCGTTCCTTATCAGGAACCCCGGAAGGGGAGACTTTTGCAGCAGCATGATACTTCCAAAAATTCTCGGGAGTTAACGGGCCGTATTTATTTGAAGTTGTATCCGGTAATCCCCATTGTGCATACGGCATGGCACCACTATCGAACCAAACATCTATTAAGTCTGGTACACGTTTCATTGGTTTGCCAGTTGGGCTGATGAGAATGATCTCATCAACGAAAGGCTTATGTAAATCAAGATTACTGTCTGTGTATTTTGCATTGTTTGTGCCAAGTATTGCATCTGCTTTAGCTGCATTTTCTTTCAACTCAGCAATGGTGCCAATACAAATTTCTTCTTCCCCATCTTCTGTTTTCCAAATGGGCAATGCTGTTCCCCAGAAACGGGAACGGCTGAGATTCCAATCAACCATATTCTCTAACCAATTACCAAAGCGACCTTCGCCGGTTGACTTTGGTTTCCAGTTGATGGTTTTATTTAACTCAACCATCCTGTCTTTGATAGCAGTGGTCTTAATGAACCATGCATCTAACGGATAATAGAGAATGGGTTTATCCGTTCGCCAGCAATGCGGATAACTATGTTCGTACTTTTCAACTTTAAATGCTCTATTTTCTTTTTTCAGCTTTACGCAGATGTCAACATTTACATCTACATAATGTTGATCGTCTTTATAATTCTTTACATAACGGTTACTGAACTCACCCAAACCATCTACAAATTTTCCTTCACGATCAACCATGGTTAAAATACCAATGTTGTATTTTTTACCTACACGATAATCATCTGCACCAAACGCAGGTGCGGTATGAACGATACCTGTACCATCTTCTGTTGTAACAAAATCACCGATTAATACACGGAATGGATCAGCATCCGGTGTAATGCGTTTTACCTCTTCAATACTATTTGCTTCATAAGGCAACAGTTGCTCGTAATGCAAACCTTCCAATTGTGAACCTTTGAATGATTTTAAAATAAAATCTTCAAACGTTCTGAATTCAATATTAGAATATTCGCTTTGAAGGTTCTTGGAAACAGCTTCAGTCGAAAAGAATATTCCTTTATCAAATTCTGATGATTTTAATTCATGCTCAAACTGAGATATTGATTCCCTTTTTATTGCGCCGTGTTTAACCTCGATTGGGATTTTTTTATCTCCCTCAATCACAAAGCCATCAAATTCTATTTTTCTACCACTCGACAAATCTATCTTTAGTTTGTGCTGACCTCCTAAAAGAGACTTTATAACATACTCTTCATTAAAATTTTTAGACAAAAGATCCTTCGCCAATACTAGGTTGACAGATAGATGCGTATAGGGATTGAATGCTTTAACCAACACATATTCAATGTTTGGTCCAACTGTTAAGCCGAGGTTACTTGGCAAGGTCCATGGTGTTGTTGTCCAAGCCATGAAGAACACTTCTGCACCATGCACAGCATCATGCAAAAATTTACTTTTTTCATCTTGTGTTGCACGGAACATGACCGTTGCACTGGTATCCTTTACATCTTTATAGGTACCGGGTTGGTTCAGCTCATGACTGCTTAAACCTGTACCAGCCGCAGGTGAATAGGGTTGAATACTTACACTTTCATACAACAATCCTTTTTTGTACAACTGTTGCAGCAACCACCATAATGTTTCAATGTAACTGTTTTCAAATGTGATGTAGGGATCATTCAAATCAACCCAGTAGCCCATCTTCTTCGTGATCTCATCCCACTTGTCTTTATAACGCAATACCGCTTCCCGGCACTTCTTATTGTATTCTTCAACGGTAATCTTTACACCAATATCTTCTTTAGTAATGCCCAACTCTTTCTCCACGCCTAACTCAATTGGCAATCCGTGCGTATCCCAACCGCCTTTGCGTTTTACCTGGAAACCTTTCATGGTCTTGTAGCGACAAACCAGATCTTTCAAGGTTCTTGAAATAACGTGGTGAATGCCGGGCATGCCATTAGCGCTGGGCGGGCCTTCGTAAAACACAAAAGGCATTGCACCATTACGCACCTCCATGCTTTTTTCAAATGCCTGTTCAGCATCCCATTTAGCCAATATCTCCTGCTCGATGGAAGGTAAATTCAGTTGCGAAAATTCTCTGTATTTAACACTCATAAGTCAATCCCTGTCTAATTTTAAAAAGTGGCCAAAGGTAAGAAAGTTCAGGGCTGTAAAAACAGGAAAAAGGCGATTTGGCAAACTGATGGCAATCATCATTTCACGCATTTTTCATCAGTCGTGTATTTCTACAGAAGGTAGAATTTTGGCAGATGCAAAAACAGAGATGTCAGCAACTGGTTGAAAAATACAATCTGCCCGTACCCCGTTATACCAGTTACCCCACCGTTCCTGTTTGGAGCGAGTCAATTGATTTGGACAAATGGAAACAGCAATTGCGGCATCAGTTTCATCAGCAGAACAATTCAAAAGGCATCAGTCTCTATATCCATCTCCCCTTTTGTGAATCACTTTGTACCTATTGCGGCTGCAACAAAAAGATCACCACGAATCATAGTGTTGAAGGAGAATATCTCGATATGCTCGAAAAAGAATTTGAATTATACCTCTCTTTGTTTGATGAAAAACCAATGATTCGTGAACTGCATCTGGGTGGTGGCACACCTACTTTTTTTTCGCCGGCAAATTTAGAACGGCTTATACGTTTTATTACTGACCGTTCAACTGTTCATCCTAATCATGAGTTCAGCATTGAAGGTCACCCCAACAATACTACCCGTGAGCATCTTCAAACCTTATATACGCTTGGTTTTCGCCGCATCAGTTATGGTGTACAGGATAATGATCCGGAAGTGCAGCGTATCATCAACCGTATTCAACTGTTAGAAAATGTTCGCAGGGTTACTGCTGATGCAAGGGAAATTGGTTTTGAATCGGTGAACTATGATTTGATTTATGGCTTACCGAAACAAAGCCTGCAAAGCATTGCTAAAACAATGGAAGAAGTGATTGCACTTCGTCCGGACCGCATTGCTTTTTACAGCTATGCACATGTACCATGGACCAGCAAAGGACAGCGTTTGTTTGATGAAAACGATTTGCCAACTGCCGAAGAAAAATTACAACTCTACTTAAAAGGAAAAGAATTACTTACGGCTGCAGGTTATACAGACATTGGGATGGATCATTTTGCATTACCAACAGATGCACTTTGTACTGCATGGAAAACATCTAAACTTTACCGCAACTTTATGGGTTATACCACACAGCATACTTCTTTGCTGTTAGGGTTAGGCGTGTCAAGTATCAGCGATATCGGAACAGCGTTTGCGCAGAACAGAAAAACCATTCATGATTATTATGCGGCAATTCAAAAAAAGGAATTGCCTGTTTTTAAAGGATACTTTCTGAATGATGAAGACAAAGCCTTTCGTAATTATATTCATTGTATCAGTTGCAGAGGTTATGCCGTGTTTAAAAAAGAGGACAAACTGCAACTTGAACAATATGTGTTACCTCAATTGAAACAACTGGCCGAAGATGGTTTAATTAAAATGAATCATGATGGATTAGTTGTTACAGAAACGGGACGTCAGTTTATCCGCATCATCTGCAGTGCATTTGATTTGTACCTGCAACGCAGCAAACAACAAAGCGAACAACAGATGTTCAGTAAGGCGATTTGATGATGAGTAATGAGTGATGAGTAATGAGTGCTGCCGCCGGTTGATTAGTACTACTGATTGTTGGAATGTACTTTTTGATGGATTCGGCGATGGTGCGATTAATCGGGCAAATAGCTCCTTCGGAGACCCACTCATCATTCATCACTCATCACTCATTCTTCATTTCCCCCGCACCAACTTATAGATCTTAATAGCGCTCATCAACAACAAAACAAACAAGACAAGTCCGAGTATGCCCCACAACGCACTGAGGTTTTGTTTTACAACAACAAGCATCACTACTGCAACTAAAAAGATGGTAGCCACTTCATTCCAGATGCGGAGTTTTTGTGAACTGTAATGAAATACTCCTGCTGTTTGTTGTTTGAAAATTTTATGCAGCGAAAAATGATAGAGATATAAAAAGAGAACAAAAATTAATTTGATGAGCATCCATCTTCCTTCCGGTTGAAATACTGTTTTTGAATAACCGCTTTCAAACAACACCCATGTACCAAAGATCAAAGTGAGAATTGCTGATGGCCAGGTGATACCATACCACAAACGTTTCATCATGATAGCAAACTGATCCTGTAATATTATGCGGCTGGTTTCATCTTTTGTATTTGCCTCCACATTGTAAATAAAAAGACGGGGCATGTAAAATAACCCGGCAAACCAGGTAACGATGAAAATGATATGGATGGCTTTTAGATATAAGTACATGTGATCAGTGATGAATAATGAGTGATGAGTGCTACCGCTGTTTGATCATTGCTGACAATTGCTTAAAAGTACTCAGTAAATATATTCCCAAAATTGAAAGGTGTTCAGCAGAAACATATTCCAGTTCAACTGCAATATCTAAGGCTGTGTCAATTTCTATAACTGAACCTCTTGCTATTTCAAAATATCGCTTTCGTTCGGCTTCTGATTTTCTGGAGCAACCTTCGGCGATATTTAAATGGACCGAAAGAGCTGCTCTTCGAATCTGCTGTGTCATAGCAAATCGTTCATCCGGAGGAAAAGAGCGGGTTACTTTATAACATTCAAGTGTAAATGATTTTGATGCAGCAAACACATCTGTTTTGGTGTGGGAAAGTTGAAGAAACATAACAAGTGTTTTTGGAGTTCAATTCAAAATATAAAACACTTCTCATTCATCAAACTATCAAACAATACAAAACTTAATTATTAGTTAGACGAGGGCGTAAAACGGGCACCCACTCATCACTGATCACTCATCACTCATCCTAACAGCATCTCCCTCTCTCCCTTCGCCACACTTTCTGCATACGTTGCAATCGCCTCAACCCACAACGGATGTACATTCATACAAGGAATCATCGTATAAGTTTCGCCACCCGCTTCTTCAAAGGTTTCTTTTCCACGCTCGGCAATTTCTTCCAGTGTTTCCAAGCAATCACTAACAAAAGCCGGACAAAGAATTAATAATTTTTTGATGCCTTCTTTTGGCATATCCCGCAAACGATAATCGGTGTAAGGCCTTAACCATTGTTCACCCGCTAATCTCGATTGAAAAGATAAACTGTATTTATCTTTTGTCAAACCAAGTTTTGCTGCGATCAGTTTAGTTGTTACAAAACACTGATGACGGTAACAGGTTGCATGCGCTGTTGAAGCCACATTACAGCAATCGCCTGTTTTTAAACAATGGCTTTTTGTAGGATCTGATTTCTTTAAATGACTTTCCGGTATACCGTGATAGCTGAACAGAATATGATCGTAGTCCTGTTCAAGGTAAGGACGAATATTTTCTGCCATGGCCGTGATGTAATGCTCTTCATTATAATACGGCTTGATAAAACTCAACTTAAAGCTGTAATTATTTTTTGCATGAATTTCTTTTGCACTCTCCACCGCTGTTTCATAGCTGCTCATGGCATAATGCGGATATAACGGAACAGCAATCACTTCATCCAGTTCAGGATTTTGTTCCAGCAAACGATCCAACGCAAACTTCACAGTTGGGTTACCATAACGCATCGCTATTTCAACCGGCATATCCACTTCTTTATCCAATGCATCACGTAATTGTTTTGTAAGCACAATTAAAGGTGATCCTTCTTTTGTCCAGATGCTGCTATACGCTTCTGCCGATTTTGGTGCTCGGAAACGGGTAATGATGCCTTTTACCAACAACAGGCGGAGCAGGTATGGATAATCAATTACACGCTCATCCATTAGAAATTCATTTAGGTAACGACGTACATCTTTTACTTCGATTGAATCGGGCGAACCGAGATTCATCAACAGAATTCCTTTTTTTACTGCTTTTTCCATGTTCCTTTTTAATCGTTTGCAAAAGTAACGGCAATACAAAACAAAAGTTCACATTCAAATAAAATCTGAATGAACTGTTTCTTTTATGACAAATGATGAGATGCAGTTTACCTGACAATTTTGCTGATGGCAAACAGTTGTTAACCTGATAAAAATCAATCGTTAATATGACAAAGCAATGACAGACATTTTAGGTTCATTGATGAGTCTGCAACTACATTTGCGGTTACGAATTACTGACGATTTACACATGCACAGAACAGGCACAAAAGACCTCTCAAAATTTTTCATTGCGGGCATCAACTATCGTAAAACCGATGCGTTGATACGGGGACAATTTGCTGTAAATCCGGAACAATACAACCGTATTCTGGAGATAGCACCTGATTTTGGTGTGGAAGAATTTTTTTTGATTTCTACCTGTAACCGCACAGAGATTTATGGCTTTGCAGATGAAGCAGTACAGCTCATTCGTTTGCTTTGCACACAAACTGAAGGAACAGTTGAGCAGTTTACTCAACTCTCTTATATCAAATGCGGACACGAAGCGATTCATCATCTTTTTACTGTAGGTGGCGGATTGGATTCTCAAATCTTGGGCGATTATGAAATTGTAGGGCAAATTAAACAAGCTGCAAAACTGGCCAAACAGCATGATCGTATTGATGCGTTTACTGAGCGACTGGTGAATAGTATGCTGCAATCATCAAAAGCAATTAAAAATAATACGGCATTGAGCGATGGTACTGTTTCGGTTTCCTTTGCAGCAGTACAATACATCCGCAAATACATTAAAGGAATTAAAAGCAAAAAAATTCTGCTGCTGGGCACCGGAAAGTTTGGACGCAACACCTGCAAAAACTTAGTGGATTATCTGGGCACAAAAAATATTACACTCATCAACCGTACAGAAGAGAAAGCAACCGCACTGGCTGCAGAATTGGGTTTACAATCGGCTCCATTAGAAGATTTGCAACAACATATTACTACCGCAGATATTATTCTGGTTGCAACCAATGCAAGCGAGCCGACCATTTTAAAATCTTACCTGAACGGTTTAAATCATAAACTCATTATTGATCTTTCGATTCCATATAATGTAGAGCAGTCATCTAAAGAATTGGCAAATGTTACTTTGGTAAATGTAGATGAGTTATCGAAGCTGAAAGATGAAACACTGGCAAAGCGTGAAGCTGAAGTGCCAAAAGCAAAAGCCATTATTGCCGAGCATATTGCTGAATTTATTGACTGGTACCAGATGCGTAAACATGTGCCGGTATTAAAAGCGGTAAAAACAAAGCTGAAAGAAATACATACTTCCCCATTCTATATAACTTTGCAACCGCATCATACAGTCTGCAATAAAACCGATGAAAAAATTCAACGGGTGATCAATGGCATGGCTACAAAAATGAAAGAGCAAAACCAGCGTGGCTGTTATTACATTGAAGCCATCAATGAGTTTATGGCTACGGGCACAGATTAACATGGCACAAATCATCCGCATTGGAACAAGAGAAAGTCAATTAGCAGTATGGCAGGCAACACAAGTGAAAGAATTGCTTGCCCAACATGGCTTTGCGGCAGAATTAGTTTACATAAAAAGTGAAGGTGATCTTGATTTAAAAACTCCTTTGTACGAAATGGGTGTGCAGGGCATTTTTACAAGAAGTCTGGATATTGCATTACTCAACAATACCATTGATATAGCGGTACACTCAATGAAAGATGTACCAACGCAATTACCAAAAGGAATAATCCAGGCAGCAGTATTACCAAGAGGACCGGTGAAAGATTTGTTGGTGTGGAAAGGTGAATGGTCAATGGTCAGTGGTCAATGGTCAATAGCAGGAAAAGCAGAACTACAAATAGCTACAAGCAGCATTAGAAGAAAAGCACAATGGCTCAATAAATTTCCATCTTCACAAATTCATAACCTGCGGGGAAATGTAAATACACGTTTACGCAAATTGAAAGAAGAGAATTGGGATGGAGCCATTTTTGCAGCAGCAGGATTGGAACGCATCGGTCTTCGTCCCGAAAACTCAATTGAACTGGATTGGATGTTACCGGCACCGGCGCAAGGAGCCATTATGGTTGTTTGTCGTGAAGAAGATAGCTATGCATTAGACGCCTGTGTACATTTCAATGATGCTGACACTGCTTTTTGTACAAAGATTGAACGTGATTTTTTGCGTGCATTATTAGGCGGATGTTCTACTCCTATCAGCGCCTATGCAGAAATGAAAGATGATGAAGTTCATTTCACAGGAAATATTTTATCAATTGACGGACAACAAAAAGCAGCGTTTGAAATGACGATGCCCATTTGGGAAGCATCCAACTTTGGAATGTATGCAGCAGAACAAATTTTGAATAACGGCGGACAAGCCATTGCAGACAGTATTAAAGGGTGAGGCCCATGGAGCAAAATAAAATCAACATACTATCTACAAGGCCATTGAATCAATCATTGGTGAATGAGGCGAAAGAAGCAGGAATTCTTATTGATGAATTATCATTCATTGAAACAGAACCAATTCAAGACATCGCTACACAACAGGAAATTGAACAGGCATATCTGCAATCATCAACAGTTGTGTTTACCAGCATGAATGCAGTGGATGCAGTGATTGTATGGCAGGATGGACAACAACCTGATTGGGTGATCTATTGCATGGGCAATACAACCAGGCAACTGATTAAAGAACATTTTGGAGAACAAAGCATTGCCGGCACTGCAGGTTCGGCTGCAGAGTTAGCCGAACTGATTGCAGACGAAAGTGATGCAGACGAAGTGATTTTCTTTTGTGGTGAACAACGAAGAGATGAACTGCCGGCTATTCTCCGCAGCAAAGGAATTGATGTGCAGGAAATACTTGTGTATGAAACCATTCACACAGCACATCAGATCAGCAAAGTGTATCACGGCATTTTATTTTACAGTCCGAGTGCAGTGAGCAGTTTTTTCAGCAAGAACAAAGTACCTCAGCAAACAATTTTGTTTGCCATTGGTAATACTACAGCAACAACCATTCAACAATATTGTAACAATACCACCATCATTGGCAAAGCACCCGGCAAGGAAGAACTGGTAAGGCAGGCGATGGATTATTTCAGTTGATGGCGGAATAGATGGACAATGTCTGATGTAGGATGGCGGATGTAGGATTTGCAAACAGAACGCAACATCCATGATACATAAAAAATTGCGGTAATGTTGAGCTAAAAGAAATCAGACATCGTCCATCCTACATCAGACATAAAACAAAGATTATTCAGATTAATAAGCAGGTTGTGTGAAAGAAGAGAAATCAGACATCATCCATCCTACATCAGAAATAAAAATTATGCTAAAGAACGACTTATTATTAAAAGCACTCAGAGGAGAAACGGTAGAGCGTCCACCGGTATGGATGATGCGCCAGGCAGGCAGATATTTACCCGATTATATGAAGCTTCGGGCGAAATATGATTTCTTCACCCGTTGCCAAACACCTGAGCTTGCAACTGAAATTACTTTGCAACCGGTTGATCAGGTGGGTGTAGATGCTGCCATTATCTTCAGCGATATTTTGGTGATACCACAAGCAATGGGTGTGGAAGTACTGATGGAAGAAGGCAAAGGCCCATCACTTCCTAAAACAATTGCCACGCAAAAAGATATTGATGCATTGATCACAACAGGTGCAGAAGAAAGTTTGAAGTATGTATATGATGCATTGAGCTTAACAAAAAGAGAATTGAATGGCCGTGTACCATTGATTGGCTTTGCAGGTGCACCATGGACCATTCTTTGTTATATGGTTGAAGGTAAAGGAAGCAAAACATGGGATAAAGCAAAACAGTTTGCCTACACACAACCTGCGATGGCACATCAACTCTTGCAAAAAATCACTGACATTACAATTGTTTATTTAAAGCATCAGGTAAAAGCAGGTGCTGATACGGTGCAGGTGTTTGATAGTTGGGCAGGGTCTTTGTCACCAACCGATTTTAAATTATTTGCACAACCTTATTTATTTCAGATCGCAGATGCGTTGAAAGATGATGCGCCAGTAATCTTATTTCCGAAAGGAACATGGCATGCGTTGAAAGAGATCAGTGAAAGTGCAGCAAGTGGTGTGGGTATTGATTGGTGTATTACACCTCAACTTGCAAGAGAGTTTACACAGAACAATATTACCATTCAAGGTAATTTTGATCCGGCGAAATTGCTGGCACCCATTCCTGAAATCAAAAAAGCAGTGAAAGAAATGATCGATGCATTTGGAACGCAGCGATACATTGCCAACTTAGGTCATGGCATTACGCCCAATGTTCCGGTTGACCATGCAAGAGCTTTTGTTGATGCGGTGAAGGAATATCAAAAATGAGTAATGAGTGATGAATAATGAGTGAAACGCTCATCATCAAAACTCATCACTGATTACTCATCATTCATTATATGGACGTTAAACAAATCTGGACAAACTTCATTCACGATTTGCAAAACAAAATTTGTTCTGCATTGGAAGAAGTGGATGGCAAAGCAACTTTTTTTGAAGATGCTTGGGAACGCCCCGAAGGTGGTGGTGGTAAAACACGTGTAATTGCCAATGGTAATGTGTTTGAGAAAGGCGGCGTTAATACCTCCATTGTGTTTGGTGATGTTACTGATGCAATGCGTACTCAATTAAAGATTGAGGGCGATACATGGTGGGCTTGTGGTTTATCGTTAGTGCTGCATCCTGTTAATCCGTTTGTACCTACAGTGCATTGCAATTACCGCATGTTTGAGTTATACAACAAACAAGATGAAGTAATTGACAGATGGTTTGGCGGCGGTACAGATCTTACTCCCTATTATTTATTTGAAGAAGATGCAAAACATTTTCATCAAACCTATAAAAATGCATGTGATGCATTTGATATTTCATTCTATCCCAAATTCAAGAAAGAATGTGATAACTATTTTGTGAACTGGCATCGCAATGCTGAGCGTAGAGGAATCGGTGGTATATTTTATGATTACCAAAGAGAAGACCAAGCCCCCTCCAACTCCCCCGAAGGGGGAGAGACCAATGCACAGCCCTTGCCCATCAACGAAAATGATAAATTATTAAACACTTCGAAAGGCGAGGCAGGTGCGCAGATGGCTTCACCCTCTGGGGGTTCCAGTATGGAAGGGACGAAGTTCGGGAAGGGGGCCGCTTTCTGGATTGAGTTTGCAAAAAAGTGTGGCTATGGATTTATTGATGCCTACATTCCCATTGTTGAAAAAAGAAAGAATACAACTTACACAGCAGAAAATAAACACTGGCAAGAAATACGCAGAGGAAGATATGTTGAGTTTAACTTAGTACATGATCGTGGTACTTTGTTCGGCTTAAAAACCAACGGACGTATTGAAAGTATCTTGATGAGCTTACCTCCCACTGTTCGGTTTGAATACAATTATCAACCGGCATTCGGAAGTGAAGAATATAAATTGCAGGAAGCTTGCCTTCATCCGAAAGACTGGCTGAATGAAATAAGTGAAGAAGAAAGAATTGCGTGGGCCAAGCGATCGAACTCATGTTGAATGTCGGATGGCTGATGTAGGATGTCGGATTTGTTAGCTACGATTTGTAACTTTCTGTGAAAACAAGTTATGGATCGTAAAACATTACAAATTCGAACAAAGAAATTTCACGTAGATGTCATCCATTTGTGTGAAGCCTTTCCGAGAAATGCCGCAGGATTTGAAACAGCAAAACAGTTGATTCGTTCAGCAGGATCTGTTGGAGCAAATTACAGAGCTTCTGTAAGAGCAAAATCACCAGCAGACTTTCTTTATAAAATTGAAATTGTTTTAGAAGAATCAGACGAAAGTCATTACTGGCTGGAAGTAGTGAAAGATGCAAAGTTGCAAACGGGAATTGAGTTAGATTGATTGATCAAGGAAGCAAATGAACTAACAGCCATTTTTGCTGCAACAGACAAAACGAATAAAGCGAAACAGAAGAGAATGTAGGATAGCGGATGTATGATGTCGGATATGAAAACTCCGAGACAATGTTACCGCTTCGAATGAAATGAAATCAGACATCATCTATCTTACATCAGACATTTAAAAAATAATCGGGAAGTTTGAACTGTGTGAAATCAGCCATCAGCCATCCTACATCAGACATCGAATTATGTATTTACAAAGAAGAAACAGAATTACCCGTCAATCAGAAGCGATCAGAAGTTTAGTAAGTGAAACAAAACTTTCACCTAACGACTTTATCGTTCCGCTTTTCATTGATGAAGGAACAAATAGTAAAACAGAGATTGCTTCCATGCCCGGTTATTATCGTAACAGCTTGGATGTTACAGTAAACGAAGTAAAAGAACTCTGGAGCATGGGTTTGAAGAGTGTTTTACTCTTTGTAAAATCAAAAGACGAATTAAAAGATAACACCGGCAAAGAAGCATGGAACAAAGATGGACTGATGCAACGCAGCATCAAAGCCATTAAAGATGCTGTACCTGAAATGTATGTGATGACGGATGTAGCACTCGATCCATATTCTTCATACGGTCATGATGGAATAGTGAAAGATGGACAGATTGTAAACGATGAAACAGTGGAAGCATTGGTGAAGATGAGTATCAGTCATGCAGAAGCAGGTGCTGATATGGTTGCACCAAGTGACATGATGGATGGCAGAATTGGAGCTATCAGAAAAGGTTTGGAAGAAAATAATTTCATCAACACAGGTATCATGAGCTACAGTGCAAAATATGCTTCCTGTTTTTATGGCCCTTTCCGTGATGCATTGGATAGTGCTCCCGGCTTTGGCGATAAGAAAACCTATCAAATGGATTATGCAAATCGCATTGAAGCCATCAAAGAAACCTTGATGGATGTGGAAGAAGGTGCAGACATAGTCATGGTAAAACCGGCATTGAGTTATTTGGATATTATCCGTGAAGTTAAGAATGCAGCGAATGTTCCGGTAAGTGCCTATAATATCAGCGGTGAATATGCCATGATCAAAGCAGCAGCAGAAAAAGGCTGGATCAATGAAGACAAAGCGATCATGGAAGTATTGACTTCAATTAAGCGTGCAGGTGCAGATTTGATTGCTACCTACTTTGCTAAGGATGCTATAAGAATTTTAAACCACTAAGACACGAAGGCGCAAAGCTGCACAAAGATTCTTCGTGATACTTTGTGTTCTCTGTGCCTTTGTGGTTCAAACAATATTCACAACTATGTACGATAAAAGCAAAGAACTATTCGAAAGAGCCCAACGCAGTATTCCCGGTGGAGTTAACTCACCAGTTAGAGCTTTCAAGAGTGTAGGCGGCACGCCACTCTTCATACAAAAAGCAAAAGGTGCTTACATGTATGATGCCGATGGCAATCAATACATCGACTATATTGCTTCATGGGGGCCAATGATTCTTGGTCATGCACATGAACCCATTGTAAAAGCCATACAGGAAAAAGCTGTTGATTCAACATCATTCGGTGCGCCAACTGAATTGGAAATTGAAATGGCCGAACTCATTTTGAGTATGGTGCCGAATGTAGATATGATTCGCATGGTGAGTAGTGGTACAGAAGCATGTATGAGTGCTGTTCGTTTAGCAAGAGGTTATACAGGAAAAAATAAGATCATCAAGTTTGAAGGACATTATCACGGTCATGCTGATTCATTTTTAGTAAAAGCAGGGAGTGGCGTTGCAACATTTAATATTCAAACTGTACCCGGTGTAACAGCAGGTGTAGCGAACGATACATTAACTGCAGCATACAACGATCTAGATGCTGTAAAAAAATTAGCTGCAGAACATAAAGGAGAAATTGCAGCCATCATTGTGGAGCCTGTTGCAGGGAACATGGGTTGCGTTTTACCAGAACCTGGTTTTCATGAAGGATTAAGAAAGCTCTGCGATGAAGAAGGAATCGTTTTCATCTTTGATGAAGTGATGACTGGTTTTCGTTTAGCACCTGGTGGTGCACAGGAACTTCTCGGCATTAAAGCTGATCTTGTTACTTACGGAAAAGTAATTGGTGGCGGCATGCCTGTTGGCGCATTTGGTGGTAAGAAAGAAATCATGCAGCATATTGCACCATTGGGAAATGTGTATCAGGCTGGAACATTAAGTGGCAACCCCATTGCGATGATCGCTGGCTTTACATTGCTGACTGAATTAAAAAACAGTCCTTCCATTTATAAAGAGCTCGAAGAGAAAACCATTTACTTACGTGATGGTTTGAATGAAGTATTAAAAGCATGGGGGCAACCATACATCATTAACAAACTCGGTTCAATGATCAGCATTCATTTTAGTAATCATCCAGTTGTTGATTTTGCTACAGCAGCATCAGCCAACAATGATTTGTTTAAAAAATATTTCCATGCCATGTTGAAGCGTGGAATTTATTTACCACCATCTGCGTTTGAAAGTTGGTTCCTCAACAATGCATTAACGTATGAAGACTTGGATAAGACCATTGCTGCAACAGAGGAAAGTTTACAGGAACTAAAATAAAAAAGTGACCCGCCGAGGCGGGTCACTTTTTATTGGTCATTCTTTTTAGAACTTGGCACCTACCGTAATAAAGAAGTTTCGTGGATCTGCACTCATAACGCCTGGACCGGGATAGCCACCAGCTCTTCTGGTGAAATATTTCTCATTGAACAAGTTGTTCAATCCACCTTTAACAAAGAAACGTTCATTGAATTTGTAAGTAGCTGATGCATCCACAATCTGGTAAGAAGGAATCAGGCCATTTACGCCGGTTGCAACAGGAGCTACCGTATTGTTGGCATCACTAAACGCATCACTTGTATAATTGTATTGAACAGTGGCGGTTAACTTTTTGTAAGCATACGTAACACCCGTACGGAAGATGCGCTGCGGTGCATTTTCAACACGCTTGTCTTTCAATGTCGTCTCAGTTAATGTGTTGCCGCTTCTGCTAATCACTCTGAAATCTCCATAACGTGCATCTATAAAAGCTAAAGAAGTAAACAGTGTGATGTTGCCGAATGTTGAATTTTTTACAAATGCTTTCACCGGACTGAACTCAACCAGCAACTCTGCACCTTTGCTGTTACTGTTGCCCACATTGGTTCTGAAGTTGTAAAATGAGCCATCTGTACGTTGTTGTGCAATCAAACCAATTCTGTTGTTGTACTGCAGGTAAAAACCACTTACATCAAAAAATAAAAACTCTTTTATACTTCCACGCCATCCCAAATCGGCATTGTAGCCTTTGGCATCTTTTAAATTTCCATCAATCACATCGGTAGTTGGGTTAGCTGTTAAATCGCTGAACAGTGCCGGACGGTAAGCCTGGCTCCAATTGGCATACAACTCTGTATTGCCAATATGATATTCTGCACCAACGCCCAGCAATGCAAAATTTCTGCTGCGGCTTTCATTGCCGATTTTATTCTCACTTCCGTTGCTGTTAAAGCCGATCCTTCCTTCTGCAGTGTTGCGGATAGTTTCATAACGGATCCCGGGAATCAAAATCAATTTTTCTCCAATGTGAATGATGTTTTCAGCAAACACTGCTGTGTTGGAGGTCACAAAATCCAGGTCTGTTGCAAAAGGAGCCAGTATGTTGGTATTGAAATCACTTCCTGTATCGCCTTTACCATTCTGCATACGGGCCGTGTTGCCTCTGAAGTATCGAACACCAGCAGCAATCGTATTTTTTAAAGCACCAATTTTGTATTCATTGATATAACGGAGTTCTGCACCCGCATTACGGTACCTGTCGATATCTACCCTTCTGTTGTTATACTGCAAAGTAGTTGCATTCACCGTATCTATTACATTGGGCGTAGCCATAAAGCCATTGCTGTTTCGATCACCCGTCATACCAAATACTTTTACATTGATGCGGCTTTTATCAGTAATCGCATAATCAGCGTTCAGGGCAAGTATGTTAAACTGTACATTGAACCAGTTGCGTGTACGCAGACTTTGTAAATGATCTGCTTCAAACTGAGCATCCGTTAAACCGCCGGGCTGTTGTGCTGTATAATTAAAGTGCGTGTATTCAATACCCAGTTTTAATTTATTGCTGGCTTTCCATGTAAAAGAGCCAAAGCCGGTACTTACATCAAATTCACTGTTGGGTCTTGAGCCGTTGCCGGTACGTTTATCCCAAAACGCATAGTAATGTGCTTTATTGGTTTCACCGCCAATGGCATTGTAAGTGTTGAACAATCCAAAACTTCCTGCTGTTTGTTGTGTTTCAAACTGAAAGGGTTTATTGAGTTCACTTCCGTTTTTCATAATGAAATTCACCATGCCGCCAAACTGCGGACCGTATTGCAAACTGCCTGCACCACGCACTACCTGTATACGCTGAACTGAGTTTAACTGCGGTGTATAGTATGCTTCCGGATAACCAAACGGATCACTTGAAATATCATACCCATTTTGGCGAATATTGAATTCCCAACTGCGGTTGGGACTTAAGCCTCTGGCACCAATACCAATTTGAATACCACTGGGATCACTTTCCCAAATTTGGATGCCGGGCACTTTCGCCATCACCTGACGCATGTTGTTGGTCACCACATTTCCTTGTACATTATCCATCACAATAAGTGAGTTTTTTTTGCCGGCGTTGATCTGTGTACCAACAATCTCGGGTAAAAAATGCACATCGGCACGACTGTTACGGCCCACTACGGTGATGTCTGCTAAGTATTTTGTGTGAAGCCGACTGCTATCTGTTTTTGTTGAATCCTGTTGAGCGGTTGATTGTAATGCAACGATTGCTAAGCAAAAAGTTAATATAATCCTGTTCATAATCATTTTTTCAGGTGCAAATGTCAACCATCAAGACACAAATCATTTACACAATGAGGAAAACTATTTACGCAATACGGAAACTGGCAAGGTTAAAAAAACGTGCCTGTTTGTTATCTGGAAAGAACGGCTGTTGGTTTTCGCCTTCGTCCCCACCAAATAAGAAAGCCGCTCACGGGTAAACTGGCTGCAATGAGACTGGCAAAAAATGCCAGCACCTTGCCGGGGAGCCCTAAAACAGCTCCCACGTGCATATCATAATTCATGCGAACAATCTTATCGGCAAGCTTGGCATCTTTGAACGTTCCATCATAACTGCCTTGCGCCGGTAACAAGTGACCGCTATACTGATCGTAATGATAAAAATCAGCATTGTAGTATGTACCCGGTTTGTGGTTCACCACTACCTCATACGGATCGGTTGATGTATGTGCGAAATAAATACCCATGCTTTCATTTGGTTTTACTTCTTTGAGATGTTTTTTCCAGAGAAAATCGCCCATGTTTGATATGGTTGAAGGATGCGTTGTATCAGAAAAAGGATGTTTGTCTTCCAGTTTTGTTTCACCACCACTTGTAACCCAGTAAACGGATTTTGCAAACCATTGAAAACCGAAAACCAATCCGGTGATGGCAAGAAAAACAGCAACCCATGTCATGTAAAAACCTAACACATTATGCAAGTCATAATTCTTTCTCCGCCATCTTGTGTTCCATTTAATACTGAAACGCTGTTTGCGTGCTGCTCTGTTTCTAGGCCACCATAGTATTAATCCGGTAATTATCATCACTAAAAAAATAAGAGTTGCACTTGCAGCAATAGGCTGACCAATTTGATGCGGTAGCCATAAATAAAAATGACCATCAAGAATGATACGGAAAAAATCCTTCGTCATGTTTTTATGCTTCAGCACTTTGCCGTTGTACGGATTGATGAACACGATCTCGTAATGTGTTTCATCATAATACATCACGGATGCGGCTTTACTCTTCCCAGGGTATTCAATACCCAATGCCTGTTTCGATGCTAGATACTTTTCTGCAATAGGTTTTAGAACCGAAGGCGGCAGGTAGGGCTTGTCTTCCACCTGTACAAAACGGAATTTCTCTGTTGCATTTCTGATCTCCACTTCAAATGCAAGGATACAACCGGTAATACCCAGAATGAGCACCACCAGTCCCGAACTGAGTCCGAGCCAGAGGTGAAGCTTGCCAATCAATTTTTTAAATTTCATGCTCAGCAAAAGTTAAAAACGATAGTTTACACTGAACCTCGCATTTGTACCTGGTTCTGCCTGCCAGTAATAATAATTTAAATAAGGCGCCCCGGAATAGAGATATTTATTGAGAATGTTATTGATGAAGAGGTTGAACCCTATTTTTTCTTTTTGATACGAAACGCCCCCATCCATACGGAAATAATCAGGCAAACTTTTATCCGTACCATCAAATACATACCACGAGGAACGCTGCACTTGCCATTGGTAACCGAGCGATAAACCAACGCCGGCTAATGCACCGCTTTGTACTTTATAACTCAGCCAGCTGTTTTGTATATGCTTGCTGGAACCGGGTACCTGTACGCCTATATTTTTTGGATCACTGTCTTTTGTCACTTTCGCATCGGTGTATGCATAGTTTACCAATATGTCGAGTCCATTCAACACCTCACCGCGGATATCAACTTCCACACCTTTTGTTTGTTGCTGACCAGATTGACGGTTATAAAATCCACCGGAAGGGTTGGGGTGATCCATATCAGCAGTTAATACATTATTTCTCGTGATCTGGTAAGCAGCAACGGATGTATTCCATTTACCTTTTAACCAATCTCGCTTAACTCCAAACTCAAGATTTGTTCCGGTAACAGGATCAAATGCTTTGCCTTGCCAATCGGCACCAAAATTTTCGAGGAACGATTGATCATTCACAAAATAAACTGCTGTGTTTCGATCAATTGAATAGCTCAACCCAACACGTGGGGTAAATTTGCTGCTCTTGAAATCGCCGCTGTATACATTGCCTGCGTTGAGCGTAGTGTATCTGCCGGCTAAGGTTAAACGAAGTTTGTTTGCAAACAAACCAATTTCATCCTGCGCATAAAATGCGTTGTAACCGTTGTAATAACGCACGCCACGCTGACGAATATCTTTTGTACGATCAAATGTTGGAATAATCGACGTTCCATATTGCGGTGCATAGATATTAAAATCAGCAGTACCAATTGCACCGCCCTGGTTCCAGTCGTGGAAGTATTCTTTGTTACTCATATCAACACCTGCAAGAATCTTATGTATTACTTTGCCTGTTGTTGCTTCACCACTCACAAACATCTGTCCCATTTTACTGATGCCGAGTATATCCCAGATGCTCATACCACGCTGCATTAAACTGTCGTTTGTAGCATTAAAACCCCGGGGCCAAAGCGAAGCACCTTCCTGCTGGTAATTAAAGTAGGCAGCCTGTGCAGTAAATTTCCAGTTGCTGTTGAATTTATGATCGAAGATGAGCAAAGCATTTCGATCGTTCATTTTTGTAGCAGGCATATTAACTTCTGCTGTTGTGTAAGTACGTGGCAGATCTGCATACTTTCGCTTGGAAAAAGCATAATTTGAACCAATCACATTTACCTCCGAGAATTGATGCGTGTACTCGAGTGTAACCGATGTTTTATCGTCAACTAAATATTTCAGTACAGGAACAACGGTGTAACGGTTATTGAAATCATAAGGGCGATGCGATCCTTTCAATTGTCCCATTACATTCAATCGATACAGGAGCTTTCCATCTTTCGATAGTTTGCCGTCGAGATCAGCCGTTGCACGATAGAAATCAAAACTTCCAACCGACACACTTACTTCTCCTTTATTACGTCCGCTTGGCTTTTTGGTTACTACATTATAAAAACCACTTGGGTCACCATTCGCAAGCATAAATCCTGCGGGGCCTTTTACAAACTCAATCCGTTCTACCATGCTCATATCTTCGGTTAACGGCCCCCATGTGGTAGAAACATTCATACCATTTCGAAATGCTGCAACATTACTTCCACGCATGGTAATACGTGCATAGTTATCCCAATGCTCCACTCTTGTTGCACCACTTACATTACGTGTTACACCTTCCAGCATATCGAAGATCTGCTGGTTATTAATAAGGCGTGCAGTAACCACCTGAATGTTTTGTGGTATTTCAAGAATAGGTGTGCTTAAACGTAATGAACCGGAAACACGGTTTGTTTTAAAACTGTTTTTGTTGGCAACCACCACCACTTCATTCAGTTCTTTGTCTGATAAAGTAAGTTGTACATCTATACTTGATGTTTTACCAGGTTCAACCAGCACATCCTGTTCGGCATCTTTATATCCTACAAGACTGATGACAAGTGTGTAGCTGCCGGGCTGCAGATTTTTAATTTCAAATGCACCTTCATTATCAGCAACTGCTGTTTTTACAGAGTTCTTTACGAGTACCGTTACACCTTCGCCGGGTTTGTTATCGGCAGTTGTAATTTTTCCTTTGATGGTTCCCTGTATTTGTTGTGCCTTACCAGTATATACAAAAACAGCACAGAGTAAAACCAATGCAATTCGTTTCATGTTCGTCTTTTGTGTTAATTAAAATGTGTCGGAGAAAAAAACAGATTGTCCTGTCAGATATTTCTCATGAGCTTTGTGTTATTAAAGCTGCGAAAGTATCAGGTTGTCAAAAGAACAGTTATAGAAATCGGGAAATTGATTTACGAAAAAAGAAAAAACGACTAAGAGAGATATTGTCAGAGAATGGAATCAGTTTCTGAACAACAGTTCACAAGGCTTCAGTCCTGTATGCTTTTTAAACGCAGTAGAGAAATGAGAAATGGAGGAGTATCCGAGCAACGCACTGACTTCTGTTACACTTAAACCCTTTTCGTACAAAAGATATTTAGCGTGTTCCATGCGCTGGCTTTGGTAGAATTCAAAAATGGTGGTGCCAAACATTTCTTTGAAACCTTTTTTCAAATAACATTCATTTGTGCCAACTTTGCGGCTCAGTTCTTTAATGGTGATGGGTTCACCAATGCGTTGCAATAAAATTTCACGGGCCTGCTGAATAGTGTCTTTTGCATTATCCGTTGCAAGAAAACGACACACAAAACTTTCCTCAGCTTTCTGATCTGTTAAACATTCCAATCCATACAACAGCAGGGTCTGCAATTGGCTGTTTACATAAATATTCTCCAGTGCATTGCTGTAGTTATGCTGTACCAGGTTTTCCAACACTGTTCTGATGCGACTGCAAAGATGAACAGTGGTACTAAAGGATTGCTTTTCTTTAAACGCAAGTACCCGTTCACTTTTTGTAGTGATCGTTTTTCCTTTTATAAAAGGTGTAAGGTAAGAAGGTGAAAAACGGAACATAAACACATCTATAGTTGGCTCTGCAGAGCAATCGGTCGACGTTTTTTTACAAACTCCGTTTTCACAGGTTTTGCTGTTGCAGTATTTATTACCGTTGATACAGAAACGCAACTCAATGTTACGCTCCTTAGCTTGCGATGGATGTGTATTGTAAACCAGCACAGCCGTATCTTCCTGAGTAACATGCGGCAGCAATTTATACCGGTAAATACCATATTGCACCGAGCCGGGAATTTGCTTTTCCTGCTCATATACCAAATCCAGCTCATGGGTTAAGAGTGGGTTTCGGTTGGCGATGGTGAGTAATTCGTTCAATTGCTGCATCTGGCCGCAAAGATAGGCCATAAAACAGGGCTGCTGTCCCTGAACTTTGACAGAGTTTTGTCATGTTTTACAAAGGGATTAATTCTACACTTTCTGCAGCAAACAACGGTTATTCCCAACCTGCAGTTAAACCCTTCATTTTCAGCTGAAAAATTGTGGATTTCTTGGCTTAAAAACAAGTATCAAAACAGCTGCGGCACAAGCCTTTTCCGTACATTTGTCCGAATAATTTTTTACCAACATCATTTAGATTTTTGAGAAGACAAATATGAGTACAGAACTACAGGAAACAGCCCTCAGCGCAGCAGCACAAAATGCAGGTTATGGCGCCGACAGTATCCAGGTTTTAGAAGGTTTAGAAGCGGTTCGCAAAAGACCGGCCATGTATATTGGCGATATCAGTGAAAAAGGGTTACACCACCTCGTGTATGAAGTGGTAGATAACTCCATTGATGAAGCTCTTGCCGGTTACTGTAAAAACATTACGGTAAACATTCATGAAGATAACAGCATCAGTGTGCAGGATGATGGTCGTGGTATTCCTACTGCCATGCATACAAAAGAAAAACGTTCTGCTCTTGAAGTTGTAATGACGGTGTTGCATGCCGGTGGCAAATTCGACAAAGGTTCTTACAAAGTATCAGGCGGTTTGCATGGTGTGGGTGTAAGTTGTGTAAACGCATTATCATCCAAGCTTCAGGTTACTGTTCAACGTGAAGGAAAAATATTTGAACAGGAATACCACATTGGTGTTCCGCAATATCCTGTTCGTGAAGCGGGCGTAAGTGATATTACCGGCACAAGAGTTCATTTCTGGCCCGATACCAGCATCTTCACAGCATCGGTTTACAAAAAAGAAATTCTGGAAGCTCGTTTGCGTGAATTATCGTTTTTGAATAAAGGCATCCGCATTATCCTCAACGATTTGCGTGAGTTGGATGATAACGGTGCAACCTATACCAATACATTCTTCAGCGAAGGCGGTATTACTGAATTTGTTGAGTTGATTGAAAAGAACGGCAAACGCAGTCCGCTCTTGCCACAGGTGATTTACATGGATGGCCATGATCCCGAAAGTAATGTTGCAGTTGAAGTAGCAATGGTGTATAATGATTCCTACAGTGAACATATTTTCTCGTACGTAAATAATATCAACACCATTGAAGGTGGTACGCATGTAACCGGTTTTCGCCGATCCATTACCAGAGTATTTACATCATACGGAAAAAAAGAAGGTCTGTTTGAAAAAGCAAAAGTGGATGTAGAAGGAGATGATTTTCGTGAAGGTTTAACCGCCATTATTTCAGTAAAGGTTCCTGAGCCACAGTTCGAAGGTCAAACAAAAACAAAACTCGGTAACAGTGAAGTAAGTGGTATTGTTGAAACATCCGTAAGCCGCACACTGGAAGCTTACCTCGAAGAAAATCCACGTGAAGCAAAAAACATCGTTCAAAAAATCATACTTGCAGCACAGGCAAGAGCAGCAGCAAAAAAAGCACGTGAACTGGTGCAACGTAAAACCGTTTTAAGCGGTGGTGGTTTGCCTGGTAAACTGGCCGATTGTTCTGATCGTGATCCGGAGCGTTGCGAATTATATTTAGTTGAGGGTGATTCAGCAGGCGGTACTGCCAAACAAGGCCGTGACCGCAGCTTCCAGGCTATTCTTCCGTTGCGTGGTAAAATTCTGAACGTTGAAAAAGCAATGGAGCATAAGATCTACGACAACGAAGAGATCCGTAATATGTTTACAGCGCTTGGAGTGAAAATGGGAACACCCGAAGATCCAAAAGCTTTAGACATCAGCAAGCTCCGTTATCATAAAATCATCATTATGACGGATGCCGATGTGGATGGTAGCCATATCGCAACCCTCATCCTTACTTTCTTCTTCCGTTATATGACGGCTATTGTTGAGCAGGGCTATCTCTATATTGCTCAACCTCCTTTATACCAGGTAAAGAAAGGAAAAGAAATGGCTTATGCATGGACCGAAGAACAACGCAAAGGCTATATTACCCAGTTTGGTGCAGGAAAAGAAGACAGTGTAGGCGTACAGCGTTACAAAGGTTTGGGTGAAATGAACGCAGATCAGTTATGGGAAACAACGATGAATCCTGCCAGTCGTGCATTAAAACTCGTTACCATTGAAAGTGCAGCAGAAGCAGACCGGGTGTTCAGCATGTTAATGGGTGATGAAGTGGCGCCTCGCAGAGAATTCATTGAAAGTCATGCCAAGTATGCGAATCTGGATGTATAAATAACAACAGGCTGTACTGTTTTACGGGTAAAAATCAGTTGAGAAAACTGCCCTTTCAACCGTACATAAAGCTCTTTAGTATTTGATTTTCAACAATAAAGCTTCTGTGGAAAGCATTTTTGACCAGTTTTAGGGAAAATCTGTACTTTTAAGCCAAGCCGGAAGGCCGGGACTATTATCTAACCCCCAAAAATTATTGAACTATGCAGTTAACAGCGTATAACGTAAAAACGAAAGAAAAGAATGTTCCTATCCAGAATGCAGTGGTTGAACGTACTGCAAAAGGTGGCTATATTGCCAAAGGTGATGATGGAAAAGGTAACAAGCTCACAGCTTTGTTAGGCGAAGAAAAAGCATTGGCAGCTATTAAAGCAGGTACCGCCAAGAAAGGCTGGGATTAATTTCTTTAATGATATTAAAAAGTCGTCCTGTTTTTTGCGGGACGACTTTTTTATTGAACTATACTAATGCGCTTTATTCTGAAGCAACCTTAGCCTGCCATCGTGTTATAGAGGAAATCTTCTTGCAATAGCCCTTGTTACATTTTGAATGGATTGCTGAAAAGGATAGTTCCAATCTGTTTGATTGGTAAACCGGCTGCTCCATACGGTGTACCCTTCACGAATCAATGCACTGCTCACAAACATATCACTGGTGCGTGCAGTACCGGTAGGAATTCCAATACCGGGAATGGTTCGGTTCAAAACTCCACCTATCACATCAATACCCATTGCCACATCATCATCAAGGATATGCTGCTGCGTTACTTTTGTTGCAACAACTGCATCTACTCCAAGTATCTTGGCAAGATCAATAGGATCCATTTGCCAGGAAGCAGAATCGGTGATGCCTTTTTCGCTCAGTAATTTTTTTGTGCGCTCTGCACTTTGAAATTCAACCTGTGAATACCGGCGCAAGCGGGTATCTACATACTGCACCAGATCTGTATACAATGCCTGGTTTAAAAACCGGGTATTGCGGATGATGATCTGCTGCATTTGTTCGGGGGTTAACTTCTTTGGAATGTTGCCTGTTACTTCAAGCTGTGCAGGTAAAATGGCAATGGTTTTAATGTTGTAACGCTGTACACGTTCCATCATTCGTTTTCTTGCACAGGAAGTAATAAGAACAGAGAAAGAAAGAAGGAGTAAAACTTGCTTCATAAGCGAGGGTTAATGTGGATTAATGTTTTTAACATACATATTGGATCAAGCTCAATGCCAGAACCAATTGAACGTTCATTCAACCACATTTATTATACTTTGCTTAACAGAAGAAAAGTAAAACTACTTGATCAGTCTGATCGTAAGCGGGTAGCGGTACAAAATATCATCCGATGCTTTGATGGCTGCAATGATATACAGAATCAACGCAACAATACTTAAAACGATCAGTAACAAGATGCCGATGATTAGAAAAATGAGTACCACGCTTATCATTGCATAGATAAATAATGAGATCTGAAAGTTGAGAACTTCTTTCGCATGTTCCGCTACATATGGCGATTCATCTTTCTTTACGAGATAAATAACAAGCGCCGGAATAAATGAGAAGAAGATGGATAACACATGACATAGAATGGCCATTGTACGCTCATCGCTGCTTACCTGTGCGTATTTCACTTCCTGTGCATTTGCAAAATTTTGTTGCATGATTTAAAGTTTACTGTTTAAAAAATAAGCGGTTAAAGCAGGAGAAAACAGCAACGTCGTTTAGTTAAAAATAATGTTTTAATCCGGAATAATCAATTTGTACACCTGAAGCTCAATATCAAGGAACATGCTTATGCGGGCAATGGCTTTGCAACCACTGCGCTATGCATGCGGGTTAAAAGTCGAAGCAATGATTCCATGCTATCCATATCTCTTATCACCAGAAGAAATAGTTTACCGGTTTGTTTCAGTTGTGCTTTGTTGAGTGCTGTTTGCACAAACTGCATAATACCCTGAAACACGGGCGACTCAAAGTAAGGGGAATCAGGATTGTTGATGAAGTAACAACGAAGTGTTTGTTCTTTCAATGTCATTTTTTCAAAGCCGAGTTCAACCGCCAGCTTACGGCAACGCACAGTAGTAAATAAATCTTCTACCTGCGATGGTATAGGTCCAAAGCGATCAATTAGTTCTTTATGAAATGCAACCAGATCATCTTCTGTTTCACAATTATCCAGACGGGAATATAAACTTAAACGCTCTGCAATACTTTCTACATAGGCATCGGGAATCAGGATCTCCAGATCGGTATCAATTACACAATCCTTTACATAGTTTTCCTGTTGCTGTATTTCTTCTTTAAACAGTTCACGGAACCTGGTACGTTTTAATTCTCTTATGGCTTCGTCCAATACCTTCTGGTACATTTCAAAACCAATCTCTGCCATAAAACCGCTTTGCTCACCACCCAGCATATTTCCTGCACCACGAATATCAAGGTCACGCATGGCAATCTGAAAACCGCTGCCCAACTCACTATGCTGCTCCAGTGTTTGCAAACGCTTTCTTGAATCGTTGGGTAATGTACTCATGGGTGGCGCCAGTAAATAACAGAATGCTTTTTTATTACTGCGGCCAACTCTTCCACGTAACTGATGCAGATCACTTAAACCAAACTGATGTGCATTGTTTACCATAATGGTGTTTACGTTTGGAATATCTACACCGCTTTCAACAATATTGGTACAAACAAGCACATCGTATTTTTTGCCAATAAAATCAAAGATGCGTTCTTCCAGTTCATGCCCTTCCATTTGGCCGTGTGCAAAACCAATGCTGAGATCGGGACACAGGCGTTGAATGATGGCAGCCATTTCGGCCAAACCTGCAATACGGTTATGAATAAAGAATACCTGACCGCCACGTTCTGTTTCATAATAAACCGCATCACGAATAAAATCTTCCTGAAACACCTGTACCTCTGTTTGAATGGGCTGACGGTTAGGCGGCGGTGTATTCATAATACTCAAATCCCTTGCACCCATTAAACTGAATTGCAAGGTACGGGGGATAGGTGTTGCCGTTAGTGTCAGTGAATCAACATTTGTTTTTAAGGTCTTGATCTTTTCTTTATGCCCCACACCAAACTTCTGCTCTTCATCCACAACCAATAAACCAAGTTCTTTATATTTTACCTCTTTACCCAGTAATGCATGTGTGCCGATAATGATATCTACTTTTCCCTCTTCTAATCGTTTGTAGGTTTCCTTTTTTTCTTTGGTTGATTTAAATCTGTTTACATAATCAACTGTAACAGGAAAATCTTTTAACCGTTCCTGAAATGTTTTGTAGTGCTGATAGGCAAGAATGGTTGTGGGCACCATGATCGCTGCCTGCTTTCCATCGCACACAGTTTTAAATGCTGCACGAACAGCAATTTCTGTTTTACCAAAACCCACATCACCACAAACCAACCGATCCATGGGCGATGGAGATTCCATATCTTTCTTTACATCAGCAGTTGCTTTGCTTTGGTCCGGCGTATCCTCATACATAAACGATGCTTCCAGTTCTGTTTGCAGATAACTGTCAGGCGTATGTGCAAACCCTTCCTGAGCCTTACGTTGGGCGTATAACTGAATGAGATCAAACGCAATTTCTTTTACTTTAATTTTCGTTTTTTCTTTCAGCCTGTTCCATACATCACTGCCTAGTTTATTAATCTTAGGTACATTCCCTTCTTTACCGGTGTACTTTGAAATTTTATGGAGTGAGTTGATGTTTACATACAGAATATCACTGTCTTTATAAATCAACCGTACAGCTTCCTGCAATTTTCCATTGATCTCAATTTTTTGTAAACCGCTGTAGGTTCCTACACCGTGATCAATATGTGTGACATAATCACCAGGCTGCAATTCTTTTAAAGCACGGATGGTTAAGGCCTTACTTTTATTATAGGCCTGTTTAACCTTGTATTTATGATAGCGTTGAAAAATTTCATGATCGGTATAACAAAGCAGTTTTAAATCTTCATCAATAAACCCTTCATGTATAGAAAAAGGGATGGGTGTAAACTGAATTTCTGCTTTAAGATCTGCAAAAATGCTGTGCAACCGTTCTAGCTGTTTGGGATTTTCTGCAAAAATGAATGTCTCAAACCCTTTAGCCGCCTGTGTTTTAAGATCTTTGATCAGTAACTCAAATTGCCGGTTAAACGCAGGTTGTTGCTTGGTTTGATAATGAAGCTCCAGTTTGTTTTGCTCTTCAACTGTAGACAGAAGCTGAGGCTTATATCCAAATTCGATTGTGTGATAACGCAGCAACTGCTCTGCAACCTGCGCAGCAGGAATAAAATCATCGGCAGTTACTTCATTTTTTTCAAGCCTGTCATCATCATCGCTGCCGCTGTTTTTTGCAGCAGGTGATAACTGCTGATAGTGATGAAGATCTTCTTCCATAGTGAGCAAACGTTCATGCAGAATATCTGCATCCTTAATCCACACAATAGTATTCTCAGGAAGAAAATCAAACAGCGATACTTTTTCGCCGCTTTCAAACTGCGTTTCAATATTGGGAATAATGCTCACCTGTACCAACCGTCTTTCACTTAACTGTGTTTCCGGATCGAAAATGCGGATGCTGTCAACATCGTTACCGAACAGTTCAACCCTGTATGGTTTTTCGTTACCGAAAGAATAGATATCTAAAATACCACCACGCAAAGCAAACTGACCGGGCTGATAAACAAAATCGGTACGTGTAAATCCAAGATCAACCAGAAAACCCATCAGGCTGTCCACATCCAATGTGTCATTTGTTTTTATCAACAGCATATTGCCCTGCAGTTTCGAAGGCAATACCACTTTTTCAAACAATGCATCGGGATACGTAACAATGGCTCCAACTCTTAAACCGGTAGGCATTGAAAACCTTGTAAGCGCCTCCGTACGCAACATCACATGTGAGGAGTTCAGCAGCCGGAAATTCTTAGGGTGCTTAAACGAAGAGGGAAAGTAAAACAGGTTTAACTCTTCTGTAATTCCTTCGAGTGAATTATGAAAATAAGCAGCTTCTTCTGCATCATTTACAATAAACAAATGATTGTACTGATCCAGAATAGAATGATTAAACACAGCTGCCGCTACAAATTGCGACGAGCTGCCTAAAAGGTTATTGAGATAAATCCGTTGGGGCGAGGCAAAAGAGAGCCTGTTCGCCAGTTGAAAAAGGCGGGGATCATCATTAAATTTTTTCTGCAGCAATTCAACATTCACAGGGGGCAAAGATAGGTACGGATCAGTGATTTTAATCTTTGCAGAAAGAAACCACTCAAATCTTTCACAGGCTTTCGCTTTACGGGAATAATGATTAATTTTGGCTACATCCAAAGTCCTGTAAACCCATCAGCAATGAACTACTGCCATCCAGCCTTTAACCATAACCGTAGATTGTATATCACCCAATTCAATTATTTTTTCCAAAACCTGCTTATGAAAAAAATTTCCGCTGTAATTGTTTTATTCCTGTTTATCTGTCAGCACACTGTTGGTCAAAAACAGGCAGGTACGCTTCGTTTAAAAACAGGTAATCTGGCCATTAAAGAAAACATGGTTGCAAGTGAAGTAAACAACGTTTTGCAAAAAGGAAGATTTGGGAATGAAATGTACACTTTACTTGTTTTTCAACAACCGCTTACCACTGCACAACAAACCGAACTAAAGGGACTGGGCATTGAAATACTTTATTACCTGCCCGATTACACCTATCAGGTAAGAATGAAGCGGGTGCCGATGCTTTCCCGTCTTTTTCAGGCAGGAGTTAAAGCAGTTATTCAAATGCCGGGTTCAGCAAAATTGGGAGCTGAAATAAAAACACAACTGCAGCAGCAAACATCTGCAGTTCAGGTATTGCTTAACCTTCAACTGATGCCGGGTGTAAAATGGAACGACGTATTTCCTCAGCTTGCTCCATATGGTGTAACACTTACAAAAGCCGATTACTTAAATCAGGGACTTGCGCAGGTATCGGTTGCTGCCAACCGCATTGCTGAAATCAGTGAACTGCCTTTTATCTCCTATATCAATTTATCATTTCTTCAGAATGAACCTTTAAACCAGCGTGAACGTGGTTTATTTGGTTTAACCAATCTCACCAGCCTTGAAGTTGCAGGAAGAAATTTATCAGGTAATGGAATAACACTCGGCATTGGTGATAATGCTAATCCGTTTCATTTGGATAATAATACAAACCTGATCAACAGAAACCCTGTGTTTCAAACCAACAATCACGGGCGGCTGGTTACCGGCGTTGCAAGCGGCGACGGATTGCTTGATGAACGATTTAAAGGGGTAGCACCAAAAACGCTGATTGTTGCCGATTACTTTGATTATATCGTTACAAAATCAAGTACATATTATACAGACTACAACATGACAGTTACCAACAACTCTTATTTTAATGGGTTAACTGGTTGCCCCGGTAACAGTGATTACAATGAGTTGAGTGTATACATTGATCAGCAGATGTACAACAACCCATATTTGCAACACATTTTTGCTGCGGGTAATGACGGGCAACGCACCTGTACACCTTTTCCGTTATCCTTTGGTACAATCAAAAGCGGCTATCAGGTTTCTAAAAATGTGTTAGATGTGGCCGATTATCATGTAGGAACAGATGAGTTAAATCTCAGCTCCAGCAAAGGTCCTGTTGATGACGGACGAATTAAACCGGAAGTAACAGCCAGCGGTGTAAACGTTTTTAGCACCAGTTTTAATAATATTTATACAGCGGGTTTTGGCACCAGCTTTTCTGCTCCGTTTGTTGCAGGTGTTTGGTCGTTATTAACTGAGCGGTATAAACAACTCCATGGAAACAGTTATCCCAAAACAGCTTTGTTAAAAGCCATCCTTTGTAATACGGCAGATGACCGAGGTAATCCGGGGCCTGATTATGGATATGGTTTTGGTTTAATCAATCCCCGCAAAGCAGTTGCCACAATAGAACAGACAAGATATTTCTCCGGTACATTGGTTACATCGGGCACCAGTTCACAAAACATTGCTGTGCCTGCAGGAACCACAAAAGTAAAAGTAATGTTATACTGGCACGATAAAGAAAGCACACCGCTTTCTTCTGTAGCGTTGGTAAACGACCTCGACTTAACAGTTACCGATGGCGTTACTACTTATGAACCGTGGATATTAAATCCTGCACCCGCATCAGTGAATAACAATGCCACAAGAGGTGCAGATCATTTAAATAATATTGAACAGGTAACCTTTGATAATCCCGGTTCAAACATAACCATTAACCTGTCTGGTTTTAATGTGCCTGTTGGTCCGCAAGAGTATATAGTTACATATGAATTTGTAAGGGATGAAATCATTCTGGATTATCCATACGGTGGTGAACGCATTTTACCGGGCCAGGAAGAAATTATTAAATGGACAGCAACCGACAACAGCACAAACACATTCACCATTGAATATTCATTAGATGATGGAAGCACATGGTTACCGATTGCAACAGGTGTTGCAGCCAATCAGCATCGTTACCGTTGGATCGGTTTGCCCAATACCCCTACCAACAGAGGAAAAGTAAGAGTAACCAGAGATGGCGGCGGAGCATCTGCTATAACTCCCGGCAATTTTACCATTCTTACAAGGCCAGCTGTAACAACAACTGTGCCCTGTGAAGGATATGTAGATTTATCGTGGGGTGCCATCCCCAATGCAACGGACTATGAAGTATTACAACTGTCGAACGGCGAGTTCAATATCCTCACCACTACAATATTGACCAATTACAGAGTAAGCGGTCTTGATAGAAATCAATTGTACTGGTTTACTGTACGGCCACGCATAAGCGATTCGCTTGGCATGAGAGCTGCAGCCAGAAGTGTTACCCCAACACTCGCTACGGCTTGCACTGATGCTGCATTTGATAATGATCTTAAAATTGACAGTTTGCTTTCTCCAACAAATGGAAGAACCAATACCAGTTCACAGTTATCTGCCACACAGCAAATTTCTGTGCGTATAAAAAATCTTGATAATGCAGCCACTCCCGGCAGTTATAATATTTCTTACCAGATTAACGGAGGAGCAGTGATTACAGAAACTTCTGCAGTAATCATTGCAGCAGGTGGAACAGTTGATTATACCTTTGCAACAACAGCCAATCTTTCTGCAACCGGCAACTACACTATTCGGGTTGAAGTAAAACAAACAGGTGATGCACAAACTGCTAATGACGAACGGACCTATGTATTAAAACATGTTGCCAACCCCGCTGTTATACTTCCTTATAACGAAAGTTTTGAAACAACAGGCACAACAGAATTCAACAGTAACCTTTTTGCACTAACCAATGCCGACAGGTATGACTTTACTACCACAAACAGCAACGGACGTTTCCGCACATTTATTAATTCGGGTGTTGCCATTAACGGAAACAGATCTGCCACCCTTGATGCAGTAAACTATTCCGGTGCATTATCTGCAAATCAATTAACGGGAACTATTAATCTCAGCAGTTATGCTGCAACACCGGGATTACGTTTCGATTTTAAATTCCGTAACCATGGCCAGTTGAAACAGCCCAATACAGGTGTGTGGATGAGAGGCAACGATACAGATCCATGGATACAGGTGTATGATCTCAGTACAAATCAGGGAGGATTAGGTGAAGTAAAACAAGCCTCCATTAATATGAATGAATTAGGACAAGCCATTACTTCCAGTTTTCAGGTTCGCTTTGATCAGCAGGGAACCACATCGGCCAACAACGGCAGCTATGATCCGGATGTTCCGGATCAGGATGATGGATTTTCGTTTGATGATTTGCGGATAGTTGCTGCAACAAATGACGTGATGGTTACAAGACTTGTTGCGCCCGATACCTTTAACTGTGCGCCGGGTAATGCTGTTATTACGATCAGAATAAAAAATACAACATCAACTACATTTAATAATGTACCTGTTTTTTACCGCATCAACAACGGCTCTGCGGTTGCAGGAACAGTTGGAACATTAACCGCCAACAGTGAAACAGATTATTCATTTACAACACTGGCTGATTTGAGTGTTGCAAGAGCATACGATATTGATGCATGGGTTCAACTGAGTGGCGACGATTATCCCGTTAACGACAGCATCAATAATCAGTTTGTTTACAGCAGCCCGGTTGTAAATACGTTTCCTTACTTAGAACGTTTTGAAACAACCAACGGTAACTGGTTTACAGATACCATGAGTTACAGCAGCTGGCGTTGGGGTGTTCCTGTTAAATCTGTAACCTCCAGAGCAGCGAGTGAAACCAAGGGATGGTTTACCACATTAAACAGTACGTACAAACAAAACGAAAGTTCGTACCTGTATTCTCCCTGTTTTAATTTAAGCAGTTTAACACAGCCTGTGCTCAGCTTCAGTCATATTTCACAACAGGAAGATAACTGCAACTGCGATTATCATACACTAGAATACAGCATTGATAATGGCAATATCTGGCAACGCTTAACAGCATTAAACAGCACCAACTGGTTCGATTCATCGGCCAATCAATCATGGCGCAGAAATATACAACGCTGGCATGTATCAAGTACAGAAGTACCAAACGCCGCTTCTGTTCGTTTTCGTTTTCTTCTGTCGAGCGATGAGTTAACGCAAGGCGAAGGAATAGGTATTGATGACATACACATTTTTGAAAAAGCAACCATTTACACCGGTGCCAATGTTTTAAATATCAATCAAAATGTTAGTGGCAGTAACTGGATCAACTTCAGCAGCGGGGGTAATCTTGTTGCATCCATCAATCCATTGGGACAAAATTTAGGAACCACAGATGTAAGTGTATACATCAACTCCGGTGCAGTACGTTTCAATAACAACCAATATTATCTGGACCGTAATCTGGTGATTACATCTGCCACAGCACCAACAGACAGTGTGCTTGTTCGTTTTTACTTTACAGAACAGGAAGCTACAGCGTTGATTACTGCAACAGGTTGCGGAACCTGCACCAGCATCAGAGATGCATTTCTTGCAGGTGTAACTAAATTCAGCGGTATTAATGAAAACGGAACACTTGCCGATAACTCCGGTGTATACCTGTTTATTCCTCCGGGTAATGTAGATGTAGTTCCGTTTAACAACGGTTATTATGCAGAGTTTAAAGTAAGATCGTTCTCAGAACTGTGGATCAATGGAGGCGGTATCAATCTCAACCAGCCATTACCGGTTACACTTCTCAGTTTTACTGCAAACAAAAAATATCCTGATATTGATGTTAAATGGCAAACAGCTACTGAAAATAACAGCGACCGTTTTGAAGTGGAAAGAAGAATTGATGATGATCCCCGTTTTGAAAAAGTGGGAACTGTTGCTGCACGTGGCACTTCATCACAAACGGTATCCTACTCGTTCACAGATCAGCAGGTATTGATAAAAGGTAACCAGTTTTATTACCGCTTAAAAATGATTGATCAGGATGGAAAATTTGCATACTCAAATATTGTTACAGTAAGCAATACAGAAGGAATTTTTGTAAAAGCAGTATACAATAATACCGGCAACAGCATCATGATTGTAACGGGTAATAAAGATCAGGTAGGTGAAATCAACGTGAGGATTATGAATGCATTGGGGCAGGTATTATTAAGCAGCAGACTACCGTATCAAAACAGCACATTTGATGTAAGTAAACTTGCTGCGGGTACTTATTTTGTTGAGATCAGAGATCAAACAGGAAACGAAGTATTTATGCAGAAACTGGTGAAACAATAAACCTGTTATTGATCCCATAAAAAAAGAACCACATTTCAGTGGTTCTTTTTTTTTTATTTCTGATCGGTTGTTTATCCTATTTTACCGAGTGGAATTTTTCTTACTTTTTCGTCTTCATCTTCCTCTGCATCTATGCGTGTAACAGGGAAAGGAATTTTTGCTTTTTCAAGTGTTTCGGTGAGCTGCTTATTTGTTTTCGCAAATTTCAGGATTTCATTGTGTGCGTTCAGCATTTCGTTTTCCAGCTCCAGAATGCGTTTCTGTTTTTTGCCAATCTGTTTGCGGCCTATCAACAGACCAAAGATTGCAGCAACCAGCAAAAAAGCAGCAAAAAATACAACATGCATTTCAAGGGTTAATTGACTTAAACTTAAGTTCATTTTATCCGGTTATTTTGTTTTACAATTGAACGATTGCCGATGGGTTTTGGTTTTACACCTTTTCTATTGAACAATTACGTAATCGTTAGTGTTTTCGATGGCAAATTAGGTTACTTCATTGAATTATGCAATAGATTTATTCATAAATTCTTTAACATTTGATATTGCAATGCGCTCTTGCACAAGGGTATCTCTGTTTCGGATGGTGACTGTACCATCTTCTTTTGATTGATGGTCAACCGTTATGCAAAACGGCGTACCTATTGCATCTTGTCTGCGATAACGTTTACCAATAGCGTCTTTTTCTTCATAAAAACATTGAAAATGCGGCATACAATCCTGCATAATGGATCGGGCAATTTCGGGCAGTCCATCTTTTTTTGTTAACGGGAAAATAGCCAGTTTAACGGGGGCTAATTTGGCCGGAATGCGTAAAACAGTTCTGGTATCGGTCTTTCCTTCCTCCGATGTGGGCACCTGCTCTTCGTGATAAGCATTGCTTAAAATGGTGAGGAATAAACGATCAAGTCCTACAGAAGTTTCAACCACATAAGGGATATAATTCTGGTTGATCTCTGTATCAAAATACTGCATTTTCTTTTTGCTGAACTCCTGATGACGACGAAGATCGTAATCTGTTCTTGAGTGAACACCTTCCAGTTCCTTCCATCCAAACGGAAATTCGTATTCAATGTCTAATGCTGCGTTTGCATAATGCGCCAGTTTAACATGATCATGAAACCGGAGCTTTTCTGCCGGCAATCCCAATTCCTGATGCCACTTCATCCTAGCCTCCTTCCAATGTGCATACCATTCCAGTTCTGTGCCGGGGCGAACGAAGAACTGCATTTCCATCTGCTCAAATTCACGCATACGGAAAATAAATTGGCGGGCAACAATTTCGTTTCTGAAAGCTTTTCCTGTTTGTGCAATACCAAACGGAATTTTCATCCGTCCGGTTTTTTGCACATTCAGGAAGTTTACAAAAATACCCTGTGCTGTTTCAGGGCGCAGGTACACAATATTATCATCGGGATTATCACTTGCTACTGCACCAAATTCAGTGGAGAACATGAGGTTGAACTGACGCACATCTGTCCAGTTTGCTGTACCGCTCACACTACACTTGATCTTATTTTCTTCGATGAGTTGTTTGATGCCGGCGAAATCATCGGCTGCCAGCAACTGTTCCATTTGGGCAATCAATGCAGCCGATTCAGCATCAGATAATGTTTCGGCGTATGCCTCAATTAAATGATCAACACGGTAACGTTTTTTGCTGTCTTTGTTATCAATCATGGGATCGCTGAAATTATCAACGTGGCCGCTGGCCTTCCAGGTGGTAGGATGCATAAAAATAGCCGCATCAATACCCACAATATTTTCGTGGAGCTGGGTCATACTTTTCCACCACAGATCCCTGATATTTCTTTTGAGTTGTGCGCCGTATTGGCCATAATCATATACTGCACTGAGACCATCATAAATTTCAGACGACTGAAAGATATAGCCATACTCTTTGGCATGTGAGATGATATTTGCAAAAAGCTTGTCGTTCGCCATGTAAACGGTTGTTTGAAAGTGGGCAAAGATAAGCGTTTTGAGGTGTTGATAAACTTTGCCAATGTTGCAGCATCAATTTGAAAAAGTTGTAATTGCTTAAATTTGATATATGCAGATGACAGCAGAAAAAATATTGCTTATTAAATCAAAACTCAAAAAAGGAGAGCCGGAAGGAGAAATTAAAGAGCAGCTTAGAAAAGAGGGATTTTCTGATAAGGAAATAAACAAAGCTTTTTTAGCACACCATTATGATATGCGGATGTGGTATTTGATTTTTGGAGTATTGATCTCACTTTTTGGTTTATATAATCTTATCATGGAGAGAGGGTTTCTGTTTTTAATTTTAGGTGTAGTTTTAATTTATACTTTTTTACAGGAGCGAAAGAGGTTAAGAAAATAACTCACTTCAACTTTTCATTCTCCTTGTGCCTGTTGGCATCACGTATATTTTTCTTTTCAAAATTTTTCTGCAACGCTTCGGTAAGATCAACCCCTGTTTGGTTCGCTAAACAAATCAATACCCAGAGCACATCGGCCATTTCATCACTTAACTCTTTGCCTTTATCTGTTTCTTTAAAAGACTGCTCACCGTACTTGCGTACCATCAATCTGGACAACTCTCCTACTTCTTCCATTAAAATGCCCAGATTGGTGAGTTCATTAAAATAACGAACACCAATTGTTTGAATCCAATGATCAACATCGGCCTGTGCTTGTTTTATCGTTAACTCTGTACTCATAGCATTTTCATTTATCCATTATCAATTATTAATTACTCTCTGTTCTTCGTATCAATCACAATCGTCACCGGTCCATCATTCAGCAACTCCACTTTCATATCTGCACCAAACACACCTGTTTGAATGTTCTTACCAAGATCTTTTTGCAACTGAAGAATCATTTTCTCATAAATGGGAATTGCAATCTCCGGTTTACTTGCTTTAATATAAGAAGGACGGTTTCCTTTTTTGGTTGAGGCATGAAGTGTAAACTGGCTGATCAATAAAATATCGCCTTCGATCTCTTTTACCGAGCAATTCATGACTCCTGCTTCATCATCAAATATGCGGAGGTTTGTGATCTTATTACTCAACCATTCAAGATCACCTGCTGCATCGGCATCTTCAATCCCCACTAATACAAGCAGACCTTTTTGAATTTGCCCGGTTACCTGCTGATCAACTTTAACAGCAGCATGTGTTACCCGTTGAATGACCGCTCTCATTTATCTGTTGATTTGGTTGTAATTTAGAATCCCGAAAATACAAGCTTCGGTTGAATCATGATAAAAGATGTAAATAACGAAATACAATTTCAAACAGCAAGGAGTGGCGGTGCAGGCGGACAAAACGTAAACAAGGTAGAAACCATGGTGATGGGCTATTGGCATATTGCATCTTCAGCACTAGTAACCGAACAGCAAAAGCAAGTGCTGCTCGAAAAACTAAGCAACCGCATTAACAAAGAAGGAACCTTGATTGTAAAAAGCCAGGTACACCGCAGTCAGCATGCAAATAAAGCAGAAGTGATTGAAAAGATCAACCACTTAATTTCCGTTGCATTAACTCCCAAGAAAGCAAGAATTGCCAGCAAGCCTTCCAAAGCTGCAAAAGAAAAACGAATGGAGGCAAAGAAGAAACAAAGTGAACATAAACAAACAAGAAAAAAAGTGCGGCCCAACGATTTCTGAGTTTAGGTTAACAAAAAAAATCCCGGCATTTAACCGGGACTTTTATAATTCAGCTTTTTCGTTTCGCTCTAAGTATATCGAGTATTTTTTTCTGACTTTCTACTTCTGTTTTCTGTTTTTCGATATTGTTTTTATTTGTTTCAATATCTTCTTCCAGTTTCTTTTTCTTTTTAATCAGGCTTTCACTCTCCTCGTTATAATCTTTCAGTTTATTTTCCGTTGATTTTACTTTATCCTCCTGTGCTTTGATCTCCACTTCCAGTGCCTGTGCTTCGGCCCAGGGTAAAAAGTTGAGACAATAGGTTTTTACCTTTGCAATAAATCCGGCATCATCGGTTGATTTAATATAATTCTCATACCCTCTTGAAATAGCAAAGTATACATTGCTTTCATCTTTTTCTCTACGGCTCTTACGTTCTACTTTTAAGATCACATCAAATGTTTCATCACTGATCTCAGGAATACGGATGCCTTTATAAGTATACACCCCCCTGCTTTCTTTTGCATTGTATCCCATCTGCGTAAATTTCTGACGAATGGCATCTTCCGTTACAGAAGCAGGCTGCGGCACTTCGGTAACAATGGCAGGAATTTTTTTCTTTTGAACTTCAAGCTCAGCAAAGACCTGTGCATTCGCTTTAAAACTGAAGGAAAGGGCAAGTATTAAAAGAAAGTAAAGTTTAGTCATAACCTGTTTTTAGAAATCTAAGATAGAAAACAACCTGAATGAGTTGCACATTTAAAGGAAGAATTTCAACTATTTTTAAAGTTCATTAATTTCGTTTATTGAGCAACGTTAAAAAACTAGCAGGACAAACCTTGTGGTATGGCTTACCAACCATTGCCAGCCGCTTTTTGGGTTATTTAATGAATATGGCGTTGCCGTTCATTTTTGCTCAGCCGGCCCTCACCGCCGATCTTACTCAGGTGTACGCCATCATTCCTTTTCTAAACATTGTGTTCACTTATGGGGTTGAAACAGCTTACTTCCGTTTTTCAAATGAAAAAGACAAAGAAGCACTTTATAATACACTCAACATTTCTTTGTTAGCAACAACTGTATTGTTTACTGCAGCGTTGTACTTTTTGCAGCCATGGATTGCAGAGGCAGCAGGGCTTACTGCCAAGCCTGAATACATTTTATGGATGCTGGGTATTTTGTTTTTTGATACATTGGCCACTTTACCTTTTGCAAGATTGCGGCAGGAGAACCGTCCGAAAAAATATGCATTTGTACGCATAGCAGGTATTGTTGTCAACATTTTTATTGTATTTCTTTTTCTTGGTTTTTTACCGGCATATATAAAGCAACATCCAACAGGATTTGTTTCAACCTTCTTTAATGAAGAGATCGGCATTGGTTATTATCTCATTGGAAATTTATGTGGCAGTCTTGTTACCTTTTTATTATTGTGGAAAGAATGGAAAGGTTTGCATTTTAATTTCGACAGCAAACTCTGGAAAGAAGTGATGAAGTACAGCTATCCGCTCATCATTGTTGGTTTGGGTGGAATGATCAATGATATGCTCAGTCGACTTGTATACCAGCATGTAGTTGATTTGCCTGAACAGGAAGCCAAACATGAGCTGGGTGTATTTGCCAATCTGTACCGTATAGCTGTGTTGATTACGATCATGATACAGGCCTTTCGTATGGCAGCCGAACCTTTTTTCTTCAATCGTTCAAAAGACGAAGATGCACCACGCACTTATGCACGCATCATGAAGTTTTTTGTAATTGCCTGTTGTTTTATGTTTCTGTTTATTGGTTTGTATTTAGATGTGTTGAAATGGATCATCACTCTCAAGTCAAAAGCATGGGGCGAAGGAATGACGGTTGTCCTGTTGCTGGCAATGGGAAATGTTTTTTTAGGCATCTACTATAACCTCAGCATCTGGTATAAACTCACCAATAAAAATTTATACGGTGCTGCTATTACCATTGCAGGCGCACTCATTACGATTGGCGTAAACATTTTGCTGATACCAAAGTTTCATTACTGGGGTGCGGCAATTGCAACCTTCAGTTGTTATTTATTTATGATGATGACGAGTTACCTGCTGGGACAAAAATATTATCCCGTGCCTTATGCTAAGAAAAAACTGATTGCTTATCTGGTAATGGTGAGTATTATTGTGTTACTGCATCGTGCAATTGTATATATGTACGATCCGCTCTGGTTCAGCATTGTAAGTGGAACATTGCTGCTGGCTTGTTTTACTTATTTTGTTGCAAGGGTTGAAAAGAAAGAATTACAAAAACTTCCGGCGCTGAAAAAATTTGTTCAATAGCTATTTTTTCTTGAAGCCCAAAGCTTCTAATTGATTTTTATATTGTATTGTTGTTTTTAATGTAAACACTTTCCCTGTTTTACAAAAACAAGCATCGCACTGATCTCCAGCATTGAGTTTTTCAAGCCTCAAATCAGAATAAGCAATGTTCAATGAATCAAGGTAGATGCCAAGTTTGGCCTTTGTTTCTTCATCGTTCTCCGCAATACCATAACCCCACTTATCTGTACATGCTGTTTGGTTATATTGCATAACTAGGCCGGCCCCCTTTTTAACACATCCGGTAAAAATAAAAACTGCAACTGCAATAAGCATGATGATTTTCATACTTTTCTTTTTAGAGTTGACAAAATAATTCGACAGAACGTTGCTTTTATACCTGTAAGTTATTTAAAAAAGGATTGTGCTTTTTTTCATGCCCGATTGTAGTTGCCGGTCCATGCCCGCTGTATACCATCGTTTCATCGGGCAACGAAAATAACTGCGTTTTAATGCTGTTGATGAGTGTTTCAAAATGACCGCCCGGTAAATCGGTACGGCCAATACTTTCACGAAACAACACATCCCCCCCAATTACAAAACCCTGCTCTTCGCAATAAAAACAAACATGACCGGGAGAATGCCCGGGTGTAAAAAGGATCTGCAGCCTGTCATTATCCAGTAATATATCTTCCCCTTCTTTGAGATATTTAAGTTCTGCATTGTAATTATCAAAGGGCAGGTTCCACATAAGACCGCTGGCAGGAGCAAAATCCAGCACTTGTTTTTCATTGGGGTGAATATGAAGCAGCAAATGATAGGTTTCGTGCATCCATTTATTGCCAAATACATGATCCAGGTGGCAGTGTGTGTTGAGCAACAGTTGCGGTTTCAGTTTGTTTTGTTGTACAAACAATTGGAGTTCTTCCCGCTCATCTTCAAAATAACAGCCGGGGTCTATAATGAGCGCATGCCCTTTTTCGTTATAGAGCAAATAGCTGTTTTCCTGAATGGGGCTAAACGTAAAAGCTTTAACAGTGAACATGAATTGATTTTTGTACTTTTAGTGACCGTTATTGACCGGTTCAACACGACTATCATCACCCGAAATACCATGAAGGAACTCTTTGTTTAAAAACAGATGACTTTTTTCATGGTATTCTGCCTGACAAATAAAAACATTTATTATCAAACAGATGAAATTATGCGAATTCAACAGAGAGGTTTTATAAAACGTACAGGTTTATTATCGGTTTTCTTTTTCGCTTTATTTGCCGGCAGCTTTGCGCAGGTTAATATGGTAGAGTTTGGTAAAAATCGTGTACAGCATACCAAGTTTACCTGGAATTTTTATCAGAGCCCCAATTTCAATGTACACTATACGCAAAACGGTTTAGAGCTAGCCAAGTTTGCTACACAGGCTGCTGAAGAAGAACTTCCTTCCTTAGAAGATTTTATAGAATTCGGTATACAACGCCGGCTAAATATTGTGCTCTACAATAATTTCAACGATTTTAAACAATCCAATATCGGTATTGGATTAGATTATCCCAATGCAGGTGGATTAACCAAACTGGTAAATAATAAACTGGTGGTGTATTACAATGGTGATCATAACGATCTGCGTCGCCAGATCAGAGAAGGAATTGCAAAGGTGCTGGTAGAAAGCATGTTGTTTGGTGATGATCTGGGTGAGTTTGCACAAAACCAGGCCTTACTTGATTTACCTAAATGGATGACAGATGGATACATTGCTTATGCTGCAGAAAACTGGAGCACCAAATTAGATAATGAATTAAAAAGCGCTATGATTGGCGCCACATATAAAAACTTTTATCAGTTTGCTTATGAGCAACCACAACTTGCGGGCCATGCCTTTTGGTGCTATATTGAAGAAAAATACCGGAAAGAAAATGTAACATACCTTTTATATCTAAGTCGTATTTACAAAAATGTAAACCGTGCAGCCACTACCATTGCTAAAAAGAAACTGAAAGCTGTACTGAGCGATTTTATGATGTACAACAGGGACAAGTATTTTAAAGATATCCGTGCAAGAAGAAATGTACCCAGCGGACGTTTAACTGTACCTAAAGAAATTGGAAAGAACGATTATTTCCGTTTTCAGGCAAACCCCAATCCAAAAAGTTTTACATACGCAGTTGTTGAATATCGTAAAGGACAAACCAGAGTGATCCTGAATGAAAATTTTATTTCAGAAAAAGTGCTGTGGAAAAGCGGCGTACGTAATCTGGAAGAAAAACCCAACCCCAATTATCCGTTATTAGCATGGGATCCGAAAGGAACTCGTATTGCCATGGTGGTTTGGGAAAAGGGAAAACTGTTGCTGAGTGTGTATGATGCATTCAGACGGATTAAAACAGTCAAAAATCTGGAACTTCCTTTTGAGCAGGTGAACGATATGCAATACATGCTCGACCCGAATACTCTGGTGATGAGTGCGGTAAAAGGCGGACAAAGCGATGTATTTGTTTACAAGATTGATAATCAGAAACTGGAACAGGTTACTAATGATGTGTATGATGATCTGGATGCAAGCTTTGTAGCCTTCCCCAACAAAACAGGTATTATCTTTTCCAGTAACCGCCCATCGCCCAATGCAATTACTGCAGATACAGTGTTGCCAAGAGACCGTTACAATGTTTTCCTGATTGATAATTGGAACAAATCCGAATTCAAACAAATATCTCAGCTCAGTAATATTAAATACGGCAATGCCCGTTTTCCATCTCAATACAATACCAATCACTTTACATTCATCAGCGATGAAAACGGTATTGGTAACAGATGGGCCGGCTTCTTTACTACTACTGCTGCAGGTCTTGACACAGTGTTTCAGGTAGGCGATGAAATATTACGCAACCCCGAACCAAAAGAACTCGATTCAACCTTACGTGCATGGAATAAAACAGAACCGGATTCTGTATTTACGTTCCGTGTAACAGACGACAGTTCGTATACCTTCCCTATGACCAATTATCAAAGCAGCGTATTAGAAACACGTATTGCAGGCGATAACGGACAGGTAACAGAAGTAAACAGACAGGGCGAATTTAAATTTCTCTACAAACTGAAAGTAGATGAAAACGTTTTACGTAAGCGCAATGTAAATGCACGTCCTACAGAATACATAAAACGCTCAACACGGCTCGACAAAATTGTTGGCGAAAATACACAGCAACGAACCGACCTGCAGGACAGCACAGTTACCGAACAACCCAAACCAACTGATTTTTTTGAAACAGAGTTTAAAGAAGATACATCTGCAACAGGTGAAAAGTTAATGGGAGCAAAAAAACAGAACCGGGAAGATGTGTTGAATAAAATGCGTGTGTTCCCGTACAGAAAAAAATATTTTGTTGATAATCTTACTACAAATTTTCTGTCCAATGGTGTGTTTCTCATCAACCGCTTTCAGCCATATACCGGCGCATCGGGTCCTGTTAATTTGGGCAACTCAAATCCATTGAATGCAATGACGAGAGTAGGTGCCATGGAGTTTATGGAAGATTATAAATTCACCGGTGCCTTTCGCATAAACTATGGCTTGCAGGATAACGAAGTATTTATGCGGTTCGATAATTTAAGAAGACGAATTGATTGGGGACTTTCTTATTACCGCTCTTCATCTGGTGTGTTGTTAGGAAACTTTACAACCAACCAGCTGATTAATGTGTACCAGGCCAATGTTAACTATCCATTAAATGAAGTACAGAGTTTTCGTTTAGCCGGTGGTTTTAGAAAAGATCTGTTCAATATTAAAAGCGATGATTTAATTCCGGGCTCACTGGAGCAACCCAGTTTAGATGAAAATTTTGCACTGGCCCGTTTTGAATTTGTACATGATAATACCATTAACCCTGTAACCAATATCTGGAGAGGGTTACGTTTCAAAGCATGGATGGAAGCATACAACAGACTTGGTGGCAGTTACTCCGGCGGCAACAGAGATTCTGCAGGCGACTTTACCTTTAACCTTGGTTTTGATGCAAGACATTATTTAAAAATTTACCGCAATTTTATCTGGGCTGTTCGTGCAGCTGCAGATATATCATGGGGTAACAACAAATTTATTTATTACCTCGGTGGTACAGATGGCTGGTTAATGCTGGGTAATAATGATGTGATCAGAAATGGTGTTGCAAAACAACGTTACTTCAACACCAACAACCGCCCTGCACTTGATCAGAGTTATGTATATGAATCACTGGCCGTAAACCTGAGAGGATTTTTACAAAACTCTGCCAATGGAAATAACGCTATGGTCATTAACAGTGAACTGAGGCTTCCCGTATTTACAACTTTATTTAACAAGCCCATCAACAATGCTTTCTTAAGAAACTTTCAGCTGGTTCAGTTTATTGATTTAGGAACGGCATGGAATGGTAAATACAATAAAATCGGCCGACCCGAAATTACATACAGTGAGCCGGGCAGTCCGTTAACAGTTGCATTGAAAGCTCCCGGCATTGGTCCCTTCCTTGGCAGTTATGGTTTTGGTGCTAGAAGTACACTGCTGGGATATTTTATTCGTTTTGATGCAGGCTGGCCCATGAGTGGCTTCTTTAATGAAAAACCAAAGCTGCATGTTTCATTAGGACTTGACTTTTAAACGTACGCATACATTAAACTCACTTTGCCTGCTCACTAAAATGAGCAGGCATTTTTTTGAGTGTTTCATAGATCAGCAACAGCAACAACGTAAACAATACAGTTACTGCCCATGCCCGTGGATAATTCCATGGCTGTATTATTTTTGAAACAATATCCTCTGCCAATGTAAAAGGTTGAGTCAACAGATGCCAACTGTTATACCGTTCGTATCTCCCAAGGTAAATTCCAAAACCGCAAAGCAAAAAACAAAAACCTGTGATAAGTTGTACTTTTTTAAAAGAGAAATGATGGAGCATCTTCTGTTCAATTTGTTTGAATGATAACAATCCCATTAACAATCCGTTCCATGCTGCAGTAAACAACAGCACCAGATCAAAATAAAGCGGAATGTCTTCCCGTTGCTCCAGATGAAACAGATCTGTAATTAAATACGGTGCATTGGGAAAGAAGAGAAGCCATAAACAAAAAAACAGTCCGTTGCGTATAGTGATGGATGCACCTTTTATTCTGCTGCTGAAGAACAAAGGCAACCAGGCAAGAAATAAATTCCACGGAATAAATAAAAAAAGCAGGCTTCCTGTATACACTACACGAAACAGATACAAGGCAATACTAAATGCAACGGAATAAATCAGTATTCGTTTCATACTATAAATTGATTCATCAGTTTGGGTAAAAAAATAATGGCAGCAATCACTGCAGCTCCTATGCTAACCATTAATACGGCCGCTGCAGAAATATCCTTGATTTGTTTCACAGAGGGATGCTGCTCTTTTGTTACCAGATTACAGAGTTGTTCAATAGCCGTATTGATTAACTCAAACGCAATTACAGCTGTTATGCAACAAACTACCATTATCCATTCAACAGGAGTTAATGATAACAGAAACCCTGCTGCACAACAAATGACTGCTGCAACAAGATGAATACGCAGGTTGGTTTCTGTTCTTACTGCATTAAGAAAACCATCTGCCGCATGTTGAAATGAACGAATGAGTTTTTTCATATGCTTATTTTTCCATAATAAGATAACAAATAAATACTCCGGATAATAAAGCAAACCTGCAAGTTTTGTTTTAAGATTTCCTGTTTTGATCATACCAACTGTTTTGAAATCTCCTGTTGTACCTGCAGCAGTGGCTGTTCCATAATGGAAAACCAATTGAATTGATCCAGATTTTTATACTGCTTTCCTCTTTTGTATGCCTGAAAAAAGGAAACATAATATTCCGGCATGGTCACCAGACCGTAGATGACGGTTGAAAGAACCGGAAAAGAAATCCTGCCATTAGCAAGCATAAAAAACTGCAGACAAACTTCTCCTTCATCTGTAAACGGATATTGCAACACCACATGTTTAATATCATGTTTCTCATAATAAGGTAATAACCGGAGGTTGTGTTGATTGAGTGCCTGCCACAATTCGTTCCCCACTGTTTCATACGGAAGTGCACTTAGCTGATCTGTTGTATACGGAAAAGGTTTTTTCTTCCGGATTATTTTTAATACCGGCAACGCAAAAGTGTGTGTGAGCAACACCAGCAACTGACTCCTGATTGATTTCAGTAATTTGATCATACTTATAAATTGATCGTTTGTAACATCATTACTCTCCGCCATGGTCGGTGTCTTCACCGAACATCGTTTTCCTTTTCGTGCCTTCTCTTTTACGCCTTGGCCGGTGTCCGCACCGGCCATTGTTATCCTCTTATACCTTTGCAGAACCATACCAATCAATCTTCTTTGAATAGTACATCAGCACAGCAAGCAGTATAAACAACCCAATACTTCCAAACAGCAATGCGCCGTCCTGTAATTGAATGAGGATATAAATAAAGCCATACAGTGAAGAGAGAAAAACACAAAACGCTCCGGCTATTCCCCAGTTTTTGAAAATGCTTTGTGTATACAGTGTAATTAAACCAATGGTTGCTACCGATGCAAAGAGGTAGGCAATATTAAACTGGATGTATTCCGAAATAGACAGTAACAATGTATAAAAAATACAAAGCGCAATTCCCACAAGTATATATTGCAACGGATGCACACTTCTTTTCTTGAGGGTTTCAATAAAGAAGTACAAACAAAAAGTGAGTGCTATAAACAGCACAGCATATTTTACCGTACGCATGGTTTTACTGTACGAATCAATACCCTGCAAAAGCTCCACACCAAAAGCATTGTCTGTTATCTCCGGCTTTTCTTCAATCCATGCCTGCGGAATATCACGTGTAAAATGCAAAATGTTCCAGTTAGCTTTAAACCCGTTCTTACTTACATCTGATTTTGCCGGTAAAAATTTTCCACCAAAAGCAGGATCCTGCCAGGCCGATTGAAGCTGCACTGTTGTTTGTTTACCAACGGGTGTAAAATGTAATTGTGCAGATCCATTGAGTTTAATATGCAACGAGAATGTCTGTTCTTTATCTTTTAATAAAGCGGCATCGTTCAGCACAGCACTTACTCCTGTTGTTGTAATTGTATTTAACGGAACACCCGGATTCATTTCAACAGATGTACCATTCCAGTTTAACTGAAGCTGTTCGGCAATCCCTCTGTTATCGGTAATTCCAAAACATACTTTTATTTCGTTCCATTGAACAGATGAAGAATCAACGCCCAATGCAGCCAGATGAAGAGGAATAAATTTACCAGTTAATACCAGATCCGATTTGTATAAAATAATCTTGAAAATACTGCGATGCCTTATTTCAGGAATCAGTTGACCATCAATATTTAATTGTTCAGGCAGGTAATGGATATTTTTTTTAATAAAAAACACTTTGCCTTTATCATCTCTTTGAGTTTCGTTGTACGGAATAATCAGGAATGGTCCTGTAACGGTTTGAGCTGCTGCCCACTTTGAGCTCACTTCGTTAATCACCTCTTGCTGGCGTTGCTGGCGCTCAGCTACCAGTTCGTGTATAAATGCGGTGGGGATTAACAATACCAGAATCAGAAATCCTACCAGGATTGATTTGATAAAGATGCTGTAGCGCTGCCAGAATGTTTGAGTTTGTTGTGTGTCCATGTTGGTTTTTATTAAAAGTGCTTTGAATTACAAAGTATAAATACAAAAAAAATTAATTGCCTATTTGTCTGATCATTTGCTCCAGTGCTTCAATGTGAAGCCTGAATGCTTTTTCACCCGCTTTTGAAATACTGTAGGTGGTGTTTGTTTTGCGCCCCACAAATCCTTTGTTCACTTTTATGTATCCGTTATCTTCCAACGCTTTCATATGTGATGCGAGGTTGCCATCTGTAACCTGTATTAATTCTTTCAGTTCATTAAAGCTTACCTGAGCATTCACAACTAATGCGCTCATAATGCCCAGCCGTACCCGACTGTCAAAAACTTTTTGTAACTGTTCAATAGGATTCTTCATTACATCAATTCGGTTCACAATTATTTACGCTCATATTTATTCCACATCACCATACCATATACAATGTGCATCACACCAAATCCTGCTGCCCAGAAATACAATCCATAACCGGGAAACCAGCAATTGATCAAACCCAATACAACCAATACATAACCCAAGTAGCGGATTTCGCCTAATGTATATTTGGCGGCGTTAACAAGCGCCAATCCATAAAAAATTAAACAGCCGGGCGCTATTAAACCGTATACCCCGGCTTCAATCAGCTTCAGTAAAAAAATACCGCCGGCACCCATGGGCAATGCAACATTCCACATTAAACGTTTGGCCATTACACCCCACACAGGAATACCTTCTTTTGTGCTGCGGACATATGTAAAAATAAACGCCACCAATAAAGCAGCAAAAAATGTAATTACTGCAATCCAGAATAAACGGCTGCCCATAAATGCCTGCAGCATGTCTATACTGATTTCTTCGTAAGGCTCCTGCACACCGGTTCTTTTTTCAACAACAGCAGTTCTGTTATTCCCAATTACGTCAGCGGCAAACCATGCTCCTGCTAATGCACAAACACCGGCACCGATGCCGCTTAATCCGCTCAGGCTGATAAACCGGCTGCTGCGGTCCATCATTTTTTTTATATCTGATATCGTATCCAATGGTTGATTCTGGCTATTCATAAAAGCACTTTGAAATACAAAGTAAATTGCTTTTTCGCCATTCGCCAAATTCATTTTCGCTTTTTTAACAGAACCTTCTTAAACTGCCCTGTTTTAGGTGGAAACAAAAGCGGTCTTTCAGTTTGGGATTTCCTATTTTTATTTCTTATTCAACCCTTACTAAACGAATGAAGTTTGTTTTCCTTCTTTTTACATTGTTGATTTCTGTTAGCATTACTTTTTCTCAAACAAAAGTGATTACCGGAGTTATCAAAGATTCGCACTCAGATGAACCCATTCCTTTTGCATCGGTGGTACTGAAAAATTCAGGTTTTGGTAAACTGAGTGATTCTGCAGGCAGCTTTATCTTTCGTGTAGCAGCGTTATCCGTAAATGATTCGTTGCTGGTTAGCTATGTAGGTTATAAAAATCTTGCCGTTCCTATTCCTGTAACATCCAGGGATACTGTTTTTGTAACCATCAATCTGGAACGTGGCAGTGCGGGAAAAGAAGTGATTGTAAAATCGAAATACAGCAGAGGTTGGATTCTTTGGCGAAAAGTAGTAAAACAAAAACCGGATAACGACCGCTACCGTTTCGAAAATTTCGGATACGAATTATACAACAAGCTGGAAGTTGATCTGAATAAAATCAATAAAGACAAGTTTAAAAATCTGCGTCCGTTACGTCCCTTTGGTTTTATTATTGATCAAACCATTGACAGTACCAGTGAGGAGCGTCCGTTTCTTCCGGTATTTCTAACAGAAACTATTTCTGATTATTATTATCAGAAAAGTCCGCTCAAACGAAGAGAAGAAATAAAAGCCAGCAGAACATCGGGCTTAAAAAATGAAAGTGTACAGAAACTGCTGGGTGGTATGGATCAGAACATCAATGTATACAACAATTATATTCCGGTGTTTGATAAACGATTCATCAGCCCCATCAGTGATAATGGCGATGCGTTTTACTCTTACCGTTTAACCGATACGCAGTATGTTGCAGGCAAACGTTTTTTTCATTTAGTATTTACACCCAAACGCAAAGGTGAAAATACATTTGAAGGCGATTGCTGGATACATGATACCACATTTGCAGTACAGAAAATGAACCTGCGTTTATCAAAAGAGGCCAATGTAAACTATGTTGACAAGTTGAGCATTGTGCAGGAGTACAAACTCATTAACGACAGTGTCTGGTTTCTGTCAAAAGATAAATTCATCATTGATGTGTCTGCAATTGGTAAACAGAAGTTTGGAGTTACCGGCCGAAAAACAACTACGTATAAAGATGTCATTGTTAACTCCGGTATGGTTTGGGAAGCATTGCGAAAAAATAAAAAACTGGAAGAAACAGTTTTGCTCCCCGGCTCTACTGAACAACCGGAAGCCTATTGGAGTGAATCAAGACATGAAACGCTTGATAAAAATGAAAAGGCAATTTACAGTATGATTGATACTTTGCAGAGCATGCCTTTGTTTAAACGTTACAGCGATATTGCCAACTTTCTTGCAACCGGATATAAAGCCTTTGGCAGTTTTGAATACGGCCCTTGGTTTAATGTGATGAGCTCAAATATTGTGGAAGGCTTTCGTTTCCGGTTAGATCTGGGCACCAGTACCAACTTCAGCAAAACATGGTGGCTGCGTGGTTATCTGGCTTACGGATTTAAGGATCAGAAATTTAAAGGCCGTGCAGAAGTAACGCATCTCTTTCATAAAAATCCACGCACACGGTTGTATGTTTCATATGCAAACGATTATGATAACGGACAAGTGTATTACGATGAAGTAGGAACAGATAATATTTTTACATTGGCTGCCAGAAAACAACAGGTGCCTATTAAATTTTTACGAGTTGAACAGCAGCGGATTGAGTTTTCTAAAGAAACACACAACGGATTTACATTTGAACTTGCTGCTACCCGCAAAAAATTTGATCCTATTCGTTCTCTGCCTTCAAAAATCATTTATAACAGCGGCACAGGCGAAGCATTAAATAACACTGAATTTGCATTTAAAGTTCGCTTTGCTTACCTCGAACGTTTTCTGGAAGGCACTTTTCTGCGAAGTAGTTTAGGCAGTCCCTATCCTATTGCAGAAATAAAATATGCAAGAGGTATCCCCGGTATTTTTAAAAGCAATTATCAATATCATAAATTAACTGCTTCCGTTCACGACTACTTTAAAATAGCGAACCTGGGAGAATTGTATTACAATGTTTATGGTGGAAAAATTTATGGTACGTTACCATTCCCATTACTGGAAGTACATCCGGGGAATGAAATTTATTACTATAATAAGTATGCGCTTAATTTGATGAACAGGTTTGAATACCTGAGCGATGAATATGCCGGCATTAATCTGGAACATAATATCGGAAATGGCATATTCCGTTTAATAGGCCCAACCAGAAAATTAAAATTCCGTCAGTTCTGGACGGCAAAAACGTTATGGGGCAGCTTAAGCAATGCCAATAGAAATTTTAATCAGGTAGGAGCCATCTTCGACCGTGGTCATCAATTTCAATCGCTCAACGGCAAAACTTATATGGAGCTGGGTACCGGTGTAGATAATATTTTACGGGTGATCCGTATAGATTTTATCTGGCGTGTGCTGCCGATACCATTGCCCGATGAAAAATATAAACGCTTTGGAATTTTTGGCAGTTTTAAACTGCAGTTCTAAAAATAAATTAATCAAGAAACGATTTCAGATAATTCTCAAACTGTTCATTTATCTTTTTAGCATTATACGATTCAGTCCAATAGATACCACCAACATCTTCTCCTTTTTTCATGTAGAGTATTTTCTGGTCTTTATTGTACCCGCCTGAAATACCAAGATACCAACCCTCCTCTTCTACTTTTACTTTAAACAGATAAAACTTCTTTTCTTCTCCTTTATAATTGATCAGTTTACTATCGAGGTAAACAACCGATTCTACCGTATACTCCTCTGCTGCCATATTGTACACATCCGATTCAGCTAATGATTTTTGTGTGCTGTACTTTGCAGGAAAAAATGAACCGAGTTCTTTATTCTGCAGGCGGTTGTAAAATGAAAACCTGTACTCTTTATCGGCAGCCAGCAACTCTAAACTTTCTTTTGGCACTGCTTGTTTATTGATGAGCAAATCAATCAGTACCCTGCTGTTGATGTATTTATTGTTTAGCAGCACCAGCTGTTGCAGCAAAGTATTTCCTTTTGATGTATTCAATCTGCCCAGCAAATGCATCGTTTCTATTTCACGCCAAATATCTGCTTCCGGATTGGCTTTGATTTTTGCAATAAACTGTTCGCCGGTTTTGAGCAGGTTCTCTTCAAATGGTTTGATTGTTTCAATTGCAATTTGATTGCTGTCCAGCAACAGATTAGCCAATGATGAGGTGAAATCATAATACAGTGAGTCGGTACCAAGCCGCATCAGCTCCGGAAAAAGCAATGCTGTTAATTGTAAGGAATCACGCATCTTATACTCCAGCGTATTGAGATAATCTACGTAAGGAGGATCGGTTAACAACAGATCTTTTAAAACCAGATAACTCTCTTTTGTTTTAGTTGAAGCAAGTAACCGAAGCATCGCCAGTTTCTGAGCTTCATTATCCAGATTGGGCGAGAAATACTTTTTGTGTATAAAGCTCACAATGGAAGAATCGTTGAGATCTGTAATAATATCTGCAAGGATGTTATAAATATCATCATGCTCTTCTGCTGCCAGATCGTACTGTTTCATCAATGCATCTTTTAACAGCGGCAAATCATCTTTTTCGAATGTAATGTTTTCAATCCGTTCAACTGCTGCATTAAATTTAACCGAGTCGCCTGATGCAAGATCGGTCAGCAGTTCACCTGTGCGTTTTTTGTACAGGGTTGTGGGAGCAGAAGGAGTTAAAATCAACAGTTCATCAAACTGCCGGTTAACTTCTGCAGTATTCAACAATGCTTCATGTAAAAATGAAGAAGCGATATACATGGTATCGCCATGAAGCACCATCCGCATACGCCTGAAATTCTGATTGCCTTTTAAAAACAGTACCACCTCCTGTGCTTTATCGGTTCCGTTTGTAACATACTTTGTGCTGATGATTGAATCGGTTGTTTCGGTTTGCGTAATCATTGCATCATGAAAGAGTGCACTGTCTGTTTTTGCCTGGTAATAATCTGCATAACCGATTTTTAAATACTCATATGATACCGCTGTTAATGAATCGTATGCAACATAAGTAGGTGCACCGTCATTATTTCCTTCTGCATCTTTCTTTTGTTTAAACACAATGGGAGCCGGCGTGTACGCAGAAAAATGACCGTCGGGTGAAGTATTCATTTTCCAAGTCGCCTGTTTGTAATCCATCAGTTGAAATGAATTAAAAAAGCTTTCTATAGCTGCATTGTTCTCATCATCTTTTTCTGTTATAGCAAGCAGAAGGTAAGAGCGGTTGCCCCGGTTAATGGTTAACGTTTTACTGATGGCTTTTTCTTTTCCTTTCTCCATCAGAAAATCGTACCGCATGGCCGGGAAATTGCCCAGATTAAAAAATGATTCTGCAGTAACTTTTTTCAGCAATGCACTCCAGTCGCCTTTTTGCAATGCAAAATAGTTGGAGTCGCCGTTTAAATAAAAACCGGGTGCTGTGCTTCTCACCACAATCATGAAATACACATTGTTAGTGAGATCAATGGCAGAATATGTTTTGGAAATCCATCCTTCGGTTTGTTCTGTTTTTCCTTTTTCGGGTTGCTGGGGTAATAATACACTGAACCCTGCTTCTTCATTTACATAAGGCTTCAGCTTGTCTGTGATTCTTAATGCTTTACTGCTTACCTGAAATGATTCAAAAAAACGGTTCGCCATTTCGCCGCTAACCATTTCCTTTTTTGTTTCGTGCCCCATCACAGTTATGAAAGCATAATTCCCTTTTATAAATCCTTTTATACGCAGGTACCCGTCTTTTTCAATGAGCAGCTCAACACCTGTAGTACCATCGGTATTCATTTTTTTGCGATCAACAATTTTACTGTCTTTGGTAAACCCTTCCAGCATTTTATCTACCAGCTTTTCTTTGCTGATATCTTTTTGCATATTGGGCACCGCTGCAGTAATATAGTAAGTGGCAGTTGGTATATCAATACACATTTCCATCTTCAGCACATTGCCATTAATAAACATGGTGGCCGACTTTGATGGAAACATCACCTGGTACATACTATCGGCCGGAGTAAAAGACTGCCATTTCATTTCGGCAGCAGCAACTTTGTATTCATCAGGAGAAATTTTTTGCGATGAAAAAACAGGATCTACTTTAAATCCTTTTTGCAGCAGGAGTTTGATAACACCCGAATCGCCGGGAAGATGTGCCGCACCTACAGCAAAAAAACAACTGCGGTATTGAAGCAGGCTGTCCATCCTGTGCGACATTTTGATATTCCGTTTGTTTAGCCAGACATCTTTTTTCTCTTTGTAATTGCTGTTAAAAAATTCATCAATGGCCTGTAAATCCTGTGACAGATAGAGATCAATCATCTGGTTCAATCCCCCCTGCATGATTTTTTTACTGATTAGCATATCATCAAATGAAAAATCAGCTTCTTCTTTCTCTATTAAATTCAACTGATCCTCGAGGTCTTCAATTCCACCTGTCCATTTTCCCTGTTGCCTTGCAATATTGTACAACCAGGCATCCATGAAAGTTTGCATATCATCCGGCTTTCTTAATTCCTTCATCCATTCATTTCTGGTGAGGTATGCCTGTCTCTTTGTTATACGTTCTGTATTGAGTCCGTACTTTTTTCCCAGCTTCTTTTTTATACGGTCATAACTTTCTTTATCTACTGCATCTTTTAAATAACCGCTGTTATCATCTTTGGTAAACGACTGAATCATTTGTGTGGCTAATTCATCGGGATGTATTTCAATGGCAAACCCTTCTGTTTGTTCAATGGCTTTGTACAAAGAATCGCCAAAAAAGAAAAGGCGTTTATCTGTGAGGTGCATGGTTCCATACAAATAAGATGGCTTATTTAAACCATTACCGGAAATACGCCACAATAAAGTAGAAGGATATCTGGTTGTCTGAGCAATTGAATATAGAAAAACAAACGTTGTAAGAAACAGAACAATACATACACGGAACAGCAGAGAAAGGGTGGTTATTTTTTTCATTCGATTATTTTACTCCTTAAAAATAAATCGAAATTCAATACCTGCATTAGCAGAGCATAAGTTATTCTGCAGAAGATACAATTACAGCACAGGCCTGTTCAATTTCAGCGGCGGAAATAGTTAACGGAGGTGCAAGCCGCATGCACTGTGCTGCAAATAAAAACCAATCGGTCAGTACACCGTTTGCAATGCAGGCATCAATCACCTGTTTGTTTGTTTCAAACGAATCAAATTCAACCGCCATCAGTAAACCTCTTGAGCGAACGGCTTTTATTTTTGGGTGATGCAGCAAAGAACGAAACAGGATTTCTTTTTCAAACACCTGTTCAATCAATTGCTCCTGTAACAATACCTGCATGGCAGCTAGTCCTGCAGCACAACAAACAGGATGACCACCAAATGTGGTAATATGCCCCAGTACAGGATTTTCTGTCAACTTCCACATCAATTCTTTATCAGCGATAAAAGCACCTAATGGCATTCCGCCTCCCAACGCTTTTCCTAATAATAATATATCGGGTACTATTCCAAACTGTTCAAAGGCCCACAGACTTCCGTTGCGCCCAAAGCCACATTGTATTTCATCGAGTATGAGCAAAGTACCCGTTTCACTACAACGGTTTCGCAAAGCATGAATCCATTCATGCAGTGGTGCATTTACGCCTGCTTCGGCTTGGATGGTTTCTGCAATAACACAGGCGGTCTGTTTTGTAATAAATTTTAAATCATCAAACGAATTATATCCGGCATGCGATATGCCCGGCAATAACGGTCGGTAAGCATTTTGCCAGTATTCATCGCCCATCACACTTAATGCACCTTGTGTACTTCCGTGATAACTGTTTTTAAACGCAACCATTTCTGTGCGGCCAGTTACTCTCTTGGCCAGTTTCATCGCCCCTTCGGTTGCTTCGGTTCCCGAATTAGTAAAATAAACCGTGTTGAGTGAAGGAGGAAGATGATCGGTGAGAAGTTTAGCATATTGTACCTGCGGGGATTGAATAAATTCTCCGTAAACCAGCAAATGCATGTACTGATCAAGCTGTTGCTTGATGGCTTCCACCACTTTCGGGTGCCGATGCCCGATATTACAAACGCTGATGCCTGCAATGAGATCAAGGTATTCCTTGCCTGCAGCATCCCTCAGTTTACAGCCCTCTGCCTGTACAATTTCCAGAGCAAGCGGCGCAGGTGAGGTTTGCGCAACATGTTGTAAAAAAAGTTCCCGTTGATTCATGTGGTTTGAATGGATGCAAATGTCGCAAATATGCTGCAACATTACTCACCCTGTTAACGGTTTGGTTTAGCCTGCAGAACCGGGAAGCTGTTTACAACGTATATGCAGGTACCACGCTCTTTGAAACAGGACATAAACCGTAAAGATAGAAGCCTAGTCTATGCTGGTAAAATGATTTAAAAGAAAACCTGCAAATGATTATGAGCAGTCAAAAAACTTTGCGAACTTTATGGTTCATTAAAGCTCCGCTCCGTATGCCCATTATCCTTCCTGTTGAGGGAATTTCTCCTGAATTTGGTGAAGATTGTTTCATTGCACCCAATGCTACCATTGTGGGTGATGTTGTAATGGGTAACCAGTGCAGTGTGTGGTTTAATGCAGTTGTTCGGGGAGATGTAAACAGTATACGGCTGGGAAATAAAGTGAATATACAGGATGGGGCTGTACTCCACGCTACATACCAAAAAACAAAAACCATCGTTGGTAATAATGTAAGCATTGGCCATAATGCCATTGTTCATGGATGTACAGTGCATGATAATGTGTTGATAGGCATGGGAGCCATTGTGATGGATAATGCAGTGATCAACAGTAATTCCATCATTGCCGCAGGAGCTGTGGTTCTGGAAGGCACTGTGGTGGAGGCGGGAACTATATATGCCGGAGTGCCTGCAAAAAAAGTAAAAGACATCAGCAAGGAGCTGATTCACGGAGAAATTAACCGAATTGCAAATAACTATATCAAATACTCCGGCTGGTTTAAAGATGTATTAACAGAAAAGGAGTAAAACGGTATAATGATTGTCTGATATCTAAATGTATAAACCAACTACAAAATGAAAAAAATTACAAAAGCAGCACTCATCCTTGTTCTTGTGTCTTTTATGACAAGTTGTAACGTTTTTAAACGTACACCAAAAGAGGGATGCCCTACCAACGGTAAAAATGTAGGAGCAGAAAAGATATTAAGTGGCGAAAAAGTAAAAAGAGCAAAACGATTTAACAGCTAAATAAAGGGACTAACCCCTTATTAATAACACCAAAAATTACCACTATGAATCCCACATTAAGAAACCATGTAGGATATAACGAGGCCATCCTTGATGATGATGCCAGTTATGAAAAATTTCACCGTTGGGCCGATCTGTTGGCCGACAAACTGAAAATCTCTTTCACTAAAAAGTTAGATGATTTTGAAGCTTTGTATTGGGACTTTCTGTACAAAGGAACGGCCCTTACTTTGAGCTTTAATATTTTCAACGGCATTTCCGTTTTCCCATCGCTGGAAGAAAAAAGTGAACATTTTGAAAATGCAGCCATTGCAGAGCTTGTGGATGCGTTGAAAGATGCGGATCCTTCTGAAGCATAATAGCCTCATCCCTCATTCCCCCGTCCGAATGGCTTCAGCCGGGCTGGCTTCTCCCGTAGAGAAGGGACGGTGCTTTAGAATATATCCATACACTTGATTCTAACACATCAACAATTTTGCTGTTTTCTGCAATTGTCAATTACGTTGAAGTTTAATTGGGATTATATTCATTGAATAAGCGAAGCGCTAATAATTTTTCTTCTCCTCAATTGTTGCAAGTATTCCGCAATAGCTGATATATCTGAGCGGATGAATGTGCTCAATTGCCACTGCATTTTTTACAGCACAGCCGGGTTCTTCCAGATGAATACAATTATTAAACTGGCAATCGTTGATGAGCACACGCATTTCAGGAAAATAATGAGATAGTTCCTGTTTGCTGATATCAACCAGTCCAAACTCTTTTACACCGGGTGTATCAATGATCTTTCCACCATCAGTAAAACGATCGGATGGCAGATCATACATTTCTGCAAACGTAGTGGTGTGCATACCTTTTCCACTCCAGCCACTCACTTCTTCTGTTCTTAATTCCAACTCAGGCATAATAGCGTTAATAAAAGTTGATTTACCTACACCTGAATGACCGCTGATTAAACTGATCTTTCCATTCAACAATTCTTTTACCTCTTCAATGCCTTCTTTTTTTTCCATAGAGATAAGGAATACTTTATACCCAACCGCTTCGTACATGGCTTTCCACTCTTGAAACAGATCCATTTCTTTTTTTCTGTACACATCCGATTTATTGAACACAATAACACTTGGTATATGATAAGCTTCCGATGCTATCAGGAAACGATCAATAAATCCCTGCGATGTTCTCGGCTCTTTCATTGTGGCAAACAACATACTTTGATCCAGGTTGGCTGCAACAATATGATGATGATATTTTTGATGGGGTGATTTTCGGTTGATATAATTCCTGCGTTCATAAATTTCAACGATCATCGCAGTTTGCTCCAGCTCATTTTCCATTTCAACTTCAACAATATCTCCTACAGCAATGGGATTGGTAGAAGTAATTCCGTCAATCTTGAATTTGCCTTTTATTCTTGCACGCAGAAAGTCGCCCTCGTCTGTTTTGGCCACATACCAGTTCCCGGTTGATTTATAAATGAGTGCCTGCATGGATTGCAAAGAAAAGGAATAGATTGCCACGGAGGGCACGGAAAGTTAATTATCATGAATGCGCAAATAAACCAAGGATCTGTTCCAATTTTTTATGACTCAACATGATTTTTTTTCATACACAGAAAATACTCTGCGCAAAACTCCTTTTCTCTCTTCTCTGCGTCAAAATCAAGGGAACTTCCTCAACACTTTATACCGCAGCCATGATTCAATCAGCAACAATAAAACTGCTGCAATGGCTAACGGATAAAACTGTTCTGCATAACGTGCAAAACTGCTGGTTTCTATTCTCGATTTTTCCAGTTTGTCAATTTCAACATAAATGTTTGAGAGGCTTTCATTATCCGTTGCACGGAAATAATTGCCTCCTGTTTCACGGGCAATTTCCTGTAACAGCTTTTCATCAATATTTACTTTTTCTTTTGTACGTACAACTCCTGCTGTCGTTTGCTGGGGCAGCGTTGCAAACCCTTCGGTTCCCATACCAATAGTGTACACTTTAATATTGTATGCCTTGGCAATTTCTTTTGCAGTGCTGGGGGGTATTAAACCGCCATTGTTTTCACCATCTGTTAAAAGAATAATGACTTTGCTTTTTGATTTGCTTTTTTTCAACCGCTCAACGCTGGTTGCCAAACCTGAACCAATAGCGGTACCATCCTGCAGAATACCACTTCGTACAGCATAGATCTGGCTTTTTAATGCTGCATAATCTGATGTGATGGGGCATTGAGTAAAAGGTTCACCCGAAAAAATCACCAACCCAATGCGATCTGTTTTTCTTGCATCTACAAAATCGGCTGCCACTTTTTTCATGGCTTCCATACGGTTGGGCGCAAAATCTTCTGCCAGCATGCTGCCACTTACATCCATACATAAAACAATATCAATGCCTTCACCTTCTATACGTTCTTCGTTATTTCTTGTTTGTGGCCGGGCAATGGAAATAATCAACAACGCCATTGCCAATAAACGTAAAACAAAAGGAAGATGCCGAATGACAGTTTTTGAACCACCGTGCCGTTTATAAATCCGCAATGTTGAAATGGTAACGGAAGATGTGGCTTTTTTGTTTTTAACCAAATACCACACAATCAGTAAGGGCAAGAGTACTAACAGCCATAAAAGGTATGGATAAGCAAATACAATTTGTTGATACCAATCGTTAATCATTTGCCTGTAATTCTGTTTCTGATTTTTTTATAACAACTTCCATTTCGTTCAGAGCATTTGTACAATCCTGCTGATCGGCAGTAAATTTTGCAAACTTCACCGCATCGCCCAAACGCAATACCTGTGTAATGGCAATTAAGCGATCGTTCACAAAATAAGGTTTCAGCTGCAACATCGTTTCATCGGTTGTAAGCCTGGTGATCGGTTCACGGAGTCGTCTTTCGAAGTAACGTTTAACTGCATATGATAATTCAGAAAAATGTTGCTTCTGTTCCAGTTGTGTATTCCAGCTTTGTTGTTTCAGTTTTTCAAGCGCCATTTGAAATTCTTCCAAAGCGGTATATTTAGAATCCTCTGCAATAAACTTGTGTTGTTGCTTTTTCTTCCATCTTCTGAATAAGATGATCAGGATCAGCAGACTTAACAATGCTGCAGCAGCAATTACATAACCAATCCATTGTTCCGCAGCACTCACTTCAATAATAGGCTTTACATCATTCAACAACTGGTTTCCTGTTGTATCAAATTCTACCAGTATTTCTTTGGCAGGAAATTTCAGCAGCTGTGGTTTATCATTTTCGTTAGAAGGAACAATCACTGCAATATTATCTATTACCCATAAACCGCTATCAAAGCTGGTAACAGTTATTGCACGTTTAAACAGATCACTTGTATCGTAACTGATATATTCAAAGTGCGGAATACTTTCCGGAATTTTCCATTGAACAGAAGCACTACGTTCAATTGCTTTGAGCTCCAATTTTAATTTAAGTGGTTCACCAATCAGTATTTTCTCCTTTGCTGATGTAATGACAGGTGTAATCTGCGCCACGCAATACATGCCTGTAAATAATAAACCAATCAATATAACAATGCCCTGTCTGATCATTTACTCCGGTTGATAAAAAATTTCTGTAACACTTTTACATAATCATCGCCTGCACGCATATGCAGAAGATCAGCACCTGCACGACGGAACACATCTTTTACATAATCATTATGCTTGTGAAAATCTTTTTCATATTCAAAACGAACCAATGCACTTGAACTGTCTATCCATCGCTGTTCTCCGCTTTCTGCATCTGCAACCTGCAGCAAGCCTGCATCGGGGAGTTTCATATCGAGCTGATCATAAATTTTAATTCCGATTACATCATGTTTGCGGCTTGCAACACGTAATGCTTCTTCGTAACCTGTACCTAAAAAATCACTGATCATAAAACATATACTTCTTCGCCTGCACACATTATTAAACATACGGAACGCATCTGCATAGTTTGTTTTTCTGGATTTCGCATCACTTGTCAGCATTTCACGTACAATATAAAGTGTATGCTGTTTGGCTTTTTTGGGAGCAATAAATTTTTGTACTTTATCTCCAAACAAAATGGCGCCTACTTTATCGTTATTGTTCACTGCAGAAAAAGCAAGTATGGCGGCCAGCTCTGTAACCAGATCTTTTTTGCGTTGCAGATGTGTACCAAAGCTGATGCTGGCGCTGTTATCAATGAGTAAGAATAAACTTAATTCTCTTTCTTCTTCAAATACTTTGCTGTAAGGATGTGCATAGCGTGCACTCACATTCCAGTCAATAAAACGGATATCATCGCCGGGCTGATACTCTCTCACTTCTTTATAACTCATCCCCTGCCCTTTGAACGCCGAATGGTATTCTCCGGTGAACATATGATTGGTAAGCCGCTTGCTTTTTATTTCAAGCGCTCTTACTTTTTTTAATATTTCTTCTGTAGTTAACAAAAGGAGTTCTGAGTTTTAAAGTTCTAAATTGAATAAGCATATTCATTCCCCCTTCTGGGGTTAAGAGGCTTACGGCACTTTCACCGCATTCAACACCTGCTTAATAATTTCTTCTACCGAAACATTTTCAGCTTCTGCTTCATAGGTTAACCCGATGCGATGACGCAATACATCGGCTGCAATCATCCGTACATCTTCCGGTAACACATATCCTCTTTTGTGTAAGAAAGCAACTGCTTTTGCTGCCAACGCCATATTAATAGATGCTCTGGGCGAACCGCCATATGCCAACAGTGGTTTTAAACTTCCTAAACCAACCTGCTCCGGTTTACGTGTGGCAAAAACAATATCAAGAATGTAATTTTCAATTTTATCATCCATGTAAATCGTACGTGCAAGATCTCTTGCATCCATCACTTCACGCATGGTAACAACCGGGTTGATTGTTGGTGATGCTATCTGCTGTGTATTTTGACGAATGATCAGCAACTCCTCTTCTTTCTTTGGATAATCAATCACCACCTTTAACATAAAACGATCCTGTTGTGCTTCCGGTAATGGATAAGTACCTTCCTGCTCCAACGGGTTTTGAGTTGCCAAAACGAGAAAAGGTTCATCTAATTTATAGGTGTGTTCACCAATGGTTACCTGCCGCTCCTGCATTGATTCCAATAAAGCACTCTGCACTTTTGCCGGGGCACGGTTAATTTCATCTGCCAACACAAAATTGGCGAAGATGGGTCCACGACGTACAAAAAATTCATTCTTCTGTTGATTATAGATCATGGTACCAATTACATCGGCCGGTAACATGTCGGGAGTAAATTGTATACGACTGAACTTTGCATTAATAGCCTGAGAAAGTGTTTTAATAGCGAGTGTTTTTGCAAGACCGGGTACACCTTCAAGCAAAATATGACCATTGCCTAAAAGACCCACCAGCAAACGATCTATCATGTGTTGTTGCCCAACCAGCACTTTTCCAACTTCATCACGCAATCTGTCTAAAAAAGCACCTGCATATTGAATTTTTTCATTCAGGATTTTAATGTCTTCGGCAGTTTTTAACATGTATTCCAGGTTTAGATGGTGAAAATACAATCCCGCTGGCATCAGGGGAAATCATTTTATAAACGGATGGATTAAAATTTCATTTCCCTATTTGCAAAAATGCGGCCGAAATTGAAGAAAAGTCCTTAGTCGATAGCCGATAGTAGTTCGTTGATATGATTACTGCTTTTACTAAAGACTGATGACTACGGGCTATCGGCTTATCTTTGCGCTCTTATGGATGCAGCAAGTGATTTATTTGTACGTTGGATGAACCTGGAGCATAAACTGGTAGAGAGGTTTGGCAAAAAGCCTGATCTCGAAGCAGTATTGTTTCTGATAGGTATACAGGAGTTCGGGCAATTACGTGAAAAATATACGAAGGAACAAAAACAGGATCTTATTCATGTAGCCATCTGTTCTTTACTTTCTCAAAGCGGATATTTTGTATTTGATAAAACGGATGATGAAGGCTGGCCACATTTTAAACAACTCAAGGCCATGCCAAATCTTGGCATGAAGGAACAAGAAGATTTTATTAAAGACCACGTGTTACTTTACTTTGAACAAAAAGGATTTTAATGAAGCAGATTATTTTATTAATTGTTCTGATTTGTCTGGTAATTACCGCAGATGCAAAAAAGCGAAAAGTAAAAATTGTAACCAACAAAGGAACCATTGTTGTTTTGCTGAGTGATAAAACCCCAAAACACCGGGATAATTTTATTAAACTGGTAAAACAAAAGTTTTACGACAGTGTTCTTTTTCACCGGGTGATTAAGGAGTTTATGATTCAGGCAGGCGACCCGGACAGTAAAAAAGCGGAGCCTGGTAAACGTTACGGCAGCGGTGGTTTAAATTATAAAATACCTGCCGAGTTCGATACCTCTTTATTTCACAAAAGAGGTGTATTGGCTGCAGCACGTGACAACAATCCGGAGAAAGCCAGCAGCAGTTGCCAGTTTTATATTGTACAGGGAAAAAAATTTACTGACAGTACCTTAAATGAAGTTGAAATAAAACGACTGGGTGGAAGAAAAATACCCCTCAACTACCGTGACGTTTATAAAACAGAAGGCGGCAGTCCGCACCTCGACCAGAATTATACCGTGTTTGGCCATGTGATTAAAGGAATGAATGTGGTTGATCTCATTGCAGCAACCGCAAGAGATCAATACGACCGGCCCAAAGAAGACATCCGCATTGTAAAAATGCGTTTGAAAAAGAAATTTTTATTTTTCTGATTCGTAGAAAACAGTCAATTTAGCAGCGCTCATAAATAAAATAAACGAACATGAATTTTCCTGAAAATCTCCGCTACACAAAAGACCACGAATGGATCAGCATGGAAGGGAATGTGGCAACTATTGGAATTACTGACTTTGCTCAAAGAGAGTTGGGCGATATTGTTTATGTTGACATCAGTACGGTTGGCAAAGCATTAAATGCGGAAGAAGTATTTGGAACTGTGGAAGCGGTAAAAACTGTTAGTGATTTGTTTTTACCCGTTGCAGGTACGATACTGGAAGTAAACAGTGCATTAAATGATCAGCCGGAGTCTGTAAACTCAGATCCCTATGGCGCAGGTTGGATGGTAAAAGTAACTGTAAACAATCCTGCCGATGTGGATGCGTTGATGGATGCCACAGCTTATGCAGCCTTGGTTGCTTAATGATTAAACAATTACAAGCATATTTTGCAACGAAATGGCCGGTCATTATTTGGTCGGTCATTATTTTTTTGCTGCTGGTTATGCCTCCCATCAGCATAGCAAAAGAGAAACAATTTGAAATAACACAGCTTGATAAAATTATTCACGCCCTCTTATTTGGAATTCAGGTTGTATTGTGGGGATACTGTCTTCAATCAAAAAATCGTCCCGTTTCTGTATTCCGGATTGCTCTTGCAGGAGCAGTACTCATTTCCTGTGGTTATGGCATTTTAATGGAGTATGTTCAACTGTGGGTTGATAGAGATTTTGATGTATGGGATATGCTTGCAGATGCCATTGGAGCATGCCTTGGCTGGTTGTATTTTCTCCTGAAAAAAAGAGACCCCGGTGGAAACCGGGGTCGAAACCAAAACTAACTGCTTATGAGAAAAAAGTAAATTCAAATTTGTTATACAAAGTTCGTTTAATCTGCCTGCCAATCCTGTTTGCTGCCTGTTAATGTTCTGCAAACCTTTCTTTCAACAATTTCGGTTTTTTAAAATGGGTCTCCCGAAGAATCGGGAGACCGTAACCAAAACTAACTGCTTATGAGAAAATTGACTGCTTTAAACCTTTATACTCTTAAGACGCAAAACCGGTTCCAAAGTTTACCTGCTCTCTGTTAAAACTTTCTAAAACCAAGCTGCTCCATCTGCACATCTCATTCGTGTTATGGTACTTTCCAAAACCATGCCAACAGCATGTCTTTATCAGTTTTTATACCACGAAAAACAACGTAATTAATCTCAGTCATTGATAAAAAAATCCTTCCCAATCAGTACGATTATTTTAAAGAGGTCTTTTTTATGAACCGAATAAACCCTTCACCATATCCATCATTCCTCCACCACCTTTTGACTGTGATGTGCCGCCTTTAACCATATTAATCACATCATTAAAATCAGTATCACCATCACCATCTTTATCAAGTCCACCTTGTGTTACTTTACCGAGCAATCCCTGAATATCAAGTCCGCCGGTTTTACCGCCTGTAAGTGAACTGAAGATTCCCTGTAAATCAAAACTGCTGTCTGCAGGGTTATTTGTTTTCGAAATAAGATTTTTTAAAACGCCTGGTAAGAGATTACTTACAATATTACCTGCCTGCCCCTGATTCAATCCAAATTTTTCCATTAATGAGCTCACTGCGTTACCAGATAACTGGCTGGCTAAAGGATTGTTCTGTACATCACCTCCCTGTCCACCAAGAAGCTTCAGAACATCTTTAAATTGCCCGCCGGATAATGCATTTTGCAAACCGTTGGTTACACTGTTGGTTACCTCTCCGATGGCTTCATCATTTCGCTCATTCGGAATATCGGGGTTCTGAATAATGGCGGCACCTGCCTGTTCTTTTACAAGATTAAAAAGCTGTTCAAACATAAAATAAGTTTGGGGTTAAAAAAGAAAAGGAAGGTAAAAGAAAAAGGGAGTTTGCCGTATTAAATTCGACGAAACAGGTTGTTTCTTTTAATTTTGTGCTGAAAGTTTTTCTGCATTTTCGGCGAACTGGAGCGCATCAATCAATTCATCAATTTCTCCGTTTAATACAGCATCCAGATTATAAAGGGTAAGGCCAATACGATGATCGGTAACACGCCCCTGTGGATAATTATAGGTTCTGATCTTTGCACTGCGGTCGCCCGTGCTAACCAGACTCTTTCGTTGTCTTGAAATTTCTTCTTCCTGTTTCCTCACCTGTTCTTCGTACAAACGTGTACGTAATGTATGCATGGCTTTTTCACGGTTACCCAGCTGTGTACGTTCAGTTTGGCAAATCACCACAACACCGGTAGGTATATGCGTAAGCATTACTTTGGTTTCAACTTTGTTTACGTTTTGTCCGCCTGCACCGCCACTTCGTGATGTTTCCATTTTTACATCACTTTCTCTCAATTCAAAATCAATTTCTTCTGCCTCGGGCATTACTGCAACAGTTGCAGCACTGGTATGCACACGGCCACTTGTTTCGGTTGCAGGTACACGTTGTACACGATGCACCCCGCTTTCAAATTTCAACACACCATATACATCATCACCTGTAACTTCTAACTGCACTTCTTTATAACCACCAACCGTTCCTTCGTTTTCACTGAGGAGGGTTGTTTTCCATCCACGACGTTCACAATATTTAGTGTACATGCGCAAGAGATCGCCTGCAAACAAACTGGCTTCATCTCCACCTGTTCCTGCTCGGATTTCAAGAATAGCATTCTTATCATCCTGCGGATCTTTTGGAATCAATAACTGACGAATATATTTTTCAAGCTGATCTTTTTGTTGCTCTAATGATGGCAATTCTTCCTTCGCCATTTCTCTCAACTCATCATCATTTCCATTCAATGCTTCTCTATAACTGTTTACATCATCCAACACCTGTAAATATTCTTTTTGAGCAATCACAATTTTTTCAAGGCTGCGGTATTCTTTGCTGAATGCCGAAAACTTTTGGTTATTACTAACGATTGCAGGATTGGTTAATGCAACACCAATTTCATCAAATCTTGCTTTTATTGCTTCTAACTTGTCTAACATTTCGCCTCCATCTCCCAAAAGGGAGGGTTTTGTGTATAAATTTGAGCGGCAAAGTTAAAAGAAATCAATCCATGGATTACAGGAAATTCAAAGCAACGGAATTATTTGACGGGTATCAATTGCATCAATCGGGCAAAGTGCTCATCACCGATGCAGCAGGTGTTGTGCAGGATCTTGTTGCAATAGCAGATGCAGGCGATAATGTAGAAGTGTTTGATGGAATACTTACACCGGGTTTTATTAATGCACATTGTCATCTGGAGTTGAGTCATTTAAAAAATGTTATTCCACCACATACGGGTTTGATTGATTTTTTATGTGATGTGGTAACAAAACGGGAAGCCCCGGCCTCCCCTAAATCCCCTCCAGAGGAGGGGACTTTGAACGACTCCGCACAATTAAAAGCATTAGCCATTCGTAATGCAGAAAAAGAAATGTTTGAAAACGGCATTGTTGCTGTTGGAGATATTGGCAACACAACCGATACAGCAGCAGTGAAAAGCAACAGTAAAATCAGATGGCAGAATTTTGTTGAAGTGCTTTGCTTTACTGATGCAAAAGCTGATGAACTGTTTAAGCATTACCAAACAGTTGCAAAAGAATTAGAAGGTTCCCTTCGCACTTCAAACAATCTCCACCGCACATCGCTGGTTCCTCATGCTCCTTACAGCATTTCGCCAAAAATGTTTCAGCTGATTAATGAAGCAACAACAGGTGAAATCATTTCTATTCACAATCAGGAAAATCTTGCAGAAAATGACTTGTACCAAACAGGTGAAGGAGGTTTCCTGCGTTTTTTCAACATCTTTGGTATGAACACATCTCCATTTCCTGTTACAGGAAAAACAAGCATTCGATCTTATCTTCCTTATTTCAATCAACAGCAAACCATACTGCTGGTTCACAATACGTATATGCCCGAAGAAGATATTGTATGGGCCAATGCATATGCTGATGCGAATGGATTAAAGCTGATCTATTGTTTATGCATCAATGCCAATCGGTACATTGAAAATAAAACGCCGCCTGTTGATCTTTTACTAAAGCACGGTTGTACTGTTGTGTTGGGTACAGATAGTTACAGCAGTAACCGGCAGCTAAGTATTGCAAAAGAAATGGAAGCATTAAGAGGTATGGCATACTTTAGAAGTATGCCATACCTGCAAGCTGTTGAACAGTTGTTACAAATGGCAACCATCAATGGAGCAAGGGCATTACAGTGGAACGATCAGTTGGGCAGTTTTGAAAAAGGAAAACAACCCGGAGTTGTGTTGTTAAGTAATGATTTCAGTACATCAAAAAGATTGTTATAAATATTACACACCCCTCAATCCCCTCTCAAGAGGGGAAGCCGCACACAGCCCTCACTTTTCGAAGATGTAAATCAATTTTAACGGTTCACCTATTATGGCTCAAATATCTGTTGCAATACAGGAAGTGTTTTCAACTTTCCAAATTCAGAAATATGCAGAGCATAATAGGTTTCCAAAACTTCTAATACCTGCCTGCGCTGTAAATAATTCATGGGAATTTCTACCAGTTCATGTGGCTGCAATGCTTTTAATAATTCCCTGATCAGTTCTGCTGTTTTACCTTCAGCATAATACACATGTTGCGGATGTGTAGCAACAAAATTTCCTTCCTGCAAGTCGAGAACAGGATTTGATTCCGCATCATCTGCATTTATTTGAAATCCAAAAAAGTTGGTTAAGTGCAATGCAAAGTAAAGCGGGAAATTGGCGGTTACTTTTTCATTTGCATGATCTAACTGCATCAACGCTTCTTCAATAAAATAAAACAGATCAGGATTGTTCTCCGGTTGCTTTACACATTTCTGTAACAGCTCCATCATGTACAACAGCACCGTATTTTTTATTACATCAGCAAACAACTGCTCATACAAAAAACTCCATTTAAATTCTTTAATGCGTTGGAGATTTTTTAAATCATGATGATATACAATGAGCTCCAGCATGGAGCCCGGCTGAAAATAATTGGCTTTGCCTGAACCTTTTTTTGAACTGGTTCGTACACCTTGTACAATATAACTTTGCAGACCATACAACTCTGTGTAAGCAGAAACAATTAAACTTGTTTCGCCATACTTTACGGAGCGGAGAATAACTGCTTTTGTTTTATGTAATACATTACTCAATGAAGAACCTTATTTGATGAACACAATCTTGCCCACATTTTTTTCTGTACCCGTTTCATTTTTTGCCAATACAAGATAAACGCCGCTTGATACACGTTGATTATTATAATCTTTTCCATTCCATACAGCTTGTCCGCCCAATGATCTTGTTTGATAAACCAATCGTCCGTTGAGTTCTGTAATTTTTACAATTGAATTTTCCGGTAATCCACGGATGCCAATCATTCCATTATAACCCGCAGGTACAGGACTGGGAAACACAATCACCTGATCTTTTGTTTCAGCAGCTTCTGTTGCAGTGCTGCGATAACTGCATATACCATTGAATGTAGAAAAGAACACTTCGCCACTTTGCGGATCAATAGCTATGCGAATAATTTCATTACTCAACAGCGGACTGTTTTCTGCACTAAACCGTTGAATTACTTTTTCACCATCGGCACTAATGAGCCAAACACCATTGCGTGTACCCACCCATTTGCGGTTAGCACCATCCACTGCTAATGCACGCACTTCTTCATTTTCAAACAAAAAACCTGCAAAGTTATCTTGCTGAACAATAGGTTGAAATGCTTCGCAGCCATTAGCTGTAAATACTTCACCGGGACATTGAATAATAGCAATGCCTTTATCTGTTCCTAACCAGATAAATCCATCTTTATCTTTTACCAAACAGTTTACAAAGTTGCTGGGCAGGTTTCCATTGCCTCTTCCGGTTTGAAACCATTTCCAACGATCGTCTCCTGCATTATCAATAGAAGCACCATGGTTGTAACAAAGCAATCCATTTCCCTGCGGTACCTGTATCCATTTTTGATTGGCATCATCAATCACTATGGCGCCTACCATATTATCTCTGATTAAAAATGGCACTCGAAATGATCGCCAGTTACCATCTGCTTTTTTTACAAGAAAATTATTGATGCCTGCAAAATTGCTGATCCATAAATGATTGTCAGCATCAAAGGCCAAACCCCCAACCCGGTAATTGTTTGGATCACCAACTGCTACATTCAACGGCGATCCCTGTTTATAAATTTTATATTTCGTTGTACTTTCAAACTCAACCAAACCACCACCGAAAGATCCTGCATAAATAGTGTTGTTGCGTGGATCAACGGCAATGCTGATTACATCCAGTACCGTATCCATCCACGAAAGATTGGTGCGGTTAAAATCTTTCCATTCATTGTTTTCAAAACTGAAAAAACCGGTACCGTTGTACTGATAATTCCAGTTTTCATTTACACTTCCACCGGCAACGTACAATTTGTTTTTATAAAACAGCATGTCTCCATCCAAACGTCCATACGGCGAATTAATAGCGTATCGTTCAAAAAGATTGGTCTCTGCTTTCACCAGTCCTTTATCAAAATCGGCAATCCATATTTCGTTACCACTCTTAACCGCCTGAAAAGGGAAACGCAATTCATTATTGTTTTGAACAATGCGGTTAATGGAACCACTTGCATTTAGCAGCAACACTCTTCGTTCGTTCCACGAATTTTTTTCCTGGCAAATAAGAATATTGCCATCACTTGCATTTACATTTTCCCATCGCCAGTCATCGTTATAAATTAACTGCCATGTATTTCCGTTTAATGCATACAACGATGTAAAATATTGAACAACGATTGTGTTCTGCACAACCATCACCTGTTTAACCGGCCCCTGCGGCAAACCATTAGCTCCACTTAACAACGACCAGTTACGGTAATCACTGAGATTTGCCGAATTTTGATTGGCTACTTTTAATCCTTCTTCAGTTGCAGCATAAAAACGTAAAGCATCCGCTGCAAATCCATTTACTTTCACATTGCCCCCGCTATTACCAATAAAATAAGTATTGCTGATTTCGTATTTCTCTAAATCAACCACAATAACACCAAGTCCGGTGCTGAGATAAGCTTTGTTGTTGAAGAAACTGATGTCGTAAATTTTTTTATCACCTGTTGTATTGCTGCGCAGAATGTCTGGTAGGTTAATGATATCATTCCGGTAAATAATATCCAGGTTGCTGTTGTTATAAGCGATCAGCAATTTGTTATTAAACGGATTGTATTTAATGCTGCTGATTCCCACATCATTTAACCCCGTTACTTTACTCAGCCGTTCAATTTCACCTTCGCTGCGGCTCACAGAATAAGCGCCATAATTGGATGCTGTAAAAACATGATCGGCCGAAAGTGTAACACGCAGACCGGATTTATACTCCATATGTTCACGCCACTGACCAATACCCGTTAACTGAGCAGCAGCAGAGAAATAAATGAAACCAAAAAGACCTGATAAAAAAAGTTTCTGAAACATCACAATTCAAATTTAAATGCTTTTCGTTCAAGGGAGATTTTTTGATGCAGGTAAAGCAGAATGGCGTTTCTTTGCGCTGCTTTTATTTTACTAATAAACGTATCTGAATCACATGTGGTATCAATTGGGAAAATGGGTGTTACGTAACCGGCTGATGTTGTTCATTGCCGTACTCTTATCAACTGCTGTTATGGGTTATTTTGCATCAAAAGTGCAACTGAGCTATGAATTTGCAAAAGCTATCCCTGTTGATCATCCAAAGTTTCTTGAGTATACTGCCTTTAAACAAAAGTTTGGTGAAGATGGCAATCTGCTGGTGATTGGTTTTGAAAAGAAAGACTTTTTTCAACTGTCCTTCTATCAAAAATTCACAGCGCTTCAGCAATCGTTCAAAAAAGTACCCGGTGTAGAAGATGTATTAAGCGTAAGTACAGCGGTAAATCTGGTGAAAGATTCGGCAGGTGAAAAATTAAAAGCCGTCCCGGTTTTTCCTGAGAACATACAAACCCAGCAAGCGTTAGACAGTGCAGCAGCCGTGCTAAACAATCTGCCCTTTTACAGAGGTCTTCTGTACAATCCTGAGAGCAAGGTGTATATGATGGCTGTGCGTATTAATAAAGATGTGCTCAATTCAAAAAACAGAAATGTTTCTGTTGATGGGTTGATGAAATTAACCGAGCAGTTTGGAAAAGAACAGCAACTTGAAATGCATCTCAGCGGACTGCCGTTGGTACGTACGGTGATGAGTACACGTATTGCCAATGAAATGAAATTATTTTTGCTGGGATCTGTTCTTTTATCGGCCATTATTCTGTTGTTATTTTTCCGCTCATTCAGTGCTATGTGGCTGAGTATGGTGGTGGTGATTATTGGTGTATTGTGGAGCCTTGCTACCATTGTGTTTTTTGGTTTTAAAATAACGATTTTAAATGCACTGATTCCGCCATTGATGGTGGTGATAGGCATTCCCAACTGTATTTATTTTCTCAATAAATTTCATACTGAATATAAAAAGAGCGGAGATAAACATCAGTCTTTAGTGAACATGATTGGCCGCATGGGTATTGTAACCTTGTTCTGCAATATAGCTGCTGCCATTGGGTTTGCGGTGTTTGCACTTACCAAAAGTCAGATATTGAGAGAGTTTGGAATTGTAGCCGGCATCAACATCATGGTGTTGTTTGTGATCTCCTTTGTCTTTATTCCCATTGTGCTGAGTTATTTACCTGCACCTAAGAAACGGCATGTACGCTATCTTGAAAATGAGCGGTTGAATAAAGCCATCATTCGCATTGAAGACTGGGTGTTTAACCATCCTAAATACACGTACAGTTTTACGGGCATTCTTTTATTGTTTTCTTTACTGGGTATCCTGCGCTTAAAAAGTGTTGGTTTTATTGTGGATGATCTCCCAAAGAGCGATAAAATTTATGTTGATCTCAAATTTTTTGAACAACATTTTGCCGGTGTAATGCCCTTGGAAATTGTGGTTGATACCCGTCGCAAACAGGGAGTAACCAGAAGTATTCCTAACCTGAATAAAATTGACGCACTGGTTCAATACTTAGAGGCACGGCCTGAAATGGGAAAAGCCATTGCCATTACCGAAGGTTTAAAATTTGCACGGCAGGCGTATTACGACAGCGACAGCAATATGTACACTGTACCCAATGAGTTTGATCTGGCTTTTCTTGCACCTTATCTGCAAATGAAACCAGACAGCAACAGCGGTAACAAGAGCAATAATTTTGTAAAGCTGGTAGGTAATTTTATGGACAGCAGTCGCCAGCGTGCACGAATCAGTGTAAATATGGCCGATGTTGGCAGCGACAGTCTTCCAAAAATTTTAGACAGTGTGCAGGCAAAAGCAGAAGAGTTGTTTAACAACGACAGCCTTACCTATGCAAAATTAATCAACACTACATCCATTGCTGCAGGAGATATTGATTCATCCCGATTAAAACGAACAGCCAATATTCAGCTCACCGGCACCAGTGTAACCTTTGTAGAGGGCAGCCGGTTTATCATTAACGGATTAAAAGAAAGCATACTGTGGGCCTTTTTGCTCATTTCAATTTGTATGTTGTATCTCTTCCGTTCGTTTCGCATACTTGTTTGCTCTCTGGTGCCCAATATTGTGCCGCTGGTGATTACTGCAGGAGTGATGGGCTGGGCAGGCATTCCGCTAAAACCAAGTACTGTACTGGTTTTCAGCGTTGCGCTGGGCATAGCCATTGATGTAACCATCCGCTTTCTCATCAATTATAAACAGGAGCTGCCGCTCCACAAGCATGATGTACGTGAAACTGTAAAACAAACCATCCGGCATACAGGTATCAGCATAATTTATACCTCACTGGTTCTGGTGGCTGGTTTTATTATTTTCTGTTTCTCCGATTTTGGTGGTACACAGGCCCTTGGATGGCTCACTTCATTAACTCTGCTGGTGGCTATGATTACCAATCTCATCCTGCTTCCCGTCATGTTATTGTCAATCCAACGAACATCTGTAAAAAAACAGGGGAACCATTCATAACATAAGCAGCATTAGGATAAAATTTCTGTCTACTATTTAAACATTATATAACAGAACCCGTTATTTTTGAAGGCTTCTAACTAAAAATGAACTGCATCTTGTCTCTTTTCCTTAACCATCAACTTGCAACCTGAACTATGCCTGCCAATATTGGACATAATTTTCATTAATAAACCTAAAACGAGTATGAGAAAACTTGTAAGCATGATGTCCCTGCTTTTATTGTGCACACTGCACGTATTTGCACAGGATAAGACTGTTACCGGCAAGGTAACAGATGAGAAAGACGGCACCCCCTTACCCGGTGTATCCGTTACAGTTAAAGGTACCAGTACCGGTACTACCACGGGTGCAGACGGATCGTTTAAATTAAGCGTTCCATCCACTGCCAGAACCCTGGTGTTTTCATTTGTAAACTACACAAATGTTGAGGTATCCATCGGCAACCGTGCCAGCTTCAATGTATCACTTGCTTCAGCAGATAAAGATCTGCAGGAAGTTGTGGTAGTAGGTTATCAGCAACGTAAAAAAAGAGATGAAGGTGGTGCCATTTCTTCCGTAAAAGGAAAAGAAATTGCCAACCTGCCAAACGCATCAGTTGACCGTGCATTGCAGGGTCGTGCTGCCGGTGTATTGGTTCAGGCAAACAATGGTATCCCCGGTGGTGCCATTAACGTACGTATCCGTGGTACAGGTTCTTACCTTGCAGGTAACCAGCCTTTGTACATCGTAGATGGTGTACAGATGAATACCAGCAACGATGGTAACTTTACACAAAACAACCCGCTTGCATTTTTAAATCCAAACGACATTGAATCAATTGATGTATTGAAAGATGCTGCAAGTGCTGCCATTTATGGTGCACAGGCTTCTAACGGTGTTGTTCTCATTACAACCAAGAAAGGTAAGTCGGGCAAAACCAAGTTCAACTTCAATGCTTACTTAGGTTCTGCACAGCCAATTAAAAAGTTTGATGTATTAAACACACAGGAGTACATCAACGCAAGAGCAATGGCTTTTTTTAATAACAGCATTAATACAACTGCCGGTTATACCATGCTCAACGCCAAGCGTTCCGTTTTAGGTGAGTTAGCAAATGCTACCGGTGTACCAACTGCAACTACCAATGCGTTTACTGAAAAGCAGGTAGATTCGATGATTGCAGTTTTACCAACATACAACTGGCAAGACCTTGCAATTAAAAGAGGTACCATCCAGAACTATGATCTGAACATGAGTGGTGGTAATGACAAGACTACTTTTTATCTGGGTGCTTCTTACAGCTACCAGAGCACAATTATTAATAAAGTAGACTTTAAGCGTTACACGCTGAACACAGATATTACGCACAAAGCAACCGATAAATTAACCCTTACTTCAAAACTCAGTGTGAGCAGCTTTGAGCAACAACTTCCGTTTGGTGTAAGTGGTTCTTTCCTTGGAAGCCCGATCTTTTCAAGTTCATTGATTCTTCCTGTAAACCCTGTTCGTAATCCTGACGGAACCTATTTTGGTTTACCACCAGCACAAGCATTAGCCGGTGTATTAAACCAAAACGTTATTGCAGTAAACGATTTTAACTCAGGTTATCAGAGAACCAATCAATTGGTTGGATCAATTACCGGTGAATATAAGTTTGCACCCTGGTTAACCTTCCGTTCTTTTTATGCTCTTGATTACCGCTTAGTGCAGGGTAACCTGTATCGTGACCCAAGAACCAATGATGGTTTTGGTGTTCGTGGTCGTGGTAGTGTTGAAAGTGACTGGAATACTAACTTCCTGACAACTCAAACATTAAACTTCAATAAGTCATTTACCAAAAACCGTATTGATGGAGTTGTTGGTGTTGAGTACCGCAGAGATGTGCAGGAGTCAATTACCGGTGCAGGTATTGGTTTCCCTTCATTCCAATTTACAACTATCAATGCCGCAGCAACAGCTGAATCGGTTGGACAGTTCTGGACAGGATATAAGCGTGCCGGTATCTTTGGTCGTGTAAACTATTCGTTTGATAACAAATATGCATTGTCATTGATTGTTCGTCGTGATGGTTCAAGCCGTTTTGGAGCTAATAACCGTTTCGGTTGGTTCCCCGGTATCATTGCCAGCTGGAATATGGATAACGAAAAGTTCCTGCAGGATGTAAACTGGATCAGCACACTCCGTCTGCGTGCTTCTTATGGCCAGACAGGAAACGATCAGATCGGCAACTTTGATGCCTTATCACTTGTAGGTGGTGCCGGTCAATACAATCAGGCTGCTGCCATTGGTTATACCAACTTAGGTAACCCTAATCTGCGTTGGGAAAGAAACCAAACCATTAACCTTGGTTTAGATTATGGTATCCTCAGCAACCGCATCAGTGGTTCTGTGGAAGTGTATCAGCGCCGTTCATTGGATTTATTATTACCACGTCCTGTGACCTGGGTGAATGGTGTAGACAACTATGTTGAAAACATTGGAGAACTGGAAATTAAAGGTGTTGAAGTAGGTTTAAATGCTGAAATCTTCCGTCCTAAAACCAGTGATGGTTTCCGTTGGAACGTTAATTTCAACTTCTCTTTTGCATACAACAACGTGAAGAAGATCTATGATGGATTACAGCAATTACCCGGAGATCCTTCATTCCGTGTAGGTCGCTCAATTAACAGCATTGTTACGCAGGTATATGCCGGTGTAAACCCTGCTACCGGTCGCCCGATGTGGGTTGATACGTTTGGAAATATTACTTATGCCCCTCAGGTTCGTGACCGCCGCTATATTGGCGATGGTGAAGCAGATCAGTGGGGAGGTATTACCAATACCATCAGCTTTAAAGGCTTTACAATTGATGCGTTGTTCACTTATCAGTATGGTGTGCTTGCAACAGACGGTCAGGTTAACTTTTTGATTGAGAATGCCAACCGTACGTTCAATACATTGCAGGTTGCTTATGATAACGCATGGGAAAAACCAGGCGACATCACATCTTATCCAAGATTCTTTAATGGTGGTGCAGAACCAGGTGGTAACAACCATGCAATCGGTTCAAGCCGCTTATGGAAGAAAGCTGATTTTATCCGCTTAAGAGATGTTCGTTTGTCTTACGACTTTTCACAAGGCCTGTTACGCAAGTTGAAACTCACCAATCTCCGTTTATATGTACAAGGGCAAAACCTCTTTACTTATTCTGACTGGTTAGGATACGATCCTGAGTTTGTGGGTACATCAACAGGTATCATTCCTCAAACGAAAAACTTTAATGCAGGTATTCAAATTGGATTTTAAAGTATAAAAACAGAAACATGAAGAAACTATTAATTATACCGGGTTTATTGCTGACGTTTATTGCCACATTTACCAGCTGTAACAAGCAACTGGAAATTGAGCCACGTCAATCAATTGATCTAAGCACAGCATTAACTTCTAGGGAGAATGTAAATGCTGCTATCTTAGGTGTGTATGCCCGCTTAAAAAATAACCGGTTATACGGTCGTGACTTAATCACACATCCGGAAGCATTATCAGACAATGGTTTTGCAACTAATAAATCGGGGCGTTTAATAAATGAGGCAAATAATATCGCAACTGCACATTTTGCAAGCTGGCAACAGGATTACTTTGCAATAGCAAACATTAACCTGATCCTGGCTGCCATTCCAACTTTAAATGTTGCACCTGCTGTTACAACTGCGGAACGGAATAATTGGGAAGGGCAGTTGAAATTTCTCCGTGCATTGTGTTATTTTGATTTAGCCAGAGCATATGCGTATGAGCCGGGCGTTGCCGTTTTAGGTTTGGACAGAGGTGGTGTTCCACTTGTATTAACAACGCCAACTACAACTGAAGGAGCTTCTCAAAATATTCCTGTACGTGCTAAAGTTGATTCAATTTACTCTCAGATCTATAAGGATTTAACTGCAGCTACAACACAATTAACTGCAACATTCGCTTCAACATCGTTTCCGCAGTTAGCTACTTTAACAGCCGCACAGGCGTTGTTTTCCAGAGTTGCACTTTATCGTAAAGATTATGTTACTTGCAAAACCTATGCTGATCTGGCTATCGCAGCTGCAGGCAGTCGTTTAATGAGCAGTGCTGCTTATGTAAACGGATGGAGAACAGCCATTAATCCTGAATCTATTTTTGAACTGCGCTTCATTAACCCTGCAGAAAATATCGGGGTAAATGAATCATTGCAAACCAGCTTTACAACGTTGGTAATCCCCGGTAATAATGGTGTTTTAGGTGGATTTGGAGATTTAGTGCCAAGCTTAACTTTACTTGGAGACCTTGGTATTAACATCACAACTGCAAACTATGCCGGTGGTGTGATCACTTCCAGATCGGATGATGTTCGTAATCTTTTATACGAGCAAGGTTCTCCCGGTCGTGGTACTGCACGTGTTGAGTGTACCAAATACTTAGGTAAAAGCGGTATCCAGAACCTGGATAATATTCCGTTGATCCGTGTTGCTGAATTATACCTGAACCGTGCTGAAGCAATGGCTACACCAGGTTCACCTGTATTTGATGAAGCAGCTGCACGTAATGATCTGATTCGTATTAAGCAAAACAGATATTCAAACTATGCTACTACGCAACAGGCATTTGATAATGCTTTAACCGGAACTGCTTTGTTTAATGAGATTATCAGACAGAGGAGAATTGAACTGGCTTTTGAAGGACATCGCTTTTTCGACCTCAAACGTCGTGGAATTGATGTTGTAAAAGCTCCTCATTATTCTACACTTCCGTATAATGATTTCCGGGTACTTGCAAATATTCCTACACGTGAATTAGATGCCAATCCTAACATGGTGCAGAATTTTGGATATTAATTATTAATAAACAGTGAATATGAAAAAAAATAATTCAATTCTCAGCTTTGCTCTCATCCTCAGTTTATTTCTGAGCGGCTGTATTAAAAATGAAGATATTGTATGGTCAGACAGCGTTGTGGAATTTGATGTTGCGGCCTACACGACAAAATCGGGAGGGTTGCCGTTCCCTCTGGTTAACCGCATCCCTACAGGTTATGGTCGTTCATTAGGAGCTTTAGATCCTAAACGTACAGATGGGAATGGTATACCCCCCTCACCGGGAGGCCCTGGTACTGGTCCATTTGGAAGAACTTATACTACGAGTGCAGACACAATTTTTATGAGAGTTAATTTGGTAGGAAAGCAAAGATCTACTCCACAAATTTTTCCTGTAAAGATTTCTGCAAATTTTACAACTGCGGTTCAAGGAGTCCATTTTGATCTTATTGATAATCAGGTAACGATTCCTGCAAACTCAAGTTTTGGTTTTGCACGCTGGGTAATCCGTAATCCCGGACCTCCTACTGTGTCTGGAACTATTGTACAGGCTGTATTTGAAATCTCAGGAAACAATGAAGTAAGAGTAAGCGAAAACTTCAAATATGTTGGCTGGCTGATTTCACAGTAATATTTAAGAACATTTTTAAATACAATTGATATGAACATAAAAAAATATAGTCTGCTGGCCTTGTTTGCCGTTGTAGTTTTGGCAGCCTGTGACAAAAGGGAACAAAACATCGCATTCCCTCCGGGCGTAACAGACAATGTAGTTGCAATAGCAGAGAAGGAATCTAATCTGTCTATTTTTGTAGCTGCAGTAAAGCGTACAGCACTGGATGCTGATTTAGCATTATTAGGTAACTATACCATTTTTGCTCCAACAGATGCAGCATTTAACGCTTCGGGTATTACAGCAGCTACGGTAAGTTCCATGCCGCTGAATATGTTAAGAGCAGTATTAAGAAACCACATCATTTCCGGTCGTATTCTTTCTACCGATCTGTTGCCTGGCCCGAATGCTGCTTATACCAGTGTACAAGGAGAAATCTTAAATTCCTCTTTTTACAGTAATGCTTCTTACCTGAATGGTAAAAAAATCAATAAGGTTAATTTACGTGCTAACAACGGTGTTGTGCACACTATTGACGGCGTATTGTTACCGCCGATGGCAACTCTTACAGGAACATTATCAGCAAATTCAAACTTAACGCTTCTTGCAGCTGCGTTAACAAGAGCAGGGCTGGCAACTACAGTTAATACAACAACAACGTTGTTGACTGTATTTGCACCAACCAATGCTGCTTTCCAGGCAGCGGGTTATGCTGATGCTGCTTTTATTGCAGGTTTAAGTTCTGCTGATTCTATTGTACTCAGAAACATTCTGCTGTATCATGTGGTTCCAAGTTCATCATTAACATCAAGTACGCTTTCTTCTCCTTTTAACAGAAGCGGAAGAGCATTTGGTATTGATTTTACGAATGCCACCAATCTGATGACTGCACAGGGATCAAATGTTGCAATTGCAGTTAGCGGAAACAGTGTTACTGTAAAGGGTACAAACAACCCAACTCCTGCAGCTGTTACAAATGCAGACATTCTTTACTTTGCTGGTGCTACTTTTGTAGGGCCAAATTTAGTACGTCCCGGTGTACTGCATGTAGTTGACAAAGTATTATTGCCTTGATATTAATTTCATGGTATATACAAAATGAAAGCCCCCGCATATGCGGGGGCTTTCATTTTATAACTAATACACTATTTCTTTATTACTGCAGCAGCTGAGATAATTTACTCTGCAATTCTGCACCACGTAAATTATCTGCAATGACTTTTCCGGTGGGATCAATTAATACATTGTAAGGAATACCATTGAAACCGTATAATGCTACTGCTTCACTGTTCCAGAATTTGAGATCGCTGATATGATTCCAGGTTAACCCATCCTCTTTAATAGCTTCGAGCCAGGGCTCTTTTGTTTTATCGAGCGATACACCGAGAATGGTAAAATTTTTATTTTTGAATTTGTTATAAGCTGCCACCACATTTGGATTTTCCTGCCGGCAGGGGGCACACCAACTGGCCCAAAAATCTACCAGTACATACTTTCCTTTTAAACTGCTTAGTGAAAAGGACTGTCCGTTTACATCGGGCATGGTAATTTCCGGTGCCATTTGTCCTACAGTTACTTTTCCAGCCGGTGCCTGCTGTTGCTGCGCTCCCGATGTACTTTCACGAAACTGTTTTACAACTGCCTGTATGCCTGTATGTTTAGGGAAGCGTTTTACCAATGTGTTATACATGGCTTCATTTTCTGCAACATCCGTTCCTGTATTAATAGAAGTTGCAAACATACTCACCATGGGGCTTTTATCTTCCATGGCCACTTTTTTTACATAGGCACGAAACAAAGACAACGTGCTTTCTATTTCTCTTTGTTTGATCATTTTTAAACTGTCTTCCTGAATTACATTCTGTAACTCATACTGTACAGTATATAATTTTTGCTGCGTTACAGAAAGAGAATCAACAAAAACACGTAAGCGTTCTGTTGCTGGTGAGCCTTTGTATTTAAGCTGACGAACATCTGTCCAGTCTGCCTGCAATTGAATGGATGACTTATCATTAATTACAAAAAACAACGGACCCTTCTCTACTGCAGGGAAACGTAATTGCAGCAGCGATTCTTCAGTTGCTTTTCCTTTCAACGAAAACTTACCATCTTTCAGTGTTACACTGTCCAGAACCTGTGGTGGCATATTTTCAAAAGAGATCTGCTCTAAATACACAACTGTTGCAGGTGCACCTTTAATTTCACCACTTACAGTAAAATTTTTACTTCCGTTGTTTGTACATGCTGTTGCCAGTAATGCAACAAACACAATAACCCATAACTTGTTCATTCGTGATTTTTTAGTTTGATAATTTTTCAGTTACTAATTGATTCAGCAATTTGGGATCTGCTTTTCCTTTTGACTTTTTCATTACTTCACCTACAAATAATCCAATGATGCCTTTCTTACCTTTTTTATATTCAGCTACTTTTTCGGGCATGGTATTGAATACTTCATCAATTAATAGTTGTAAGGTGTCTTCGTTTCGTTCCTGAATCAGATTCAACTGCTGCGCAAGTTCAATAGCAGAAATTGTTGCATCCTGTTTCAGCAGCGCAGGAAATAATTTCTGTGCAGCAATGCTGTAACTCACTTTTCCATCTTCAACTAATTGAATAAGCTCTGCCAGTTGATATGGTTTGATGGAAAGTGCGGACATTTCAATTGCTTCCTCATTCATCACCGATTTAAAAGGGCCGAGCAGCCAGTTGGCAATCTGCTTGTAAGATGCAGTATATGTTGCCGTGGTTTCAAAAAAATCGGCAATGTCTTTTTCATCAGTCAATAACAATGCATCATAATCCGAGAGTGTATACTGTTGTACAAACCGTTGTTTTTTTTGCTCTGCCAGTTCGGGTAAAGCATCTTTGATGCGTTTGATGAATTCATCTGTAATTATAAATGGAGGCAAATCAGGATCGGCCATATACCTGTAATCATCTGCATCTTCTTTTGTTCGAATAGCAAAAGTGGTTTCAGTATCGGGATTAAACCCTCTTGTTTGCTGTACAATCGTTTCGCCTTTTTCTTTCATCTCAATCATCCGCATCACTTCATGATCAACTGCTTTTTTTAAAAAGCGGATGGAGTTGAGATTTTTAATTTCAACTTTTATTCCCAGCTTCTGTTCACCTTTTAACCGAACAGAAATATTAGCATCGCAACGCAAACTTCCTTCTTCCATATTTCCATCGCACACATGTAACGTACGCACAAGCTTGCGCACTTCTGTAACATAGGCTGCTGCTTCATCGCCGCTATGCAGATCAGGTTCTGTTACAATTTCAATCAACGGAACTCCTGCACGGTTATAATCTACAACAGAATACAGATCATGCTGATCATGCATACTCTTGCCTGCATCTTCTTCCATGTGAATGCGGTTGAGTTGAATATTCCTTTCGCCATCTGTTGTTTTGATTTTTACAAAGCCTCCTTTACAAACAGGGGTGGTATGCTGCGACAGTTGATATCCTTTTGGAAGATCGGGATAGAAATAATGTTTGCGGGCAAAATAATTTTTCTGTTCAATTTCACAATTACAGGCAAGCCCCATCCGCACTGCCAGTTCAATGGCTTCTTTATTCAGCTTTGGTAAAGTGCCGGGATGTGCCAATGTAATGGGACTGATATGTCTGTTGGGCTCTGCACCAAAATGCGCAGCATCGCCACAAAACAATTTACTTTTTGTGAGCAGTTGTGCATGCACTTCAAGGCCAATGACCGCTTCGTATTTGTCTGAATAATCTGTCATTCGTTTTTGATCAATTTATCAGGTCTTTCTGCCCTCTTACGGCGATGAATGTGTAAGAGGCTCTTCTATATTAATCCTTTGATTTTTTCAATCACTTGTTGCAGATTGCTTACATCTGTTCCACCGGCAGTGGCCAATGTTTTTTGTCCGCCCCCGCCACCTTTGATTAACGGTGCAACATGTTCCTTGATTATCTTACCTGCATCCAGTCCTTTTGCAGCCGCAACTGTTTCTGCAATACCAATTGCAACAAATGGTTTACCATCAATATTGGCGCATAGCACGGCTACATAATCGTTGAGATTGTTTTTGAGATCAAAACAGATCTTCTTTAATGCATCTGCATTGCTTACTTCAATAATATCAGCCACAAACGTTACTCCATTTATGATCTCATCTTTTTGTAACAATTCGTTGCGAATAGTAACCAGTTGTTTTGCTTCGAGGCGTTCCAGTTTTTTCTTCAGCTCTGTATGATCGGCCTGCAGGTTTTCAATTGCTTTATTGATATCAGCCGGGTTCTTAAGCAGGTTACGAATTACACGAATTGAATTGAATTCAGCATTCACAAATTGCTCTGCTGCATATCCTGTTACTGCTTCAACCCTTCTTACACCTGCAGCAACTGCGCCTTCAGAAGTGATTTTAAAGTAACCCAACTCACCTGTAGATCCCACATGTGTGCCTCCGCATAATTCAATGGAATAGTTTTCATCCATGATCACTACACGAACTTCATTGGAATATTTTTCGCCAAACAATGCCATGGCGCCCATGGCAATTGCTTCTTCTTTTGGCATGGACTTAATGACTACCGGAATATTTTCTCTGATTTTTTCGTTGACCAATGCTTCTGTTTTTGCAATTTCATCATCACTCATCTTTGCAAAATGTGAAAAGTCAAAACGCAAATAAGCATCATTCACCAGACTCCCTTTTTGTGCAACATGTGTGCCCAGTACTTTACGTAAAGCTGCATGCATTAAATGCGTTGCAGAATGGTGAACGGTGATTTTCTTTCTGCGGTCTGCATCAACTCTTGCTGTTACAAGAGCTGAAATATTCATGGGAATCTGATCAATCAAATGAATGATGAGATCATTTTCTTTTTTGGTATCTGTAACAATTACTTCTTCGCCTTCGAAAGCAAGTACGCCTGTATCACCTACTTGTCCGCCACTTTCTGCATAAAACGGTGTTTTACTCAACACCAACTGACATCCGGATTTTCCTTTGATGTTTACTTTCCGGTACTTGATAACTTTACCCTGTGCTTCGGTTGTTGTGTAACCAACAAAATTCTCGACTGCGCTCGATTTTTGATTACTTCCTTCGACTTCGCTCAGGACTACCCAATCTTCTGTATCAATAGTTGTAGCAGCACGACTACGTTCTTTTTGTTGCTGCATTTCTTTATCAAAGCCTTCTTCGTCTACAGACAATGATTGTTCTGATGCAATTAATCTGGTAAGATCAATGGGGAAACCAAACGTATCAAACAATTCAAAAGCGGCTTTACCGTCAATTCGTTTTCCTTTGGTGGTTGTAATAATATCATCAATCCGTTTTAATCCTTTATCGAGTGTACGTAAAAAGGCTTCTTCTTCCTCCTTCACAACTTTCTGTACAAAACCTTCCTGTGCTTTTAATTCCGGAAAAACTGTTTCAAACTGTGTTGCAAGAACAGGAACCAATTGATGCAACAGGGGTTGTTTATATTCGAGGTATGAATAATAATAACGTACGGCTCTTCTTAAAATTCTTCTGATCACATAACCGGCACCCGTATTCGATGGCAACTGCCCATCTGCAATGGTAAAGCAGATAGCACGGATATGATCGGCGAGTACACGAAAGGCAACGGCCTCCCTCCAACTCCCTCCCGTAGAGGGAGAGTTAACAGCATCAGGATTATATTTTTTTGCAACAATCTGTTCAACTGCTGCAATGGTGCCGGTAAAAATATCTGTATCGTAATTAGATGTTTTATTTTGAATGACACGAACCAAACGCTCAAAGCCCATGCCTGTATCAACATGTTTGGCAGGTAATGATTCAAGTGACCCATCTTTCAAACGGTTGAACTGAATAAATACATTGTTCCAGATTTCGATTACCTGCGGATGGTCATTGTTCACCAGAGTTTTTCCATCAACCAATTTGCGTTCATCATCTGTTCTGCAATCCACATGAATTTCTGTACAAGGGCCACATGGACCGGTATCGCCCATCTCCCAAAAATTATCTTTCTTATTTCCAAGCAGAATACGGTCTGCATCAATTACTTTTTTCCATTCATTGGCTGCTTCTTCATCTTTTGGCAGATTCTCGTTTGCATCACCTTCAAAAACGGTAACGTACAACCGCTCTTTGGGTATGCTATAAACTTCAGTGAGCAATTCCCAACTCCATGCAATGGCGTCTTTTTTAAAGTAATCACCAAAACTCCAGTTACCCAGCATTTCAAACATGGTATGGTGATAGGTATCAACACCCACCTCCTCCAGATCGTTATGCTTACCACTCACCCGTAAACATTTCTGGGTATCGGCCACACGGGTAAATTCAGGTTTACGGTTACCCAGGAAATAATCCTTGAACTGGTTCATACCGGCATTGGTAAACAATAAAGTAGGGTCGTTCTTCACCACTATCGGTGCCGAAGGAACGATTTGGTGCTTTTTGGATACAAAAAAATCTAAATATTTCTGCCTGATCTCTGCTGCTGTCATCATATGCAACCTGTGTTTGGATTGATTTTTGAAGGGTGATACTCCTATCTTTGTGACCTTCCCTGAACGGGAAGCAAAGGTAAGCCAAACCTGTGCACACCGGATTGCCGATATGAAGAAAGTAAAGTATTTCTATAATACCAATACACTCCGGTACGAAAAACTGGTGACACCGCTGCGGGTAAAATTGCTGCGTGTTTTCAGTTTTCTGGCAGCGGTTTCTGTTGCGGGTTTTCTGTTCATGCAAATTTCTTATCGTTATTTCCCTTCTGCCAATGAGCAGCGTTTGCGCAATGAAAACAAACGTATCAAAGAAAACTACTCGTTGCTGAGTGCTGAAATTTTAAAAATGAACAGGGAACTACGTGAAATTGAAAAGAGAGATAACCAGGTTTACCGTTCTATTTTTGAAGCAAGCCCATTACCTGACAGTGCCAGAAGTAAGATGATGGAAAAACAGGCAGAGGAACGATTACTTGCCGGATTGAGTGAAGATGAACTTAACAATTCAATTCTTAAACAAATAAATACATTGCGAAACAGATTGTATGCACAAACCGTTTCGTTTACTGCCATTGAAGAAATGGTCAAGAATAAGGAAGCATTGCTTGCTGCAACCCCTGCTATACAACCCGTGAGTAACAAAGAGCTGTCCCGACTTGCTTCGGGATTTGGTTACCGCATTGATCCTGTATATAAAACAACAAAAATGCACGCCGGTCTTGATTTTGCAGCACCACAGGGAACTCCTGTATATGCAACAGCCGATGGTGTTGTAACATTAGCCGGTAATACGGCCAATGGATATGGTAACCATGTAATCATTAATCATGGATATGGATACGAAACGTTGTACGGTCATATGGTTCGTGTAAAAGTAAGATCAGGACAACGCATCAACCGTGGCGAAGTAATTGGATGGGTTGGCAGCACCGGAAAAAGTACGGGTCCACATTTACATTATGAAGTCCATAAAAATGGTCGTGATCTTGATCCCATTTATTTTTTCTATAATGATCTTACTCCCGAACAGTTTGACCGGATGCTTAAAATTGCTGCTACAGGTAACCAGAGCTTCGATTAATACAAGCCGGTAGTGGTTAGTGGATAGTCGTTAGTGGTGGCGTGCTTTTACCATCTGACACACTGAATTGGCTATTGACTAAAGACTAACGGCTATCGGCTATTCATATCGGCTAACAACTAAAGACGAACGGCTTGCTGTTCATTTACTATTTTTGCTAAACTTACAATTGGCAGCACAATCACAAATATCATTTGAGTTTGATGAAACATCAAAGCCTGCTCCTGCAAAACGGGGAAGAAAGCCATTGAACAGGCCTCCCAAACCCAAACAAAAAAGAGGGCGCAAGAGTTTAAAGGAAATGGTTGATGAAGCTGATGTAATGGAACTCCCAAGTGATGAGGTGCTGCGTAAAAAACTCTATTACAGTATTGGTGAAGTAAGTGAGATGTTTAAGATCAATCCATCCTCACTCCGATATTGGGAAACTGAGTTTACCATCATCAAACCAAAAAAGAATAAAAAAGGCGACCGGTTTTATACGGCTGCCGATATAAAAAAACTACACCTCATTTACTATCTGCTTCGTTTTAAGAAATACACAATTGAAGCTGCGAAAGATTATTTGAAGAAGCACAAAGAAGAAGCTGAGGTTCGGTTTGAGCTGGTGCAGAGTTTGCAACAGATAAAAGCATTTTTATTAACTATAAAAGCAGACCTATAACAGATGAAGTATTTGAGTACCCTGGTGATTGCAGTTCTTGCAGCACAACTTTCAATTGCACAAGTGCAATACGAAGTATCAAAAGATCCGGAGAATGGATTAAAAACGTTAAAAGGAATTTTAAGCCGTGAAATTCTGCAGAATGACTCTGCCTTTAAATGGATGAAGAACGACATCAGCTGGTACAAGCCCAATGCAAATTGTGTTGCCCGGCTAACTCCTGTAAAAGATACCATTCAGTTGCTGGTGTTTATCGGTACCTGGTGCGAAGACTCACATATTGTTTTACCGCAATTGCTGAAACTGTTGGATCAGGTAAAGTTTTCATCCAATCGTTTAACCATTATTGGTGTAGACCGTAAAAAACAAACGCTTGGTTCTTTAAGTGAAGCCTTGCAGGTAACTAAAGCTCCCAGTATTCTTGTAATGAAGAGCGGAAAAGAAATTGGCCGTGTAGAAGAATTCGGAAAATATGGTGCCTATGATATGGAGCTGGCAGAAGTACTGGCAAATGTGAAATAAATTTCTGCTGCTTATTCAACATTTGCTTTTCCTGCCAATTCAATTTCAAGTGCCGCAAGTATATTCAGCAATTCAAGATTGATGGTTTGTTTAATTTCCTGAAACCTGCCAAACTCAATCACTGCTGTGAAATATTCTATTTGTACGGTGATTGATTTTAATCCAATCTCAGTTACATAAACAGTTCCCTTCTGTATAAGTTCGTGCTGTTGCAACAGTGCTTCAGCTTTTTCTGTAAGTTTCATTATTTGAGTGGCATTCGTTTGCACACTTAATTCAAGTTTTATTTCTGCTTTTCGTTCTGTACGTAATGAAAGATTATCGAGAATACTGTCTACCATTTTTTTATTAGGCACTGTCATAAATGTTTTTTGATCGGTGCGGATCCTAGTACTTCGCAGTCCAATCTTTTCTACTGTTCCAATAATATTCTCCACTTTAACCAGATCGCCCAATGTAAACGGTTTGTCAAAGAAAATAATAAACGATGCAATGAGGTTTTCAAGGCTTTCTCTTGTTGCCAGTGCAACGGCAGCAGTAATAATGCTGATTCCTGTAATTACACTGGAAATATTGAAATTAAACACAAACTTTGAAAACATCAGTATGCCGATAATGAGCGTAACTGCTTTAAAAAAATCACTAAAGAAAACAACCAGCTGATTATCGCTTTGATCGGCTGTTTTATTTGCCTTAGCTTCAAACAGTAACGAAAAGAAATCAATAAGACTGCGGAGCAGGCGAATAAAGAAATAAACAATGGCCGCTTTTCCTAACCCGTCAATAATATCTTTTGATGTGATTTTGTACAATTCAAAATCGAGTGCTGCAGGAAATGTAAGTTTGTGAAACGAAAAGATAACCACCAGTGCTACAATAAACCACTCCATAGGTATCAGCACCAGTAAAATAAACTGATCCCTGCTGACATACTGTTTTGCTTTTGGAAAAAAACCATACAATATGCTGCAAAGTAATTTTGAAACGATTCCCTTCAATAAAAACATTGCAAGCAGGATCACGGCTATCCATACATAACGTATCAGCGGATTATCCAAAACAGATTGATTTAAAAACTCAGGCATACGCAAAAATAAAGCCTAAGTTGTTTAAACCGATTACTAAAATGTGAAATGTAAAATGAAACCATTTTGCAGAACATATAAATGTCCCGGACGTATTACCGCTTTTTTACGATCATTGATACCGGCAGGTAGCGTGAGTTTTTTTTCTGTAAGTGTTTCTGTTGTATATGCCAGCATGGTTTGTTTTTCCAAACCAATGACTGTTTTTCCAAAAACGCTCAGATCGGTGAGTCCTGTATAAGAAAGCTTTGTTTTAAATGAACCGTAAATATCAAACACATACAATCCTTTCTCAGGATCGTAGAGATAAATAAACCCATCCTGATCAAAAATTTGTGCGGGCGATGGCACTTCATCAAAAATGATACGGAAATCAACTGTTTCTGTAATCACTTTACCATCTTCTCCAACCTTCTTCAGTTTGTTATTCTGCTCATCATACACCCAGATATTGTTATCGTAACTCTGCGCCACTGCTTTTACCTGAAAAATATTCTGCTTTCGCAGATCAATGGTATTCACCACCTGTAAGAAACGATCGAGCACTACAATGGTGGAAAAATTTTTATAGTACAGAATCACCTTTAAAGGATTGGTTGCATCAATGGAATAGAGTTTTCCATAACGTCGTACATCATTAAACAAACCAACTGAATCGCCTCTGGCATTTATTTTCTTTAACTGGTTGTTTTTTGATAAGAGATAGTAATTGCCCAGATTATCAACAGTAAAGTCAATATACTCACCCTCTGTACTCTTTTCCTGCTTAAAGGCGGTTTCCTGCCCTGATGAAAAAAGGATGTTGCATCCAAACAATATGAGTAATAAAAATCTCAATCTTTATAATAATTTTAGTTCTAACTGTTCTCCATCAAACGATGCATAGCTGTAATAACGTATCCAATCGCCGAGATTGATATACCGGCTTTCGGTAGACAGACGAAAATCAATGGGTAAGTGTCTATGCCCAAACACAAAAAAATCATACTTTTTTTTCTGCAGCTGTTCTTTGCAGTAAATAATGAGCCATTCTTTGTCTTCGCCGAGAAAGGATTCTTCTGTTGCTCCTGTTTGTGCACGGCTGCGGCGAGACATGAAGTTGGCCAGCCCCATACCCATGTAGGGCGGCAGTATTCCAAACAACCATTGACAAAACGGATTGCGGAAGATCTTCTTTAAAAATTTATAGCCATGATCACCGGGACCAAGACCATCGCCATGACCAATTAAAAACTGTTTGTTATTGAATGTAAATTCTTTTGGCTCAAAGTAAACGGGAATGTTGAGTTCTTTCTGGAGATAATCTTTCATCCACATATCATGATTGCCAACAAAAAAATGAACAGGAATGCCTGCGTCGGTTATCTCCGCTAATTTTCCCAACAAACGCACATAACCCTTGGGCACTACAGTACGATACTCGTACCAGAAATCGAAGATATCACCCACAATAAAAATGACGGAAGCATCCTTTTTAATTGAATCAAGAAACTGCACAATCTTCTTTTCACGAACAAGGCTCTGTTCATAATTGGGTGCACCCAAATGAAAATCGGAAAGAAAGTATATTTTTTTAGTGGGGGAAATTTGCATCTGTTATCAGATTTCGTCTTTTGAAATTCCTGCTTGTTTTACAATACTCCTGAATGTGCCCACCGGAATATCCTTATTCCCATGTACCGGAACAACAACAATCTTTTTATTTTGAGTGTGAAAATAAATATGATGGCTTCCTTTAATACGCTTCAAAACAAACCCTTTTTCTTCTAATAACTTTATTAAATACTTAGGACTTGTATTCATGCATTTAAAGTAGATGTATTTAAAACAATGATTCGAAAGGCTGATTAACTTTATCTAAGACCTCAGGATTGTAATGATTTATGCTGACAACTGCAATGAATATTCAAATGTTTCAGAATCATCCGGTATAGGCTCACCTTCTTCTTTGAGCACTTCAACATATGCTTCAATGGCTTCCTTAGCCATTTCAATTGCATGATCAACATTCTCTCCCCAGGTAATGCATCCAGGTAAAGAAGGCACCAGCACAGTATAGTTTCCTTCTTTCTCCTTGCGGAGTAAAAGTCTGTATGTTCTGCTTTTAACCATTCATCAAATGTACCGTTTATTTACAAAATGTTTTTGCGTTTAACATACTCCAGCACATCACCGCTCTCTACTAATGGAGCGCCCGCCGTATTTCCTTTGTACCAATAGATCCATGCTGTGTATTCCTTTTTGTCTGCATATACAGTTGTTAATGCCCGTTCGTATAATTGAAATTCACCTTCTTCGGGGTGTACCCCTTCGTAATCATCGAGCTGACTAATGGCCCAGTTAAATTCTTCAACCGATTTGGCTTTGTATAATTCACCAATAATAAAGTGACCGTTGGTTGTTGGTATTGCAGCAGGATACTCTCCCAGATCATACAAACTGCCTTTTACTTTTCCATCGGCTTCATGTACAAAATAAGGAGTGATGTATTGGAATGCAGCATTATGAAAACCCCGTCTTAACGTACCATATACAAAGAGATAAAGGTTTGCATCGTTCATGCCTTAAAGATACACGATGAAAGGCACAAGGTCCAAGAAATGAAAACCCAAATTCCAAAAACCCAATGACCAATTCACTCAACACTACCCTTCAATCAAAAACACAAATACTTCTTTGGGGCCATGTACGCCAACCACCAATGTTTTTTCAATATCGGCAGTGCGGCTGGGTCCGGTGGCGAAACTAATGAATGAAGGCAGCCGTCCGTTGTACTTTTCTTTGAGCAATTGCAATGCATCTTTAAGATCGTATACTAACTGACTGGTATACGCAATACATACATGTATGGGTGCATACACACTGGTGGTTCGGCCGCTTTCGCTGGCGGTACTCAATACAACAGATCCTGTTCGGCTCACCAGTAATTCGCAGGTAGTAAAGCTTACATCACAATCGGCCAGCTGACCATGAAATGCAACCGGGAATTGATTGCTCTGCAATATGGTTTGCAGTTTCTTTTCTCTGCAAACAATTTTATCCCATGAACGTGCAGCTGCTAATTGCAGCAGTTGCTCCGTCATATCCTTTTCACCGGCACAGAAAACAAACTTGCCTTGCAGTTTTGTAAACTCCTGTGCAAACTGAACAGCCATATCATCAACCGGTGGTTGAAACACACTGTTGTTGCCTTCACTCTGTGGAAAAGGAACAGGCACCGGATGACTCAGTGCCTGTCTTATTTTTTTGAGAATATTTTCTTTTGAAGGAGAAATACCCATGATTGTGTTGTTTAACTTAAATCTCTGCCTTCTTTATCTACATTGGCGGCGTGCATCACAGGTACATTGTCTTCATCTAATAACTTCTTATGTTCAAACGGACGTTTACCGATCAATGCTTCAACATCACTCTGGAACAACACTTCTTTCTCCAATAATGCTTTTGCCAGTATTTCTACATCTGCTTTTTTCTCAGTGAGTAATGTTTTTGTACGCATGTATGCAGAATCAATCAGTAAGCGTACTTCGTTATCAATCATCTCAGCCGTTTTTTCGCTGTAGGGTTTGGTGAAAGTTTGTTCCTGATTGGGATCATAGTAACTGATATTGCCCAGCTTATCATTCATGCCATAAACTGTGATCATTGAGTAAGCAATACGTGTGATCTGTTGCAGATCATTACTTGCACCTGTTGAAATTTTTCCAAAGAAAATATCTTCACTTGCACGTCCGCCCAATGTCATACAGATCTGGTCGTTCAGTTGTTCGATGTTATAGAGATACTGTTCTTTTGGTGTGTATTGCGCATAACCTAATGCAGCAGTTCCTCTTGGAACAATGGTTACTTTTAATAACGGATACGCATGTTCTAAATACCAGCCGCATATTGCATGACCGGCTTCGTGATAAGCAATGATTTCTTTTTCTTCGGGGCTGATAAGTTTGTTCTTCTTTTCCAACCCACCAATTACACGATCAATAGCATCCTGGAAATCGCTCATATCAACAGCCGCTTTTCCTTTACGTGCAGCAATCAATGCCGCTTCGTTACAAACGTTGGCAATATCAGCACCGGCAAAGCCCGGTGTTTGTTCGGCCAGTTTATGAATATCGAGTGTTTCAGAAATTTTGATTGGCTTGAGATGCACTTTAAAGATTTGTTCACGGCCTTTTACATCGGGACGATCAATAGAAATCTGACGATCGAAACGACCGGGACGTAATAACGCAGGATCCAATACATCAGGACGGTTTGTAGCCGCAAGAATGATGATACCAGTGTCGCCACCAAATCCATCCATCTCCACTAACAATTGGTTCAACGTATTCTCTCTTTCATCGTTACTTACAATGGCGTTTCTTCCACGTGCACGGCCAATGGCATCAATCTCATCAATAAAAATAATACAAGGTGCTTTTTCTCTTGCCTGTTTAAACAGATCTCTAACACGGCTTGCACCCACACCTACAAACATCTCTACAAAATCGGAACCACTGATGCTGAAGAAAGGCACCTGTGCTTCACCTGCCATTGCTTTTGCCAGCAATGTTTTACCGGTACCCGGAGGACCTACCAGCAATGCACCTTTTGGAATTTTACCACCCAGTGCGGTATATTTTTTTGGTTGTTTCAGGAAGTCAACAATCTCCATCACTTCCACTTTTGCTTCATCTAATCCTGCTACATCCTGAAACGTAACATTTACTTTAGTTCCTTTTTCAAACAGTTGCGCTTTTGATTTACCAATGTTGAAAATGCCTCCGCCGCCGGGGCCTGCGCCTCCGCCACTGTTCATCTTCCGCATCAGCAATACCCATAGACCAATTAATATCAAAATGGGAAGCAGTAGAGAAATAAATGGACCAATGAGACTTTCTTCATCATCAAACTTCGCTTCAGGTCTTCCAGTTACTGCACGGTTATCTGTGATAAGAGTTGTTACCCGTTCATCAAATGTCTTTGCATCAGAAATTGTGAATTGAAAATGCGGCCCTTTATTTTTATCAATCTTCAGTCTGGTTTCATTTGCTGCTACCAGCTTTTTAATCACCTCATCATTAAAAGCTTCAGGCTTTAACGTGGTTCTTACCAATCCTTTGTTTTTTACAACCAGGTAGCTTTTTACATATCCTTTCAGCAACATACTGTCTTCAAATACATTCTGTGTAGTTGGGATGGCATCGGGAGCAAGTCCACGAAAAAGATTAAAGCCAATCAATACAGCAGCTATTAAAGCATAGAGCCAGTATATATTAAAGCGAAACGGTTTGCGGGTATCTTTTTTGTCGCCGCTGTTTTCTGGATTATTTCCTTGGTTCAGACTCATCTTGTTTTTTTTGTTCCTTGTTTCAGGATTTCCGGGAATATTACAAATAAGTGGCGAAAAGTTTCAAAGGAGTTTTGTTAATTTTTTTTTGAAACAATTGCTGGGTAAAAAATCAGTCGTGATCTGCACTGTTGGCATCGCTCCACATTTCTTCTAAACGGTAAAACTTTCTTGTTTCGGTTTGAAATACATGCACCACCACATTTACATAATCTACCAGTACCCAATGTGCAGCGGTCATTCCTTCATGTCGGTAAGGTACTTCTTCACAGTTCTCCTTTACCAGGTGTTCTATATGATCGGCAATTGCCTTTACCTGTGTAGTACTGCTGGCTTCGCAAATAATAAAGAAATCAGCAACCGCTTCGGGAATCTTACGTAAATCGAGACTTACAATATGTTCACCTTTCTTTTCCTGGATTGCTTTCAGGATAGTCTTAAATAATTTGCTGTTACGGTTTATGCGGGGAGAGGCTTTCGTTTCTTTGCTTCTGGCAGCCAACAGAGATAATGTACTCAATCGCTTGTTTGTTTAATGAAAAAAATCTGTTTAAACGTTGCTGCTTAACCGAACAACGCCATTGTTTCTTATTTTGCTCAAAATTAAACAATCTTCATCAACCTTGCCCCTTAAAAAATCAAACGCCTCCTGGATTGTACTGAACACGGTGGACAGCACCAACAACTATGCCATGGCAATGGTTCATGAAGGACTGGCACAGCATGGTACAGTGGTGTTTGCCCATCATCAAACAAAGGGAAAAGGCCAGCGGGGTAAAGAATGGAAAACCGTTGCAGGTGCCAACCTCAGTTTTTCAATTGTTGTACAGCCGCATTTTCTCACAGCAGCAAAGGCTTTTCAGCTACTGGCCGTTACTGCCGTTTCGGTGCATACACAGTTATTGCCCATTGTTGGTGATGAATTGAAAATAAAATGGCCCAATGATTTGTATTGGCGTGACAGAAAGACAGGGGGCATCCTCATTGAAAATATATTCAGAGGAGCACATTGGCAATGGGCAGTGATTGGTATTGGCATCAACGTTAATCAAACAGCATTTGAGGAGCTGCAGAACCCGGTATCAGTGAAACAGATTACAGGAAAACAAACCGATGTACAGGAACTGGCCCGTGCAATTTATTCGCAACTCATGAACGATTTGCTGCTGCTGGAACAACAGGGATTTGATGCGTTTTATGCTGGCTACAACCAACAACTTTACAAACGCAACGAAACCGTTCGGTTGAAAAAAGGCAACCGGAATTTTGAAACCGAAATTCAGTCTGTAAACAAACGGGGGCAACTGGTAACCGGTAAAGATGCAGCGCAGTGTTTTGCTTTTGGTGAGGTTGAATGGATCCTGTAAAATTTAATTCTTTTTTCAACTTCTTCTTTTTCTGTAAACAGCTCCGAAGCTTACCTTTGCGGCTCCCGATTATTCCCGGGATTAAAATTGCACAATATGAAAATAGCTGTAGCCAAAGGAGATGGTATAGGACCCGAAATCATGGAATCTGTACTCAACATTTTTAAAGCAGCAGAAGTGCCGCTGGAGTACGAATTTGTAGATATGGGTAAATGGGTGTTTGACAAAGGACATTCAAATGGCATGACTCCTGAAGCGCAGGCCACTATCGAATCGCTGGGTATCCTGTTTAAAGGACCCATGGAAACACCGAAAGGCAAGGGCGTTAAAAGTGTAAACGTTACAGCCCGTAAAACCTGGAACACTTATGCCAACAAACGCACCTTTCAAACACTGCATGGTGTTGATACGGTTTTCAGCAAAGCAGGTATTCCCATTGATATTACCATTGTAAGAGAAAATATTGAAGATACGTATGGCGGTATTGAACACATGCTTACGCATGATGTGGCGTTGAGCCGTCGTTTTATAACAAGACCGGGCAGCATGCAGGTGATTAAGTATGCATTTGAAATGGCCCGCAAAAAAGGATGTAAACGAATTACCTGCGGGCACAAGGCCAACATCATGAAAATAACTGACGGACTTTTTCTGGAAGTGTTTTATGAAATTGCCAAAGAATACCCGGAACTGAAAGCAGATGATGTAATTGTAGATGACCTCTGTATGAAACTGGTTAGCCGGCCCGATGTATTTGATGTGGTGGTGCTCACCAATTTACAGGGAGATATTGTGAGTGATCTTTGCGCAGGACTTGTGGGCGGTTTAGGTTTTGCTCCATCTGCAAATATTGGTGATCACATTTGCATTTTTGAAGCCGTGCATGGTACAGCACCGGATATTGCCGGAAAAAATATTGCCAACCCAACCGCATTACTGCTCAGCGGTTTTGGCATGCTTCGCCATCTTGGTTTAATGCAAAAAGCAGCGATGATTGAAAACGCATTGCTGTACACCCTTGAAAATGGTGTTCATACAGGAGATTTTGGCGATAAATCAACTGCAGCTGTAAACACTACAGAATTTGCAAATGCCATCATCAGCAATTTTGGAAAAACGCCGGTGCATAACCCAAGACCACAGCTGGAAGATAAACCGGCAACTCAAACAGTATTTAAGCTGGAAAAAAATCCACTCATCATGAGCAAGGAAATGGAAGATGAAGTAATTGTGGGGGTTGATTTTTTTATTGAAAGCTTTGAACAGCCAACAGTACTGGCCGAAAAACTGCTGCAGCATACCGGCAACCTGTTTAAACTTGTAACGATCAGCAACCGTGGTACACAGGTATGGCCAAAAGGCAGTGTGTTTACCAACCTGGTAAACCAATACCGTGCACGTTTTGAAAGTATTGAAGAAGCAGCACTTACTCAAACCGATATATCAGAACTGTATCGCTTAATCATGAAAGACTTTAAAGTATGTTCACTGGAAGTGTTGAATATGTGGGCTGGTAAAAAAGCTTACAGTTTGGCGCAGGGGCAATAAATAGAATTTGTTTTTTGATAAAAAAAGCGTGGTGTTTTACACTACGCTTTTTCTTTTTCTCTTGCTTCCACTTCAAATGGGTTTAAATGATAGCCATACTTTATACTGTACCATGTGTAAAGTGTAAGAAATTTCAGCAAGCCATATTTTTTGTATTGCTCAATATGCGCCAGCTCGTGTTTTACCCAACGCTCATTCTTTAAGAAATCTTCCTTGCTCGTATTATGCAGGTGAATGGTTTGCCCGATCACCATCGCAACTTTATTGGTCTTTAATTTTCTTGCTGCAAGCATTGCAAGAAAAGACTGTTCTTTAATGTGTAGTTCGTTTGTCATAAAAAAAGTGCACCGTAAAGATGCACTGTATTGATAACTCGGTGTTTTTATAATCTGTTAATTATTTGGAGCACCGGCATCTATCCAGCAAATGATTGAATTTTTTTGTGCTGCAGAAAGCGTTGTATTTTTTGGCATAGCCCCGCTGATAATTGCAGGCCTGATTGAAGCTTTGGCTGCATTAATTTGAGCATGTGTTGTTAGTGGTCCGGGGCCATTGGTGCTGCCGCTGTTATGGCAACCGCTTTGTCCGCAAACCGATTGAAAGATGGGAACAACATCAGCTGTAAAATTGATTGCTGCACTCGTACAGTTGGGAGTAAACGGAACAGTACCGCCACCGCCAGGATTACCAGCACTGTTTGTTTTTTTACAGGCGTAGAGAAAAGAAATTGAAACAATCAACAACACAGATAATATCCATTTCATACCGGAGCTTTTTTTTTGAAATTATGGATTGATCGTCCGGCAGGGAATAAAAACAGTTTGAACAGGGATTTCTGTTGTTTGAAACGGATAGTAATTTTTTAATTATTTGGAGCACCACAGTTGATCCATGCAATCAATGCAGCTTTATCGCCTGCTGTTAAGCTGGCGCCCTGCGGCATAATGCCCGCTTCTACCTGACCTTTGATGATATCTTTTTTTGCTGCAATCAATGCATAACTGGTAAAAGGTCCGCCGGCATTGGTGCTGCCGCTTCCATGGCATCCGCCTGAATACGCACAATTGGTTTGTACAATCACTGAAACAGTAGCAGAAAAACTGGTTGAACAGGTGGGATCAGGTTTTGGCTGATCTTTTTTACATGCATGGAGAAGTATTGCTCCCGTTAAAAGAATCACACAAAAAAACAGCTGACGCATATGGTTACAGTTTAGTAGTATTAACCAGATCAATATACACTAAAAAACGCTGTACGCTTGTTTCTGTTTAAAGCAAGGCCAGGATTTGTTCTGTATGTTTTTTTGTAAGAACTCTTGTAACAATTCCATGGATGATCCCCTTTTCATTGATGATGAATGTGGTGCGTACCAGTCCATCATAAATTTTACCCATGAATTGTTTTTTGCCCCATACATCGTAGGCATTGATCACTGCATGATCTTCATCGGCAATTAAACGGAACGGGAGTTTGTATTTTGTTTCAAATTTTTTATGCTTTGCAACCGCATCTTCACTTACGCCGATGATTTCAAAACCCAGTTGTTTTAAATCGGTAAAATTATCCCGCAGGTTGCATGCCTGTGCAGTGCAGCTCAATGTATCATCTTCAGGATAAAAATAAAGGATGATCTTTTTGCCTTTATACTCAGCCAATGAAATCTTTTTTCCATCCTGATCAACAGCTTTAAATGCAGGCGCTTTATCACCGGCTTTTAGTTTGGTAACATAATTTTTGAATGGTTCTTTTTTAACTGCTGTTTTTTTTGTTGGCATTAATTAGTTGTTTGAATAGAAACGCAGATGACGCTGATTTGTTCGATACACACGGATTATAAAAACCACTTTTACTATAACGAGGATTCAACAAATTTTCATGCAAGCCGTTGGTGGGGACAGCAACGGCGGCGGCGGACCATGGTCGGTGTCCTCACCGACCACTGTTAGAAATTCGTGCCTTTATTCGTGTAACATGTCTGCCGACAGGCAGGTTCGTATTAACTACTTTCTCGTAAACCTCATCACCCGTTCAACAGTATTACCTGCTTCATCTTCTATTTTTATTTTCAATTCATGTTCTCCTTCCGGACAATATTCATCTACCCTGTAACGATACACAGGTCCAAGTCCGCTGAACATTAACCACTCACCATCCAGCTCTGCACGAAAACTGCGGATCTTTAATTTATTATCTGCAGCAGTGCAGGTGATCAAGGTATTGGATGTAACTGTTCCGCCATCCACTACTCCGCTGATTGCAAGCGTTGGCGGCACTTCATCTGCTTCCAGCCAAAACTCACCAAACTCACGGAATTTTGCTTCGTACCAGCCTTTTACAAATGTTGCTCTTGCAACTTCTTTTTTCCCTCTGGCATTTTTAATCATCAACATTCGGTTACGACTGCTTTCAGGAATCAGTTTATTTGGTTTAATGCGAATCATCATGGAATCATGCACGGGAATCATGGGCGTATGCACTACATGAATATTTGAATAAGCAGCAGCGCTCGTTTTATAATTGTATACCAAACGGAATGCATCATAAAAACTTTTTGTAGTACTCACCATCTGCACTTCATCCTGTTCAAAAATATTGAGTTGGTTGGGCAACATATACCGACTATCCTTTTGCACATTGGCAGCAGCAGTTACAGTTGCTGTACGTTTTATTTTAAAGCGGAGGGTAGATGCATTTTCATTGGCATCGTTCACTACTATCTTAATATCATGCGTTGCGGTATCATCTAAATGAATGAGTCCATCACCTTTTTTATAATAGATGGGCAATTGATCGCCGGGTAATGGAGACAGGTGCTGAAAGTAAGAACCACCAGCTGCTTTTATGCGGTAATCAATATGTGCATTGAGATAACGTGTTTGGATATAATCAAACGCATCAATCCGGAAACCGCTGATGGGCTCATCATCTAAATAAACGACGGCTTCATAAATACCGTTACTGTTGGGCACACCGGTGATGCGGTCTGTTGCAACAATTGCAAAACTTACTGCATTAGTGCTTACCGTTATTACTCCGCCCGAAACAGAATATCCACCTGCTACTTTTGTAAGACCCATTGTTCTGGCAAATTGTTCATAGGTGCTTTTATTCCGATCGTACACAGCCAGTTTACTGATATCAGGTGGCGTTACATCATGCACACGATGAAACAACAATGCGTTTAAACAGGCATCATCTTCTGTGCGGCGTATTTCATAATGCACATGCGGACCTGCCGATGCACCTGTATTACCACTGTATGCCAGAAACTCCCCTCTCTTTACAGGAAACTGATTTTTTGCAAACTCAATATCTCCTTTCCAGCTTTGTTTTGCGTACTGTGCTTCGATCATTGCAGCACGCACTTTTGTTGGAAAGGTATTCATGTGACAATACAACGTAGTATATCCATTTGGATGATTGACATAGATGGCATTACCAAAACCATTGGGATCAACTTTTACTTTGGCAATCCATCCATCGGCCGGTACATACACTTCCAGATTTTCTCTGCGTAGTGTAAACAGATCTAAGCCCATGTGAAAATGGTTGGGACGCATTTCACCAAAGTTGGCGTTGAGCTTTAACGGAATATTTAACGGATAACGGAAATAATCAGTTGGATAATTTTTTTCTGGGAAGAGTTGAGCTGAGGCAAAGTGAAAAGCAAAAAGTGAAAAATAAAAAGTAATGATTTTTTTCAGCATGCTGCAAAAATAACGAAGATGAACTAAACGGGTTACCCGCAATTCCTACCTCATTTAAGTAGAAGACGAACTTACGATTGAAGATGATCCATGTTTCTTATGTTTTGATGTAATAGGAAAGAATATACAATACCATATAGATATCAGGACAACCTTTGTTATAAGTGTAAATACTTAGTGAGCAGGTTTTCTTTCAAACCCACTCATATAATAATTTTTTTTACTTAATTTACATCATAACCTAAACGGCATGCTTACTAAAAACAAACACCAACCCTGCTAGTAAATTTTAGCACAGATATTCCTCTCAATTCTTCTATAACAATTACTAACTATTTATTTCAAACACTAAAAACAAAATATTGATTACAAGCTTTGGGTAAGCAGCATCAATGAAATACATTATTATCCTAATAAATATTCTGTTATTTTGTAACGAAACCCGTTCTCAAAACGAGAACGGGTTTCGTTACAAATATTCTTTAACAAGTTATTTTGATGGTATTGCAAGCAAACAGTTTTCGTTAAAAGACAGTTCAACTATTTTAATAATAAAGTCGAGATGGTGGGGAACTCAATCTGAAGGAGAAAATGTGTATGGAATAATCAAGATCAATAAATCCGGAACCGTACTATGGAGTAAAAAAATTAAAAATACAATCTACGATTGTGGAGTAAAAGAGGCCATTCTTTTAAAAGACGAATCGGTATTACTAACCGGCACCTTAGTACACAAATTAATAATGTCTGATTATTCAGAAAAGCTCTTTTTTCTAAAGATGAATACCGATGGAGATTTGATTTGGAGTAAATTTTATCAGTTAAATAAAACAGTTAATAATACAAGCCAAATTAATTATCCAATCCTTAAAGTAGCAAACGATGGAGGGTTTTATTCCTGCTTTGTTTTAAGGAAAGTAGATATGCTAAACGGCCGGCAACAAAACTTTCCGGCAATTGCCAAGTTTGATAATTTGGGTAGCCTTATCTGGAACAGATATTTTTTTAAGGTAAATAATCGTTGGACTAATTGCTTTACAAGAACTGCAGTTGAAATAGGAAATAATATTGTTGTAAATTTTGACATGCAGGACAATGAATCGGCCGGCATTAATGGAGAAACGTATTCATTAGCATTGAAATTAAACGGCTTTACAGGTAATAACCTTCAAGCCAAAAAATTTAAATTCACCGGCCTAAGCTGGGAAAAAGGTTCAATACTTGATGATGGCAATGCTGTTTTTACAGGGGGTGTAATAAAAAACATAATAGACTTTAATTCAAGGCCGTATTTGAATAACCAAACCTTTTTGGCGGATGACCTGCAGGCAATCAGTTTTGATATTGATAGTAATTTAAATTTATTACTGGCAAAAGAAATCCACTATAAAGGTTTAAGGCAGAAAAACCTGAGCTCTGATAACAGTAACTACAGTAAACAATTTTATTTTAACTCCTTGGGTGAAGTTTTGATTGGCTTTAAACACTTTAACCGCTTCGATAACGTATCAAGCATAACCGACACGCTTAAATATTATTTTGTAAAGTTATCAAATGGATATACTCCCGTGTGGCAGAAGAAGTTTTTTATTTATTCCAAAAACAATATTAACCAGGAGGCTCCGTCCATTATAGAAACAAATGATTGCAATACACAAATTGCACTTTCACATATTACTAAAAATAATCCCGGTAACATACAGCGTAGTTTTGAACTAATCCGGTTTAACCCGCAAATAAAATACAACAACCCCTGTTTTGGTGAGGATACCAGTTTTATAGAAGTAAAAGATGCCGCAATTGAGCAAAGTGCTTTTTTTTGGGATCAGCAGTTTACCAATATTCTACTGCCTGTTAATACAAGCATTGTATTGGAAGATATACCCGTTGCGCAAACAGAAATATGTAGCCTTGTAAGCGATTGCAGTAATTTTTCCATCACCGGGCCCGAGAGTGTATGTACCGGAGAAAATGCAAGGATTCAAGTGCATAAAAAAAACAATTGTCTGTCGCCTGTTGGCTGGCAATTACCACCTGCATCAGTTGCCGATACTTCTTTCATCAATGACAGCACTCTTGTTATCCGTTTTAAACAACCATGGCAGGGAACTGTTTACAGCTATACCGGAAACTGTAATACCATAAGAGATTCGCTGTTTATAACTGTGTTATCTAAACCCACAGCAGTGAACATAGGAAAAGATACCGTGTTGTGTAACAACAAACCAATATTGCTGAAAGCAGGTGCCGTTTATACTACTTATCTGTGGAATACAGGAAGCAGAGACAGTGTGATTTCGGTTTCTGCATCAGGTACATACTGGATACGTGTTACAGATTACTGCGGAACCACATCAACAGATACCATTGAAGTAAAAGAAGAACATCAATCCTTAGTGATTGAAAAAGATACAACAATCTGTAAAGGCGATACGGTTTTACTGCAGGCAACTGGAGGTTTTGTAAACTATCAATGGACACCACAAATTTTTTTATCAGGTTCTGTTCATTCATCTGTTTTATCATACCCCGAAACTAACACCCGATATACAGTGAATGCACAAACAAATGCAGGCTGTGCGGTTGAAGCATCTGTTCTGGTAAAAATTATACAGTGCCCCGAAACCTGTTTTGTTCCGAATAGTTTTACGCCAAACGGCGATGGAACGAATGATTTGTTTAAACCAATTATTCAGGGCAGTTTAAGTGAATATCGTTTCAGCGTTTTCAATCGCTACGGGCAACAGGTGTTTTCATCAGTTGATTCCTCCAGAGGATGGGATGGATCTTTCCGATCTGTTCAACAAATACCCGGAAACTATATCTGGCAACTTTCTTACAGATTCAAAAACCGGAAGATACAATTTACAAAAGGAACTGTTTTACTGATTCGTTAAAAAGCGTTGTTCAATAAAGTACTTCAGTAAAAGAGTACCCTTCGACAAGCCCAAGGTAAACTGCACTTCAACTCAACAGAATTCCTAACGACCGTTACAAAAAAAACCTGCCAAACCGTTCAAAATTTCACGTTCACATTCCGCTCAATCCAATACTTTTGCAGCCAAATTCTCCCCATGCCAAAAGACAGTTCCATCAAGAGTGTTCTCATTGTAGGCAGTGGCCCCATTGTAATTGGCCAGGCCTGTGAGTTTGATTATTCGGGTTCGCAAGCAGCCCGCAGCTTACGTGAAGAAGGAATTGAGGTGATCCTCATCAACAGCAATCCTGCCACCATCATGACCGATCCGATGATGGCCGACCGTGTGTATCTGTTGCCACTCACCATTGAAAGTATTGAACAGATCCTGGAAGAAAACCCGCAGATTGATGCAGTGTTGCCAACCATGGGCGGACAAACAGCCCTGAACCTTTGTAAGGAAGCGGATGAACTGGCTGTGTGGGAAAAATTTAATGTGCGGATGATTGGGGTGGATGTAAAAGCGATTGATACAGCAGAAGACAGAGAAAAATTCCGTCAGCTGATGATTGATATTGGCATTGGTGTAGCACCGAGCCGTGTAGCCAATTCGTTACTCGAAGGAAAAGAGTTTGCACAGCAAATCGGTATTCCGTTGGTGATCCGTCCGTCGTTTACATTGGGTGGTACGGGTGGCAGTATTGTGTTTCATAAAGATGAACTGGATGCAGCTCTCGACCGAGGTTTGAAGGCAAGTCCTATGCACGAAGTATTGGTAGAGAAAGCATTGCTGGGCTGGAAAGAATTTGAATTAGAGTTGTTGCGTGATAAGAATGATAATGTGGTAATCATTTGCACGGTAGAGAATTTTGATCCCATGGGTGTACATACCGGCGACAGTATTACCGTTGCTCCTGCAATGACATTGAGCGATACGGCTTTTCAGAACATGCGGAACATGGCCATTTTAATGATGCGTAGTCTTGGCAACTTTGCCGGTGGTTGTAACGTACAGTTTGCCATGAATCCGGAGAACGAAGAAATTATTTCGGTTGAAATTAATCCAAGGGTTAGCCGTTCATCTGCGTTGGCAAGTAAGGCAACAGGATATCCCATTGCAAAAGTTGCAGCCAAGCTGGCCATTGGTTATACTTTGGATGAATTGAAAAATCAGATCACACAAACAACATCTGCTTACTTTGAACCGGCATTGGATTATGTAATTGTAAAAATGCCCCGTTGGAATTTTGATAAGTTTAAAGGAGCCGATGATCGTTTAGGTTTACAAATGAAAAGTGTGGGTGAAGTGATGGCCATTGGCCGAAGTTTTACAGAAGCGGTGCAGAAAGCTTGTCAGAGTTTGGAGAACAACGCCGTTGGTTTAGGTTACTACGGACAAAGTGTAAAACATGCTGAAGAGCTGATTGAATATATCAAGGTGCCGAAGTGGGACCGCATCTTCCGCATTAAAGATGCGTTGATGGCTGGTGTGAGTGTGAAGACGATTGTTGAAGCCACCAAGATTGATCGTTGGTTTATTTACCAGATCCAGGATATTGTAAACATGGAAAAAGAACTGGCAAAGCATGATATGCAAACCCTCACAAAAGAATTACTCACAGAAGCAAAACGCATGGGTTTTGGCGATGAGCAGATCTGCCGAATTATGAAAGAAGATGCCAGCGAAGATGCACTCTACGAAAAACGGAAAGCATGGGGCATTACCCGAGTGTATAAAATGGTAGATACCTGCAGTGCAGAGTTTGAGGCAAAGACGCCGTATTTCTATAGTACGTTTGAATGACCTCACCCCTCGTTCCCCTCTCCGAAAGAGAGGGGACGGTGCTTCGGAATTTTGCTCAACTGTTGAAGCTTCCACTTCAACAATGAATATAAAATGAACTTTAATAAGCAGCGGAGATGATTCGCTGTTTTTTTATTGTTGAAGAAAATAGAGTCACAGATGACACGGATAAAACAGATAGGCACAGATCAAATCCGTTTTCATCAGCTTAATCAGTGTCATCTGTGTATCTATTGTATTTTTTTACAGCTATCACAAACAGTTTTTATCTTACATCCCGATGATCAAAAATCTCAAAGCGCTTTTGTTTGGTTTAACTGTTGCACTTGTTCTTTGCGAAATTGTGCTGCGGATCTACAATCCTTTTTCCACTTACACCAAACAGGGAAAACTGGTTTTACCAGCCAATCAAAAAACTGTGTTTCAAAATAAATGGATCGGTCAGCTAGACAAACAGATTTTCTATTCAAGAAATTCATTAGGGTTTCGTGGACCGGAACCAACAGACAGTATTCATAAGCTCAACTCCATCATTACAATCGGCGGCAGCACCACTGAATGTAAATTTTTAAGCGACAGTACTACCTGGCCTTTTTTGTTGGGTGAACAACTGAAAGATTCTGTTCCGAATGTATGGGTGAACAATGCAGGTCTTGACGGTCATTCAACATTTGGTCATTTGCACTTACTCAAAGAATATGTGATCAAACTCAAACCAAAATATGTTTTGCTGTTAACAGGTGTAAACGATGTGGAAACAGAACAACCGGAAAGTTTTGATCTGATGAATGATAACAGGATTCAGTACAACAGCTTTAAACAGTTTTGTAAATCGGTATTGAATAAAACAGAAATCGGTTCCACCATCTTTCAATTCTATGCCATCCGTTTAGCATATAAAAAAGGATTGATTCATAAAGAAGTTGATTTTAAACAGTTGCCCGACACTACCTTCCCTGCTGCTTACATGCAGGAAACTATAGCAAAACAAAAACCTTATCTCAACGGTTATCAAACAAGATTGCAGGAGATCATTACAATTTGTAAAGCAAATGGCATACAACCCATCCTCTTAACACAACCATCTCTGTACGGTTCTTTTACTGATAGTACAAGCGGCGTTAAGATGGATTTGAAATTTCATGAAAGCAATCCGGCAAAAAATAATCTCCTGCAGGAGCAGGTATTGGAAGAATACAACAATGTTGTTCGATCATTTAGTTCGCAGGTAACGGTGATTGATTTAGCGCAACTGATGCCAAAGAATACGGTTTACTATTACGACTTTATTCATTTTAATAAACAGGGAGCAGTGAAAGTGGCGGAGATCCTGAGTAAAGCAATAGAATCACAGATAACACACCTGCCCGACTAAAGTCATTCAGGCGGGGATGCAACTGATCAACACAGATTAAATCTGTTTTGATCAGTTAAATCAGCGTCATCTTTTCTTTGTGGACTGTTGTCTGTGGTCTATCGTCCGTTGTCACTTGTCTTTTGCTTTCGACTATCGGCTATCCACTTTCTTCAATTATCTTGCACCCATGTACATCCTCGGCATTTCGGCTTTTTATCATGATTCTGCAGCAGCCATCATTAAAGATGGAGAAGTGGTTGCCGCCGCACAGGAAGAACGATTCAGTCGAAAAAAACATGATGCCGGGTTTCCGTCCCAATCAATCAGTTATTGTTTAAAAGAAGCCGGTATTACCATTGATGATCTCCAAGCAGTTGTGTTTTATGATAAGCCTTTGCTCAAGTTTGAGCGCTTGCTTGAAACCTATTATGCATTTGCACCAAAAGGTTTTCGTTCTTTTCTAATGGTAATGCCGGTATGGCTGAATGAAAAATTATTTTTGAAAAAGATGATCCGTGATGAGCTGAAGAAAATTCAACGCTATGATAAAAAGAAACTGAAGTTGTTGTTTCCTGAACATCATCTCAGTCATGCAGCCTCTGCTTTTTATCCATCTCCGTTTGAAGAAGCAGCCATCCTCACCATTGATGGTGTAGGCGAATGGGCTACAACTACTATCAGTAAAGGAAAAGGAAAACAGATTGAAATACTGAAGCAGCTTAACTTTCCGCACTCCGTTGGATTGCTGTATTCTGCTTTTACTTACTATCTCGGTTTTAAAGTAAACAGTGGTGAATATAAGTTAATGGGGCTGGCTCCGTACGGTGATCCATCATCTGAACAAACAAAAGAGCTTGTCTCTATCATTAAAGAAAAACTTGTAAAGATCTATGATGATGGCTCTATCTATTTAGATCAGCAGTATTTCAATTATTCAGTTGGGTTGCGAATGGTAAAGGATAGGAAGTTTGAAACATTGTTCGGTTTTAAACGCAGAAGCGAAGAAGAAGAACTGACGCAAAAACATTGTAATCTTGCTTGGGCCATTCAACGGGTAACAGAAGAAATTGTGTTGAAACTGGCTGCACATGCAAAAGAAATTACCGGTTCAAACAATATCTGTTTATCAGGTGGTGTGGCTTTGAATTGTGTGGCGAATGGCAAACTGCAAAATGCGAATTTGTTCGAAAACATTTTTATTCAACCTGCAAGTGGCGATGCAGGCGGTGCAATTGGTGCAGCATTAGCAGCATATCATCTTTTTTTTGAAAGGGAACGTACAGTTACAACTGCAATGGATGCAATGAAAGGTTCGTACCTCGGACCGTCTTATACCAATGAAGAGATTGTTGCAACAGCAAAAACCTTCAACGCAAAATATAAACGATATGAAGAAAGGGATGCATTGAATGAAGTAGTTGCAAGATTGATCAATGAAGGAAATGTGGTAGGTTGGTTTCAAGGGCGCATGGAGTTTGGACCAAGAGCATTGGGCAACCGTAGTATTTTGGCTGACCCACGCAACCCCGAGATGCAAAAGAAACTTAACCTGAAAATAAAATACCGTGAAGGATTTCGTCCTTTTGCTCCTGCCGTATTAGCCGAAGATGCACAAGATTATTTTGAATTATCTACTCCATCGCCCTATATGTTATTGGTACAACAAGTAAAAAAAGAATTGCAAAAAGAGGTTCCTGATAATTACCAGCAGCTAAGCATGAATGAAAAATTATATTTCCAACGAAGTACATTACCTGCCATCACACATATTGATTACTCAGCACGTATTCAAACAGTGCATGCATCAACCAACAAAACATTTCATGAACTACTCACTGCATTTAAACAACTCACCGGTTGTGCTGTGTTGATTAACACCAGTTTTAATGTACGTGGCGAACCGGTTGTGTGTACGCCGCAGGAAGCGTATCAATGTTTCATGCGAACGGAAATGGATTATCTTGTCATTGAAAACTACCTGTTCAGCAAACAGCAACAACCAGAGTGGAAAGAAAAAGATGATTGGAAGAAAATGTTGAAAATAGATTAATCGTCAGGTGCCCTCGTTGACGATACTGCTTAAATTGTCCGACGAGGGCGTCTGACAAAAGAAACTTTACATTTGCTACAACTATGATTGAATTTTTAAAAGACATGTGGGCCTTTTTGAAAGAGCGAAAGAAATGGTGGCTTGCGCCAATCATTATTGTAATGCTCTTACTTGGCGTTTTATTAATCTTTGGTGGCAGCAGTGCTGTAGCTCCGTTTATTTATTCTTTATTTTAAATGAAGTGGCAAAAAAAGCATAGTTCTTTAATCGTCATCGCCATTGGCTTTGGCATCCTCTATTTCTTTTTCAGAAAAGAATGGATGCTAACTCCTATTGTCCTTTGCTTTATTGGTTTCCTCATTGAACCGGTGGGTAACTTTACACATATCATATGGATGCAGCTGGCGAAAATGCTGGGCTATATCAACAGCCGTATTCTCCTTTTTATTATATTTTTCATCATCTTAACTCCTATTGCTTTTTTACGTAAGCTCTTCGGTAAAAAAACAATACAGGATAAAAACAAGATTACTTCGTATTTTCAAAATAGAATCCAACAGTACAAAGCAGTTGATTTGCAAAACCCCTGGTAAAGAGATTTACTATTAAAAGCGCATAAGTTGACAAAAACAAAATCCATTTCTATAAGCAGAAGATTTAGTTATTTACTACTTCTGGTATTAATTATATTTTTTTTGATTGAATCAATTGCAAGTATTTCCTATTATCAAAAAAATGGCAAAAGTGTGTCGGCAACAATTGCATTGATCAAGAAAATTCAAAGCAGGTTCGCAAGTCGTCCTGCTACTTCCAATATCGATTCACATCAATTACTTATAAGACCTGGTGCTCACGCACAGATGGCACAGACACTTATAAGAGAAACAAAACAAGCATTATCGTTTGAATACACACCATGGGTGATGTACAAATCAGCTAATATAAATGGCAAATATGTAAACGTATCTCAGTTTGTAAGAAAATCAGCTCCTGAATTTTCAATATCAAATAGTGATTCTGCTATAACCATTTATTTCTTTGGGGGTTCTACCTTATTTGGGGTGCATGCAGCAGACAATGAAACAATTCCATCCTATTTCGCAGCTCTTTGTAAAGAAAAAGGCGTTCAAAAAAACATACGTGTTGTTAATTACGGAGTGCCTACTTATTTCAGCTACCAGGAATTGATGCTTTTTTTTCAACTACTGCAACAAAATAAAACGCCTAAGCTTGCTGTTTTTTTTGATGGCTTAAATGATTTTCTTTCGATCAATGAAGCTTCACAGAAACACCCGATGCTAAATCATTATTTTCAAACCATTTTCAATGCTGCAACTCCGGTTAACCATGCAGAAGAATTAGAATATTCTTTTCAATATAGTTTCCGTTTGCCATCTAAAGATTCGATAACGATAATGAGCAGGCAGCTCGCAAGTAACTATCTAAAGACACAAGAGCAGATTCGTACCATAGCAAAAGCTTACAACGTACAAACCTGCTTCTTTTTACAGCCGGTTCCTTTTTATGATTATGCCGGCTTAGAAAAAGATCCCGTGTGCGATAAGAATAATCGACCTCAGTTTCAACTTATTTACCCTGAACTGGAGAAAAAATCAACAACGATTTCTGGCTTTTATTTTCTTGGCAACTTACTAAAAGAAGAAACAGGCTATCCATTTGCTGATGCATTGCATTACTCTCCCTCATTTAGCAAAAAGATTGCTGCTGCAATGATAGAGCAAATGCTGCCCATGCTTCAACAGCTATAATTTACCATGAAACTTAATCAACATTATGATCTATGGTTCATTGCATCAATCCTCAGTTGTTGTTTATTAGTATTACTGCAGGCATTATTAATCAATGAAACCCCATGGACGGGTGACTACTGGGAACACAAAGCAGTTGTTCGTGAATTATCGCTGCATTTACAACATCCTTCACATCCAATTTTAAAAGTTGATGCTCCGCATGCTTTCTTTTCACCTTATATGATTTTACTGGGAGCAACAATTTCGACAACTGGCATTGCAGTAAGTACAGTATTGAACATTGCCATGATTGTTAATCTGCTGTTGTTTCTTGCAGCCATCTATATGCTCGTAACCTTATTTATCGATGAAAATGGGAATCGTTCAAAAGCATTTTTATTGCTTCTGCTGCTCATTCTCTTTTTCTGGGGTATACACGCACCGCTTTATAGTTCATTTTTTCATTTCCGGTCTTTAGTGCTTACTCTGTCCTACCCTTCCACCTTTGCTTTTAGCTGTTCAGTGTTTGCTGCAAGTATTACAAAACAGCTACTGACCAATACAGCAACAATAAATAAACAAGTTGTATTCTTTATTACATTAATCCTTCTTCTTTCACTTACATTACTTTGTCATCCATTGACATTTGTTTTTGCGGCATCATTGCTGCTTTATGTTTACAATACTGCCTGGGCACAAAACCAATTCACCAAACAACAACTCATCAAAAAGACATTATTGATGTTTGCTGCCGCAATACTTTCATTAATGTTTGCAGGCCTTTGGCCATACTATCCGGTCTTTGAGTTGTTTAAATATATAGAAGGAGGTAATCAATTCCATGCTGATAGTCTTTCGCTTTATCAATCTTTACTAAAACAATTATTCCCTTTAATGTTTTTACCTGTTTTAGTTTTCTTCAACTCATCCATGTCCTTAAGAAAAGAATGGCCATGGCTCGTAAGTATATCAATCTTGTTTATTCTTTTTGTTATTGGCTATTTCACGAGAGCGTATGGTCTGGGGCGTATGATTGCGTTCGTGTTTATATTCTGTCATTTGTTTATTGTAAAAAACCTAATGAGCATTAAACAATCAAAAGAACTTTGGTTTGCTATACTTTTTTTGCTTGCCATCCCTTACTTGATTCAAACAAAAACTACGCTCAAATATCTCTTTGCACAAGAAGTTGAAATTACTTTAAATGCTGACCAATTTCAAAAAGCCAGCCATCATTCAAAAGCCCGACTCTTATCTTTCATTGAACCTGTTTTACAAAAAAAAACCTCAGTAGTACTTACAGATATGCCAACCAGCCTGTTCATTCCTGCAATAGGCGCCAGAGTGGTAGCAGCCGTTTATCCTGTTTATTGGGTAGCTGATGCTGACGAACGCAAAAGACTGGTGCAGCTTTTCTTTTCAGTAAACGCAAATGAAACCGAGCGGGCTAATCTAATTGCCCTATATAAGCCCGATTATATCCTCCTTACCCCAGCCACGATCTGGTTGCTTCCCCAACTCCGTTCTTCTATTCAACCACAGGCAGTTGCCAGCAAGAACGGTATAAGTCTGTACAGGGTAAGAGTGAGTCAATAATCGCCGCCAAACTCATACCCGTTAGCAAATCCTAAGCAAAATTTGGGTGAAAAAAATCCCTCAAAATTTTTCCTACAACCGTACATTTGCAGCGCAATGGCAAATACGATCCTCCACAACGAATCCATTCCATCTCAACGCAAAAAAATTATTGTTCTCGGCAGCGGCCCTAACCGTATTGGTCAGGGTATTGAATTTGATTACTGCTGTGTACACGGCCTGTTGGCTATTAAAGAGTGCGGCTTTGAGGCAATCATGGTAAACTGCAACCCCGAAACAGTGAGTACTGATTTCGACATGGCCGATAAACTTTATTTTGAACCGGTTTATTGGGAGCATCTCTGGGAAATCATTGAACTGGAAAAACCTTATGGTGTAATTGTTCAGTTAGGTGGGCAAACAGCCCTGAAGCTGGCAAAACGTTTACATGAAAAAGGTATCCGCATCATTGGTTCTTCGTTCGACAGTATGGACATCGCCGAAGATCGTGGCCGCTTTAGTGATCTGTTGAAAGAATTAGGAATTCCTTATCCAAGATATGGTACAGCGTATAATACAGATGATGCCATTGAAGTGGCAAAAGAAGTGGGTTACCCTGTGCTTGTTCGTCCCAGTTATGTATTGGGTGGGCAGCGTATGCGGATTGTGTTGAATGATGAAGAATTAGAAAAAGGTGTATTGAGTTTGATCAAACATTTACCGGGCAATAAAATTTTGATTGATCATTTCCTTGATCGTTGTCAGGAAGCTGAGATTGATGCCATTTATGATGGTGAGAATTTTCATGTAATGGGTGTAATGGAACACATTGAGCCGGCAGGTATCCATAGTGGCGACAGCCATGCGGTATTGCCTGAGTTCAACTTAACACCATTGATTGTAACAACCATGAAAGATTATGCAAAACGCATTGCACAATCGCTCAACATTCTTGGACTCATCAATATTCAGTTTGCCATTAAAGATGGCAAAGTGTATGTAATTGAAGCCAACCCAAGAGCATCTCGTACAACACCGTTTATTGCAAAAGCATATCAGATTCCTTACCTGAACATTGCAACCAAAGTGATGTTGGGTGAAAAGAAGCTCACTGATTTTACCTACGAAAAGAAACTAACCGGTTATGCCATTAAAGAACCGGTGTTTAGCTTTAATAAATTCCCGAATGTAAATAAAGAGCTTGGGCCCGAAATGAAAAGTACGGGTGAAGCCATCCGTTTCATAAAAGATCTGCGTGATCCTTACTTCCGACAGTTGTATAAAGACAGAAGTATGTATCTCAGTAAGTAAATCTGAACCATGATTTGTAGGATTTTTTAGGATTCAGAAGATATTTAACTCCGCACTTGTTGCGGAGTTTTTTTTGCCGGTAAGTTGTTAATACTTACGACAGTTGAAAGATGATTCCTTGTTGAAATGCTTAGTTACTATGGATCAGTTTAATTGTTTGCTTGGCCTCCCTCTCTTTTGGAGAGGGATTGAGGGTGAGGTCGTCTTGTTTTTTGTAACTTTCAGATATGAACAAAGAAGTACAATCAATTGCCCTCAACCTTGAACGTGTTTTAAATGGTCAACCATGGTATGGTGAGGCTGTGATGCCTATGCTCAGGAAAATTCATCCGGCAGTTGTGTATATCAATCCGGAAAACTCACATGCAGCTATTGAAATATTGTATCACATGATTACCTGGGCCGATTTTACATTGAAGCGGCTGGAAAAAAATCAGGACTATGATCTCAAAGCATCCGAAGAAATGGATTGGCGGATCATTGATCCAAAAATACATACATGGAAAAATGGATTGGCTGAATTTGAATCCATTCACCAACAACTCATTTCTGTGCTGGGAAAAAAAGACGACGCTTTTTTAAGTGAGCTGGTTGATTTCCGTGAATACAATTACCGTTTTCTGCTGAACGGATTAATACAACATCATATATATCACTTGGGGCAGATTGCTTTTCTCAAAAATTTGTTGGGAGAATAATTTAAAACTGAAGACAAATTATTATCATTCCTTCTTCTTGTTAATTAATTCTTTCGCCTGTTTAGGAAATTTTGCTAATACCCATTTTAAAACATCAATTTGATCAGATGTAGGTGCTCGCCTTATTTGTGCTAATAATTTAATAGCTTGAGGTCTATTAAGAGTTAGGTTTGATGCCCCTTCATTGCAAACAGAACAAATTGCTCTTAAATTACCTGGTTCGTCACCACCACCCATGGTCTTATCAATAATATGTCCAATGTGTAGCCTTGTTTTTCTTCCTGCATCGTATGGATGTGGCTCTCCAGCAGCGGTTCCACACATTTGACAAGTAAATCCATTTCTATCTAAAACAAATGCACGCACTTCTTTTGAAATACCTCTTTCAAAAGAAGGCAAAGGCTTTAGATCGATCAACAAATATTCGCCGGGTTTTAATTCACTTCGATCATTGTGAGTAACGATATTCATTCCCTCTTCATTACGTAATTCACGAACTCTTCTTGCCCATTCGCTAGTACCCGCCACTTTACTTAATGTTTTGGAATTTAGAACTTCCCCAACATGATCACTAAAATAATTACGCAGTTTGGCCCTGGAACCTTTTCCCTTTGGTACTTTTTGAGTCATAAGTATTTAGTGCTTTTTTAATTGCTATACCTATAGCCTTTGCAACTGGTGGTGGAAAAGCATTCCCTACCTGTCTATAGGCTGGTGTTTTTTTACCTGCAAACTCCCATTCTTTCGGAAAGCCTTGAATTAATGCAGTCATTTTAAGTGTAAGACGTGGCATTGCCTTTGAACCATTAAGTGGAGGTGTATCAGCGAGCCCTTTGCCATCAACGCCAAGCAAAGCCCATGACTGCTTTGCTCTGGTTGGTCCTAGATCTGCGCCACCATGTTTTTTTGAACCCCCAACTATTGTAGGAGCAATACTGTTTGCAGATTTTTTCCAATTATCAACATTCTCCCAACCAAGCGATGCCATTTCATCGTACAAAAGTTCGCCGACAGTTAACGGAGGTATTTTACTTTTTGTGGGCCATTCGAAGTAATCAAAATATTCTTTTTTTAGTGCAACAAGAATAGCTCTAGGTCTTAATTGAGACACTCCATAATCCGATGCATTTACTAATCTCCAATCACAAAGATATCCCATCTTATAAAGTTCATTAAGAATATATCTTCGATATTCTTTGAACTTAACATCAAGTAACCCTCTTACGTTTTCAAGCATAACAGCTTTGGGGCTACATTCTTTAACAAGCCTAAGTGCTTCAGGAAACAAATCTCGATCATCTTCCTTACCAAGTTGTTTACCAGCAATTGAAAAAGGAGGACATGGCACTCCTCCTGCCAATAAGTCTATATTCTGATACTTTTTAGCAGTAAACTCCTTAACATCCATATTAATAATATTCCAATTAGGTCTGTTTAAACGTAATGTATCGCAAGCGATTTGTTCAATTTCTATAAGCGCTAGGTGATTGAATCCTGCTTGTTCAAGACCAATAGCTTGCCCACCTGCACCAGCACATATTTCTATGGAAGTAAATTTCAATTTGACGGTTTGATAACAAATTTAGTATTTTCTAAATTGAGATAAACTTTTGTTACGCCATTATATTGCTTATTAGTAAAAGGGGCTATATCTTACAAAACGCAATTCTTTTAACCCATGATTCCCATTTGGAAAAATATTCCCTTTCTGCGTTTGCTGGTTCCGCTTGCAGCAGGGATTATTTGCAGTTGGTACTTTTCACTGCAATGGACCATTGGCATTTATCTTTTGGTTGCTGCAATTCCTTTCCTCCTCTTCTACATGTTCAGTAACGAACAACAGAAATTCAGATACAGCTGGTTACCCGGTGTTGGTATTTCATTTAGCATGTTGGGCTTTGCTGTTCTGCTCACATGGCTCAAACAGTTGCCACATCAGCAGCAATGGGTGGGCCATCTGTACAAACCCGGCGATGTTGTGCAGCTCCGTTTGCTTGAACCTTTGAGTGAAAAACAAAAAACATATAAAGCACTTGCTGAAATCAGTACGATTGAAAGCAATCAAAAAACAATAAAGGTTAACGGGGATATTATTCTCTATTTTCAGAAAGACAGTGCAATGCCTGCTTTACATTACGGCAACATCATTGCTCTTAACAAGCCCTTGCAGGAAATAAAAAATGCAGGTAATCCCGGTGGGTTCGATTATAAACGCTATGCATTATTCAACGGCATTACGCATCAACTCTTTTTAAAGAAAACAGATTATGTGGTATTGAATGCAACAAAAACTTCTTTTTTCTGGTCGTTGATCTATCGAACAAAAGCATATATCCTTTCTGTACTTCGAAAACATATTAAAGGCGAGCAGGAGATCAGTGTGGCAGAAGCATTGCTCATTGGCTACCGTGATGATCTGGACAGAGATTTAGTACAGGCTTACAGCAATACCGGTGTGGTGCATGTAATTGCCATAAGTGGTTTGCATCTTGGGTTGATATACTGGTTGCTGTTATTACTCTTTCAGCCTTTGAATAAATACAAACAATTGAAATGGCTGAAACCGTTGCTGGTGCTTTCTTTCTTATGGATCTTCAGTTTACTCACCGGTGCAGGAGCATCAGTGTTAAGGGCTGCTATCATGTTTACGTTTATTTCAGGTGGTGATCTGCTCAATAAAAAAGGAAATATCTATAACAGCATGGCGGCCTCAGCTTTTGTATTGCTTTGTTACAACCCTTTCTATTTGTGGGATGTCGGCTTTCAACTTTCTTATGCTGCAGTATTAAGTATAGTATTATTTATGAAACCAATTTATCACTGGCTTTCATTCAACAATAAACTATTGGATAAAGCATGGCAACTGAATGCAGTTACATTATCTGCACAGATCGTAACGCTGCCACTTTGCATGTATCATTTTCACCAGGCTCCGAATTTATTTCTCATCACCAACTTTGTTGCCGTACCGTTAAGCAGCTTGATCCTGTTTGGAGAAATTCTGCTGATTGCAGTTTCTTTTATTCAACCCATTGCTGCTTTTACGGGAACGCTGTTTAGTTATTTATTAAAATGGATGAATGGATTTATTACATGGGCCGATCATTTTACGTTTGCTGTAACCGATGGCATTCAACATCATCCATTGCAAACAATATTCCTGTATGCTTTTATTGCAGCTTTGGGTGTATGGCTCTTACAAAAAAATACAAAGGCCTTCAAATGGAGTGTAGGCTTTCTTGCCGCATTTTTTCTATTGCAAAGTTTTTCTCTGTATCAAACAACCAGGCAGAAAAAACTGATTGTTTATAATTTATCGCAACACACCGCCATTGATTTTATGCTGGGTAAACAATATGTGCTTAAAGGCGATGCTGTTTTATTGCAGGATGGTTTTCTCCGCAACTTTCATCTAAAACCTTCACGGATATTGTACCATAGCTATCATTCACCGCTGATGCCGGGATCCGTGCAAAACAACTCTTACCGCATCAATGGAAAAAAGATTATCCACATCAACCAATCTTATGTATTTGATTCGCTTCAAAACAGAATTAAGGCAGATGTATTGATTATTTCAAAAAATCCACGTCTGTATATCTCCGATCTGCTTAAAACAGTAGATTGCAAGCTGATTGTGTTTGACAGTTCTAACCCGCAATGGAAGATCAATCTCTGGAAAAAAGACTGCGAACGTTTGCAGCTCAACTATTTCTGCACAAGTGAACAAGGTGCTTTTGTGATGAATCTTTAGACGCTTACCTTTGCAACTTCTATCACGGTTGATGCCACATTTTTCAATTTTTTGACGCTTTATTCAAATGACAAAGAAAATTCAATCGGCTCTCATTTCAGTGTTTTATAAAGACGGGCTGGATTCACTCGTTCAATTATTACATACACAAAACGTAACCATTTATTCTACCGGTGGCACACAGCAGTTTATTGAAAAACTCGGCATCCCTGTTGTACCTGTTGAAAGTTTAACCAGCTACCCTTCTATTTTAGGAGGTCGTGTAAAAACATTGCATCCCTCTGTGTTTGGAGGCATCCTTGGAAAAAGAGATGATGCACAGCATCTGCAAGAAATGAAGCAGTACAATATTCCTGAACTTGATCTGGTGATTGTAGATCTCTATCCGTTTGAAGAAACTGTTGCTTCAACAACCGATGAAAAGGCTATTATTGAAAAAATTGATATCGGCGGACCATCTATGATTCGTGCTGCTGCAAAAAATCATAAAGATGTAGTAGTGCTTGCAGCAAAGAAAGAATACGCTGTGCTGGAAGAAATCCTGCGCAATCAAAATGGTGAAACAAGTTATGAACAACGTCGTGCATTTGCTATCAAAGCATTTGATGTGTGTACGGCTTATGATACTGCTATCTCTAACTACTTTCATCAATCAGCAGTTGACACACCATTCAACAAAGAAGAAAAGATCATGCGTTATGGTGAAAACCCGCATCAGTCTGCACGTTTCTTCGGCAATCTCGATGAGTTGTTTACTCAATTAAACGGAAAAGAATTAAGCTATAATAATTTGGTTGATGTTGATGCTGCCGTACAATTAATCGGAGAGTTTGCATTCTCCTCCCCTTCCGGGGGAGGTCAGGAGGGGGCCGTTTTTGCCATCATCAAACATACCAATGTATGTGGTGTGGCACAACGTGCTGCTGTAAAAGAAAGCTGGGATGCTGCATTGGCAGGTGATCCTGAAAGTGCATTTGGTGGAGTGTTGGTTAGCAATGGAGAAATTGATAAAGCCACTGCCGAAGCCATTAATGAAATTTTCTTTGAAGTATTGATCGCTCCATCGTTTGCAGCAGATGCATTGGAAGTATTGAAGTCGAAAAAGAATCGTATTCTGTTACAACTGAAAAATCAACCAAAAGTAAAAGAACAATACAAATCATTGTTGAACGGTGTATTGGTGCAGGGAATTGATGAAGGCAACTATACCGAATGGAAGGAAGCTGGTGGAAGAGAAACCACTGCAGAAGAAAAAGACGATCTTGTATTTGCAAATATTATCTGCAAACATTTAAAGAGTAATGCCATTGCATTAGTGAAGAAGAAGCAACTGGTGGGTAAAGGTTGCGGACAAACCAGTCGTATTGATTCACTTCGTCAATCGGTTGAAAAAGCAAAACAGTTTAACTTCGATCTTACCGGTGCAGTAATGGCGAGTGATGCATTCTTTCCTTTTAATGATTGTGTGCAAATGGGTCATGCAGCAGGCATCACTGCATTTATTCAACCGGGTGGTTCTATTCGTGATAATGATTCGATTGAATACTGTAAGCAAAATAATTTAGCGATGGTGATTACAGGGATGCGGCATTTTAAACATTAGGAAGCCCCCTCTAACTCCCCCCGAGGGGGAGAACAGCAAAGCACAAAGCCATCTTGTTTAAAAGAAAAATCAATGCAAAAAAAGATGAAGAAACATTTGAAGTGGATGTGGAAGAACAAAACGATTAATTAATAACTAAAAGCACCGCTCCTTCTCTTTTGGAGAAGGAGTTGGAGGATGAGGCTCCCCAATGCCAAAACTCGACATCAATAAAGCGTTCAACTATTCTGCTGATACTTTAAAAAGTTTATCGGTCTTTAATCCTTTGACCATTCACAAAAAAGGAACCAAAGCAAAAGCTGTTTTTGCTTTAGCCGTTGTTTGCATTTTGTGGGGCACTACATGGATCGCATCAAAAGAAGGTGTGCGGCATATGCCTGCCTTACAGTTGGCAGGTATTCGTCAACTGCTTGGCGGCATTTGTTACATGATCTTCTTTATCATCAAAGGATCAAGCTGGCCAAAAGCAAAAGATCTTCTGCCCCTGCTCGTACTTTCATTTTTAAACTTTGTAATGAGCAATGGACTTAGTACATGGGGCTTGAAATATATTTCATCAGGCCTCGGTGCCATCATGGGTGCTATCTTTCCATTATGGCTGGTGATTATTGGTTTGTTTTCTTCCAAAGGAAAAATCCCTTCCAATGCTATACTTGGATTAATGATTGGCTTTGGAGGTGTATGTATTATTTTTTTTGAACACCTCGCCGATTTCTTTAACCCGGATTTCCGTTTTGGAATTTTTCTTTCATTGATTGCTACATGGACATGGGCATTCGGTTCGCTTTACACCAAGAAACATGCGGCATCATTTAATCCGTATTTTGGTTTAGGTTTTCAAATGCTCATTGGCGGAGCTGCATTATTAGGCGTATCTACTTTTGATAAAAGCTTTTTACCATTCAATGAAATTCCTTCTGCATCCTGGCTTGCAATTGCCTATCTGGTTATTTTTGGTTCTATCATTGCTTTTGCCTGCTATTTATATTCATTGCAACGACTGCCTACAGAGCAGGCCAGTATTTATGCTTACATCAACCCCATTGTTGCTGTGCTTCTTGGCGCTTTGATCTTTGATGAAAAACTTACTCTTACATTAACTATCGGCGGCCTGGTAACCTTGCTTGGCGTGTATTTGGTTAACAGAGCATTTAAACGCACAGCAGAAGAACAACGGGAAGTGCTCGACAATTAATCCTGCTTACATTTGCGTTATGTCTGAAGAAAAAATCAGTCTCAATAAATATATCAGTGCAACAGGTTATTGTTCACGCCGTGAAGCAGACAAGCTCATTGATCAGGCACGTGTTGTGGTGAATGGAAATATTGCTTTGGCCGGTACAAGAGTTTCTTCTAAAGACAAAGTGTATATTGATGATGAGTTGCTGAAAGTAAAATCAACAGCAAAACAGGATCAATTTATTATTGCGTTTAATAAACCAATGAATATTACTTCTACCACCGATGAAAAAGACCGTACCAATATTATCCGCTTTATCAATCACCCTAAACGCATTTTTCCAATTGGAAGGTTAGATAAAGATTCGGAAGGATTGATCTTTCTTACGAACAACGGCGACATTGTAAATAAAATTCTGCGTGCAGGTAATGAACACGAAAAAGAATACATCGTAACTGTCAATAAAAAATTAACGTCCGACTTTGCAGCGAAGATGAGCAAGGGTGTTCATATTATGGACACAACTACGCTACCTTGCAAAGTGCGAACACTCAGCAGTAAAAGTTTTTCCATTATTCTCAAACAGGGATTGAACCGTCAGATCAGACGTATGTGTGAAGCATTTGATTATGAAGTGGTGAGTTTACGCCGTGTACGCATCATGCATATTCAACTCGGAAATATCGCCGTTGGTAAATGGCGTTATTTAAGCGATCCGGAAATGAAAGAATTGATGCAGATGCTGGAAGGATCGAAAAATGAGCAGTAGTAATGAGAACTTTGCCAAAGTTTAAACAGCCTGATTGATAACAGTCATTCTTCAGAAACTTTGGCAAAGTTAATTTCATCAGATTACAACGTTGGCAAAATTATTTCGTTCACCAGCTCTTTGTACATTTCCCTCCATCCTTTGAACATAGTATCAGTACCGAGAAAATGATTATGAAAAATACTGATGAAGGTTCCGTTTACATGTTTTACTTCTTCTGCTAATTGCTTTGCTTCTTCCAATGCTTTTGACGGCGATTGATTTAATTCATAAAATGAGTTCGCTTCCATATATGCAAATGGATGAATGCGAAGTGATGTACTTTGTTCGTTTTCCAGATCATACCACAAAAATGAATGAGAGGTAGATGCACGAAACCCATTGACTGTGCCGTACCCCATGCTGTAATCATCTATAAATCCGGCGGCAATCAGTTCCCGGTAAGAATGCGGCAGATGGAATTTGATGTAATGATGTCGTGATGCTGTAATCACTTTGTTACTGATACGCTGTAATGTAAGTTTTTCTTTCAGCAACAATTCTTTGCTCGTATTAGTTTGCACGGAAGGATGTAATGCGATGACGGCCTGCTGTGCAGTATCTCTCGTCAGTTGTAACATCGCCTTTTTCTTAGGAGAAATATTCTTATCATACTCGCTGTTTTCTTCAGCAACCAAAAAAAAATAAATGGGTTGTAGTACATGTTGTTGATGCAGCTGCTTCAACCAGTCATAAGAATCGTAAGGATCTTTTGTGTTTCCGAACAGAACGCTCACCCGTTGCGGAATAGTTGAAGGATGATTGATGGATGCTGCTACATTCCGCCAAAGCCCTTTGTTTTTGTAACTCCAGGCAATATCAATATCGTAGGTAGGGAGAAATTCAAAGTTTGTAGTTTGTAGTTTGATAGTAGTGTATTTCGATTCAAGTACCTGTTTAAACTTCAGCAGCCAGATATCAATTAAAGGTTTATTCAAAAACTCTTCCTTCCATGCCAATGAGTTCCAATGCGCATAACGTCCATATTCATCGGGTTCATGTTCCATGTATTCTTCATACCGTGTAAGGAGATAAAATACGGCTGAGAACAGATCAAAACCAAGATCATCTTCTGTTTTAAAGAAAGCTCTTACATTGTTCCAATCAAAACATTCAATTGCTTGTTTTTTGATTGCAGACTGATGTAATAAACCTGCAGGGTGGATCAACAACTCATCAGCATCTATTCGTTCAGTAGAATAATTGATCTTTGCTTCTGTTGATGAACGATACAGTTCCACGTCATCTGTAAGTTGCGCATCAATAAATAATTTTTCATTGAAATACTGCAGGATGTATGCAATACGTGGAGTGATATGTTCCGTGTAAACAAGCATGCTTATTTCTGATTCAGTAAACGAACATACTCTTCCGCATCAAGATTAATCTGCTTAAGAATTGCTCTGATGAGTGGTCTTGATAAATCTTCACCCGGGTGGTGTGGAATGGTTGTATAGCGGCCATCTGTATGCCTGTAAAACCGATGACTTCCTTTTTGCCTCATTTCTTCAAAGCCTAATCGAAATAAAATTTTCTCTAATTCCTTTGCAGAAATTATAGGGAGCTTACTCATACTGCAATTGCAATTTGCTGTATTCCTATAAAATGGGGAAGTTCTTTCTTTTCATCGGCAGACATTGATGACAGACAAAGCTCAAGAACTTCCTGCAAACGCAAATGCAATTCATCTAAAGTCTTTGCCTGTGTATGAGCACCCGGAACAGCAGGAACAGTTCCTATAAAGAAACCTGTTTCATCATCTTTTTCAATATTTGCCGTAAACGTCTGCTGCATGTAATTGATTTTATTACAAGTTACGAAACATTTTTATTGTTTTTTTCCTGCCAAAGCTGATTAAAACTTTTTTCAGGAAACTGCATCTCGCCGTGATGTTTGGTCCACGCTTTTACAAACCGGTTAATCATCCAGCTTTTAATTTTGCTGCTGCCCATGTTCATGAGTTTGCGGTTCAATGAAGCTCTTTTCCAAACCTTCCATGCCATGCGTTCGCCAAAAGATGAATAACCATGATCAACTGCTTCATGACGGTTTTCTAATAACAGTTCGTGCAAATTAATCCGCACAGGACAAACCTCTGTGCAGTTACCACAAAGCGATGAAGCATAACTTAAATGTTTGTATTCATCTAACTGATTAAGATGTGGTGTGATCACTTTTCCAATTGGGCCACTGTAAGTTGCACCATAACTATGACCGCCAATATTTTTATAAACAGGGCATGCATTTAAACAAGCCCCGCAACGGATACAATACAAACTTTCTCTCGTGGCAGGATTTTTTAATACGTTGGTTCTGCCATTGTCCAGCAGGATCACAATCATTTCTTCCGGACCATCTTTTTCACCGGGTTGCTTTGGACCCAACACAATACTGTTATACACTGTAATCTGTTGACCCGTTCCATAAGTTGCAAGCAATGGCCAGAACAAACCAAGATCATACATCCCGGGTAATACTTTTTCTATACCAACAATTACAATATGTGTTTTTGGAAAGGCGCAGCTCAATCTTGCGTTACCTTCATTTTCTGTTACAGCAACAGCGCCCACATCAGCTAAAATAAAATTAGCACCTGTTACACCTACTTCGGCCTGTACATATTTTTCACGCAGAATTTTTCGTGCAACAAGTGTTAACTGTTCAGGTGTTGCTTTAGGATCGGTTCCCAGTTTTTCTGCAAAGAGTTTGGCAACATCTTCCTTGCTCTTGTGCATGGCAGGTGTAACAATATGATAAGGCGCTTCACCATCGAGTTGCTGAATATATTCTCCCAAGTCTGTTTCCACACTTTCAATGTGGTGCTTCTCCATGAATTCGTTCAGGTGAATTTCTTCTGTAACCATGCTCTTGCTCTTCACCAATGTTTTGCAATTTTTTGCTTCACATATTTTCAGGATTTCATCACAGGCCTGTTGTGCGGTTTCGGCCCAGATCACTTTACCACCTCTGCGGGTGAACTGCAACTCAAATTCTTCCAGTTGCTGATCCAGTGTTTCCAATGCACGCCACTTAACATTCTTAGCCCGTTCACGTGCAGTTAATAACTGCGTGAACTGCTGTTTCCCTTCAGGAACTTTTGAATTGTATTTGCCAATATTAAAATTAATAGTACGCCTGTGATCCAGATCAGCGGCTTTGATCGTACTCTTGGCAATAAACTTATCAGCTGTTTGGCTCATGTACTAAAGTTACTTGTTTGCTTCCTTTGAATCGTAATACTGATCTGCTATTTGGGTGAGCACTTCATAAAAATCATCACCATACTTGCGGATGATTGCTTCTTTCAAAAATACATAGGCAGGAACTTTCAGTTTTTGTCCTAATGCACAACCGGGATTACACATGGGATCTCTCGGTTCATAGTTCACATAATCCTGATCGGTATTTTTGCTTTTGCTGATTTTGATGGGATAGAGATGACAGGAGATCGGTTTCTTCCATTTGATCTTGCCTTCGTTATACAGCTGCTCAAAAGAACATTTAACGATTCCGTTTTCATCAACCAACCCATACACACACATCCCGTTCCGCATGGTAGGCGTTACCCATCCGAACTCTCGGTCGTATACATATTTACCTTCCTGTTCAATGATCTCGATTGCTTCATCATTCAGCAAATGCTTTACATGTTCAGTTGCAATATTCACTTCTTCCAGTTCTTCGTTTGTAAGCGGAGCTCCCGCATCACCATCAATACAACAACCACCTTTGCATTTATGCAGATCACATACAAACTGCTCTTCCACCACCTCGTCGCTGATATAGATATTGTCAATTACAATCATGTCGCAAAGATAAGCCCATAGCGGTTATTCCTTTAGCAAACTATTAACAGCAATCCTTTATGGAAAAGAAAACACAGCCTCATCACACATGCAAACCACCACCAACATGGCTAATATAAGAATGCTGACGCTTCAGCAAGCCAGCCGCTTTATCTTTCGACTGTTGTTCTGGGTTCCGGTTATTTTTTTCAGCTTATTACTTGTTCGAAATACCATTCTGTATTATTCGTTCAGTCAAACTTTTTCTTTTATTGAAGAAAGAGCTATTCTTTTTGCAAAGCCTTTGTACTACTGGAGTTTTTATCTGCACATTGGTGCCGGTATGTTTTGTATTTGTGCTGCACTGCTTCAGTTTTCCACTTCTATTATTAAAAAGAGAAGAAAGATCCATGTATGGAGTGGAAAGATCTATGTATTTGTGGTGCTGCTAATTGGTGCGCCAACTGGTTTATATATGAGCTTCTTTGCGAAAGGAAGTTTTTGGGAAAGAGGGTTGTTTTTATTTATGGCATTGTACTGGTTCTTTACAACCTGGTGGGGATTAAAAACGATCAAAGAAAAAAATGTAGTGGCGCATAAAATCTGGATGATCCGCTCCTACTCTATGGCGATGACAGCAGTTACCTTTCGCATTTATCATTTAGTGTTTTATGTACTCGACTGGGGCCATTTGGAAAACTATGAGATATCACTCTGGATCAGTGTGCTGGGCAATATGCTGGTAGCTGAATATTTTATATACAAACAAAGCAAACGTTATCTCAACTCTTTCACCATTTAAATCTTACACAAAATGAAGTTCTATCTCATGGCAGGCGGCTTGCTGTTAACAGCCGCATCAGTTTACGGCGTAACTGATTATTTGCAAACCAAAAACAAGAAGGCTTTTAAGGAGCTTTATAAAGAAGCCCCTGTTGTACAAACAAAAGAAATCACCGTTAAAGACATTAAAGAAGAAGATTATTCCCGTGGTAAAATGGAACCTTTACCAGCATCACAAAAAGAAGTGGCCGTTGCTCCCCAACCTGCGAAAACAAAAACCCTGAAGAAGAAGAAAACATCCAGTTATGCATCAGCAGAATTGAAAGAAGAATTAAAACCTGTTGCAGTTGAAACAAAAAATGAATCTGTAAAGCCAGAAGCGAGCTTTGCAAAAGCTCCGACAGAAAAGAAATCGATTAATAAAAGAATCACATTGAAAAAGTTTTCAAGAGCTGCGCCAAGAGAAGAAGTGGTTGAAGAAAAGAAGCAGTAAATAAAACAGGGCATGTTCTGTACAAAAGACGGATATGCCCTTTTTTATTTATTATTTTTATGGGTAAATATGAGGTATGATAAAACTAATTTATCTTAGTAGTGCAACACCTTACAATTTTGCTCATGAAATACGCTGCTTTTATTTTTATTCTTTCCTGTTTTCTAAATTCCTGTTTAAAAGCTAAATGCGATGGCGATTGTGTTACAACAACATTTAAAGGGAGAATATATGATGCAACAACAAATAAAGGATTTGACCGTATCAAAGTAAGAGCCATCTGGTCGAATCAAAGTCAGGATTATTTATACCCGGAAGTAGATATTGATCGAACTAATAGCTCCGGAATATTTGAACTAAAAGCAAAAATCAATCATTTCTATTTTAACAGCAAAACATTACATATTCAATTTGATGCTCCATCTGGGTATGAGTTAACGGGTAATTTTGATGGCCTTCTTTTTTTCTCCACGGTTAGTTTTTACGATTATGATGCATCAGCATTTAATAAAATTGATTTTAAACTTTACCCGGTAACAGAAGCTAAGATTAAATTGGTAAGAATGCAAACTGACTCATTAAAAACTCTTCATTTGTCATTCAACTTCAACAATGAAAAAGCCATCCCTTTTGCCTACATACTTAATAATTTTTCTCAAAACTATGAATACACGATAAAAACAACAGCTGATATATATACCAGAATTAAACTTGTTAAAACTTTAGCATCAGGCACAATTATAACCACATACGATTCTGCTATTTTCAGAAGAAATCAAAACAACATTCTTCAAATTAATTATTAGTTTCTCATCAGTTCCTCCACTTCAATGTTTGTATCAAGTGTTGCATGTCTTTATACAAAAACTGTTCAACCGGTTTAATGGAATCGTAATTAGGCGTTGCATCAAAGTACAAAGCCCCTCTTAAAAAATGTTTGGTACTGTCAGTAACAAAAAACTGTTTACCTGTTGCTGCATTGCCACCTACATCAAATACAAACCCTTGCACACCGGGACCGCCTTCAACAGGGATCTCATCAATAGATGTTGCTTTCAAACTGTGCTTGCTCGTCATCTTAAACGCATCTTCCACCAACTTGCTGAATAGATTTTTTTCTCCAACTGTCTTATAGCTGAGATACATTCGTCCGCCCATGGTTGGAAAGTCAAGATTCACCCAGTATGGATTCTCCGGTTGATTGTCGAAAAAAGTGCTGTCTTTGATCACAGCACCATAAGCAGGATATTCAAACGTATAAGGATAACCCGGCTCATCAAAGAGCACATATTTTTTTTCTGGAAAATCAATTTGAAAATAACCTTTGGGTCTTGGTCGTGGATCGGAGTTGCATGCAACAAAAAAAATAACTACACTGAGAATATAAAAAGTACGAAGTACAATAGACGAAGTACTTACTTGCAAATGTTTCATTTTAATCATTCAGTGGTTTAATTGTCACTTTTACTTTTTCAATACGGTTACGGCTCACTTCCAGCACTGTAAATAAAAAATCGCCTGTTTCAATGGCATCGTTTACACGTGGCAGCCGTTCTGCCAGTTCTAGTAAAAGTCCGGCAAGCGATTCGCTTTCTCCACGCACTTCATCAAACGTATCCGGCGGGAGATTCATTGTGCGGCACAGGTCATGAATCATGGTTTTGCCTTCGAAAATATAATTGCGTTCATCAATTTTTTTGTTGATGGTTTCTTCATCATCAAACTCATCTTTTATTTCGCCAATAATTTCTTCAACGATATCTTCCATGGTTACAATGCCGCTTGTTCCGCCAAACTCATCCACTACCACAGCAATATGAATTCGTTTATGCTGAAACTCTTTCAACAGATCATCGATTAATTTTTGTTCCGGTACAAAAAACGGTGTGCGTATCAACTGCTGCCAGTGAAAACTTTCTGCATCATTCAAATGCGGAAGCACATCTTTTGTTTGCAATATCCCCACTACTTCATCCAGATTATTTTTATACACCGGCAAACGGCTGTAATGCAGTTCCTTTATTCGGGCCACCACACTTTCAAATGACGCATTAAATTCAATGCCGCTAACATCCAGCCTTGAACGCATAATTTGTTTAACGGTAATGTTGCTGAAGTTCTGAATGCCTTTCAAAATCTGCTTTTCTTCATCAGTAGCTTCTTCTTCACTCATGAGATCAATGGCATAATCCAACTCGTCTGATTTGGTAGTGGATGTTTGATATTTTGCCAACCGTTTTTCAATACTGTCTGTATACCCTGCAAGCCAGCTGCCGGTTGATTTAAAAATGGGGTAAACAATGGAATCAACCCACCAACTGGCGAAGTACGCAAAGAAAACATTGTTCTGCGATGCCCATACCTTTGGAAGAATTTGACAAAACAATAAGATCAATGAAGTAATAGCTGCTGCTTTTAAGATCAACTCAACCCAGAATAAATTATGCCGCAGGTTTAATGCTTCGTCAATTAAAAAGTTGGTAAGAAAAATAATGCCGAGATTAAAAATGATATTGGCACAAAGTAAACTTGCCAATAATACTTTCGGTTCTTCCAGCAGATTTACAATTCGTTTTGCAGCAGGTTCAGGTCTTGTTTTGATCATGTTGAGATCTTTATATCTCAACGAAAAAAAAGCAACTTCAGCCCCACTTACCACAAAAGAAAAAAACAGGAGAATTAAAAAAAAGATCACCATCAGGGTTAGCCCCTGGCTGTTGATGGCCAGCAATACAGGTTTAATAGAAAGTAAAAATGAAAAACTGAACGGGTGATAATCCAAAGCATCGAGATTAAATGAACAATGTGCTGCTTACTTAACAAAAATAGGCATAGCAGCGGTATTTCCTAAAAAGGTAATTCTTCACTTGGTTCGCCAATAGGGGGCAAATCATCACCATGATAACCGGCTATGGGATCTGCGCCTTCCGGTTTTGCAGTACCATCGGCACGTTTATCCAGCATAATTAAATTGTCTCCAACAATTTCTGTTGCATATTTTTTTACGCCTTCTTTATCTTCCCAGCTTCTGGTTTTTAAACGGCCTTCAATATAAACGAGACTTCCTTTGTGTAAATACTTTTGTGCAAGCTCTGCTAAACCACGCCACAACACAACCGTATGCCATTCGGTTTGGCTCACCAGTTTTCCGGTTCGGTCTTTAAACGTTTCAGTTGTTGCCAGTGGAAATTTTGCTACAGCAATATTACCTTCCAGTACCTGTACATCCGGATCTTTACCCAGATTACCAATAAGCATTACACGGTTAACTCCTCTCATACGAATAATTTTTTTTCTGAATAAATTGATGAGATCGAAACACTCTTTGATATTACTTCTAAGTTACGTTTTTTGCGTTATGACTGCATCATTCAGCTGAAATAATTGAAGAATCTTTGCATTTAAAAAATCGTTGAGAATTTTAGGGAAAGGCAGGTGCTTTAATTCTGTGATCGATTTCCACTCGTATTGCTTAATTTTTTTGCCATTGTTTTTCAACCGGATTAAAACTGCATTGGCATAGATCATTTGATGGCTTAACTGTTGTTTCAATGGTTTTGTAATGGTTAACAACTGGTGGGCTGAATTGATATTTTTTGCATTTAACCATTGGGCTGCATCTTTTTTAGCGGCCTGTTTCCATAATTTTTCTTCTGCAAATTCTTCATTCGGAAATTCATACAAATTGGCCCACACATCTTTAGCTGTTCTTTTTTGTACAGCAAACCGGCCATTCTGTTCCAGTATATAAAATAAAAACCAACGACTCCGCTGTTTTGTTTTTTTCTCTTTTACGGGATATGATGCAACCGCAGATGTTTGAAAAGCAATGCATTTTTTCTGCATCACACAATTTGCACAATCGGGCAGATCGGGTTTACAAACCACAGCTCCAAAATCCATGATTGCCTGATTATAGGCAGCTGGTTCTTTTGTTGCAAGACAATCCTGTGCCAATTGCTGGAATATTTTCTTTCCACTTGTTGAATCAACAGGATCATCAACTCCAAAAAAACGGCTTAACACCCGAAACACATTCCCATCAACCACTGCATAAGGCAGTCCAAATCCAAACGATGAAATAGCCGCTGCTGTGTAAGGTCCAATTCCTTTTAACTCCAGTATAGAATCGTAAGTGTTTGGGAACTTCCCTTTTAGTTCAAAAGCAATTTTTTGTGCAGTACTGTGCAAATTTTTGCAGCGGTTGTAATATCCAAGTCCTTCCCATAATTTATACACTTCTTCCAAAGGGGCTTTTGCCAGTTTTTGAATAGTGGGATATGCTTTGATAAATCGCTCATAATACTTCATTCCCTGCTCTGCCCTTGTCTGCTGCAAAATAATTTCGCTGAGCCAGATGCGGTAAACATTCTTCTCTTCTTTCCATGGGAGCAGACGGTTGTTTTCGGTATCGTGCCAGTACAAAAGTTGCTGCTGAAAGTATTTTTTTAAATCCATATGACGTAAAGCAAAAAAACAGGTTTTACCCAATCAGGCCAATTAAAACATCATTTTCAGGCAATTTGTTTGCTTTTTGTTCATAATCAACCAGTTATTTAATAAGTTTTGGCTGATATTTTTCTGTTTTTAAAAATATTTCATGATCTTAGTTCTACATTCATCACAACCCAAAAATTATCAATATGAGAAAAGCAGATTTGGTTAATCAAATTTCAGAAAAAACAGGAATCCCAAAGGTTGATGTGCTTGTAACGCTTGAAACCATGTTCAAAGAGGTAAAAGATTCATTGTCGGCCGGACAGAATATTTATATCCGTGGTTTTGGAAGTTTTATTACCAAAAAGAGAGCTGCAAAAATTGGCCGCAATATTAAACGCAACACTGCTGTGCATATTCCTGAACATTTTATTCCGGCTTTTAAACCTGCAAAAGAGTTTGTGCAGGAGGTTAAAACACAATACAAGGGAAGTTAAGTCTCTGTTTCTACTGTTTTAATGCCTGTCTTCCTTTAGCTTTGCATTTCAAATTTTTAACGTGAACAGGCAACAAATCATTTATATAACTGCTGCAATCTCAGCAGTTTTTCTTTTGTTTTTTTTCGGGAGAACAATACCTCCAAAAAAAGATGATCATGCCGGGCATGATCATGCAAAAACCCCGCATACAACTACCGGCACAACTGCTGCTGCTGAAAGTCTGGACTTCCCTACCATGCTCGGTTTGGCTAAGAAAAGGCTTAATCCTGCTCAGTTGCAAAAAGTAACGGAATGGGAAAATTCTGTTGTTCGTGGCGATGTAAAGGCACAACAAATTCAGGTTTACCGCAGGCTCTCTGCTTTCTGGATGGATACCATTGGCGCCTTTGTTCCTTATGCTAAATATCTGGGAGAGGCTGCTAAGTTGGAAAATTCGGAGAAAAACCTCACTTTTGCTGCCCATTTGTTTTTAGGTGAACTGCAAACAGTAGAGGAACAGCCTCTGAAAGTGTGGATGGCCAGAGAAGCAAAAGAGTTATTTGAAAAGGCTTTAGAGCTGAATCCCGGAAACGATTCAACAAAAATCGGTCTCGGCAGCACCTATTTCTTTGGTGGTGCCGGCAGCGAACCTCCTATGAAGGGGATTGCATTGATAAGGGAAGCAGCTGAAAAAAATCCTGATAATGCATTTGCTCAGTATATGCTGGGAGTTGGCTCATTCATCAGTGCTCAATGGCCAAAAGCGATTGAACGCTTTGAAAAAGTGCTGCAACTGGAACCGGCAAACCTGGAGGCCATGTTAAGACTGGCTGATTCTTATGAACAGAGCGGTAACAAAGCAAATGCAAAAAAATGGTATCTGCAGTTTGTGCAAACAGTGAAAGCACTGGAAGCACAAAAGAAATTTCGCAGTAACCCGGAGATGATGAAGCAAATAGAAGAACACATTAAATTGTTATAACAATATTTTTAACGAACGTAAAACGTATTAAACATGCCTTGCGGAAAAAAGAGAAAGCGTCATAAAATTGCTACGCACAAACGTAAAAAACGTCTCAGAAAGAACCGTCATAAGAAGAAGAACAAATAAGCTTCTTTATTGAACGGAGTCCTGTAAATCAGGACTCTGTTTCTATTCTGTTCAGCCGATGCAGAAATTTGTCTGCTTGCTTGTATACTCATGCTGCATATGGCTTATTCCTTCCTGATCAGGTGAAGTAAGATAAGAATGGTACAATTTTAAAGACGTATTGTGTGAACAAGGAACTGATCATTAATGCCGCTCCTACCGGAGTGGAAATCGCATTATTAGAAGATAAAAAACTTGTAGAGCTGCATCAGGAAAGTCTTGATACAAGCTTTACTGTTGGTGATTTGTACTTAGGAAAAGTAAAAAAACTGGTCCCGGGTATGAATGCCGCATTTGTAGATGTTGGGTTTGAGAAAGACGGCTTTCTCCACTACACCGACCTCAGTCCATACGTTCGGTCTATCCTTAAGTTTACCAACCAATCCATTACCGATAAGAGTGAGGGCATTGCAGATTTTGGAAAATTCCAGACAGAAGCCGAGATCATTAAAACCGGAAAAATTGGTGAAGTATTAAACGGAAAGCCAAATGTATTGGTGCAGATTCTGAAAGAACCCATCGCTGCCAAAGGTCCCCGCCTCAGTTGTGAAATTTCTCTACCCGGTCGTTTTGTTGTACTTACCCCTTTCAACGATATCGTTGCTGTTTCACGCAAAATCCATTCAGGTGATGAAAGAAAGCGTTTGCAGAAAATTGTTGAAGCCATCAAAACAAAAAACTTTGGTGTAATTGTTCGTACTGCTGCTGAAGGAAAAAATACAGCTGAGCTGCATGAAGATCTTAACAACCTTGTAGCCATGTGGAAGCAGATACAGCAAAATCTGAAAAACGCTACACCTCCTTCTAAAATTCTTGGCGAAACAGATAAAACCACCAGCATCCTCCGTGATTTGTTGAGTGCCGATTTTAACCGCATTGTTGTTAATGATAAAAACATTTACAACGATGCCCGTAGTTACATACAGAAAGTGGCACCTGATAAAACAGAGATTGTAAGTTTCTATCAAAACGGCTCTCCAATTTTCGACAGCTTTGGCGTTACCAAGCAGGTAAAAGGATCGTTTGGAAAAACGGTGAACCTTGCCAGTGGTGCTTATCTTATTATAGAACATACTGAGGCATTACATGTGATTGATGTAAACAGTGGATATAAAAGCGTTAGCACCAACCAGGAAGAAAATGCTTTGCAAACCAACCTGGAAGCTGCAGAAGAAATTGCACGCCAGTTACGTTTAAGAGATATTGGCGGAATTATTGTGGTTGACTTTATTGATATGAAGCTGCCCGATAACAAACGACGTTTAGCAGAAGCAGTTGAAGATTTCATGCGTGCCGACAGAGCTAAGCATGCCATCCTCCCCATTTCGAAATTTGGATTGATGCAAATCACCAGGCAACGGATGAAGCCTGAGGTAAACATCAATACACAGGAAGTTTGCCCCAGCTGTAACGGAACCGGAAAAGTTTCTTCTACACTTATTCTTGAAGATGAAATTGAAAAGAACATCAGTTACCTCGTTATGCAAAAGCATAAAGAGCTGTACATATCAGTACATCCTATTATGGAAGCCTACCTGAAGAAAGGGTTCCCATCCAGACGATTGAAATGGAGCTGGAAGTACAAACAGAAAATCAGAGTAAAAGCGAACAATTCATACCATCTTACAGAATATCATTTCTTCGATCATCAGGAAGAAGAAATCAAACTCTAATTAATAACCACTTCCGTTTACTTATGAAAAAAAGTATACTCTGCTGTATTGTACTTTTATGTATACAGTTTGCATCAGCCCAAACACCCATCATCAGTTCATTTACGCCCGTAACCGGCGCACCCGGAACAATAGTTACCATTACAGGCAACAACTTCAGTACAACTGCTGCAAACAATGTTGTATTCTTTGGTTCTGTAAAAGGAACTGTGAATGCATCTACCGCAACAACACTTACCGTTGTTGTACCGCTTGGAGCAGGCTATGAATCAATCTCTGTAGCAGTCAACAACCTGATTGCTTATTCAAACAAACCATTTACAGTTACTTATCCCGAAGGTGGGATGGATTTTGTTTCCACTTCATTTGCTGCAAAAGTAGATTACAGCGGTGGCAGTACAGTAATAGATGCCGATTGGGATAACGATGGTAAAATTGATATTGCTTACAATATATTCTCAGAAAACAGAGTGTTCTTTTTCCGTAATACCACAACAGGTTCTAATCTGACTTTTACAAATTTTCCAGACTTTTTTGGAGGACTTGTAAATGTAATAGGTCTTGCTAAAGGCGACTTTAATGCCGATGGTAAACTGGATCTTGTTGCTGCAACTCCTTTTTCAAATGCAGTGTATGTGTTCAGAAACGGCAGCAGTGCTCCGGGCTCTATTTTCTTTTTCGGACCAACGGGATTATCTACAGGCAGCGAACCACGCAAAGTAACCGTTGCTGATATAGATGCAGATGGAAAGTTAGATATCATTTCCAGTAATCAAGGCGCAAATACAGTTTCCGTTTTAAGAAATACAAGTACAGCATCAACTATTTCGTTTGAAGCTAAAGTTGATTTTACTGTTGCGACAGAACCGGAAGATATTACAGCAGGCGATCTGGATGGAGATGGCAAACCTGAGATTGCAGTTTAATGCTCCGGTTCAAATGGTAGTTTCGGTATTAAGAAATACGTCAACAACTGGTGCCATATCATTTGCTGCTAAAACAGATCTGGCTGCTGGCGCAGGCACTTGGGGTATTACAATTGGAGATGTTGACGGAGATGGCAAACCCGAAGTAGTTGCTTCGAATCTGGGACCCAACACTGTATCTGTATTTAAAAACAATTCTACTATTGGTACGCTCCTGTTTAACACCGCAGCAAATTTTTCTGTGGCCAGTTCACCACGTGGAATAAAACTTGGTGATTTAAATGCCGATGGAAAGCCTGATGTTGCAGTAGCCTGTTATTTTTCAAACTCCATTGTATCAGTTTTAAAAAATACAAGTACGCCGGGCACCATTTCTTTTAATGAAACAGTGAACTACACTACAGCCGGCGGCCCCGGCACAGTAGCACTTGCTGATATGAACAATGACGGCCTTATGGATATGATGGCCGGTACTTCTACAAACAGTTCAACAGGTGCAATGAGTTATTTCAAAAATCAATTAAACATCAACACCGTTTCTTCCGTTCGAAATGAAGTGGATATTTCATCCTCGCTAAAAGTATTTCCAAATCCTGTTGTAAACAGTGCAACAATTAACCACCCATTAGTAAAAAAGAAAACTGCTACAATTGTTATTAAAGACATGAATGGTAATACAGTTTATACATCTGAAGCAAAACTGCAAAGCAGACAAACAGTGATTCATATCAGTCATCTGCAACCTGGTACATATCTTCTTACCTGGTATAATGGCAATGAACGGGGAACGCTGCAGTTACAAAAGAATTAATAGAATATCTGTACATACAAAACGCTGGCTTATAAAAAAGCCAGCGTTTTTTTTTATTTGAACGTATGATTACAACATTACAATCATACTGATTTCAACATTCACATTCTTCGGCAACCCTTTCACAGCAACAGTTTCACGTGCAGGAAATGCTCCTTCGAAATATTTGCCATAGATTTCATTTACATCACCAAACAAATTCATATCGCTTAAAAAAATGGTCGTCTTTACTACATGATTAAAATCGGTGCCGGCCTCCTGTAAAATAGCTTTGAGGTTGTGCATTACCTGGTGTGTTTCGGTTTGGATATCAGGATTGTTGAGATCACCGGTACCAGGCTTAATGCATACCTGACCCGAAATAAATAAAAAATTGCCGGCAGCAACTGCCTGATTATAAGGCCCTATGGGTGCAGGCGCCTGATCGGTTTGTATAATTTTCTTTTCCATTGTACCACAAACTTAGTTTTTTAGATTTAAGAAAAAAATCATGTTTGCTGGCCGATCCCTTTAAATTTGCGGTGCATGAACATTCTTATTCTCAGCGGCGGCCCTGTTACAACACTCTTTGGAAAAACACTTCCATTGAAGGGCACATTGTGTAAGGTTGCAGATAAACTGGAACTTGCAGAGGCAGAGCTGGCTGATGTGCTGATAGATCTGGATTTTGAAAGCAACTCCAACCGGATAAGTTATTATTTACAACGCACCCGTCCGGTATTGATTGGCTCGGTACTTTATACGCTTCATCAATTGCAGGTAAAAGATGCACCTGTTGCACGGTTTAATCATTGGCCCGGATTTTTGAACAGAAATACAGTAGAAATTGCTTTTTCAAAACAACAGGAAGCTTTGTTTCAATCGCTCTTTCAACAATGGGAAATTCCATTTCTTGCAACTGCCGATGAACCGGGTTTTGTAACTGCAAGAACCATCAGTATGATTATTAATGAAGCTTTTATAACAGAGGAACAGCAGGTAACAACTGCAGATGAAATTGACACCGCCATGAAACTCGGCACGGGCTATCCGTTTGGCCCATTCGAGTGGAGTAAGCTGATTGGTATTGAGCATATAAAAAATCTGTTACAAATACTTGCAGTAAAAGATCATCGCTATCAGCCAACTGCATCATTGCTTCAATTCAAAGCCGCTGTTTAATATGCCTCTTTTACTTTGTATAGATACTGCTACTGCAAATGCATCCATTGCACTGGTGAAAGATGATATTGTAAGTTCAACCAGAACCAATAAAAATCAAAAAGATCATGCTTCGTTTCTGCAACCTGCCATACACGCAATGATGCATGAAATGAATATACAATTATCAGATCTCAATGCCATTGCCGTAACAGCAGGTCCGGGTTCTTATACGGGATTAAGGGTGGGACTTTCCTCTGCAAAAGGTTTATGTTATGCTTTACAGCTTCCGCTGATTACTCTTTCCACAACATTGGTTATGAGTTATGCAGCGTTACAGCAACTGAAGCAGGATCAGCAATCTCCTGCCGATTTTTTTCTCTGCCCAATGATAGATGCCAGACGAATGGAAGTATTTACTGCAACCTACGACCGGAATCTGAAATGCATAAAGGATAACAGGGCGTTAATTCTTGAAAATCACTCCTTTTCCGACTTGCTGGCAGAAAAAATAACCTGCTTTTTTGGGGACGGTGCATTAAAATGGAAGCAACTTTGCAACAGCACACAAGCTCTGTTTACAGATGTATCCTGGAATGCCAGCGATATGATGATCCCCGCCCTTGAAAGATACCGGCTGCAGCAGTTTGCTTCAGTTGCTTACACCCTGCCCGAGTATGGAAAAGAATTTAATAACGGCAATAAGTAAAGAATGTCCTTTATAACTACTACATGTTTACACTTAATAATAATTTTATGTGTTATATATAACCCCAAACAACCAACTTTTAAACTCACCCCCTTGAAATGGCTACTATTCTATTAAAAAAAGAGAATAGCAACATTGCTATTCAAATTGATTACCATGCCGTAAAGAAAGCGGCGCTAATTTTACGGTCAATCAATCACAAACTTCGTCAGCAAATTATTCAATTGATCAATGAAAACGGTCAAATGACAGTCACAGAAATTTATGTAAAACTGAGGCTGGAACAATCAGTTGCTTCACAACATTTGGCTATTCTTCGCCGGAGCAACATTGTAACTACTACCAGAGAAGGAAAATTTATCTGGTACGGTGTTAACCATCAACGATTGGAAGAGATTGAAAAATTTGTTACAGATCTTATTGTCTGACATTAAAGCCCCTGTTCACAGCAGGGGCTTTTTTCTTGCCTGTCACTTATCTTTGCAAAAAAGAAGAGTGAACAATGTTTATACAACAGCTTTACACCAATTGCCTGAGCGAGGCAGCCTATTATATTGAAAGTAATGGTGAGTGTGCCATTATTGACCCCCTGCGTGATATTGAGGTTTATCTCAATCTTGCTAAAGAAAGAAAGGCAACCATCAAATACATTTTTGAAACACATTTTCATGCCGATTTTGTGAGTGGTCATCTGGATCTGGCAAAAGAATCAAATACTCCTATTGTTTACGGACCGCAAACCGAAACTGCATTTCCTGTTTATGTGGCAAAAGATGGAGAGCAGTTTAAAGTGGGTGATCTTACCATTGAAGTTTTACATACACCCGGACATACCTTTGAAAGCTCCTGCTACTTATTAAAAGATCCACAGGGAAAAGATCATTGTGTATTTACAGGTGACACCTTGTTTGTAGGTGATGTTGGCCGGCCCGATCTTGCACAGGGCGGTAATATTTCAATGCATGAGCTTGCCGGAATGATGTTTGACTCATTACAAAACAAATTATTACCACTTGCGGATGATGTCATTGTATATCCTGCACACGGGCCCGGCAGCGCTTGTGGTAAAAATCTTGGTGCAGAAACCTACAGTACTATTGGTGAACAGAAACAAAGCAATTATGCTTTACAGCAATCTTCTAAAGAAGCTTTTATTAAAGCGGTAACAAATGGTTTGGAAGCACCGCCCAAATATTTTCCTATTAATGCAAAGATCAACAAAGAAGGATATGGATCGTTAGAAACCTTATTAAAAAAAGGACTGACGCCATTAAACATTGATGCATTAAAACAACTGAGCAAAGAACCCAAGACCATTATCCTTGATACAAGAAATGCGAATGAATTTACACAGGGATTTATTCCCGGCTCTGTCAGCATTGGTCTCGAAGGCAGGTTTGCAGAATGGGCGGGTGCCATTTTACCTTTTGATGAAAACATTTTATTGGTTTGTGAAGAAGGCAAAGAAGAAGAAACCATTATCCGTTTGGCAAGAGTTGGATTTGATCAGGTGAAAGGCTTTTTAAAAGGAGGTTTTGATGCATGGAAAAATGCAGGTGAAACAGTTGATCTTATTATTGATGTAGAAGCAGACGAACTGGCCATGGACATTCCGCATGATAACAATCTTGTAGTAGTTGATGTAAGAAAAGAAACTGAGTTTGCAGATGGTCATGTAAAAAATGCAGTGAACCTTCCTTTAAGTGAAATGAATGATCCCGGCTTGCTTGCAAATATTGATGAACGTGATAACCTTTATGTGCATTGCGCCGGTGGTTACAGAAGTGTAATTGCTTCCTCGTTGTTAAAACGCCAGGGGTTTCATAATCTCCGCAATGTGGTTGGCGGATTTATTAAAATTAAAGAACAGAAAATTGATATTGTAAAAGAAACCAGTGTTCTGAATTAATGGAAGTCCCCCGGATGCATCGGGGGACTTTTTTTTATATGGTTACGATTCCGTTTTTGATGGCATACATCACCAGCCCTACTCTCGTTTTTAATTGCAGTTTTTCGAACAAGGCATCTCTGTATCCATCAATGGTTCTGGGGCTGAGAAACATTTTCTCAGCAATTTCTTTATACGTCATTTCGGTACATGCATATTTCAAAAAATCAAGTTCACGGTCATTGAGATCAGCTACAGTTTTCACTTCACCATTTGCATCATCCATTTTATTAATGGAATGAATAAGACGACCCGTCACTAATTCAGAATAGTAATACCCTTTTTGATGAACAGAGTCTAATGCTTTCTTCAGTTCAGGCGGTTCACTGTCTTTTAGGATATATCCTTTGGCTCCTGCTTTAAACATGCGGATGATTGCATTTTCATTATCGTACATCGAAAGTGCAATAACATTGATCAATGGATGATGTTCTTTGATCCATTGTGCAGTTGCATAACCATCCATCTCCGGCATATTTATATCCATCAATACAATCGACGGCTCTCCATGTTTGGCAATCTGTTCAGTGAAATGCCGTCCGTTATCTGCTTCAAACGTAACAGTATAATCTCCAAAACTATCTACTACTCCTGCCAACCCTTTACGCAGCAGTACATGATCATCGGCCAAAGCCACTTTTATTTTTTGTTGTTCTTTCATATATGCGTTTCATTAACGGGTAACTGAAGATAAACTGTTGTTCCAGTTCCAATGATACTGTCTACAGAAAATTTTGCACCAATCAACGTTGCTCTGTTGTTCATGTTGCGAAGGCCCAGACCAAAGGTTTGGTTACCGGCATCATTTAATGGAGCAAGGTCAAAGCCTTTGCCGTTATCTTTAATCTGCACTACAATTGCCTCATTTGAAAAGTCGAACGATGCTGATATTCTTTTTGCTTCTGCATGTTTAATAATATTATGAATGCTCTCCTGTACAATCCGGAAAAGAATGAGCTCTTTATGTTTATCAAACTTGATAATCTTTCCTTCAATGGTTAATTCTGCTTCAATGGTTCCGGTTTTTTGCAGGAGTTCCAGTTCATACTCAACAGAACGTACAAAGCCCATTTCTTCAACATAATCCGTATTCAGGCTGCGGCTGAGATCACGCAGATCCTGGATGGCTTTGCCAATCAGCTGTTGCGATGTTTTTATTTTTTCTGAGGCTGCATCTTCTGATAATGTTATTGTAGCAAGATTCAGTTTGGCCAGTGTTAATACCTGCCCCACATTATCATGAATTTCCTGGGAAATGTTTTTGAGGGTTTGTTCCTGTATTTCGAGTTGTGATTGAAGCAACGTTTTTTGGAATTGATTTTGCAGATTGCCTTTTTCAATAAAGTGCTGTTCCTTTTTTCTTTTATACAAAAATAAAAATGAAATTATAAAACTTGACAATAACAAAATAAGGATGGTTATTGCTACAATTGCTAATATCAATTCTCCGGTTTGGCTTTTAAGCATCCTGCTTATTAGTTAATTTACTTAAATGCTTATTACGATAATCAATATACATTCCAATAAAAAAAGTTACGTATAACAAAATATTAAACAAATGATGTATGATCCAAATATTATACAGTACTTCAGATTGTGCCTTCTTTATAAAATTCCAAAGTGAAAAAACAAGAATGGTGCAGGGTGAATAGAAAAGGATTCCTGACAAAAACCAAAAATGAGGGCTTTTTTTAGTAATTGATATATTATCAGAAATATACTGCTCAAATAATATTAACAGTACTCCTAACGTATATATAATACTAGTAAAGCATACCCACTCATTAAAAAATCTTGAAGACAGATTAAGTTTCACTAAAAAGAAAATAATTAGTACAGGGAAAAATATTGATACACTTCCAATAATTATTTTAGATTTATTAGAGGTCATTTTTCTAAACATAAATAAGAATAAAAAAAGGAACTCAACAATCGTATACAAGTTGTATGTAATACTAATAAATGATTTATCATTTATTAATTTTGAAATTACTTGAGGGATTGTAGCCGCAACAACAACCCCCCAAATAATAAAAGAATCTTTTGATAAATACTTAAATAAAATAAGTCCGCACAAAAGAGGCAACATAATACTCCATATAGAAATGAAACCAAGTATTTCCTGAAAACTTATTTTCATATCTATGAAAATACGATCAGAAAAAGAACTATTGTAAAATTTTAAAGGTTATTTGATTATTTGAATCAGTTGAGTTTGGATCTGGTAAATAATCAACTACTCTTGTTGGAGGATGCTGCCTTGCCGGTTCGGGCCAATTTAGTGTAACCAATTCATCTTCACTTCCTTGTTTTTTATTAACCCCTGCTACCATTACAGTGATCTCGCCAGGTTTTTTGGGACTTTCATTATCTCCATATGCACCCAAAATAACGGCTAAATACTCACAGTTTTTTTTCGGATCTCTTGGCTGCAACTCCTTAATCCCAAAAAAATCTAATATTGATTCTTTAGTGAAAATAAAAGCATTCCATTCACATTTGCTCATATTTAATGCCCTTTTGCCCATCGTATCGGTTTGTACCTCAAATTTGGCAATTGCTGCTTTTTGAATAATATCCTGCGTTTCCTGATAGTTTTTAATATACGCATTTGCTTCCATCCGGGTAATTGGTTTGCTCTGTTGTGTTACTGGCATAATTGTAAATTTAAAATGTGGATAATACATTCAATATAGAACTCAAATCTCATTCTTGCAAGCCTTTCATTCAAGCGTTCAATAACTAATTGTTTCGGGTGTTTTCACCCCGCGATATACCGTTGGTATTCCATTGATTTGCTGTGGTCTCTTACGAATCTTTACATCATCATCACCCAAAACACTTGTATGAGAAAAATGTTCCGACTGCTATGCATTTGCATGGCCTGTTATACCGCCAGCGCCCAACGTTCGATGGAAGGATTTAACGACTTTGAATTTGAAACCACCAAATCGAGTGGCAACCGGAATTTTATTAAGTACAGTGCTTTTAATTTTCATTACAGCCGTATCAATTATTCACTCGACAGCCGTGATAAAACTTATGAAATACCTTACCCATCCTTTGGTATTTCGTTTGAAGGTTATAACACCTTAACCAGGAAAATTGCCGGATCGAGCCAGGTTGGGTTTAATTATTTTAATGGCAACTATGCCTTATCGCTCGACTATGGTCTGTATTTTATCCTCATCAAAGGCTTGTACTTAAAACCAATGATTGGTTATTCACTCTTATCCGACTCAGATACTGGCGAATTGCCTTATGTGTTCAACTATGGAGGCGATGTAGGTTATAATTTTCAGGTAAGAGGTAACGGTCAGGGACGGCCGCTTTTTGTAGGACTCTTTGGCTCTTACAGAGCGTTTACCGGAAGTAAGGAAGATTACGAAGCAAATTATACAAATAAGTATTCGGGAGGTGGTTTTGGTGCAGGGTTAAAACTGATGTGGGGACCAAGACAACGTTAATGCTTCTCATCGTTTTGCTAATCTATGAATGACTCTCTGTATTCTTCTTTCCATTCATGTTTCCAGCGGCGATGGCTCCATAAATAGTTAGCGGGGCGTTGACGGATAGAGTCTTCTACTTTATTTACCAGCAGCCTTGTTAGTTCAGCTTCTTTATATACATTGGGTGTGGTTGTAATCAGCTCCACATCAAAACGGTAGTATCCACGTTTTACTTTATAATAATCTATGTATACAACTGCTGTACTATTCTGCCTTGCTCCTTTTTCAGGACCCTTTACAAACGGAGCAGGTTTACCAAAAAAATTGAGCCAGTATGCATTTGCCGGATTGCCGGGATTCTGATCGCCCACAAGAATCAGCGCATATTGATTCTTTAAATAATCGCCTATTTCGTTTTTAAAATCTGTTGCAGAGATGAGGATGGTTCCTGTTTTTTTTCGTAGTTCATAAAAAATACGGTTCAATGGTTTATTAGAGATGGGCATGTACACAGCAACAAACGGAAGCTTACATAATTCACTTACACCAAGGTTTGCAATTTCCCAATTAAAAAAATGACCGCTCATGACCTGTACGCTTTGTTCCTTACCAACAAATGCATTGATCACTTCAATATTTCCATCAATATGCCTGAGAATTTTTTCTCTGTTCCAGGAAAACAGTTTGATTGTTTCAATGAGTGTATCACAAAAATTATGATAAAAGTCTTTCATAATCCTTGTTCGTTCTGCTTCTGTTTTTTCAGGGAATGCAATGAGCAGGTTACTCATCACTACTTTTCTGCGGTATTTAAATACATATACTGCAAGAAAATAAACAACATCACTCAACAGGTACAATACAGCAAGTGGAAGAAATGAAAGCAGTTTCAGAAAAGGGTAAATGATATAATACATGCGTGCAATAAAATTACAGAACGATGTTTTGCAGTAAAGGGTTTTTTTCAGGATAATCCGTATTGTAATGCAGACCCCTGCTTTCTTTCCGGAACCCCGCAGCTTTTGTAATAAGATAACCAACAGTGATCATGTTACGCAGTTCCATGATCTGCGGTGATATGATGGTGCTGCGGTATAGCTCTTCTGTTTCTTCCCATAACAGATCCAATCTTCTTAAAGCTCTTTGCAAACGAATATCATTCCGCACAATACCAACATAATCACTCATCACCTGTTGCAATTCTTTCAGGCTTTGTGTAATCAGGATCATTTCTTTTGGATAACTGGTACCTCTTGTATTCCATGCAGGAAGTGGTGGCTGAATAGCATCTGCAGATTTTATTTTCTCAGATGCATCCATATAACTGCGGTGTGCAAACACCATTGCTTCCAGTAATGAATTGCTGGCTAAACGATTTGCTCCATGCAATCCTGTGCTGGCACATTCGCCTGCTGCATATAAATTCCGGATGGATGTTCTTCCCCACTCATCTGTTTTAATACCGCCGCAACTGTAATGTGCTGCTGGTGCAACGGGGATCATGTGTTGCGCTACATCAATACCGAGACTTATGCATTTCTCATAAATATTCGGAAAATGATGAATGAATTTTTTTACATCCATATGCCTGCAATCGAGCCACACATGTTCGGTGCCGTTGATCTTCATTTCACTGTCAATTGCTCTTGCAACAATATCACGGGGTGCAAGATCTTTCCGTTCATCGTAACGTTCCATAAACGCTTCACCTTTGTGGTTACGAAGTATACCACCATCGCCACGTACTGCTTCAGTAATTAAAAAAGCCTGGCCTTTTTGTCCGGCCTGGTACAATGCTGTTGGATGAAATTGTATGAACTCCATATTTTCTATACGCCCTTTTGCACGGTACACCATTGCCACACCATCGCCACTTGCAATAGATGGATTGGTTGTTGTGCGATATACCTGACCGTTACCACCTGTTGCCAGTAAAGTAATGGTTGACTGTAAAATTTCAATCTGGTTGGTTTGCAGATTAAGTGCATACACGCCATAACATTGTACATCGGGTGTTGCTTTGGTGATGAGAAAACCGAGGTGATGCTGTGTAATAAGATCAACAATAAAATAATGATTCACCAGTTGAATATTCTTACTCCTGCGGATGGTTTCCAATAAAGCTCTTTCCATTTCTGCACCGGTTACATCTTTATGATGCATGATGCGGTGTTCACTATGGCCACCTTCTTTTCCCAATGAATAATCACCATCTTTTTCTTTGTCGAATTTGGCACCCCATTCAATAAGTTCATTCACCCGTTGCGGACCTTCCTTTACAACTATCTCAACAATATCTTTATTACACAACCCATCTCCTGCAATCAATGTATCATCAATATGTTTATCAAAGCTGTCGTTCTCCGGATCATGTACAACAGCAATTCCACCTTGTGCATACTTGGTATTGGTTTCATCGGAAGTTGATTTGGTAACAATCAACACTTTTTTATCGGGGCAAGCTTCTGCTACTTTAATGGCATAAGTTAAACCTGCAATACCCGAGCCTATCACTAAAAAATCTGTTTGAATCATAATAAAAACAGGGAATTAAAAATCATAAAGTAAACATTATACTGCAGGCTCTACCCACGCATCACTTTCTTTTAATAAACCAATGAGTTCGTTTACTGCAACCTCACTGTCTATATTTTTTTTAACCACTTCTTTTCCTTTATACAACGTAATCTTTCCGGGACCGCTGCCCACATATCCAAAATCTGCATCGGCCATTTCGCCGGGGCCATTTACAATACACCCCATAATTGCAATTTTTACACCTTTGAGATGATTAGTAACCGAACGGATCTTTGCAGTTGTTTCCTGCAGATCAAATAAGGTTCGTCCGCAACTGGGGCAGGAAATATATTCTGTCTTTGAAATTCTTGTACGTGTAGCTTGTAAAATAGTGAAAGCAGTGTTATTGATGAATTGTTCGGCCCCCTCCCGACCTCCCCCAAAGGGTGAGGAGTAACGCCGGCCTCCTAATTTATTTTCTTCGTCTGCAAATTGCTGATAGCTTTCACCGGTCATTCCCAAACAAATACCATCGCCCATACCATCGAGTAACAATGCACCACACTCTGTTGAATAATGAATTAAATGTTCATCTGCAGTTTGCCAGTTGCTGTCGGTAATCAACACAACCGGGTTCTTGATATGTCTGTTCATCAACTCAACAAACATACGCCGTACACTTTGCATGGCGTTTTTGTTGGTACTGCTTAAACATAGCACAACTGTTGGGTCATTGGCCAATACATCGAGATAGGGATAATCATTCACCGGTGTTTCATCACTATAGCAATCAATCATCACAAAATTCAATACATCACTTTTTTCTTCTGCCTCTGCATAACCGCTGTCCATAAAAATCGGAAAATACTTTTGCTCACCTGCTGCAGTTGTAACTGAGTCTTTCCATGTTTCAGGATACACAATTACTTTTAATGTACCCGGCAGTTCAAAATGTAGTGTTTGATTGCTGATGAAAATATAATCAGCAGCCATATCTCCAATGGTCCATTTATCTGTTGCAGGATCATATTTATAACCTACACTCTCCAGATCTTTTGCTTCAATTTTATGAAGCTTGCTGAGATCAGCTATAACAACCGGCACTTGCTTACCACCAATATTTGATACAGCAAAAGTTTGTCTTCGTTTGTATTCAAAGGGAGAGTAAGGCAAAGAACCCCAAGCCCCCTCCCGACCTCCCCCGGAGGGTGAGGCCATCATGTCACCAGGCCCGCTTTGCAAACTCGTATTATTAATTGCCGGAACTCTGTTAAGCGTGGCTTGTGTTATGGCAAAGCCCTCCCTTCCGGGGAGGGTTTGGGAGGGGCTGCTATATCGCTTCACCAAATCTCTGCAAACGGGAATTTCAAACTCAGGATCTTCAGTTAAACTTACCCGAACGGTATCGCCAATACCATCTTCTAATAATGTACCAATACCGGCAGCACTTTTTACACGTCCGTCTTCACCATCACCTGCTTCAGTAACACCCAGATGCAAAGGATACGCTTCGTGAAATTCATTTTCCATTTGCTGAATAAGCAAACGATACGCCTGCACCATCACCTGCGGGTTACTGCTCTTCATACTCAGCACAATGTTGTGAAAGCTTTCGGCACGTGCAATCCGTAAGAACTCCATGGCACTCTCCACCATACCAATGGCCGTATCGCCATAACGGCTCATGATACGATCGCTTAATGAGCCATGATTGGTTCCGATCCGCATTGCTGTTCCATATTCTTTACAAATACTTACTAACGGAGTAAACCGTTCACGGATACGATCGATCTCTTCCAGATATTCTGCATCGGTATAATCAATCTGCTCAAATTTTTTCTTATCTACATAGTTACCGGGGTTCACTCTCACTTTTTCTACGATCCTTGCTGCAATCTCTGCTGCATTTGGTGTAAAATGAATATCGGCTACTAACGGTGTATTGTAACCTCTTTTCCGCAATTCATTTTTAATGTTGAGTAAATTCTCAGCTTCTTTTTTTGATGGTGCCGTAATACGTACCAGCTCTGCACCTGCTTCAATACAGCGGATACTCTGCTCAACTGTTGCAAGGGTATCCATGGTATCGGTAGTCGTCATGGTTTGCACACGGATGGGGTTGAAGTTGCCCAGCAACAGATCACCAATCTTTACTTCTTTTGTAGCCAGTCGTTTGTATTCAGTTAAGGAAGGAGTATATAAAAACATCTATTTGAAAATTTGAAAATGGTTGAATTTGAAAATTCGTCTTTACAAACCTTGTGAATTTTCAGCACAAATGTAACAAAGAAAGGGCTGTAAGGTTTAAGCAAAAAGCACTTACTGCCATTTTCAAATTTTCAAATGAAGCAATCTTCAAATTCTTTACCAGTCCTTCTCCGGTTGGCTTGGCACGCCTGTTTTTTTCCGCATTTTTTCCTGTAGTTGCTTTTCCTTTTGCTCCAATGCTTTGAGGTATTGTTCAGCCTGCTTCTTTGTGAGTTTACTTTGCTGGGGTTTTGGCTGAGGGGGAGGTGTTTTTTTATCTTCTTTCGGCTTTTGTTCTTTTTGCTTTTGCTTTTTCTGCTCCTGCGGATCTTTTTGCTTTTTGGCTCTTAAAGCAAGCTGCAGATTATTCCTGATCTCTTCATCGGCAGGAGTTAAACGCAATGCCTGTTTGTATGCTTCAATTGCTTCGTTGAGTTTGTTATCCTTATGCAGAAGCACTCCTTTATTGTACAATGCTTTTGCTTTCAGTTCAGCTTCTGTTGTGTTGGCGATTGTTTCTTCAAACGACTTAATCGCATCAGCTGTTTTTTCTTTCTTATACAGCGTATTACCCAGGTTGTACTGAGCAACAGGATTTTGTTTTTTGCTCAATGCTTTTTGATAGGCCGCTTCGGCTTTATCAAAATCACCTTCTTTATAATGTTTGTTGCCTTTTACCACTTCGCCTGTTTGTGCAAAGGCAATGCAAACAATTAAACTGAATAATATGGTGAATGAAATCTTCATGCTTTTTTCCGTTCGGTGATAAATGTTTCAATCACTAAGAGCAGCAATGCAAATGCAAGAAACCACATAAAGTAGTTGATATAATTGGTATTGCTCACTTCGCCTTCCGTTCCTTTTTTCTCCAGCTGATTAATGATACCTGCCACTTCTTTGATCATTGCATCTGTATTATTCTGCAGGTTGCCATACAACCCTCCGTTGGTAACAGCCATTTGTTGAAGCAAGGGTTCGTTGAGTTTGGTTACAATTGTTTGACCGAGTTTATCTTTTTTGAAATCTTTTGTGTCAGGATCCATAATGGGCGAACCCTCTGCAGTACCCAAACCCAGAGTGATTAATAAAATTCCCCTGTCTTTTAATTGTTTGGCCATGCTCATTGCACTCTCATCATGATCTTCACCATCTGTAATGAGCAATACTACTTTGTACCGTTTGCTTTGCTGCGGAAAACTTTCTGCTGATAAACGCAATGCTTCACCAATCACTGTGCCTTGTGTGGGTACCGCATCAGGACCGGCAGATTGTACAAACAAACTTGCTGCGCCTTGGTCGGCTGTTAACGGCATAGGCAAATAAGCTTTGCCTGCAAACCAGATTAATCCAATACGATCATCAGGTAACTGATCAAATAACTTGCTGATGAATTGTTTTGATTTTTCAAGGCGGCTGGGTTTTACATCATCGGCCAGCATACTCTTGCTTACATCCATTGCAATGATAATATCTCTTCCTTTCCTGTTTACATTTTCTGCTGCACCCGGCGCTCTCAGATTTGCAGCACCTAATGTAATAAAAGCCATGGCCGCTAAAAGCAGAATAAACTTAGCTGAAAACTTTTTTGTGGAATGATTAGCTGTTAAGAGGTTCACCAATTGTTCATCGCCCAGTTTCTTTTTTGTTTTCTTCTTCCATCTGCGATAAAAAATAAATAACAGGACTACCGGTACCAGTAAACCCAGTAATAATAAGTACTCGATATGTGCGAAGGAAAACAATGCTATTCTATTGAAGGCACAAGATACAAGATTACAGATACAGAAACAGTGGAACAAAAGTTAAGCCAGCTTTTCCTCAATAAGCAATATACAATTGACGATTGGCAAGGAACTGCACTCATTATAATATCAGTTGCGTTAAGGCAATAGCTATTGTGGCAGCAGCCATTTACTTTTCTTTGTTCTAAAGTTGTATAAATAAATACCTTTCCTCATCCCAATAAAAATCTCATCTCCGTCAATAACCGAACTTGTTGGGTATAATCCGCTCCAAAAATCAGTCTGTTGAATTGTCTTTATCTTTTTGTTTTTCTTTACTTTAACTAAGTTATCTGATGTAACTACAATGAAGTCGTTATTTACATCGAGTGAAAATGTGTATGCTGCAAAGGGCAATTCCACGTAGTTCTGCGCAATCCATTTACCATTTTCTTGTATGATTTTAAGGATTCGTCCACTCGACATACTTAAATGAGCTAATCCATTAATAGCAAATATTTCTCCGTATCTGGAAATAAACTGTACTGCGCCGGCATCTGGTATCTTATAATAGTTTGTTCCGTCGTTTGAAAACCAAAATAGACTTGCTCCAAACTCTCCACGCCAGAATGCAATCAAGTATCCGTCACTTACTTTTATAAAAGACCGCTTGCCGGAAAACTCCTCCATTTTACTATATGACTTTGGGACTGGAGTTGTAAATGGCAGATATTCCCGATCTGTTGTGTCTCCCAGTTGTCTAGCCAAAATGAGGGAATTCTTATGATACACTATCCAACTTGTATCACTGAGGTTATATGAATAAACTGTGTCTTTGTTCGTTGGGACATCGAAATATGCCCAATCCTTGACCATGCGAGAATAGGATTGCGATTTACTGGAAAGTGAAAAAAGAATTAGTAGAAAGATGATATAAAAATGAGTACTTCTCATAGTTGCTGCTAACTTATTGCTTTTTGCCAATTACTTATTCATTACTTTTTCCCTTCCATAAAATCGTAATGCTTCAAAATATCTTTCAACAATCCAAGGCGGTTATTACGCATATCGTAATTCCGATCCGGCGATTGTACCAACAGTACAAAGAAATACGGGTGACGGTTCTCTTCAATCCAGCCAACGATCCAGCCAACATTATCCCCTTTCTCATCAAAACCCCAACCAGTTTTGTAGGCTATTTTGTAGAGGGAATTATCTTCCTGCATCATTACTTTACGTACAATCTGCTGCGTACGTTTTTGAAATGGTAATTGCTCAAAGTATAAACGCTTCACCAGACCCAATTGCTCATCGGGCGAAATTTTTATTGTATTGTTGAGCCAGAAAGAATCTATCGGGCCACTGATGTTTTTATTACCGTATTGTACAGTATCTATCCAACGCTGCATGGTATCTCTTCCAATGCGGCGGGCCACTTCCTGGTAATAAGGAACAGAAGATACCTTAAACGCTTCTTCCATTGTCATATCTTTATTCAGTTCTTCACGCTCCCGTACTACACTATCCCATTTGATGATCATCTTTTCATCAAAGATTTTTCCGGTTTCTAAACCAATTAATGAGTTAACGATCTTGAACGTAGATGCAGGTGTGTATTGCTTTCTGAAATTAGCCGAATCGTAAATAATAAAATGCGCCTGTGCATTATCGAACAGAGCAAATGTGCCGGTTACTTTATACTGATCAAAATATTTTTTGAGATCATTATCAATCTCAAAATTATTAATGGAGCAGGAATGAAACAGGAACGAAAACGCAACAACAGCAAGAAGAACAACACGCATGATTGAGATTTTGCACAAAAGTAAAGTGGGATTGCCAATACCTTCTTAAAAGTTTTTGAACATGCCTGACATACATAAAAAAAGCCACACAATTTGTGTGGCCTTTACTTATTTCAATATCTTATTTCAACACTCCCAACTCCTTCCCCACTTTTGCAAAAGCAGCAATGGCTTTATCCAAATGTTGTTTGTCGTGTGCCGCACTCAACTGTACCCGTATTCTTGCCTGACCTTTTGCAACAACCGGAAAAAAGAAGCCAATCACATAAATCCCCTGCTCTAACAACTTTGCTGCAAAGTTTTGTGCAACCACCGCATCGTATAACATGATGGGCACAATGGGATGATCACCAGGCTTAATATCAAATCCCGCCTCTGTCATTTTTGTTCTGAAGTATTTGGTGTTTGTTTCCAGTTGATCTCTCAACTCTGTTGTTTCACTCAACAGATCAAACACTGCAATAGATGCACCCACAATACTTGGTGCTAATGTATTACTGAACAGGTATGGTCTTGAACGCTGACGCAGCATTTCAATCACTTCTTTATTGCCGCTGGTAAATCCACCGCTTGCACCACCCAACGCTTTACCCAATGTACCGGTGATGATATCAATTTTACCCATCACTCCACGATATTCATGTGTACCTCTTCCTGTTTTGCCAAGAAACCCGCTTGAATGGCATTCATCAACCATAATACTTGCATCATATTGTTCAGCCAGCGCAACAATCTTATCTAACTGTGCAATGGTTCCATCCATGCTGAAACTTCCGTCGGTTACAATAATCCGGTTGCGTAAATGAGCACTTTCTTTCAGCTTGGCTTCGAGATCTTCCATATTGTTATGCTCATAACGGTAACGCTGCGCCTTGCATAAACGAACACCATCAATAATACTTGCATGGTTCAATGCATCGCTGATGATGGCATCCTGCTCATTAAACAATGGTTCAAATACGCCGCCATTGGCGTCGAAAGCTGCAGCATAAAGAATGGTATCTTCTGTACCGAGAAATTTTGAAATTTTGGCTTCGAGTTCTTTGTGTATATCCTGTGTACCGCAGATAAAGCGTACGCTGCTCATACCAAATCCACGCAGATCAATGTACTTTTTGGCTGCTTCAATTACTTTTGGATGAGAAGAAAGACCAAGATAATTATTTGCACAAAAGTTGAGCACAATTTTCCCGTTTACCATAATCTCAGGACCCTGAGCACTTTCAATTACCCGTTCGGTTTTAAACAATCCGTTGGTTTTAATTTCATCAAGCTCTGCTGCAATTCGCTTTACCAGGTTTTGGTTCATAACTAGCTGTTTAGGGGAACAAAAATAGGGGGAATTAGCGGGCAAAAAACCGGATAAGCAGATGCATGTTTAACATTTAGCCTGTAAATATGCTGTTGCTGTGTAACATTTTTCACTTTACCTTCGTTACACATTTTAAACAGGTACATCATGAAAAAACAGGTATTGGCTATTGCCGCAGTTTTACTTCTGGTAATTGCTGTAAGCGTTTTTCTTGCTGCCACTCCTGTTCACAATCAAAAGACTGCTTCTCCCAAATGCAGTAAAACCTGCCAAAGCAAGCCGGCTGCCACTCCACAAACCGGTTTTTTCATTTTCGATTCTTTTCCGGGTAATCTCTGAAATAATTCAAAAAGACTGTAACTTTTTATAGAGATATCCGTCTCAGGGATATTAAACTTATCATTTACAGACCTCTAACTGATTTATGACCGCCAGAGAATACAATGAATGTGTAACCAGGTATGCTGATAATGTGTACCGCTTTATCCTCAAAAACCTGGGGCATGAAGAAGATGCAAGGGATGTAGTACAGAGTGCTTACGAAAAACTCTGGCTGAACAAAGACAATGTGGAGAATGAACGCAGCAAATCGTACCTCTTTACCATTGCCTATAACCAGATGATTGATCATATCCGTAAACATAAACGGGTAACATTGAAAGAAGAGTTTAATGAGCAGGTACGGATACAGGACAAACCACAGCATAATATGAAAAAAGTGCTGGAAGATGCGCTGGCCCGTTTAAGTGAAACAGCAAGAAGCCTGGTTTTATTAAAAGATTACGAAGGTTACAGCTACGATGAGATTGGTGAAATAACGGGATTGAACGAAAGCCAGGTGAAAGTGTATTTGCACAGAGCCCGTTTACAACTGAAAAATTATTTAGTGAGTATTGAAAATGTAATGTGATCGAAAGAACCAAGGCCCAAAATCCAAGGTTCAGGAAAACAAAAAAAGCAATGAATATTAACCGCCATAATTACGAAGAATTTTTTCTGCTGTATGTTGACAATGAGTTAACAGCCGGCCAGCGAAAAATTGTGGATGCCTTTGTTGCATCAAACCCGGATCTGCGGCAGGAGTTTGAGTTGATACAACAAAGTACGTTTACAACCGATGCAAAACTGGATGAAGGTTTTATTCAATCGCTGTTAAAACCAGTTGCAGATGAAAGCAGCATCAGCGAAGAGCAGTTATTATTGTATGTTGATGATGAATTAAACGCAGCCCAAAAAGAAGCAGTTGAAAAAGAATTGCTGAGCAATATTCCATTGCAGAAAGAATTGCAGTGGCTGCGTCGCAGTAAGGCAACTGCAGATACATCCATTGTATTTCCCGATAAATCATTACTGTACAAACAAGCCGCACCTGCCCGTGTATTTTATATGAGCACTGTTGCAAAAAGATGGGCCGCTGCAGCTGCTGTAATTTTATTACTCGGCAGTGCGGTGTGGTTGATGTTGGATAAACCGAACAATACTGTTACACCCATTGCTCTTACACCAACTGTAACTGCACCCAAACAACAATCAGCACCTGCAGTAATGAAACCAACCGAAGAAAAACAACAACAAATTTCAACCATACAACCCACTGTAACAGATGAAACAGCAGGTAACAAAAAGGGTGTTATTAAACAACAGATCAATATTGTAAAAACAGATACAGAAAAACAACAGCAAATAAATAACCCAACACAGGAAACAACTACCATTGCTAAAGTTGAAACACCTGTAACTGTTAATCCTGAAAATAATTCTGCAACAGCAAGTAACAAAATAGAAACTCCAACCGTACAACCAATAACAAGCACAGCAAACACAATCAGTTATGCTTCTTACAATAACGATTCGAATACAGAAGATGAACCACAACTCTTCAACGAAGATCGTCAGCGCAGAAGCGGTTTAACAGGATTCGTGAAAAAAGCAAAACGGATGTTTGAACGTAAAACCGGTATTCAGTCAGGCAGCTCCGAAGTACGCTTTGCTGTATTTGCAGTAAACACTCAATAAAAAATTTAAACAGATTTATTTATGAAGCAACTTTTATTCTCATTGCTGGGGCTTTTATTATGCTTAACCGGCATGGCTCAAAGTGATACCACGAAACCACAAGGTGCCGATACAATTAAAGTGGGCAACATGATCATCATTAAAAGACATGATGGTAAAGAAAAGAAAGAAGAAAAAACAAAAGAAGATGAAGATGATGACGACGACGATGACAATGAAGAAGGTTTTAAAGTTACTAAGCGCAAAGAATACAAAAAGTCGAACGTAAGTACCAACTGGCTCATTCTTGATCTTGGTTTCTCCAATCTGAATGATCAAACCAATTACAGTTCACCCGCAGCACAGGCCTTTTATCCTGGCGGAACAAAAAACGGTTTGAGTATTCGGAATGGCAAATCATCCAACATCAACATCTGGTTTTTTATGCAAAAAGTGAATTTGATTTCACACGTTGTAAACCTGAAATATGGTCTGGGTGTTGAGCTGAATAATTATCGCTACGAAAAAAATATCCGTTACGGAATTGATCCGCAGATCCTTTACAGCGACAGTATTGCTTTTTCAAAAAATAAACTGGCAACAAACTATATTACCTTACCGGTGATGCTCAACTTCAACTTTGCACCAAAAAGAAAACGCACATACGGACTCAGTGCAGGTGTAAGTGCAGGGTATCTGTATGCTGCCCGTCAGAAACTGATCAGCGATGCAAGAGGAAAAGAAAAAATTAAAAACGATTTTAACCTGGAGCCATGGAAATTAGCAGCCATTGGTGAATTAAATCTGGGTGTGGTAAATCTGTACGGCAGTTATGCACTTAACAACTTACATAAAAACGGATTGGAACAAACCCCTTACACTTTTGGCATACGACTCAGTAGCTGGTAATATAGCTCATAATGTATGCTCTGGTAAAGCCGCCTTTCTTTTGAGAGGCGGCTTTTTATTATACAAAGAGTTTTCAGGAATTCCTTAATTTGCCCACAAAAAAATACATGGCATATAAAGTAGTAGATATTGAAGGAATAGGTCCCAACTATGCGGCAAAACTGAGTGCATTGGCCATTTTTACCACCGATGATTTGCTGGCACAAGGCAGTACAAAAAAAGGGAGAACAGCTATTCATGAAATAACCGGTATTCCGGAGAACTTAATTCTTACATGGGTAAATCATGCCGATCTGCACCGCATTAAAGGAGTGGCTGCACAGTTCAGCGAGTTACTGGAAGCAGCAGGGGTTGATACGGTAAAAGAATTTGCAACCCGTAACGCAGAAAACTTACATGCCAAGCTGGTTGAAACCAATGACAAGTTTGGACTGAGCGGCAAAGTTCCATCAGCAGAATCGTTAATGGCCATGATTGCTGAAGCAAAAACACTGGAGCAAAAAGTTTTTCACTAAGCATAGTTACCAACGATAGCATCAACCGCTTCTTACTGAATGCGGTTTTTTTATGCTCCTGAAAAAGTAATCCACAACCCTTCTTCATCAAGAGTTTGTTAATTAATTTTACACACGAAATATGGCATAGTTTTTCGCCGTTAATCCAATATCAATTGTGTAAATGAAAAGCCAGTCAGCCGCCCTTTTACTTTCTTCCGTTCTCATGCTCTTCCTGAGCGGGTTTTCCTTTTTGCACCGGAATAAAAAAGTAAGTGCTCCCTTACATGTTAAAAAATCAACTTCATTTAAAGTGATTATTGACAAGAGCAACTACGAGTTGAAGGTATATGATGAAGATGGATGGCTGCTCACCTATCCCGTGGTGTTTGGCAGCAGCGAGCTCACTGATAAAATGATGGAAGGAGACCGCCGCACTCCCGAAGGACATTACAAAATCATTGCAAAAAAACTTCATCCCGAATGGGGCCATTTTTTATTGCTCGATTATCCTACACAAACCGATATTCAAAAATTTAATGCACGCAAACAGCAAGGATTAATTCCATACAGTGCCAAACCCGGCGGCGGCATTGGTATACACGCCACCCGCAGAAACGAAGACCGCTTTGTAGATTATTTCTATAACTGGACATTGGGTTGTATCTCCACCAAACGTGAATATGCAAAAGAATTGTACAACATGCTGCCTGTAGGAACAGAAGTAACCATTCTCCATTAATTCATAAATACCCTGCCAAGGGTATACCCTGATTTATATAATAAAGGTTTCTTGTGCTTTAAACATATAACATGAAACCCAAACTCTTTTACACATTTTTACTGCTTCTTTTCGCCTGTACCCTGCAGGCACAACAACTTTCGAAAGAAGCCACACACGAAATTTCAAAAAAAGCCAACAAAGGTTATTTGTATGAACCAAAAGTAGACGAGGCAAAAAATGAAATTTCATTAACCTATGTTACAAAAGCAACCGGCAGGTTTGCCAAGTTTGAAACCTATAAGTTTGATATGAACTTTACATTTAAGTCGGTTGAAGAAAGTGAAGTGCCTTTGGAAAAAATTAAAGGCTTTAAGGCAGATAAAGGTGAAGAGTATACTGTAGAAGCAGTTACTGTAGAACCTAATCTTCTTGGCACACTTATCTTAAAAAGTAAAACGTACAAACGTAAATGGAACTGGTTTTGGGGTGGCTACGATACCAAAGTAAGTTTTGGTGAAAAAATAAAACCCAAAAGTGATGATGGTGGTAAGTTTCAGTACATCGCACATTCCGAACAACCGGAGAGCGGAAACATTTTAATTTTCGCAGGAGATAAAGGAACAGGACTGGGCAATGCGTTAAAGATGACAACCGAAATTCATATTCTTCGTTTTGATCATGATTTAAATAAAGTAAGCGACCAGCTTCTGAAATTTGATCATCCGCAAACAGTGGTTGCAGTAAACACCGATGACCAGGATGATGATGATGATACGGATAATGATGTGTTGCTGTTGTTTGCACCAATGGGTGGCAAAGGATATAAAAAATCGGCTGATCCAAATGCAACCAATTATACGTTTGTTCGTGTGGGTAAAGATGGCACTGTGAAAGAACGCATCAGCATTGCATCGAAAGCCGGAATTTTTAACGGAACCATGTTTGTTACGTTGGGTGCAGATGTATTAATTATGGGTGCTACCGGCGATAAAACAGATGATTATTATGATGAAAAATTTGCAGCACCCGTAAACATGCGTGATGATGAAACAGAAAAATTTAAAGCCAAAGGTTTCCAGATTGTAAAAATTGCAAACGGTAAAGTAGCCTTTGTAAACAATAATACACTGGAAGACTTTGATAAAAAATCACAATCACCCCCCTCACAAAAAAAGAATCCGGAATATACCGGCAGAAAATTTAAAGTGGCCGATATAAAAGTGTTAAGCAACGGAGATATTTTGCTGGCCGGTCAAAAATATACCAAACCTAAAAACGGCGGACATAAAGTAAAGTTTGGCAACCTTGGTTCAATTGGCGGCGAACAAGGCGGAGGTCCTGAGTATGAAGATATTATTCTGATGCATTTTGCAGGTGATGGAATTTTAAAAGCATCGTATGGTGTTCGTCGTGAAGAAAATGATAAAGATGCAAAAACATCTCCCAACAATCAGTTGATTATGGAAAGTGCAGATGGCAAATCGGTTTACTGGACCATTATGGAAATGAAAGGCTGGAGACAGGAAAAAGAATTGGGCGAAAGCAAATACAAATTTCTGATGTATCCCAACGTAGCAAAGATTGATGTTGTAAATGCAAAAGTGGGCAACTTTGTACAAATGGGTCAGGGCAAAACTGATTACTTTGTAAACAACAAATATCCTTCACTGCCAATTGGCAAAGGACAGGTTGTATTTCTTGGTGAAAGTAAAAGTGGTAAAACACTTTGGTTTGCAAAAATGCCTTTAGAATAATTATTGAATGAATGATAAAAGCTTGCGCTGTGCTTTTACCCAAAATCCACGTGTAAGAAAAGCCCCCGGTAATCGGGGGCTTTCTTTTATAATTTTCCGTTTTTAATTTCTTCTACTACTCCCGGATCAAGTAAAGTAGATGTATCTCCAAGATTTTCAATTTCACCTTCTGCAATTTTTCGCAGTATGCGTCGCATAATCTTTCCGCTTCTTGTTTTTGGTAAGCCTTTTACAAATTGAATTTTATCTGGTTTTGCAATGGCACCAATTACACGGGTAACGGTTTGCAGAATATCTTTTCTGGTGAGTTCTTCATCGCCATGCATGTGTCCGTAAATGACATACGCATAAATGCCTTGTCCTTTTATGTCGTGCGGATAACCAACTACAGCACTTTCAACTACACCCGCATGCATGTTAATGGCATTCTCTACTTCTGCCGTTCCTATTCGATGACCGCTTACATTCAACACATCATCTACCCTTCCTGTAATACGATAAAAACCATTTTCATCTTTCAATGCACCATCACCTGTGAAATATAAATTTTCATAGGTTGCAAAATAATTGGTGCGGCAACGTTCATGATCGCCCCATGTTGTACGTAACATGCCGGGCCATGGTGCTTTGATGCAAAGATTTCCTGCCCCCACCAAACCTCCCCCAACAGGGGAGGCTTCCCTGCTGTAGTTTTTCTTTTCAGCAAAAGGCAACTCTTCAAGTTTCTGTTCAATATTCAACAATACAATTTCAAGATTATGCAATACCTCTTCATTTGTGAATCTTATAACTGTATATCCTTTTTCATTTAACCAAAGAGTTCTTTGCTCATCGGTAATTTTATTTTCAGGTAGCTGATGAATTAGTCCATCAACTTCAATCACTAGTTTTTTTGCCAGGCATACAAAATCAGTAATGTAACTGCCAATGATATGTTGTCTTCTGAATGCAAAATTCTTTAGTTGATTTCCCTTTAGTTGATCCCATAAAACTTTTTCAGCTTCAGTAGGATTGCCACGATTTGTTTTTACGAACTCTTTCAAAAGTGGATATAATAATTTATCAGCCTCTTCAAAGAAGTCTGCCTCTGTGCTGTGGGCTTCTCCCCCGTTGGGGGAGTTAGAGGGGGCAACTTCTTTCCCATTCTCATCAACCAAAACCGGTTGCACACCCGGCATAGGTAAGGTAGCCCAGCTTGGTTTTGCTGGTGTTACACCAGCCAGATTACTGATGAGACAGCCACCTGTTTCTGTTTGCCACCAGGTGTCAACAATGGGGCATTTCTTTTTTCCAATATGCTCATCGTACCAATGCCATGCTTCTTCATTGATAGGTTCACCAACAGTGCCTAATATTTTTAACGAAGACAAATCTTTTCCTTTCAATGGATCTAAACCAAAACCCATTAAACTGCGAATGGCTGTTGGTGCAGTGTAAAGAATATTCACCTTGTGTTTATCAATAATATCCCAGAAACGCCCGGCATCGGGCCATGTAGGAATACCTTCAAACATAACCGATGTTGCACCGGCACTTAACGGACCATATAGAATATAACTGTGCCCGGTGATCCATCCAATATCGGCCGTACAAAAATGAATATCACCGGGGTTGTATTGAAAGGTGTTGACGAATGTGTATGTTGTCCAGATCATATAACCGGCACAACTATGCACCACACCTTTTGGTTTGCCTGTTGAACCACTGGTATATAAAATAAATAATGGATCTTCTGCATCCATTTCTGCAGCCTCCCCAAACCCCCGTCCGACCGATTCATCCGGGCGGGCCTCCAAAGGAGGGGCTTCGCTTCGCTGCAAAGCCTCACTTATCAAATCAGTTTTATCATTTGCAATATTTCTATCAGGCAAGGGCTGTGTTTGGATGGCCTTCCCTCTGGGAAGGTCGGGATGGGCCTCTTCTACTTTTTCCATCTCATCTTCCCACCACACATCTCTTCCTTTGAGCATTGATACAGGTGTTCTTGTTCTGGTATAAACAATTACTTTCTTTACTGTTTTGTTGCCGATGAGTGCATCATCAATCACACTTTTTAACGGAATTGTTTTTTCTCCTCGATAAGCACCATCACATGTAACAATAAATTCGGCTTGTGCATCATTTAAACGATCAGCAATACTTTGTGCACTGAAGCCACCAAAGATTACACTGTGTATAGCACCTATTCTTGCACATCCCAAAACTGCATACGCCAACTCAGGTACCATGCCCATATAAATACAAACACGATCACCTTTCTTTACTCCATTGTTGATGAGCACTTGCGCAAACTGACAAACACGTTTATGCAAACGACTGTAAGTAACAACACGAACACGTTCATCAGGATGATTGGGTTCCCAGATAATAGCAGGCTGATCGCCCAGCTTTTCTAAATGACGGTCAATACAATTCTCCGTGATATTGAGCTTGCCCCCTTTAAACCATTCTATTTTTGGTTCTTTAAAATTCCACTCCAACACCTTATCCCATTTTTTTCTCCAATGAAAATGTTGAGCAATATTTCCCCAGAAAGCTTCGGGATCGTCTACACTTTTTTTATAATCGTCGTGGTATTGTTCAAGCGAAGTAATTTGATAAGGATAACTCATAGCAAACAATTAATAAAATTGAGCTCACAAGTTAAATCAAAATAAACTACAGACTGTTTGTAAACGTTTGCGTAACCGAAAAGTAAAACGAAACCTGCATTTCATTAATTTCAGTACATGAACCAAAACAACAAAGGCATCTGGAAAGTGATCGGTGCTTCATCGCTGGGTACTTTAATTGAATGGTACGACTTTTATATTTTCGGAAGTCTTGCAACTGTTATTGCCAGTCAGTTTTTTCCAAAAACAAATCCAACCGCAGCATTGCTGAGTACGTTGGCAACATTTGCAGCAGGTTTTATTGTTCGTCCGTTTGGTGCGCTGGTGTTTGGACGTTTAGGTGATCTTATTGGCCGCAAACATACCTTTCTGCTAACGCTCATGATTATGGGTGGCGCAACATTTGGTATTGGTTTGGTTCCCAGTTACGAAAGCATTGGCTTTGCTGCTCCCATTATTGTTTTAGTCTTACGTCTGTTACAAGGTTTGGCATTGGGTGGCGAATATGGTGGTGCTGCAACTTATGTAGCCGAACATGCACCTGCAAACAAAAGGGGTTTTTATACATCATGGATACAAACCACTGCAACACTCGGCTTATTCGTTTCCTTGGGCGTTATCTTATTAACCCGTCATAATCTGGATGCCGATTTGACCAAATCCATTGCAAAGTTTAACGATTGGGGATGGCGTATTCCTTTTCTTGTTTCTATACTGTTGGTAGTAGTTTCAATCTACATCCGATTAAAGATGAACGAATCGCCCCTGTTTGAAAAATTAAAAAAAGAAGGAAATGTTTCTGTAAATCCTTTAAAAGAAAGTTTTGGACATAAAGCCAATTTAAAAATGGTATTGCTGGCATTGTTTGGTGCTACCATGGGGCAAGGCGTAATCTGGTACACCGGCCAGTTTTATGTACAAAGCTTTTTAGAAAATCAATGTCGTTTAGATTTTGATCAGAGCAGAATGATTGTGTTATGGGCCATTGTATTTGCAACACCATTCTTTGTTGTGTTTGGAAGCCTGAGTGATAAGATCGGCAGGAAATGGATCATGATGGCAGGCATGCTGGCAGGTATTTTATTCTATCGCCCCTTGTTTGCAGTGTTTGTTAAAGACACTGATGCAAAGGAATGGGTGAAACAGGATTTAATCCTGATACAATCTGATACAACAATTTCAAACAATAACAATCTGCAGTTAAAACAAATTACAACACAATACAAAAATCATTACGGAACCAGCTTTACAAAAGTTGAAACAGATACAATACAGGTGATTGCAATGCAAAATATGTATGTGAAGGATGCAAATCCAACCTACATCAACAAAAAACTGGGATTAGAGAAATACATCAAATTCATATTTCTGGTCTGGATCATGATTGTTTTTGTAACCATGGTGTATGGACCCATTGCGGCTTTTCTGGTTGAACTGTTTCCAACCAAAATACGCTACACATCTATGAGTTTACCTTATCATATCGGCAATGGTGTGTTTGGTGGACTAACACCCTTCATTGCCACTTTGCTCACCACCATTTATACTGGCGATCTGTTGGTAGGGCTTTGGTACCCCATCATCATTGCTGTTCTTTGTATGATCATTGGCACTTTATACATCAGCAATAAAATTGATCCAAACGTTAACGATTAGCCTCACCCCTGCCTACCGGCAGGCAGGCTCAATCCCTCTCTCCCGAAAGTATCGGGACAGGCAATGAGAGGGAGGCCAAACATTAAACTATTAAATGAACTTAAATACTGACATATCATCGATATTGAAATATTCAACTATAAATAAATACCATGAATAAAATAAAACGATTAGCAGGCATCATCTGGATAGTCATTGGTCCGCTGGCTGCTTTTTATCTCATAAAAACTGCCGTGCAGGAAATTGCAGCCAAACCAAACATCGACACCAAAATTCAATGGGCTGTATTTGTGGGGGTATTTATTCCAATTGCAATCGGCATGATGATTTTCGGGTACTACGCTTTTAAAGGGGAATATGATCATTTACCAGAAAGCTCAGAAGAGTTAACAGACTGAAAAAATAACACAGGCTAAGCAGCGAAACCTAATCGGGCATGGTCTTTTTTAATGAAAGAACTGAAATCATTCCCTATTGATTCGTTCGATGTCTGTTCATATGGTTGGTTTTTTATCAAGCCCCTGTTTTTCAACAGGGGCTTTTGATTTGGTTTAATCACTATTTTTAGAGCCGTTTATAAACCAATGAAGAAATTCGTTATTACTTTCTGTAGCGCTCTCAGTTGCTTGCTTCTGTTTAACATCACCGGTAAGGCACAATGCTCCGGCAATGTGTTATTTGCTGAAAATTTTGGCGGGTCTCCTGCTACGCCTTTAACAGGCACCCGTCTTGCTCCCGGCATTACAACCTATTCATTTGATTCGCTTGGTTTAATTAATGATGGCGAATACGGTATCCGTAAAACAACAGCAGATATTGCTACGGGTAATTCACAATATCCTTCCTGGCATGTTGGCACCGACCGAAGCGGAGGAAACATGATGATTGTAAATGCCGATTTTACAGCCGGTAAATTTTATGAAACCAGAGTTTCAAATCTCTGCTCGGGTTCACAACTTTATTTTTCTGCATGGGCTGCCAACCTCATCAGACTTGGATCAAACGATCCATTGGATCCTGTGCTTCGTTTTGAAATCAGCAGTGCTGTTTCAGGAACAGTGCTTGCAAATTTTATTACACCCGCCATTCCCCGTTTCAGTTCTTTTACATGGACACAATACGGATTTAATTTTTCATTGCCTGCCGGAGAGAATTCTGTCATACTCCGCATCTTTAACAATCAACCCGGCGGACAAGGCAATGATCTTTGTTTAGATGATATTGAATTTACTCTTTGCGGACCAGCCATCAATCCGGTTGTAACGGGCACTTATCAAAACAACAATACCACCTGCACAGGTACCTCTGTATCATTTGCAGGAAATGCAGCAAGTGGTTTTTATCTCAACCCAACGTATCAATGGCAATTCAACAACGGAACGGGTTGGGCTGATATACCAGCTGCAATAACACCCAACTATACCATCAATAATGCACAGGTAAATAACAGCGGCAGTTATCGTTTACTGGTGGCCGAAAGCGGCAATATCAATTCAACCAATTGCAGAGCCGTTTCTCCGTTAATACCACTTACAGTATTTGCACCGGTTACTCCTGTGTTGCAGAGCAATCAGCCGGTATGTGAAAGAGATACACTGCGTATATCTACAACAACAAGTGCGTTGCAATATGCATGGAGAAAGGGCGCAATGAATTTTTCGATTGATAACGATACCTTACAGTTGCTGAATGCAGCAGTTACCGATGGCGGCACTTATTCAGTTGATATAATTACAAATGGCGGATGCAACAGCTCAGGTTCAATTCCTGTAGCTGTTCGATCGAATCAACTGCAACGGACTGTTCCTTTAGATACATTGCTATGCGATGCAGAAATCCTTGCTGTTAATGCGCAGCAACCTCTTGCAACCATGTATTTATGGAATGATGGAAGCACAGCTCCGCTGCGTATGCTGTCTGATGCAAGAACATATTCCCTGCTTACAAGTGATGGCGTATGCAAACGCACAGACAGCTTTACCATCACAAGAAACTTTACACCATCTGTTACATTAGGAAACGATACCACACTTTGTTTCAATGAGCCGCTAACGCTTGTTGCAACTCATCCATTAGCTGAAGCCTATTTGTGGAGCAACAACAGTACCGATTCCACCATCAGCGTAACTGCTGCAGGAACTTATACTGTTGCAGTGGGTAATACATGTGGTGTTGCAATTGATGATATTGTGATTGATTTTAAAGATTGCGCCGACATCATCTTTGTGCCCAATGCTTTTACTCCAAACAAAGACCGTTTGAATGATGTGCTTTTTGCAAAAGCTTTTTTCCAGGTGGATGAATTTAAATTCAACATTTATAACCGTTGGGGGCAAATGGTCTTCAGTACCAACTCTGTTCTTACAGGATGGAATGGCAACATCAACAACCAACAGGCCCCCACGGGGTTATATACATGGACCATTCAATACAAACGCAACAACAAAGTTTATAACCAAAAGGGAACTGTATTGCTTATTCATTAAGCAAGAAGTACTTCCAGTTTTTCATTTATTTTTGACACAAACTCAGCAGCATGTCCATTGAGGTAAAGAACCTGGTAAAAATTTACGGCGAGCAAAAAGCGGTGAACGGCATTTCATTTAAAGTGAATAAAGGTGAGATTGTTGGTTTTCTCGGACCAAATGGTGCAGGCAAGAGTACCACCATGAAAATGATTACCGGCTATCTGCAACCAACATCAGGCAATGCGCAAGTATGTGATGTGAATGTGAAAGAACATCCCATCAGCAGCAAACAAAAAATCGGCTACTTACCCGAGAGCAATGCATTGTATGTCGACATGTATGTGAGAGAGTATTTAGAATTTGTTGCAGAAGTGCACCAGATTCAAAATCCAAAAAACAACATCCAAAAAACAATTGAGCAGGTTGGGTTAACTCCTGAAGCACATAAAAAAATCAGTCAGCTTTCAAAAGGATATAAACAACGTGTTGGTTTAGCGGCGGCTTTAATTCATGATCCGGAAGTATTGATCTTGGATGAACCAACCAGCGGACTTGATCCCAACCAGATTATTGAAATACGTGAAGTAATTAAACAATTGGGGCAAAACAAAACGGTTTTATTTTCATCACACATCCTGCAGGAAGTACAGGCGATTTGTGATCGAGTGATCATCATCAACAAAGGAACGATTGTAGCGGATGATCAGCTATCGCATTTGCTGAAAAAAGTGCATGCGGGAGAAGTGATACTTGAACTGAAAGAAGATGTAGATGAAACCATCTTCAATCAAATTCAAAATGGTATACGCATCAACCAAACAACCTGGAAATTTAAAACGGATCATCCGGAAGAATTAAAAAAACAATTATTGACAATTTCATTAGAAAAGAATCTCAATATTTTATCGATCAGAAGTGACAGCAGTTCGCTGGAAGATGTATTCAGGAGTTTAACTTCGTAACCTGGTGTCTGTTCACCCGAAGGGTGACTGTACACCATATACCCTCATGCTTACAAACAACCAACAATTCTCAACCGGTGTCTGCTCACCCGAAGGGTGACTGCACACCATCCACACTCATTCTTCCAAATTCAATTTCATAATCACATCTTTCGATACAGAAGCATAACTTTCTTTATAAAAGATTGTTGTTGAATACCCAGCAATTGAATAGCCAATTGCAGATTACATAAGGTCCCTTTGCGAAAGCCTGCAAAATCATTGAAGGAAGAAAAAACCCAGTCTTCCATTTTTGTAACAATCCCTGCCTTCCAAGGGTTTTGATGAATATAATGAAGAACCTGAAGGCCATCGGTCAACACTTCTTTATATTTTGTTTTCTGCTGAAATAAATTGCCTTTTCGCTGATGATGAAAATTATATGATTTTGAATAACTACTCAATAAAATCCGAATGCCGTTTTGTATCAATTGCAATTGCAACCCGCCTACTTTTTTCATTTCAACACTTTGTTCATTTGTATAAATCAATAAATGAAAATGATTTGGCATCAAACACCAGCCAAGTATTTCGCAGTGGGGCGACAAATGCTTTCTGACCATTTCAAGAAACCGCAAATATTCTTTCTCATCATTAAAAAGTATTTCTTGGTTTATACTTCGGTTATAAACATGATAGATGTTATTTGGCAGAAAGCTCATATTTTATAATTTTTTTATTATGATGTGCAGTTAGCAATGTGATAATTTCTGCAGGATGTGCGGTCACCTTTCAGGTGAACAGACATCAATCTCATGTTTTATCTCTTTCTTAATGATGAACAGTCACCCTTCGGGTGAACAGTCATCGATGGCCTTTCTTTTGTTGAGTAAATACATTCACAATGCGGGTGAACAGACATCAACTTCTATTTTATTCTCCCCACCCCTTTCTTCACAATCCATCCAATCAACAACAACATCAGCACTGCAATAACAACCGGTATTACAAACGCCAATGCAGTGCCGCCCACTGCTGCAACATTTTCTCCGGTTGCTACAACTGCATTTCCTGCACCTGCAGTTGTTTTACTCGAAAACAAACGCAGCAATCCTGTTCCTGACTGAACAGTTCCTGCAGCTGCACCACCACTCACCAATGCCAACACCCATTTTACAATCGGACTGAATTCAGCAATGGGTAAAAAAGATGCAGCTAATACTGTTCCTGCAGCAACAGCAAGTGGTGTAGCAATGGTATCGAGTAAATTATCTACAAAAGGAATATAGTATGCTGCCATTTCCAATACAGCAGCAGTTGCAAAACAAATCAGTGCTGGCAGGCCGGCCATCCACTGCATATCAACCGGTAAATTGAACCAATGCAGATAAGCCGCAACACTTGCACCCAGCATCGGTACAAAAACTCTGAACCCGCAACATGCACTCAACGCAATACCCATGGCAATAGAACTGATCATTTCTGTATCCATACAATCGTTTGTTATACTTAAAAATAATCATTTCACTGCTTATAACTCTTTGCTGCTGCCGCTGAAAGTCTTTTCTTTGCAGCGAATTAAGAAAGTCGGAAAAGTGAGGAGTTAAAAAGTCCAAAAGAAAACTCCCGCCTAAAAGTTCAGACCCGTCTTCCGGACTTTTGTCTTCCCGACTTTCGGACTATACATTTTAACTACAAATTGAATACTATGAGTTTTATCGCAGACATTCACGCAAGACAAATTCTCGACAGCCGTGGTAACCCCACCGTTGAAGTAGACGTAATAACTGATAATGGCATTCTTGGCCGTGCCGCTGTACCAAGTGGTGCAAGTACCGGAAAACATGAAGCTGTTGAACTTCGTGATGGCGATAAGAGCAGGTTTCTTGGTCGTGGTGTATTAAAAGCCGTGCAAAATGTAAATGATATTATTGCTGATCAGTTGATTGGTATTGATGTTACCCGCCAGGCATATATTGATCATCTCCTGATTAAAATTGATGGCACAGAAAATAAAGGGAACCTAGGCGCCAATGCAACATTAGCTGTAAGCATGGCGGTTGCAAAAGCAGCAGCAGAAGAAAGTGGTTTGCCTTTGTTCCGTTATCTCGGTGGTGTAAACAGCACGGTGTTACCTATGCCGTTAATGAACATCATGAATGGCGGTGCACATGCCGATAACAAAATTGATTTCCAGGAATTCATGATTATACCGGTTGGTGCTCCTACTTTCAGCGAAGGGTTGCGTTGGGGTGTTGAAATTTTTCATACACTCAAAACCGTGTTAAAGAAAAAAGGATACAGTACCAATGTAGGTGATGAAGGTGGCTTTGCTCCAGAAATAAAAAGCAATGAAGAAGCTATTGAAACTGTGCTGGAAGCCATTACTGCAGCGGGTTACAAAGCAGGCGAACAAATTGGTATTGCGATGGATGCTGCTGCAAGTGAAATGTATGATGAAGCAACCAACACCTATAAATTTTATAAGAGCAATCCCGATAAAGTGATCAGCAGCGATGAAATGGTTGCTTACTGGACTGAGTGGGTGAATAAATATCCCATCGTTTCAATTGAAGATGGTATGGCCGAAGATGACTGGAACGGTTGGAAAAAATTAACGGAATCAGTTGGTGACAGATGTCAGTTGGTGGGTGATGATTTATTTGTAACCAATGTAAAGCGTTTGAAAGATGGTATTGATAAAGGCATTGGTAACAGCATTCTCATTAAAGTAAACCAGATTGGTACAGTTACTGAAACCATCAATGCAGTGCAAATGGCACAGAACGCCGGCTTTACTTCTATCATGAGTCACAGAAGTGGTGAAACAGAAGATACGACCATTGCTGATTTAGCGGTGGCCCTCAACTGCGGACAAATTAAAACCGGTTCTGCTTCACGTACAGATCGTATGGCCAAATACAACCAGCTGATCCGTATTGAAGAAATGCTGGGCGACAATGCGATTTATCCAAAAGGAAGAATTAAATTTGGGAAACCATAGTTGAAGGTTTCAGGTTTAAAGTTGAAGGTTAATGAACCTTCAACTTTAAACAATTCAACTTTAAACTTCAGAAATGAAATTTCTAACCCATATACCATCTGTTTTAAAAAACAAGTATCTGCTTACCATCATTGGTTTTACCATCTGGATGCTGTTTATTGACCGGAATGATTTTCTAACCCAGATCGGTCGTTATCAGAAGCTTTCTGAATTAAAAACCAACACCTCCTACTATAATAAGAAGATTGATGCTGCCAAAACCGAGCTGGAAAAGCGTAAATCGGACCCCTCGGCCTACGAACGGATTGCCCGTGAAAAGTATTATATGAAGAAGGATAATGAAGATATTTTCCTTTTTAACGAATAAATTTCCACCTTCCTGTACAATACAAGTCTTTAAACGGCGTTTTTAAACAAAGCATCCTCTGAAAAGCCCCTTCACCAAAAAACAGGATTGCTTATGTCACATAACTTTACACCGGAAGACTTGTTACAATACCTCTATAAAGAAACCACCGCCGAAGAATCAGCCGCAATTGAAAAGGCAATGGCTGAAGACTGGACCCTGAGGGAAAAGTTTGAAGTGATTAAAAAAGCGGCACATCGTTTAACCAAATTCACTTTTTCACCCCGCACTGAGACTGTTTTGAATGTGCTCAAGTATGCCCATAAAGAGGTTGCTGAAAAGCATTAATTCTCCCAACTGATCTTTCGTTAATTTCGCCGTCATTCAAATTTCAGGATGACGACTAAAGAACGTTACAAGGCGGTTATTGACTATTTTACTGAGTTTGCTCCCAATGCTGAAACCGAGCTGTTGTACGACAATCCTTATCAGTTACTCGTTGCTGTTATCCTCAGTGCACAATGCACCGATAAACGGGTAAACCTAACCACTCCTTCTATCTTTGAAAAATATCCTGATGCTGAAAGCATGAGCAAGGCAAGGTTTGAAGAATTGTTTCCACTCATCAAAAGCATTTCTTACCCCAACAACAAAACCAAACATTTAATTGGCATGGCGCAAAAACTCATGAATGAGTTTGCTGGCGAAGTTCCATTAACCGTTAATGAGCTGGTAACACTCCCGGGAGTGGGAAGAAAAACGGCGAATGTGATTACATCGGTAGTAGATGCACAACCCAACATGGCGGTTGATACACATGTGTTTCGTGTAAGCAAACGTATTGGGCTGGTAAAGCAAACAGCTACCACTCCTTTAGCTGTTGAAAAAGAATTGATCAAACATTTTCCAACTGAACTGGTGCACAAAGCACATCATTGGCTCATCTTACACGGACGTTATACGTGTATAGCAAGAAATCCCAAATGCAGAGAATGTGGATTGCAGCAGGTTTGCCGGTATTTTCAAAAAAATAATTAACCCGTTTGCAGATTCAACAACAGTGAAAGATGATTTTCTTTTGATTACATTTTTTTTACTTGGAAGCAACCCGGGGGAGGAATAGAATGAATTGAACTTCTTCAGCATACATCATAAAGAATTGAGATACTGTTTACTCTTCTTTAGAAAAAAAGACATCTACGTTGAACGATTATAAAAATTCTCCTTTTTTATTAAACAACTTTTCACGTTTTACGTTTTGTTTAGCTTGTTAACCCTGTTAATTAAACAAACAGGTTATTTTCAAATCAAAACGAATGCATATGTTCCGGACATTTCTCCTCGAAATGCAACCAATTGCCAACGACAATTATGTTGCGTTTACTTTTTTTGTAGGCACCATGGCAATGATGGCAGCCTCTGTGTTTTTCTTTTTTGAATTAAACAATACAGACAAGAAGTGGCGTACTTCTGTACTTGTATCGGGCCTTATTACATTTATTGCAGCCGTGCATTATTATTACATGCGTGGTTACAATTTAGAAACCGGTCAGTCGCCTACTTTTTTCCGTTATGTAGACTGGTTATTAACTGTACCACTTATGTGCGTTGAGTTTTATCTCATTACAAAGAAAGCCGGTGCAAAGCAAGGTCTATTGTGGAAATTAATTGCTGCATCAGTTGGTATGCTGGTAACAGGATATGTTGGTGAAGCTATTTATCCGGAAGAAAGCGTAAGCTGGGTTTGGGGTGCTATCAGCGGTTTATTCTATTTCTACATTGCTTACTTAGTATGGTTTGGTGAAGTAGCAAAGCTAGCCGGTGATGCAGGACCCGATGTTGCAAAAGCAACAAAAACATTAGCCTGGTTTGTACTTGTAGGTTGGGCGATTTATCCTTTAGGTTACATCCTCGGAACTAAAGGTGGTTTGTTTGGTCTGGAATTAGTAGCAGACCGTGCAGCAGCTACAGCAGCCATGGATATTGTTTACAACGTTGGTGATGCTGTAAACAAAATTGGTTTTGGTCTTGTGATTTATGCACTCTCAAGAAAAGCATCAGCATAAAAATAAATTGATTGAATAAAGGGTCTGCACATGCAGGCCCTTTATTTCTTACACATGCAACCAAACCGGTACGATATTATTTTTACAGGAGGCGGTGCAGCCTGCCGCATGTTGCTTTACTTTCTCAGCAAAAAAAAAGGGTTTAACCGTTTACGTATACTAGTACTGGAAGAAGAAAATACAACAGCAGAAAAAACCTGGTGCTTCTGGGAAACAGAAAACAATCCTTTTCAACAGCTCGTACACAAAGAATGGAAGCAGTTGAAATTTGATGCAAAACAAATCAACATCAAACAAAGCATTCAGCCATTTACTTATTCCTGCATCAATGGTTCTGCGTTTAACCAATACTTCAATGATGTTTTTTTTAATCATCATGCGAATATTCATATCCTGCACGAAAAAATCAACAGCATCAGTAAGGAAGAAAATACTTACACCGTAGGTACAGCAACACAGCAATTCAAAACCGCCCGGATTTTTAACAGTGTGCCTGCACTGGTTGCAGATACGCCACAGCAAATGTGGCAACACTTTGAAGGCTGGTTTGTACAAACTGAAACAGCCTGGTTTGATGAACAGACAGCATCCTTAATGGATTTCAGCGATTACGAAGGTGGGCCCTTTGGTTTTTTGTATGTACTGCCATTTAATAAAAACGAAGCATTGATTGAATATACGTTTTACTCCAGCGAAGTATATGACTCACTGGTGTATGAAAATAAAATCAGAAACTTTCTTTCGCAGAAAAACTGTCCTGCCTATACTGTAACTAAAAAAGAGAAAGGAAAAATTCCGCTGTACAGAGAAAAGATAGATCAGCAAACAAAGAATGGCATCATCAACATTGGTGGTGCAGGCGGATTAATTAAACCTTCTACCGGTTATGCTTTTCTGCGCATGATGGAAGACTGTAAACAAATTGCCGATTCATTTGAAACCAATCAGTTGAAACGCAGAACAAGACATCAGCGGTTTTTATTTTATGATCATCTGCTGCTCAAAATTATTCAGGAAGATCCTTCCTGCGCTGTAGCTATTTTTAAACGACTGTTTCAGCAGCAACCGTTACACCGTATTCTGAAATTTTTAAATGAAGACAGTTCGCTGCTGGATGAACTAAAAATTTTTGCAGGATTACCATGGACGCCGTTTTTAAAACGAATCTCCCTGTTTAAATGAATAAGACACTGCTGCATACCTGCATCCTGCTATTCACCGTTGTGCTGTTACTCCTCACCAGAAACTATTGGCAGGGTAGCTTAGCTGAATATTTGATAGCAGTTGCAGGGATATTAATTGCAGGCATACCACATGGTGCCATGGATCATCTCACGGCTTCATTTATTGAAAAAGAAAAATTTAAACTCATCCGGTATCTGCTTCAATATATTTTATCGGCACTGATTTATCTGTTGGTCTGGTTGTTTGCACCGGGCATTGCCTTGCTCCTGTTTCTGTTGTTAACAGCATGGCATTTTGGTGAAACAGATATGTTGAGCTTCAGCAACAAACAAACATCGCCGTTAATTATTTTTATTTATGGATCTTGCTTGCTCATGTGGCTGCTGCTGAAAGATCCATCTGTTACTTTGCAATGGATACAGCTTGTTGCAGGTAATCAGGGTGCTGCAGTGGCCATCATGAACATACTGAAACAGATACCACATTTGCTTTGGTTTGTTGTAAGTGCAGTGCTTCTTTTCAGTAGTGTGTTCAAGCAACGGGATCAATGGATGAGTGTATTTGTTTTTCTGTTGTTTATGTATACAACCGTTTATACTTCACTCATTCTTGGCTTCATTCTATATTTTACCGGGTGGCACAGTGTACAGGCATTACAACATATCCGTTTCTCGGTATTTAAACAGGCGGGTATTAAAAAACTGCTGTTCAATGCTGTGCCTGCTACCTTGGGATCTGTTGTACTTTTGTTGTTGATTATGAAATATGGAAAAGCTGAATGGATGCAGAGCAGCAGCCTGCCTTCGTTATTTATTTTACTTTCTGTTTTAACATTGCCGCATATGGCAGAGATGCACAGATTGTATAAGTGGAAATTAACTGCATCAAAAGAAGGTGGTTAATTCGGGTTCAACTATTTTCCTGGGTCTGTAAACTAATAAACACACTTGCTGAAAAAAACATCAGCAGTGCAATGGGTTTGAAAATATTTTGTATAAATAAAGCGACAGCAATGAACTGTCGCTTTTCAAAAAAAATATCATTTTACAAATACTTCCCCAACTCCTCAATCAACTCTCCTTTTGTAATTGGTACGCCTTTGATCTTGTTGTATCCTTTTGCATCTATAAAATATACATCACGGATAATGCGGATCAACTGTCCGTTATTGAGCTCAGGAATTAATACGGTATCGTAATTCTTAATAATATCTCCGAGGTTTTTCGGGAACGGACGCACATAACGTAAATGTGCATGCGCTACTGATTTGCCCTGCGCCTGCAACTCTGCACAGGCACTTTTAATGGCTCCATACGTACTGCCCCATCCCAACACCAATACTTTACCCGTTGCCGGTCCGCTGTCTAATTTCTGCAACGGAATATAATCAGCAATCATATCAACTTTTGCCTGTCTTGTTTTTACCATGTGCTGATGATTCTCTGCATCGTAACTGATGTTACCGGTAATGTCTTGTTTTTCTAATCCGCCAATTCGATGTTCTAATCCCGGTGTTCCGGGGATAGCCCATGGACGAACTAATTTTTCATCACGTTTATACGCCAGTAATTTTTCTTCGCCTTCATCAAGACCCTGTTTAAACGAAACTTTTATTTCGGGTAAGTCGGCACTTTGCGGATAGCGCCATGGTTCTGCTCCATTGGCAATATAACCATCGCTTAAGAAAATAACCGGTGTCATGTGTTGTACTGCAATACGCACTGCTTCATACACCGCATCAAAACAATCTGCAGGTGTTGATGCAGAAATAATGGGCATGGGGCATTCACCGTTTCTTCCATAATAAGCCTGCATCAAATCACTTTGCTCAGTCTTGGTAGGCAAGCCAGTTGATGGACCTCCACGTTGTATATTGATGATGAGCAACGGAATTTCCAGCATCACCGCCAAACCCATGGCTTCGCCTTTTAATGCAATACCCGGACCGCTGCTTGTTGTAACACCCAATGATCCGCCATAGGCAGCACCAATGGCCGATGTGATAGCAGCAATTTCATCTTCGGCCTGAAATGTTTTTACAGCAAAGGATTTGTATTTACTTAAATCGTGTAAAATATCACTTGCAGGAGTAATAGGATAAGAACCAAGAAACAATTGCAATCCGCTTTTTTGGCTGGCGGCGATCAAACCCATACTTACTGCCTGGTTACCCATAATGGAACGGTACATGCCCGGCTCCATTTTTGCTTTCTCTACTTTATAGGTAGTAGTAAATGTTTCGGTGGTATCGCCATAATTATATCCTGCCTTCAGTACACGGATATTACTTTCCATGATATCGGGCTTCTTGCTGAACTTCTCTTTAATAAAGTTGATGGTATTCTCCATTTCACGGCTGTACATCCAATATAAAAAGCCCAGCACAAACATATTTTTTGCCCGGTCTTTTTCTTTCATCCCCATCGTCATATCACTCAATGCTTCACGGGTCATTTTGGTGACATCCATTTTAAAAACCTCGTAGTTAGAGAGGCTGTCGTTCTCCAATGGATTTTCACCTTCGGGATAATTGGCCAGGCGGAGGTTTTTTGCATCAAAGCCATCGGTGTTGACAATAATCTTTCCGCCTTTCTTTAAAGCGGTAAGATTTGCTTTGAGCGCAGCGGCATTCATAGCTACCAGCACATCGCAGGCATCGCCGGGTGTAAATACACTGTCGCTGCTGAAACGAAGCTGATATCCACTCACTCCTGCCAAGGTTCCTTGCGGAGCACGGATCTCTGCAGGGAAATCGGGGAAGGTGGCAAGATCAATCCCCATTAAAGCGGTATTGTTGGTAAACTGGCTGCCGGTGAGCTGCATTCCGTCTCCACTGTCTCCGGCAAACTTAATAACGACGTCGTTTAATATTTCCTGGTTTCTTGTCATAGCATTGCAAAATTAGGCGGGTTCAATCTATGAAAAAATTAAACTCTATCCACAATCTTTTCTATTTATGTTTGATAAAGCGGAAAGAAATTGCCGCCCGGTCTTGAATCCATCAACCCCTGCCTGCATTCTTGACAGATGGTTGATCTTTGGATTAAAACTTGATCATTCTTAAAAAAACAAAAACCATGTTCAACTTAAAACAGATCTCTACATTTTTCCTGGGCGCCGCTGCTGGTTATGGATTGTTTAAGTACAACAGTATGAGCGATGAAGAAAAACAGAAATTGAAAGAAGACCTGAAAGCGAAAGCTGAGAAAATAAAAGAAGAGGCCGAAAACATGTTCAACGATGTGTTAAAGAAAAAAGGCAGTAACGACGGCACACAACCGAATGTGTAAAAGAATCTTTATTTTTATTACCTAAAACAAAATAAACATGGCTTTATTTAAATCGGGCAATCCAACACTTAGTGAAAAGCAATTTCAGCAAAGTATACCTGTAGACAGTGGTGAAACCATGACCGTTCGTGGAACGATGAACAAATTTGGTTTTCTGATGCTGATGGTAATGGCAGGTGCAGCTTTTGCATGGCAGTGGTTTGATGCAGGAAAAGAAATTATGCCCATGATGTTGGTTGGTGCACTGGGCGGATTGGTTGTTGCATTGATCATCACTTTTAAAAAAGAATGGAGTGGATATCTGGCACCTGCTTATGCTATACTGGAAGGATTATTTGTAGGAGCTATTTCGGCTTACTTCAATTTTATATTTCAGGAAAAATATCCCGGCATTATCAGTCATGCAGTGCTTCTTACATTTGCAGTTGCTGCCAGCATGTATCTGCTGTACACGCTGCGGATTATTAAAGTAACTGAAAAATTTAAATCCATCATTTTTGTTGCTACAGCGAGTATTGCCTTCTTTTATTTATTAACATGGATACTCGGATTCTTTAATATACGATTTGAATTTTTAACTACCGGCTCTACCTTCGGTATCATCTTCTCTCTTGCAGTCATTGTTATTGCAGCTTTAAATCTGCTGCTCGATTTTGATATGATTGAACAGGGCTCAGCCATGGGCGCACCAAAGTATATGGAATGGTATGGTGCTTTTGGTTTACTTGTAACTTTAGTATGGCTGTATTTAGAAATCTTACGCTTACTGGCAAAAATGAACAGTCGAAAATAATATTCAGATATAAATAGAAATCCCCCCGATGCATCGGGGGGATTTTTTTATGCGTTCCTTTTTACAGGCTTTTAATATTTAAATGTGTTAAAGATTTTATTGGCGGTTGTTTCAAATGCATCACGTTCATCTTCTTTACTGATATAGGTTAACACATATCCTTTTCCATTAGCAATGGCAAATAATTGTTTGATTTGTATGTCATAAGTCATATCGCCGTACTTGCCTTTATAAATAATCTGATACGCTTTTGCACCGTTCCGGTTAAAATACATACTGGATACTTCCCGATAACCCTTCACCAGATCCTTAACTCCATCCATATTTGTTTTTACATACTCTTCAATGTTTGTACCTCCGCTGAGCGTTTCAATTTGCAGGTTGAGGTACTGGCGAAATTTATCATTGTCGTTTTCTGCAGGTGATGTAATCTGTATCACCGCATTTTCTGTTTTGTCTTCAAATTTCCAGTCGCCGGGATAGCCAATGGTAAAACGACCCTGCGGATCGCTGTACTTTTTTAATTCGCTGCTGCTGTTGCTGCCAGTATTGCTGTTACCCGTATTTGTTACCGGCGCGTTATTGGGCTTTACATTTCCCGAAGGTTCATTTACAGGAATACGGGCCTGTGCACGGCTTTCTGCAACCAGTGACAATACAAGAAGGGTTAAAATGAACGTACGCATGATTTTTACAATTGTGCTTAAAATTACAAACTTGTTTTGCATAATGCAATCAAAAAAAAGCATTGCCCGTAAAATACCGTCTTACACGGATCGCTTTACTTTCCTTGTGCGGCTGTTGCAGAAAAACAAATAAAAATTCTACATTTGATTTATTCATTCAAGGCATATGAAGCACTAAGTCGTCTTACAGACAAATCTCCCGGAGTTAAGTGAAACCATTCGTTTCACCGGTTATCAGTTTCCATTACTTTTAAATTTTTTAAATGACGACGAATTCCTCTAATCAAAACAGGCTTGCCTATTATTATCAAACACTTAAACAATCGCTCAGAGGCGAGCAACAGGATTATACACAGGGCAGCATACGCAAAGCCGTTTTTTTACTCGCCATTCCCATGATTCTGGAGTTGAGTCTGGAAAGTGTGTTTGCTGTGGTTGATATGTTTTTTGTTGGCAAGTTGGGACAAAATGCTATTGCAACAGTTGGACTTACCGAATCGGTTGTAACAATTATTTATTCTGTTGCTATTGGTTTAAGCACTGCTGCCACAGCTGTGGTGGCAAGAAGAATTGGCGAAAAAAAAATCCCGAAGCAGCTGCACATGCAGGTGCGCAATCCATCATTATAGCCATGATTGCAACAGTGGTATTAAGCATTGCAGGAATTGTATTTGCTGCAGATGTACTGCGACTGATGGGTGCCAGTGCAGAAGTAATAAAAGAAGGCACGATGTTTACCAGAATTATGCTGGGAGGAAGTGTGGCCATAATGCTATTGTTTCTCATCAATGGAATTTTTCGTGGAGCAGGTGATGCTGCCACGGCTATGAAAAGTTTATGGCTGGCAAGTATCATCAATATTATTCTCTGCCCCATCTTTATTCATTTCTTTGGTTTAAAAGGTGCAGCTATTGCAACGGTTATTGGCCGGAGTACCGGTGTGCTGTATCAATGTTATCATCTGTTTAAAGGAAATGGATTGTTGAAATTTCATGCACATCATTTTTCGTGGGATGCAAAAATCATCCGCTCCATCATTAACATTGCATCGCCTGCAACCATACAGTTTATTATTGCCAGCGGCAGCTGGATTATTCTTGCAAGGCTTGTTGCTGAAACCGGCGGCACCACCGCATCGGCAGGTTATCAGATAGCCATCCGCAATGTGGTGTTTTTTATTTTACCTGCATGGGGTTTAAGTAATGCAGCGGCCACATTGGTAGGACAAAATCTCGGAGCCAAACAAACAGAGCGGGCAGAACAGAGTGTATTGCTTACAGCAAAATACAATGTAATCTTTATGAGTTTTGTAACGCTGCTCTTTGTATTTTTTGCTACACCCATCATCCGGCTTTTTACACAAGATGCAGCAGTGGTTGCATACGGAGCAAGATCGTTACAGATCATTGGAGCAGGTTATGTTTTTTATGGCATCGGCATGGTTATGACACAGGCACTCAATGGTGCAGGCGATACTAAAACACCTACCTATATCAACCTGATTTGTTTCTGGTTATTTCAAATTCCCGTTGCCTATCTGTTAGCAAAGGGTTTTGATCTGAAAGCAACCGGTGCATTTATTGCCATTCCTCTTGCTGAAACACTGATTGCACTGGTAGCCTGGTATTATTTTAAAAAAGGAAAATGGAAAACAATACAGGTGTAAGTTTTTCATTCTGTTTTTATAAAACTGATGTCAAAAAAAAGGCAAGGTGTACACCTTGCCTTTATCATGCCCATAATTATAATCAACAATCAACACCAACTGCTTGCTGTAAACTGAACATTTAATCTTCAAACTCAACACTTGACATAAGGAACAAATTTGCGGTAATAATTCCATACAAATTTGCGTTAGAGTTTGCAGAGATCACAATTTCGCCATTTGTTAAAGTTGCCGCTGCAAGTGCTACAGAGGTAATACCACGGGACATAAATGAAAGATCCCAGTTAATAATGGCACTATAACCATTATTTTGGCCAATGACAACATTCTCTCCTTCTACCTTAACTTCCATGGCATTGTTGTTACGGTATACAATGGGTGTGCCATTATAAGTACCTCTTAACTCCAGTGCTGCATCCGGGCCGTTTGGTGCAAGCTGAACATCAAATTCAACTTCTTCATACGTACCTGCAGGCACATTAATGTTTCCAAGAGTTGAAACCGATGCAAACAGATCAACTTTTTTACGTACCTCAGTTTCGTATTCAATTTCAGAGTTGGAATTCTCTGCTTCAAATTCAATTGAGGTTGTAGAAGCGAACCCGCTTGTCCAGTTAATGGTACCATCGGTTCTGCTGGCAGTACCTGCATCTGTTCCGGCACGGCTTGATACATCGCCGCTGCGGTTAGATGTTTTCATTTGATAAGTAATGCCTGACTCTTCTTTGTTCTTTTTACAGCTGATTAATAATGCCATAGAAAGAATTGCTGCGAAAAATAATTTCATTTTCATAATGCTTAGATTTTTGTTTGATGATTCATTGTTGATGTACCTGCTTTCCTGAAAAACAAGTATCATGCCAACATATTTTCTTTAAAACAGATCTGTTGTTACACAGATACCTGCTTTTCAAAATGTGCTGCCCATACATCGAATTTTTTTTTATTTTATGAAAGCTGTTAAATTTTATTGCCCGACATCCAGGTGAATTTTTTTTTCGTAGCAAAAAAAAACGAGTACAGTCATGCAGCAGTTCTGCAGAAAAAAAAATTAAAAAAAATATTGCACGACGTCACGGGTAATCACCGAAAGATGATTTTGTGATGCTGCAACTAACATCAAAAGGCTTGCTGTAAAGGAATACAGCCATTATTAAAACAACCGGGTGCTGTATTGCAGTAGTCGCTCTTTTGCTGCCATGTATTTTTCCAGCAAAATGGTTTGATTAAAGGCACGGTTATAATTATGGAGATCATATGCGGCAGTATAGTAGAGATCATCGTTTAAATAATCAGTTAAAAAACGGATGGACTGCATATAAATCATAAACTCGCCGGCATAGAAAAAATATTTTTTTTCTTCGTTGGTTAATTCATCTTTCATCTCAGAATAATATCCTTCGGTGATGGCCTGATAAATTTCTTCACGTATTTCAATTTTACTGAAATCCTGTTCTTCTTCGCTAACAGGCGAAAGATAGGTACGCATCATATCGCCCACATCACTGATGAAATAACCGGGCATCACCGTATCCAGATCAATTACACACAAGCCTTTTCCTTCTTCATTAAACAACACGTTGCTGATCTTGGTATCATGATGTGTAACTCTTAACCTGAAAGACGGATTATTTTTGATCTGTATGAACTCATCTGTAATAGGGGAAAAGCTCATCAGCTTTTGAATCAATGCATCAGCAAATTTTATCCGCTGCATGTTCCCGTTTTCAACTGCATATAGAAACTGCTGATAGCGGAGATCAAGATCATGAAACGATGGAATGGTAATTTTTAACTGACTGCTGTCGAACTGACTGAGCAGTTTTGTAAATCGTCCGAACTGAGCGGCTGCTTCTTTTGCTGGTTCTTTTGCAGCAACTACATTATATGTGTACGATTTTTTTACAAATGGAAACAACCGGTAAAATTCTTCGTTGTACATCACCAGTGTACTTCCATGTAAGGTAGTAATAGGTTCAACAAACAAGTAATGTGGATGATGTAACTGCAGATAGCTGCCCATCCGTTTAATGTTATCGGATATAGCCTGCGGATCTGCAAATACACCGTGATTTACTTTTTGCAGAATATAGTGCTCCTGTTCAACCGTTATTTTCCAGGTTGCATGAATGAGCCCGCTGCCGATAGCATCTGCAGTCACATTGTTACCTCCAATTCCATATTCAGCTAACACCGTTGTTAATAGTTGTTCCATAGGTTTGTTGTTTAATAGGCATCCGAAAGTGCAAATACAGGTTTGCGGTTCATCCATTGTCCGCCGGTAAAATCAGGAAACTCTACAGTTGTATTTCCTTTTTCAATGGAGCGTTCGCTTAATGGTGTAATAGCACTCCATGCGGCCGCATCATACACATCCATTGCTGTTGCTGTTTTACGTTTCACCGATTCGATGAATGAATGAATTACATAAAAATCCATTCCTCCATGACCGGAACCCTGTGCTTCCTTGCTCCAACGTGCCCATAATGGGTGGTCATATTTTTCGAACCATTTTTTTGCTTCATCCCATTGGTGTGGTTTTGATTTTCCTTCAATATGAATTCCTTTGGCAACATCCATCCACAAACCATTGGTGCCCTGTACACGAAAACCTAAGGAGTATGGTCTTGGTAAATTGGTATCATGTTGCAGCAAAATCGTTTCGCCATTTGCACAACCTATACTTGTAGTAACAACATCTCCTAATTTAAAATTGATTTTTGCATTGGGATGAGTGGGGCCACACTCTTTTACAATATGTTCATGCAATCCTCTTGCTTTTGATGAGAAAGAAGTAAGATTTACAAAACGGTTACCTCTGTTGATGTTGATGTAATGTGCAATAGGACCGATGCCATGTGTAGGATACAAATCTCCATTGCGGTGCACGGAGTGATGTGTCCTCCATCTTGCTTCGCTCCATCCTTTATCTCCAAACTCACAACCTTTGCCATAAGCAGAAATGCCGTTGTTAAATTTCACTTCACGTAAATCATGTTGATAGCCGCCTTGTAAATGAATCATTTCACCAAAGATTCCCTGCCTCACCATATTCAATACCGCCATTACATCTCTGCGGTAACAAACATTTTCAAGCATCATTACATGAGCGTTGTGTTTTTCTGCAGCTTTTACAACATCCCAATGATCTTCTAAAGTAATACCCAGCATTACTTCTGTTCCAACATATTTTATACCTGCTTCCAAAGAACCAATGATCATTTCTTTATGCCATTCCCACGGAGTGGCAATGATGATGGCATCCAGTTCTTTTATCTCCAGCATTTTTTTCCATGCATATAAATCGCCGGTAAAAATCTGCGGCATTTTTTTTCCACTCTTGTTGATGATGGCTTTAGCGCCGGTTAACATCCGGTCATCAATATCACAAATGGCCAGCAGCTCCACATCATCCCTTCGTAACAACAGATCCAGATGACCTTGCCCACGCAAACCAACTCCAATGATGGCTGCTTTCACTTTCGGATCGGCATTGTTTGCAAACAAACTTGTAGTTGGTAATACAGCTAGAGAGGCAGCTGCTAATCCTGTGTTGGCTAAAAAATCTTTTCGGTGCATATAAATGAATTTAAGACGGAATGTTTGTGAAAGGTATTTTACATACCCGTTATAACAAATAAAAGTTTAACCTGTTATTTATAACCTTTATTTCTGTAAGCAATGCTGCATCAGTAAATATTTTGGATTTTGTATGATGAAGCTTGGGGAACAAAAATGACAGTCATAAGATGCCGGAAAGTTACACTTCACAACTTATTTATGAAAGATTTATTTACAAGTACAGTGGTATGTATTTTTCTGCAGATCTTGTTGATGTGAATTTGTGTTTAAGAACCCTTTTCACATTCTTATGTAATAGATTATGCCATCCCTCTTGCCTGCCCCACAGTTTGCCTGTAGAGTTGTGGCGATACATCTGCATTGATTTTAAAAAAACGGCTAAAATAATATTCATCGTTATAGCCCAGTTCAAAAGCAATTTCTTTTATTGTTTTATTGGTGAGGTATAATTCCCGTTTTGCTTCAATAATAATTCTTTCGTTAATAAGGTTGCTGAGCGTTTTATTAAAATAAGTTTTGGTCATTTTTGCTAATGTCTTAGGCGAAAGAAACAGCATTTCGGCATATTGTGCTGGCGAATGTTTTGTTTTATAATTTACTTCAATGGCATCTTTTAGTTTTTGAAGCACGAACGGTTCTTTATTTGCCTCGCTTGTTTCTACTGCTTGTGGATGCAGTTCTGTTTTTAAACGGGAAGCCGTTATTAAGAAAATTTTTAAATAGGATATCAGTAATTCATATTGTGCCAATGCAGGATTTTGCATTTCAGCTTTCATTGTACTAAAAAGCGTTTCAAAAGTCATAGCTGCATGTTCGTCAACCTCAACAAATGGCGGTTGATAAATATTATTGAACAGAATGCCATTGCAGGCTATTGCTTTGTGATGTTTGTGAATACAAAAAAAATCGGGATGGAAATGTATAACATATCCTTCAATGGTTGTATCTGCCATCATCATAAATGGCTGATAGGGTGCAAAGGCAAACAGTGAGTTTTCTTTAAACTCATATCCGGTAAAATCGGCCGTTATTTTTCCACTGCCTTTTTTTAACCAAATAAGAGAATAATAATTCAGTCGTTGAATATGATCAAAAAAGCCGTCGTCTTCAAAACTAAAAAGTTTAAACGCAAGGTTTCCGTTTTGGGGGTTAATTAAAGTATGGGCTGTATGATTCATCGTCATTAACTCTGTTATTTAAGTTTTCTGTCTTTTTCTTCAATGGCCAAATCATTAATGCTTGCATAGCGCTTGGCCATATAACCCTGCTCATCAAATTGCCAAAGTTCGTTTCCATAACTCCTGAACCATTGCCCGGCATCATTGTGCCACTCATACTCAAACCGCACTGCCATCCTGTTTTCACGAAAGCCCCAAAGTTCTTTTTTTAATTTGTAATCAATTTCCTTTTGCCATTTGCGTCTTAAAAATTCTTTTACTTCTTCCCTTCCATTAATAAAGTCAGTTCGATTGCGCCATTCTGTATTGATAGTATAGGCAAGGCAAACTCGTTCGGGGTCTTTACTGTTCCAGGCATCTTCAGCCAGTTGAACTTTTTGCAAAGCCGTTTCCATTGTAAAAGGAGGAAGTGGGTAACGCAGTTCCATTTGTAATATTTTAAACCATAAAGATGCAACTATTAAATCCGAATAAAATGGAGGACTGGCGCAAATGGATGGATAATTTTTCCGGATAGATTTTTTTACCTTGTTTGTATTTAAGGCAATCGCAATTAATACACTTAAAACAGCCTGATGCCTGATGGCATTAAAAGTTATTTTATCCCTCTTTTTGTTAAGAATGATCTGATAAGCAATGCAGCTTCTGCATGTTTTTCTTCTAAAACAAAATGCCCGCCATTTAATAAACTTATCTGTGCATCTTTAATATCTTTTTTAAATGCTTCTGCACCTGCAGCTAAAAAGATTTTATCATTTTTACCGGAAATAACTAAAGTGGCTGGCTGATATTTTCTAAAATATGATTGCCATGTAGGATACAATGCAAGGTTGCTTCCATAATTACGAAATAATGATAATTGAATTTCATCATTACCCGGCCGATCTAAATAATACTGATCTGTAACATAGCTGTCAGGACTTACTTTTGAAACATCCTCTGCCCCATCGGTATATTGCCATTTAGTACCATCGTAGGTTAATATGGTACGTACCAATTTCTCGGTTTCGCTATTTGGATTTCTCGTATAAGAAAGTAAAGGTTTCAAAGCATCTCCCAATCCTTCTGTATAAGCATTGGCATTTTGCACAATCAATGCCTGTATCATTTCCGGTCTTTGCGAAGCAATACGAAAACCAACCGGGCCACCATAATCCTGTACATATAAACTGAATTTTTTTAACCCCATCGCATCAATAAAATGATTAACAGTTGTTGCAAGATTGTCGAAACTATAAGTGTAAGCTGTTGTAACAGGTGCTGAACTTTGACCAAAACCGGGATAATCCGGAGCAAGCAAATGATAATCTGCCGCAAGATCATTTATCAAATCTCTATACATGTGCGAGGAAGATGGCAAGCCGTGTAACAATAAAATAGTTGGCTTGGTCTTATCTCCGGCTTCCCGGTAAAAAATATCCAACCCGTCAATCTTAATTGTTTTGTGATAAATAATGTTGTCTGATTTACCTGTGTGAATTTTATCCTCAGGCAACAGCTCTGTTGATTTGTATGTAGCAAAAGATTCAAAAGTGAACATACTGGTAATAAGCAACATTGTAAGTATCATCCTTTTCTTCATTTATATTAATTGAGTGATTTTATAAAATTGATTTGTACACAAAAGCAAGAATACATCCCTGATATAGTTGCTGATTTTTGTTTTAACTGACAAGAGCTTTTGTCTCCAAAGCCGGCGCCAAAGGAAAATCAACAGGTATTTTAGTGAGGTTGTGCAAATAGTTCATTGCAGTTTTATCACTCACCTGTAAAACAAGATCAACCAGATTTTCATTGGTATAGCCTTGTGCAAAAAAATCATCAACCAAAGCCGGCTCTGCATTACCACGGGATTTTGTAATACCGGCGGCCAAAGCAACCAGTGCATTTAATTTTGCATCAGGACCATTTCCGTTTCTGATTTCAAGGATCTGATCGTCAGTAAAGCCATTCATCTTTCCTAAAACAGTATGAGCACTTTGGCAGTAGATACAATTGTTTACCTGGCTCACAATAAGGTTTACTGCTTCTTTTTCTTTGTTACTTAAAGATGTTTTGGCATTTTGGTAAGCTATATATTTTACCAGCCCGTTTTCTGAATGCGCAATGGCTGCATAAAGATTAGGAACAAAACCCAGTGCTTTATGTAAGCTGTCAAAAATTTCCTGATTGGCAGGTGCTACCTGATCTCTTGTAGGAGTTGTAAATTGTTTCATTTTAATTTTTTTAAAGTTTATCTTATTGACTTTACAAAGATGCTCTTGGTTTGTACAACAGAAAATGGAGGATGAACGCAAGTAGATGGACAATTTTTCCTTTAGAAATTTTGCAGACTAAAAATTAATTTTTTAGTTCTGAGAAAGTTTACAGCGAAGAGGTAGAAAATAAGCAGATGACTTTCATCTTACAAAAAAGGTAGGATTTTTTACTGACCGTGATTCAAAAAAATTTGCAGCATCTTCAGGAATTGAACCTGTATTTACTATTTAGACCCACAAACGGCAAAGTAGCCCCGACAGGAATCGAACCTGTATCTAAAGTTTAGGAAACTTCTATTCTATCCATTGAACTACGGGGCCACTTTGCCTGCGGGTATCTATCTCCGTCCGAACGGAATTCATCCGGGCGGGCATTGAACTACGGGGCCATTGGGCGGCAAAAATAGTTGTTTCGCTTGTTTCAAAGGCCAAATCTTCAAATTTGAAAGTACGGTTCCCTACCTTTGCTCCCCAATAAATAAACAGATGAAATTTTTAAACGTATATATCCGCTACAGACTTCCGCTGGCTGTCATTTTCCTGATTGCTGCAATTGTGGTGCACTATTTTACCGGTTTCTGGCCATCATTCATTTTGTACCTAATTGCTGTAATCAGTCTGTTTGGTCATTTTTTTTTCGGACCACTTCGTCTTATTCAGGAGTATATGGAAGCCGGCGATATGGAGGGTGCAGAAAAAATTCTCAATTCAGTAAAGTTTCCCGGCTTGCTTTTTAAACCCATCCGCTCAGTATATTATACGTTGAAAGGCAATATGGCCATGATGAAACAGGATTATGATGGCGCAGAAGTAATGATGAAGAAAGGAATTGATCTGGGCTCCGGTTCTTCCCTGATGCAGGGTGCAGAAGGTGCCAGTATGCTGCAAATGGGAATGCTGGCCATGCAGAAAAATAATTTTAAACAGGCCGAAAGTTATATTCGTCAGGCGTTACGTAAAGGTTTGCCCGATAAAGAAAACCAGGCCGCTGCCAACTTACAGATGTGCAGTATTATGATGAATAAACGGGAGTTCAGAGCTGCGAAAGATTATTTCCGCAAAGCAAAGGCGTTAAAACCTACTACGTCGCAAATCGTTGACCAGATTAAACAAATGGAGAAATACATTTCCCGTTTACCGGGATAAAAAAAGAGGCAGAAACGGCATTTAATAATAGGTAGCTGTTCATTTCTGCCTCCGGTGTAGTAATCTTTAAACAGGTAAGCTGACTAATCAGCGGGTGTTAGGATAAACAACGGCTAAAACCTTCAACACTGTAAAATTAGAGGGAACACTTCTACTAAAAAATACCACTTATCGGGTATAGATCAGGGAAAACAAAAAGCCGCCTTTAAAAAAGACGGCTGTATTACAGTACGGTCAATGCTGGATTTTAAAAACGGGTTCGTATAAGAACTGCTGAAAATTACTTGAAAACTGCTTTGGGGCATTGATTCTGCACCTCATCTTATTCAACATTTCTCCACAAATTTTCACAAACTCTCTTTTATGCTGACCCCTTTTTTTAAAGGACAATCTTTCTTTGTTAGAATTAACTTTGAAACATGTCGCTGAACAAACAAAAACTGGAACAAAAGTTTACAGAAGAATATAACCGCCTCAATGAACAACAGAAACTGGCGGTTGATACTATTGAAGGTCCGGTGATGGTCATTGCCGGGCCCGGTACCGGTAAAACACAGATTCTTGCCAGCCGCATTGGAAAAATATTACTGGAAACAGATGCACTGCCACAAAACATTTTATGTCTTACCTACACCGATGCCGGTGTGGTAGCCATGCGAAAAAGACTGTTGGGTTTTATTGGGCCTGATGCATACAAAGTAAACATCTATACCTATCATGCATTTTGTAATGATGTAATTCAGGAAAATCTTTCTCAGTTTGAAAAAACCGCACTGGATCCCGTTTCTGAACTGGAGAAAACAGAATTGTTCAAAGAGTTGATTGATTCGTTTCCCAAAAATCATCCGTTGAAACGTTACCGTGGTGATGTGTATTTTGAAATCAACAATCTTGACCGCCTGTTCAGCACAATGAAAAAAGAAGGCTGGACGCCGGCTTTTATTCTGGAGAAAATTGAAGCTTATCTTAACGATCTGCCAACAAGAGATGAATTCATTTATAAAAAGAAATACAAACAGTTCAATGCCGGTGATGTGAAACAAAATCTACTGGATGCGGAAACAGAAAAGATGGATAAACTCCGTGCTGCTGTAAATGAGTTCGACCGTTTTCAAACCATCATGCGCAAACGGAACCGTTACGATTTTGATGATATGATTACATGGGTGATCAAAGCATTTGAAGAAAACAAAAACCTGCTGGCTAATTACCAGGAGCAATATCAATATGTGCTGGTAGATGAGTTTCAGGATTCAAGCGGTACACAAAACAGAATTGTTGAACTGCTGATCAGCTATTGGGAAAATCCGAATGTATTTGTTGTGGGCGATGATGATCAGAGTATTTTCCGTTTTCAAGGTGCAAACGTTGAGAACATGGAAAAATTCAGAAACAGTTATGCAGCAGATTTATTTACAGTTGTACTTACCAACAACTACCGCTCCACCCAACCCATTCTGGATGTATCTAAATCCGTTATTAACCGGAATGAAGAACGGTTGATTAAAAAAATTAAAGGCTTAACAAAAGATCTGGTTTCATCCAATCAAAAACTGCAGCAGCAAGTACATCTGCCTTCCATTAAAGCATATGAAACACAACGGCAGGAAATGATTGATATCACTCTGCAGGTACAACAACTCATCAGCGAAGGAATTCCACCGGGCAAAATTGCCATCATTTATAAAGAGAATAAGTATGGTGATGAGTTAACGCATTATTTCAACCACCTGGGTATTCCGTTTTACAGCAAACGCAACCTCAACACATTTGAAATACCACTGGCGCAAAAAATTATTTTAATCCTCAAATATCTTGCAGCCGAGCATGATGTACCCTATGGCGGCGATGAAATGCTGTTTGAAATTCTGCACTTCAACTGGTTTCACATTCCTCCTGTTGAAATTGCCAAACTGAGTGTTGAAGTAGCTTCCACCATGTTCAGTCAAAACAAAACATCTATGCGCAGGCTCCTGCATGAGAAAGCACATGCACCTGCAAAAGATCTGTTTTCACAAAGTATTCATCATGGAATGAAGACAGCATCGGTTCTTTTTGAAAAACTGATTGCTGATGTACCCAATATAACCCTGCAGCATTTGTTTGAAAATATTATCCGTGAAGCAGGCATACTAAAACACATTATGCAAAGCCCGGATAAACACTGGCTGTTAAAAGTATTAACCGGGTTGTTTGATTTTGTAAAAGAAGAAACCAGACGCAACCCGTTTTTGAGTTTAAAAGAACTGGTAAGTGTTATTGAGTTGATGGAGAAAGAAAACATTCCTTTACCACTTGTACAGGTGAGCGGCAGTGAGAAAGCAGTGAATCTGTTAACAGTGCATGGTTCCAAAGGCCTCGAGTTTGCACATGTATTCTTTGCCGGCTGTAATGCCGGTTTCTGGGAAAAGAAACGCAAACCGGCAGGTGGTTATAAATTACCTGATACTATTTTTACCACATCAACCGATTCAACAGATAATAATGAAGAAGAACTGAGAAGATTGTTTTATGTAGCATTAACAAGAGCCGAAACACATCTCAGTGTTTCTTACAGCAGATTTAAAAATGATGGTAAAGAAATGGAACCATCCATGTTTGTAGCAGAAATACAGGATGAACAGGATATAAAAACAACACCTGTTATTCTTACACAGGAAGCATTAAGTGCGTTTACTGCTTTATTATTTGGTGAAGCACAGGCACCTGAAATTGAAAAAACAGAAGAAGCCTTTATTGAACCCATTCTTGAAAAGTTTGTGATGAATGTTACGGCACTCAATAATTATCTGAAGTGCCCACTGGAATTTTATTTTAAAAATCTTATCCGCATACCATCGCCCAAAAACGAAGCAACAGAGTTTGGCTCATCTGTTCATTATGCGTTGGAACAGTTGTTTCTTAAATTGAAAGAAAGCAACATAGATGCATTTCATACCAAAGACCAATTCATTGCCGACTTTGAATGGTACATGCACCGCCACCGTGAAAGTTTTACCAAAGAGCAGTTTGAACGCAGGCTTGAATACGGAGTGGAAGTGTTGAGCAATTATTACGATAAATACATTCACAGTTTTAATAAGATCGTTGCTATTGAACGCAACATACGTAATGTAATGATCAAAGGTGTGCCTATTAAGGGAAAGCTGGATAAGCTGGAGTTTGATGGCAAGCAGGTGAATGTGGTGGATTATAAAACAGGCGACTATGAAAAGGCACTGTCAAAAATGAAAGGTCCCAATGAGAAAGAACCCAACGGTGGCGATTACTGGCGGCAGGCGGTATTTTATAAAATGCTTGTAGATAATTATGAACAGAAAGACTGGAAAGTAATCAGCACCGAATTCGATTTTATTGAACCCGATAAAAAGAAAATTTATCACAAAGAAAAGATTATAATTACTCCCGCAGATATTGAAACCGTTAGCCAGCAAATCAGTTCTGTTTGGCAAAAAATACAGAACAAAGAATTTTACATCGGCTGCGGCAAAGAAGACTGTCATTGGTGCAATTTTGTAAAAAGCAACGAATTGACAGTTGCTTTGCATGATTTGAATGAGGAGGAGGAAAATATCTGAACCTTGATTTATAGGATTATTAGGATTTGGAGGAAATGAATTCCTGTGAAAGACGGTATGTTTGCACTTTGTAATTGAACCCGGCTGAAACACATGAAACGATTTTTCTCATTAGCTATAGCTCTATTTTGTATACTTTTTTACATGGTACATTCTACGGGTTGTGCCAATATTGTTCCTCCGCTGGGCGGGCCAAGAGACAGTATTCCGCCTGTGCTGGTAAGTGCTTCACCAAAAGATTCTTCTTTACAGGTAAAAGATCAAAAACTGGTACTGACGTTTAATGAGTTTATTGAATTAAAAAACAGTTCGGAAGAAGTACTCATTTCACCCTACCCTGCCAAACAGCCGCTCATTGAATCGAAATTGAAAACAGTAACGATTCGATTAAAAGATTCATTAAAACCTAATACCACATACAGCATCAGCTTTGGCAATTCCATTACAGATTTAAACGAAGGGAATGTGCTTAAAAAATTCCGTTACATTTTTTCAACCGGATCTCAGATAGACAGTAATGAACTGAGCGGTAAAGTTGTGCTTGCAGAAACAGGAAAAACAGACAGCACCATGTATGCATTGTTATACAGTAAACAGGAAGATTCTACTGTAGCAAAAGAAACACCACGCTATGTGGCAAAAGTTGATGCACAGGGAAATTTTCAGTTTACCAATTTGCCATCGGGAACTTTTTATGTGTACGCATTGCTTGATGCTGATGGGAATAAAAAATACAATCAACCCATTGAACAGTTTGCGTTTCTTGATTCAGCCATTACTGTAAAAGGAAATACAAAACCTGTTACCTTATATGCCTTTGCAGCAGAAAAAGAAAAACCAAAAGAACCGCCACGTGTAGCACCTGCAAAAGGTGAAATCCGCTCATTAATGAGCACCAACAATCTGGATGCAGGTGCACAGGATTTTATGGACAGTTTTAAACTCAGCTATCAGAAACCATTGAAACGTTTCGATACCGGTAAAATTCTTCTGTTTATTGATTCTGCAAAACGGGTAACCGATCTGCTTATTAAAAATGATACGGTCAATAAAAAACTCATTCTGTATACAACCTGGAAACAGGGTGCAAGCTATAAGCTGTTCTTAAACAAAGATTATGCAGCCGATACAACCGGACTGGCAGCAACAAGAAACGATACCATTGCATTTCGTGTTAAAACGGAAAAGGAATACGGATCGGTAAGAATTCGGTTTAAAAATCTTGATACATCCCGGCATCCTGTTTTATTACTGTACCGCAATGAACAGTTAACGGGCAGCTATCCCCTTTCCGGCAAAGAGTGGTACAGGAAATTATACAAACCCGGAAACTATCAGCTGGGTATTCTGTACGACACAAATCAAAACGGCATTTGGGATGCAGGTGAATACTTTGCCAAAAAGAAACGGCAACCGGAAATTGTTTTACAACTCAACAAAACTTTGCTGGTAAAAGATAACTGGGATAATGAATTAGAGATTGAAATGAAGCAATAATTTGATCTCTTTCAGCTAATCACTTTCTTAATCAGTCATATAAAATTCATCTTACTTCGTACTTTCGCTTATGTCTTTTTCATCAACTTTACTTGAACAGGCGGTGAATGAATTTGCAAAACTTCCGGGCATTGGAAAAAAAACAGCGCTCCGTTTGGCATTGCATCTTATTAAGCAACCGGCAGACGATGCAAAGTTGTTTGCAGAAAGCATTGCGGGCATGCGCAGGGATATTCAATTTTGCAGCAAGTGTTGTAATGTATCCGATACGGCCTTGTGCAATATCTGCAGCAACAGCTCCCGAAAGAAACAGATTATTTGCGTGGTGGAAAATATCCGTGATGTGATTGCTATTGAAAGTACACAGCAGTTTAACGGTTTATATCATGTGCTTGGCGGCGTTATTTCTCCATTGGATGGTGTTGGGCCCGATCAACTTACCATTGAACCCCTGCTGCAACGCCTGCGTACAGATGAAGTAGACGAACTCATCTTTGCTTTAAGCCCAAACATTCAGGGCGATACCACTTTGTTTTACATCAGTAAAAAAATAAAAGACCTGCCTGTAAAAATTACCACCATTGCAAGGGGTATTGCCTTTGGAGGTGAATTGGAATATGCTGATGAATTAACACTTGCAAAAAGTCTGCAGAACCGGCAGCCGGTTGCCAGTTATGTATCAGTGAAATAAAGACGGCGCTTCTTCCGTCAATAAAAAATCAGTTCTACAATTTTCAGCGGGAGAAAATTCCGTTTCAAACATGCTTTTTCCCTGCTCGGTTGCTTATTCTGTATGAGCTCGCAATTTCAAAGCTAATTTGTAGTTAATATATAGTAGCATGAAAATGGGAAAACGACTTTTACTGCTCCTTGCATTAGTACTTCTTCTGGGCAGTTGTTATGTATGGTTTTTTATCTGGAACAAACCCCGCCAAAACATAAAAAATGCTGAAGCCTTAAAAGTAGAGGCAGCTGCGCTCTTTCAAGCGTACAGTACAAATGAACAGGCCGCCAACGCCATGTACATTGATAAAATAGTTGAAGTAACCGGTAATGTTGCATCGGTCTCAAAAAACAATGAAGGGAAAACAGTACTGATGTTGAAAACCGATGACCCGATGTTTGGCGTAAATTGTACAATGGAAGAAGAGATTGAAACAAAGGAAGGCGACCTGCTCACACTGAAAGGAATCTGCACAGGATATTTAACCGATGTGGTACTCATCAGGTGCTATAAAATAAAGTAACATGAGGCGGCTTGTATTCATCAGTTTGTTATTGGTTGTTTACCTGTATGCATGTAAACACAATTCATTAATTCCCGGAGGCACACCACCTCCCGGCATTACTCCACCTGCAGTTGGTGCAGGAATTATTTGTTTTGAAACAAATGTACTCCCTGTTTTTGTAAGCAACTGTGCAAAAAGCGGCTGTCATGACGCTGTTACCAGAGCAAAAGGATTAAGATATGATTCCTACGGAGAAATTATGGCAACCATTCGCCCAAATGATCCGGCCAACAGTGATGCATGGAAACTGATCATGGATCCAAGAGATGATAAACGCATGCCTCCGCCACCAGCTCTGCCATTGAGCAAAGCACAAAAAGATTCCATTTATAAATGGATTGTACAGGGAGCATTGAATACAAACAATTGCAGTAATAATTGCGACACAACTTTGTTTACCTATTCAGGTGCTGTTTTACCAACGCTCCAATCGAGTTGTATTGGCTGCCACAGCGGATCGCCTCCCTCAGGCAATGTAGATCTCAGTACCTATGCCAATATCCGTACTGTAGCACTAAGCGGTCAGTTATTGGGAGTTATTTCACATGCACCAGGTTTTGCACAAATGCCAAAAGGGGGCAACAAACTGCCCGATTGTAAAATAACACAAATCAGAAAATGGATTGATGCAGGTGCACCAAATAATTGATATACGTATGATGAACATGAAAACTTTTTTAGCAATAAGCAGTTTTGTACTTTTTCTCAGTTCCTGTTACTACGATAAAGAAGAACTGCTGTATGGTATTGAGAAATGCGATACAATGAATGTAAAATACAGTGTACAAATTGTAAACATACTTACCGCCAATTGTCTCAGTTGCCATGGTGGCGATGCATCTGCAGGTGCAGGTATCAGACTTGGTACATATGATGAAGTGAAAGCGCAGGCGGTAAGCGGCACATTGCTGAATGTAGTTGCTCATACACCGGGCTTTACACAAATGCCCAGAGGTGCAGCCAAATTACCCAACTGCCGTATTGAAGAAATCAGAGCATGGATCAGTAACGGCACTCCCAATAATTAACATTGTAAACAAATGAATATGAAAAAAATAGCCTTGAGTTTTTTTGCCTCTCTCCTGCTGATAACTGTTGCAGTTGCACAGGATGTTCACTTAACAAGGAACGGGCAGATTACTTTTTTTTCAACCACTCCGCTGGAAGATATTAAAGCAGCGAACAATGAAGTATCCAGTGTACTCAATACAAAAACAGGAGCATTACAGTTTATAGTACTCATCAAAGGATTTCAGTTTAAAAGAATGGCCATGCAGGAACATTTTAACCAGAAGAGTTATTTGGATTCTGATGCATTTCCTAAATCTGAATTTAAAGGAACCATTACTGATATTGCCAAGATAGATTTTAAAAAAGACGGTGTTTATCCTGTTTTGGTAGAAGGTAATTTAACACTGCATGGTGTTACCAACAAAATCAAGACGCCCGGAAACCTGACAGTGAAAGGAGGAAAGATAAGTTCGGCCTCCACATTTAAAATTAAACTGGCCGATTACAAAATTTCTGTACCTTCTTTTCAGTCCTCTAAAATTGCAGAGGTAATTGAAGTAAGCGTCAACTGTAATTATGACCCCTATCAGCCTAAATCCTGATAACAAATTAAACTGTTATGCTAAAAAAAATATGTTTTGCCTTTTTTGCTTCCTGTACCTGTTTGTATCTGCAGGCACAGGATATTGATTTAAATCAAATGCTGGAAGAAGAGCAGAAAAAAGAAGAGAAAGATAAGATCCGGTATACGGAAGCTACCTTTAAATCTACCAGAATTATCAACGGCCATTCAGTTGAGGTGACTCAAAAAGGAATAATGGATTTCAGGATTGCACACCGCTTTGGTACAGTTAACGGAGGTTTGTATGATTTGTTTGGGTTAGACAATGCCAGCATGCGAATGAGTTTTGATTTTGGTTTAACACCCCGTTTAATGGTGGGTGTTGGCAGAAGTACCTTTCAAAAACAATACGATGTATTTTTTAAGTACAAGCTCCTGCGGCAGAGCAGTGGCAAAAGAACCATGCCGGTGAGCCTTGCTGTTATGTCATCGGCCATGGTGCAAACTATGAAGTTGACAGATACAAGCAGGCCCAATTATTTTTCATCCCGCATGTATTATGCACATCAGGTAATTGTTGCACGCAAGTTTTCTGAAAACACATCCATTCAATTAATGCCCACATTGGTGCATTACAATCTTGTAAAACTGGCCGGCGACCCGAATGATGTAATTGCCATCGGTATTGGCGGCCGTCAGAAAATTTCTCCCCGTGTTTCCATCAATGCAGAATATTATTATCAGGTGCCCGGCTATAAAATGCCCAACACTGCCAATTCATTTTCAATAGGAGTTGATATTGAAACAGGCGGTCATGTATTTCAACTGCATTTTACCAACTCAAGAGGCATGACGGAAAGAACCTTTATCAGTGAAACGGCAGGTAAATGGAGTAACGGCGATATATTGTTTGGCTTTAATATATCAAGAGTTTTTACGCTGAAGAAAAACAGAAAAAAGTAAATCGCTTTTTATCTTCGGTGTTCTTTTACACGTTAATTTTAAACATGTACTATGTAAGATGGTTGATGATTTTATGGATTGTCTGCTCAGCATTTGTGCAGCCGTTGATATACAGCAGCAATAATGGATTGGTCATCTTTCGCTCAGAAGCGCCTTTTGAATTAATTAATGCCAGCAGCAAAGAATTAAAAGGAGCACTTGATTTATCAAAAAATAATTTTGCCTTCCGCATACGCATCCGGTCTTTTGAAGGATTTAACAGCCCTTTGCAGAAAGAACACTTCAATGAAAACTATATGGAGAGTGAAAAATTTCCTGAAGCTGTTTTTAACGGAAAAATTATTGAAACCATTGATTACAGTAAAAAAGGCAAATACAGCATCCGTGCAAAAGGCAAACTGATTATACATGGTGTGGAGCAGGAGCGGATTATTAAAAGTGACCTTGAAGTAACAGAAAAAGGAATCCGCATTATCAGTCAGTTCAGTGTACTACTTTCAGACCACGCTATTCCTATCCCCAGAGTTGTAAAAGAAAAACTTGCCAACGAAATCAACGTCAGCATCAATGCAGAACTGTATGCAAAATAATCCTGTAAAATGAGGAACTCCCTCGTTATACTTGTTCTCAGCTGTTTTTTGCAAAGCAACGCACAGGTGGCTGCTGATGCACCATTTACTTTCTGGCAACAAATGTTAAGTGAACAGGCGGTAACCGGTAAAATGCAGTGCATGGTTTTTTCAAAAAACCATTGCATGTATATTGGCACAGCCGCAGGCCTGTATCTGTACAACGGCGTTACTGTTACAGCTATACCATTAAAAGAAATCAAAACAGCAAATATTACAGCGCTGCACGAAGATGCAAATCAGGTACTCTGGATTGGTTTACAAAATGGCAGCATCTTAAAACTTCACAACAAACAAAGCCTTCTTTTTAAACCACAGGAAGGAACACCAGCAAGTGCCATCAGTAAAATGATCACCGATACAAAAGGCCGGCTTTGGTTTGCAACAAAAGGCGAAGGCATTTATCTGCAGGATGATAATAAGATCTACAACATCAATACAGATGATGGCCTGGGTGATAATTATGTATATGATCTGGAGCTGCTTCCCGGCAATATCATTGCAGCTTCAACCGATAAAGGGTTAAGTCTCTGTTCGTTTATCCAATCAAAAAAAAGTGTACAGAATTTCTCAACCGCCAATGGCTTACCTGATAATATTGTCCGTTGCATCAGTACCGACCCAAACGACAGCAGCACCATCTGGCTTGGGTTTCAGCAAGGCGAAATCTGTAAATTTTCATTACACACAAGAAGGGTTCAATTGGTAACAGTTCCTCAGTTAAAAGATAAACAGGTAAATGATTTACTAATACTTCATCAACAGGTATGGGTTACAACAGACAACAGTGTTGTGCAGCTCAGCAGAGAGTCTCAACTCATCGGCACACAAAATCCCGGCAACCCCACACAACTGATGGCTGATGCCGAAGCGAATATCTGGTTAATCAGCAAAACAGGATTACTTAAGAATGCCGGTGAAAAACTGCAATTAATTGCACAGCCATTGCCCGGTGAAATACCGGAGATACATGATGTTTGGCAGGATGAAGAACAAAATATCTGGTATAGTATTAAAGGCGCCATTGTTAAGTATCATGCAGCAAAAAAACAAAAAACAATTATTCCCTTACCAGGTGTAGATGATAAATCAGACATCACCAGTTTGTATGGCGATGATGAAAATAATTTATGGATTGGTACCATGGGTAAAGGCATTTACCTGCTCAATACAAAAACCAATCTTGTAAAACGAATGAATGGGTTGCCCGGTAATGAGAGTATGAGTATACTTTCAGTTACTGGACGCAACAGTAATATCTGGATCTCGTCGCTGCAGGGAATTTATCACACTACTGTTACAAATGATGAGTATTTTTTTCAGAACCTTACCGAGCTCTCCGGCATTGGTATCAATTACATCTATCATATTTATGAAGACAGTAAACAACGGGTGTGGTTTGCAACTGATGGAAAAGGTTTGGTGATGATGAACAACAACCGCTTTACACATTATGGCGAAAAGCAGGGATTAACAGCAAAAGTAATTTATTCTGTAACGGAAGATAAGCAGGGCAACATCTGGTGTGCAGCATTGCAAAAAGGATTGTACCGCTTTAATGAAAAAACATTTACCAACTTTGGATTGGAAAAAGGATTGCCCGATCTGGATATTTCTTCACTTGATACTGATAATATGGGCAATGTGTTCTGCATCAGCAGGAGTGGTTATTTTTTGATTGATGCCATTACACAAACTGTTATTCTGCCCGGCAATGAATACAGGCTGGGCAGCTTTAATACTGATCTTAACAGCACAAGCCATACAGCATCAGGAGTTTTGTTTCATACAGGCAATGGTATTTTTTTATATGCTAAACCTCCTTACCAGCAAATTAATCTGCCACAAACATCCATCACGGCAGTATCATTATTTCTTAAAGAGATCAGTACATCGGAACAAAAAGAGTTTGCCCATGATGAAAATAATTTTTCATTTTCATTTGCAGGTGTATTTTTTTCAAACCCTGCGCTTGTTCAATACCAATATAAACTGGATGGTTATAATAATGAATGGCAAACCAGTAAAAATAACGAAGTCAATTTTCCAAAACTGCAACCGGGCACCTATACTTTCCGTGTGCGGTCGTCGGCTACAGGTTTTTTTGATAACAGTACAGAAGCAGGTTACACATTTACCATACGCAAACCATTTTGGAAAGAATGGTGGTTTGTAACCGGCATCATTCTGCTGGTTACTGGTTTTTTAGTTTATGTAATTAAAGAGCGGGAAAAAGCTGCGCAAAAATGGCAACAGCTGCAAACTGAAAAACTGCAATCGCAGTATGAAACTTTAAAGAACCAGGTAAACCCTCATTTTCTGTTTAACAGTTTCAATACCCTGCTTAATGTAATTGAAGAAGATCCGCAGAAGGCGGTACCTTATGTAGAGCATCTCAGCGATTTTTACCGCAGCATTGTGAACATGCGTGAAAAAGATTTGATATTGCTGGCAGATGAATTAAAAATTATTGAAGATTACTTTTTTATTCAAAAGAAACGGTTCGGTAAGGCTTTGATGTTTGAAAACAGCATCACAGAAAAAGAGAAAGTACTCTACAGCATTCCGCCACTTACACTGCAGTTGCTGGCAGAAAATGCCATTAAACACAATATTGTATCAAAAGATCATCCATTGGTGCTGGCAATGTATATAAAAGATGAAATTTTATCTGTTAGCAATAACCTGAACGAAAAATCAACCAGAGAAAAAAGCGAAGGCATGGGTTTGCAAAATATTAAAAACAGGTTTCAGCTTATAGCAGGTAAAGAAGTAAAGATTGAAAAAACAACCACACATTTTATTGTACAACTTCCCTTAATTAAACGACCATGATTCATTTACTTATTCTTGAAGATGAAGAACCGGCAGCAAAACGACTGCAAAAACTTTTGCACGAAACCACACAGGAAGTGGAGGTGCTTGCTGTGCTGGATAGTATCAGTGCAGCCAAAAGCTGGCTGGCAACACATCCACATCCGCAACTGATGCTGGTAGATATTCACCTGGCCGATGGTATCAGTTTCGAACTGTTTAAACAAATAGAAATCAACTGCCCGATCATCTTTACAACAGCTTATGATGAATATGCGCTGCAGGCATTTAAACTCAACAGCATTGATTACCTGTTGAAGCCAATAAAAAAAGATGAGTTGCAACAGGCGTTGAAAAAGTTTACAAAGTTAAAAGCAGCACAGCCCATGAATATTGATCAGTTGCTGCAGGCAGTTGCACAAACACCGGCAGATAAATACCGTCAGCGGTTCGTTATCCGTTATGGCGAACATATCAAAACGGTTGAAACAAAAGAGGCTGCCTATTTTTATACAGAAGCACGTGCCAATTTTCTGGTAACCAAAGATGCTAAACGTTATGTGATTGATTTTAACCTCGATCAGCTGGAGCAGATGCTCAACCCGGCCGAATTCTACCGTATTAACCGGCAGTTTATCATCTCCATTCAATCCATTGAAGAAATGAGTACATGGACCAAAGGAAGGGTGATGATTAAACTGAAGCCTGCTACCAAAATTGAAACAATTGTGAGCACTGAACGATCGGCCGACTTTAAAAAATGGCTGGCCGGCGGTTGATTATGCCTGTTCAACAAAGTAAACAACCTGATCAGTGAACAAATCTTGCAGTTGCAAAACAATTGCATCACTTTTATCGTATAATATAAAATTAAAATGATGAAAGCAATCCTCTATACCCTGATCCTTTGCAGCAGCCTGCTAACTGCCTGTCAGAAGCAAAATGACAATAATACAACGAATGTTGACCTTACCGCAGGTACATGGCGGGTGAGTTATTATTGGGATGAAAAAGATGAAACAAGCGACTTTGCCAGTTATAATTTTATGTTTCTCAGTAATGGAACTTTTATGGCGCATACCAGTTCGGGAGCAGCTATTACCGGTACCTGGAGCCAAACCAGTACCAAACTCATCATCAACTTTACAGACCCTTTGCTCAGCGAGCTGAATGATGACTGGATGATTACCGAAAAAACAAGCACCAGCTTAAAACTGAAAGATGATAATCCTGCACAGGACGATCAGCTTCATTTTACAAAAAATTAGTCCCGTATAAAAATCCAACTCCTTTCCTTGCTATAGGAAGCCGCACCGCTTGTTGGTGCGGCTTTTTCATTTACATTTGCACATCATTCAGGCGGATTTGTTTATTGTTCGGCCGGAATAGATGGTGAGCGAAGTCGAACCATTTATTCGTATTTCGAGCGAAGTCGAGAAATACATTCAGAACTAATAAACGTCAACAAAACTCTCAACAGGTTTTCCAAAACGTTTATAGTTCAATTCGTCTGTTTGTAGTGAGCAACACTGCAGGTATCATCGCTTGTTGCGAGCTTGCTCTGTTATTATTTATTCTTCCAGTGAAAGAATAAATAATAATCACACTGCATCATTTAGTCATTCTGTCAACTGTTTTGCTTACAGCTAACAGCCAGCAGCTAATAACTTAACTATGGACATCAGAAAAGAACTCGAAAAAAGAATCCTTGTTATTGACGGCGCAATGGGCACCATGATCCAGCGGCATAAACTGCAGGAAGCCGATTACCGTGGCGAACGTTTCAAAGATTGGCATTGCGATGTAAAAGGTAATAACGATCTGTTGAGCATTACACAACCGCAGATCATAACCGGTATTCACAAACAATATTTAGATGCAGGTGCAGATATTATTGAAACAAATACTTTCAGCAGCACCAGTATTGCACAGGCCGATTATGATATGCAGTCGTTGGCCTATGAATTAAATGTTGCTTCAGCCAAATGTGCACGGGCAGCCATTGATGAATACAAAGTCCAAAATCCAAACAACCAAAATCCAAAATTTGTTGCAGGTGCAATTGGGCCATTAAACAAAACATTATCCCTTTCACCCGATGTAAATAATCCGGGTTACCGTGCCGTTACATTTGATGAAGTGGTTAATGCATACTACGAGCAGATCAAAGGTTTGGTTGATGGTGGTGTAGATGTATTGTTAATCGAAACTATTTTCGATACACTCAATGCCAAAGCAGCCATCTTCGCTATCAAGAAATATTTTCATGACGCCCACAAGCCTGAACTGCCGATCATGATCAGCGGAACAATTACTGACGCAAGTGGTAGAACCTTGAGCGGACAAACCCTCGAAGCGTTTTATATTTCAGTCATGCATGCCAATCCAATTAGTGTGGGTTTAAACTGTGCATTAGGTGCACATGAAATGCGTCCGCATATTGAAGAGCTTGCTCAGATCGCTTCCTGTTATGTATCAGCCTATCCCAACGCAGGCTTACCAAATGCCATGGGTGAATATGATGAAGAGCCTTCAGATACGGGGCACTATTTGGAAGAATGGGCAAAAGAAGGTTGGGTGAATATTGTTGGTGGATGTTGTGGCACCACACCTGATCATATCAAACATATTGCAGATCATGTAAAGAAATTACAACCGAGAGAATTGCCGGAAGTGGAAACAGTTTGAAAAACGTTGAACCACAAAGTCACAAAGTACTCAAAGCAACACAAAGCATATGTATAAAACACTAAGCGATCGGGAAGAATTCATTGCAAAAGAAATTGTTGATATAGCTATCAGGATTCACAAAGAGCTTGGCCCCGGATTATTAGAAAGTGTTTATGCAAAATGTTTTTATTTCGAATTAACCCGTAGAGAAATACCCTTTCAAAAAGAAAAAGAAGTCCCGATCATTTATCAAACTTTAAAAATAGATGACGGACTTCGGTTAGATCTTTTAGTTGATAATTTAGTTATTGTAGAGTTTAAAGCACAGGAAAATTTTCATCCTGTTTGGGAAGCGCAAATCCTGAGCTATCTGAAATTATCTCAGAAAAGATTAGGCTTCCTTCTCAACTTCCACGTGCCTTTAATGAAAGATGGAATTAAACGGATAATCTTATAAACTTAGTGCCACTTTGTGACTTAGCGTCTTAGTGGTTCAAACAAAACATATGAGCGTTATAAAACCATATTCAAGATTCAGCGGTTTAGAACCATTAGTTGTTCGACCGGAAACCAACTTTTTAAATGTTGGTGAACGTACCAATGTAACGGGTTCTAAAAAGTTTGCACGCTTGATCCGTGAAAATCAATACGAAGAAGCATTAAGCATTGCACGACAGCAGGTAGAGAACGGCGCACAGATCATTGATGTAAATATGGATGATGCATTGCTCGATGGTGTACAAGCCATGACCACCTTCATCAACCTCATGCAAAGTGAACCGGATATTGCCAAGATTCCATTGATGATCGACTCATCAAAATTTGAGATCATTGAAGCAGGATTGAAATGTGTGCAAGGAAAAAGTATTGTGAACTCCATCTCCATGAAAGAGGGAGAAGAGAAATTTATTGAGCAGGCACGCATCTGTCGCATGTATGGCGCATCCGTTATTGTAATGGCATTTGATGAAAAAGGGCAAGCCGATACCAAACAACGCAAAGTAGAGATCTGTCACCGTGCTTATAAAATATTAACAGAGCAAGTTGGCTTTGCAGCACAGGATATTATTTTCGATCCAAATATTTTTGCCATTGCAACCGGTTTGGAAGAACACAATAATTATGGTGTTGATTTTATAGAAGCAACCAAAGAAATCAAAGCATTGATGCCGCTCACAAAAATAAGTGGTGGTGTAAGTAATCTTTCGTTCTCCTTCCGTGGTAATGAACATGTGCGTGAAGCCATGCACAGTGTGTTTCTGTACTACGCCATTAAAGCAGGCATGGATATGGGCATTGTGAATGCTGGTCAGTTAGTGGTGTACGATGAAATTGAACCGAACCTTCGTAACCTCTGTGAAGATGTCATTCTCAACCGCAATAACGATAATAACGAAGCCACTGAAAAGCTCATCAACTTTGCAGAGACAGTAAAAGCAAAAGGAAAAGAAATTGTAAAAGATGAAGCATGGCGAAACAATTCTGTTGAAGAACGGTTGAAGCATTCATTGGTGAACGGCATCACCGATTATATTGATATTGATACAGAAGAAGCAAGACAGAAATACAGTGCGCCACTTGAAGTAATTGAAGGACCACTCATGGCCGGGATGGATGTAGTGGGTGATCTGTTTGGTGCGGGTAAAATGTTTTTACCACAGGTTGTAAAAAGTGCAAGGGTAATGAAGAAGAGCGTGGCAATTCTTACTCCTTATATTGAACAGGAAAAAGAAGATCGCAAACAAGCCCATCTTGCAGCAGGAACAGTGAATGAAGAAAGTGCAGGTGCTGCAAAAATTTTATTGGCAACTGTAAAAGGTGATGTGCATGATATTGGAAAAAACATTGTGGGTGTGGTGTTAGGTTGTAATGGTTACGATGTAATTGACCTGGGTGTAATGGTTGCAACCGATAAAATTTTAGATACTGCACAAAAAGAAAATGTTGATATCATCGGCTTGAGTGGGTTGATCACGCCTTCTCTTGATGAAATGGTGCATGTGGCACATGAAATGAAACGCAGAGGCATGAAGCAGCCATTGTTGATTGGTGGTGCAACTACATCACGCATGCACACAGCGGTAAAAATTAATCCGCAGTATGAAGAAGGTGTGATTCATGTATTGGATGCAAGCCGTAGTGTAACCGTTGCCGGCAACTTATTAAGCCCTGAACAGAAACCTGCTTTCCTGCAAGGCATACAGGCAGAATATGAAAAGCTGCGTGATGATTTCAATAATAAGAAAGTCGTAAAACAATTCTTACGTTTTGAAGAAGCACAAAACAATAAAGTAAAGATCGACTGGAACAACTTCAAACCTGATACTCCAACATTCACCGGAACAAAACAATTTGATGCATACGATCTTGCTGAGATCAGAAGCTATATTGATTGGCAACCCTTCTTTATTGCATGGGAACTGCATGGCAAATTCCCAGCTATCTTAAGTGATGCAGTTGTTGGTGTTGAAGCAACAAAGCTTTACAATGATGCTAATGAATTACTCGATCAGATTGTTGCAGAAAAATGGTTGACTGCAAAAGGAACGATTGGCTTTTGGCCAGCGAATAGTGATGGAAAGGATACCGTTGAAGTACAGGCCCCCTCTAACTCCCCCGGTGGAGGAGAACAAGTAAGCCTCCAATTCTTACGTCAACAAATTAAAAAAACAGAAGGCCAGCCGAATCTATCGCTTGCTGATTTTATAAAGCCAGTTTCACATTCGGAGGGCTCAAACGTCTCTCCGCCCGTTGGCGGAGGAGATTTAGAGGGGGCTGACTTTATTGGTGCTTTTTCCGTAACAATTCATGGTATTGAAGAACACATCAAACGTTTTGAAGCAGCACATGATGATTACAACAAAATCATGCTGCAGGCATTGGCCGATCGTTTTGCTGAAGCATTTGCTGAAGTATTGCATCAACGCACTAGGAAAGAATTCTGGGGTTATGCAAAAGATGAAACCTTGAGCAATGAAGAATTGATCAAAGAACAATATATGGGCATTCGTCCGGCACCGGGCTATCCTGCCTGCCCGGATCATACAGAGAAGTATAAATTATTTGATCTGCTGGGTGGTGAAGAAGCAACCGGCATTCATTTAACTGAATCACTGGCCATGTATCCTGCGTCATCTGTATGCGGCTGGTATTTTGCGCATCCTGAAAGTAAATACTTTGGTGTAGGTAAAATTGAAAAAGATCAATTGAATGATTATACCAAACGTAAAGGAATGAGTCTCGAAGAAGTGACAAGATGGTTAAGACCGATTCTTGAGTAAAATGATTTGATATGAAACTACTGATTATCTTTTTTCTGTTTTTTCACTTCAGCAGTTCTGCACAACCGCTGAGTACAGGTACCTATAATTTTCGCTATTGCGATCTTGAATACAACAAATGCATAAGCACCTGCAAATTAATTATTAAAGGATCCAGCATCCGTATTATTGCAACAAAAGAACTGTCAAAATCACTGACAGGAATTACAGCAGGGGAAGTGCTTGAAAAAGGAACACTTGTAAAAACCAAAACCGGGAAATGGACCATCAAAAAGACAGGTGAAAAAATAACACCTGAAGATGAGTTGCTGTACATTGATTTCAAAAGGCGTCAAGTCTGGCGGTTCTAACATACTTTTTAAGCTTCTTCGGTTTGCACTATTTCGCAGATGAAACAAATTACAAAACCCCTCCACGAGGGGTTTTTCTTTTAAAAATTTCATGGTCTGCCAATCCGGATTACTTCCTTCTTCCGTATCTCTCATATCCGCACATGAAAAAGTGGGCAACAGAAAATCTGTTAATCGTATAAAAAATAAAAAGCCAAAAAATGAAAAAAGTAAAAATGTTAGCCGTGGCAATTGCAGCCGTTGTATCAGTGAACACAGTGAGCGCTCAAATGGGTCCAAATGAAAAAAAGGAAAAAACCGTTGAGGTTGGAGGTGCTCCCATGTATCCTTCAAAAAATATTGTAGAAAATGCAGTGAACTCAAAAGATCATACCACATTGGTTGCTGCGGTAAAAGCTGCGGGTCTTGTAGAAACGTTGATGGGTGCCGGTCCGTTTACTGTATTTGCTCCTACCAATGCAGCGTTTGAAAAATTACCTGCAGGAACAGTAGAAACATTATTGAAGCCTGAAAATAAGGGCAACCTTACTGCAGTATTAACGTACCATGTAGTAGCCGGCCGTTTAGATGCAAAAGAAATTGCAAAGCGTATCAAGGAAGGAAACGGAAAAGCAACATTAACAACTGTACAGGGTGGCACATTAACCCTGATGATGAAAGGTAACAAAGTGATGATCATGGATGAAAAAGGTGGAATGAGCACCGTTACCATTAAAGATGTTTATCAAAGCAATGGCGTTATTCATGTAATTGACGCTGTTGTATTACCTAAGTAACATGTAGTCCTGGTTTTGGTTAGTGATGAAGGCCGGTCTATACCGGCTTTCACTTTTTCAGATGTTCTGATTAGTGAAAACATAAGGATAAAAATCAGGCATCAAATAAATTCCTCAAAAACTTCTGTTTTTAAGTGATGAAAGAAAAGCCGGTGGTTTACTGCCGGCCTTTCTTATTTTCGTTGGAGAAACAATTCATCATGCGTATTATCTCTTACAACGTAAACGGTATTCGTGCAGCCATTAAAAAAGGATTGATTGACTGGCTCAAAACAAATCCTGCCGATGTGATTTGCATACAGGAAACCAAGGCAACCAAAGAAGACGTTGACCTGAAGTTATTCAATGATCTTGGCTATCATGATTATTGGTTCAGTGCGCAGAAAAAAGGGTATAGCGGTGTAGCAGTCTTTAGTAAAATAAAGGCCGATGAAGTAACCTATGGACATGGGCATGGGCCCAGTGATGATGAGGGCCGTGTAATTCAACTTGATTTTGGTGATATCCGATTGATCAATACATATTTCCCCAGCGGTACCAGTGGCGACGAACGACAGGCTTTTAAATATGTTTGGCTCGATGAATATTTCAAATGGCTGAATACATTAAAAAAGAAACATCCCAAACTGATTCTTTGCGGCGATTATAATATTGCACACAAAGAAATTGATATTCATGATCCCAAAGGCAATAAAAAATCAAGTGGTTTTTTACCCGAAGAACGTGAATGGATGACAAATTTTTATGCAAGTGGATGGGTTGATACCTTCCGTGAATTTCATCCTGAACCACATCGTTACAGCTGGTGGAGCCAACGTTTTCCGAGTGTACGTTTAAATAACAAAGGCTGGCGTATTGATTATATCAGTGTAACAGAGCCGTTGAGAAATCAATTAAAAGATGCAGATATTTTTCCTGATGTTAAACACAGTGATCATTGCCCTGTTTATCTCGAATTAAAATTGAAATAGAATGATTGTTTACAACGTTACTTCAAAAATAGACTGGAGCATACATGATGCATGGGTGAAGTGGATGAAAGAAGTACATATGCCCGAGGTACTTGCTACAGAATGTTTTCAGCAATGTCAGTTGCTGCGTATCCTTGAAACAGATGATGCAGAAGGACCAACCTATGCTGCACAATACATCACCCAAACCAAGGCGCAGCAGGAACATTATATAGAAATATATGCAGCAGCATTGCGGCAAAAAGCATTGGAAAAATGGGGCAACCGAATGATTTCATTTCGCAGCATTATGCAAGTTGTTAACTAATTGTGGATAAGAAATAATTTCACATTTCACTTCATCTTTTAATTGTACCTTCTTTTAGAACCCTTGGCAGGCGTGGTTTTCAAAAGAGTTCTTCTGAAACTGTTTGCTGCAAAGGGTTTCAGCAAACAGTATTGGTTTGTTATTTTTCCTTTTCATCTCAGTGTCTCTTGCAACCCTTGTCCAATAAGGTTTTTAGCTGATTTTTTGAAATTCCTTTTTTTGTAAAAAAATTTTGTTGCAATGCAAAAGCATCTATATTTGTTCCACTTAAAAAATTCTCACTATGAACAAAGCTGAATTAGTAGCAAAGATCGCCGACGATGCCGGTGTATCTAAAACTCAAGCGAACGCTGCATTAGATTCTTTAATTGAAGCTGTTACCAAAACTTTAAAAGGTGGTGGTAAAGTTACCCTGGTTGGTTTCGGAACATTTTCTGTAACCAAGCGTGCTGCACGTACAGGTCGTAACCCACAAACAGGTGCAACAATCAAAATCAAGGCAAAGAAAGTTGCTAAGTTTAAGGCTGGTAAAGAATTAGCAGGTAAGCTCTGATTTTTAACAATCTTACAAAAAAGCAAGAGACGGTTGTTTCTTGCTTTTTTTGTGTCAATTTTGTACTGCGCAGAAAATATCTGTTACCTTCATTTTAAATTAAACAATAAATACGCATTACTATGGGAAGAGGTGATAAAAAAACAGCAAAAGGAAAACGTTTTCAGGGATCATTCGGTAAAAGCCGTCCTGCAAAAGTGGTAAAAAAAGCAGCTCCTAAAAAAGAAGAAAAGAAATAACTGAGTGTATACATAAGTAAATAAGCAGAAACATTCGCTTTCTGCTTATTTACTTATCACTGGTTAACTTTATGGTGCCAGTCGTTCAATCGTCCAGCTTCCGTTATCCTGTAAAGTATATTGAATACGATCGTGTAACCTGCTGCTCCTGCCCTGCCAAAACTCAACAATCACGGGCTTTACACGATAACCACCCCAATGCGCCGGTCTTGAAAGCGGCTGCTGCTTAACCTTTTCTTCTATCTCTTTTACTTTATTCTCCAACCAGCTTCGGTCTGTAATCACATGACTTTGCGGCGATGCCCAGGCTCCAATTTGTGAACCAACAGGGCGTGATAAAAAATAAGCATCACTTTCTTCGCCTGCAATTTTTTCTACCATTCCGGTAATACGGATTTGTCGTTCCAGCTCCTTCCAGAAAAAAAGCAAACTGGCTCTCGGGTTCTCTGCCAGTTGTTGACCTTTATAACTTTCGTAGTTGGTAAAGAACATAAAGCCTTTTTCGTCATACCCTTTCAACAAAACAATTCTTGCTGCCGGTACGCCATCTAAAGAAGCAGTTGCCAGCGTCATTGCATTTACTTCATCAATAGATGATGCCTGTGCTTCCTGCCACCAGTTTTCAAACTGTGCAAAAGGCGATGCATCCACATCTGTTTCATTCAATGTTTTAAGTGAATAATCTCTTCGGATATCTGCAACAGACAACGACATGATTTAAGAACTTTAATGAAACATCAAAGCTAAATGAAGAACGCCAAACAACCGTGAAACTTTATTGATTCTGCCCGGAAGAAATACGGGCCAGCATGGTTTCAATTTCACTGAGGCGTGATAATTGTGATTCCAGTTTTTTATTGTGATCCGATACATGCTGCAGATCTCTGTTCAACTCTTCTAAAAATTCATTTCGCTTGTTGAGTTGCTGGCGCTGCATGTTGGCTTCTTTCAGCTTACTTTCCATTTCTGTTACAAACTGCGCCAGTCTTGAGTTTTCTTCAACCAAATCCCGCTGCTTAACACGAAGATCATTAAGCTCTGATGATAAGGAATGGTTGGCTTCTTCCAGCTCTTCATACTTTAAGGCATGTGTTTGCGGAACAGATAACTGCTGCTCTACTTTCTGCAGTTTGGATTGTATTTCGTTAAACTCGTCATAAGCCGTTTCCAAACGGTTCTTCATTTCCTGTGTTAACACCGTTTGTTGACGAATGGTATTGAGCTCCCCTTCTTTTTCATTTAACGAACGACGGAGTTGCTGCAACTGTTCACTCAACTGTTCATTTTGCTGCAGGGTTGTTTGATGCTGCTGTTCTACTTTCTCAAGTAAGTCAACCTGACTCAATAGTTTTGAAATATTATCGTTGTGCTGCAGTAAATAATCCTGTGCCGATTTTAATTGTGCAAGATATTCAGCAGGAGAAACTTCTGCCGCAGGCATAGTTGGAGCTGCAACAGCTACTGGTGTTTCTTTCATCTTTTGCATCAGCTGCCGGTTCAGTTCTTTCAGTTCTTCAAGCTCTTCTAATAAGATCAGTTCATTTTCTTTTAACTGCTCTGCCTGCTGTTGTATTTGTTCGCCTGCGTTTTTCTGTTGCTCCAGAATATTGTAATACTTCATCCGCCAGTCGTGTGCTTCCTTTTCATATTTTTCTACATCCAGTTCCTGATCGAACTGGCTGCCATGACGGATGTTCCAGAAATAATGAATCACAAACCCAAGTACAAGTGCACCAATCTGGAACATCACAATTTCAACAATGGAAATCTGTATAGCAAGAAATGTAACGGCCATTTGAACGGAGTTTAAGCGATGTAAAAAAAACAACAGTATCCTTTGCAAATGAAAGTTAACCTGTAAAGCAGTGTTGCAGAAGGTTAAACGGGAAATTTTATCCCCAAAGGAACGGTTGCCTGTGTATAGTTACCCGTTTACGATGGTTCCTACCTTTTCGCCGGTTACAACACGTTTGAGATTAAGCGGTTTGTTCATATCAAACACAATGATGGGGAGATTGTTTTCCATGCAAAGTGTAAAGGCAGTCATATCCATCACCCGAAGATTCTTTGTTAAACATTCCTGGAAGCTGATGGTTTCAAATTTTGTAGCGGTTGGATCTTTTTCCGGATCGGCTGTATAAATGCCATCTACTCTTGTTCCTTTTAAAATTACATCTGCATTGATCTCAATGGCTCTTAATGAACCTGCTGTATCTGTAGTAAAGTATGGATTCCCTGTACCTGCACCAAAGATCACCACACGGCCTTTTTCCAAATGACGGATGGCACGGCGGCGGATATAAGGTTCTGCAATTTGTTCCATCTTAATAGCGCTCTGTAAACGGGTGTACACACCTGCTTTCTCCAAACCAGCCTGCAACGCCATACCGTTGATAACGGTGGCAAGCATTCCCATATAATCGCCATGTGCACGTTCAATACCGGTTTCTGCTTCGTTCATACCACGGTAAATATTTCCTCCCCCAATAACAATGGCTACCTGCACGCCCAATTCAATAATACTTTTAATGTCTTTGGCATACTCGGCAATTACGGCAGAGTCCATACCGAAATTTTTATCACCCATTAATGATTCGCCGGAAAGCTTGAGGAGGATGCGTTTGTATTTTGGAAGCATGTTGCGAAGATAAAAGATTTGGCGTGACGGGAAAAATGAATGCAATTTTGGGGTGAGCGACTGTACTGCTATAGAACTTCTGTTGCAGTTTATCCTGAGCATGTCGAAGGACACACTTGTACTGCATTGCCAATATGATCTTCCTTTGCAGACGAGTCACTCTTCAAGAACGTTCTCAGGCGATGTCTGTGCTTATGGCAAATGTGTGCAGGCTGCACGACTCGCCGTATAAAAAATTGTGATCCTGCTTTTTTGCTCCGTAACACAGCGAGTCGGTTGCACCAGACTACGCCTGTGAACGTTTATATTTATTCTATACGTTCTTTAATGATTACTCAGAAGGGAAAAAATAAATCAATGTTAATAGTGGCTAAAACATGTAGTAATCGTAAAATTTTCCATTGTATTACCTTGTTTAACAGGCGAACTTGAAACTATGCAAAACATATCTGTATTTAGATCATAAATTTTACCTTTAATTGGTTCAAGATTAAAATCATTTTTCCCAAAGTTGATTTCGAAAGCAGAATCTGTTTTATTATAGCTCCATTTTGCATCAGAATAAATATGTTTAAGTTTTAAGTCTTTGCTTCTACGAACTTTGATATTAATTGTGACCATGCTATCACTACCTCGTATAGTATCAACAGGACCTTCAATATAATCCTCCATAAACCAATAGCTCGCAGACCCATCCTTATTTAATTCAAAAAATAAACTCGCCTTCACATGACTTTCTATGTTGCTCTCAAAGGTGGATAAATTAACCTTAGCACTTGTATCCTTTCTTTCACCGGCGATACGCCAGGGAAAAGAGACTAACATTCCTAAGTCAGTGTAATTATAACCTTTCTGCAATCCGCTATTGTCTGTATCGGGCTCAAATAAATCCGGGTCATGTCCATTTTCTCCAAAGCAGCCAATTAAAAATACAGCCATAAAAAAAAGGGAAAGCTTTAAAGAATTTTTTTTATTAAGCATAGCGATTATGGTTTATTATTACTTGCTCTTCAAAGTCTCCGGACTTTGAAGTATTATGCATTCTGTCTCTGACAGGATACTGAAAAAAAAGAAAAGTCGGCAGACTTTTAGCATACAACTGCGAAGTCTGGAGACTTCTCAGAGCGGTAAACAAATCTACATAGAAAAGAAAGCCGCTCAAATTCTGAGCGGCTTTTCATTAATCATAAATGCGTTCAATGGCATCTTTATATTTTTCCATGATCACTTTGCGTTTGAGTTTGAGTGTAGGGGTGAGCTCGCCACCATCAACTGTCCATTCATGCGGACAGAGTTCAAATTTTTTGATCTGCTCTACATGATTAAACTGCTGGTTGTATTCTTCTACAATGCGTTTATACATTTCAAGCACAGCAGGGTTACGTACCAGGTCGTGGATGGTTCCAAAGCTGATATTATTTTGTTTGGCCCAGCCTTTTAAGGTTTCAAACGAAGGAACAATGAGTGCCCCTGCAAATTTGCGTTCGGGCCCCACTACAATCATCTGTTCAATGAAGCTGCTTTCCTTCATTTTATTTTCGATGGGTTGAGGTGCCACATATTTACCACCACTTGTTTTAAAGATTTCTTTTTTGCGATCGGTGATCTTTAAAAATTTATTGTCAACCAATACACCAATATCACCGGTGTGGAAAAAGCCATCTTTATCAATCACTTCAGCTGTGAGGTCAGGGCGTTTGTAATAACCCATCATTACATTATCACCACGGCAGCAGATCTCTCCATCGGGTTCTAACTTCAGCTCCACTCCTTTTATCACCGGACCAACCGTTCCAAAGCAACGGCCTTTTTCAACATACTGGTTCACCGAAATAACGGGAGATGTTTCTGTTAAACCATACCCTTCCATGATCACTAACTTACCGGCAGTAAATACTTTCAGTAATCGTACCTGGCAAGCAGCAGCTCCTGTGATGATGGCTTTTACTTTTCCGCCCAAACCTTCACGCCACTTTTTAAAGATGAGTTTATTGGCAATGGCGAGTTTTAAATTATACCACACGCCGAGATTTTTATTTACATCGTAATGACTGGCTACTTCAACAGCCCAAAAGAATAATTTCCGTTTAATACCTGTGAGCTCCTGCCCTTTCCCCATAATACGTTCGTACACTTTCTCCAGCAAACGGGGCACGGTTGAAAAAACAGAAGGCTGTACTTCTTTTAAATTATCACCAATCTTTTCTAAACTTTCTGCATAGTAAATAGACACACCATTATACAAATAGAGATAGGTGATCATCTTTTCAAAAATATGATTGAGGGGTAAAAAACTCAATGCCCTGTCGTTGCCCGATAAAAATTGCTGAAAAATTTCGTTACTGCTGTAAATATTGCTCACAATATTTTTATGACTCAGCATTACACCTTTTGGTGTACCAGTGGTACCGGATGTATAAATGATGGTTGCTAAATCTGTGTTCTTGATTTTTGCGGAGGCAGCAGCCACTTTTTCATAATCTTCGGCTGTTGCTTTGCTCTGCACTTCTTTCCAATGCAGCGATGGTTGCAGGTAATCGAAGGTGTACACCGCCTGTACACTTGGTACTTTTGCTCTTGCGGTCTGCACTTTATCAAACAACTCTTTATCACTTACAAATACCAGTTTTATTTCTGCATCGTTGAGTACAAACTCCAGTTCGGCAATGGCCAGTGTAGGATAAATGGGCACCAGCACTGCGCCGATTTTTTGTACCGCCAGATCAAGAAACAACCACTCGGGCCGGTTGTTGCTGATGAGGGCAATCTTGTCACGCTTTTCAATACTCATGTCGTTGGCGCTGATGCCCAGATGGGTAAGGCCCGCTGCCAGTTTATCAACAATTTCTTTTACTTCTGCTGTACTGTATTTATGCCAGATGCCATCTTCTTTAGCGGCAAACATATCTTCTTTGGGAAACTGGTTTAACTGTACTTCAATACAATCAAATAAACGTTTTGATTCCATATAGCATGCAATTAAATGAATAAAGAGAACAGCTGTGCTGTTTACAAAAGGAAGTTAAGGAGAATTAAGAAGCTCTTTGAAAATGATTGAAAGAATTTCTGTTTGATGGTCGGTGGAGACACCGACCATGGAGGGCGAAGAGTATATAACTGATTGGAAAAAAGAATGCCGGGAAGACTTTAAGCGGGGAAAAATCACTTTCCGTCTTAACTTCTTCCCGGCAAAATAGATTAAAATCAGTTGGCTGCTTTATAATATTGACCTGCAGGTACTTTAAACAATTTTGATTTTTGAAAGCGTGTAAACTCGCTGTATTGTTCAGCATTGAGTTTGGTCCAGCTTTCATACTTTGCTAAATCACCTGCTGCTTCAAAAATCCATTGATTGTAGGCATCAAACATTCCTTCCTGCAACAGTTGTTTGTGATGATCAAACAAACGGAACGGAAACTTAGCGGCATACAATTTATTCCAGTCGAGCAAAAACCGTGTACGCAGCATAATCAACGATTCGGTTGTAATACCGTTACTGATCACACTGCTGTTCTGGTTCATCACAGTCATGAACGCATCGGTAAATTCATTTTTATTTTTTGATGGCTTTGCTTTGGGATCAACCACAAAAAACTTTTTATAACTGTCGAGCAACAGATTTTTAATCTCAGCAGTTTTGCTGCTGTAGCTTTCCATGTTAATAAACATTTCGCCATAGAGCAATGCCCACACTTTATCGGTAGTAAAAAAATAGTAACGGGAAGCGTAGTAATAATTTCCTGCATAACCGGGATCGGTTTTAATACCCTGCTCCCATTGCTCAATGCACGCAAAGTTTTCATTCATCATCCACAGCAACTCTCCAAACTCTGCATACAACGCACCGCTGTTGGGATATTTTTTGATGGCCTTGCGGTACATTTTTTCAGCATCTTTCGATTCCTGCAATGCTTTGTAAATATTTCCTGCAATCTGATATACCTGCACATCTGCATCATCTCTGTCAAGCAGCGGTTTAATTACTTCTCTTGCTTTTGCAAAATCACGCTGATAATAATAGGTGAGTGCAAGATCTTTTTGAATGGCAATGCTGCCGGGTTCTTTTGCTAACGCTTTGTTGAGTACCAGTACTGCGTTGGTCCAATCGCCGCCACGCATAAATTGTTTGGCTGTTTCATGCAATTGTGCCGCATCGGGTTCCTGCGCCAGTAAGCCTGTTGAAATAAACAGCAGGCAAAAAGAGAAGAGTCGTTTTTTCATATCAGGTTCAAAAATAGATCAAAAAGCAGCTTTCTGTGAAAGCTGCCTTTGGAATTTTGATTTAATTATGATTCGTTGTAGATGAGGTGTGTAAGCAATCCATCCCTCAGCTTTGGTTCAAACCAGGTGCTTTTGGGAGGCATCACATTGCCACTGTCTGCAATATCAAACAGCTGATCCATGGTAACAGGGTATAAACTGAATGCAATTTTCATTTCACCACTGTCAACCCGTTTCTGCAATTCGCCCAATCCACGGATGCCGCCAACAAAGTCAATTCGTTTATCTGTCCGCTGATCGGTGATGCCCAGATGTTTGGCTAAAATATTATCTGAAAGAATGGTTACATCCAGCACTCCAATGGGATCATTGCTGAAGGTTCCTTCTTTTGCTGTGAGTTGATACCAGTTGCCATCGGCATACATACCGAATACATGCTGGTCTGCGGGTTTCACTGCATCTTTCCCCACCAGACGGCAATCAAAATCAGCAGCTAATTTTTCAATGAGTTCATTCACTGATAATCCGTTGATATCTTTTACTATACGGTTGTAATCAAGAATTTTTAACTGACTGGCAGGGAATAGAGTAGTTAAGAAAACAGTACTGTCTTCCGTTGCATCTTCACCCAACGCTGCATGTACTTTTGCTGCAGATGCTGCACGGTGGTGCCCGTCGGCAATATATGTTTGAAGAACCTGTTGTTTAAAAATGGTTGAGATGTGTTCAATCACTGCATCATCATTCACCACCCAAATGCTGTGCTGAATATCATCATCGGCTATAAAATCATAAATAGGACTTTTATCTTCTTTCCATTTGGCGATGAGTTCATTCATTTCATCTACATCACGATAAGCCAGAAATACATTGCCTGTTTGTGCACCGCTGATTTTGATATGATTGATGCGGTCGTTTTCTTTTTCGGGCCGGGTAAACTCATGCTTTTTAATGACATCATTTTCATAATCACTCACAGCACTGCCGCAAACCAATCCGGTTTGACTGCGTCCCTGCATGATCAATTGATAGATATAATAACAGGCTTTGTTTTCACGGAACAACACATCCCTTTGCATAAAAGCAAGCAGATTTTCTTTTGCTTTTGCATACACTTCTTCTGCGTAGGGATTTACATTCTCTGCCAGATCAATCTCCGGTTTTGTAATGTGTAAAAAAGAATACGAATTGCCTTGTGCTTCTTCTTTTGCCTCTTTGCTGTTTAATACATCGTAAGGACGGGCCGCCACCTGTTTTGCAAACTGTGCCTGCGGTCGCAACGCCTTGAAAGGAACTATTGTAGCCATAATGTTTTCTTACTAACCGGCTGCAAAGAAAAGGATTTTTTGGGGGAGACGACTAAGAAGATATGATTCATCCATCTTTTAATCAGATTAATCCCCGTTCGGCACTGACCCTCAGGTTCGTTTTAAGAAGCTTTCTAAAATGTTTGTACAAATTTCGTACTCCGTAACCGTGGTCGGTGAAGACAGTAACTACGGCGGTCCGCAGCTGTTAATGCTTCTACCAATGCTTTGCAAGAGACAACCTTTTGTGCTCAGACAACTCTTATAGAAAAGAGCCAATATTCAAAAAGAAAAAAACTAATTTTAATGAAATGAATTTTATGAATTCTTCTGAACGCAGAAAGAAATTACACACATACATCGCTGATATTGATGATAAAAAAGTATTAGCAATGCTCACTCTACTGGAAGATGAAGTAAAATATAAGACCACGCCTGTTATTACTGAAAAAGATAAACAGGAAATCCGTCTTCGTGAAAAAAACCGCCAGACAGGCAAAAGCAAAACGTATTCATTATCTGAAGCAAGGAAGCTCTTCCGTTCAAAAAAAGAAAAATAACCTTGTCGTTTCAAATCATTTTTCAGCAGGAAGCATTGGATGATGTGCAAGATGGGTATAGTTGGTATGAAGATCAATTACCCGGTCTTGGCGAAGATTTCCTGAATGAATTAAATACGATACTTGAAAAACTAAAACAAAATCCACAGTATTACGGATACATATTAGATGAGTTCCGTGATGTTCGACTGAAACGATTTCCCTATCTCGTCGTTTTCAAAATTGTCAACAGGAAAGTCTTTATCAACTCTGTAAAACACTGCAAACAGAGACCTAAATACAAATAATTGATTTGATTCCCGGATCCAATATCAACTGTTCTTATCCGCAAAATCATTGAGCAGCAAAACCATTGCTTCAACACTTTCCATTTGTAATGCATTGTACAGGCTGATCCTGAATCCACCCACACTTCTGTGCCCTTTTACACCATACATACCATTGTCTTTGCAGATCTGAATAAATGCTTTTTCCTGTTCTTCATGCTGCATGGTAAACACCACATTCATTTTACTCCTGCAGTTTTTTGCAACAGGCAGGTTGATGAACGGGATCTTTTCTAACGTTGAATAAAGCAGATTTGCTTTTGCATTGTTGATCTGTTCAATTGCTGCAACACCACCCTGTGCTTTTAACCAACGCAAAGTGAGCATGGCCACATATACTGCAAACACCGGAGGCGTGTTGAGCATACTTGCTTCTTTGATATGATTCCGGTAATCGAGAATGGTTGGAATACTGCGCTCTGTTTTGCCCAGTATGTTTTTATTGATGATAACAAGGTTTACACCTGCTGCTCCCATATTTTTTTGTGCACCGGCATAAATCAAATCAAATTTGTTGAAGTCTAATACACGACTTAATATATCGCTGCTCATATCTGCTACAAGAGGCACGCCGCAATCATACGGCAGCTGATGCCATTGCGTTCCGGCAATGGTTTCATTAGTAGTAATATGTAAATAGGCTGCTGTTGGCGGCACAACCATATCTGCAGGCATGGATGTATAGTTGTTGTCTTTAGATGAACCCACCACTTCAACATGGCCGAATAATTTCGCTTCTTTAATGGCTTTGTTTGCCCAGGTACCCGTTTCTGTATAAGCAGCCACTTCATTTTCATTGAGTAAGTTCATGGGCACCTGCATAAACTGTGTAGTAGCACCTCCGTGAAGAAACAACACTTCATGGTCATCATCCAGTTGCATGAGTTCTTTTACCAAACTTCTTGCTTCATGCATCACATCTTCAAACAAAGGCGTACGATGACCGATCTCCAAAATAGATAAACCGCTGTTATTGAAATTGAGAATGGCTTCACTTGCCTGCTGAAAAACTTCTTTTGGTAATATAGACGGACCTGCGTTGAAATTGTGAATCATAGTGCGAATTTACTGCAATTGGTAAAAACAACTGTCAGGTGCTGTTTATAAAACAGGTCAGTGTGTTTTGAGAACACTGCAAAACCCACAGCTTTCATCAACAATAATTAAATGAACTGTCTGCTGTAAACATTTTAATCATGCTCTCTCCCCACAACCTTTCCTTTTCTCCAGTTCGTGTTCAATTCTTCAAATTCTTTTAATTCTTCTGCAGTAAAATCTTTGTTGGAAAGCTTTTTTAAATCAGGCTGACCGGCATTGACCCAAGCCGTGTACCAGAAACTCGCCACAGCATAAATACTTTGCTGCATCCGGCGTTCAACCATACCCAGCAATTTTTGATTGTATGCAACAGTAAAAGAAGTGGAGTACACTTTGGTGGTGATGCCGTTTCTGTTTTCAAAAGCAAATTTCTGATCTGCTGGAAAAGAAGCGGTGAGTTCTTTTTCAAAACGTAAAACTGTATCGGCTGCAGCTGCACTTTCCAATACTCTTGACCATATAAACTGTCCGGGGTTTTTAATATGCATGGCTTTACCCAACCAGAATTCAAACTCTTTTTCTGCCAGCAGTTCGGGCACACGGCTTTCCCAAAAACCATGAATGCCGTTTTGATTGGTGAATTGTCCGTTGTGATTATGACTTGCGTGCAACGGCACATGTGCATCAGCAATATAATGACCAATCTCTGCACTGAGTTTTAAAATTTTTGCCTGATTTTTTTCTTTAAATGCAGCGGTTAACCGCCACAACATGGTTTGTACCCACCATGGAACAATGCCATACACCGCAATAGAATCAGCACCAAATTTTGCAACAGCACTATCATAGTTGTGTGGCAATTCTTTATATGGATAGTTGCCGTAATGATCAATGTCTATATAATGCCGTGGGCCTTCTTCGGGAATGGCGTATCGCCGTTTATCCGGATCAACAGAATGCTCACTTAAAAATTCAATGTGCGGTTTATACAATACCAACATTTCCGGTGGTAATAAAAACACAGCGAGGTAATTGATTTTACGGTGACCATAAAAACCCCAGCAGAAACATTGCTCCGCCATCAGCAATAAAACAAGTACAAAGAATGCTTTCTTCATAAATCTTATTTCATATCAGCAACATCTTCTTTTAAGATTTCTTCATTGATCTCTTCGTCCATTTTTGTAACACCACCGCTGATGGCAAACTTCATGGCTTCGGATCCGGTTACATGACCTTCCAGTGATTTGATTCTGCCCGCAGGAATAAGATACACATTACCGGCAATGGAATAACTCATGGGCACATATACAGCTACATAATCTTTCAACCCAAAATCATCCATATCATCACGGGTTAAAAAGCCTACACGCCACACATCATGATCGTCAATATTGGCGAGTACAGGCCGGTTAAACTTTTTCTTTTCTCCTGCAAATGCTTCAAAAAAATCTTTTACTGTGGTATAAATAAATTTAATGCCCGGTGCTTTTTCAAGCCAGTGATCAAACAAATGAAACAACCGGCTCTGGATAAAAAACGTACTCAGATACCCTACCGCACAAATGGCCATAATGATGATCAAAAAGCCCAAACCAAAGTTGCGCACCTTTACTTTTCCATCATCATCCACAAACGTAAAAATGGGTAACAACTCATCAATACTGGTTATAATCCAGAAAATGGCATAGCCTGTAACCACCACCGGAGCTAACACCAGTAAGCCTTGCAGAAAATATTGAAGTAACCGTTTGTAATTGAATGTTTTAAACATGTTGTTGTGTTTACACAGCCAAAAGTACAGTATTCATTTGCCAGAAGCCAAGGTTATTTTTTTATGAAAGGCAGAAAAAAAGAAGCTGGAAACTTTGGCCACGAAAAAAGTTTCCATAGTTTTGGCCCTCCCTTTCATTGACGGGGTTGTGAATTATGGAAACGAAAGAACGCATTCAGAAAAAAGCACATGAACTGTTTTTGCGGTACGGTATCCGCTCGGTTTCAATGGATGATATTGCCACACAGCTTGGCATGAGCAAAAAAACCATTTACCAGTTTTTCTCCGAAAAAGATGAATTGGTAAATGCAGTGATGGATGATGAGGTAACACAAACTCAGCACGACTGTGCCTTTTGCAGAAAGCATGCCCGAAATGCCGTTGATGAAATTTTTTTAACGCTGGAGCAACTCTATGACCAGTTTTCGCAGCTGAACCCGATGGTGTTGTATGATGCAGAAAAATTTCACCCGAAAGCCTTTGAAAAATTCAGGAAAATGAAAGAGGAATTTTTGATGGAAGTGGTGGCACACAACATCCGGAGAGGCATTAAAGAAGAATTGTACAGAGATGATATTCCTGTTGAAATGATGAGCCGTTACCGGGTTGAAACCATGATGGTTCCGTTTGCTATGGCAGCAACTGCTCCCAGTAAATTTAACCTGGCCGATGTTACAAGAGAAACCATGGAGCATTTTCTGTTTGGTCTTGCCACACTAAAAGGATACAAGCTGATTTTAAAATACAAAGAAGAACATCATAAAAAAAGAAACAATAAACCTTAACATTCATCTCGCCTGCTATCCGTAAAGAAACATATCAGCATTCTTTACCGAGACAGTAAGTGAAAAACAATCACAACTAAAGACAAGCAATGAAAAAACAAGTAAGAAACAAGTGGCTGCTGGCTGCAATGCTGCTTCTTGGTTTCCAATTTACAAAAGCACAAACGGAATATCGCCTCAGTGTAAAGGAGGCTGTTGACCTTGCATTAAAAAATGTAGCTGAAATTAAAAATCTGCGGATTGACTCAATAAAACAACTGGCACAGAATAAAGAAATTGTTGGTTCTGCACTTCCGCAGGTAACAGGCAGTGCACAGGTGGCACATTATCTTACATTACCTAAAGTACTTTTTCCGAGTGCGGGTAAAACAGATGTGTACAGTGTGCTGAATCAGGAAGGTGTAAAAGACGGACAAGGCAACACTATCCCGGCAAAACGTGAATTCACAGTACAGGAGTTCAGCTTTGTACAACCGTGGAGTGTTACAGCAGGTATTGGTTTAAATCAGTTGCTCTTTCAGCCCGATGTATTTGTTGGCATTATTGCACGCAAAACATCCATGGAGTATGCAGCAGAGAACATAAAAGTGCAGGAAGATAAAACCCGTGAGCAGGTGCAGAAAGCATACTACCAGGTGCTGATAGCCGAGCAACAACTGAAAGTACTGCAGCAGAGTCTGCAACGTTTTCAAAAACTGTTGAGCGATCAGGAACAACTGTTCAAAAACGGGTTTATTGAAAAACTGGATATTGATAAAACAACCGTAAGCTTCAACAATACAAAATCAACCGAAACACAGTTGAAAAATATTATTGAGCTGGGATATGCTTCGTTAAAGTTTGGAATGGGTTTAAACCAAAATGATCAAATTGTACTTACCGATCAGCTTACAGTTGCAAGCGTAAAGGAAAATATTCTGGACGACGGCACAGTGAACTACAATAACCGCAGCGAAGTACGTTTACTCAACACCGTACAAAAACTGCAGGCGCTGGATGTTCGCCGCAACAAACTGGGCTATGCACCAACGCTGGCTTTCTTTTATCAGTTTCAGCAACAGGGACAGCTGAACAAAAACTTTTCGGCTTTTACCGGACAAAACTGGTTTTGGTTTAACTCCAATCTGATTGGTTTAAACCTGAGCGTTCCCATTTTTGATGGCTTTCAACGCAAGTATAAAATTCAACAGTCGAAATATACTCTCGACAAAACAACCAATACCATTGAAAGTGTAAAAAAAGCAATTGACTTTGAACAGACAGCTGCAAAAATAAATTTACGCAACGCCATTTTAAACATGGATGCACAGCAAAAAAATCTGGAGCTGGCAGAACGGGTGTACAACACCACGAAGAAAAAATATGAGCAGGGCGTAGGCAGCAGTTTTGAAATTTTACAGGCAGATACGGAGTTACAGCGTGCACAGGGCAGTTACTTTGATGCATTGTACAACGCAGTAGTTGCCAAGATCAGCTATTTAAAAGCCATTGGAAAATTAAACTAATCATCAACCATTACTATAAACTAAATAACATGAAACGCATTGTTCAATACGCACTCATCGCCGGTTTAGCATTTGCTTTTGTTTCCTGCGGACAGGGAGCAAAAGAAAAAAAAGGAATACTCGGCGAAAAGAAAGCGAAACTGGAAGAATTAAAACAGCTGATGTCCAAAACTTCAACAGAAATTAAAACACTGGAAGAAGAAATTGAAAAGCTCGATACATCGGCTGCAAAACAAGACAAAGCAAAATTGATTGCAGTTGCTCCTGTTACAACCGAAGACTTCTCTCATTATATTGATCTGCAGGGAAAAATTGATGCAGACAATATCTCTTACATTGCTCCTCCCAACGGACAAGGTGGTGTAGTGACAGCTATCTACATAAAAGAAGGTCAGTATGTAAAGCAAGGTCAGCTGGTGCTGAAAATGGATGATAAAGTATTACGTCAGCAAATACAAATTTCACAAACACAATTAACCCTTGCAAAAGATGTGTACCAGCGTACAAAGAATCTGTGGGATCAGAACATTGGATCGGAGTTGCAGTTATTACAGGCAAAGAACAATGTAGATGCATTGGAAAAATCCATTGCAACCATTAACGAACAAATTAAATTATATACAGTGTACTCACCTGTAAGCGGTATTGCAGACATTGTGAACATCAGAGTAGGTGAATTGTTTGTTGGTGCTAATGCTGCAGGTTTCCAGATCAGGATCGTAAACAACAGCACACTCAAAGCCGTAGTTGAAGTTCCTGAAAACTATATGAACCGTGTACGAGTTGGCAGTCCGGTAATTGTTTCATTGCCTGATCTCAATAAAACATTCAACTCAACAGTGAAGATTGCTTCACAAACCATCAACCCAAGCTCCAGAACATTTACAGTGGAAGCAAATATACCCGGTGGCGGTGTACGTCCAAACTCTATTGCCGGCATGCGTATTAAGGATTACAATGCACCCAATGCAGTAGTGATACCTGTTAATCTGGTGCAGACAGATGATAAAGGCAAGTATGTTTTTGTTGTAGAGAAAGACAGCAAAGGAAGAAGTGTTGCAGTGAAGAAGCCGGTGGTTGTAGGTGAATCATACAACGATAAGATTGAGATTAAAGCCGGTTTGCAGGCAGGTATGCAGTTGATTACGGAAGGATACCAAACAGTGTACGATAAGCAGGTTGTAACAACATCATAAGAGGCCCCTCCTGCTCCCCGGAGGGGGAGGGTTCTAAACGCAGCCCATGCTTTTCGAAGAGCAAAATTTTAAATAAGCTGCTTTTCAAATGTTGAACAAAGCAAAAAAGATGAAATGCTGAATGATAAAAGCTGAAATTAACACATAGCAAAGCCTCTTCCGCAACTTCGGGAGAATAAGGAAGAGGCTTTACTACATAACAACATACTATGCAATCAAAAATATTAGAAGGGCTCGGAAAAAAGTTTAAGGAGTTTAAGCCCAGCAGCTGGAGTATAGATAACCGCACGGCCATCTATATCATCACCATAATCATTTCCGTGTATGGTTTATTCAAATTCAATACCATGCCCAAGGAGCAGTATCCTGATATTGTGGTGCCTACGATTTCAGTAGCCACTGTATATGTTGGTAACTCTCCCGGCGATATTGAAAACCTTGTAACAAGACCCATTGAAAAACAAATAAAAAGCATCAGTGGTGCAAGAGTGATCAAAGTTCAATCTACTTCTCAACAGGATTTTTCACTGATTGTTGTTGAGTTTGATACAGATGTAAAAGTAGATCTGGCCAAACAAAAAGTAAAAGATGCGGTGGATAAATCAAGAACAGATTTACCACAGGATCTTACAGTACAACCCGATGTGCAGGAATTTGCATTTAGTGAAATGCCCATCATGTTCGTAAATATCAGTGGCGATTTTGATCCCATCAAACTGAAACAATATGCAGATAACCTGCAGGACCGTTTTGAAGAACTGAAAGAAATCACCAGAGCTGATATTGTGGGCGCACCTGAACGTGAAATACAGGTAAACGTTGATCCATACCGCATGGCTGCTTCACGTATTACATTCAACGATATTGAAAGCGCCATTGCCAGAGAGAACAATGATATCAGTGGCGGACAAATAGAAATAGGAACCATGCAACGTACCGTTCGTGTACGTGGACAGTTTAACAGTGCGTTCGACTTAAATAATATTATTGTAAAAGGTGTAAGTGGTGCTCCTGTTTATTTAAAAGATATTGCTACCATAAAAGATACCGTTAAGCAAAAAGAAAGCTTTGCCCGTTTAGATGGCAAAAATGTAATTACACTTAACATTGTAAAACGCAGTGGCGAAAACCTGATCAATGCAGCTGATAAAATTAAAGCCGCTGTTCAGGATATGCAGGACAACGACCTGTTACCAAAAGATCTCAAAGTAACCATCACAGGCGATCAGAGTAAACAAACCAAAACATCGTTTGATGAACTGGTAAATACCATTATCATTGGGTTTGTATTGGTGTTGCTAATCCTCATGTTCTTTATGGGTGTTACCAACGCCTTCTTTGTAGCTTTGAGTGTACCGTTGAGTGTGTTTGTGGCTTTTTTATTTTTACCTGTTGCCGATGCAATTGTGGGTACACCTGTTACTCTCAACTTTATTGTACTCTTTGCATTGTTATTTGGCTTGGGTATTATTGTAGATGATGCCATTGTGGTCATTGAAAATACACACCGTATTTATCATAACGGAAAGGTTCCTGTTATACGCAGTGCCAAAGAAGCTGCAGGCGAAATCTTTATTCCTGTATTAGCAGGTACTGCAACAACTCTTGCTCCATTTTTTCCATTGCTTTTCTGGAAAGGGATTATTGGTAAGTTCATGATCTATCTGCCAACCATGTTGATTCTTACATTAGCTGCATCATTGATTGTTGCCTTTATCATGAACCCGGTATTTGCCGTGAGCTTTATGAAACCGGAAGGTAGAGAATTTGATGACAGAAAGAGTGCCATCTTCCGTAAGTGGCATTGGTGGGCATTTATTTTCTTAGGCGCAGTAATGCATGTTGTGGGCAATCATGGCATTGGTAATTTCTTGTTCTTTATGGCATTGATGGCAGTACTGAACCGTTTTGTGTTGAGAGATGCAATTTACTTCTTCCAGGAAAAAGTATTACCCAAACTCATGAACAGTTATGAGAACATGTTGCGTTGGGTATTAAAAGGATGGAGACCTGCATTGATGCTGACCTCTTTATTTATCCTCTTCCCCATTGCACTTGGTTTGTTGTTATTGCGTGGCAACTCTTCTACTTTTTTCCCGAGTGGTGATCCCAACTTTATTTATGTGTACTTGAAAATGCCGGTGGGTACTGATGTAAAGTATACCGATTCCGTTACACAACTGCTCGAAAAGAAAGTATACAAAGTACTGGAGAAAGAAAAACCGGGAGCAGAGGGTTCTATTGTTGAAAGTATCATTGCAAACGTTGCAGTAAGTGCTAACAAACCCGAAGATAATAATCGCAGTGTACAACCAAACTTAGGTCGCATACAGGTTTCGTTTGTTGAGTTCGAAAAGCGTCATGGCAAATCAACAAAAGTTTATATTGATGAAATACGTGAAAACATAAAAGGCATTCCCGGTGCAAGCATCAGTGTTGAACAGGAAGGTGGTGGTCCTCCTACAGATCCCCCGGTGAACATTGAAATTGTTGGCGACAACTTCAACAATATTGCAAAAGTTGCAACGGGGTTATACAATTATCTTGATACAAACCGTGTGGAAGGTATTGACAACCTGTTGATGGATGTTGATTTGAATAATCCTGAAATTACAGTTAGTGTTGACCGTGAACGTGCATTAATTGAAGGTGTAAGTACGGCGCAGGTGGGGCTTGAAATAAGAACGGCGCTGTTTGGTAAAGAAGTAAGCAAGCTGAAAGATGATGAGGATGAATATAAAATTCAATTGCGTTACAGTGATCTGCAGCGCAACAATATTCAGGATCTCATGAATATGAAAATCACGTTCCGTGATTTCAATACCGGTCAAATTAAACAGGTGCCGATCAATGCCATTGCAACGTTTGATTATACCAGTACAAGTGGTGGTGTAAAACGGAAGAACCTTAAACGAACCATTCAATTACAATCCAACGTAGCAGATCCTACACAGGCTGCTCCTATCAATGCTGCATTGAAGTTGAAGATTGATGACTTTAAATCGAAGGTGAAAATACCGGAAGATGTAACCATCCGCCAAAGCGGACAAAGTGAGCAGGAAGCAGAAACATCTGCATTCCTTGGTACAGCGCTGGTGATTGCCATTGGTTTGATCTTCCTCATTCTGGTGTTGCAATTCAACAGTATGAGTAAACCATTTATCATCATTACAGAAATCTTCTTCAGCATCATTGGTGTAATGCTGGGTTATGCTATTACAGGAAAAGTAATTGCAACCATCATGTTGGGTGTTGGTATTGTAGGATTAGCAGGTATTGTAATTAAGAATGGTATTTTGTTGATTGAATTTACCGATGAACTCCGGGGCCGTGGTTATAAAACAAGAGAAGCAACCATACAGGCAGGAAAGATCCGTATCATTCCGGTATTGCTAACAGCGTTGGCAACCATGCTTGGTTTATTACCGCTGGCAGTTGGTTTTAATATTGATTTCGTTTCCCTGTTCCAGCATCTCAATCCAAAGATTTTCTTTGGTGGTGATAGCGTGGTGTTCTGGGGACCGCTTAGCTGGACCATCATCTATGGTTTAATCTTCGCCTTCTTCTTAACGCTGATGATGGTACCAAGTATGTACATCATTGCAGAGCGTTTAAGAAGACCAATGGAGAAATTCTATGGCACAAGATATATTGCCCTGCTTGGTTTTCTTGGTCCGTTCTTTTTCATCTTTGTAGGTATCATGTACCTCGGAAGATTTATACAAGGTAAAAAAGTATGGGTTGGACAACAACGTAAAACAGTACCATCGAAAATATAACTGATAAGCTAATTTTAATTTAAGAATCCCCTCAATACATTGAGGGGATTCTTTTTTACACCACTATAAGTCAGGTAATTTGTTTGCTTTGCGTCCATTGTTACAGTAGAAAATAAAAAGATCTACTAAAAAGGCAAAACAAATCTGTTGTGAATAAGAACAACTGTTTCGTAAAAATCATGATCATTATTTATTAAGGCTTACAAACCGTAATTTCCGTATTTCTGACTCATACTTTTTACCTAAAGTTCTTTTACAACACAATTATCTTTTCTAAGTAAATACAATTTAAAGCAATAAAAAAATAATTTGCAAATAAATATAAATATTCTTAATTTGTATTTGTAAGTAACCAAAACACCTAATGCTTAACTTCATTATCGATATTGCTAGCACCGACTGTAGTCCACCACGTAAAATTATTTTACACCATGTTATCATAGTTTTAGTATTTAGTAAGATCATCTAACTATACATTATGAAAAAAATAAAATCAGTCTTTTTTGGTGTGTGTGTGTGCATCTTATTTTCATGTAAAAAAGAAATTACAATAAAAGGTACGAGAGACTTGAAAAACCTTTCGCTTTCTGAATTAAAAAAATTTCTTAATGGACATTGGCGATTACATCGTGCAGAAATAGGTACAATTGCAGGTGTCAATAACATAATAATACCTGACAGTGTAAGAGTATATCTTATTTTTTTTCCGGTAGACTCAATAAGACGAGAAAATACAATCAATAACATAGTAATAAGAGAAAAACTAGTTTATGAATGGCTTCAATTACCACTAGGAGCCAACTCAACTTATGCTTATGTTCTTATGTTTAATCGTGACATTTACGGCTACCGAAACAATTGGGTTGCAGATAGATTGGTCAACGACACTTTGATATTTGAAAATTACTTTAAAAGCGAAGGAGGCGATCGTTATTACTATACTAAAGAGCCATAATATTTTCCACCTTAACTAAAGTTTATGCAACCAAGAAAAATTCTACTATTCATTTTTACATTTTTAGTAACAGTATCATCGATCTATGCCCAAACTGGAGTATTCATTGCTGACACATTAAAAGACGAAATGGGAACCGTTAGATACTTTAATGTTGCTGCTGGACAGTCAAATAAGAGTGCAGCTGATGCCATAAATATCCTACTTACTGTATTTAAACCTGACAATACTACAAGTTTTCAGTATGTAAAAAGTAAAATAAAAAATGGTGGAATTTAACGCTTTTTTACTGTTGGTTTCGTATAACATTCCCTCGCTGTAAAATGGGCCTTGCTATTTTTCTTATCCTTAAAAATAAACAATTCATTTGGCTCAACTTCTAATGCTTCTTTAAATAGCAGAAGATAGGAAACAGAAAAATTTACATTGCCCAGTTCAATTCGGTTTATCTGAGAGTAATCCAAATCGCCACAGTTAAAAGCAAGCTCCATTTGTGTAAGTCCTTTTACCAGCCGTAATTCCCGTATTTTCTTACCAATGTTACCAAGCAATAAATCGTTAAGGTAATATGTCCTTTTTCTTTTTTGCGGCACATGCTAAAAAGAAACAATAAATAAATTTTGATAAAGGGGTAATTATCCTTCATTAAATTTGTAAGCGCCCCAAACACTATTATGCTAAACCTAAACACTTACAATAACTGCGCTGATTTTAGCCCGCCACATTATAATACTGATAAAGCAATATTTTACTTTATGAAGCTGTCATTTTTAAAAGAATTTTTATGATTCATCAAAAAATACTTATGCTGATTATTTTCACTCTGCCGCTTCTTTCCACAAAGTGTAAAAAAGAAAGGGCAAAAAACCCTGGTGAAATAGTTTACTTACGAGATATCTCATTAACTGCAATAAAAAATGAAGTAGTAGGTAACTGGAAAATTCATTATAGCTATGGGGGGTTTACTGGTAATATAAAAACCCCAATGGTAGGTTCTTATTTTAAAGTGTTAACCAATGACAGTATTTATTTAACATTTAATAATAACATCTTTGCTTCAGATAAAGCAATTTTTAACCGTATAAATACAATTTTCAACTATACGGCATACTCCATGGATTTTTTTGCTTTAGGTGGTGCAGGTTATTCATGGATTGTAGATTATAAAATTAAGGATACCTTGGTTTTAGTTGATAATGCAACAAACCCAGATGCATATATAATGACACGAATCCCATAATATTTATTCATGATTTAGGGTTGCTTACAAAATATTCATTCCTGTTTTCTGCGATACAATTAATTTCACAAAAAAATTATCATCATGGCAACAGCACACGAAATTGATTACCGCATTGTTGGCGAAGAAATGCAGTATGTAGAAATTGAACTCGATCCCAACGAAACAGCCATTGCAGAAGCAGGCAGTTTTATGTTGATGGATGAAGGCATACAAATGGAAACGATTTTTGGCGATGGCAGTGCCAACCAAGGCACAGGTGTATTGGGTAAATTATTTTCTGCAGGTAAACGTTTACTCACCGGTGAAAGTTTATTTATGACTGCTTATACCAACATCGGACAAGGAAAAAAGATGGTGAGTTTTGCTTCGCCTTATCCGGGTAAAATTATTCCACTTGATTTGATGCGTTTAGGCGGTCCCGTTGTCTGTCAGAAAGATGCTTTCCTCTGTGCTGCAAAAGGAGTAAGCGTAGGAATTGCATTGCAACGTAAACTCGGCACCGGTTTGTTTGGAGGCGAAGGTTTTATTATGCAGAAACTGGAAGGTGATGGATTAGCCTTTGTACATGCAGGCGGTCATGTGTTTGAACGTGAACTGAAACCCGGCGAAGTGGTAAAGATTGATACAGGTTGTGTGGTGGCTTATACGCATCAGGTTGATTTTGATATTCAGTTTGTAGGTGGCATTAAGAATACCATCTTCGGTGGAGAAGGGTTATTTTTTGCTACGCTCTGTGGACCCGGTAAAGTATGGATCCAAACATTACCTGTTTCAAGATTAGCCAGCCGTATTCTTTCTTACGGAAGAGGAAACAGGAAAGAAGAAGGAAGTTTGCTGGGTGGTTTGGGTAATTTGCTGGATGGAGATGGAAGATAACTTACCAACCAACAAAGCATTTAAGTTATTAGAGTGCCGTCATGCCGACCTGTCCCGCATTTGGCGGGAGGCACGAGGCATCTCTAAAGAATTTTGAAGTATAATAATAGTGTGTACGATAGCCATAAATCACGCTCATTATATAGAGATGTCTCCTTCGTCGACATGACGAAAACAAAAGCCGGAAAAATTTTTTCCGGCTTTTTGTTTGGAAATCTGAAATCGTTAATCGTATATTTGCGATATAAAATAAATAAGACGAACAAATCGTCTTTTTAATTGAACATATTCATCGTATAAAAACGATTAATAAAATGGCCATCCACAAAAAAGAAGAATTCAGTACAAAAGAACAACACCTTGCAGCGTTTGCAAAAGCCATCAGTCATCCTGCACGCATTGCCATCCTGGGCGTATTGGCAAAACGCAATCAATGTATTTGTGGTGAGATTGTTGAGATATTACCACTTGCACAAAGTACCGTTAGCCAGCACCTGAAAGAATTAAAGAATGCAGGACTCATTGATGGCGAAACCGATGGACCACGAAGTTGCTATTGCATCAACTGGAAAGCTTTTGAAAAATTCAATGCTGAATTTCATTCACTTTTTGAAAAACTAAAAGAGGCGAATGCTAAATGCTGTTAAGGAATAACAACTTTTCATTTTTAAAATAATATCATGACAACAGAAACACAACTCAAAGAAATTGTAAAACAGAAGTACAGCGAAATCGCTTTACAGGATAAAGAAACCAATCAATCGTCGTGCTGTGGCGCAGGTGGCTGCTCAACTGAAGTGTATAATATCATGAGTGATGATTATACAAATCTGAAAGGCTACAATCCTGATGCCGATTTGGGATTAGGTTGCGGCTTACCAACACAGTTTGCAAAAATCCGTCCGGGTGATACGGTGATTGATCTGGGTAGCGGTGCAGGCAACGATTGTTTTATTGCAGTTGCTGAAACCGGACCAACAGGTAAAGTGATTGGTATTGATTTTACGCCGGCAATGATTGATAAAGCAAGAACCAATGCAGAAAAAAGAGGATTGAACAATGTAGAGTTTCGCCAAGGCGATATTGAACATATGCCTGTTACTGCAAATACTGCAGATGTGGTGGTAAGTAATTGTGTGTTGAATTTAGTACCGAATAAAGATGGCGTGTTCAAAGATATTTTTCGTGTGTTGAAGGCGGGTGGTCATTTCAGTATTTCAGATGTGGTGTTGGTTGGCAATCTTCCTGATGCATTGCGGAAAGATGCAGAGATGTATGCAGGTTGTGTTGCAGGTGCCATTCAGAAAGAAGTATATCTCGAACTGATTCAGCAAAACGGGTTTCAACAGATCACCATCCAAAAAGAAAAAGCAATTGTTATTCCCGATGATATTCTGAAAAATTATTTAAACGAGCAGGAGCTTGCGGATTTCAAACAAGGAAACACCGGCATCTTTTCTATCACCGTATTTGCACAAAAACCAGCAGCCTGTGCACCGGGCAGCGGTTGTTGTTAATTCTTTTTTTCATTTATAAACCTTAGCATCATGAACACAAATCAAAAAGATCCCGGATGTTGTGCAGACAACAATGATTGTTGCGGCGGCATCACCAACATGGGATGTTGTTAAAAAGAGAGAGTCCCGCTGTAGCGGGACTCTCTCTTTTTCTCTTAACCTGTCTGGCCATTTAAAATAGCCAAGCCTTATGGAATTAATTTAGTTGCATGCCTGCTTACTAACAACCATCCGTTCTGTCGTTTGGCATACACTTCGGTATATAATAACTGAAGTTCAACAGCAACACCGTTTACAACTACATTGAAATTGCCTTTACCATTAACAATTACAAAACCTTTGTATACTCTTGCGGTTGCTTCCGTTACCTGTACGCTGTTCATTATCAGCTTGCCGCTTTGTAAATCTTCCGTGACTTCTTTTTTATTCTGTACCCATCCGTTTGAGTGAACATACTGTATGCGCTCATCGAGTATGCTGTTGAGTGAGTCTAATTTTTTCTGCACCATCCAGCGAAACTTTGTTTCATGCAGCTTCAACACAAATTTTTCAGTGGCAGATTCTTCTTTTGTTTTTTGTGCAAAGGCTGCTGTAACAGAAAAGAAAATCAGGCAGAGTAATATGTATTTCATATCTGCAAGTTAACAACAAGACGGTTTATGCCTGCAAGTTGGGATGAAACCTGAACATGATTTCTCTTGTAATTTTCTTATCGTTCTTGCTGTAGTCGGTAGGGGCACCGACCAAGGCGAAGAATTGATTAACCCACCCCAAACCCCTCCCGGGAGGGATTATCAACTTCATTGCCACAATTTACTTCCATCAATATATCAACAGAAGAATAGAATTGTGCTTTTTACAATACGAACCGGTTATCCCTCCCTGGAGGGGGTGTAGGGTTGTTAAACATGAAGACTAACTGTAAGGGATGGGTCAAACGAAAAGCCCTGCAACAAGTGCAGGGCTCAGTCTATTTAAGAGAAAAGTATCAGGCCTCCATATGCACTTCAATCTCCTTTTGCAACGATTCAAAAATATCATCAATAGAACCTTCGCCTTTTACAGCAGCCAGTTTATCAAACTGCTTATAATAATCTGCCACAACAGAAGTTTTATTTCTGTATTCTGTAATTCTTGCACGGATCACTTCTTCGTTGGTATCATCACTACGTCCGCTGGTTAAACCACGGTTGAGCAATCGTTTAATGAGTTCTTCTTCAGAAACCAACAGTGAAATCATGGCATTGATCTGTGTGCCTTTCAGCTTCAGTAATTTATCCAGCGCTTCGGCCTGCGCAACAGTGCGTGGAAAACCATCAAACAAAAATCCTTTGGCCTGCGGATTGGCATCCAAAGCAGAACTGATCATCCCGATCACTACTTCATCCGGTACCAGCTGACCTTTATCCATTATTTTTTTGGCTTCCATTCCCAATGGAGTTTGGGCAGCAATTTCGCTGCGCAGCAAATCACCCGTGCTCAGGTGTTTTAAACCATATCTTGCAATCAGCCGTTCAGACTGCGTTCCTTTTCCGCTCCCCGGAGGGCCAAATAAAATCAAATTAAACATAAGCGCATGTAACCTTGGTAAGGCTGTAAATATAAACAGCATCATTTAATATTTTGCAATCTGAACCGAATTTGCCCAAACTTGTTATAACTGAACAAGCATTTGTTAATATTGCTGGCTTGTCGGGTGTACGACATCTGAACGGACATCACATTTCGTAATTTCATGAAACAATTAAACAGATCATGATGAAAGTATTGATGGCATTGATTTTTGTACACATAACGTTAATCAGCTGTAATGCCCAGACAACAAACTCAAAAGAAAAAAAGACGACCATGAGTGAAGCAAAAAAACCCGGAGAACCAAAAACAGGCAACCCGGTTTATTCCAAAACAGATTCTTCAAAAGTAACCATGAGTGAAGAAGAATGGAAAAAGGTACTCCCTTCGGATGTATATTATATTGCCCGCCAGAAAGGAACCGAACGTCCCTGGACCAGCAAATTTGAAAAATTTGATGAGGCAGGAACCTATTATTGTGCTGCCTGCGGAAACGGTTTGTTTAAAAGTGATACCAAATTCGACAGTGGTTGCGGATGGCCCAGCTTTTACGAACCCATCAGCAAAGGCTCCATTATTTATACACCTGATAACAGTCATGGTATGACGAGAACAGAAGTGCAGTGCGGCAGATGTAAAGCGCATTTAGGTCATGTGTTTGAAGATGGCCCTCCTCCTACCGGTTTACGCTATTGTATTAACGGAGTGATTCTCGATTTTGAAAAAGCAAAAGAAACCGAGAAAAAATACACCGGTAAAAAAAGTTAAGTTCATATTGAGATAGTTATCGCTTAGGACGAACCATTCTTGGTTCGTTCTTTTATTTTTTTAATCAAACAGCAATGTCATTTTTAATGAAGGACTGAAATTCCGAAACGCATCATTAAAGAAAAATTCAGGTTCAAACATAAGGTTGCCCATCAAAAAACCGGGAATGCCAACTTTAAAAGTATTTTTCTCAAACCAATTACCTTGCTTTCTTATAAGGTAACCAATAGAAACATTGTCAGTTATTCTTATTTTATTATTATCTCTTTTTAAGTAAATGGAGGTATACTTTAATGTAATAAAATCATTTCGGCTTGTTATTAATTTATTATTTGCATCACGGCTAAAGAAAAAATAAGGCTCCCACAGCGCACTAAAATAATTATCAGCATAATCTCCGTCTCTAAAAGAATAGCGCAAGCCTGCTGCTGCTGACGGAATAAAGCTTCCCCTTGCATACTGAATACCAAATTGAATTGTTGGCAGGAAAGATGCCCTCCTGCCCCACCCCATGTATTTAGGCTTCATGGGGCTAAACATTTTGCCTGTTTGCATATTGTAATAAGCTCTGAAATTTGTCTCAGTTTTTTTTGAAGCTGTAAGGTTTTTACCCAGATCAGCCTTTACTTTATTTACACATTGTTCCAATGCATTTGCTGGAAACGTAGTGAAGTCATCAAAATTATCAACCAGTATAGTGATTACAAAAGGTCGGTTAGTAATGCCGAAATAAAACACACCATCTTCCTTAAACTTACTTCTGGGGCTAGGGGTATTAATTTTAATTCGAAAAGTATCCTTTTCAATTTTGGTTTGCACCAGTTCACTTTTATAGAAGCTATAGGATTCTCCTTTGTTAGGATGTGTTGTAATTCTTATTTGAGGTGGCAAAGTATTGGAAACAACATAATCAACTCTTCTTACCAACCCGTCACTTTTAAATGAATCTTTCAATGGTTTTATGGATTGAAATGCTTCCTGAACCAGCGAATCTAAATTTGGTATCAGGTTTAACTGGCGAACATCGGTCATTTCAAGAACTACTCTGTTGTTCTTTTGATACCAAAAGTAAAAAGTGGCTTTTGCACTTCCAGGTTTTGGATAATTAAAAATACTTTCAGTTTGTGCTCCAAATGAAGTGGTTTGTGCATGCAAAGTGCTGCCTGTTCCTGCTAATAGCAGGAAGCTGATCAATAGTTGCTTCATAAAATTTAATTGTTATTGGTCCGTTGTGATGGTTTAAATTTTTTGTACCAGGGTTTGGGTGAAGTATTGGTGTCTTCAGTTATCATTTCGTGAGAAGTTTTATCTTCTTTTACAATTAAAATTTGTTGCTCTTTAAAAAAGGTTTCTTTACCAAGATCATTAATGTGAATAATTTTTCGTTTTACAGGTGCTTTAATCAATGGAGTAGCAACTCCTGTAGTTTCCGGCAACCTGGTTTCAACTATTGCTTCCACCTGTGTGTTGATTTGTGTATTGAGTTCCGGCTGTTTTGTTTTCTGAGTTAAGAGAGACATGTCAAGAGATTTTTTTCCAATACCATTTTTTGTTTTGGTACTTACGGGAGTACTGGATAATTCTTTCGTTTCGTTACCCAGTAAAGCTTCATGGCTTTTCACTGCAGCGACAACAGATTGTTCTTTTTTGGTTTGTTCTGGTTTTACTGTAACAGGCTTGATTGTTTCTTGTTGATTAAAGTAAGTAATTAAAATAATCAATACGATTGAAGCAGCCGCAGCCATGTACCACCATATTTTTTTTTGTTTTGTCTGTCTGCCGGTTAATTTTTCTTCCATCCGTTCCCAGCTCTGTACAGCATCAAAGAAGAAACCTTCGGGCAGTTCCGTTAATGTATCCAGCTTTTGCTGAAAAGGTTTAGTTGATTTTTTTTGCATAAAAATTATTTTGTTGATGGAGCAGTTGCTGCAACATCTGTTTAGCTTTACTCAATTGTGATTTGGAAGTTCCTTCGTTGATGCCAAGCTGCACAGCAATTTCTTTGTGCGAAAAACCTTCTACTTCAAACAAGTTAAACACCATTCTATATCCGGGCGGCAACTGAGTAATGAGTTTAAAGATTTCTCCGGCGGATAGTTGGTGCAATGCTGCTTCATCAATGGATACCTCAGGCAATTCATCTGATGCTACATGCAAAAAACTGCTGTTTTTACGAAGTTCCATCAGACATTCATTCACCATCAGTTTTTTTAGCCAAGCCACCGTGGAAGCATCGCTCACATATTCAAACCGTTCCATGTTTTGAAAGAACTTTAAAAATCCATTCATCAATTGCTCTTCAGCAGTTTTATCATTTTTCATATAGCGGCGGCAAACGATAAACATCTGTTTTGCAAATCGGTCAAACAGATATTTCTGTGCCGTAGTGCTTCCCTCTTTACATTCTTTTAGCAGTTGCTGCAATTCCATTCGATAGGTTTCAGTTCCGTGGTTTAAAATGCCATTCAGTAAAGTAAATGCAAAAGGGAAAGGCACGGTTGCCCAAGCCTAAAAATAAATTTCACCGCCCATCAAATTCCCCTCATTCATCCATCTTTCCCTTTATCTTTAAATTCTTAACCAGCTTTTATTTATGAAACGATTTTCTGTCCTGAGCATGCTGCTTTTTACATCTTTCCTTTATGTAGAAGCACAAACTCCTTCCTGGCTTCGCTATCCGTCTATTTCGCCCGATGGTAAAACCATTGTGTTTACCTATAAAGGCGATTTGTATAAAGTGGCATCATCGGGTGGCAACGCCACTCCGCTTACCATGCATGAGGCACATGATTTTATGCCTGTGTGGAGTAATGATGGTAAAACAATTGCTTTCGCCAGTGACCGCTACGGCAACTTTGATGTGTTCAGCATTTCTGTAAATGGCGGAGAAGCCAAACGCATCACGTATCATTCAGCAGCAGAATATCCTTATGCTTTCAGCACCGATAATAAGAACATCATCTTTGGCGGTACAAGAATGGACCTTCCATCGAATCGTCAGTTCCCCACCGGTTATATGAGTGAACTCTACAGCGTTTCAATAAACGGAGGAAGAGTAACACAATTACTGACTACACCTGCAGAAGACATTCGTTTCAGCAGAGATGGAAATAAATTTCTTTACACCAACAAACCTGCGGGCGAAAATCAATGGCGCAAACATCATACATCTGCAGTTACAAGAGATGTGATTGTGTACGATTCCAAAACCGGAACACATCAGCAAATCACTTCGTTTAAAGGCGAAGACCGTAACCCTGTTTTTACAACAGATGAATCAGCGTTTTTTTATCTGAGTGAAGAAAGCGGTTCCTTCAACATTCATAAAATGAATATGAAAGGAGGCACATCAGAAAAACTCACTTCGTACAAAAAACACCCGGTGCGTTTTCTCAGCAGCAGTAATGATGGCTTACTTTGTTACAGTTATGATGGAGAACTCTATACCATGAAGGCGGGTACAGCTCCTCAAAAAGTAAACATCAGCATACTCACCGATGCACGCAACAACAATGAAAAACTGTTTCGTGTAAGCAGCGGCAGCGGCATGAGTGTTTCATCAAACGGAAAAGAAATTGCTTTCATCTATCGTGGTGAAGTATTTGTTACCAGTGTGGATGGCGGCATTACCAAACGCATTACCAATACTCCGGAGCAGGAAACAAGCGTAAACTTTTCACCCGACGGAAAAAAGATTTTGTACAGCAGCGAACGTAATAATAAATGGAGCATTTACGAAAGTACCATTGAACGAAAAGATGAACCCTACTTCTATGCATCTACTTTAATTAAAGAAACAACGGTCATTGAAAATAAAAATCATAACACACAACCGTTGTATTCGCCCGATGGAAAAGAAATTGCTTACATCGAAAATTTAAATCAGCTCCGTATTTATAATATCGCATCAAAACAAAGTCGCACTGTTTTAACCGGCGATCAGTTGTTTGCATTTGTAGAAAACGATCAGTATTACCAATGGAGCCCCGACAGTAAATGGCTGTTGTTCGATTATGCAGTTCCGGGCAGTGCAGTGGGTGAAGTGGGACTGGTTAGTGCCGACGGGAAAAAAGTAGAAAACCTTACCCTCAGTGGTTTTAACGATGGCAATGCCAAATGGATCATGGGCGGCAAAGGCATGATGTGGTTCAGCAACCGTGATGGTTTACGTGCAGCAGCTATGAGCGGCGGTGCACAGTCAGACGCCTATGCAATGTTCTTTACACAGGAAGCATTTGATAAATTTAAACTGAGCAAGGAAGATGCTGCGCTGCAAAAAGAAATTGAAGAGAACAAAACCAAAGCAGATACTTCTAAGAAAAAAACAGTTGCAAAAGATTCTGTGGTGATTGACTGGGATGGTTTAACCATGCGTAAAACAAAACTCACCATACACTCCAGCAACATGAGTGATGCATTGGTAAGTAAAGATGGTGAAACACTTTACTACTTAGCCAGGTTTGAACGTGGAATGAATTTATGGACCACTAATCTCCGCACAAGAGAAACCAAAATGCTGGTACCGTTGAATGCAGGCTTTGCCAATATGGTTTGGGATAAAGAACAGAAATCAATTTTCATCAACAGCGATGGTGGTTTTATGAAGATTGATCCCAACAGCGGTAAACAGGATCGCATCAGCATCAATGGAGAAATGATGGTGGATGGGTTGAAAGAACGCATGTACATGCTCGATCATGTATGGCGCAGAACAAAAACCACTTTCTACAACAAAACATTTCATGGTATTGACTGGGACAGTTACAAACCTGATTATGAAAAATACTTACCGCATATCAGCAATAATCATGAGTTTGCAGAAATGCTGAGTGAATTACTGGGCGAATTAAATGTGAGCCACAGTGGAGCACGTTATGGAAGTTTTAATCCGAATGGGGATGCAACCGCATCGCTGGGTATTTTTTATGACTATGCATACAAAGGAAATGGATTAAAAATTACAGAAGTCATTAAAGATGGCCCGCTGGATAAAGCAGGTATGAACATCAAAGCAGGAATGATCATTGAAAGCATTGATGGTGAACTCATCACTGCAGATAAAGATGTGGCACAATACCTCAACCGCAAAGCAGGAAAAAATACATTGCTGGTAATTGTTGATGGCGCAACAAAAAGAGAACTCATCATCAAACCCATTTCAATTGGCGAAGAAAACGGATTGCTTTACCGCCGTTGGGTAAAACGCAATGCAGATGAAGTGGAGCAAATGAGTAACGGTACACTCGGCTATGTGCATATACCCGGCATGAACGATGGTGCATACCGCACCACCTATGAAGAAATCATGGGTAAGTTTTTTCACAAAAAAGCAATTGTAGTTGATACAAGAAATAATGGCGGTGGTGATTTGGTTGCCGACTTAGCTATGTTCCTCAGCGGTAAAAAGTTTATGGACTATGGAAATGATGTACGCAACAACGGCTTTGAACCCAACTTCCGCTGGACCAAGCCAAGCATTTCCATTGCCAATGAAGGCAACTACAGCGATGGACATTGTTATGCATACATGGTAAAGGAAGTGGGTATTGGAAAATTAATTGGCATGCCGGTGCCGGGCACCTGTTCGTTTGCTGCATGGAGCGGTTTGATGGATACCGGTATTACATGGGGTGCACCTACTGTTGGTTGCAGAGATACCAACGGAAATTATTTAGAGAATGCACAAACAGAACCGGATATTAAACTCCGCAATGAATATGAAAAAGTAATGCTGGGTAAAGATCCGCAGCTGGAGCTGGCAGTGAAAGAGTTGATGAAGGAAGCGAAGTAAAAAAATCGTTAGAATAAATAAGAATCCCCGTTAGATGAAAGTCTGACGGGGATTTTTGTATTAAATGAGAAAAGACCTACTCTTATTCTATCTTCATCTTAAACCGCTTCACCTGTTCGCCAATAATCCGTTCCACTTCTGTTTCAAGTGTAGAAACTGTTGCAGCACCGCCTTTCTTTTTCTGATCGTTGATGTATTGTTCACGTTGTTGATTCAATGCAATGATTTTTGCCTGAATGGCTGCACGTTCTTTCTTCTTCTCTCTCACAATCACTTTCAGTTGTGCTGTAGTTTTATTCTGCAAACTGTCGGGCAATGTTTTCTTGTCAATTTTTTCAATTTCAGCTTCATTGTCTCCGGCACAGTCTACCAGATCCCAAACTGAATTGTTATATACTTTCGAATTACTTTTTGTTTCCGTACGCTTGATGGCTGCTTTCTTGCTCATACCGGCGTTGGCTGCATCCATTTGTTCCTGCTTGCTGTAATATTCTTTTCCTCTTGCACCATAAGTAATATAGGTGCCGTTTAATTGCTCATTGAGTTTGAAGATTTCATCGTCATAAGGTGTAGCAATGTCTTCAATCTTATGATCCTGGTTGATGTTACTGAAACTGCCATTACCACATTCACCAACCAGGTTCCAGTATTCACGAATACCCTGCTGACGGTCGCCGCAATAAATGGTGTTCACAATAACACCTTTGCCTTTTGCTTCTGTACAAGCCTGTGTAAAGCTCACGCCGCCTTGCCGGAAGCTTTCGTTACCTGCAATAAAAACTACTTTGTACGAATTGGGATTTGCATCCCACTTCAACTGCTGTAGCGATTTAAAGATAACATGACCGCAATACTCATCCCCACCATTGGTGGTTAGTGCAAACAGATTTTCAGAAAGCGAATCAAGATCACTGATAAAATTATTGATCTGTTTAATATAGCCATTCCGCACATCATTTCGTGGTGTGCCATATTCGTACAAAGCAATTTCAATTTTTGGATTGGCTTTATTATCACAATGCACACGACCAAGTGTGTTCACCATTGTCCAGAGTTGGGCCTTGGCCTGATCAATGAGTCCATCCATACTGTTACTTACATCAAGCAAAATAGCTACCTGTATTTTCTGATCGGTTGTTGGAGGAGGAAAAACTTTAGAATGTGCCGGCTTTGTTTGTACTTCTTCAATTGGATTAGTTAATACCGGAGGCTTCATCTGTTCTTGTGAAGCTATGGTAACCTCTCTTTGTTTTTTTGGTTCCTTAAATGCTGAAACAATAAAAATTGCTGCGAAGATAACGGCAGCAGCAAGTAATGGTTTGCGATAAGATTGTATAATGTTGATTTTTTATTTGGATGCTGCGGCTGCTGCAATTGCATAAGTGAATAAAGACATTTGCTTTGTTTTAACATTTTTTGCAATAAAAAGATAACCTGGTATATGCCCATGCTACAGCCCAACAAGTAACTTCACATCAGTAACATCTCACTACCTTTACAAAAAAATAGTACATGCTCCTTACCACCACACCAACCGTAGAAGGCAAACCCATACAGCAATACATAGGTATTGTTACTGCCGAAACCATTATTGGCGCCAATATTTTCAAAGACATTTTTGCAGGCATCCGTGATATTGTTGGCGGACGAAGCGGTACCTACGAACGTGTTATTGAAGAAGCAAGAACCAGTGCTTTGCATGAGCTTACACAAAAAGCACAGGCCATGGGTGCCAATGCAGTTGTAGCAGTTGATCTCGATTTTGAAACAGTAGGTAACGGCGGCAGCATGCTCATGGTGGTTGCTACCGGTACGGCTGTAAAAATTTAAACAGCTTTTTGCAACTACGCAACAGTAAAAACGTTTAAAGACAACCAGCTTCCATTAAATTTGCAGCGTGAAGATTTTAACATCTATCTTATCTGTTTACCTGTTACTCCTCTCTGTATATCCCTGTGCAGATGAAAACAGTTGTGCAGATAAGACAGACAGCGGCAATTCGGTTTTCTTTACGGCCAATGAACATGAAAATGCAGAAAGCTGCACACCTTTCTGTGTCTGTTCCTGCTGTCAGTTTTCAAAAACATGCAACTGTATCAAACTGAAATCACCTGAGCCATTAGCTGATCATTATGCCGAAGAAATACAACAGCAACTCTCTGAAATTTATTTCCCTATCTGGCAACCGCCACAGTTAAGTGTAGCCTGATTTTTTTTATTCATTTATTTTTCACTTAACTTATTTATTCATGCAGAAATTTATATTCCTGTTACTGTTCATATGTACATCCATTGCAGCAACAGCTCAACAACAGATCCGCATTCTAATAAAAGATAAAGCAACGCAAACAATTTTACCCGGTGCAAGCATCCTGATAAAGGGAAGTAAACAAACAGTGATTGCCGATTCAACTGGTGCAGCTGTTGTATTAACCGACAGCAAAGAAAAAATGATTGTTGTGGTTTCACATATTGGTTACGAAACTGCAGAACAGGAAGTCAGCTCTCCCTTCCTTTCTACAATAGATATTTTGTTAGTACCTGCAGAAGAGGAAGAAGAAGAGATCATCATCACCTCAACACGTAGTACCAGAAGCATCCGTACTATTCCAACCCGTGTTGAATTTATTGCAGGCGAAGAGCTGGATGAAAAAGCGAATATGAAACCGGGCGATATCCGTATGCTGTTGAATGAAAGCACAGGTATTCAAACACAACAAACTTCTGCCACATCGGCCAATGCAGCCATCCGTATACAAGGATTAGATGGACGCTATACTCAGATCCTGAAAGATGGTTTCCCATTGTACAGTGGTGCTGCAAGTGGTTTGGGCTTGTTACAAATTCCGCCACTTGATTTAAAACAGGCCGAAATCATTAAAGGCTCTTCTTCTACTTTGTATGGTGGTGGCGCCATTGCCGGGCTGGTGAATCTGATTTCAAAAACACCAACAGATGTACAGGAATTGAAATTTCATTTCAATGGTACCACTGCTGCGGGATTGGATCTGAACATGTTTTATGGAAAACGTTTTAATAAATTTGGTGTAACCTTATTTGCAGCACGTAACAGCAATGCAGCTTACGATCCGGCAGAGATTAACTTATCTGCCATTCCAAAATTTCAACGGTATACGGTTAATCCACGTTTGTTTTTTTATCCATCAGAAAAAACAAAGCTGGTCTTCGGTATCAATACGGTGGTTGAAGATCGTTTAGGCGGCAATATGGATTATATTAAAAAAACTGTGAGCAATGGTTATTATGAACAGAACAAAACCAAACGCTTCTCCACACAATTTTCTTTCGATCATGATTTTGGCACAAACAGTCATTTAACAATAAAGCAAAGTATCAATTCATTTAACCGCATCATTACAAGTCCCGGTTATACATTTGATGGCAAACAACTGAGTACATTTTCAGAAGCAAATTATTCCCGTCGTGGTGAAATAGCGGAATGGGTTGCAGGTATTAATCTATGGACAGAAGACTTTAAAGAGCAACAAACCACTGCTACGCCATTGCGGAATTATCAACAGGTAACAACCGGTTTGTTTGTACAAAACGTACTACGCATTAACGAATGGCTGCATGTTGAAAGTGGTTTACGTGGTGATTATGTGATTGATTATGGATTTGCATTCCTGCCAAGGGTTTCAATTCTATTGAAACCCACTGCACATTTCACTTCACGCATTGGTGGCGGACTTGGTTATAAAGCACCTTCTATTTTTACAGAAGAAAGTGAACGACTTCAATACAAACAAGTATTGGCGGTAAACCCAACTACAAACAAACTGGAGAAGAGTTATGGTGTTAATGCCGACTTTAATTATAAAACAAATTTGTTTGAAGAATTATCAGTAAGCATCAATCAACTTTTCTTTTACACCCGTATCAATAATCCATTACTGTTAAGAGGCAGTAGCGGTTTCAATTATTCGTTTGTAAATATTAATGGCCATATTGATACAAGAGGAACAGAAACCAATATCAAACTTGGTTACAATGGTTTCAAATTATTTCTAGGCTACACGTTTACCGATACAAAAATTCATGAGGGCAGTAATAAAACCGTTAACCCATTAACTCCACGCAACCGCATCAACACCGTATTGATGTATGAAGTAGAAGAGAAATGGAAACTTGGGTTGGAAGCTTATTATTTCGACAAGCAACAACTCAACGATGGAGCAACCGGAAAACCTTACTGGATCTGCGGTTTTATGGCAGAACGATTATGGGAAAAGTTTTCTCTCTATATCAACTTTGAAAATTTTCTGGATGCAAGGCAAACCAGATTCGACAGCATCTATACAGGATCCATCAGCAATCCGGTGTTCCGTGATATTTATGCACCATTGGATGGCTTTGTTGTAAATGGTGGATTGAAATTGAAATTGTAAAATATCTGTCTGCACGGGCCTGAGAATACCTGTCTGCACGGGCCTTAGCCCGTCTGACAGGTATTCACAACCTTACCTCGTTTAGCATATATTCACGAGCCAAGCCCGAGTGAAAGGTATACTCTCTTTTACTTTCTCATTAAAATGATTTATTTTCAATGCAGTCCAAAATTAATGCACATGCACTTCGTAGCTAACCACCTTTATCATATTTATAATAAAGCAAACGTAAATCGTTTGCTGTTTCATTCTGACAATGATTATAACCGCTTTCTGAATTATATCACAATTCAAATAAATCCTTATTGCGATATTTTATCTTGGTGCCTCATGCCTAACCATTTTCATTTGCTCATCTACACAAATGAAGAAAGTATTCTTGAAAAAAAAGTTGGCGGCAACTCTCTTCAGCAACTGACCAATGGATTTAAAATTTTGTTGAGTTCGTATGCCAATGCCCTGAATAAAAGAGAATCAGTAAGCGGCAACCTTTTTCAACAAAAAACAAAAGCAAAGTTGGTAGATAAAGAACATTATCCTTTAACCGTTTTTCATTACCTGCATCAAAATGCATACAAAGCCGGTTTAGTTTCTAAAATAGAAGAATGGCCTTACTCATCATTTCCTGATTATGCCGGTTTCCGAAATGGAACACTTATTAACAAGGAACTGGCAATACAATTACTTGCTCTGGAGATGTCAACTTTTTATGAGGACTCTTACCGTGCAATTAATTTCGATATGGATAATTGGTAATTTCATTATCTGTCAGACGGGCTAAGGCCCGTGCAGACAGATAACATCTTCGTGCAAACAGTTAACACTTCTCATCTCTCTGGCGCCATTGCATAATCTTCCGGTGAGCGCCACAATGCACTCAACAACAGTTGCCGCATAAATAAAAATTCTTTGGGAATACGATCGTATAATTTTTCAAATAACTCTTCATGACTCAACAATTCCTGTTTCCAGAGTTCACTATCAATCAACTGGAGTTTATGAAAATCTTCCCGTGCAAATTGGTCCGTTTCCAATCCTCTCCAATCAAGATCACGGTAACGTGGTCTCCAGCCTATCGGACATTCAACTGCACTTGCCTGTCCTTTGCAACGTTCAACAATCCATTTCAGTACACGCATATTTTCGCCAAAGCCCGGCCACATAAATTCTCCTTTATCATTTTTTCTGAACCAGTTTACACCAAAAATGCGTGGAGCATTCGGCAGGTCTCTGCCAAACTGTAACCAATGATTAAAATAATCACCCATATGGTAACCAAGAAAAGGCAACATTGCAAACGGATCTCTCCGCACTTTTCCTAATTCACCAAACGCAGCAGCCGTCATTTCACTTCCCATTGTTGCTGCGAGGTACACACCAAAATTCCAGTTGAACGATTGGTACACCAACGGTACAGCGGTGCTTCTTCTTCCGCCAAAAACAAATGCAGAAACAATTACTCCTTTTGGATTGTCCCAGTCTTTATCAATCGCAGGATTTTGATAACCCGGCGCTGTAAACCGTGCATTGGGATGTGCAGCAGGTTTACCACTGTTCTTATCATATGGTTTCCCATGCCAGTCGGTTAATCCATCGGGCACTTCTTTTGTCATTCCCTCCCACCAGATATCGCCATCACTTGTAATGGCCACATTGGTAAAAATGGTATTGGCACGAATGCTTTCCATTGCATTCGGATTTGTTTTTGCATTGGTGCCGGGTGCCACACCAAAGTAACCTGCTTCGGGATTGATGGCATATAATTTTCCATCTTCCCCTTTATGTATCCATGCAATATCATCCCCTACTGTTGTTACTTTCCATCCGTCCATTTCTTTTGGCGGAATCATCATTGCAAAATTTGTTTTACCACAGGCACTCGGAAACGCAGCAGCGATATAAGTTTTTTCTTTCTCCGGATTTTCAACACCCAACAATAACATATGCTCGGCCAACCATCCTTCATCACGGCCAAGCACAGTGGCAATTCGTAATGCAAAACATTTTTTCCCGAGCAGTGCATTACCACCATAACCACTGCCGTAAGAAATCACCAGGCGTTCTTCAGGAAAATGTGAAATATATTTTACAGTTGGGTTGCAGGGCCATTTTACATCCTGTTGTCCTTCTTGTAACGGAGCACCGAGTGTGTGCAAACATTTTACCCAATCACCATTGATATGTGGCATCACCTCTTTTCCCATTCTCGTCATGATCCGCATATTGGTCACCACATATTCGCTGTCTGTTAACTGAACTCCATAACGTGAAAGTTTTGAACCAACGGGACCCATACAAAAAGGAATCACATACATCGTTCTTCCTTTCATACTTCCCACAGTAAGGTCTTCAAGAATCCCTTTCATTTGCTTTGGATCCATCCAGTTGTTGGTGGGCCCTGCATCCTGTTTGCGGATGCTGCAAATAAATGTGCGGTCTTCTACACGGGCCACATCACTGGGATCACTGAAACAGGCAAAACTGTTGGGCCTTTTTTCGGGATTGAGTTTGATAAACGTTCCTTTGTCGACAAGTTGTTGGCAAAGCAAATCATATTCTTCCTGTGAACCGGTACACCAATGCACAGTATCGGGCTGAAAATGCTGACGCATATTTTCTACCCATTCCTTTAAATCGGGTTTGGCTGAAGCAATCATTATTTGGCAATTTAGAGAAGGCAAACTTAGGACTACCCGTAGAAAGATAAAATGAAATTGTTTGGAATTGTTTTCTTAAATAAGCGGCCGCACTGCATAAATTGCAGCAAATAGCTTTGAAAAATTAAAATGCTGTTTTCTTATAGACCCAAATAATACTCAGGTTAATACTCCCCTTTAGGGGTTGGGGGCTTAACAACAGTTTGCCATCGTTTAAATTCAACTTACCTTTTGCCACTAATACACGCTTATGATCGGATGGCTATTGTCGTTCTGGTGGAAAATTAAAGGGTGGAAAATTACAGGCACATTTCCAGCACATGTTCCTAAAATGGTGATTGCAGTTGCACCACATACCAGCGCATGGGATATTGTGGTGGGTTTAGCAGCACGTTATATGATCCCAATCCCCAACGCTTATTTTCTTGGAAAGAAAGAATTGTTTGATGGACCTTTCGGTTGGTTCTTCCGTGCCATTGGCGGCACACCGGTAGATCGTTCTTCTTCAAAAGGTATGGTAACACAGGTAGCAGAAAAATTCAGTCAGCATGAAATTTTTCGACTTGGCATGAGCCCGGAAGGAACAAGAAAAAAAGTAGATAAACTCCGCACAGGTTTTTATTACATCGCTAAAGAAGCCAATGTACCCATCCTCTTGGTTGGTTTTGATTTTACCAAACGGGAAGTATCCATGGGCCCGCTCATTTATCCTTCGGCAAATGAAGCGGATGATTTTAAACAGATCATTACATACTTCTCAACAATTGAAGGAAAGTATCCGGAGTTGGGAATAAAGCATCTTGTTTGATTTTTAGTTAATTTACTTTCGATACATCAAAACCAATCAGCATGAGAACAGCATTCAGCCTTTTCCTTTGTCTTTTATTTTCTTCTCTACTTTCTGCACAAACAAAACCCATTCCACCATCAAAAGCAGACGCATGGAAAAAAGAAGTGATGGCTGCTGTTGATGGCAAAGCAAAAGATGCACAGGTAATGGTAGATATGGTGTTCAGCTTTGCTGAGCTTGGTTTTCAGGAAACAGAAACAAGTGCATATCTCACAAAAATTTTAGAACAGAATGGATTTACAATTGAACGGGGTGTTTCAGTTATGCCTACAGCATGGATCGCCAAGTGGGGAAACGGCAAACCATTCATCGCATTAGGCAGTGATGTGGATTGTATTCCCAAAGCTTCACAAAAACCAGGTGTGGCTTATAAAAGTCCGATTGTTGAAGATGCACCGGGACATGGTGAAGGACATAACTCCGGTTTGCCATTGGTGATACTTGCAGCTATTGAAGTAAAGAAAATAATGGAGCGTGAAAAATTACCCGGCACTTTAATGATCTGGCCGGGCATTGCCGAAGAATTGGTTGGAAGCAAAGCATGGTATATCCGTGATGGCTTATTTAAAAATGTAGATGCCTGCATCTTTACACATGTTGCAAATAATTTAGGAGTGAGCTGGGGCGATGCAGGAAATAACGGATTGGTGTCGGTTGAATTTCAGTTTGAAGGCAGCTCTGCACATTCTGCCGGAGCACCATGGCGTGGTAAGAGCGCATTGGATGCAGTGGAGTTGATGAATGTGGGTTGGAATTACAAACGGGAACATTTAAAACCAACGCAACGTTCACACTATGTAGTTACTGACGGTGGCGATCAGCCGAATGTTGTCCCGTCAAAAGCAGCAGTGTGGTATTATTTCCGTGAACGTACCTATGAAGATATTAAAGCCATGTATGATGATGGCATCCGCATCGCCAATGGTGCAGCGATGATGACCAACACAACTGTAAAGCATCGTTTACTCGGCACCGCATGGCCGGGGCATTTTAATAAGTCGATTGCAGAAGCGATGTATAAGAATATTAAAACCGTTGGGTTACCAACATGGAGCAACGATGATCAGGCATTGGCGAAAGCAGTACAAAAGTTAGTGAACGCACCAAAAAAAGATCAACGTGGAAATGCAATTGATGGTTTGGCATTAAAGCTCGATACGTTAAACGGACCTGTACAATTTTCATGGGGCAGTGGCAGTGATGATATTGCTGATATTGCATGGAATGTACCTACTGTTGTGTTACGCTACCCTTCTAATATTCCCGGAACACCGGGTCATAACTGGGCCGATGGTATTGCCATGGCAACTCCCATTGCACACAAAGGCGTGGTGCACGGAAGTAAAGTGGTTGCTGCTACGTTGATTGATATGCTCAGCAATCCAAAGATTATTACTGATGCGTGGGACTATCACAACAATGTGCAAACAAAAGAAACGAAGTACATTCCTTTTGTTGAGAAGAATACGCCACCTGCAACTTTTCTCAACACAAAAATTATGGAGCAGTTCCGTCCCCAGTTGAAGAAATTTTATTACGATCCAACGAAATACAATACTTACTTGGAACAATTAGGCATCAAATACCCCGTATTAGAAAAGAAAGATTAAACAAAATCCTGCTGTTGAATGTTTGTTTGCTGCTGTGGTCGGTGAGGACACAGACCACTGTAAGTCACTTAAGAATTCCAGAATATTATTTTTAGACAGGTTACAGCAATCATCATATTGATCATGGTATTTGATTTCAACTTATTCAGTTCGCTTCTGCTTGTTTTTTTTGTGCATATTCTGGTATACAGTTTTATGCTGTGGCGCAGGGGCTTGAAACACGAAAGCACGTCAGATAAATTACTTGGAACCTTCCTGTTGCTTGCAGGGCTGTATGTTGTACCATGGATGACGGGTTTTGCAGGCTGGTATAACACGACCAACCCGTTTTATCGTGATCTTCTTTTTTACACGCCATTTGTACATGGTTTGTTTACAGGACCCTTGCTGTACATGTATGTAAAGAGTATTACGAATTTTCATTTTCGTTTGCAGCAAAAAGACTGGTTGCATTTTGCTCCCGGCCTGTTGTATATCCTCTGGTGTATCATTGTAGTGGTGGTAGACAAGCTGATTGTAAAAAAATACTACCTCATGAACGGAGACAATGATCCTGATTTCGACAGCTGGTATCAGGTTTTGCAAAAACTCAGCATCATTATTTATCTGCTGCTTTCTATCAGCTATTACAGAAAATACAAACGCTATACTTTTTTTGAATTCTCGTTTCTGGATGTTGCCGGTCTTGGTTGGCTCCGGAATTTTTTGATAGCATTTGGCATCCTTACCATACTTCCGTTAGTTGAAGAACTGCTGAATTTAATTCCTGCATTTAACCAACTGGACTATGAAGGTTCCTGGTATTATTTCTTTGCCTTTGCATTAGTGGTCTATTATATTGCCATCAACGGTTACAATGCAGTGAATGTTCCTTTACGCAAGCTGTTGTTTGAACCAAAGCTGTTAACTCAATTTCAGAAACAGGTGCTGTTGCCGGCTCCTGAAGCAGTCACAGAAGATGCATCGTTTGAAGTAATTGCGGCTGCAGAACAACCCGATCACAACCTGCTTCTCTGGAAAGAAAAAGTCTCGGCATCTATGCTAAATGATCAGCTGTATACCGATGCTGAACTGACGCTTTCCCAGCTGGCAAAAAAACTTTCAACAAATACATCTGTACTCAGCAAGGTCATTAATCAGGGATTTGGTTTAAACTTTAACGATTTTGTAAATGAGTATCGGGTTAAAGCCGTCATCGAGCTGCTCAAAGCAGGAGAACAGAAAAATCAAACCCTGCTGGGTATTGCGTTCGACTGCGGGTTCAATTCAAAGGCTACATTTAACAGGGCGTTTAAAAAACAAACCGGGCTCAGTCCAAAAGACTGGCTGGACAAAAATTATTGAGTCCCAGCTTTATTTCTCGCTATTAAAGGGTCGCATTTGCCTTTTATAAATCCGGCATTTGCCTATTCGTTATCAGACACTCAGATGATTTGATCCTTCTGTTTATGATTTGACACCTGTTTACCTGGTCTCAAATCACAATCTGAGGCGATGAACCGTTCTGCTTGAACGAATCTTTGCTGAAACAAATCATTCACCGCAAAATTTATCATCATGAAGTGGATCCTCAGCATCTCTATCATCCTTACCAATGTGTTTACTTCCTGCACAGCGCAAAGCTCTTACTCATACTACAATGGTAAAAAATGGGAGCAGATAAACGGCAACGGCAAACTGGTAAAACTTAATCCGCAGGTTTCTTCTTTCACCAGTCTCGATATCAGCCATATGAATGCTAAAATAATTGTGATTACAGGAGCAACAGATTACTCCCTCAACATCAGTATTGATGAAAACCTCAAAGAATTCTTCCGTTACAAACAGGAAGGCAGTACACTGAAACTTTCGTTTGACTTGAGCGGGGGTAAATACGACCGTTGGCTCTCAACAAACAATACGGTTATCAGCATCAGGGTTCCTGCTCTGGAAGCAATCAACAATAGCGGCAATGCAAAAATTGAATGCAAGGAGCTCAACCAACAAACATTCTCGTTAATCAGTTCAGGTAATGCCAGCATCAGCCTTTCGGGTACAGTGAACAATGTATTGTTGCAAACCAAAGGCAACAGTGATATTCATGCAGGAACACTTATTGCCGAAACAACTACACTCAGCTCATCGGGTAATGCAGAGTTTGTAGTTAATACAAAAGAACTGATTGAAACAAACATGAATGGCAGCAATGATATAACCAATCTTTTTGGAAATACAACTCCTGTTGTAAAGAAAAACATTGAATTGGAATATGTCCGTTTTAAAATTAAAAACAACAGTTTGTTACCCGTAAAGCTTTCTGTTATCTCTTACCGGCCCGATGAAAAAGGCAACGGTACCAGCATTTTTGTTTTACCGCCTTATAGTTCAAAAGCATTTCGCTTCCCCGCAGGAACTAAAATTTATCTGGCTAATGAAGAGCAGGTAAATACAGTGATGGGTGGCAAAAAAATTTCGGATCAGCCACCATTTCTACTTGTAAAAAAAGAAGACAGGAACAAAACCATCAACATCAATCAATAATTACCTTACTTCAACTCACATCAATATGAAACAATTTTTTTTCGGCAGTACGTTTACCGGCAACAAAGCATTTAATATTTCCTGGTTACTCTTTCGCTTTTACATTGGTTTTAGTATGGCTCTTGGAGCTGGCTGGCCAAAAATGAAAGACTTTGCAGCACCCGGCTGGTTTGCAGATCAGGTAAGAGATCTGGGGTTTACATTTCCATCGCCTGCATTTTGGGCAGCTGCTGCATCATGGGGTGAGTTTGTTGGCGGACTATTTATTGCCATCGGCTTCTTAACACGAATCTCAGCTATTCAATTAGCGTTTCAGTTTTTTATTGTTGCTTTTATCTGGTATGGAGATGCAGAACCTGTTACCGGAATGTATTATCAGCAATTGCTGTTTTGGGGATTTGTATTGATTTCTTTTGGCGGCAGCGGACGGTTTGCTGTTGATGAATGGATCATGAAGCGGAAAAAAATCAACATCATGCCTGCATTAAAACCAACAGCAGTTGCTTTCTTTTTGTTTGCTGCTTTACAGAGTACAGCACAAAATAAACCGCTCAACGGATCGGGTAAGCTTGTAACTCAAACATATGACTACAGCAATTTTAACGAACTGGAGTTATTCGATTTAGCAGGTGATATTGAAGTGGAAATTGGCAAATCGTTTTCTGTTTCTGTAACCATTGATGACAATCTGAAACCGTTGCTCAATGTAGAAAAAAAAGGTTCTGTATTACGCATTTCAATTGAAGGAAATAAAAACAATAAACGCTATCTCGAAACCACCGGGATCCGCATACGAATTACCATGCCTGCAGTTACATCAATCACTCATAGCAGTAACAGCAGGTTAGTTGTAAAAGAGATGAAAGGATCAGTACTCCGTATAAAAAATAGTGGCAATGGCGATGCAATGGTTGAGGGCACTGTTGGCGAACTGAATATAACCTGTTATGGCAATGGCGATGTGAAAGCCGACCAGCTGATTGCAGAAAAAGTAAACATAGAAAAAACAGGAAATGGTGATGTGTTGATCAATACCGGAAACATATTTACTGCAAAAGGATATGGCAACGGCAATATTGTAAATAAAGGAAAGGGTAAAGCTGCAAGCAGCTCATCCATTTTGGGTAATGGCACTATTGAAACAAAACAATAAATACGAATCAGGCGATTCGTCTGTCATTTAAACTTTTAATTCTAACGCTTCATGAAGAAAATTATTCAACCGATTGTACTTCCATACTGGTGGCAGGATTTGTTACTCTCTGTGCCACGTATTGTGTGTGGCTATTTTCTTACAGCGGATTTTGGCTCATCTAAATTTGGATTACCATGGAGCCCTGCCGAAAAAAATCTGGGCTTTTTTGAAGTGGCTTTCTGGTTTCCGGATGATGTGGCCGGTTACGGCGGCATCTTTGCTATGTTTCCCGCATTCTTTGCATGGATGGCCGCTTTTAGTGAAGCAGTTGGCGGGTTATTCCTGATGCTTGGTTTTCAAACACGATTGTTTTCATTTTTGATTTGTTGCACCATGCTGGTAGCCATTTTTATGCAGCAGATAAATCAGGGAATATGGAATGCGTTACCTGCCTTGGGTTTTTTATGGGTTGCTGTATTTGGCTGTATCCTTGGTTCCGGCAGATTTGGAGCCGATTATCTCATCACACTAAAAAAATCAACATGAAATTTATTTTCGCTACGCTGCTTCTTTGTGCATTTGGTATTTCCGGCTGTGTACAAAAAACCTACAAACGGATTGTTGTGTGTACACTTTCATTAAACCAGTCTGTTGTTGTAGAGCAGGCAGGCATCAGGGGGAATGATCACCCGTTAAACTGGCAGGAAGATTTTAAAATGGAGGTTGTAAAAAAAGACAGTTTGTATAAAGCCGTTTTTATCATTCATACAGGTTACATATTTACCGAAATAAAATTTACCGTAAACAATATTTACGAATTGGAGAAGGAAGACAACAGAAAAATCATTTTCAGTAAAGGCGATACTACGTTCTATCACGCTGTGTATAATCAAAAAAAGAATTGAAGAACTGTTACTTCAACTCTTCAAACATACCGGTTTGTTTATTCTTTCTTACATTATCCCAATTAAAGTAACGGCCGTTCATGGCTACATATACACCATGTGGTAATGACTGTGCAAATGCCAATGCACTGCCAAGATTAAATAATCCATCACTACTACCAAACTTAATGGGAATCATGGCGCCGGTAAGCACCACCGTTTTATCTTTCACTTTTGCTGCCAGTATTTTTCCGGTATCAGTCATTGTATCGGTGCCATGTGTAATTACAATCCGGTCTTCATCGCACTGGATACATTGATGTACAATGAGGTCCCTGTCTTCATCCGTCATTTCAAGACTGTCTACCATCATCAATGTGCGTATTTCAACAGGCACACGACAGCGCCCCATCTCCAGCAGATCGTGCATATGAGTGTCGTTAAAAAAAAGCTGGCCGGTAATCTCATTGTATTCTTTATCGAACGTACCACCGGTGATGAAGATGCGTACTGCCATTGATGATTGATTTGTGCAGGTGAAATTAGTAAAACCAAAGAACATGTTTGTTATAAAACAAAAGAGGGCACTTTTCTGTGCCCTTCATTCATCATCATCATCAAAACTAAGCCATTAAATAACCAGGCCTGATGCATTAATGTAATTCACCAATGCAGCGCTGTTCTTCAGGTTTAATTTTTTAAGAATATTATGGCGGTGTACCTCTACTGTTTTCAGTGAAATACTCAGCTCTGTAGAAATTTCTTTTGAAGAAAGGCCTTGTTTGATGTATTTAATTACATCCAGCTCACGGCTTGAAAGGGTGTTGGCACCTGTTGCATTTTCATCTTCAAAAATCTGTTCAGATAAAATGGTTTTCACTTCACTGCAGATAAAACGTTTACCATCATTTACTTCAAGGATGGCTTCAAACATTTCCTGCTGCGGAGAGTTTTTGGTTACATAACCCATTGCACCAAGCTTCAACAGTTTTTTTACATATGCAGGCTGGGAGTGCATGGATACACCAATGATTTTTGTTGAAGGTGAGAGCTTCCGGATTTGTTCTGTTGCTTCGATTCCGTTAATCGGAGTCATATTAATATCGAGCAATGCAATTTTAGGGCGGAGCTTCTGCGCCAGTTCAATTGCTTCTTCGCCATTACTGCACTGCGCTATAACAGAAAAGCGTGCATCACTGTTAAGAATGAAACTCCAGGTTTCTCGTATCAGTTTATGATCATCTGCGATTAAAACGGTAATCTTTTCCATTTTGTTAGTAGTTTAATTATTGATTGGTATTTGTATAGTTAACCTGCACCCTTTACCGGGCTGTGAAATAATTTCGGCAGTTCCGTTTTGCAGTTCTGCCCTGTTTTTAATATTATCAAGACCCATGCCTTTTTTTATGGTATTAATATCAAAGCCTTTGCCATTATCTGATACAGCCAGTTGAATTATATTTTCCTGTTTTGTAAATTCAACTCTAATATCTGTTGCTTTGGCATGTTTTACGATATTATTTATTTGTTCCTGCACAATACGATAGAGAGTAAGTTTTAAACTTGATTCCATAGTATATTCCAGATCTGGTGGAGCTGTAAATGTTATATCCATACTACCTAATGCCTGATAACTTTCAATCAAATCGTTTAGTGATGCAACCAGTCCAAGATCATCTATACTTGCAGGGACCAGTGATCTGGAGAGGTTTCGGATTTCTTTTATAACTGTATTGATATGTCTGGTACCTCTGTCAATTAAATCTAATGGGTTATCATCTATTTTAAGGCGTAGCATTTCAAGGTACAACTTTGTGGTGGTCAGCAGCTGGCTTACGTTGTCGTGTAACTCTTTCCCTATTTCGGCCCTTTCTTTTTCCTGAGCAAGAACTGCTGCCTGGGCAATTTGATTTTGTCTGTTTTTTTCACGTTCGTAAAATTCTTTCTCCAGCTTTTTTTGCTCCGTAATATCCTGCATGGAACCAACCATACGAATAGGGTTCTGATGCAGATCAAAGATCAGGTATCCTTTATCAATCACATTGGCATAGCTCCCGTCTTTCCGCTTAAAACGGTATTCACTTGTCCAGTGAGGGTTATCATGCTGCAATAAAAAAGTATCAAAGTCTGTTACAATCCTGTCTCTGTCTGCCGGATGGATATTATCGGCCCAAAAATCCAACCCGTTTTCCTGGTCATTAAAATCATGACCAAATAATAATTTATATCCTTCGCTCCATGTTAACTGATGTGTAGTAAGATCTAAATCCCAGATCGCTTCATTGGTGGCTTTTGTTACCAGTTCATATCTTTCATTACTGATTTTTAATTTTTCCGCAAACTCATTTTCTTCTGTAATATCCTGCATAGAACCAACAATCCGGATGGGGTTCTGAAGCTGATCAAAAATTAAATATCCCTGATCAGAAACAAACGCATACGAACCATCAGCCCGCTGAAAACGGTAAGAACATTGCCATTGAGGGATTGTTTTTTGTACAACAAAATCATGAAATTGCTTGATGACAGATTCTTTGTCTGCCGGATGCAGTTTTGATTCCCAGAATAAAAGTCCGGCATGTTCCTGATCAGTATCATAACCAAAAAGAACTTTATACCCGTTACTTCTGGTAATAGTTTGTGTTACAAGATCATAATCCCAAATTGCTTCGTTGGTGGCTTTTTTAATCAGTTCGTAACGGTCGTTACTCATCTTAATTTCATCAGCTGCTTTTTTCTGTGCTGTAATATCTCTGTGCGATGCAATGACCATCCCTTCTTTTAACAGCACGTTGGCCGTCCATGCCACCCATTTTATTTCTCCGTTTTTTGTAACTACCCTGTTTTCAAAATAGGGAATGGAATTGCCGCTGCTCATTTCATTTAGTTTCTCCAGCACCTTCACCCTGTCTTCTTCATACACATAACTGATGGGATCAATTTTATTGGCTTCTTCCTGTGTATAGCCAATGAAATTTTCAAATGCTTTATTTACCCGTTTGAAAACCCCATCTAATCCGGAGATGGTTAATATATCGTTACTGATGCTGAAAAATTTCTCCAGCACCAGATCATTTTTACGTTTTTCCATTTCTGCGCCAATCAAATTTGCTGTAACAGACAGAAGGTTCGCATCGGCTTTATTAAAAGCCCTTTGTTGAAAGCTGTGCAGAATGAGAAAACTTATTACACGACCGCTGCTTACAACAGGTACTGCCAATGTTGATTTAAAACCGTGGGCTACTGCCAGATTTCTACGTTGATAAGAGTGGCCTGTTTCCAGATGCTCAACCCAATAAGGTTTTAAAGTCTTATAAGAAGGTACATTTTCAAAATCATTAATAGTAAACGCAAGCTCTGCGGATGCTTCCAGAAATTTAAGGAGCCTCTCATCGGGATGCTTCTCATCATAATCCGTTACTTTTTTACGGATTAATACTTCATCAAAATTAGGCACCCACAGCTCGGCGAGATCCCATTTTACAAATTCACGTATGCGTTTTACAGCTGTTGCAAGATTTTGCTGCAGGCTGTTTGGTTGAATTAATATCTCAGAAACATCGTAACCCAGCTGATGTTCTTCCTGTGTCCGGCGTTCTTCAGTTACATCCGTTACTACAAGCATAACACAGGTCATATTTGCATAATCAATCACCCTTCTTTGCATAACCGCACTAAATATGTTCCCATTCCTGGTTTTATGATGAAAAGCCTCTCCGGTTTCATATACTGCCGCCATTTGATCAGGTGTAATTTGCTCAAGAAAAAGACTGCAAACTGTTAATTGTAAAAATTCATCTCTTGTATAACCATATTTCTCCAGTGCACTGAAATTAACATCGATGATACTTTTATAATCCGGACTAACTACAAAAGAAGGCAGAGGGAGTTGCTGAAAAAGAGATTTATACCTGAGCTCACTTTCTTCCAACGCCTCTTCAGATTTTTTGCGGAGTGAAATATCGTTCAGGTTAATCAGCATCGCATTTACATGCGGCAGGTGAAATAAATTTTTCCCTTTTGCTTCAGCCCATAACCAACTTCCATCTTTTTTAAGAAAGCGGATATCGGCACTGTGATTTTCATGCGGATGATCATACTCTTCTTTAAATGCATGAATGGTGGTTTCTAAATCGTCGGGATGTACAAATTCAAACCCGTTTCGCCCTATTAATTCCTGTGGATGATAGCCTAATACCTTCGTTACATTTGGTGTACAGTATAAAATAATATTCTCCTTATCTGTGAGTAAAAAAACATCTATGCTGTTTGAGAGGAGTGTTTCAAGCATCTCATGCCTCATTAACAGGTCTGGCTGTTTGGAGGTGCCGGCTATTGGATGATTAATGTCTTCTTCGAGATCATATCCTGTGCATTGTAAACACATTTCGCCGGTTACAGAATGAACAACTGTTATTAATTCCCAGCGTGCTTGTTTTGTAGACTGATTTGGATGCAACATGATTACCTCAATAAAAGTAGATGTACCCGGATGTTTATAACACCAGTCCATTGCTTTTTGTAACCTTCTTCTGTCATTTGGTTGTATAAGATCAAAAAACAACCGGCTTTCAAAATCACATTTTTTGATTTTATATAATTCAAGAAAAAAATCATTGCATGTGATAAAACGTCCACTATAATCTATAAGGGAATAATAAAATAAACGGGAGCACTGAAAGATCTCAGGTATAAGAGTTGTTCTGTTCATGTATAATGGAACCTGTGCAAATGTATATTATAACGCTTAGTGTTCCTGTAGTATAAAATGTATTTTACAAGTGGTAGTTTTACTATTCAATGTCACTAATTAGTCATATGAACGACCATTGCTTTCCCCTTATTTACAAACCGTTTGTTTTACTCTCCTGTCTTCTTAGCTGAACAAACCCCTCTTATTGGTTTATCAGGATTGCAAATGCGTTGTAAACAAAATTAATTCTTCGTTTGCACTTAGATCTTTCCGCTCATAAAATCTTCTGTTGCAAATTTGGTTTTTCGCTTACCTTAATTTTTTATTTAAAAAAATCAACCGCAACATGAGAAGATTTATCTTATTCTCCTGGGTACTGCTGCTTACGGCTTTATCCAGGGCACAGGAAACATTTCCGGTAAATGGTGTAGCCGATAAACGAAGCGGCATATATGCATTTACGAACGCAACCATCGTTAAGGATGCAGCAACCACGCTCAGCAATGCAACACTTCTGATTAAAGAAGGAAAAATTACAGCTATTGGGACAGGCATTTCCATCCCGAAAGAAGCCGTGCTGATAGATTGCAAAGGCCGTTATATCTATCCGTCTTTTATTGATATTTATGCAGATTACGGAATGCCCGTTATCCAGCGTACACAAGGTGGATTTAACTTTAATGCTCCGGCCCAACTTACCAGTAATCAAAAAGGACCTTTTGGCTGGAACCAGGCTATACGCTCAGATGTAAATGCAGCAGCAATTTTTTCGCCCGATGAAACAAAAGCAAAAAATTTGCGTGAAAGCGGATTTGGGGCAGTGCTTGCACACCAGCGTGATGGTATTGCCAGAGGCACAGGCACATTTGTTACACTGGCCGGCGAAAAAGAAAACATGGTTGTAGTAAAGGAAAAAGCGTCTGCTCATTATTCGTTCAGTAAAGGAAGTTCAACTCAAACTTATCCGCAATCTGTAATGGGCAGTATTGCTTTGTTGCGCCAGAGTTTTCTGGATGCACAATGGTATAAAAACAATCCGTTAGCCGAAGGCATCAACTTAACATTGAAAAACTGGAACGAACAACAAAACCTGCCGCAGATTTTTGAAGCAAATGATAAATGGGCTGTTGTACGTGCCGACAGGATTGGAGATGAATTTGGTGTACAGTACATTATTAAAGCAGGTGGTAACGAATATCAGCGCATCAACGACATGGCCGGTACCAAAGCAAGTTTTATTCTTTCGCTCAATTATCCGGCAGCTATGGATATTGAAGATCCGCATGATGCACGTTTTGTTGCATTAACAGATATGAAGCATTGGGAAATGGCTCCATCAAATGCAGGCATGTTTGAAAAAGCAGGCATCAATTTTTGCTTAACCAGCTCAGACCTGCGTGATGTAAAACAATTTATGGCTAACCTTCGCAAAGCCATTGAGTATGGTTTAACTGAAAACAAAGCATTTGAAGCATTAACCAAAAATCCGGCTACACTGTTAGGTGTATACGATCAGGTAGGCAGTCTCGATGCTGGTAAGATTGCAAATTTCCTTATTACAAGTGGCCCCATTTTTTCTGAAAAAACGGTGATCTACCAAAACTGGATTCAGGGAGAAAAATATGCAGTGAGAGAAGAATTGTGGAATGATGCAAAAGGCATCTATACTCTTACAGTGAATACTCCGGGAGGAGCAAAAACATTTATGTTAGATGTGAAGAGCAGCAACAGTGCAAATGTAATTGCAAAAGACACCGTAACCGGTCGCTTTACTTTTGATGGCAAGCAGGTGAAATTAAATTTCCCTGAAGCAAAAGGAAGCAGAAACAATATTCGCCTCAGCGGCATTGCAAATAACAATATCTGGAGTGGTATTGGTGATGATGTAAATGGTAACCGTTTTACATGGACTGCTGTGTTTAATAAAGAAGCAGAAACAAAAGCAGACAGTACAAAACCAAAGATGACTCCTAAAACCGGAAAGATCACTTATCCGTTTAACGGATATGGTTTTGAAGAAATGCCTAAACAGGAAACCATCCTCATTAAAAATGCAACTGTTTGGACCAATGAAAAAGAGGGTATTCTTTTAAACACCGATGTGCTGTTGAAAAACGGAAAGATAGCAGCGATTGGTAAAAACTTAAGTGAAACAGGAGCAAAAGTAATTGATGGTACAGGCAAACATGTAACAGCAGGTATTATTGATGAGCACTCACATATTGCTGCTGCTTCTATTAACGAAGGTGCACAAAGTGTAACATCAGAAGTACGTATTGCAGATAACCTGAACCCCGACGATATCAACATCTATCGCCAGTTAAGCGGTGGTGTTACATCATCTCACATCCTGCATGGTTCGGCCAATACTATTGGCGGACAAACACAACTCATCAAATTACGTTGGGGTGCAAATGATGAAGGTTTGAAATTTCAGGGATGGACAGGCTTTATCAAATTTGCATTGGGCGAAAACGTAAAACGTTCCGGTTCTACACAAAACAACCGTTTCCCCGATACGAGAATGGGTGTAAGTCAGGTATTGGTTGATGCGTTTACCCGTGCAAAAGAATATGAAGCTGCATGGAAAAAATTTGATGAAGAAAAAAAGAAGAATCCCAAAGCACTTGGTCCACGCCGTGATCTTGAACTGGATGCATTGGTAGAGATCATGAATAAAAAACGTTTCATCACTTGTCACTCTTATGTACAAAGTGAAATCACTGATATGATTCGTGTGGCAGATCGTTTCGGCTTTACACTCAACACCTTTACACATATTCTGGAAGGATATAAAGTGGCAGATAAAATGAAACAGCATGGTGCAGCAGCATCTACCTTCAGTGATTGGTGGAATTATAAAATGGAAGTACTGGATGCCATTCCGTACAATGCCAACATTATGCAGAAGGTGGGTGTAAACGTAGCCATCAATTCAGATGATGCTGAAATGGCACGCCATTTAAATCATGAAGCGGCCAAGAGTGTAAAGTATGGCGGCATGAGTGAAGAAGATGCATTAAAGATGGTTACCCTTAACCCTGCAAAAATGTTGCATGTAGATGATAAGGTAGGAAGTATTAAAGTTGGTAAAGATGCCGACGTAGTTTTGTGGAGCGATCATCCGCTGAGCATTTATGCAAAAGCTGAGAAAACCATTGTAGATGGTATTGTTTACTACGATCGTGAAAAAGACAAACAGCTCCGTATTGATCTTGCTAAAGAACGTGCAAGACTGATGGCGAAAATGATTGGCGATAAAAGAGCCGGTATGCCAACCGTTCCGTTTGCTCCAAGTATGGAATTGATGCATACCTGCAGCGATCACAATCATAAACATGGTTTGCTGGTGATTGATGCAGAACAATAATTCAGTTTAAAGTTTAACGTAAAAAGTTAAAAGTTATGGCAACCATTAAAACTTTCGAAGACATTGAATCATGGAAACTGGCAAGAAAGCTTTGCAAAAAAACAGGCGAGTTAATTGACAGTGGGCGGTTTAAAAAAAGTTTTCGATTGATTGATCAGATTGATGGCTCTTCAGGCTCAGTAATGGATAATATAGCAGAAGGATTTGAACGTGGAACCAGAAAGGAGTTTATACTTTTTCTTGGGTACGCAAAAGGTTCTTGTGGCGAATTCAGATCACAATTGTACAGAGCTCTGGATCGTGGTTATATTTCAGAACAGGAATTTGAAGCATTTGCATCAGATGCAAAACAAACCAGTGGGCTGATTCAAAAATTCATTGAGTACTTAAATAAATCAGAGGTTGCCGGAACCAGAAAGAACGTTAAACCTTAAACATTCAACATTAAACTAAATTAAAATGAAAAAAATATTCATCATCATTATACTTTTTGTTTCTGCAACTGTATTTGCACAGGACGATGTGTACCCCGCAAAACCGCAAACAGAAAAAATAACCTTAGCCAATGCAACCATCCATGTGGGTAACGGAACCGTGATTGCAAATGGGTTTGTAACATTTGAAAACGGAAAGATCACAGCAGTTGGCGAAAGCTCTCCTGCTTCTCCCGGAAAACTGATTGATATAAAAGGCAAGCATGTTTATCCCGGATTGATCTTATCTATTTCTCAATTGGGTTTGGTAGAAGTAAACAGTGTTCGTGCAACGGTTGATCATACAGAAATCGGATTGTACAATCCAAACATCCGTTCTGTTGTAGCTTACAACAGCGATTCAAAAGTGATTAACACGTTAAAGAGCAACGGAATTTTATTTGCTAATGTTGTTCCTCAAGGCGGAACTATCAGCGGATCTTCTTCTGTGGTGCAGCTCGATGCATGGAACTGGGAAGATGCGATTTACCGTGCAGACGGACAGGTGCACATGAACATGCCTTCGTTGTTCTTTCGCCCCAATCCCTTTGCTGCATTTTTAGGTTTAGCTGAAACACGCAATGCCAATGATGTAATAAAAGAAGGTCTGGGCCGTATTGAACAGATCAAACTGTTTTTCCGTGAAGCAGCAGCCTATCATAAAGAAGCAACACACAGTGCTGTTAATTTAAAGTTTGAAGCAGTAAAAGGTTTGCTGGAGAAAAAACAAAAACTGTTTGTGCATTGCGATATTGTAAAAGAAATGCTGGTAGCAGTTGATTTTGCAAAAGAATTTGGTTTTGATGTAGTGATTGTTGGTGCAAGTGAAAGCTGGCAAATTGCTGATTTGTTGAAGCAGAACAATATTGCAGTGATTCTTGGTCAGCAACACAGTTTACCAACCATGATGGATGATGATGTGGATCAGCCGTATAAAGCAGCAACCTATCTGCAAAATGCAGGTGTGCTGTTTGCCATTAATGATGAAGACGGACAAACCCGTGGCCGTAACCTGCCGTTTAATGCAGGTACAGCCGTTGCGTATGGCCTTACCAAAGAACAGGCTTTAACTGCCATTACTCTCAATGCAGCAAAAATCCTTGGTATGGATAACAGAACCGGTTCAATTGAAGTGGGTAAAGATGCAAACATTGTTATCAGCGAAGGCGATATTCTGGATATGAAAACAAGCATTGTTACACATGCTTTCATTCAAGGCCGGCAGGTGAGTCTGGAAGACAAGCACAAACAATTGTACGAGCGTTACAAACATAAATACGGTATCAAATAACACATTCAAATTATGTGATAAAGGCTGCCCATGAAACCGGCAGCCTTTTTATTTCGTATAGTTGTACTACCTACTTAGCAAAAAAACATATTACTTTAGCAGCAGCAAATGTTATCACTATGAACAAACTGATCTTGTTTTCTCTTTTAACCTTGTTATTTTTTACAGACTGTCGCAAACCCAGCGACCCTCCCTTACTCACAAGCATTATTACACAAGGCAACTGGTATGTGAACTTAATGAAGCAGAATAATGTGAATCAAACCGCTGCTTATGCCAACTGGCAGTTTACGTTTAAAGCAGATAAAGGAATGATTGTAACCAATGGCGTTGATACCTATACCGGCACCTGGAATGAAGATGAAGCAAGAGATAAATTTATTCTGAACATCGCTTCGCCTGAAATAGAGCTCATCAACATCAGTCAGGAGTGGGACATCAGTTTAAAAACATACGGACGGGTGGTTTTTAAAGATGATAATTTTAATCCTGCAGAAGAGTTACAGTTTACAAAATTCTAAGCTAAGAGTTAAAAGGAGTGAAAGAAGATAAAGAGGGTAATCATTTAGCCTTATTCTGTTTTACATTTTAGTACACCTGATCCTTGAGAAGAATTAAAAACTCTTTCCTCTCTTTTTCTCTTTTGATCTCTTAGCCCATTGCCTTAACTTTCCCATTTCTCTTTTAACGAAACAACTCTTTTAATCTCTCAGCTCCCCAGTTTCGGATAATCAAAAAACCAGAATTCTTTTTTGGCTTTTTTAAAGTCGGCCCAGTTTTCAATATCCGCTTTTACTGCAAACACAGAACAGGTAGGCATATTATCAATTCGTGCAGTGCTGAGTTGATTGGCAAATTCAGTAATACCGTTGTTGTGTGAAAAGATTGCAGCATGCTGAACGCCGGCATCTATTTTACTGATTGTATCAAAAAACACTACAGGCTCTGCAAGATATAATTGTGATTGAAGGATCATTTCATTTTCCGCTGCACGGAATGCATCCATAAATAATGCACAGGTTTTTTTTGCACGTTTTGCCGGGCTGCTGATAAAAGCATCAATCTTTATTTTTTTATCCATCAGCCGCTGCGCCATCATGGGTGCATCTTTCACCCCCCTTGCATTTAATGGCCGGTCAAAATCATTTTGTGTGGGATCATCCCAACTGCTTTTTGCATGACGTATGAGGAGTAAGGTTTTCATGTATCATCTAAAGTACACAATCAATCAAATAAAAAACCATCTGTTAAAAAACAGATGGTTGTAACCAAATTACATTTCCTGAACGGAACGTGATTTTAAAGACGGGCAATGATAATTGAGCAAAAATTTTGCCAAACAAACTGTTCTTCGGGTTTATTAATAACCACGAACGTTTTTGCCATCCATATAATTCAAAAAAGCTTTATTGCATACTCTGTTGCCACCGGGTGTTGGATAGTTACCGGTAAAATACCAGTCGCCTGTGTTGGTGGGGCAGCTTGCATGCAAATCCTCGATATTCTGATAAATGACCTGCACCGGTATTTGAAAACCGGCAGGTGTAATGAGTTGTGCAATTTTATCGCTGATCTCTTCTGTTGTAAATGGTTTGTATAAACGCCGTACCACATTCTCTGTATGCAACTGATTGTTGCGATGCAGTTCTTTGATAGTGGTTAACACTTCATCTATTAGACTTTCCATTCCACGTTCTTTCAATAATTCCATAGCCGCACGAAATGCCACAAAATCGCCGAGCTTACTCATATCAATCCCATAACAATCGGGATAACGGATCTGTGGTGCACTGGATACAACAATAATTTTCTTTGGACCAAGACGACCCAGCATTCGCACAATACTTTCTTTCAGTGTAGTACCCCGTACAATACTGTCATCAATCACCACCAATGTATCTTCTCCATTCCGCACAGTACCATAAGTAATATCGTACACGTGTTGTACCATTTCGTTACGGCTGCTGTCTTCTGTAATAAACGTACGCAGCTTTACATCTTTGATGGCAATTTTTTCCTGACGGATTTTGCGGGTGATCATTTCATTCAACTTCTCTTCGTTGAAATCATTTCCCCAACTCATGATCCGTTGTACTTTAATCTGGTTGAGGTATTCTTCCATCCCTTTCACCAAACCATAAAATGCAACTTCGGCTGTATTGGGTATATAAGAGAAGATGGTATTCTTTAAATCGTAATTGATATGCTCCAGTATACGCTTGCTGAGTTTATGACCAAGTGTAATACGTTCTCTGTAAATTTTTTCATCGCTGCCACGGCTGAAATAAATCCGTTCAAACGAACAGGCTCTCCGTTCTTTCGGTTCCAGTATTTGTTCAATATGATAATGACCATCGGGTTCAACTATCAACGCCTGCCCTGGCATTAACTCCAATACTTCATTTTCACCAACATTAAACGTTGTACGGATGGCTGCACGTTCGCTGGCTGCAACAATCACTTCGTCGTTGATATAATAATAAGCCGGACGAATACCATGTGCATCACGCATTACAAAACCAACTCCATTACCCGTCATACCACCAATGGTATAACCACCATCAAATAAAGGAGCCGCTTTTTTCAACACAGAACAAACTGCAGGATTGTTGGGATGTGTTTCATCTTCCTGCACTAAAAAATGATGCACTACTTCCATCATGGCGGCCAGATCACTCTGCCTTTGAAATTCACCCGGATCAATATTCACCAAACCAAACAACTCATCGGTATTCACCAGATTAAAGTTACCCGCCAATGCCAGGTTGCGTGATGAATTGGTATTGCGTTTAATAAACGGATGACAAAACTCTGTATTATTTTTTCCCTGTGTGCCGTAACGTAAATGACCCAGCATTAACTCGCCCAAAAAAGGCAAATGACCTTTCATGAGTCCGGGATGTTGCTTAATATCGGGTTGATATTTTTCCAGTTCGGCCACTTCCTGTCCCACTTTAAAAAACAAATCAGCAATGGGTTGCTGTGCACAACTGCGAAGCCGGTGCATAAAAGGATATCCCGGTTCTACATGTAGTTTAACAGCAGCAATACCGGCACCATCCTGTCCACGATTGTGTTGTTTTTCCATGAGCAGGTACAGCTTGTTAAGGCCATACAGCACGGAGCCATATTGTTTCTGGTAATGAGAGAAGGGTTTGCGTAAACGAATAAAGGCCAGGCCGCATTCGTGTTTTATTTCGTCGCTCATGATTATTTTGAGAAGCCGGCCTTGGTTTTCACCTCAGCCGATGAAGCCGCAAAGGTATGAATCCATACCAACATTGCTGCATTAATTCAACACTGTTTCAGGGTGCAAACTTTCTGCCAGCCATAAAAATTCCCGTATAAATCCATCTACAGTTTTTTGATAAGCTTCGTCGAGCAGGTTTCCGTCCGCATCAAATTTCTTATCAACACCGCCTACTACCAGCATGTGCGGACTGGCAATACCAAATAACGCATTGATGAGCAGTTGCATTTGCTGTGTGGCTCGGATGCCGCCCATCATTCCCGGGCTGGCGGTAACAATACCAAATGCTTTGTGGCTTTGTTTGGGATAGTGATCCAGCACATTTTTCATAGCCGGTGTATAACTGCCGTTGTATTCCGGTGTTACAAGGATAAACGCATGTGCATCAAACATCCGTTTGCTTAATGGTTTAAACTCTTCAGGTGTTGCATCAACCGATACAAATACATTTTGCAGTAACGGTAAATCCCATTCTTTTACATCAATGATGTTAACTGTATGTGCTGTTTGCTCAGTCAATATTTTTTTCAGGAATAATGCTACCCGATGGGTAACACTGTTTTCTCTCGGACTGCCTGATATAATTTCGATGTTCATTGTTTTCTTTTTAATGCAGTTCTGTTGATCTTGCTGTTTGTTATTACCTGCTCCATTGATTACTTTACTTTAACTGATTTCTACAATCAGTTCAGAATTTCCGGATAATGTTTTCGATACGGGGCAGTTTTTAGCTACCTGTACCAACCGCTGCTTTTGTTCTTCTGTAATTGTTTTTTCAAAATTCAGCTTACGGGTGATGATACTTTTACCATCTGTACGCTCAAGCAAAACTACAATATGTGCTTTACCAATATCCCATTTCTTATGATCGGTATACATACGAAGTGTAACCAATGTGCAACTTGCCAATGCAGCTTCTAATAATTCATCAGGTGTTGGGGCAGTATCTTTTCCGCCTTTATCTTCCGGCTCATCAGCAAAGAATGTATGCCTTCCATTGCTGTGCGTTACTTTGTACTGTTCGTTACCAATGGAAGATGAGGTCATACATTTAATTTAGCTGGCCGAATTTCCCGGCATTATAATCATTGATTGCATCTCTGATCTCTTCCTGTGTGTTCATTACAAAAGGACCATATGCTGCAACAGGCTCTGTAATTGGCTCGCCACTTAACAATAACAGATGTACGTCGTTATTTGTTTGAATATGAATATTGTTGCCGGCATCTTCAAATACCAGCATGTCACCTTCACGTGCTATTTGATCATCATTGATTAGTATGGTTCCTTTTAATACTAGTAAAGTTGTGTGATCACCATCAGCCACATGCAAATCAAATGATGCATCTGCTGCCGCATGTGCATCAAAAATATTAATGCGTGTAAATGTTTTAGCCGGACCTTTTACTCCATTCATTTCACCGGCAATGATGCGGATCTTTCCTTTCTCATCTTCCAGCTTTATTTCAGGTATAGTTGCAGAACGTATATCTTGGTAAGCAGGTGCTGTTGATTTATCTTTTGCAGGCAGGTTTACCCACAGTTGAGCGCCATGCAATACTCCTCCCTTTCTACTGAATTCTTCTTCATGAAATTCTTTGTGCAGAATTCCTGCACCAGCCGTCATCCATTGTACATCGCCTGCAAACAACTTTCCTTTTCCGCCACTGCTGTCTTCGTGTGCCAATGCACCTTCCCATAAAATACTCACTGTTTCAAATCCTTTGTGCGGATGCACATCTACACCACGAGGATGTTCGGTTGGCAGATAGTTAACCGGCTCAATATAATCAAGCATCAGGAAAGGACTCATATCCTTCCACATCGCCGACGTAATAAACGTTCTTACTTTAAATCCATCTCCTACCATATGCGGCTGAGCCGCTTTCCTGATGTACTTGATCTTTTTCATACATGAAGTTTATTGTTTTACAAACTGTACATGAAACTGGAGTTTCACTTCGTCACTTACTACTATACCTCCGGCTTCCGTTACTGCATCCCAGCCCAGTCCAAATTCTTTACGCTTGATTTTTCCTTCTGCTTCAAAACCTACTTTTGTTTGTCCCCATGGATCAACCACTACACCATTGAAGTCTGCTTTCAGTTCAATTGGTTTGGTTATATCACGAATGGTTAAATCGCCTTTCACTACAAGACCATCCTCTTTCTTTGCAACTGAAGTAGAAACAAATTTTAACTCAGGAAATTTGTCTGCTGCAAAAAAGTCATCACTCTTCAGGTGGGTATCTCTTTGTTCGCTGCGAGTATCAACACTGTTAATATCCGCAGTAAAGGTGACTGCTGCATCACTGAAATCATGTGCATCTGCAGAGAGAGTTGCATCAAATGTTTTGAACTGTCCTGTTACGGTTGTAATCATCAGGTGTTTCACCTTGAAAATAATGTCGCTGTGCGATGCATCAATTTTGTACGTTGCCATTTTTTTGTGTTTAGATTTTTATTATGAATGTTGATTTAGACGTTTAGTTGAGCATGGGTACTTCCATCAACAATAACCTTGCGTCGGTATCTGCTGTTATGTTGAGTGTGTCGGTTTCGCTGATGGCAAGACCATCACGTGTATTAAGCGCTTCAGCATTGATGGTTACATCGCCTTCCAATACAAAAGCATACACTCCACTGTTTGTTCCTTTCAGTTGATACTCTTTGGTAATTCCTTTTTCAAGATTGCCGAGGCTGAACCATGCATCCTGATGAATCCATACGCCTTCATCATCTGCATCTGGACTTAACACCTGCAGCAAATTGTTTTTCATTTTAGCTTCATCCAATGTGATCTGTCCGTAACGTGGCTGCACATTTTTCTTATTCGGAAATACCCAGATCTGCAAAAACTTTACTTCTTTGTCTTTGTTGGCATTCATTTCACTGTGAGAAATACCGGTGCCTGCACTCATCACCTGAATGTCGCCTTGTTTGATGATGGTTTCATTACCCATGCTATCCTTGTGTTTCAAATCGCCGCTCAGGGGAATGGAGATGATTTCCATATTATCATGCGGGTGAGTTCCAAAGCCCATGCCTGCTGCAACAGAATCATCATTCAATACACGGAGTGCACCAAAATGAATCCGCTCAGGATTGTAATAACCTGCAAAGCTGAAACTGTGATAACTGTTAAGCCAGCCATGGTTGGCATGGCCTCTTGTTGTTGCTTTATGAAGAATTGTTTTCATGATCTTTATTTTATTACATGTACGTACATGTATTTGTTTAAAAAAATATCAACTTTCTTTTGCCCTGATTTGCTCCAGCAATTCGTTGAGCTGTGCAGCAGATGAATCGGTTAACTGAATCATTTCATCAAGCAACTGATTGATCCGTTGTGTACTCAATTCTAAAATATTAAGACCGGCTACTGTGAGAGACATTACTGTATGCCGTTTATCATTCGCATCATTTGTTCGCTTCACCAGCTTTTTCAGCACCAAACGGTCTATAATCCTTGGTACGTTGGAGCTTTTTTCAATCATGCGCCCGGCAATATCTTTCACACACATTTCATCGGGCGACTTGCCTTTTAATATCCTGAGTACATTGTACTGCTCATGTGTTAAGCCAAAATTTTTCAACTCCCTGCTCATCATTGTCTTTAACCACCAGGCGGTGTACAGGATGTTGAGACCTGCCTTGTGGGTTTCGTTCTTAAAATTCACACTTTGTATAGCTTGTTCCAGTTTCACTATGCAAATATATGTACATACATGTATTATTTCCAAATAAAAAACACCCCTGCTGGCTGCAGGGGTGTTTTTTCACATTTTCTTAATTATTTAGCCGGTGTCCGGAGTATGGCTTTAATTGCTTCGCAGCTTTTATACTCCTCATCTATCTGCACAAAAAAAGTACTTGAGTTTTTAATGAACCATTTTTCCAGTTCCCGTTCTTTCTTTTGCTCCAGAGCACGGGCAGCAATTTTGCTGTAATCATCTTTCAGGTTTTCACGGTGGGGTTGTGTACGGCTGATGAGATATACCATCCGCACCCCTTTTTTCCCTTGCTCATCTGTAAAAGCTGCAGGCTGAGAATATTCACCTGGCTGCAGTTTTTCCAGTACAGGAATAATATCCTTATCTAATTTATCAATCGTAATTACAGAAGATCCTTCCTGATCTGTTTTGCGGCCGCCTGTAAATTTTGAACTGGGTTCATCTGAATATTTGCTTACAGCTTCTCCAAATTTGATGCTGCCAGCAATCAATCTTACACGGATGGTATCCAGCTTATAAATGGCTGCACGGATATCTTCGTCATTGATCCGTGGAATTTTTAAAATATGCCGCACAGTTACCTCTTCACCATTGCGTGATAAACACTGAATGATGTGATACCCAAACTTTGATTTGATCACTCTTGAAACCTGTCCTTCTTTTAAACTCATTGCAGTATTAAAGAAAGTAGGGTCCCATTGTTTATCGCTCCGGTTAAGCACATACATACCTGCATTTTCTTTTACTCCGGGATCTTCGCTGTACTGCGATGCAAGGAATTCCATCTTCTTGGTTCCTGCTTCAACCTGGCGCTTAAACTCCTTCAACTCTTCCTGGGCATATTCTTCCATTTCACGACCGGCTTTTGGATACACAACAATTTCACCAATCTCCAGTTCCATTTCATAAAAGCTCAGACTGTCTTTGGGAATTTTATCAAAGTAAGCTTTTACTTCATTCGGTGTAATCTTGATGTTCTCTACTATTTTGTTCCGCATGGCAGAGGCCAGCTTTCCTTCTTTAATTGGCTCACGCATCTCATCACGAAACTGGTAAATGGTTTTACCTGTGATCTGTTCAATCACTTCTTTTGATCCGTATTGCTGAATAAAATAACGGATCCTGTTATCTACATCAGCTTCCACCTCTTCATCACTAACAGGCAAAGAATCTTTTTCGGCCTGGATAGCCAGCATTTTATTGATGATGAGCTGCTGCATTAAATAACAGTTTGCATCAGGAGGCAATTCGTAATCTTTGCTCCTTGCATCGTTCAACTGATTATCAATATCCGATTTCAACACAATGCGGTCGCCTACAACTCCAATAATTTTTTCTGCAACTACTTTTTTTGTTTGTGCCTGTGCTGCCAGTGAAAGGAATACAGCTGCTATAAATACAAGTTGTTTCATGAATTCGTTTATTTTTCTTTTGTCACTGCTTCCATTTATAAAAATGGAATGCGTCTCTTTTGATGTTGCGTTTGCTTATTGAATGATGTCTGTTGTTACAGATGAGCATCAAAAGTAACAGAGATGGCCGTTATCTGTACACAACCATCTCTGTTTTAACATTCCCTTGTTCAGGAATTTTATAATGTGCGTTTTACTTCTTCTTCTTCAAAGGCTACAATGGTATCGCCTACGTTTACATCGCTGAAGTTTTTGATGGTTAAGCCGCACTCCATGTTTGAAGCCACTTCTTTCGCATCATCTTTAAAACGTTTCAAGCTGCCGAGTTCTGCAAAGCCCCCTTCTGTTCTTGGGTAAACCAATACACCATCTCTGAACAGGCGGATTTTTGCATCACGTTTCAGTTTGCCTTCGAGCACATAACAACCGGAAACGGTTGCTTTATCAAACTTGTACACTTCTCTGATTTCAACAGTCGCTACTTCTTTCTCTGTAATCTTCGGTTCCAGCAATCCTTCCATTGCACTCTTCACCTCTTCAATGGCATTGTAAATGATGGAGTAGTTCTTGATCTCCACTCCTTCCTGATCTGCCAAACGTGATGCCTGCATAGATGGACGAACGTTAAAACCAATAAGGATTGCATCCGATGCACTTGCCAATGTTACATCGGCTTCAGAGATCTGACCAACAGCTTTGTGTACAACGTTCACCGCAATTTCTTCGGTTGATAATTTCTGTAATGAATCCGTTAAGGCTTCTACCGAACCATCCACATCACCTTTAATGATCAGGTTCAGTTCTTTAAAGTTACCAAGCGCCAAACGACGACCGATCTCATCCAATGTAATATGCTTCTTGGTTCTGATGCCCTGTTCACGGAGAATTTGTGCACGACGACCGGCTACTTCTTTTGCCTCTGCTTCATCTTCATACACTTTAAATTTCTCACCCGCTTGTGGTGCACCATTTAAACCAAGAATCTGCACCGGAGTAGATGGACCTGCCACTTCAATACGCTGATTACGTTCGTTAAACATGGCTTTAATACGTCCGTAGTACTGACCAGATACAATCAGATCGCCCTGATGAAGGGTTCCGTTCTGTACAAGAATGGTTGCTACGTATCCACGTCCTTTATCCAACGATGCTTCAATGATAGAACCGGTTCCTTCCCTTTCAGGATTGGCTTTAAGTTCAAGCAACTCAGCTTCGAGTAAAATCTTTTCTAATAATTTATCAATGTTCAATCCTTTTTTAGCAGATAACTCCTGACTTTGGAATTTACCTCCCCACTCTTCTACAAGAATATTCATTTGAGATAACTGCTCATAAATTTTTTGCGGATTAGCCCCATCTTTATCAATCTTATTCACCGCAAAAATCATGGGCACATTCGCTGCCTGCGCATGGCTGATGGCCTCTTTTGTTTGCGGCATCACGGCATCATCAGCAGCCACAACAATAATGGCAATATCTGTCACCTTCGCACCACGGGCACGCATAGCCGTAAACGCTTCGTGACCGGGCGTATCAAGGAACGTAATCTTTTTACCTTCTGCATTGGTTACTTCATATGCACCGATATGCTGCGTAATACCTCCGGCTTCACCTGATACGACGTTTGCATTACGGATATAATCGAGTAACGATGTTTTACCATGATCTACGTGACCCATGATGGTTACAATCGGCGCTCTTGGCTGTTTGTTTTCATCATCATCTGCATCATCTTCTTCTTCCATCTCCGCCTGCTTTTCCATATCAATGAACTCCACCTCAAAACCAAATTCACTTGCTACCAGTTCAATTACCTCTGCATCTAAACGCTGGTTGATGGAAACCATTAAACCAAGTCCGAAACATTTTGCCACCACATCTGTAGCCGAAACATCCATGAGACTGGCCAGTTCTGCTGCGCTGATAAACTCAGTTACCTGCAGCTTGTTATCTTCTGCACCATCCTGCATATTATCTGCCATCTCTTCCCGTTTCAGCTTGCGGTATTTTGCCTTAAGGCTTTTACCACGGCCGCCACCACCTGAAAGTTTGGCTTGTGTCTCACGGAGTTTTTCCTGAATTTCTTTGGCGTCAATAACCTTATCTTCTCTTCTTGTAACAATTGTTCTGCGATCGCCGCTGCGGTTTGGTGCACCTGTGCCGGGACCTCTTCTGTCGCCAGCACCACGGTTTGGCCCACCCTGCTGGTTGCCTCGGTTTTGAAATCCACCTTGCTGACCCTGCTGCTGACCGCCCTGTCCGGGCTGGGTCGTTTTTTTATCAATAGGGATACGCTTACGCTTGCGCTTCTCTTTATCGGTAACAGGTTTGGGTCTTGTTTCGGGATTTAGCGGTAAATCAATTTTTCCCAGAATTTTAGGCCCTTCCAGAATTTCGGCTTTAATATTTTCAATCACTACTTCTTCGTCTTCTTCTGCTACTTCTTCTTCTTTCACTTCTTCAACCACCGGCTTCACTTTTTCAACAACAGGTGCACGCTTTTCTTCCTTTTTAACCTCTTTCTTTTTCTCCACTTTTTTAGGACGTGTTGAAGAATCAATTTTATCGAGATCAATTTTTGCAATCACTTTGGGTGCTTCAACTTCAGGCACCTCTACTTTTGTTATTTCCGGTTCAGATTCTGCGGGCACTTCTTCTACTACCGGTTTTACTTCTTCTACGTGTACCACAGGCGCAGGCTCTGCCACTTCCGGAACAGGAACAGGTTTCACTTCTTCCGGCTTCGGCTCTTCCTTTGCAATTTTTTTCACTTCTTTTTTAAAGGAAATCTCTTCTTCTTCTTTTTTCTTTTTGAGATCGGCCATTCCGCCTTTTGGAATTTCAATCTGATCACTTTTTGCTTTCGCCAGTTTATCAGATGAAAATTCTGCCTGCAGTGAACGGTACATGTCCTCTGTCAGTTTTGCTGTCGGTTTCAGATCGTCTTTGTTAAATCCTTTCGCCGCTAAAAAATCAATCAGGGTATCTTTCCCGATATTAAATTCTTTGGCAGCGGCCATTAAACGTGGTGTATTACTGTCTGACATAATTTCCTTCCCTTCATTTGACCACAAAATCGGGGAAAATGTTGTTTAAATGTTTAAATAAATCTTATCGCAGATAATCATTACTGATTATTCTTTTTCAAACTCTTCTTTCAACACCCTGCGTACTTCGGCAATGGTTTCTTTTTCCAGATCTGTTCTGCGTTCCAGTTCTTCGGTTGTAAGTTCCAGCACACTGCGGGCAGTATCACAACCTACACGCTTCAACTCATCAATAACCCAACCTTCAATTTCATCTGTAAATTCATCCAGATCAATATCAAATTCATCCTGTTCATCTTCAGCATCACGATACACATCAATTTCAAAACCGGTGAGTTCGCAGGCGAGTTTAATGTTTACACCACGTTTACCAATAGCCAGTGAAACCTGATCGGGTTTAAGATACACTTCTGCATGTTTCTTTTCCTGATCAATATTCATACTTGTGATCTTAGAGGGCGTAAGTGCACGCTGGATCAACAGGTTGATGTTATTGGTAAAATTGATGACATCAATATTCTCATTCTTTAATTCACGTACAATACCATGAATACGGCTACCCTTCATACCCACACATGCACCAACCGGATCAATACGATCATCAAAGCTTTCAACTGCAACTTTCGCTCTTTCTCCCGGTTCACGCACAATCTTTTTTATCACAATTAATCCATCAAAAATTTCAGGCACTTCAATTTCCAGCAATTTAGCGAGGAAAAGCGGACTGGTTCTGGAAAGGATGATTACGGGTGCGTTATTTTTTAATTCAACTTTTTTAATGACAGCACGGATATTTTCACCTTTCTTAAAATAATCCTGTGGTATCTGTTCGCTTTTGGGTAATAATAATTCGTTTCCTTCTTCATCAAGCAACAGCACTTCTTTTTTCCATACCTGATAAACTTCTGCGCTGATGATTTCGCCTACACGATCGGTATATTTTTTTACCAATCCGTTTTTCTTGAGATCTCCAATACGGCTGGCCAATGTTTGTTTAGCTGCGAGGATGGCACGACGGCCGAAATCATGAATATCTACATCTTCATATAACTCTTCACCAACTTCATAATCGGGTTCAATTTTCACTGCATCTGTATAAGCAATCTGTGCCAGCGGATCTTCTACCTGACCATCTTCAACAATGGTTCTGCGACGCATGATTTCCAGATCGCCTTTCTCTGTGTTTACAATCACATCAAAATTATCATCTGCTCCGTATTTTTTGCGGAGTAAAGTTTTAAATACATCTTCCAGTACTTTCATCATCGTGGGGCGGTCAATATTTTCCGCATCTTTAAACTCCTGGAAACTTTCAATAAGATTAATACTTGCCATAACTCATTTTTTTAAAACATAACGGGTGTTTTGTGCAACCGTAATTAGTTAAATACAATTTGAATTTTAGTTGATTTGATATCGTCGAACAAAAGTGTATGCTGTACCACTTCCGGTTGTTTACCCTTTCCCTGACCACCTTCTTTATTTCTTTCTTTTGAAGACAGACGGGCTTTGGTTTCTTCAACAACTATCTCGTTCTCTGCAGCTACCAGTTTACCTTCAATTTTGCGCCCATCCTTCAACACCACTTCTACCAGCCGGCCAATATTTTTACGGTACTGTCTATTCAGTTTCAGCGGTTCTTCTAATCCGGGTGAAGAAACTTCCAGTGCAAAATCGCCTTCGTTAAACAACGCTGCTTCTTCAATTTGTTTATATAGCGCTCTGTTGTAGGCAATACATCTGCTGAGCGGAAGCCCTGCATCAGCATCAACAAACACCTGAATATTATTCCCCGGGGTGAGTTTTACATCTATGAGAAAACTATCAGGGTCTTTGCTGATGATCTCTTCTGCCAACGACTGAATCTTTGCTGCTTTTTGCTCTATGTTCATGTATCGGAAATAAAGAAGGGAACGTTTATCGTTCCCTTCCACTGTTTCTTTTGTCCGCCGCAAACTTACAACAATGGATGTGAATGGAAAAATTATTTTTACCCTATGCCCCGCCTGTAAAGCTTTACAGGATTCTTCACAATTGAAACCTGTGGTTTATTTTATCTTTGCTGCATGTTACGTGTACTTTTAATTGCACTGCTCATTTATTTCCTTTACCGCTTTATTTTCAACTTTCTCATTCCGGTGGGCAGGGCTACCCGTGAAATGAAGCAGAAAATGAATGAGTTCCAGAGCCGCATGCAGCAACAGCAGGGCTATGCCCCCACACCTGAACCGGTAAAAGAAAGCCCTAAAACGAAGAAGGATGATTATATTGATTTTGAAGAGGTAAAATAATGAATGATGAGTAATGAGTGATGAGTAAATCTATTATAGCCCAAGCTCTTCAATCTTCATTCCGGGCAGCAAATGAATGGTCTGGATCCCCAGTTTTTGTGCGGCTTCGATGTTGTTGATGCTATCGTCAATAAAAAGAGTTTGTTCTGCAATTAACCCATGTTTCTCCAATACAAATTGATAGGCCGATGCATTGGGTTTGCGATGACCAATGCGATGTGAATAATATGCAGCATCAAACAGCTCATCAAAATCTGCGTGGCCAAATGTTGCAGTATATCGTTTATGAAACTCCTGCAAATGAATTTCGTTGGTATTGCTGAGCAGGTAGAGCTTGTACTTTGTACGTAGCTGCGGTAACAGTTTAACGCTTTCTTTCCTGAAATCGAGCAGCAATGCATTCCATGCATCTCTGATCTCTTCATCGCTCAAACCCAGGCCGGTGGCGGATCTGAAGTTGTTGTAAAAAGCAGCTTCATCTACTCCTGTTTCTAATTGTATAAACAGATCATTACTGTGAAACTGGTTAAAAAAAGAGGCGAAGTTGGTTACACCGAAATCAGCAAATGCCTGTTCAGTTAATTTAAAATCAATGTTCAGCAGCACTCCACCCAGATCAAAAATGATATTTCTAATTTGTTGCATGCTGCAAAGAAACAGCGCTCAGCGAAATAATCTGTCATCACATCTTTGATTTATTGTTTTGCTTTAAGAAGTATTTCTGTACCAAAATCAATTGCATGAAATTTAAATGCTTTTGAAACACCTATTTTTCTATCTTTGCCCCCGCCCAAAAGGCTTTGGATCCTTAGCTCAGATGGTTAGAGCATCTGACTCATAATCAGAGGGTCGTAGGTTCAAATCCTACAGGATCCACAAAAAGTTGAAGAAATAAAAATCAATTCAACTTCGGATACAGCATCCAAAAGACTTTTGTCTTTGCTCTATGGTTAGAGCATCCCGACTTTTAGTCGGGAGGGTCGTAGGTTCAAATCCTACAGGATCCACTAATAACAAATGCCGGTAAGGCTGAAAGACGGGAAATGAGTTGAACTTAAAGATTACCTCTCGCCTTTTCGTCTTCCCGGCTTTATCATAAAAATGGCTTTAACCTTTGCTTAACCGATAAGCAAATACATTTGTTTCTTTACAATTATGAAAAAAGCAATACTGTTTTTATTCTTCGCTGCAACTGGTTTATCGCTTATTGCACAGGAAACCGAAACCGGGAAAAAGAAAAAGAAAGACTGGTCTAAAGTGAATTTAGGCAACCGGCCAAAAGATCATTTAATGCTCCAGATAGGTTATTTGCAGTGGTTAAACAAACCTGACTCCATTGCAACCAAAGGTTTTGCAAGAAGCGTGAATGCTTATTTCTCTTTTGATTTTCCGTTTAAAGTTGATCCACGTTTCAGTGTTGGTCTTGGTGCAGGTGTTGGTGCCGATAATATGTTTTTTGATAAGGGTGCCAAGAGAAACCTGAACATTATAAACGGAACAGCATTCACCTTTGCAAAACACAGCGGCAGAGATACGGCCAATCAATACAAATCAATGAAGCTGGCAACGGTTTATCTGGAAGCACCGGTTGAATTACGTTTTATGGTTGATCCCGAACATCCGAACAAAAGTTTAAAATTTGCTTTGGGGATGAAGGTAGGAACCATCATCAGTGCAACTGATAAAACAAAATTTAATGCTGATGGAAACGGCAACAGTGCTTATGTATTAAAAGAAAAGGACCGTAAACATTTTAACAATCTGCGCCTTGCTGCTACTGCAAGAATAGGCATGGGCAACTTCGCCATTTTTGGACAATACCAGTTAAATGATTTTATTAAAGAAGGGCAAGGACCTAACCAGATAAGACCACTTACGTTTGGTATTACATTAACCGGTTTATAAAATATTGTTGAAGAATAAAAAAGCGTGGCGCCAATGCGCCACGCTTTTTTATTGATACACGCCACAAACTTATTCTACATTTGCAGTTGAATTTTTTATACAGTGATTGATCGTAAACAGGAAATACAACAGGAAGAGAAAGCCATCATCGTTGGTGTGGTGCAAAAAGGACAAACTGAATTACAGGTACAGGAATATCTGGATGAGCTGGCCTTTCTTGCAGAAACAGCAGGCGCTGTTACCATGAAACGGTTCTTACAAAAATTAGCACACCCCGATAGTAAAACATTTGTGGGCAAAGGAAAACTGCAGGAAATAAAAAAATATGTGCAGGAACGGGATATCTCCCTCATCATTTTTGATGATGAGCTTACCGGCGCACAGATCATGAACATTGAAAAAGAACTGGAGATCTATACCATCGATCGCAGTGATCTGATCCTCGACATTTTTGCACGGCGTGCAAAAACAGCACAGGCTAAAACACAGGTGGAGCTTGCACAATATCAATACATCTTACCACGGTTGAAAGGGATGTGGAAACATCTTGAACGGCAAGGTGGTGGTGTTGGTACAAGAGGCCCGGGTGAAACGGAGATTGAAACCGATCGTCGTATTGTAAAAGATAAGATCTCTTTGTTACGCAAACGTTTAGCTGAAATTGACAAACAGGCTTTCACACAACGCAAAGATCGTGGTGAGTTTATCCGTGTGGCATTGGTTGGTTATACCAACGTGGGCAAGAGCACACTTATGAATATCCTCAGCAAACGGGAAGTGTTTGCAGAAAATAAATTGTTTGCAACACTTGATACAACAACCAGTAAGGTTGTGTTTGAAAACATGCCCTTCCTCTTAAGTGATACCGTTGGTTTCATCCGCAAACTTCCACATCATCTGGTAGAAAGTTTTAAAAGTACATTGGATGAAGTAAGAGAGAGTGATGTATTACTGCATGTAGTTGATATATCACACCTCCAATACGAAGACCAGATCAATGTGGTAAACAAAACACTGCAGGACTTAAAGTGTTACGATAAACCCGTGATTACCATCTTCAATAAAATGGACCTGTACGAAGAAAAGAACTTTGATGAATGGCTCGAAGATGATGTAAAAGCAAACATTCTGCAGGAATTGAAAGAACGCTGGGAAAATGAAACCGGCGGTAACTGTGTGTTTATATCTGCAACAGAAAAAAGAAACATCCCCGAACTCCGTGCAAGAATATTAGAGAATGTAAAACGACTCTATCAGGTTCGCTATCCGTATAAAACAGAATATCTCTATTAATGGCTGCAGAAAAAAAATACAACTGGCACAAAATAGCAGAAAGTGCAGATGATTTTTTTTGGCAGGAAAACAACCTCTGCGAAATAGAAGTAAAAGGAAAAAAGATCTGTATCGCTAAAAAAGGAGAAGAACTGTTTGCCTGCACCAGCAAATGCCCCCATGCTGGTGGCTTTTTATCAGATGGTTTTTTAGACGCTGCCGGAAACATTGTTTGTCCGCTCCACCGCTACAAGTATAATTTGCAAAACGGACGAAATGTAAGTGGCGAAGGCTACTATTTAAAAACCTATCCGGTAGAAAAAAGAGCCGATGGAATTTATATTGGAATGGAAGAAGCAGGATTTTTTGGATTATTTAAATAAAAAGTTCGGTTTAAATAGGGAACAAAAAACCAAAATCCCCTATTTTTGCCGCCCATTCCTCCCTAGCTCAGTTGGTTAGAGCATCTGACTGTTAATCAGAGGGTCGCTGGTTCAAGTCCAGCGGGGGGAGCAAAAGTCTCGGTGAAAGCCGGGACTTTTTTATTTTACAGCATGTTTTATGTCTACATAATATATTCCGATACTTCTGATAAATACTATGTTGGTTACTCAAACAATTATGAAAGAAGGCTGCATTGTAGGCTCCCCCAAAAACAGTACGTTTTAAAAGTAGACAAAAGTCTTAATTTTAAAAACGTAAATCATGAAAAAGA
>JAIEMP010000004.1 GCA_019752045.1 Chitinophagaceae bacterium | reverse complement strand
CTGCCCCACGACTTGCATGTATTAAGCCTGCCGCTAGCGTTCATCCTGAGCCAGGATCAAACTCTCCATTGTAAATGTTGTTTGATACTGACTATTAATTCTCAAGAATTAACAGTTCAAAATCGAATTATGTTACACTTGAATTTACCCGTTCTAATTAATTAAAACGTTGCTGTTGCTTCCAATCTTTCAAAGAACTTTTTTACTTTTTGTGTACCCATTTTTTGAATGGGAGTGCAAAGGTACGAGGTTTTTTTATTCTACCAACTTTTTCTTTGTTTTTTTTCAACTTTTCTTTTGCTGAAACGAAACATGAAGAAGTTTTTTTTGGAGAATTTTATCATCAACCTTTCGAAGAACTTCCGCCTGTTTTTCAAAGCGGGTTGCAAAGATAAGGGCAGTGCAAAGTATCAACCAAACTTTTTCAAACCTTTTTTTACTGCCTTTTTTAGAATCCTTTGCTGTAAAGGTTTTTAGCTTAAAAATATTTTTCTGAGTTTAAAGAAAGAGTTCTTCCGGATAAGAAACATGGATTAAAAACAAACCTTTTGATGGCGCTGAAAAATCGGCTGTTGACTGATTCATGTCTTTCATTAATCGTTCAAAATTTTCAATCGTCATATTTCCTCTTGCTACACGAACCATCGTACCTACTAACCCACGAACCATTCCACGTAAAAAACGATTTGCTTTTACATGATAAACTAAACATCCGTTTTCTTTAAGCCAACAACTTTCATAAATGTTACAATTGAATGTTTTGACCTGCGTATTTCGTTTAGAAAAAGCAGAAAAATCAGTGCATTGTTTAATATGCACCGCACAACTATCCAGCATTTTTATATCCAGTGTATAAGGTAAATACCAGGATCTGTCTTCAAGAAAAGGGTTTTTTAAGTGACATATATAGTATTTGTATTCTCTGCTAAGCGCATGAAAACGGCAATGGGCGTCGGGTTTAACCTGTTTTGCAGACTTAAGAACTATACCAGCCGGCAATATAGCATTCAAATTATAGAGCGCTTCCTCGCTGAAACTACCCACCCAGTCAAAATGAAAATAGTTTTGAAGTGCGTGAACTCCTGCATCAGTTCTTGAAGATCCTGTGAGTGATACCGGCTTGCGAAAGAAAATCAAAAATGCCTTTTCAATTTCTGATTGAATGGTGATTGCATTGCTTTGCACCTGAAAGCCGCTGAAGCTTTCGCCTTTGTAAAATACTTCCAGAAAATACCTTGGCATACTTTATTGATTTGGAAGTAACGCCTGAAAACGTTTTTTATAATACTCATCCTGTATTGTATCTGCAAGGCTTTTAAAGTTTGCGAAGTCGGTAACATACAGTGCAGCAGCATCATAAAAACGATACCGGCCCTCATCATTCAGAAACAATACTGCCAGATTTTTTATTTGTGATGTTGAAAAACATTTGACTTTAAACAACTTTTTCGCCTCATTCAGCATTGCTTCATCTTTTGATTCATTTGCCATTTTCCTGCGAAGTTTCAGAAAGTCATCTTCTGTTGCAATTGCTTTACAGTTACTGTTTGGAAGCGGTTTAGATTCGGTTTTTTGAATTTCAGGCTCTGTTTGTTTTACTTCTTCCTGTATGGGCTTCTCCTCTTCCTTAACTGTTATTGTATCGACAGGAGGGGCAACCTTTTCTTTTATTTCCGGAACAATTGTGTCCTTTTTAGCTTCGTTTACAACTAAGGGAGAACTCACAATGGATGTGGTATCCTTTTCAATAAATAATCTGATGGTATCTTTTTGACCGGCAGATTCAACCACTTCAAATACAAAATCACTTCCCTCTTTACTTTCGAAACGCCTCAACTGCTGTACTGCTGATTTTGCAGGTGCAATCCATACCGGTTCTTCAACGGTTTGCACTTTTACTTCGGCAGGAACTTGAGGCGTATCTACTTTCACAACATCTTGTACCGGCTTTTGAGTTGATACAGGATTTTTTGCAATGGTAAGAGATGAATCCGGCACTACTTTTTGCTCTTTTGTAACAGTAACATTTTTAACAGAGCTGTCCTGCGTAATTTTTGAAAGCATATTTGCAAACGGATCATCTGCTGCAGGTGGCTTTTGCTGAATCACCGGATCATTTGCACCGGATGTTGTTGCTGTGTTTGCATATGTAAGTACTGAACTCTGCAAATCGTACAAAACCCATCCTTTATTATCAAAGTTCTTAATCAGAAATCCCTTATCAGTTTTTTCAATCATGCATTGAAACTTCTGCTCGGGCAGATCAGATTTTGGAAAGCCTACTGTAAAATCAACAGGTCCATCTTTCAACTTAGAAACAATCAGATAGCCAGATGCGGAGGAACTGTAAATGCGGTTATTGTATTTAATGTAAAATGGCTGCCGGTTATCTGTTTGCAGATAAATGAAATGATTTACCTGTGCCAGCAGCTTTGACCCCGGCATTATTGTACCGATCAAGATTATACAAAACAGCTTAAGAAAATAATTCCGCATCGAACAAAGCTAATTTTTTTTGTTCATCCATATGACAAACCATTTGTCAATTTCTGCTTATTTAACTATCCCCCACTTTATCTTTACAACTCAAAATCAAAAAAAATGAAGAAACAGCTTTTGGCGGGTTTACTCTTAACCTTTATCAGTTTTACATCCATTGCGCAACCAGCTGAACAACCGGCTGATACTTCCTGGAAAAAAATTTACCGCTCTTCCGCAGAAAAAGTACATGATCTGGTTCATACCAAACTTGAAGCCAGATTCGATATTCCAAAAGCATATATGTTTGGTAAAGTATGGCTTACATTAAAACCTCATTTCTACGCCAGTAATACACTTGTGCTGGATGCAAAGGGAATGGAGATTAGAGAAGTATCAATTCAAAAGGGTGCCACAAAAACAAAACTCAAGTATGATTATGATGGTTTATTGCTGAAGGTAACTCTTGATAAAACGTACAAAGGGGGTGAGACATATACTATTTACATTGATTACACTTCTAAACCGGATGAATTTAAAGCTGAAGGAAGCGCTGCTATTACAGATGCAAAGGGTTTATATTTTATCAATCCAAAAGGAGAAGAAAAAGATAAACCAACACAGATATGGACACAGGGTGAAACCGAAGGTACCAGTGTTTGGTGCCCTACCATAGATCGTCCCAATCAAAAAACAACTCAGGAATTTTATTTAACTGTACCATCAAAATGGGTAACACTGAGCAATGGCAAACTGGTTAGTCAAAAGCCGGGAACAGCAGGAACCAGAACGGATTATTGGAAAATGGATTTGCCTCATGCTCCTTATTTATTCTTTATTGGAGCAGGCGAATTTTCAGTTGTAAAAGACAGCTGGAAAGGAAAAGAAGTAAACTATTATGTAGACAAAGAATATGAAACGGTAGCAAAAAAAATATTTGGCAACACACCTGAAATGATGACGTTTTTTTCAAAACTCACGGGTGTTGAATTTCCATGGAACAAATACGGACAGATTGTTGGCCGTGACTATGTAAGTGGTGCTATGGAAAATACAACAGCTACTATACATCAGGAAAGTGCTCAGCAGGATGCAAGAGAATTAACCGACGGAAACAGCTGGGAAGGAACCATTGCACATGAATTATTTCATCAATGGTTTGGTGATTATGTAACAACTGAAAGCTGGAGCAACCTTACACTCAATGAATCATTTGCCAATTACAGCGAATTATTGTGGGATGAATATAAGTATGGCAAAGACAAAGCAGCTGCAACACACTACAGTGCAATGCAAGGTTACCTTGGCAGTGAAAGCGAACAAAAGGATCTCGTTCGTTTTTATTACAGCAATAAAGAAGACATGTTTGATGCGGTTAGTTATAACAAAGGCGGGCGCATTTTGCATATGCTGCGTAATTATGTTGGAGACAGCGCTTTCTTTAAATCGTTAAACCTGTATTTAACAACCAATAAATTTAAATCGGCGGAAGCACATCAGTTACGTTTGGCGTTTGAAGAAGTAACCGGAAAAGATCTTAACTGGTACTTTAACCAATGGTATTTTGGAAACGGTCATCCAACTCTCGATATTAATTACAGCTATGATGAAACCACCAAACAAGTGAACGTACTTGTAAAGCAAACACAAAAGGGAAAGCTGTTTAAACTTCCTGTTGCCATTGACATTTACAATGGCAGCAACAAAACCCGTGAGCAGGTGTGGGTAGAAAATGCAGTTGATACGTTTACGTTTGCTTCATCTGCAAAACCTGATCTCATCAATTTTGATGGCGACAAAGTGTTGCTCTGCACTAAAAAAGAAAATAAAACGCTTGAGAATTATATTCATCAGTATAAACATGCCGGACTTTATCTCGACAGAAGAGAGGCCATTGATTTTATTTCTAAAAAACAAGACGACCCTAAAGCTGTTGAGTTTATGCAACTGGCTATTACTGATCAATACAGTGGTCTGCGCAATTTTGCAATTGGTAAATTAGATTTGAAAAAGCCTGCTATCGTTAGTGCTGTTGAACCAAAGTTAAAAACGATTGCTACTGCAGATGCAAGCAGGATCGTACGCAGCAAGGCTGTTGAAATGTTGGGGAATTTAAAAAATGCTTCATATCAATCGCTCTTTACTTCATTGCTGAACGATTCTTCTTATACCTTAAGCGGCGCAGCTTTAACTGCATTAGAAAAAATTGATGCGGCTGCTGCTTTAACAGAAGCAAAACGTTTATCGAAGCAAACGATGAAAGGAAGTTTGGTTGAAGCTGTTGCTACTGTTTTGATTAAAAGCAATGATGAATCTTCGTTTAACGAAATTGCAACAGCTTACGGGAAAATGGGACTTACACAGGCCAAGTTTAATTTAACTCCGGTATTTGCCAACTTCATTGGTAATATAAAAAATACAGAGTATGTAAAAAGAGGTGTTGATGAAATTGTAAAATTCAGAGATGCCATTCCCGAGCAGTTTGGTGTTTGGCCCTTGTTTGATAATTTTCTGAAGTCAATCATTGGCAAAAAAGAGACAGCGAAAAAAACGGGAGAAGATGTAGATGCGCTGCAGGCTCAGATTGATTACATAAAGAGTAAACTGAAGAATTGATAAAAAATATTTTTTATTAAAAAGCCGCCTTAGATAAGCGGCTTTTTTTTTGAAATCACTATAGGAGTATTTTCCCGTTTGCATCATAATGGAGTGTCAATACAGTTTTATGATACTCCTGAGGTATATTATTGCTATCGTACAAACAGTAAGTGTATGTTGAAAAATTATTACTTGACAACGATCTATAAAAAAGATCATCCCACATCCACAAACTCTTTAAAGGGTTAGCCGCATTATCGTATCCTTCAAACTCCTCAACTGTTCTGCTTTGAAATGCTATTGCATTATTTCTATAGCTGATTCGTTTACCTTCAATTCTTGTTAAGTTATTGTTGATATTATAAAAAAAATAGTACTCTCTGTAATTTCTGAAATTCGGCCCTGAGTTATAGCTTAGAACCTTATATAGCTGATTCCTGTGATTATAGATATAGTCTATTGTATCAAGCCTTTTAATGATTCCATTTATGTTATGTATTCTAATCCTTTGTTTTACTTTACCACCAGAAATAACATAAAGAAAATAAGCATCAACACCAGGGACTACCCGAGAATTCAAAAGATTCACAGAGCGAATAAAAATTTTATTGCCATCGTATGAAACTGTATCATAAATCTTATCTGTATAATCACCAAAATAACCACCCCATGCAATGGGCAAATAAGACCCACTTCTTTTAAATACTCTGTTGCCCTGATATTCAATTTTTGATTTTGCAATAAACGATGTGTTTGTGAGTGAAACACCATATTTAGCTTGAATAAAAAAAGCTTCCGAAACACTGTCAATTTTTTCAATTTCGGGTATTTCTAAACTTGTTTTTTTACACGATGAGAAAGCTGAGAAATACAAAAGAAGTAGCAAAAGTATTTTTCCGGGCATTTATAGTGTGTTTTTTTACAAAATAGAAATATTCTGACTCTTTACCAATCACCGCCTGCACCGCCTCCACCAAAGCTTCCTCCTCCAAAACCACCAAAACCACCGCCTCCGCTGCTGCCACCACCACCAAAACCACCGCCTCCGCCCCCAAACCAAATAGGTGGTACCGTATTACCCCAGCTTCTGTAACCTCTCCTGCTCATCATACCACCACCGCCACGATTGATCTTTGAAATAATGATCATGATAATAATGAACAAAATAAATGCTCCTAATAAACTACCGCCACCTTTTCCCTTTCTGCGATTACTGTAACCTGCAGGTGCTTTGTACTCACCTGCGGCAGCACGCATCAAATCGCTGGTGCCTTCATCGAGCCCACGATAAATATCATTGGCTTTAAAATTAGGAACAATATCCGCTTCAATGATCTGCTTTGTTGTAATATCAGGAATGGCGCCTTCCAGTCCGTAGCCGGTTGCAATCCATACTTTGCGCTTACCTCTTTCTTTGTCAATAAGTATAACAAGGATTAATCCGTTGTTGAACTCTTTACCACCCACACCCCACTTACGGCCAAGTGCAATCGCAAAATCACCAATATCATAATCGCCAATATCTGCAATAGTAATAACAACAAACTGATTAGATGTGCTGTCGTCATAAGCCACCAGTTTTCTTTCCAATGCTGCTTCCTGATCTGCACTCAACACATCAATATAATCATTGACCAGTTTCGGTGGATTGGGAACAGCAGGAATATATTTTTCTATCCCCTGTGCTAATGCAACAGCAGTTAGAAAAAGAAATGCAAGACTGAGTATGGTGGATTTATAGAATGTCATATTACTTAACGGCCAAAAACAATATCATCGGGCAATTCGTTTCTGTCTTCATTTTCGTAGGGGAAATGCGAAACCAATGCTTCGCCAATATCTGTTATGATCTGCACAATACCGGCAGCATAATTTTCTTTCCTGAAAGAGGACAGCATCTTCTGCACTTCTGCATTCCAGAATGCAGTGCCCACTTTTTCATGAATGCCTTTATCGCCAAACACCGCCAGCTGATGATCCTTCATGGCAATGTAAAGCACAACGCCATTGCGGTCTTCTGTTTGATCCATTTTTAATCCAAAGAAAACTTCCACTGCACGATCTACCGGATCAACATAACTGCAGCGGCTTTCGATGAACACACGTATTTCGCCGGATGTTCTTTTTTCAGCTTTGCGTATAGCATTCACAATAGCTTCATGCTCTGTTGGCGTGAACCAATCTTTTGGTTTGAATAAGAAAGAAAAAATACCCATTAAATAATTTCTACTTTATACTATTTCATGAAGTCGTCAGTAACTTTAGGAGCATTTTCAGAACCGGGTTGAGCACTGAAATAAGATTTTGACTTAAACCCCAGTATACCTGCAAATAAACTTGTCGGAAGTTTTTGAACTTTATTATTATATGCTTTTACGGCATTATTAAAATCCATTCTAGATACAGCAACTCTATTTTCTGTTCCTGACATTTCTGTTCTTAATTCTGAAAATGCCTGAGCTGATTTTAAGTCTGGATACTGTTCTGAAACAACATTAATAAACAACTGTGTTTGACGTTGATATTCAGCAAACCGTTTTTGAAATTCGGCAAGCTTTTCCTCTGACAAATCTCCGGCTGGCACTTTTGCTGCACTGTTAAAAGCGCCTCTTGCAGCATTTCTGGCTTCAATAACCTGAACTAATGTTTGATTCTCGGCTTTCACCTGTCCTTTCACAGTATTAACAAGATTATCAATTAAATCTGCTCTTCGCTGATATTGGTTTTGGACTTGACTCCACTTTTCGTCAACTTCATTTCGTTGAGTAATTAATCCGTTATAACTATTGCAACCTCCAAAAACGAGAAAGACTAAAAGTACAACTACAACAATTGTAATAATACGTGTGGGTGTCATGTGTGTATGTTTTAATGTTTATGAATTGTTATACAAGATGCTCTGATCCTGTTTGTTTTGAAATTATAAAGTAATGCGTGTGCTGTTTGATGTTTTTGTTACATGCTGCAGATAAAACTTTGTGTTAAAAGCTAACGATGCAATTTGTACTAAATTTAATCGAAACATTTTATTTGTCAAGATCATTTTTAATTAACATAAAGGGTGCCGAGCTTAAAAAGCTGACACCCTGTCGGTATGAAATTATAAAAACAGTTTATTTATTCATTGCTGCAATTCCAGGCAATTCTTTTCCTTCAAAAAACTCAAGCATGGCGCCACCGCCAGTAGAGATATAGCTTACTTTATCTGCAAAACCAAAATCGTTTACTGCTGCAACACTGTCGCCGCCACCCACTAAACTAAAAGCACCCGCATTGGTTGCTGTTGCTACCGCTTGTGCAATGGTTTTTGTGCCATGCTGAAATTTTTCCATTTCAAACACACCCATGGGGCCGTTCCATAAAATGGTTTTTGAATGATGCAGTACATTGCTGAACTGGTTGCAGGCGTTAATGCCAATATCTAAGCCCATCCAGCCATCAGGAATATGATTGCTGGGCGCAACAGAAGTATTTGCATCGGCTGCAAACCTGTCTGCAATGATTGAGTCGCTGGGCAAATGAATATTCACCCCTTTGGCTTCTGCTTTTTCAAGAATCATCTTTGCAGTTTCAAGCCGGTCATCTTCGCACAAGGAATTTCCAATGTTACCACCCATTGCTTTCATAAATGTATAGGCCATTCCACCGCCAATGATAATATCGGTTGCTCGTTCCAGTAAGTTTTCTAGGATCAATATCTTGTCGCTTACTTTTGCTCCGCCAATAATGGCAGTAAAAGGTTTGTCGGCTTTTAATAAAACTTTTTCGGCTGCAGCTACTTCGCTTTCCATTAACAAACCAAACATTTTTTTATCGGCTGGAAAGAATTTTGCAATCACTGCAGTGGAAGCATGCTCCCGGTGTGCGGTTCCAAATGCATCATTAATATATACATCAGCCAGTTGTGCAAGTTTTTTTGCAAAGTCTTCATCACCCTTTTCTTCTTCTTTATAAAAGCGGAGATTTTCAAGTAACAACACTTCACCTGCACGCATCATACCGGCTGTGAGTACTGCCTGTTCACCAATACAATCATTGGCAAACAAAACCGGCGTGCCATCGCCCAGTAATTTGGCTAAATGTGGAATGAGATGCTTTAGCGATGATTTTTCTTCGGGACCATCTTTTGGCCGTCCTAAATGACTCATTAAAATCACACTGCCACCATCGTTCAATATTTTTTTAATGGTAGGAATGGCAGCTGTCATTCTTGTATCATCGGTAATTGCCTGTGTTTGTTTATCAAGCGGTACATTGAAGTCAACACGGATCAATGCTTTTGTTCCTGCGAAATTATAAGTTGAAAATTTACTCATATCCTGATGGTTTTGATTCGTTCAATAGTGTGTAGAAAGCGAAGGTATCATTTGTACCAGAAAGCAGAAACAACAAATGTTTATTTGCCTGCCAACTTCAGCAACTGCTCAACACAATTTATATTCCGGCTGTTATCATCTTCTCCTTTAATAGTTGTTCGCATTAATGCAGCGCTGATAAGTTTATACCCTTCAATTCCCTGTTCATCGTTGTAAAAACAATTATACCAATCGTTTAATTTATCAGCATAAGCCATGCTCACTTTATTACTGTAAAAGCGGATGGGCTGCGGATACCAGGTGCCACCTGCATTCAGCAGTTCATTATCCCGTTCATGATAATAGAGTGCTTTTAAAAACTGTAAATAGCTTACTACCCTTTTGCGGATTTGTTCCGGTGATTCGGCGCTTAACGGTTTCTTCCGCCATTCATTCATATCCGGATGATAGGGATCATAGGTTGATTGATTGCTGATGGATCTTACATCAATCATTTCGTCCGGATTTTCTTTATCGGGCGGATATTGATGATAAAAGCTGAACTGTGCTTGATTGCCGGGCAGCACTTGATCAACCAGATAACGCTCTTTTGCTTCTTCATTTTTTGTATCCGGCACAAGAACCATTACTTTTTTCTGATCATCAAAACGCCATACACCCTGTTCAAAAAGCAGATCGGCACAAAGCGTATACGTTCCGTTTGGATACATCCGTAATGCATACACATCTAATTTGTTGCTGATAGATGTTCCTGCTTTTTCGCCCTGTATAACATACCATTCGCAGTTTTTTGGGTCAGCCGCACTTTTAAGCGCTGCCGGTTTGCTGTTACAGGCAAAGAATAAAAAAGGGATACTCCATAAGAAATATCCCTTCAGCATGTTTAAAACTATGTGCATTGTTTATTTGATCAGTTTTGCAAAATAATGCAATGTGCGAACCAGCTGGCTCACATAGCTCATTTCATTATCGTACCAGCTCACCACACGAACCAATTGCGTATCGCCAACTGTTTGTACTCTGGTTTGTGTAGCGTCAAACAACGAACCATAACTGATACCAACGATGTCGCTGCTAACAATTTCATCTTCAGTATAACCAAAACTTTCGTTTGAAGCGGCTTTCATGGCAGCATTCACTTCTTCAACTGTAACTTTTTTACCAAGCACAGCTGTTACTTCAGTTAATGAACCGGTTAATACAGGCACTCGTTGAGCACTGCCATCTAATTTTCCTTTTAAGCTTGGCAATACCAGACCAATTGCTTTTGCAGCACCGGTACTGTTGGGTACAATATTTTGTGCAGCAGCTCTTGCACGACGCAGATCACCTTTTGGATGTGGCGCATCCTGTGTGTTCTGATCATTGGTGTAGGCATGCACCGTTGTCATTAATCCATTGAGGATAACATATTTTTCTTCCAGTACCTGTGCAACAGGTGCAAGGCAGTTGGTAGTACAGCTTGCACAGCTGATCACTGACTCGCTGCCATCAAGAATACTATGGTTTACATTAAACACAATGGTTTTGAGATCACCTGTTGCAGGTGCACTGATCACTACTTTTTTAGCACCGGCTGTAATATGAGCTTCTGCTTTGGCTTTGTCTGTAAAGAAACCGGTACACTCCAGCACCACATCAACATTGTGTGATGCCCAAGGAATTTGTGCCGGATCTTTTTGTGCATATATTTTTACTTCATCGCCATTAACGATGATAGAATTTTCTGTACTCTTTACCTCTGCATCAAAACGCCCCTGAGCTGAATCATACTTTAATAAATGACCTAATACCTGCGGTGATGTTAAATCGTTGACAGCTACAACGTCAATACCTTCCATTTTATAAATCTGGCGGTAAACCAGTCGTCCGATACGTCCAAAACCATTAATTGCAACTTTTACTGTGCTCATGGAGAAAAATATTTTGAAGTGAAAAATGCGCTGCGAAGGTAAAGAGTTTCAGCATTACACTCCGTTAGTTTTTAAATGTGTGAATGTTTAAGCAAATGCGAATTGCAATGTAACATGTACATTTTTTTTAAAATTGTTTGGCAGGAAACAGGTGTAAACTTATCTTTGCCCTCCCAAAATAAAAACGCCGCGTTGGTCAAGGGGTTAAGACGCCTCCCTTTCACGGAGGAATCACGGGTTCGAATCCCGTACGTGGTACAAAGCCTCCGATAAATCGGGGGTTTTTTTATGACCATAGCTCAAGTTTGTACTAGCGTTTTGAACATTGCTTTATTAACTGAATAATGATAAAGCAACCACATTTTGCCTTTATCGTTTAAGCCGATGAGGGAAGAAGCTTGGCGAACAGCCCCTGACTTATATGAAACAACCCCATTTAAGACCTCGAAAAAAAACTCGAAAAAATACTCAACCCACACTTTCAGTAATATCCACACTTAAAAGGTTTTTTTATAAAAATGAAGACTCTCGTCTTTTAAAAAAAACGCATTTATCAGGTTGTAAAAACAAAAAAAAGTCGGTATTGGGTCTTTTTTGAGGTTCCTCCAAAAAAAAATCAAACTTTTTTTTCTTCACTCAATTTTTTTTATGATTGATTTTCAATGTAATCGCTTGCGGAAATTACGCAATCGTAGAAAAACAGACCCAATACGTAGAATTACTATTGTTCATGTGAAATACTCGGTGCAATTTTACATCAGATAAGAGATTACCCTTAGAAGAATTGAAGGTTATTTGAGAACAAGTTTAAGATTCAGCAGAACCGTACCAAAGTACCCGTAGTTAGTCCCTATTAAAACGAACATATGTACCCATCAACAGTAAAAGGCCTTCACAAGGCATTTTTTCTCTCCACTATTATTTTACTCTCCGTAGAGAGTCTTTTTGCACAGTTGGTTTTTAAGAATCCTGAACGTATCGCCGGTAATAATCTGGAGGCAGGGGCGGTTTATCGTTTCCCAAAAGTGACTGCAAATATTGATGCGCTGGTAAGAATTGACAGCTTGATCAATGGTGCAAGTGTAGTTGAGATTGACCAAAGCAGCGGTTTTGGTTACGACGATGCCTTTCAACCAAAAATTATGTCGGGGGGAAACGGAAAGTCTTACGCTGTATTTACAATCAGCTTTGTTTGGACTAATACTTCTCTTACAGCCATGCTGGCGTCTCTCACTGCTACTAATCTGGATCTTGATGGCAATATGAACTTAAAAGAGTTTTGCGAATTTGATATGAGTGGAGGTATTGCCAGCTTCATGAGCAACACTCCTGAGATAAATGTTACCGGTGCTGCAGGTAAGTATTATGCTGAAAATGTAGGTGGAATCGAATATTCAGGAATTGACACTTCAGCAGATGCGGTTATGTTTAAAGTACACAAAAATGTTCTCTCTCAATTTAACGTACGTCTTGGTGCCAAAGTCAGCAATAACAGCCAGGCTGCCAGGCAGTACAGTGTGTATATGAAAGATTTTCAGATCACCAATGCGGTAACCTTACCTGTAAGCCTTCTTCAATTTCAGGCAACACTAAAAGATAAAAGCACTTCACTTACATGGACCACAACCAATCATTTTAATTTCAGTCATTTCGTTGTTGAAAAAAGTACAGATGCCAGAAACTTTTCTGAAGCGGTGATGGTTATGGGGGCTGAAAGCACCACAGCTCAAAGCAGTTATACCTACAAAGACGATCTGAAGAACAGTACATCAAAAACAGTTTACTACCGTTTAAGGATGGTAGATATTGATCAAAAATTTACTTATTCAGAAGTAAGAATGGTGCGCCTTGTATCAGAAAACAAAATACAGATCAGCACTTTCCCTAACCCGGTTGTAAACGAGTTACGTGTAATGGTTCCTGCAGATTGGCAGGAGAAAACAGTAACGTATGAAATTTATAACAGCAACGGTGTTATGATGAGCCGTGTACAAAACGCCAGAGCAGCACAAGTACAACAACTGAATGTTCAATCACTCAACAGCGGTAATTACGTTGTACGTGTAAGTAACGGCAGCACTGTAAGCACTTCAAAATTTGTGAAGCTTAACTGATCATAAACATACAAAGCACCCGACAGCTAACCTTTATTTTTTACCCAAATCCACATTGGATTTTTCTGATGGGCGCCTCCGATTCTTCGGAGGCTTTCATTTTTATATTCCTGTTTCAAAATGCATCTCAGGGATATGTACTTCAGCAAACCCTTTCTTCATCAGCCTTTGCTGAAATGCATGTTGTACATCATACTCACCATGTACAAGAAACAATTTCTGCACCTGCTTTGGATCCTGGCAGGCAAGCCACTGACTCATGTCTTCATAATCACCATGAGCACTCATGCTGCGTATCTGTCCTATTTCTGCATGAACTTCTTTTTCTACTCCATAAATTTTTACTTCTTTTTTACCCGCCAGCAACTGACCTCCCAGTGAACGTGGCTCACAATAACCTGTAAGCAAAATGGTATTGCGGCTGTTTTCAATGGTATTATTAATATGATGTTTTACCCTGCCGGCATCTGCCATACCACTTGCACTGATTACAACATAAGGACCGGTGCGGAAGTTAAGCAGCTTCGACTCTTCTACCGTTTTTACATATCGCAGTCCTTCAAAACCAAATGGATCATGATCACTTTGTAAAATCTTTTGAATGCGGTTGTTAAAATACTGCGGATAGCTTTTTACAATTTGTGTTGCTTCAACACTGAGCGGACTGTCGACAAAATATTCAACCGGCGGTAAACGATTCTCCAGTTCCAGTTGATTGAGATCGTATAAAATTTCCTGTGTACGACCAACGCTAAACGCAGGAATGATGAGTTTTCCTTTTTTCTGCAGACAGGCTTTTTCAATCCATTTTAATAACTGATCGGGTGTGGATTGTGTATTATCATGCAAACTGTTGCCGTAGGTTGATTCCATAATAATTACATCGGCTTGTGGAAATTCCTGCGGCGATTTTAATATCACATCTCTGTAACGTCCAATATCTCCGGAGAACGTAATGCGTTTTGTTTTATTATTCTCTTTCACTTTCAAGTGTACGCATGCGCTGCCAATAATATGCCCTGCATCAGTAAACAACACTTCAATATCTTCTTCAATGTTGAACCAATGGCCATACTCTACTTTTACAAAACGGTCGAATGCATTTTTTGCATCTTCAATTGTGTAGAGTGGCAGTAAGTAAGGCATGCCCTGCGCTGCACGCCGTTTATTTTCATATTTCACTTCATCTTCCTGTATTTCTGCACTGTCTTCCAACAGCACAGTGGTTAAACTCTGTGTGGCAGGTGTGCAGAAAATTTTACCGGCGTATCCGTCTTTACATAGTTTTGGAATTAAACCGCTGTGATCAATATGTGCATGACTCAACACCATATAATCTATTTCAGCAGGATCAAATCCCCAGTTGCGGTTAAGCGCATCCGTATCTCTGCCCATGCCCTGAAACAGACCACAATCAAGCAATATTTTTTTTCCGTTTACTAAAGTGATGATGTGTTTGCTTCCTGTAACGCAACGTGCAGCACCGTGGAATGATAGTTTCATAAATGAGTCCCCTCCGCCCCCTGAAGGGGGAACTTTAACCCCCCAAACAGAAAACGCATTTTTTATTTATTAATTATTTTTTGCTTTAAACGACCAGGTGATATAAAACTCTGCAACAATGTCACCAGCTTTATTCCTGCCAATTGATTTTGCTTTAAACGATTTTGCTTCTCCCGATGCAATCACTTCATCAACCAATGCTTCCAATGCTTTTCCATCTTCACAAATAAAGGTTGTAAGATCAACTGCTTTTTTAAAATAATTTGCTTCCAGACTTACTACCAGCATTGAAACAGCGGGCTGCCGCTTCATGATCTGCATTAAACTCAATATACCTGTGCTCATTTCTGCAGCCATTGCCAAACAGGCAAAGTAGGTTGAACGAAATGGATTTTGTGAGAACCATTTGTAGGGAACCGTTACTTCGCATTTTTCTGCTGAAATGGATTTTATGCGAACGCCGCTAAAAAATGCAGCTGGTAATTTCCATAACAAAAACACTCTGCTCTTAAGCGGATGTGTCATTTGTTGTATAAATGCCGGAGCGTATGGATTCATAAGGTCAATGGTTTCTATTTTGTTACTTCAACTATACAGGCAACTACATCATTACTGTCGCCGGTTACATCAAAACGCAAACTACCTTTACCAGTTGTTGAATACCGCACATTGCGAATGAGTGATGAACCCAATGCATTATTTAATCTTGCTGCATAATCGGCTGAAGGATTGGCGCTGATCTGCTGATTCAATTGATGCCAGTTGAGTTCTTTTTTACTGATCACTACTGCAATTACATCTCTTGTGCCAATACTATCGGGCATCATACTTTTATCTTTCGGAAATAACCGTACACCTGTTATACCACAAAATGGAGAATACTTTGTTTTAGTTGCATCATCTTCTCTCGGATAAGGAAAGAGTGTATAACTTGTTCCGTCTACTTCTTTCCCAAATACATACACATAGCACTCGGTTGAGTTTTTAATTTCCATTTTAAATTTTGTACCGGGGGGGACTGCTGCAGCTGTTTCGAAACGGTTGTTACCGGTACTTCTCAACGGAATATAATTTCCTGCAACTGTTTTCTTTCCATCATACTCTACCTGAACCAATCCTACTTCACAACTGAACTGCTGCACATTTGTATTGCCAGCATGCATGGGACTTACACCATATGCTTCCCGTACATACGTATTGAAATCAGCATAACGAACCCATGCAAAACCATTTGTTCCCCACTCTGTCCCCCAACTGTTCATCAATAAAAAAGAACCGCCGTATTTTTTTTCATCATAACCAACAACACACATGGCGTGGCCACCAAAACCCATCATACTTCTGTCGCCTTGCGCAGGCACCCATAAATCCTGACCAATCATTGACTGCATAAAACTTTGTCCCACCATCATTCCAATTACAACAGGTGCGCCCTGTGATAAATTTTCTTTAATGGCACGCATATCAACTGCATCGTTCCGATCTCCCAAACTTAAACGATTAAACCCACGCATACGAAATTGTGCAGCCTCCTGTTGCAATTGATTATCGGGTTGACTTTGACAATCCTGATCATTGTATGGAAATTCAGCATAAGGAACACCACCACGCTTGGTCATAAATTCCATTGCACGTATAATGTACGAACCCTGACAACCATCCAATCCTATTTGATTGTACATAAAAGAAGGAGAGAACGCTGCGCTGTTGGGTTCTTTATTTGTTTTTGCAGCTTCTAAAATTGTTTGTGCAGCAAATGCACTGCTCCATGCCACACAACTCCCTTGCGATCCCTGGTTTTGCGGAGTAGGACAAAACTTTTGCAGATTGGCAGATTCAGGCAGTGGATTTTTTGTATCATCATCTGCTAATGATTCATAGATCTCTGCTTTTTCAAATTGTTTTGGATCTAATACACCACCTGTTGAAAGACCGGCAATGTTGGCAATACTTGATAGATTACATCCGCTCCTTGTCATTACAAAATAACCAATGGCAGCAACTACGAGTAAGAGAATAATTTTTTTTCCGCCACCTCCACCACCACGGAATAAACTGAACAATAAAGGCAACAGACTTAAGAGTCCGCCTCCACCTCCTCCTCCACCGGGACCAACGGGATAGTTACCGCCTCCACCTCCATCATTGCTGTGTTGTTCCTGTTGATCCTGCGGATCGTCTGTCATACGAATGGGCATTGCTGATTATTTTTAAGGTTGAATAAATGTAAACTAATTTTTGCTGCGAATAAATTTGACGCACTGTATCTTCAATAAAAAAGAAATGAACAAATTCATACTTGTTTTATTTATAGCATATGTGCACAGCATGAGTGTTACTGCACAAACAAAAACAGACTCTGTTATTGCAAATACAAAAGATGTGGAAACTGTAGATGCAATCATCGCTGCATTGTATAATGTGATCAGCGGACCTGCCGGTGAAGCAAGAAACTGGAACCGGATGCGGAGCTTGTTTTTACCTGAAGGGAAATTAGTAGCAACTTCTGTTCGCCCAACAGGTGAAGTTGTAAAACGTGTATTAACTGTTGAAGATTATATTACAAGCAGCGGACCCGTGTTAGAGAAAAATGGTTTTTTTGAAAAAGAGATCCATCGCAAACAGGAAGTATACGGACATATTGCTCATTGTTTCAGTACCTATGAAGCAAGAAGAACAGCAACCGATGCGGAACCATTTATGCGAGGCATCAACAGCATACAATTATACCATGATGGAAAACGTTGGTGGATACTTTCTGTATTCTGGCAAACGGAGAATAAAGACTTATTGATACCAAAGGAGTATTTGAATCAGTAATATCAAGACTCAACAGTACTTCCCAACCAGGCCATCATAGCCATCCCTGTTTCGAGTGCATGCTCATCTATATTAAAAGTTGGTGTATGAACACCGCTGCTGATTCCTTTTTCTTTATTCATAACTCCCAATCGAAAAAAGCATCCAGGAATCTGTTGGGTATAATAACCAAAATCTTCGGCACCCATCCGCAGTTCAGTTTCTTCTACATGTCCAGCTCCAATTAATTCAGCTGCTTTTTGTTTTGCTTTTTCATTCAGCACTTCATTGTTATATACCGTTGGATAACCTACATCAATATGCAGATCTAATGTACCACCCATACTTTCAACCAATAATGTGGCGGTGCGTTTTATCAGTTCATGTGCTTCAAAACGCCATGCTTCGTCCATTGCACGGAAAGTACCCATCAACTTTACTTCACTCGGAATAACATTGGTGGTTGTTCCTGCATTAAATGCAGTGATGGATAAAACTGAAGGATTGTGTGGATTTCTGTTACGGCTGATGATCTGTTGCAAACTCACAACAAGATGCGATGCAATTAAAATGGGATCAACTGTATGGTGTGGCGCAGCAGCATGCCCGCCTTTTCCTTTCACCGTCATGTATAATTCATCGGCACTAGCCATTACTTTACCGCCACGAAAACTTAGCTGACCAATCTGCAAACCCGGATGCACATGCAATCCAAAGATGGTTTGTGGTTTTGGATTTTCCAGCACGCCTTCTTTGATCATGATACTTGCACCACCGGGATTTTTTTCTTCACCCGGTTGAAAAATCAATTTCACTGTCCCATGCCAATGCTCTTTTAATTCATTCAGAATTTTTGCAGCGCCTAACAAACAGGTCGTATGTGCATCATGTCCGCAGGCGTGCATGATACCATTGTTCTTTGATTTATATGCAACATCATTCTCTTCAATAATCGGCAACGCATCCATATCGGCACGTAAAGCAATGCAACGATTTTGATCACCGGAGCTTTGGCGAAGGCCGCCTTCAATTATACCCACCACACCGGTTTCGGCCATTACTTTAAATGGAATACCATATTCCTGCAATTTACTTTGTACAAAACGGGAAGTTTCAAATTCCTGGTAACTGAGTTCAGGATTTGCATGCAGATGTCTGCGTATTTCTATAAATTCTTCTTTATATTTTTTTGCGAGAGATAGTATCTGATCTTTTATCATGGTGCGCAAAAATACAAAAACCTGCAACGCTGCAGGTTTTATTGATAACGGATCATCGTTATTTTATGTGTTGTACAGTCAGCTTTCAGGTAAACAGACTACACTATATTATTTCGAATCTTCTTTGTCTTTCTCCGGCTTATGTTCAATTTCACTCGGTATTACAAATACTCCTGCAGGGAATAACCTGTTCAATTCTTTCTTTAAATCGTTGGCTTTATTTTTATCGGCAAAGTTTCCAATGCGGATTTTAAAATAAGGTGCCTGATACATGAGATAGGTTTTATGTTCCGGATAAAGCGATAACAATTGTGATTTTGCAGATAATGCCTGGTTACGATCGGTGGTATTGAGTACCTGAATACGGTACCCTTTTGTTGGTTTTTTAGAATCAACTGCTTTTTTATTAATCTCTGCCTTCTTTTTCACCAGCAGTTCTATACGGCTGTCTTTAATAACAGTTACATCATTGCGGATGCTGTCTTTTACCATTTGTGCCTGCGCAAAAGCACACATCAGTGATATCAAACATATAAAACCTGTCTTTTTCATGCGTTTAAACTTTCTTTTACAATGGTAACACTTGCACTGCATCCCAAACGATCGGCTCCTGCATCAATTAACTGTTTGGCAAATGCATAGTTACGGATACCACCCGATGCTTTAATTTTTATACCAGACGGCAAATGCTTCCTCATTAGTTGCACGGCCTCTAAAGTTGCACCTTTCTCTGCATAACCGGTTGAAGTTTTTACAAAATCTGCGCCAAGCTCTGCATAGATTTCGCAGCATTTGATAATTTCTTCATCTGTTAACACCCCGCTTTCAATAATCACCTTGATCTGCTTCTCTTTTTTATGCGCAATGGGGATGAGCGTTTCTCCTTCATGCTTCACAAAATTCCAGTCGCCGTTTTTAATGGCTGAGATATTTGCAACTACGTCAATTTCATCAACCCCATCAACAATAGCCAGTAAAGTCTCAGTAACTTTTGCTTCAATGGCCGAATAACCAAAGGGGAAACCGATCACTGTTGCTGTCTTTACATTACTTCCTCCAACTAATCCTTTTGCGAATCTTGTAAATGGAGGAGGTACACAAACGGCAGCAAACTCATACATGGTTGCTTCGGTGCAAAGCTGTTCAATATCGCTGATTAGTGTAGTGGGTTTTAAAATCGTATGATCAATGTAAGACGCTATGTTCATGGGACAAATGTATTTTTTTAAGCAGTAGAAACAATCCTGTTGTTTTTATTATTTTATTTAATCAAGAAACATTCACCAAGTCGTGGCATTCAATTCCGAAGAAATTTCCTGACTATGGAGAATATCTAAAATTATATAGACTCCCCGGGAGTCTTCAATTACATTTCAGGAAGCTCCGATGGAGCTTAAAAAAATGGCTTGTTTATTATAAACAGGTTGCTCCTTCGGAGCATATCAAACTATTTATTATTTATTTCAACAATAAAAAACCTCCCGAAGGAGGTTTGTATTTTAAGCATCTTTTCCGTGACACTGTTTATACTTCTTTCCGCTTCCGCAAGGACAAGGATCATTTCTTCCAATCTTTGGCCCTGCAACAATGGGCTCCTGTTTTACATTTTCAGACGGATCGTAATAGTCAGGAGTTTCCATCAGTTCAGAACCGCCGCCTGCCGCAACCATATCTTCTTTGCGTTGGCGCATTTTACTCATATCTGTTTTTTGCTGACGACCTTCACGGATCTGTCCGTTATTGGCTTCCTCAACAGGTAACCCTGCATGTGATAAGAAGGTAACAATGTTTTTATTAATCTCATTATTCAACTGCTCAAACAAGGTATACGCTTCCACTTTATAAATCACCAGCGGATCTTTCTGTTCGTAGGTTGCGTTTTGTACCGATGTACGCAGATCGTCCATTGCACGTAAATGTTCTTTCCATGCTTCATCAATAAAAGCCAGTGTTGCTGTGCGTTCCAGCGCATTCACCATTTCCTGTCCTTTACTGTCAATGGTTTTTTGCATGGGCGTCAGCACCTGCAGTCCACGTTTGCCGTCACTGAATGGCACAAATACATTTTCAATATGCGAACCCTGTGTGTTTTTAATATTCTGGAATACCGGCAAAGCATCTTTTTTTAACACATCACTTTTGCGGAGATAGGCAGTTTTTGCTTCGGTATAAAGTGCCTGAGCCAATGTGTTCATATCTGTTTTATCAAGTTGCTCGGCAGTAATGGCAGTATCAATTCCAAAACTGATGATACAGGCCATTTTAAATCCATCATGATCATTCTGCTCTTTAAACGAAGCAATCAATCCATCTGCAACGGTATAAAATGCATTGTCAATATCCAATGCCAAACGTTCACCACTCAATGCATGGTTACGGCGTGTATAAACAGCCGAACGTTGTTTGTTCATTACATCATCATACTCCAGCAAACGCTTACGTATACCAAAGTTGTTTTCTTCTACTTTCTTTTGTGCACGTTCAATGGATTTGGTGATCATGCTGTGCTGAATTACTTCACCTTCTTTGTAACCCAGCTTATCCATCATGCCTGCAATACGATCACTGCCAAACATCCGCATCAAATCATCTTCTAATGACACATAGAATTGTGATGAACCGGGATCGCCCTGACGACCGGCACGACCACGCAACTGACGATCGACACGACGACTATCGTGACGTTCTGTACCAAGGATAGCCAAACCACCGGCTTCTTTTACGCCTGCACCCAATTTAATATCGGTACCACGACCGGCCATATTTGTAGCAATAGTAACTGCACTTGGTAAACCGGCTTCTGCAACAACCTGTGCTTCACGGGCATGTTGTTTTGCGTTCAATACATTGTGTGGAATTTTTTTCACCTGCAGCATCTTACTCAACAATTCACTTACTTCAACAGATGTTGTACCAACCAGCACCGGTCTTCCTGCTTCACGCAACACTTCAATTTCATCAATCACCGATTTGTATTTTTCACGCTTGGTTTTAAATACCAGATCCTGTCTGTCGTCACGGATCATATTGAGGTTGGTTGGAATTTTTACAACATCTAATTTGTAAATATCCCAGAATTCACCTGCTTCTGTTTCCGCAGTACCCGTCATACCACAAAGTTTGTGATACATCCGGAAATAGTTTTGAAGCGTAATGGTTGCGTAGGTTTGTGTAGCTGCTTCAATATGAACATTCTCTTTTGCTTCAATGGCCTGATGTAAGCCATCACTGTAACGGCGGCCATCCAAAATACGACCTGTTTGCTCATCTACAATTTTCACCTGTCCATCTAACACCACATACTCAATGTCTTTATCAAACAACGTGTATGCTTTCAGCATTTGCAATACAGTGTGTATACGATCTGCTTTAGCAGAATATTCATTCAGGAAGGCTTCTTTCTTTTGTAATTTTTCTTCAGCAGGCAAATCACTTTTATCTAAAGTTGCCAGTGAAGTGCTGATGTCGGGTAACACAAAGAAGTTCGGGTCTTCATTATCTCTGGTGATCATAGCCAGACCTTTGTCTGTTAAATCAACCGAGTTGCTTTTTTCATCAATATGAAAAAGCAAACCTTCATCCACCTTGGGCATTTCTTTTTGCTGATCGGCGAGATAATAGTTTTCTGCTTTCTGCAGTTTTACTTTTACACCCGGCTCACTTAAGTATTTAATCAACGGACCATACTTAGGCAATGCTCTCCATGCACGCATCAATGCAAGGCCGCCCGTTTTAGGATCATCATCACCTTCAGCAATTGATTTTTTTGCTTCATTCAAATATTGTTGCGCCAATCTTTTTTGTGCATCAATCAATTTCTCAATTCTCGGTTTCATGTTATGAAACTGCTGCTCGTTGCTTCCTGTACCAACAGGACCTGCAATGATCAATGGTGTACGGGCTTCATCAATTAAGATACTGTCCACCTCATCCACCATCGCAAAATGTAATTTGCGTTGCACTTTTTCGCTGCTGTTTACCACCATATTATCACGGAGGTAATCAAAACCAAACTCATTGTTGGTGCCGTAAACAATATCTGCGAAATAAGCTTTTCTTCTCTCTTCACTGTTGGGTTGATGTTTATCAATACAATCAACAGTTAGTCCTAAAAACTCAAACAAGGTTCCGTTCCATTCACTATCTCTGCGTGCCAGATAATCATTCACAGTTACAAGATGCACTCCTTCGCCTGCCAATGCATTTAAGTAAGCAGGCAAGGTTGATACCAGCGTTTTACCTTCACCGGTAGCCATCTCGGCAATTTTTCCCTGATGCAACACACTACCACCAATCAACTGCACATCATAATGTACCATGTTCCATATTACTTCTGATCCGCCTGCCAACCATGCTTTTTTATAAAACACCTGATCGCCTTCAATACGCATATGCGGACGTTTGATCACCAGATCTTTGTCTAACTGTGTAGCTGTTGCCTGCAATTCGGCATTGTTTGTAAATCTGCGTGCTGCTTCTTTTACCACAGCAAAAGCTTCGGGATGAATTTCTTCCAGAATCTCTTCAATTTTTTTATCCCGCTCTTTTTTCAGTTTATCTATTTCCTGGTAGGTAGCATCTTTTGCCTGAATTTCATCGGGTGTATATGCTTCTGCTTTTGCGTTAAGCTCTGCAATTTCAGCATCAATTACAGAAAGATGTTGTTTGATACGTTCACGAAACTCCTGTGTTTTGCCACGGAGCTGATCATTGGTTAAGTTTTGGTATTGCTGAAAGTGCTGGTTGATTTTTTCAACAATCGGTGCAAGTTTCTGAACGTCTTTTTCACTTTTACTTCCACCAAATAATTTCGATAAGAATCCTAACATAATATTCTATTAATGAGTCAATTTTTTGTGTTGATCGTAATTCTTGTCAAATACAATGCGATATTTTAATTAAAGCCAATTTGACAGAAATACTTCCTCTTTTCAGAGGGGCACAAAGGTAATGAATCAGTTACACAGTTCAGGTAAGGCCTCGTATCGCTATGCCTGACTTGAAATATCTACAGAGTGAATGCATATTCAGCCTGTTAACTTCATCACAAATAAAGTCTGCCGTAAAAATCTACCCCGCTGCACGGATATCATATAGCCATTGAACCAATAGTTTTGCCTTTTATAAAGAAAGCATTATCAAGTGCAAGCTTTGTTTTGCTTTATCGTCTACAGTTAACAATTTTAATTATCATCATGTAACGAATATATTCGTATTTCGTGCATCAAACACTCTTATGAAGAAATTACTGCTCATTCTCTTTACCCTTGCTGTTTCACTTTCACTATCCGCCCAGGCCCAGCGTATTACGGGAAGAGTGACTGACTCAACCGGCGATAAAGGACTTGACAAAGCAACCGTGAAGCTCACAGAAAAAGCTACCCCAAAAGACACTTTACGCACCACTACCAATGCAAAAGGCGAGTTTTCATTTGATAAAATCCCTGCTTCCGGCTACTACATTATTATTACCTATAGCGGTTATAAGCCCATGCAGAAAGAGTTTTTTAAACCTTCTGAAGGAGTGGCTTCCATTGATTTGGGTGATCTGGTGCTGATCAATGATTATAAAGACCTGAAAGAAATTATTATTGAAGCGCCTGCTGTTACCATTAAAGAAGATACAGTTGAATACAATGCCAATCAGTTTAAAACCAAGCCCAACGCTACCACTGAAGACCTGTTGAAAAAACTTCCGGGTGTACAGGTAGACAGGCAAGGGAATGTAACTGCACAGGGGAAACAGGTAACAAGAGTAAAAGTAAATGGTAAAGATTTTTTTACCGGAGATCCTAAAACAGCTACTAAAGAAATTCCTGCAGATATGATTGATAAAGTGCAGGTGGTAGATGATTATGGCGATCAGTCAACAGCTTCGGGTATTCGTGATGGGGAGCCTGAAAAAGTGATTAATCTGCAACTGAAAAAAGATAAAAACAAAGGTGTTTTTGGTAGAGTGCAGGCCGGCTACGGAACAAATGACCGCTACATGGGCGCTGTAACAGTTAACCGGTTTAACAATAACAGGCAGCTATCGCTCATCATTAACAGCAACAATACCAATACCTCTACTTTCAGTTTACAGGATGGTGGCACACAAGGTGGTGGTGGTTTTCAAATGAATATGGGAGGTGGTGGCGGCCGTGGTACAGGTATGGGTGGTTTGGGAAGTATGGCCGCAGGTGCATTTGGTGGAGGCGATAACCAGAACGGTATTACCCAACTGCATTCGGTTGGCTTAAACTACCGCAGCGATTTTGGAAAACGGAATTCGTTTTACGGCAGTTATACTTACACAAACAGATCTACTACTGCCGATCAGTATACATCGCAGCAAAACCTGTTTAACAACAATGCATTTGTAAACAACACCGATCAAACTTCGCTCAACAAAAACGGCACTCATCGTGCATTTGCAAACCTTGAATGGTGGATTGATTCATTTAATTACATCAAGTTCAGTCCCAACGTTTCATTTACTACAACCAATAACAATTCTCAAAACCAATTTGAGTTTTTCCGTGACAAAACTATTCAATCGCAAAACGGATTGAATAAAAACAGCACAGATGGTACACGACCCAATGTAAGAGGCAACCTGTTGTATAATCACCGGTTTAAAAAACGTGGACGGAATTTTTCACTGAACTCCGATCTTAATTTTTCAGGAAACGAAAGCGATCAGTTGAGCGATAACTTTACCCGTTATTTTGATCCCAACGGAAACTTTGTTTTTGATTCCATCCGTATTCAGAGCATCTTACAGGATAACAACACCCGTTCTGTAAATATCCGAACAACTTATACGGAACCTTTATCTGCAGAGCGTTTCATTGACCTGAGCTACAATTTTAACCGGAACTTTACCGGCAATGACCGCCGTACGTTTGTAAAAAATCCGGCAGGAGGCACTTTTGATTTTATTGATTCTCTCAGCAATGCATTTGAAAATACATTCGACTTTAACCGTTTTGGAGCCAGCATCCGTACGGTAAAGAAAAAATACAATTACACCATTGGCGTATTGTTTCAACCCATTGTACTGGAAGGTTTCAGTGTAACAAAAGACAGTGCCTATAAACCCATCCGGAATTTCAACTGGTTTCCTGTAGCCCGTTTTACTTATAGTTTTTCAAGAACCAAATCACTCAACTTTAATTATTTCGGGAATGCAAGGCAGCCGAATTTTGAACAGTTGCAGCCCGTAAGAGATGCAAGCAACCTGCAATATCAAACAGAAGGTAATCCAAGCTTACGCCCTTCGCTAAGTCATACATTGAATGCAGGGTATAATAATTTCAATTTCAGCAATGGACGGATTTTCCTCACCAATCTTTCGTTCAACTTTATTAAAGACCAGATTGTAAATAATGTCATCTCGATAAAAGCGCCAAATGGACTGCCAACAGGTGCTCAGCTTACAAGACCCGAAAACGTACAGGGCTACTACAATGCCAATATGTTTTTTACATATTCACGGCCATTTAAAAACCGCAAATATGTCATCAGCACATTAGGTCTTATCAATTACAATAACAACATTAACCTGGTAGATGGCATCAGAAATACAGGGCGTAACTGGCTGGTGAACGAAGGAGTAAATTTTGAATACAACATCAAGTGGCTGGAGCTGAGCACAGGTGTACGTTACAATTTAAACTATGCCAGTTTCAGTTTGCCTGCTTCACCCACCACCAATCAAAGTTCATGGACCATCAGCAGTGACGCCCGGATTGATTTTGGTGCCGGCTTTATTTTCCGCTGGGATTTTGACTACACGTTGAATCAGGGATTAGCAGCAGGGGTGCAACAGAACATTGCCTTGTTAAATGCTTCACTGGAAAAAGAGCTGTTTAAGAAAAAGAACGGCATTATCCGGTTGGCAGGTTTTGATATTCTGAAACAAAATACCAACATCAGCCGTAATGTGAATTCGAACTCTATTACAGATACCAGAATAAGCAGGCTTACACAATATTTCATGCTCAGCTTTACCTACCGGCTGAATAAGTTTAAAGGAAATGCTCCTCAGCAAAATAATAATATGCGCAGAATGGGTGGTGAATACAGGATGAATAATAACCAATAAATGTCTGCCCGTTTTTGAATCAACCTGCCGCCTGCGGCAGGTTGATTGCTGTTTGGAAGAACACAGGAGGGCCCTTCAGAAAGCACAGGCTTTTCCTTTTCCACAATTTGAGAAAGGCATGGCTGTTTTAAGGCTGTTTCCTTTACCTTTGCGGCCTGAAAACAGGATTTACAATTTCAGGTTTAAGGTGAACCGGTTTATGAAAGCTGGGACTACTTTAAACGTTACAACCTTTCAACGTTAAACAGCAACGAAAATGCCCGGACAATTAAAAGAAGTACGTAACAGGATTAAGAGTGTACAAAGTACCCAGCAAATTACCAAGGCCATGAAAATGGTGAGTGCGGCCAAACTGCGTAAAGCACAGGATGCCATCATTCAAATGCGCCCTTATGCACAGAAGTTGCAGGATATGCTGAGTAATATTGTAAGCAACAGCGATGGAAGTGTGAGTATGAAACTGGCTGCTGAACGTCCGGTAAACAAAGTGTTGTTTATTCTTGTAACAAGCGACCGTGGTTTGTGCGGCGGATACAATGCCAACCTGGTGAAACTGGCCAAACTTTCCATTACTGAACAATATGCCGAGCAATACAACAAAGGCAATGTAGAAATCTGGGGCATTGGAAAAAAAGGAAGCGAAGCCATGTTACGTGCAGGTTTTAAAACAAACGATACGTACAGAGATACCTTTTTGAAATTATCGTTTGAAACTGTACAGCAGGCATCGGCTGCAGCAATGGATGCTTTTGTAAAAGGAGAATATGATGTGGTGGAGCTGGTGTACAGCCAGTTTAAAAATGCTGCTACTCAGATTTTTAAAGTTGAACGTTTTTTACCAATCCCTAAAGTGGTAAATACAACTCCGGGTAAAACAAATGCTGATTTTATTTTTGAACCCGGTAAGGAAGAACTCGTTGCAGAGTTGATGCCTAAAATTCTCAATACACAATTATTTAAAGCAGTGTTAGATGCCAATGCTTCGGAGCATGGAGCACGTATGACAGCGATGGATAAAGCAAGCGATAATGCAAACGAATTGTTGCGTTCACTCCGCATCAGTTACAACCGTGCACGCCAGGCAGCTATTACAACCGAGTTAACAGAGATTGTAAGTGGTGCAGCGGCTCTAAATAGTTAAGCCCCATCCCCTAAAGGGGGAAAAGGCATTTATAAATTTGAGTTTTTGCTTAATTTTCAAATTCTCAAATTTTCAAATTCTCAAATTATCTGATGGAACTAAGTGTAATCATACCGCATATTGAAGCGCTCATCTTTACAGCTGAACGGCCATTAACAACCTTAGAGTTGTGTGATATGGTAAATAATGCATTGGGTTTTATTGAAGACCGCACCACACTTGATCAGGCAGAAGCAGCAGTGGAAGCTATTCGTGAAAAATATGCTGCCGAATTTTATCCGTTCGAAGTAAGAGAAAGCGGTGGCGGCTGGCAGTTTTTAACCAAGAAGGAATATCATAAAACTGTTGCACAGATCAATGGCGATAAATTCCTGAAGCGTTTAAGTACCGCTTCTCTGGAAACATTGTCCATCATTGCTTACAAACAACCCATCACCAAAGGCGAAATGGAAGCCATTCGTGGTGTGAGCTGCGATTATGCGGTGCAAAAATTATTAGAAAAAGAATTGATTGTAATACTGGGACGGAATGAAAAACTTCCCGGCCATCCGTTGATCTATGGCACGTCCCGTTCGTTTATGGATTATTTCGGCATCAATACACCCGAAGATTTACCTAAGATCAAAGAAATTGTTTCCTCAGAAATTATAGATCCAACAGGTGTAATGAGCAACTCACTTCAAATGGCCGGTGATGAAGAACAGGAATTAACAAGCGATGAAGTATTACTTGTAACAGAAGATGGCAGCTTAATTGAACAACAGGTAATTGCTGAAGAAGAAGAGGCAGCAACAGAAGAACAATCTGCAACAGAAACGCAGGAAGAGGACCAGGAAAAAGAAGATGAGAACAATCAATAATTCAACTCAATAAAATACAAAGCCGCATCTGCGGCTTTTTTTATAGGTCAGGTCGCTTGAAGCGCCCCGACCGTATCAACAAATCAGGTAATTTCGCAACTTACTCAATCGAACCATGACCCCTTCTTTAGCAAACGAACAGCTCATACAAATTGCAGAACAGTTTGGCACACCTGTGTATGTGTATCATGCAGAAAAGATCAACACACAATATGAAAAACTGAAAAACGGATTTGCTGTTTTAGATACAAGGATTTTTTACGCCTGTAAAGCACTCACCAATATCAACATCCTCCGTTACATCAAAAGTATTGGTTGCAATGTAGATTGCAGCAGCATCAACGAAGTAAAGATGGCTTTGCATGCAGGTTTTGAACCCAACAATATTTTATACACCAGCAACGGCATTGCTTTTTCTGAAATTGAAGAAGCCGTTGCAGCTGGAGTACACATTAATATCGACAGCTTATCCAATCTTGAAAAATTCGGAAAAAAGTATGGACATGATTATCCGGTTGGTGTTCGTCTTCGTCCGAATATTTTAGCAGGAGGCAACATCAAGATTTCTACCGGTCATGATAAAAGCAAATTCGGTATTCCTGTTGAACAGATAGCTGAACTGGAAACAATTGTACAACAACACAACATCTTTATCCGTGCATTGCATATCCATACAGGAAGCGAAATAAAAGATGCAGATGTATTTGTAAAAGGCATTGAAGTGTTGTTTGATCTCATTCCGCATTTTCCTGAGCTGGAAGTGATTGATCTGGGTGGTGGTTTTAAAGTGCCTTATCGCCCCGAAGAAAAAGAAACCGACATCGCATTGCTTGGTCAAAAATTAAAACAAGCATTTGATGCACATCCTTTGGCTGATCATAAAAAACTTCAGGTTTGGTTTGAACCCGGAAAATTTTTAGTGAGTGAATGTGGTTATTTGATTACACAGGTAAATGTGTTGAAAGAAAACGGCAAGATTGATATTGCAGGGGTCAACACAGGATTGAATCATCTCATTCGTCCCATGATGTACGATGCTTATCATCATATCAGCAATCTTTCAAACCCCGGCGGAACAGAAAAAGAATACATGATTACCGGTTATATCTGCGAAACAGATACGTTTGCAACAGATCGTTTACTCAACGAAATAAAAGAAGGCGATTATCTTGTATTCCATAATGCCGGTGCTTATGGTTTTGAAATGAGCAGCAACTACAACTCAAGGTATAAACCAGCTGAAGTATTGGTGAAAGACGGCACTCCACATCTTATCCGCAAAAGAGAAGAGTTTGATGATCTGTTGAAAACACAAATGAAGGTTCTGTAATTTAAAACGTTGTTACCAATTACATACACTCATGCATCCTTTGTGCATTCTTAGTGTTCTTTGTGTAACAAATAAACACGTTGCACGAAGTGCACAAAGATGTTCACAAAGAACACAAAATTTACTGCATCTTCACCGGCCTTGTCACCATTCCTTTAAATGCTGGAAGATCCAGTTTTGTATTGGAAGGAATCAACCGCAGTTGTTCATTTACTTCCGTTAAATCTGTTGGGGCCACACGTGCCCAACCGCCGGTAGTAATATATCGAATGGCTTTCGATAAACAGTTTTCATCCACATCACCCCAGTTTTTATCTAATCCATCTGCTGCAATGTGATCGGGTGCAAAGCCATTAAAATAATTGGCCTCATTATTTTTATTAATGGTACGGAACGAAACTGGAAACATATACCAGCTACCTACCGGAATAGGATAAAAACCAACCGGCTTACCGGTGGTATTGGAAGGACCAACCAGTTTCACATCTAAAAACGGTTTGATGCTGTTGATGGCCATTTCACTTGCCGAAGCAGATTGTTTGCTTACAATAAAAAATACACGGTTGATGTTGATGTTTCCTCTTTTGTTATAAGTTAATGTGCTGTTGAAACGGGTGTACTTATCATTAAACGAATAGGTGAGCATGGTTTGTCCGTTTCCGGAGGCAGGCACTATATGATTGAGCATGTATTCGGCCAGCGAAACAAAGCCGCCGCCATTATAGCGCAAATCAATCACCAGATCTGTTACCCCTGCTGCGGTAAACCGGTTAAACACACGGTTAAAATCTGTACGCACCTGGTTGGTATCGCCCAAAAAAGAATTCAAAACAAAGTAGCCGATCTTGTTTGTGCCATAAGTATACACACTGTCCAGCAAAAACGGATTGTTGGTAAACACCTGTGAGTTAAGTGTGATCTCTCTTGTACTGTTATCGGGCAATGTAAAATTAAAACGGGTGGTAGGACTGTAATAAACAGTATTTACAATAAACGTTGATTGACTGGTATCGTTAATGGCCACACCATTAATGGCATTGATGCGCCAACCTCTTTTAATAGCTGCTTGTCCGGCAGTTCCGTTTTTATCAACCGATGCCACACGCAGATCAGTTGATGTGCGAAAGAAAACACGCATGCCGAAATCGGCTTCAATGCCACTGCTCACTTTGTTCCATTCGCTTTGCAGCATGGCAAAACTCCAGCGGTCAACAGGAGCTGTAAAGCCGGGCTCTGTGCTGTACGGACGAATGCCCTTCATGATCTTATCCGGATCGGCAAAGCTCTGTGCATCAAGACTGGCCGGAATATTTTTATACCATATATAAATATCACGGGCATAGGAAAGCGTGGTATCCTTTACCAGCTGATCGGTCGATTTATTGTTTTTGTTTTTTTTGCATGCTGTTGCAGCAACACATAAAACCAGCAGGGTATATAAAGTAATTTTCATCATAATCGTTTAATTAATAAATGTACGAGCAACTAAATTAGAAAGTTTTTCCTGTTTATATTGATAACGTTAAAAAATGGGGTTTCGTTTACCAAATACCTTTTTCAAGATATTTTTCCATTCTTGCCTTTACCCGTCCTGAAGTATGTGAAGGAACCTTCACTTTTAATTGAATCGTTAGCCCGGCCCAATACCTTGCTTCATTACTTTTTCCTAAATGATGATAAAAATCAACCAGCATTTCTCTGCTCCTGAAACGGTTTGGCACCATATAAACTGCTTTTAAAAAATGTTCTTCAGCTAAACGCTGATTGCCAGTCTCCATAAAAAGTTGACCAAGTTTGCGATGCAGCTCATAATCATTTTTTGTTATGGCTGATTTTTCCATAAAGAATAAAGCGGAATCAGTTTTATTTAAGGAAGAATAAATGGTTGCCAATGTAAACAGGTAATCTCCGTTCGAAGAAAGCGTATGATAAGTCTTTTTCATTTTTACTAATGCCTGCTTTTTGTAACCCACCCTGTGCAATTCATTTGCCTGCTTCCATTGAAGCCGGGCATAAAACTGCTTAGAGAGAAACAGAGCAACCAAGCCGACGACTAAAAAAAGGGCGACCCGTTTAACAATTAATGGAAGTCTTTCAATAAACGAAAATCTTGCAATTTTAATCACCCACAAAAAAAGAATGATAAACAAAAGCAAAGTTGGCAGGTAGAAAAACGGGTATGAAAAGAATGTACTGAACAGGAGAGTCGAAAAAGCTGCCAGCACTTTTATTTCAGTGTAAGAACGATCCGAATTAAAAACATTTTTGAAAGCCCTGATTGTAACAAACAACAAAACCGAAAGCAATGAAAGGGAAATTGGTAAACCTGATTCAACAGCCAGTTGCAACCACTCATTAAATGAATAATATACTGTATCGGCAAGCATCGTTTCCTTGTTTTGAAACCCATGTTTCATAAACCAATTGGCCTGCTCAGTGTTATAGGCAACACGAAACTGCCCCAAACCCACTCCTGTTAACCAGTACTCTTTAATAATTGCAAAACAATTTTGCCAAATGAACCAGCGGCCCTGTGTAGAATCGGTTTTAAAAAGAAATACAAGACCAATGAACAATGCAGAAAACCCAAAGCCGGCAATACTTAAAAGGATTTTTGGTTTTACACTTTTAAATAAACCATTAAACCATCCTGTAAAAAAAACACCCATAATCCAGGCAAGTAATCCTAACCTGCTTCCAGTAAAAGCGATCATTACGAAAACAACTATACTAAAACTAAAGAACAAAGCTTTTCTTTTAAAAGCAGGCATTATTAATAATCCAAAGGCTACTATCAAAACACCAAACAAACTGCTGTTAAAGCTAATAAACGGTGAGCTTGTACCTCCAAGCCAATAAGAATAATAGCAGCATGTGGTTATACATACTGCTATTACTAATCCCAATGACAAGATTTTTTTTTGTCCTTCAAAGATCATTATTTGTGAGATAGAGCTTTGTTTTCAGCAACTTTAATTTTATTTAAAAGATACCTTAAAGCATTTGCAGCATCAGGCTGGTTTAATATTGCCTCCTGAATGATTTTTTTCATTATTGTACTTTCCTCACTTATAAAGTTTATCCCAAAACCCGGAAGCATTGGTCTTTTCAATGTCCATTTCAGTGAAATGGTTTCTCCGCTTTCGACAGTCAAAACAGACAAGCTGTCGAACGGAGCCATTATAATTTCAAAGTTGTGTACGTTATTATTTGGATTTAAGTTTAAAGTAACCGGATAAACAGCTGGTGGTATATACCCCCATGGCTCTATTGCTGTTATTTTAACAGAATGATGTAAAACAGTCTTAAACTCGCCCTCTTTATTTGTACCTGTAGCTAGTTTTGTATTTTTAAAGTTTACGGGTAAAAAACTTTTAGGTGTACCGTCCGGTGATAGTATTTTCCCTGATATATATATAGAATCATAAGAATATTTTGTTTCTGATATGTACTCAATCTTACTATTAACCAAAATATTTGATTCTATATCCCTAAATAGAAATGATATTACACTATCCCCATCTTCTTTACGATTTTTATTCCAAAACCAAATACCAATTCCAATTTTATCAACAATTCCATAGTCGTTGCTCAAATAAATAAATGATGAATCTGAATTTAGAAAATAATAGCAACTACTTTTTTCTCCAAAGCATTCGCCACTGCTATAAAGGCCATTGGGTGGGGCTGATTTTTTTATGCTTTGAGCATTAGTAATAATAGGATAACAAAATAGTAATATAAATAGTGTTATTCGCATAGTAAGAATTTTTAATTACACGGATTACCTTTCGGCGCTTGCTGAATACCATTAACTGTAATAGTTCCAGCAGGATTGCTTAATTGGGAATAGGGATCTTTTTCAGAACCAATATTCTCTCTAATCCTTTCTTTTTCAAATGACTGTAGAGCGAGAAAAGCTCTGCTTTTATCAGTACCAACCCAAGCTATGTCTTTTATATATGCAGCCGACACATTCAAACCTTTTGCAATTGCAAATTGCGTAAGAGCTGCTTCCACTAAGCTTTTATATCTATTAATCATATCTTGATGCTGTGTTGGAATTAACCCTGTAACAATAGCAGATAAAGAACTATCACCTTTAAATGGATCTGGAAATAAATATCCATAAGTTGTAGCCAAATATTCTTGCATAACCACATTATTTTCAATATTTGCTTTCCGGTACCAACTTAATAATTGACAATGTAAAGCTTCATGAATTAAGGTAGCAGCGAGGCCCAGATCGGTGATATTCTCATAATAATTATTAACATGCACATTAAAAGTGTCGTTTGTAATATTCCATACTGTACGTGCACCTTCTGGCGCTTGATTATAACCTGGCCAGATTGATTTTGTTTCAGATTTAATAATCATCGTAAAATTGGCGGCATTCAAATCAAAAAAATCTCTTACCAATTTTGGCAGTTTATTGTTAATTGAAGTTAATGTATTTAAAGCTGAGGCTATACAAGGGTTATTTGAACTGTCTTTCAAGCCGTGCTGAATCCATAAGTTATCCAACATTGCGCCGATATTTTGTTGATTGTCCGAAGGTGGATTATCTCCGTTTTCACTGGGAGGGATATCGCAAATCATTAACAAGTTACACAAACAAGTTTCAGAAGAGTTTCCATTATTTAAACAATCATTCCAAGCTTCCATATCGAGTCCGTTTATTATGTCGGGGTCTATAGGTTCTTCAGGTTCATTATCTTCACATGGGGGATATTCTTCTGTTACAACTTCTCCAGTTGGTATATCTATAAGTTCTTCAGGTGGACACCCAAGTTCATGTACAGGTGCATCCTCGGAGGTTAGACCTGTAAGTGGGCAATGTGTAACATAAACGGGCGTTTCTAAAATCCCGCATAGGTCACCTGGATTACCTGTGTTTTGAGCAGCATAAGAGTCGTTATTTATTAAGACTTCTTTTTTTATAATTACTTTTCGTATATAATCGCCATTATTTATTTTAATAGCATTAATTATTTTTTCATCCCAATTCCTAACAATTATATAACCGCTAAAGCTATTATCAATACTTTCAATAGCATTTTGACTTAAGTCGTAGTTGTTTTTTAGTGCATATGCTGAATCTGGTATAAAAGTGACAATTCGCAGAGAAATATTACCTGTTCTACTTTTTATAAGTAAAACCTTATTAAAAGCAGCTTCAGTGATTTTTTGTTGTTGGTTTTCCGATAAATGCTGAAGTCCAACTGCAGGAATATATTTAGTTTCATAAAAAACTGGCATCTCAACTACATTCACTGTGCCTCGAACATAAGATTTTGCAAGATTCCAGTATGGAAATTTTCTAATTAATTCCGTGTCAGTTTCAACCAGTCTACGACCCAGTTTTCCCCATACGAACGGACTTGAGTTATCAATCTTCTTAAACCCCTCACTCTTCTTAAACACTCCATAATACCACTCTTTCGCTTCTGCAATTGTAAACTCCGGTGTTTTAGATTCTTTTGTGGTGAAATCAAATTTTCTACAGGCCTGTACTATTACAATCATTGTTATAACTGCAAGGGTAACAGACAATTTTCTTTTAAGCATGTGTTTTACATTTTAGTTTTGTGTAGTAAATATAGCCCCCCCTTCGATCTTATACTACAAAGCGAGTGATTTTTATAAACCAAGTGTTTACACTTAGGGGGTCTCCTTATAATTGCGCAGTTTAACTGGTATTTAGGCAGTAGCAGTACTGTTATTTCTCTTTTCGTACCTTGCCGCACTTGATGATTAAAAAAAGAATGCCCTACAAATTGATGAAGTATGAGTAAAGAACAACTACGCAAGCAACAGGCACTTGAATATCATGCAAAAGGAAGGCCCGGAAAAATTGAAGTGATCCCTACCAAAGAAGCCAAAACACAAAGGGATCTTTCATTGGCTTATTCACCCGGTGTGGCCGTTCCCTGCATGGAAATTTTTAACAATCCCGAAGACGTTTATAAATACACCGCCAAAGGAAATTTAGTAGCTGTGATCAGTAATGGTACAGCCGTACTTGGGCTGGGTGATATTGGACCCGAAGCCAGTAAACCCGTGATGGAAGGCAAGGGTGTACTCTTCAAAATCTTTGCTGATATTGATGTGTTTGATATTGAGATCAACGAAAAAGATCCGGATAAATTTATCCAGATTGTAAAAGCACTGGAACCCACATTCGGCGGAATCAATTTAGAAGATATTAAATCACCTGAATGCTTTTACATTGAACAGCGGCTGAAAGAAGAAATGAAAATTCCGTTGATGCACGACGATCAACATGGTACAGCCATCATCAGCGCTGCTGCTTTATTAAATGCATTGGAATTGCAAGGCAAAAAAATTGAGAAAGCAAAATTTGTAGTAAACGGTGCAGGTGCAGCCGCTATGGCCTGTGTATTATTATATGAAAGCCTTGGTGCAAAGCACGAAAACTTTTTAATGTTCGATCGCAAAGGTGTGATTCATGATGGCCGTGATGATCTGGATGAAAACAAGAAAAAATTTGCAGCGCATGTAAAGCATCCGGATATGACATTGGCAGATGCGATTAAAAATGCGGATGTATTTATTGGATTGAGTGTTGGCAATGTAATTACCGGAGACATGGTCAAGAGCATGGCCAAAAAACCCATTGTATTTGCCATGGCCAATCCTGATCCTGAAATCAGTTATGAAGATGCAACTGCTGCAAGAAATGATGTGATTATGGCAACGGGCCGCAGCGATTATCCCAATCAGGTAAATAATGTGCTGGGCTTCCCGTATATTTTCCGTGGTGCATTGGATGTACGTGCAACCAATATTAACGAAGCTATGAAACTGGCGGCAGTGAAGGCGTTAGCACAATTGGCCAAAACGCCGGTGCCCGATATTGTAAACATGGCCTACAATGAAAAAGCCATTTCATTCGGCCCAACTTATATTATTCCTAAACCACTTGATCCACGTTTGCTGAGTTATGTAGCACCTGCTGTTGCAAAAGCAGCCATGGAAAGCGGCGTGGCACAACATCCCATTACCAACTGGGAAGAGTATGAACTGCAATTGCATAAACGTTTGGGTACCGATAACCAGTTGATGCGTGCTATTGGAAGTAAAGCAAGAAAAGATCCGAGACGAGTTGTATTTGTTGATGCAGAAAATGTAAAAGTGCTCAAGGCGGCACAACTTGCATACGAAGAAGGCATCGCTTATCCCATCCTGTTAGGTGATGTAAAAAATATACAGTCGCTTGCAGAAAACAATTCCATTGATCTGGAAGGAATTCCTGTGCTTGATCCAAAGAGTCCGGAACAGGCAGATCAGCGGACAGAATTTGGCAGACAGTTCTTTTTAAAACGTCAGCGGAAAGGAATGAACCGTTACGAAGCCAACAAGGCCATGAAAGAACGAACACATTTTGGATGTATGATGGTGGAGACCGGAGAAGCCGATGCTATGATCAGTGGGTTGAGCAGAAAATATGCAGATACCATTCGTCCTGCCTTACAGATTATTGGTAAAGATGAAAACGTACGCAAGATCGCAGGCATGTATATCATGCTTACCAAACGTGGTCCGTTGTTTTTGGCTGATGCAACGGTGAACTTTAATCCACGGGCAGATGAGCTGGCCGATATTACACAGCTGGTGGCAAAAGAAGTACGTGCATTTGGTGTAACACCAAGAGTGGCCATGCTCAGCTATTCCAATTTTGGCAGCAGCGATTCAAACGAAGCAAAAATTGTAGCACGTGCCAGAGAGATTGTAAAAGAACGTGAACCAAACTTGGTTTGTGATGGTGAGGTGCAACCGATTGTTGCTTTTAATAAAGAAATTCTGAAAGAGAATTATCCGTTCAGCGAATTGGTAAATGGCGAACCCAATGTACTCATCTTCCCCAACCTTGCCAGCGGCAACATTGCATACAATCTGTTGCAGGAAGTTGGAGAGGCCGATGCGATTGGTCCAATTTTACTGGGATTAAAAAAGCCTGTACATATTTTGCAGTTAGGCAGTTCGGTCCGTTCCATTTTTAATATGGTACTGATTGCTGTGGTGGATGCACAGATAAAAAGTAATAAGATCAATACACAGGAAGCTGTAAAAAAATCTTCCTGGTGGAAACGTTTCAGAAAAGTGAGTCATGATATTTAGCAGTAGTTAGTTGTGAGGAGAAATGAGCAACAGGCAAAGGGTAAGAAAGAGGGCAAATTTTTATGCAGGATGATTGTATCTTCAATGATGATATAATTTCATTGACTATTAACCCCGTCCGAACGGTGTTCAGCCGGGCGGGCATTGACTATTTGAATTAATACTATGGATTTCTTTACTCATTTCGGCCGCTACCTCTTAATGATCAAAGGCATGTTTACCAAACCGGAAAATATGCGTTTGTACTGGAAAGAACTCATGCATCAGTGCAATGAGATCGGTGTGCGCTCAATTGGTATTGTTGTCATCATCTCTGTGTTCTTAGGAGCGGTAACAACTGTGCAAACAGCTTATCAGCTTATCACTCCTTTAATTCCCAAAACGGTGATTGCTGTTATTGTAAGGGATAATATTATTCTTGAACTGGCGCCCACCTTAATTTGTGTGGTGCTGGCAGGTGTAGTGGGCAGCCGTATTGCATCGGAGCTGGGCAACATGCGCATCAGTGAGCAGATTGATGCATTGGAGATCATGGGTATCAACACCAAAGCCTATCTCATTATGCCTAAGATTGTAGCGGCGTTGCTGGTTGTGCCATGTCTGGTTGTATTGGCAGCCGTGCTGGGTATCTGGGGAGGTAAAGTAGCCGGCGGACTATCAGGTATTCTTCCTGCAGAAATTTACAACGATGGGTTACTGGAAGATTTTATTCCATACAATGTATTTTTTGCATTGAGTAAAACATACACCTACTCATTCATCATCTCCAGTATACCTGCTTACTATGGTTATCATGTGCAGGGCGGTTCATTGGAAATTGGTCGTGCCGGTACAAAATCGGTGATTGTAAGTTGTATTTTAATTTTACTGGCAGATTATGCACTGGCTGCATTACTGCTGTAACAGAAGCCGGTTAATAAAAAAAACGGTACAAAAAGCAAATGAACTGAAGCACAGATCAACAACATTCGGTATAACTAATGATTGAAATAAACAATATACACAAAGGTTTTAACGGCAAAACAGTCATTGATAATGTATCTGCAGTACTCGAAACCGGCAAGTGCAACCTCATCATTGGTGCAAGCGGAAGTGGTAAAACGGTGTTGATGAAATGCCTGGTGGGTTTGTTTGAACCTGATGAAGGCGAAGTGCTGTATGATGGTGAAAGCATTACCAGTATGAACGAAGACGGGCGCAAGCAGTTACGTCAGCAGATCGGTATGTTGTTTCAGGGCTCTGCGTTGTTTGACTCCATGACGGTGGAACAGAATGTAATGTTTCCGCTGGATATGTTTACCAACCTCAATCAAAAACAAAAACTGGAAAAAGTAAACCAGGTACTGGCACGGGTAAATCTCACCGCAGCCAATCAAAAATTTCCATCCGAAATAAGCGGTGGTATGAAAAAAAGAGTGGGTATTGCCAGAGCCATTGTACTGAATCCGAAATTTTTATTTTGTGATGAGCCCAACTCAGGCCTCGATCCAAAAACATCACTGGTGATTGATAAGCTGATTAAAGAAATTACCATTGAGTTTGGTATGACCACTGTTGTAAATACACACGACATGAACAGTGTAATGGAAATTGGCGATAAAATTATTTTCATGCACGAAGGTCATAAAGAATGGGAAGGCAGTAATAAAGACATTATCTTCAGTAAAAACCAGGAGCTCAATAAATTTATTTTTGCCTCCGAATTTTTACAGGATGCCAAAGAAATGCGGATGATGGAAGCAAAAGGGAAGATCAGCGAAGACAGAAGAAGCCCCTCCTGACCTCCCCGGAAGGGAGGAAAAATTTAACCCTCCAATTAAATACTTTGTTCATGAAAAGTAAAACGCTTGCGCTAAGTACTATTTTACTCTTCGTTATTCCTGTGCTGGCACATGAGTTTTGGCTGCAACCCCAACAATATATTTTTTCCCGTGGCGAAGAAGTGAACATCCGTTTCAATGTGGGCGAAAGTTTTACAGGCGATAACTGGAGCGGCAATCAGCAAAAAATAAAAGAACTCAAATTATACTACGCTGATATTACTGATGATTTAAAAGATGCCTTGTCAGATGAACCCGGCGATTCATTGCAGTTCTCTTTGTTTGAAGAACAAACAGCAATGGTTACATTCAACAACATCAATTCTTATATAGAACTGGAAGCACCCAAATTCCTTGAGTATCTTACAGAAGACGGGTTAACCGATGCCATCAACTACAGAGCCGGTCACAATGAAAGAGATTCCATGGGCAGGGAATATTATCAACGTTCCGTAAAAACCATTCTGCAGATCGGGAATAATAAAACCGATGTGTACAAAAAACAAACAACCCTTCCATTAGATATTATTCCTCTCTCCCACCCCTATACCATCAGCAATGGAGCAATCATGAAAATAAAAATTCTGTTTAAAGGCGAACCCTTTGTCAACAGAAAAATCCGCATCTGGCACAAGCTGCCGGGCAAAGTAACCGACTCTTCTTTTACAAGCGATGCCAATGGCGAAATCAGCTTTCCTGTTGAAACAACCGGTGAGTGGATGGTAGTACTGTGCACATGATTCGCTTAACCGATGATCCAAAAGCTGAGTGGCAAAGCTATTGGGGAAGTGTTACATGGGGGTATACGGGGAAGAATAAACCTACGTCTTATGCAAGGTAGTAATTGAAAAAACCTAAAAACAAATTCCAAGAATCAAGTTGGCAGATCCTGTTCAATTATTATTTGTTAACTGCTATTTTATTTTTCATTTTTCAATTATGTTATTGCATTGAAATAAGAACCCCATCGGGGTGGAAATGTCAGTAGCAACAATGAATAAACAGAGGTTGAGCTCCGTAGGAGCGGCATGTTTTCCTATCCCTTTTTTTATATGTCGCCCCAATGGGGCTGTTTTTTCTCCATTGATCTATTTCTACTGACATAACGCCTCTCTGAGGCTTTGCATTTATTTTTATCGTTTAATCAAAGCAACAGGTTTAATTATATCCCGCCGACCGGATTTTGCATCGTTGGCAAGATAATTCCTGATTTTAGATTTTCCATTACAGATTTTCAACGAGCGTTTTAATATCCTGTCAGATTTCTTTTCGTTGCACACTCTTGCAGCTTAATAATTTTTTCTTACTTGTATTGGAATAACATCAAGAATCAAAACAGCGCCGACTCAAATTTTGGAGTCAAAAAAAAATTCTTTATTTCAATAGAAGAGGCACTAACTCATGCAGTAGGCTAAAGCATTGGCTACTGAATCTGTTATGCAGGCTGCATTGCTTTATTATATTTACTTTTCAGACCACGAGGATTAAAACAGTCAACCTACCAATGAAAAAATTTTTGGAAACGGATACTTTAACAAGCATTTACACACCCGAATAGACCAATGGCATAATGTGTGGAATGAAAAAGGAAATATTTTGCTTATGCTAAAACTATACTCAGCACTCCTTTTACTTCTCAGTTCCTGTGCAACAAAGATCAGTTATATCGGAAGCAAAGGAACACCGGTAACAACAACCGATGTATATGTAAGTGAACAAAGTATTCACAAGCCATACGAAGTAATTGGCCGGGGCTTTGTTAAGCAAGGCCGGTTCAATCGCCGATATGAAGAAGTGATGCAACGTAAATCACTAAAAAAAGCCAAAGAAGTTGGGGCCGACGCTGTTTTGTTTCTTGATTTTGCAGTCCTCCACCCGCCCAGAACAATCACAAGTATTACAAGAACTGATTCTATATTGAACAGTCGTTTATCAACCAACCAGATAACTCTTGGTCCAACAACTACATATGGATTTACTATTCTTTTCCTGAAATATAAAAGCGTTAAGTAATTGAACTGTATTGACTGTAGTTACAATAGTTGACGGGCTGCCCGACTGAAGCATTATTTTGCCAATCCGCAATAGAGGCTGAAAGACCTGTTGCCGGTTGGAAAATTCAAGCGAAAAGCCGGAATAATTATTCTTTTTTGTACTGCAGGTGAAAGACCCAAATCTTACGGTTTAATTCCAAAACCCTAAAGCATCATCCCTTATCTTTGCGGCCTAACAAAGTATTCCATATGAGCATTCTCGTTAATAAAAATTCCAAAGTAATTGTGCAGGGTTTTACCGGAACAGAAGGCACATTTCATGCAACACAAATGATTGAATATGGTACCAACCTCGTTGGCGGTGTTACACCGGGCAAAGGCGGCACCACGCATTTAGATAAACCGGTGTTTAATACGGTGGAAGAAGCTGTACAAAAAGCAGGCGCCAATGTAAGTATCATTTTTGTGCCACCTGCTTTTGCAGCCGATGCAATTATGGAAGCAGCCAATGCAGGAATTGAACTGGTGATTTGTATTACAGAAGGTATTCCCGTGCAGGATATGGTGAAGGCAAAAAATTATTTAGCATCTACCAATACAAGACTTATCGGGCCTAACTGTCCCGGTGTTATTACAGCAGGGGAATGTAAAGTAGGCATCATGCCCGGCTTTGTATTTATTCCCGGACGCATTGGTATTGTATCAAAAAGCGGAACACTCACTTACGAAGCTGCCGACCAGGTTGCAAAAGCCGGACTGGGTGTTTCAACAGCAGTTGGTATTGGTGGCGATCCCATTATTGGCACAACTACCAGAGAAGCATTGGAATTATTTATGAACGATGATGCAACAGATGCAGTAGTAATGATTGGTGAAATTGGTGGTGGCATGGAAGCCGAAGCTGCACGTTGGTACAAAGACAATGCGAAGAAACCGGTTGTTGGATTTATTGCCGGACAAACAGCGCCTCCCGGCCGACGCATGGGACATGCAGGTGCCATCATTGGTGGTGCAGAAGATACAGCTGCTGCTAAAATGCAGATCATGACCGAATGTGGTATTCATGTAGTGGCCAGTCCTGCTGATATTGGTAAAACAATGGCAGAGGTGATGAAGAAATAATTTGATTGTTTGTTGTCTGCACGGCCCTTAGGCCGTCTGACAAATAAAATATAGAAACCCTGCATGAAGATGTGGGGTTTTGTTTTTAATACCGGCATCTGTTTTTTATAGCATCGGCTGTTGCGCCTGTCCCGCTTTATTCGGGAACGCAAGCTCTTGTACGTCCTGGAATACTGTGCAGCAATTGTCTGAACCCCCGCATAAGCGGGGCATGCGTGATTTATGGGATTGATATGATTTTAAGGATGAGTAAAATTTTGAAAGTCAGCTGTTTTTATACAAAGAGTTGCGTATGTTTATACGTTAGCAATATTTTTTTTAGCAATGAAACTTCTACTCATAATATCATTTGTTGTTTGCGCTTGTGTAAACAATTCTGACAAAGCGCAAACTGCTGGAAATCCGGAAACAAATATTTTAGATAGTTTGCGAATAAACAGTAATGCTGCTTGGATTTTATTTCATCACCAGACTAAAAAAAAGTCACTTATAGCCAAAATAATTTTTACCCGACATGGGATCGATTCATTGTTTAAATATGTAGGACAACCCCGTATTGATACAAATTGTAATCAAGGTGGTTTATATAATCGTTTCGGTCAAATTAGTTTGTACAAGGATTCATTAGGTAACGCAAAGGTCGGCGATATACATTTTGTCTTGGATGGGAACTGTGAAGGCTTCTATTTACAAACCGAAAAATATTTAAAGAGGTATGACATGACGAAACAGGGAAAAATATTTCTTTCCGAGTTATATGATATCTATAAAAACAGGCTGAAGTGATAACTTTTTGCCCTTATTAGTATTACATAAATAATCACACCTTACTAAAGCAATTGTCTTGCTTGTACCTTCATAAAATGATATTAAATTACAATAGTACAAGCGAAACGATTGCGCTATACTGAGTCTCCATAAATTTCTTATATTTGATTATGGCATCATTACAAGTTGACATATTAAATCCAAAAGCAGGCAAATTGCTCAAAGATCTGGCTGACCTGAACTTGATTTCTATCCGGGAAATTAAAAGCAATGACAGCTTTTTAAAAATCATTAAACGGATAAGAACGAAAGCGAAAAATAATCCGCCAAGCCTTGACGAAATCTCCAAAGAAGTTGAATTGGTAAGAGCAAAAAGATATGCCAAAGCCAAAAGATAGAATAATCTTAGATACCAATCTATGGATAAGTTTTCTTATCAATAAAGACTATTCTAAACTTGACAAAATCCTTTCAAACAATTCAGCGATTCTACTTTACAGCCAGGAACTGATTGACGAATTCATCGAAGTTGCCCAACGACCCAAATTCAGAAGTTATTTTAAGGCTGCCGATTTACAAGCCCTTCTTCTTGCAATGAGTGAGAGAGTTATTTTCATTGAGGTAACTAGCACCACTAAGGTTTGTCGTGACGAAAAAGACAATTTCCTTCTTGCTTTAGCAAAAGACGGAAATGCTTCACATCTAATTACAGGCGACAAAGACCTTCTTGTTCTTAAAAACTTCGGTAAAACAAAGATTCTTACTATCACGGAATATCTCACCTAAACCTAAACATGGCCCAACCTGCTGCAAGCGTCTCGCTTGTACCTTCATAAAATGACATTAAATTACAATAGTCCAAGCGAGAAGCCTGCGCAATACTGAGGCTGCACCGGTTACCAGAATGAGCAAAGAAATAGGAATAATAAAGGGGGTCAAAACCCCCTTTATTAGTTAACAAATCTAAAAACATGTAAAAAATCGGATAACTGTAGCCAACAAATTAAGTAGACTTGAAAAACTAAACCCATCTTTTTTAACGGTTGGTGTAACAATGCTGACATAATTAAGTGTCACATTCTGTGTTACGATTTTTGTTGAAGCAATCCTTTTGCTTCTGTGTACAGCTCTTTGAAAACTACATCGTTTTTTTCTAGTCATGAAAAAAAATTATTTTTTTTACACCGTGGAAGTAAGACAGAATGTAAATGTGAATACTATTAGGATAACTAACTAATTTTTATTTTTTAAAAAAGGGGAGAAATGTGGAAAAAAACTTCATCGAAACAACCCTAAAAATCGTATCACCTATAATCCGGATTTTATCCCCTACCCAAACTGGTACAAGCGTCTATATTTTAGCTTTATTAAAAACGATTTTATATAATTGCAGAACAAATGAAGCGCTGCTGTCTGCTGAGTCGCTAACCATCTAAAAAATATTTTTAATAAACAACAATGAAAACAATCACTTTATTATCAGTCTTTATACTTACCTGCTTCTTCAGCTTTGCACAAACAACCACATCAAAATTAAAAATCACTCCTTTAACCGGCGACTTCTATATTTATACAACTTATAATGACTACGAAGGAAGCAAAATACCGGCCAACGGCATGTATCTTGTAACCACAAACGGAGTGGTGCTGTTTGATACCCCTTGGGATACCGCACAATTTCAGCCGCTGCTCGACAGTATAAGAGTAAAGCACAACAAAACTGTTTCACTTTGCATTGCTACACATTGGCACAGTGACCGGACCGAAGGTCTTGCCTATTACAAACAACAGGGAATTAAAACCTATACAACTGCACTTACTGATGAACTGAGTAAAAAGAATAATAAAAAAAGAGCTGAGTTTTTAATTAAAAAAGATACCCTGTTCACAACAGACCAGTATTCGTTTGAAACTTATTACCCCGGCGAAGGACATACTGCCGACAACATCATCATTTGGTTTAAAAAAGAAAAGATCCTTTATGGCGGGTGTTTAATTAAAGGAGCCGATGCAGCCAATCTGGGTTATTTAGGTGATGCCAATCCTGCCGAATATGAAACAACATTAAAAAGAGTAGCGAAAAAATGTGCTGCCCCGAAATTTATTATCATCTCTCACAGCGACTGGAACAATATCAACTCACTGCAACACTCTATTCAATTAGCAAAGGAATTAAAGAAAAAACCGAACGGTTAATTTGAACTCTTACTGTTATGTCTCCCATATGTGACATGCTGCAATATCAATTACACACAGGTCCTTTATCCGGCAATTATTCCTGCTGAAATTTCATCTAACTTTAGTGCAACTCAAATCAGGCATATGCAAAAGCGATTTTTGGTTTTCTGTGTGCTTTCGCTTCAGATCTTTTTAGCACATGCACAACAAAAGCCCACTGTCTTTTTCGACAGTTTGATGCAGAAACATGCCGCACAACATTTCAGCGGGGTTTTATTGATTGCTGAAAATGCCCGCCCGGATGACCCGGTCGGACGGGGGAATATTATTTACCAGAAAGCTGTTGGCTACAGTGAGTTTGCAAATAAGAAAAGTTTAAAAGAGACGGATATTTTTGAGCTGGCATCTGTGTCTAAACAATTCACCGCTATGATCATCATGATGCTGAAAGAAAAAGGCAAACTGAATTATGATGATCTGTTGGAGCAATACATTGATGTTCCATACAAAGGCATCAGCATACGTCATTTACTCACACATACCAGCGGCTTGCCCGACTACCAGGATATAATGGACAAATACTGGGACAAAAGCAAAGTAGCCGGCAATGCAGATTGTATTGCATACTTAAATAAATATGCGCCTGCCAAACATTTTGAACCGGGTGTAAAATTTGATTACAGCAACACGGGCTATTTGCTGCTGGCAAGTGTTGCAGAAAAAATTACCGGTAACGATTTTATTGAGCTCTGCAACAAATGGATCTTTTCAAAATTGAAAATGAAGAGCACCGCCATCAGAACACTGGCTGAAAAAGCAGCAACCAAAAACTTTGCCATTGGTCATCTCTATATCAAAGAAAAAGAACAGTACATCCGTGCCGATTCATTCCCCTCATCTGATTACACCATCTGGCTGGGCAACCGCAAAGGTCCCGGCCGTATCAGTTCCACCGCTGCCGATCTGTTGAAATGGGACATTGCATTGTACACGAACAAACTGGTGAAGCAATCTACATTGCAGGATGCCTTTGCTCCTATGAAATTAAATGATGGTTCCTTTTTCTACTATGGTTTTGGATGGAGCATTGGCCTTGACCCTGTTCTGGGAAGAGTGGTTTCGCATACAGGCGACAACCCCGGATACAAAACCGAGATCATCCGTTTTATTGATCAAAACAAAACCATCATACTTTTAAATAACAATGCACATCCCAATTTTTCAATCATCATCAAAGATGTAACAGCATACTTAAAAGCAAACAACGAAAGAAAATGAAAAAATAATTGATCCTACTTGTAGTGATTGTATTGCAATATGCAATCGTTGCTGCTCAACAAATTATTCCTGTTCCAAATGCAGAAGCTGCAGGCTTTTCAACAGAACGTTTAAAACGTATTGACAGGGAAATGAATGAGTGGGTGCAGAAAGGATGGATGAATGGCGGCGTTGCAATGATCATCCGCAATGGAAAGATCGCTTATTACAAAGCAGCCGGCTATAACAATCTTGATACAAAGGCTCCCCTGCAAAAAGACGGCATCTTCAGGATCGCTTCGCAAACTAAAGCCATTACCAGTGTGGCCATCATGATTTTGTTTGAAGAAGGCAAACTGCTGCTCGATGATCCGGTATCAAAATATATTCCTGCTTTCAGAAAACAACAGGTGCTGGATAAATACAATGCAGCTGATACTACCTACACAACTGTTCCTGCAAAAAAAGAAATTACCATCCGTGAATTATTAACGCATACTTCAGGACTTGGTTATGCACAAATAGGAAGCCGTGAATCCAATGCCATTTATGCAAAACACAATCTCACAGCAGGCGTGGGTGTAAAGAATGATAACCTTTTGGATGCGATGAACAGGCTTGCAAAATTACCATTGATGCATCAGCCGGGAGAAAGATGGACCTATGGTTTAAATACCGATCTACTGGGTTGCCTTGTTGAAGTGATCTCCGGAATGACATTGAATGATTTTTTTAAGCAACGCATTTTTGAACCATTGGGTATGAAGGATACTTATTTTATGGTGCCAAAAGAAAAAACGAATAGACTTGTAACAATGTATCGTGAAGATTCAACCGGTAAACTTTATCAATCGCACAGCGATGTACTAAATGGTAAAGATGTAACACCTGAATATGCCTTGCAACCAAGTACTTATTACTCAGGTGGCGCAGGCTTATCTTCTACCATTTATGACTATGCCGTTTTTCTGCAGATGTTGCTGAACGATGGTAAATACAACGGCAAACGGATCTTAAGTCGTAACTCCGTACGCATGATGACGATGAATCAGATAGGTGATGTTCCTTTTCGTTCAGGCGACACCTTTGGTTTGGGTTTTAGTGTAATTACAGAAAAAGGGAGCGGACGCACACCTGCACAGGCAGGCACTTACAGCTGGGGTGGAGCTTTTTCAACCAGCTATTGGGTTGATCCAAAAGAAAAAATCGTGCTGTTGTTTTATCGTCAACTGCAAAGCACTACAAAAGGTGAAGTGGTAGAAAAATTCAGGGCACTTACGTATCAGGCGTTGAATGATTAAAATGTCTGAACTGTGATTTATGGGATTTTTGAGATGGGTATGATTAAATCCAAACATTGCTGAGCGCAAAGAAGTTTTACCTTCATCTCCTTATGGTATTAGTATTACAGATATTATTGGTCCTGTTCCTCATCATCTTAATTGTTCTGATTGCATTCAGAATCAGAAGGCCCAAACCACTTCATCAACTGCCGGATAATTACAAAGAACTGTTGAATGATTATGTTACATTTTACCGTGAGTTGAATGAATCAGGAAAAGAACATTTTGAACAACGGATTGATCAATTTTTATCGGCAGTAAAAATAACCGGAGTAAATGCAGAAGCAGAAGACCTCGACCGGATATTCATTGCAGCTGCTGCAATCATTCCTGTTTATACCATTCAAGACTGGCAATACATCAACCTGCATGAAGTGTTGTTATACCCCGGTGCTTTCAATGAAGAATTTGATCAGCATGGAGCCGACAGAAATATTGCAGGTATGGTTGGCACCGGCGCTCTTCAGTATGCAATGGTCTTAACCAAATGGCAGGTGCGGCAGGGATTCATCAATAACAATGATACACACAAAACCGCTATTCATGAATTTGTACACTTGATAGATAAAATGGATGGAACAATGGATGGTGTACCCGAAATTATTCTGGAACGGAAATACATTGATCAGTGGAAACAGCTGATGTATACCAGCATGCAGCAGATTAAAAATGGTCAATCGGATATTGACAGGTATGGTTCAACTAATACAGCCGAGTTCTTTGCTGTTATTTCAGAATACTTTTTTATGCAGCCGGGACAGTTACAATCAAATCACCCCGATGTATTTCATATGTTACAACGGATTTACAGAACAGGAAAAAACATACAGCATAACACTCTGTAATCCACTATAAGTGTGCAGTGCACTAAAAAAAAGAAATAAAAAAGCCCCCCGAAAAATCGGAGAGCCATTTCACAATCAATAGATGTTCTTACTTAATCTCTATAGCCTGCAATATATCTTGTAAGCTCTGTTTTACTGGTTCCAAAATGAAAGACATCATTAACCAGGAAATAGTTGCCCCGGTCGTAGGTAAATTTGTAAGCAAATTTTGCAAACTCCAGTTTGTTCTGTTCAAAACTGAACAACTGTGCCAGCTCCCTCACCTGTGCGGTGCTCACCAGATTATTGGGCAAAACCGATTTGAGTAAATCCAGTTTATTATCATCAAAATGTTCACGTTCAACAGCTTGTTTTAATTGTTGGAAACGATCATTGCTCATGGTCTGTCCAAGGTTGTTGCCATAACGGTTGTCATTATTATTCCATCGGTCGTCCCGATTCCAGTCATCATCAAAACGATCGTCTATCGGCTGTTCATCGGTAAACACCCTGCCAAATCGGTTGATGATAATATCGGTATGCATACCGTTTCGAATGTTTACTGTGCCGTTATAAATCAGTTGTCCTTGTTGATTTTGCTGTTGATTTCCAAAACGCCTGCGCTGATTGGCAACAGCACGGTAAATCTGAATGCGGTGATAACCGGGATTGAGATGACTGATGCGAATGTTACCATCCATCTGGTTGATGCGCTGTCCATTAATCATTACCCGTAAAGGCTTGTTCGTCATACTGCTGATGCTGAGCCTTACATTATCGTAGGCAAAAACAGAAAGACTAAGGACCAAAAAAGAAAACAGTGTAAAAATTCTGTTCATATAAACCTCCTTTGTTTGGTTGATAGATGTGAAAGCGAGCAACAGGGTTAAAGCCGAACTGCATAAAGATTCGTTAAAGGATTTGCGGATTAGGTATGGCATACCTTAGAGGTATGCCATACCTGTGGCTGGATGAAGTTTCTTTATGTAAACTATCCTTTCTTTGCATCCCATCATCACAGTAATTTTATACCTTACAAAAAACAGAACGCATGTTGTTGAAACTTACTTTTCTAATAACCCTGATCTCCTTTTCTTTTATTACTATGACAGAAGCCCAATCGAAATTTAATTATTCGGCTGCCTGGAAAAAGGCAGATGACCTCATCAATAAAAAAGGACTTCCCGAATCGGCATTAAAAGAAGTAAAGATCATTTATGCTGCAGCAAAAAAAGAAAAGAATAACGGACAGCTCATAAAAGCATTATTGTTTCGTGTAAGCCTGCAGCAGATCAAAGAAGAAGATGCAGATATTAAAACCATTAAAGAGATTGAAAAAGAAATTGGCACTGCTGCAGAACCTGTCACTTCTATATTAAACAACTTACTGGCAGAAGCGTACTGGCAATATTTCCAGAACAACCGCTGGAAACTCTACGATCGTACCAATACAAAATCATTTACTAAAGCTGATCCTGAAACATGGAGTGTTGATGATTTTCATCAACAGATCAGCAAACTCTATCTCACTTCTCTGCAAAATGAAAAACTCTTACAGCAAACAACGCTGGATGCGTTTGATCCCATCATCAACAAAGGCACTATGCGACACCTCCGCCCCACTTTATTTGATCTGCTCGGCTTTCGTGCATTAGCTTATTTTGAAAATGATGAACGCAGTATTACGAAGCCTGCTGATGCATTTGAAATCAGTACAGCATCAGCATTTGATCCGGCTGCCGATTTTGTTACACGAAAATTTATTACAACCGATTCTCTTTCTTTACAACACAAAGCATTGCAGCTGTATCAACAACTCATACGCTTTCATCTCAACGATGCAAAGCCCGATGCACTGATTGATGCAGACCTGCACCGGATTGTTTTTGTGAACCGTGTATCAACACATGAAAATAAGAATGAGCTGTATCGTTCTGCATTAACACATCTCATCAAACAATACAGCAATCAACCGTCTGTTGCACAGGCATCATATCTGTTGGCAAAAGACTATACAGATTTTGCAGCTACTTATGATTTTAAAAAACACAAAACCAATGACGCACTCAATCCCAGATACTATTATCAAAAAGCAGCAGCCATCTGTAAAGAAGTGATGGCGCAAAAAACAGAAAGCGAAGGAAAGGCCAATTGCAACAACTTACTGTTTAGTATTGAACAGAAAGACATTTCCATCATTACAGAGAAAGTAAATGTTCCCGGCAAGCCCTTCCGCTCCATGCTTAGCTACCGAAATATTAATAAAGCCTATTTCCGTATTGTGAAGATGGATAAGAAAGCTTTTGAAGAACTGCAGAACCGTAACTGGGAAGATGAGTACTGGAAAAAAATTACTGCCTTACCTGCAGTCACAAATTTTAATTACAGTTTACCTGCAAGTGAAGACCATCAGGAACATACAACTGAAATAAAAGTAAATCCGCTGGCAGTTGGCAGCTATATGCTCATTGCAAGTGCCGATGAAAACTTTATGTTGAGTAAAAATATTCTTGCTGCACAGTTTTTTCATGTGAGCAATATTGCATGGATGCATAATGGCAATGAGTTTTTTGTAGTGAACCGTGAAAGCGGTCAGCCGTTGGCAAAAGCAAATATTGTTTTGTGGGAAGGCGTTTACAATTATGATCAACGTATCTATATTCAAACAAAAGCAGATACCTATACCAGCAATGCCAATGGCAACTTTCGTATTACAAAAGCACCGGGTAAAGATTCGTATAACCGAACACTTGAAGTGCGATATGAAAATGACTTTCTGCATTTAGACGACCGTGCTTATGCGTATGTGTATCAGGGAAAGAAAGAACAGATTGATGAGAAAAAAGAACGCCGTGTATTTTTCTTTACGGATCGTTCTATTTACCGCCCCGGTCAAACAGTTTATTTCAAAGGGATTGTTACAACCAAAGATGCTGCCACAGCAAAACCAAAAATTGTTGCAGGATTAAAATCAAAAATAGTTTTGTATGATGCCAATGGAGAAAAGGTTGATTCCATAGAAGTAACAAGCAATGAATTTGGTTCTTACTCCGGTAAATTTATTTTGCCTGTCGGGAAAATGAACGGCGACTTCCGTCTCGAAGAAAATACAACAGGTGCTGCAACATCTGTTTCAGTAGAAGAATACAAGCGTCCGAAATTTTATGCAGAGTATCAACCCATCACCAAAAGCTATCGTGTAGATGACAAGATCACTGTTACAGGTAATGCAAAAGCATATGCAGGAAATAATATTGACGGCGCTTTGGTAAAATACCGTGTGGTTCGTGAACCACGTTTACCTTATCCATGGTTGAGCTGGAAATGGGGCTGGCCCGAAATGCAGGAACAGGAAATTGCAAACGGTGAAACAAAAACGAATGCTGATGGCACATTCGAGATTGTATTCTCTGCAATTCCTGATAAAAAAGTACGAAAAGAATTAGAACCCGTTTTTGATTATACAATTGTTGCTGATATCACCGATCTCAATGGCGAAACAAGAAGTGCTGAAACCACCATCAGTGTTGGTTACAAATCATTGCAATTACAGATCAGTTTACCAAAAGGTGAAATGATGCCGGCCGATAGTTTAAAGTTCATCAACATCAGTACACAAAATATGATGGGTGAATTTGTAAAGAGCAATGTTACAGTAACTATGCACAAGCTGAAATCTTCTGCCCGATTGATTCGTGAACGTTATTGGGATCAACCTGATCAGTTTATCCTGAATGAAAAAGAGTATGTAAACGATTTCCCGAATGATGAATACAACAATGAAACAGAAAAAGCAAGCTGGGAGAAATTAGAGAAAGTGTATGAGAAAAAAGACAGTTCAAAACTTAGCGGCGAATGGTCAGTGGTCAGTGGTCAGTGGTCTGCAGGTTGGTATCTCATTGAAGCACTAACCAAAGACAAAGATGGCAATGAAGTAAAAAATCAAACCTATGTGCAGTTAACAGATGCAAAACAAAAGAACAGCAACTCACCTGAATATGTATGGAAGCTTCCTTCTGTTGTTACTGTAGAACCGGGTACATCAGCAAGCATTGCTTATGGCAGCAGTGCAGCAGATGTATTTCTGATTCAGTTTGATCCAAAAGAAGACATCAGCAATCTGCGGTATCATCAACTCAACAATGAACAAAAGCAACAAACAGTTGCAGTAACAGAAAAACAAAGAGGTGGTTTTGGTTACAGTTATTCATTTGTAAAACATAATCGTTTCTTCAGCTTTACAAGGTATGTTGCTGTACCATGGACTAACAAAGAACTCAGCATCAGCTATGAAACCTTCCGTGATAAAACATTACCCGGCAGTGAGGAACAATGGAAAGTAAAGATCAGTGGTTATAAGGGCGATAAAGTGGCCGCTGAATTATTAACCTCTATGTACGATGCTTCATTAGATCAGTTTAAACCACATGCCTGGAGTAAACCGGATCTGCATTCCATCAACTACATCAACAACGGCTGGAATGCTGCCGGTTTTACAACCATCAATTCATGGAAAAGAGAATGGAGAACACAAACATGGAAGGCATTTGATAAACGATATGATGAGATCTTAGGATTATTTATTGATAGGACTGGAAGACAATATAGAACAAAAGTATTACAAGGAAGGGCTCCTGGTGTAGCAATTGAGCAAGCAGCTGGCGCACCTATACAAGATTCACAAATGAACGAAGTTGTTATAACAAATAATTCTGGAGCTCTGGGCACAGGACAAGATGTAAGGATAAGAGGAAACACTTCAATAACAGCTTCTAACAACGTGCTTATTGTTGTTGATGGCAAAATTATCAGCTTTGAAGAATATCAGAAATTGAATCCCGATGAAATTGTTGAATTTTCAGTACTTAAAAATAATGATGCAATTGCATTGTACGGATCTGCGGCGAAAAATGGAGTAATTATAATTACAACAAAAAATGGAGTAAAAATTCAAACGGTTGATGTGCAGGTTCGTAAAAACTTTAATGAAACCGCTTTCTTCTTTCCTGATCTAAAAACAGATTCAGCAGGTAACATCAGTTTTAGTTTTACCATGCCCGAAGCACTCACTAAATGGAAATGGTTGTTGCTGGCACATACAAAAGATCTGTCGCTGGGTATTTCTGAAAAATCCATCATCACACAAAAAGATCTGATGGTACAACCATTTGCTCCACGTTTCTTACGTGAAGGCGATCGCTTTGAATTTACTGCCAAGATCACTAATCTCACAAACAAAGAAATAACCGGTGTAAGCAATCTGCAACTCATCAACACAGCTACCATGCAACCGGTTGATGGCTGGTTCCAGAATACATTTCCTGTTCAGCATTTTACTGTTGGAGCAAATCAAAGCACAGTAGTAAAATTCAGAACAGAAGTTCCTTACAATTTCAATGAAGCATTAACGTATAGAATTATTGCCAAAGCAGAAGATAAAAGTGACGGAGAAGAAGCGACTCTTCCTGTACTCACCAATCGTATGCTGGTAACAGAAACATTACCACTACCCATGCGTGGCGATGGCACAAAGAATTTTACGTTTAGCAAACTGCTTAACTCCTCCCCTTCCGGGGGAGGTCGGGAGGGGGCCTCAGAAAGTCTAACTCATCACAAATTCACCATTGAATTTACCAGCAACCCTGTTTGGTATGCTGTACAGGCCCTGCCTTATTTAATGGAGTATCCATACGACTGTGCGGAACAAACATGGAACAGGTTTTATGCAAACGCCTTAGCATCGCATATCACTAATAAACTTCCACGCATTAAAGCGGTTTTTGAACAATGGAAAAATTCCTCGCCACAGGCCTTACAAAGTAATCTGCAAAAGAATGAAGAATTAAAATCAGTGTTGTTACAGGAAACACCCTGGGTTTTGCAGGCAAAGAATGAAGAACAGCAAAAGAAAAATATTGCATTGCTGTTTGATATGATCCGTATGAGCAGTGAGCTAAGCAAAGCGATGGCGCAGTTACAAGGCATGCAATCATCCAATGGCGGTTTTGTATGGTTCAAAGGCGGGCCCGATGATCGTTACATTACACAATATATAGTAACAGGAATCGGTCATTTAAAAAAGCTGAATGCATTACCAAAAGATCAGGAGAAAGCGATCAATGCTATTCTTGCAAAAGCAATTCCGTATCTCGATCTTAAATTAAAAGAAGATTATGATTACCTGTTGAAGTATAAAGTGGCACTGAAAAATAACAATCTTAACAGCACACAGATTCAGTATTTCTATATGCGGAGCTTCTTTAAAGATGTACCTGTTGCAGCAGCAAGTAAAACGGCTTATGATTATTATTATAAACAAAGTCAGCTGTATTGGTTGCAGCAAAGCAAGTATATGCAGGGAATGATTGCATTGGCATTGCATCGCAGTAAGGATCTTAAAACAGCAACAGCTATAGTGAGTTCCTTAAAAGAAAATGCATTGCTGAGTGAAGAGATGGGTATGTACTGGAAAGAATTCAATGCCGGTTATTACTGGCACCAGGCTCCTGTTGAAGCACAGGCATTGATGATTGAAGTATTCAATGATGTAAGCAATGATCAAAAAGCAGTGAGTGATCTCAAGACATGGTTGTTGAAACAAAAACAAACACAGAACTGGAAAACAACCATTGCAACGGCTGAAGCATGTTATGCATTGTTATTACAAGGTGGCGAATGGATTGCATCAGAACCGGTAGTAGAGATCAAAGCGGGTGTGATGGATTTCTCCTCCTCTCTTGGGGGAGGTCAGGAGGGGGCCACAGAAGCAGGTACAGGTTATTTTAAAAGGAGCATTGAAGGCAGTTTTGTAAAGCCGGAGATGGGCAATATTAAAGTAACAGTAAGTAAGAGCAACAATCAACCTTCATGGGGAAGTGCTTACTGGCAATACTTTGAAAACTTAGACAAAATCTCCTCAGCGGAAACACCATTGAAATTGCAGAAGAAATATTTTGTTGAACGCAATACTGGCAATGGACCAGTCCTGACTCCTGTAAACGAAGGCGACGAATTGAAAGTAGGTGATAAAATAAAAGTACGTATTGAACTACGTGTTGATCGTAACATGGAATATGTACACATGAAAGATATGCGTCCAAGTTGTATGGAACCGGTAAATGTAATCAGTTCTTATAAATGGCAGGGCGGTTTGGGTTATTATGAAAGCACCAAAGATGCCAGCACCAACTTTTTCTTTGGCTGGTTAACGAAAGGCACCTATGTGTTTGAATACCCGATGTTCATTACACATGCCGGGAACTACAGCAGTGGTATCACCACCATACAATGTATGTATGCACCTGAGTTTACAAGTCATAGTGAAGGAGTGAGGATTAAAGTGGGTGAGTGAGTTGATTGATGTATATTACAATACAACACAACCAGAAAACATTTTTAGATGCTTATGAAAAATAAACAAGCATAAAATGTAACTAACTGCTTTCGCAACAATAGTACTAAAATGAAAAAAAACTGTTTCTTCCTTTTCGTTCTATTATGCAGTTCTGGTTTTTCTTTCGGACAGAAAACCAAAGAACTGCTCTCCGTCAGAATCGGTTACAGTTCTACTAACATTTTATTTAAAGAGGCAGTTGAACCTTCTTTTCAGTTTTTTGGAGTTACGTTTAAATCCGGAAAAACTTTTGTTGGTGAAGGAGCTGAGTTTGGTATCAGCAAATCAATCCATAGCAAACTGTTCATGGATGTAAGTATATCATCCTTTAAAGGGCAGGATTTTAAAACACGGGTTAACAATGCAGAAAACTATTACACGTTGATAGGATTTCAAATTCCTGTGACTGCCAATTATCTTTTCAGAGACTCTTCAAAAAGATTCAGGGTTAACCTCGGTGCAGGTTTCCAATATTTGAGAGCACACTTACAGCAATTCGAAAAAATAACTGCTAATGGAATGCAAACAGTCACTCAACTGACAGATATAAACATCTCAGAATTTCAATTTGCATTAAGACCGGGAATTCAGTTGCGTATTCTGCCCAATCTGTTTGCTACATTTATTGTTAAAGTATCACTCTCTTCAAACGGCAGGTATTCTGATAATCCATGCCTCTCATTAAAGTATACCTTCAACAATAAAAAGTAAATCAGCAAAAGAATTCTATTGCACATTTTCTGTTGAACAGGCCCCATCCAATAATATTACTTCCACAAAAATTCAGTCTTTGATATGAAGCAGTTGAAGGGACTATGTAAAAGAACATCGTCCCTTCTGATAAAATGGACAAAATCCCATTTATCTAATTATTTTACATTTTTATTGTTTTTCAATAAATATTTATTTATATTTGCATCATCATTAAAATCACTTCATCATGAACTTAAGTAACAATCTGGCATTAAAAGTATTGTACGTTCTTTCCTGGCTCATCTTTATTGGTGTAAGTATTGAAGCAGGCGGCATCATTGTTAATTCTGTAATAGTCATGACTGGCAACCTGAACATTGCCAAAAACTTTTGGGGTCATATTGACTTATCCGGTTTGTATACATATGATCGGGTGTATTTTGTCGTCATTACTTTTATCATGTCACTTGTTGCAGTGTTAAAAGCCATCATCTTTTATCTACTCATTAAACTGCTGCATGATAAAAAACTGAGTTTAGCAAAACCATTCAATAAAGAAGTAGGAAGCTTCCTGTTTTTTATATCGTATCTGTGTCTTGCTATCGGCTTATTCGCAACTATTGGCGGTAATTATACAACAAGACTAATCGAGCAGTCGGTACAAATGCCCTCACCGGATAAGCTGAAGATTGGAGGTAACGATGTATGGGGCTTTATGGGTGTTGCTCTGTATGTTATTGCACAGATCTTTAAAAGAGGAATTGAACTGCAATCTGAAAACGAATTAACTGTTTAACTATGCCGATAGTTGTAAACTTAGATGTGATGATGGCTAAACGAAAAATGTCTTTGAATGAGCTTTCAGCAAAGGTTGATCTTACGCTGGCCAATCTTTCAATACTCAAAACAGGCAAAGCAAAAGCTATCCGTTTCAGTACGCTGGAAGCTATTTGCAAAGTGCTCGACTGTCAGCCGGGAGATTTACTGGAGTACCAAAAAGAATAATTTGCGAATGATACTGCCACTCATGCATACATCGCTTCCTTATTGTATTTCTTCTTGTAATCAATGGGCGACAGACCGGTGATTTTTTTGAATGTAGTACGGAATGCTTTTGTATCGGAATAACCAACATCATACATTACTTCGTTAATATTCTTACGGCTGGTTTCCAGTTCTTTTTTCGTCGCTTCAATTTTTACTCGCTGAATATATTCCACCACCGTATTGGCGGTTGCCTTTTTAAACCGGCGTTCCATATTTCTGCGGCCCAGTGCCAGCATGGAGGCCAGCTGATCAACCGTAATTTTTTCCTGGAAATTCTGTTCGATAAATGCCTGTGCTTTTTTTACCGGTTCATCTTCATGTGCTTTCTGTCCTTGAAACATAATAAAAGGCGATTGACTTACACGGTCAATATCAATCATAAATGCTTTGGCAATCATGATTGCAATTTCTCTGCCTGCATATTTTTCAATGAGATACACTACGAGGTTCACATACGAATAAGCACCACCACTGGTATAAATACCGGCATCTTCCGTCATAATTTTATCATCCACCACATGTGCATCAGGAAACATTTGTCTGAACTCATTGATAAACCGCCAGTGTGTGGTGCATTGTTTCCCGCTTAACAAACCGGTGCCTCCCAGAATAAATGCACCAATACAAAAACTCACCAGCTCCGCTCCTGCTTCGTATTGCTGAACAATCCATGGAATAAATTCTTTGTTGAGTTCAAATGCTTTTTGCTGATCGCCCATTGCAGCAGGAATAATAATGAGATTCGTATGTTTTACATCCTGCAGCAATACATCGGGTTTAATGGTAAACAACCCATTCCGCTGACTGATCTCAGCAGATAATCCAACGAGCTGAATCTGAAACATCGGTTCTTTGCCCATAGCCTGGAGCAATCCGTTTACTTCACTAAAAATCTGATGCGTTCCTTCAATATTCGTTACACTGGTATGTCCGGCGGGAACAAGAATGGATATGTGTTTCATTTTTTATGGCTTAAATTAGAAGATAAAAATAACGTATTCACCTGTCGCAAGCAACCCCTTAGAAGTACGTATTTGCACCCTTCATCATTTAACAACTGCAATTAATTTTGCAGTGATCAGTTGCAAGGTGGCGGATGAAGCAACGCAGCATTACTTCAAACATTCATAACTCAACTCAAACAGCACATGAAAAAAACTGCAGCACAACCGGCAACCATTGATGCATACATTGCAGATTTTCCTGTACCTATACGAAAAGGTCTGGAGCAAATGAGAACAACCATTTCAAAAGCAGCCCCTGCTGCAGCAGAAACCATCAGCTATGGTATTCCAACATTTACATTACATGGCAATCTGGTGCATTTTGCTGCATATAAACATCACATTGGTTTTTATCCGGCTCCATCGGGTATTTCTGCTTTTCAAAAAGAACTTGCAGTTTATAAAGGGGCTAAAGGATCTGTACAGTTTCCACTTGATCAACCCCTGCCTTTGGCTCTGGTAAAACAGATTGTGCAGTTTCGTGTAAAAGAAAATGAAGAAAAGGCGAAGCAGAAATTAAAAATTAAAAAGAAGATCTGACACTCATCATTGAAAAGTGAAAAAAGTTTGTATAAAAAAATGTGATTAATATTTTATGAATTACCGGTTAAACGACTCTGTTGCCTTGTGAACTTAGTACAATACAAATTCAACAATTTATTCCTTATAACTCAAACCGTTCATCTAAAAACAAGCATATGGAAAAAATCAATTTCTCTGTAGAGATCAACGCTTCAAAAGAGCATGTGTGGCAAATACTCTGGAACGATGCCACTTACAGACAATGGACCAGCGCATTCAGTGAAAGCTCCCATGCAGTAACTGATAACTGGAAAGAAGGAACCAAAGTTTTATTCCTTGATGGCAATGGTGCAGGAATGGTGAGCAGGGTTGCCGTTAACAGGCCGTTTGAATATATGTCGTTTGAGCATTTGGGCGAAGTAAAAGATGGCGTGGAAGACACAACAAGTGAAAGAGTAAAAGCATGGGCAGGCTCACATGAAAATTACACACTTACCGAATCAGACGGCATTACAACTGTACAGATTGAAATGGATATCAATGATGAGTTTAAAGCCATGTTTGAGGAGTTATGGCCCAAGGCTTTAGCAAAACTGAAAGAGATTGCAGAAAAATAATCACAGTTTAATTATACAATCATGAGAGCAGTGAATCCTTATTTGAATTTTCCGGGTACAACCGAAGATGCGTTTCTGTTTTACAGATCTGTTTTTGGTGGCGAGTTTGCTATGCTGCAACGGTTTAAAGACACACCGGAAAAAGATCGTGTACCTGCACATGAACAGGACAAGATCATGCACATTGCATTACCAATTGGCAATGGAACTGTGTTAATGGGTACAGATGCACTGGAGTCAATGGGGCAACATGTTACTATAGGTAACAACTTTCATCTCTCCATCAGCACAGAAAGTGAAGAAGAAGCAAAAACATTATTTGCTGCACTTTCTGCAAGAGGCAAAGTTACCATTCCATTAGATAAAATGTTCTGGGGTGCTTACTTCGGTATGTGCACAGACAAGTTTGATGTACAATGGATGGTAAGTTATGATGAGAACTATCAGTCTACATGAAAGCCATTGAAGTAATATCCATTCCCGTTACCGACCAGGCAAGGGCAAAAGCGTTTTATCTGAAACTTGGTTTCTGTATGATTGCTGAAGCTCCGTTTGATAATGGCAAAACATGGGTACAGCTTGGCTTTCCCAACCAGACAACTACTATTACACTGGTTAACTGGTGGCCTTTTCACGAAACTAAAATGAAGGCCGGCTCACTACATGGCATTTTTCTGGAAACAGAAAATATGGAAACGGAAATGCATGAGCTGAGTAAACAGGGCATTGAAATACAAATGATGAATGATACGAAACTGGGAACTTTTATACAGATTCTTGACCCTGATGGCAATGCACTGGTCATTCATCAAAATAAATGAAGAACAATTATTAATTAGACGCCATGGTCGGTGTCTTCACCGACCATGATGACGCACCCTTATTTCAAACAGTTTCAAACTGAATACAAGAATATAAATGATCGAAGTATTTAAAACCAATGTACAGGAACCGCAGCAAACAGAACCGCTGCTTGCATTGCTGCTTCAATGCTTTCCGGGCAGCCGGATCAATTTTGATCTGCACGACTGTGATAAAATTCTCCGTATAGAAAGTGCAGAAATCTGTATTGAAAAAATTCTTACACTCGTCCGTTCAAATGGGTATTTCTGTGAAGTGCTGGAATAATCCGGCGTTTGCTCCGCATTTACCGCCGCTCATAAATTCATCACTGTAATATAGCTGCAGCTTAATACCTTTAGTTGGTCAGCATGAGAATATCTGTAAGCCGTTTGCGCCATGCAGTTATTCAATCTATTCATTAACTGCATAAATCCAGCTTGGAATGAAACGAGTAATTCTGTTCAGTCTTTTACTGTTGTTATCAGCTTTCAGCATTTCTACCGCACAAAACCTCCCGTCGCCCAAAGAACATTTTGGTTTTAACATCGGCGATAATTACCGGCTTGCCACCTACACACAAACAGAAGCGTATTTTAAAAAAATTGCTGCCGGTTCGGATCGTGTTCAATTGGTTGATATTGGTAAAACAGAAGAAGGCCGAACACAATACATGATGATTGTTTCTTCGCCTGCCAATATCAAGAATATCAACCGGTACAAAGAGATTTCACAAAAACTGGCCCGTGCAGAAAATCTCAGCGATGCAGATGCACATCAACTGGCTGCAGAAGGAAAAGCAGTTGTATGGATTGATGGCGGTTTGCATGCAACTGAAACAGTAGGTGCACATCAACTCATAGAAACTATCTGGCAATTTGTAAGCAGGAAAGATCCTGAAACATTAAGGATATTAGATGATGCGATTATTTTATTTGTACATGCCAACCCCGATGGACAGGAACTTGTATCGAACTGGTATATGCGGAATGCAGATACACTGAAACGTTCGTATAATAATTTGCCGAAGCTGTATCAAAAATATATTGGTCATGATAACAACCGTGATTTTTATATGATGAACATGAGTGAAACAAAAAATATGAGCCGTCAGCAATACATTGAATGGATGCCGCAGATTTTATACAATCATCATCAATCAGGCCCGGCAGGATCAGTTGTTGCAGGCCCTCCTTACCGTGATCCGTTTAATTATGTATTTGATCCTTTATTGGTAACCGGTATTGATGGAGTTGGTGCCGCCATGATTAACCGGTTAAATGAAGAAGGTAAGCCCGGTTATACACAACGAGGCGGCTCTGTTTTTTCTACCTGGTGGAACGGCGGCTTACGCACCACTGCATACTTTCATAATATTGTTGGGCTGTTAACGGAGATCATTGGAAACCCAACACCATCAAAGGTTCCGCTGGTTCCTTCCAGATTAATACCGAATGCGGCAACTCCTAATCCTGTAACTCCACAGGTGTGGTTGTTCCGTCAGTCAATTGACTATTCAGTTTCGTTAAACTATGCAGTATTAGATTATGCTGTTCGTAATAAAGAGCATGTGCTGTTTAACATTTACCGTATGGGAAAAAATTCCATTAACAGAGGCAATCAAAACAACTGGTCTTTATCACCCAAAAAAATTGAAGCAATTAACGAAGCATATAAAAAAGATCAGAAACAACCGGAAGCGGGAGTAGCTGAACAACGTTTTGCAGATACTATTCCGGCAAAATATTATGATGCAGTATTTTCTGATTTAAAACTCCGTGATCCCAGAGGTTATATCATTCCTGCAGATCAGGCCGATTTTTCAACAGCAGTAAAATTTGTAAATGCATTAATCATGTCTGGTGTGCGTGTTCACAAAGCCACATCTGATTTTACAATTGAAGGAAAAAAATATCCTGCGGGTTCGTATGTTGTAAAAACTAATCAGGCTTTTCGTCCGCATGTATTGGATATGTTTGAACCACAGGATCATCCCAATGATTTTTTATATCCCGGCGGACCGCCAGTGCGCCCTTACGATGCTGCAGGATGGACACCGGCTTACACAATGGGTATTCAGTTCGATCGTATACTCAATGGATTTGAAGGACCGTTAGATGCTGTTGCTTATGGCGAAATTCAATCACCCAAAGGAACAATCAACAAATCAGCTGCAGGATATGTGTTAGATCCACGCAGTAATAATTCGTTTATTGCTGTGAATGATTTGTTGCAGGCAGGTGTTGAAGTAGTTCGTTACAACGCTGGTGCATCAACAGGATCATTCTTTGTTCCTGCTAATGCAAAAGCAACGGCAGTATTAGAAAAAGCAGCAAAAGATTTTGGTGTGCAGGCAAAAGCTGTTACAAAAAAACCCGAAGGTTCTACAGTAAAAGCATCAGCAGTTCGTATTGGTTTGTATGATGTGTATGGCGGTTCAATGCCATCGGGCTGGATGCGCTGGATCTTTGAACAACATCATTTTAATTATTCAGTGATTTATGCGCAGGATATTGATGCAGGAAATCTTCGTGACAAATATGATGTAATTCTGTTTGTAAGCGAAGGTATTCCTCCCGTTACAGCAGGCAGAAGCGGTTTCAGAGGACCAAGAGCCGAAGATATTCCTGCTGAATACAGAAAAACATTGGGACGTATTACAGCCGATACATCAATTGTTGAATTAAAATTATTTGCAGAAGCTGGTGGCAGCATTGTTACCATTGGCAGCAGCACCAATCTGGCTTATCATTTTAAACTACCTGTAAAAAATGCATTGGTTGAAATTTTTAATGGTAAAGAACGTAACCTGCCCGGTGAAAAATTTTATATCCCCGGAAGTGTGATGCGTGTAAAAATAGATGTAACACAACCTGCTGCATGGGGCATGGGCAAAGAAGCGGATGTGTTTTTTGCACAAAGCCCGGTGTTTAAACTTTCGCCCGATGCAATTGCAAAAGCAGAAGTAACTCCTCTTGCATGGTATGGCAGCGATAAAACATTACGCAGCGGCTGGGCATGGGGACAGGAATATTTGCAGGACAATGTTGCTGCTTTTGTTGCAAAAGTTGGTTCCGGTAAATTGTATGCATTTGGACCGGAGATCAGTTTCCGTTCGCAAACACATGGTACATTTAAATTCTTATTTAATGAGTTGTATATGCTTCGTTAACAATTAAACCTGCAGTAATGGAAAAGAAACAACGTTTACTGATTGCTTCGCTCTTACTTTCTGTGCTTGCGTTTGTAATGCTGTACCTTGGTTTTGTTTCTGCTATTAAAGTATTATGGCCGCCTGTTGTTACAGGCGCAGGGTTTCTGCTGATTGCCTGGCAGTTTTATATGCAGCGGCAGGAATCGTAAACCGGCACATGAAGAAGAAAGGGAGTAAACAATTACTCCCTTTTTCTTTTATTAAGCAGTGAACGTTTTTGGCGTTGCGGCTTGTAAATGAGTTTTGCTTTTTGTACCAGCGTTATCATTTCATTTTGCCAGTAGTCTTTTGTATTGGCTGATGATTGCACTAAACGGATCAGATCATCCCATCCTGCATCTTTTACATAAGCCGATCGTTTTAACAGCAATCCAAATGTTGCAACGGCTGATGCAAACCGATAACTGCTGCCTGTTTCAGTTAATGTTTGATAATTATTCGGCAGGTTGTATTGCTCTGTTAGTTTTTGTTGAAGATCACCCGGCAGATAACTTAATTCTGCAGTAGCAATCACTTCATCCGGCGGCATTGCAATATCTGTTAACTGTACTTCAAACATTGCAGTAACAATATGTCCGGTTCCAATTTCACCACCTTCCAGTGTACTGGTACTGTCTGATAAGGCGTCTGTGCGGTTATCGAATCCGATTAACCGGTATTTTTTTACGTATCTCGATTGAAAACTTACATTGAGATATGCATCATCGGCAACAGCATACAGGGTTTGCATCAGTTCTTTCACCAGCACTTTTTCTGCTTCCATTACATTATCCAGATAAGCAAAGTTGCCATTGCCTTTTTTAGCCAGCACTTCCAGTTTCGAATCTTTGTAATTCCCCATTCCAACTCCGAGACAGGTTAAATAAATGCCCGTTTGCTGTTTCTGTGTAATGAGTTGCATCAATGCTTCTTCACTTACTTCGCCCACATTAAAATCACCGTCGGTAGCAAGTATAATCCGGTTATTACCTCCTTTTATAAATTGACTTTGCGCCAGACTATACGCCTGTCTTATAGCCGATTCGCCGGGCGTATCTCCACCTGCAGCAAGCGAATCTATTACATCCATGATCTTTTCTTTTTCTCTTCCCGATGTTGGTTGCAATACAACAGCCACCGTACCGCCATACACCACCATCGAAATAGTATCAACCGTTCGCAGGTTCTGCACCATCATTCGAAAGGCCGTTTTTAATAATGGTAACCGGCTGGGTAAATCCATCGAGCCGCTTACATCTACCAAAAAAACAAAATTGCTTGGAGGCAAATGGTCGTACACAATTTTTTTAGCGTGTAATTGAAGGATCAGCAGTTTGCTTGCATTGTTCCATGGACAATCGGTGAGTTGAGATTGTACATGGAATGTTTTTCCGGCAGCTGGTGGGGTATATGCTTGAGGGAAATAATTCAGCATCTCTTCAATACGCACTGCATGTGGCGGAACAGCAGATTGCATATTGATAAACCTGCGGATATTACTGTAAGAAGCCCGGTCTACATTCATAGCAAACCCTGTTGCAGGATATTGCTGTGTAAAATTAAATTCGTTTTCTGTTTGTTCTGAATAAGTTTCGCCCGATACACCGGACCATTTATTCCGGTCAAGTTCTTTATCCTTTGTGAACGAAAGCAGTTTTCGTTTGGGCCGGCTATTGGCCGATGTTATTTTAAGCAGCACCTGATTAAACTCTTTGCTGTTTAATACCAGTGTTTTCTCTTCGTAGCCGTTTAAGAGAAAACTAACGGTGTCTGTTAAACGGGCGGATGGTATTCCAAAGTTGCCACCTGAACCCGAGTAATAAAATGAATTGGTAGAATATACATGAATACGCACCAGCGATAACGAAACATCATTTGCATCTTTTACCTGGCCACGAAAATAATATTGTGCATCCGCCTTTGCAGCGAAAGCAAACAAAGCAATCAAAAGTAAGCACCGTAGGTTCATACATATCTCCTGCCCCGCCGGTTAGTACATGGCAAATCAGGAAGGGTTATCTGCTAATTGATAAATTTCTTTCAAATTGCGGCCTAAACCATCATAGTCTAACCCGTAACCAAGTAAAAATTTATTGGGAACCGAAAATCCGAGATAATCAATGGTGATTGGATAGGCTGTGGCTTCGGGCTTGTGCAGCAATGCAGCAATTTTTAAAGAAGCCGGTTGCTGATGACGAAGCTGTGGTAAAAACTCATTCATTGTTTTACCTGTATCAATAATATCTTCCAGTACAATAATATGCCGGTCTACAATATCGGTATCCAAACCGATAGCAGTAATTACCTGCCCGGTTGATTTTGTTCCTTTGTAAGAAGCCAGTTTAATAAAACAAATTTCTGCTTCAATGGTAATATACTTGAACAGATCGGCAGCAAAAATAAAAGACCCATTGAGGATAGCAATAAACAAAGGTCGTTTGCCGGCATAATCCACATCAATAGCTGCCGCTAACTCTTTTACACGGTTTAACACAACATCTTCTGTCATGTAAGGTACAAAATACTTATCGTGAACTTTAATTGAAGACATGCCGGTTATTTAATAATGATGAGTTCCATTCCTTCTTTTAAATCTGTTCCTGTTAACTGATTCCATTGCTGAAGTTCGGATAACGACACCTCGTATTTTTTTGAAATGGCATACAGTGTTTCTTTTGGCTGCACAATATGAATTTGTCTTTCTGCTGTTACTACAGGATGCTGTTCATTGATTTCCTGCTGCACAGAGGCCGTTATTTTTTTACTGTTTAATTTTGGAGCTGCAGGTGCAGGAGCCTGTAAATACAACTGCTCACCTGTTGCAGGTTGCTGATTGACTGTTAAAAAATTTAACTGCATAAGTGCATCCAATCGAATGCCTTGCTGCTGGGCAATATCATATAACGTTTCACCTTCGGCTACTGTATGAAACTGACCGGCACCCACTTTTCTTTTCCGTTGCAAATAAATAAGCTGATCATTTTCCAGTGCCTCTGCTTCTTTAAGATCATTAAAATCGAACAACCATTTCAACTGCACATTGTATTGCTGTGCAATGGCAAGAAAAGATGTTCCTTTTGCTGCATACATCACTCTTGTTTCGTTGATTTTAAATTCACCGACAGGATAATTTACAACGGACTTTTTTACTTCAGTTTTTACTACGGGTGCTGTTACAATCGTCTGTACCTGCTCTTTTGGTTTGATGGTAACAGGCGCTGTAACTTGAACAACCGGCGCTGTTGGCTCATTCTTTACCACAACAGGTTCGTCGGTTTTTTTCTTTCCCAATGCAATGAGTGAATACTCGTTGAGGTTATAAGTTTCAATATACTTGATGAGCATTTCCGGGTAGCGTGGATTGGTAGCATAACCTGCTTTCTTTAATCCATACGCCCAGGCTTTGTAATCGGCAGGATCAAGAGTAAAAAGAAAATTGTAGTGTTTACGTGTACGTAAAAAATCAGAATGATCAATATAGGATTCTGTTGCAGTGGTATACTTTCTGAAACATTCACCGGGGGCATCATCATCATGACTAACAGAAGGACCGGTCCATGTTTCTTTACATTTAATACCAAAATGATTGTTCGATTTTTTTACCAGCTTACTGTTTCCGTTTTCTGTTTCAACTATACCCTGTGCTAATGTAATAGATGCCGGCACACCTGTGCGGATCATTTCCTGTATAGCAATTTCTTTGTAGGTGTTAATGTATTCCTCAATTGAAATGGTTTGGGCAGTTGCCGTTGCAGTAATAAACAATCCAATAAACAAATAAACTGCTGATCGCTTCATAGTATATTTTATTTTTTACGAATGAGAAACAAACCGTCTCTCAGTGTTAACATGATTTTTTCTACTTCTTCATCTGCCGCAAGCATTTCATTAAATGCATGAATGGCTTTGGCGTTTTTTCCTTTGATTTCGTTTTCCAGTACATCGCCGTGAAATAACACATTGTCGGCCAATAGTACCGCTCCGCTTCTTAAACGGGGTTTCAACAGTTCATAGTATTTACTATAGCCCGTTTTATCTGCATCTATAAAAACCAGATCCCATGGCTCATTCAGTTGTGGGATGATTTCTGCTGCATTCCCTACATGTAACTGAATCTGCTCCTGTAAACCCGCAACTCTGAAATTCTCTTTTGCAATGGCTGCATCTTCTTCCCGCATTTCAATGGTATGTAAAATACCTCCCTGTGCTAACCCCTTTGCAAGACAAATGCTGCTGTACCCAACCATAGTTCCTATTTCAAGAATGCGTTTGGGGGCAATGAGTTTACTGATGATTTCAAGGAACTTTCCCTGGAGATGACCACTCATCATATGCGGCTGAGCATGCGACAATGTTGTTGCCTCCGCAATTGTTTTCAGCAATGGATCTTCGGAAGAAGAAAAACTTGCTGCATATATTTCCGCCTGCGGATGAACCAACTCCAAATGAAAAAATTTAAACAAAGATAAAGCAGATGCACCAAACTACCGGTGTGAGACTGACAGTTTAACGCTTTGTATAACCCTGTAATAACTTATGCAGTTAGTGTTGTATCTTTTTTTGAAATGAGCCACAATCCGGTAAACGTCAGCAGTCCGTTAATGATCAGTAATTCAATGCCAATTTTAAATCCGCCAAATACAGATTGTGAAAATTCTTTCAATGCTGTGCCGCCGCTTCCGGTGAGCTGTAATTTATTTACAAACCATTCTGCATTGTTGATCAAATCTATTCCAATCACCAATACAGGAGCAGCAATACAAACCAGCAGACTCATTTTATCATTAATGGATCGTTTGGTTAAAATACCAAATGCAAACAATCCCAGCAAAGGCCCGTAGGTATATCCGGCTACTTTAAGAATCACATCAATAATAGATTTATCATCAATCCATTTAAACAGCATCACACACAAAAAGAAAACAACAGAAAAGGTGAGATGAACGGAGAGTCTTGTTTTTCGTTTGGCTTTTTCGTCCAGATCATCCCTGCGTTTTAACCCCAGTATATCAATACAGAAAGAAGAGGTCAATGCAGTCAAGGCGCCATCTGCACTGGGGAACAATGCAGAGATAAGACCAATGATAAAAATAACACCAATAGCTGTTGACAAATGATTGCCCAGCGCAATTGCAGGAAACAAATCATCACCCTTTACTTCCAGATTGTTTGCACCTGCATAGAGATAGAGCAAACCGCCCATGAGCAAAAACAGGAAATTCACAAACAGCAAAACAAAGCTGAGCGTCATTACATTTTTCTGCGAATCTTTCAGCGTTCTCACACTGATGTTCTTCTGCATCATTTCCTGATCAAGCCCTGTCATCGCAATGGTAATAAACATACCACCCAATATTTGTTTTACAAAAAAGCCCGGAGCTTTAACATCTGTATTAAAGACCTTTGTCATTCCTTTTTCACTTAACTCACCAATCGTTTGAGAAAAACTGAAATCCATTTTGCTCATGATGGCAATAATACATGCCACAAGGCCAATAAGCATACAACTTGTTTGCAACGTATCGGTATACACAATGGTTTTTACACCCCCTTCAAACGTGTATAAAAGAATGAGCACCAGAATCACCAATGCTGTGGCCCAAAAAGGAACACCCATTGAATCAAGAATAAATATTTGCAGAATATTTACTACCAGATACATTCTTGCAGTTGCACCTAATGTGCGTGATAGTATAAAATAAGAGGCGCCTGTTTTATAACTTGTTGTACCAAACCTGTGCTCCAGATAATTATAAATAGATGTCAGGTTCATCTTATAATATAAAGGCAACAGCACATAGGCTATTACGAGATAGCCCAGAAAATATCCCAACACCACCTGAAAATACTGGAAACCTGCTGCACCAACGGTGCCGGGTACACTCACAAATGTTACACCGCTGAGCGATGTACCTATCATACCAAATGCCACCAGCATCCAGTTGCTGCTTCGGTTACCAATAAAAAAAGAATCATTATTGGAATTCTTTGATGTATACCATGCAACTGCAAGCAGCAGCAGAAAATAACCAAATACAAATGAAAATAAAAGTACAGGAGACATGTGTCACTGGTTTAAAAATGAAGATAAAGAATTAATCAAACGGTCATACAGTTTCCTTACTTTGCAGCATATTTTTAGCATATGCAATTTTCATCTCTCGCTGTATTTTGCGGTTCAAAGCCGGGCTCAGATCCATTATATACACATCATGCAAAAACATTGGGTGTACTGATGGCTGAGAAAAAAATTAAATTAGTTTATGGTGGTGGCGGTAAAGGGTTAATGGGAACCGTGGCCGATGCAGTAATGGAAGCAAACGGTAATGTGGTGGGTGTAATACCTGAAGTGCTGTTAGAATGGGAAGCACAACATAAAGGTATTACTGAGCTGCATGTTGTAAGTGATATGCATGTGCGCAAAAAAATGATGTATGAGTTGTGCGATGCGGCAGTGATCTTACCCGGCGGCCACGGCACGCTGGATGAGATGTTTGAAATGCTCACCTGGAACACACTCAACATCCACAACAAAAAATTATTTCTGCTCAACAGCAACGGATACTATACACACCTTGTTGCACACATCAGGCATATGGAAAAAGAAAATTTCCTGTACGAAAAAATGGAACACCGTATTGTGCTGGTAAATGAACCGGAAGAAATTTTTACTGACGCTGGTTTTTAGAACGCAGATAAAATGTAAACGTTGTTCTGAAAACCGGCAAGAGCCTGCCGTAAGAATCAATGTAAGGCGAATTAGGATTTCTTAAAACATCTACCATTATACTTGTATAAAATTGCGACTGACCGATTAACCTGTTTCCGTAACCGCCGCCTACCAGTAAACTCGGAGCCTGGTACGTTTCTCTGTTGCTGATGACATTGTTGGACTTTATACTGTACTTAATCTGGTTATACTCAAACTGACCGCCAATAAAAATCATATTCACGGGCCATATTCTTACATAAGGGCCGCCACCATATGCAAAACGTCTGAACACAGTTGGACTATTGACATCATTTTGTGTGATGTAGTTTACATTCACCGCTACCCCCACATCAATAAAACGATTAAAACTGTAACCTACTTCGGGGTTTAAACCAAGAATGAGTCCGTTAAAAAATCCCAGATTAATTCCGGTACCAACAAACAATTGGTCTTTCTGAAAGCCTTTTCGTTCTTCATCCTGTTGTTGTGCGTTGCTGTTAACGCAGAGAAGCAGAAACATCAATGAGGTGCATACTGTTTTCATGTAATTCATTTTTTATTGGATTTTATTTGTTGAATTAATCATTCTTGAGATCAAAAATTTTTCCGGGGTTTAAAATATGATTGGGATCAAATGCTTTTTTAATTTCACGCATCAGTTTCAGATTGGCTTCTTTCATTACAATATGCATAAAGCCTTTCTGTATCAAACCAATGCCATGTTCACCGCTGATGGTGCCGCCCAATTGATGCACCAGTTGAAACAACGCAGTTAAACAGCTGTTCATTTCTTCGTTACCATAACTGTTAGGTGTACCTTCTTTACAAATGCGGATGTGCAGATTACCATCGCCTGCATGTCCGTAACAAACCACTTTAAAATTGTATTCTTTACCCAACGCTTTTGCACCACGGATCAATGCAGGTAATTCGGCTCTTGGTACCACTGTATCTTCTTCAATAGTATAACCAATAAGCTTTACTGCTTCTGCCACTCTGCGGCGCAGTTTCCACAACTCTGCTTTCTGTTGTGCATCATCTGCAAAATACAATTCACCAATATCATATTTCGTTAAGAGTTCGCCAATTGCTTCCATATCTTTCATCAACACATCCATGTCGTTGCCATCAACTTCAATGATGAGATGTGCGGCTGTATCTTCTGTAACGGGAACAGCAGTACTGTCAACCATCTTACTTACAATCTGTAATGCATCTATTTCCATTAATTCAAGACCGCTGGGCACAAATCCTGCTCTGAAAATTTCACTCACTGCTTCACCTGCCTGTTCCAGATTTCTGAAAGGCACCAGCATGAGCAAATCGTATTTGGGAAGTGGAATTAATTTCAACACAATTTTTGTAACAATTCCAAGTGTGCCTTCACTGCCCACCATCAGCTGTGTAAGATTATAACCGGTTGAATTTTTCAAAACATTGGCACCTGTCCAGATCACTTCGCCATTGGGCAACACCACTTCCAGATTTAATACATAATCTTTTACCACACCATATTTCACGGCTTTAGGTCCGCCGCTGTTCTCAGCAATGTTCCCTCCAATAAAACAACTGCCACGACTGCTGGGATCGGGCGGATAAAATAAACCTACTTTCTTTACTTCATTCATCAACACTTCGGTAATAACACCCGGCTCTGTGGTTACCTGGTGATTGCGTTCATCAATTTTAAGGATGCTGTTTAACCGTTCGGTTGATAAAAGCACACCGCCTCTGTGTGCCAGTGCGCCACCACTTAAACCCGTACCTGCACCACGTGGCGTAACAGGTATCAACTGCTCATTGCATAATTTCATAATCCGGCTAATCTCTTCAGTTGTGCGTGGCTTTACCACCACTTCGGGCGGGAAATGCAGATTCTCTGTTTCATCATGTGCATAGTTGCTGAGTGTTTCTTCATCAACCATTACATAATTATCTCCAACAATTGATTTGAGTTCGTTTACTATTTCGAGTGTTACGCTGGAGTAGGTTTCAACTTCCGTCATGCCGTTAATTTTGAACGAAATTCGGAAAGGAAGCGGAGGGAAAAAAATCTATTCGGTGAATGAGTGTTTGTTTGTTTAAAACCGTGGGCACATACTCTGCATGCGCTGGTTCTTATCGCCAAAGTATTCGTTGTAATAACCGTTTTTAATAAGTGAGAATTCCCATGCACCATTTCCGTTATTGAATCTGGAGAGGTTGCTCACCGTTGCATCGTAGGTGAAGGTGAAGCGGATATTTTTCATTTCAATACCCACCATGGCTATACCAGCATCGGCCCAACGGTAATAAGCACCACCAAAAACAACTACGCTGCCATCGCCTTTTACATTGTAAGCAGCATTACCGCCCAATACAAATTCATTAGCTTTTGCCTGTGATGAGAAATACGTATTGGGATTTAAAATCCAGTCGTCATTAATTTTAAAACTCCCGTTCAGAAAACCAATATACCTGCGTGGTACTTCGTTGGTACCATTGGTAAAGAAGGTTTCTTTTGGCTTGTTGATATGATGTACAGATGCTCCGGCATTAAAGTAGGTATTCTCTGTTGGAAAATAAGCATAGTTCATCCCCACCTGTAAATCAAAATACGAACTGTTAGGATTAGTTAAAAAGGCTTCGCCTGTTGGAGCTTTTGCATCAAAGAATTTTCCATTCCATTGGTTATCGAATGTGAACTTGGTAATATCAATTCGTTTGTTGGCATAACCTGCGTTAAAACCTGCAGAGAGTAAACTGCTTAAACCAATCATCTGGTGATAAGCAACAGAACCATATACTTTATTGGAACGAAGATTTCCTCTGCCTGCTACATCGTTCAACACAACTGCACCTACACCAATCCATCCGTTTTGTATACTGTTGCGGAACAATTGTGCATCGCCCCATACACTGGCTGTTTTATATGGAACAGGGATTGAGGTCCACTGGCTGCGGTAATTGGCTCCAATTCTGTAATCAGCATCGGGTATAAATCCAGCATTTGCAGGGTTGGTGGTTAAGGGCGAATTGATGAATTGTGAAAAATGCAGATCCTGAGCCGATACAGACATCTGCAGCAACATCACAAAAACCGGTAAGATTATTTTTCTGCGCATGATCTTCATTTTAAACGTTCAACAGGATGGCTGATGCGGATCAACCATTACCTGATCAATGTTACATCACCTTTCTTCCGCACTTTTTCTCCGGTGAAATATTCAACATCCAATGTCCACGCATAAGCATCCATTGGCTGTGGTATTCCTTTGTAGGTTCCATCCCAGCCTACGTTCTGTGTTCTGCTTTCAAATACCATCAGTCCCTGACGGTTAAATACACGTAAGGTTAGTTTTACAATACCAAAACCACGCACCATAAATTTATCGTTTACACCATCTCCATTGGGTGTAAATGCACTGGGTAAATCGTTGATGATATTGATGATAGACTCAACCGGTATACAAACTGAATCGGAACAACCCACTGCATTAAACACTGTTTGGCAAACGGTGTTAATACCCGGACGGATATATTGGTGAACGGGGTCACGAAGTGTTGATGTGTTTCCATCGCCAAAATCCCACAACCATCGTATCACATCAGGCGATGCAGTACTTGTAAATCGTGTTGGTGTATTTTCCTGTGATGGGTTAGGATTATAAAAGAATCCTGCTGTTGGTGGTAATACAGCCTGAAAACTCCGTTCAGTTGAATCAACCAGGTTACAACTGTTGGAATTATAAATATATTGTTTGATGGTATAAGTACCGGGAACGGTGTACACAAAATTAGGTACAGGATCTGTTGATTGTTGTCCATCGCTGCTCACCCACAAATAAGTAAGTGCTCCCACAGAAGTGTCAACCACAATAGCCGTATCAGGCACACATACATTGCTTACTCTGAAGCCCGCTTTAATATTATCAATTACCTGAAAGTTGACAAAGCCCGATGAATCACCGCTGTTGCAATAGGCTGTATCAATTAAAACCAACCGTACATTATAGGTACCAACGCCGGGGAAGGTATGAGATACAGGTGGCGAGAAACCGGGCACCGTATCGTTTCTGCTGCCATCGCCCCATACCCACATGAATGATCTGGGACCAAATGGTCTGGATGAAGTAAGTAAATTACTGGTATTTGTAAAATCGAACGTAAGACTGTTACAACCTCTGCGTGCAAAATCAAAACCAACATCAACAGAATCGGTTGTTACACGTATCCGCATGGTGGCAGAATCTTTTACGTTACAGGAATTACTGTCTATCCCAATCACTTTTACATCAAAGAAACCGGTTGTTACATAAGTATGTGTAAATGGATTAACAGTGGTTGTATCGTTTCTTGTACCATCGCCCCAAATCCAGATGTATTGTTTGGCCTGACGAATAGTATCTGTAAACTGAACAGTTGCGGGTAAACAAAAATTTAATTGTCTTGCACCTACAGCACGAAGTGCCACATCAATACCTGATAAATTAAAACGCAGTTTAACCATGCCGAGGTTACACCCGTTTGCTGTAGCAGGATTTACATTTCCATACACACCTGCGGTGATGGGGAAAGGGGCTACAAGTGGAGTACCGCTGGGAACACCTTTACAGTTGGCACAAATTGCCTGGTAAATAATTCCGTTTGCATCAAAACGGCTGGTGCCGCCATCTACATGATCCCATCCGCCACCACCGCCTTGCTGACCAAAGAAACTTCCGTATAGTTGTGATGCTGCATTTTTTTGCAACACAAAAAAGTAAAAATCGCTGCCATCGGTATTACGCTGAAAAGCATCGGGAGTTATGGGCAACCCCGATGTACCGGCAAAAGGGTAACCGGCTCCAAACGAGTTGGCACCACCGCCCCAGCCTGAAACATACACGTTTTCACAATTATCTACCAGAAAAGCAGTGGGTGAAATATTGGGATGAATTGCACCTGAAGTGCCAAAGGTTGTTGAATAAACATAAGCATTTAATGCGGGCCTTAGTTTTGCAATAAACTGGCGTGAATTACCAACAGAGTAAGCAGCATTAACAACCGGCCAGTTTCCGGTAGTTGTACCCATGACATAGGGAAATCCAAGATTATCAAATTGTACACCATAAACAATATCTACATTTCCGGTTCCAAGATAAGTGCTGCGTACCATGCTTACGCTGGCTCCGTTGTCTACAATATTAGCCAGATAACCATCGGCTACACCACCACTGTATGTTGGTTGTAAAACAAGTCCGCCTGCACCGGGAAAATTATTGCTGCCTGTACCACCACCTACATAAATGTTTTGAGTACTTACAGGATTGATGGCTAATACAAACCCTGCATCGTCTCCGTTGCCACCCATATAGGTACTCCAGATCACTGCATTGGCATTGGCATTTACTTTTACAATTACTGCATCCTGCCGACCACTGAGATTTGATTGAAATCCATTTACAACAGGAAAGCCGTTGTTTAAACCCGAACCATGAGCCGATTGTGTAGATGAAGCCAATAAAATATTACCTGAACGATCAAGGATCACTTCACTTCTTCCATCATCACCATAATTACGCTGAAGTGAATTTACTCCGCTTCGTGTAGATGTAATATTTACACCATCATCGCCTGTACCGCCAATGCGAAGCGATCCGATAATGGCTGTACCTGTTGCATTAATTTTTGTTATGAAAATATCGTAAGCACCACCATCACCAACCAATGTACCCGGATAGTTTGCACCTGAATTGGTTCTTCCTGCAATAACAAGATTTCCTGCAGCATCGGCTACAAGGCTGTGCGGCTGATCTAAACCGTTTCCGCCCAGATAAGTCGCATACATTCTGTTCCTGCCATCGGGCGATAATTTGATGATAGCAATATCCGGTGGTGAATTAGAATTACCGGGCCCCGATCCTGTGCCTTGAATAGCACCTGGTGATGTTGGAAAACCGTTGGGTTGTGCAATACCGCCCCCAAAAAAACTACCATCAGCACCCGGTGTTGCAGTAAAGCCCCAGTTATCGGCGGTGCTTCTGCTGTAAGATGAAAACTCCAGTGTGGGGTCAATGATGAGCGTTGTTGTTTTGTCGAAATTGCGTACATCAAAACTTACGGTATTACCGCTGATCTTGTATCTGCATTGCACGGTTTCCCGTTTACCTCCAACAAACTGATAGGTGTAAGGCTTTAACTCACGGGCTTCGCCAACCGAAGTTGCAACTACCAGTTCGTTGTTACGGATGCTGAGCTTATCTGCACCCTCGTACTGCATTTTTATTCTTGACACATCGGCACCGGGAAACACAATGAGGTCATATTTAAGCTGATCGCCCTGCACGTAATAACGCACATCAACCTGCGGATAAATATTTTTAAATGTAATGGCCTGGTAGAGTTTACAATCTGTTCCCCATTTAGAAGGATCGTTTCCAATAAAATAATTCTCATTCCCCTGCATGGGTTTTTCCATTACGGGAGTACTGTTGAAATTGGCACCGAGAAATTTTACTTTGTAAGCATGCGCCCGCATTTTATCAGGCACTCTTGCTGCAGATCGTTTTGCAAATGAACTGTCGAACCCATGTCCGTGATTAAACTCAGCCAAACGCTGATAATCTTCGGGATGGTTCATGAGAATCGTATAACCGTCTTTACTTAAAAAAAATGCACTGTTACCTGCTTCTGTTTTAAATAACACCTGCTTGTTCCACTGGCCTTTGTTTTCTACAAAATAAAGTTGCGACTTAGTGATAAGAGGTGCTGTAAAAAGCAGGCTAAGAATAATCAGGAAGCGGGATACTATCATGTAAAATTTTTCCAATGCTAACGGACTTTGAATGTAATAAATATAAACGGAAAATGCCAGCTCTTATTTCCCTATGCCACCCTGCTCCACTCTGTTTTTCCTTTTTTCGAAAGCAGATATTTTTTTAACAGCAAATTTTCGGCCGAAGACAGATCAGGATCAGTATTGATTAATCCATCGCAGGTTACTTTTGCCAACTCCAGCAGTTCTTTATCATGTACGATGCTTGCCAGTTTAAAGTTCAATACCCCACTCTGTTTGGTACCTTCAATATCACCCGGGCCACGTAGTTCAAGATCTTTTTCTGCTATTAAAAAACCATCATTGGTAGCACACATTATCTTTAACCGTTCACGTGCATCATTTGATAACTTACTCCCTGTTAAAAGAATGCAAAAACTCTGTTCACTGCCTCTGCCTACCCTTCCACGCAGCTGATGCAGCTGTGATAAGCCAAAACGTTCTGCACTTTCCATCACCATAACACTTGCATTGGGCACATCAACCCCCACTTCAATAACCGTTGTTGCAACCATGATTTGCGTATCATTTTTTTTGAATCGCATCATGTTGGTTTCTTTTATATCCGGTTTTTGTTTGCCGTGCACCATACTGATATAATACTGCGGCTCCGGAAAAAAAGCTTTCACCTCTTCATATCCCTTCATTAAATTTTCAAAATCGAGTTTAGAGCTTTCTTCAATTAACGGATATATAAAATAGGCCTGTCGTCCTTTGGCAATCTCTTCTTTTACAAAATCCATCACGGCCGGTCTTGCAGTTTCGTAACGGTGTACGGTGGTAATTGGTTTTCGGCCGGGGGGTAACTCATCCATCACACTGTAATCAAGATCACCGTATGCTGTCATGGCCATGGTTCTGGGAATTGGAGTAGCCGTCATTACCAGTACATGCGGAAGCATATTATTTTTCAATTTCAGTTCTGCACGTTGTGCCACACCAAAGCGATGCTGCTCATCCACAATAGACAATCCCAGATTTTTAAACTGTACTGTGTCTTCTATCAATGCATGCGTACCTACGATCATTTGCACTTCACCAGATTGTAATCCTGTATGAATCTGTTCACGCTGTGCTTTTTTAGTTGAACCTGTGAGCAGTTTCACTTCTACTTTCATTTCCTTTAACAGATTAGAAATACTGTTGAAGTGTTGTTGGGCTAAAATTTCTGTAGGTGCCATTAAACAACTCTGGTAACCATTATCTGCTGCAAGCAACATGGTTAAGAGTGCAACAATGGTTTTTCCGCTGCCTACATCCCCCTGTAATAAGCGATTCATTTGATGGCCTCTGGCTGTATCCTGCCTGATTTCTTTTAATACTCTTTTTTGCGCCCCTGTTAATTCAAACGGGAGATGCCGGTGATAGAATTCGTTAAACATTTCGCCTACTTTATCAAACATGACTCCTTTTGAAAAACGATGACGGTTGCTTTTGATCATAGCCATACGGAGCTGGGCAAAAAACAATTCTTCAAACTTTAACCTGCGCAAGGCCGCTTCGTATTGTTCATTGTCTGCAGGAAAATGCAGCTGCCGGTATGCATCGTATCTCGACGGGAATTGATGAGCTGCAACAATGGAGGGAGGAAGATTCTCCTGCAGATCTTTACTATGGATCTGCGGCAGTAATACTGCTGTTAATTTTGCAATGCTTCTTCCGTTTAATCCTTTTGCTTTTAATTTTTCTGTGGTTGGATAGATGGGTTCAAGCATGGCTTTACCATCCGCATTTTGTTGTGTACGTATTTCCAGCTCGGGGTGTACAATTTGGGGCTTACCCATAAAAAAACTGAGTTTGCCAAACACGAGGTACTCTTCACCAATGGCTAATATTTTTTCAACCCAATGAATTCCCTGAAACCAGGTGAGTTCCATTACTCCTGTTGCATCTTTTATATGCACTACCAAACGCTTTGATTTGCGTTCACCTAAAATTTCAAAATCGGTTAACCTGCCGGCCACCTGCACATAATCCATTTGCATGTTTATCTGGCTGATGGGTGTAACTTTTGTTTTATCGAGATGCCGGTAAGGAAAATGTTCGAGCAGATCATTGAAGGAAAAAATATTTAATTCTTTTTTCAACAGATCGCCACGCAAAGGGCCAACACCTTTGAGGTATTCGATGGGACTGGTTAATATGGATGCTGAGGAATTGATAAAAAAATATTGGGTGAAATTATTGAAGAAACAGTTAGAAAGGAATCATCGCTTTGCTTTTTGCCAAAGTACAGATTGCTTTCCGGTAACAAATTGCCAGGCACCTGCAAGCATTGCTGCATGCATAAACAATATATAAAAGGGGGTACTGAATAAAAAGATTGTTTTTCTGTTCACTGCCATCATCCAGCCAGTTACTGCAAAAACATAAAACAGTACTTGTAACAACAGCAGCAACGAATAAAAATAACTGGCTCCATTCATCACCAGTAAATAATTTGTAAAGAATAAAATAATAAAAGCAGGTGCACAAAAAAGCCAACGCAATACACGGTGACAAAAAAACTGGAATGCAACACGTGGATGTTTAAACAGATTCAGCGCTGCAGAAACAAGAAATAAAGACTGCATTCCGCCCGATGCTATTCTTACTTTTCTGTTCCATTCATCGGTTAAGGAAAGTGAAGCTGCTTCTGTACTTACAGCTTTCTTTGCATAGGCACATTTTTTTTGTTGCAGGTTTACAGATAACGACAGAAAAAAATCATCCGTAATTGCATTTTCAGGAATGGTAACAACTAATTCTTTTCGGAGAGCAAACAACTCTCCTGCAGCACCTACAACAGTATAAAAATCTGCTTCTTTTTGTTTTAGCCAGGATTCATATTTCCAATACATCCCTTCGCCCGATGCGATTATACTTTCTGCATCAGCAATTTTTTTTTCACCTGCCACAGCACCGGTTTCCTTATCTGCAAAAGGAGCCACCAACTCCTGTAATGTATCCGGCTGCATGAAACTGTTAGCATCGGTAAACACAATAATTTCATTTTGTGCAAAAGAAACTGCACGGTTAACAGCGGCCGCTTTTCCCTTGCGGTCTGCTTCGTGCAACATAAGCACCGCTTTAAATGACGATGCAATTTGTACCGTTCGGTCGGTTGATCCATCGGCCACTACAATTACCTGCAACAACTCCTTTGGATACCTTAATGCAAAGCTGTTCTGAAGTTTTTTCTCCAGCACCTGTTCTTCATTAAACGCAGCAATGATAATACTTACAGAAGGCAAACCTTGCAGGGATTTGTTTCCATTTTTCTTTTTAAAAAAAGACATCAACCATAATAAAAGCGGATAACCTGCATAGGTAAAAAAAAGGACCGCAGCAGAAATCCACAAAACAGTAATCATCCACATGGCTCTAAAAGTAATGAGAATGATGCATTTTATAAAGTAAGAATCGTTTCTGCCAAAATACCGTTCACAGGGTATTGAGAACTGCAACTGTGCTTTGTACTATTGTACTGTAAAAAGGCATAAAGACTTTCCTTACACACTATATGCAACTGCTCCTGTGTTTTCTTCTTTTAATTACCGGCATTCCGGTTCTGGCACAAAAAGAACCTGAAAAACTGGCACTGATTGTTGCTATTTCAAATTACGCCCCCTCCACAGGATGGAACAAGTTAAATGCTGAAAATGATATTCCATTAATTAAAGAGGCATTAAAGAGACAAGGGTTTAAAGAAGAAAACATCCGTATCATCAGAGATAAAGAGGCCACCAAGCAAGGCATCTTATCGGCCATACAGCAACAGTTAATTGACAAAGCAAAACCGGGTGATGTATGTGTGTTTCATTTCAGCGGTCACGGCGAGCAGGTATTTGATAATAATGGTGATGAAGCTGATGGATACGATGAAGCACTGGTTACATATGATGCTCCCATGGAATACCAACCGGGTGTAGAAAAACATTTACGTGACGATGAGTTTGGATTTAAGCTGGAAGAGATCAGAACAAAACTGGGTGCCAACGGAAATTTACTGGTGATTGTTGATGCATGCCACAGCGGAACAAGTACCCGTTCAGGTTTGGGCAACTACCGTGGTACAACAACAAAATATCAACCCAAAGGCTATACAGGAAAAACAACTGCAAAAGTGGTGAATGAAAGTTTGTTCAGTTTGGGCGAACCCAAGCCGGGTTTAGCCCCCATGAGTGCATTCTTTGCTTCGGCTGCATCAGAATTAAACCAGGAATGTGGCGATGAACATTGCGGAAGTTTATCGCTTGCCTTTTCAAAAGCGTTGGCTAAAGCCGATACAAAAACCAGTTACCGTGGGTTGTTTGATAATATCCGTTTGGAGATGAGCAAATCTGTACCCGGACAAACGCCTAATGCCGAAGGTGATCTTGACAAAGAACTTTTTGGAGGCAAGGCATTGGGCAAACCCAATTACTTTACTGTTGAACAGGTGGTTGACAAAAAGAAGATCAGCATTGCATGCGGAAAAATTTATGGTGTATTTGCAGGCACTACTGTAAAAATTTATCCATCCAATACTTATAACAGAGAAACAGCACAACCCATTGCAAAAGGAACACTTGTAACCGCTGCCGATTATACCAGTGAAATTGAATTAGACACCGAACTCAATAACGATCAGTTAAAAACAGCATGGGTGTTTTTAGAAGAAGTGAGTTACGGCGATCTTACTGTTCCCGTTACCATTAAAACAACCGATGCTGCACTCAACAACAAACTATCTGCTGCACTTGCAAAAATTAAACAGGCAAAAACAACGGATCAGGGTGAAGTGTTTATTGAGCATGGCGCAAATGGATTCAGCAACGATTCGATTTACATTTCAACAGCAGGTGATTACCGGTTAGGGGTTTGCAGTAAAGATGCAGGTGAAGAAGAATTATACAGTTTCCTCAGTGCAAAAATTGGTGCTTATGGCAGGGCTGCATATTTACGCAATCTCAATATGAAAAACGAAGAACTGAATGTGGTGTTTGAATTTATACCCATTGATTATAAAAAAGCAGAAGGTAACAGCAACGCTGTTGTAAAAGACCTGCCTGTTAAAACAATTAAAGATGCATCGGGCAATATTGTATTTCAGCATAACGACCGGTACAATTTACGCATCATCAATAACGGTCAGGAACGCCTGTATTATAATATTCTTGAAATACAACCGGATAATCTTGTAAACGTTTTGTTCCCTTCGGCCAATCAACAGGCGAGTGACTGTTTTATTAATCCCGGAGACACAGTGCGGTTACAACGAATTTTCAGAATAGGTCCTCCCGATGGAATGAATGTGATGAAACTGATTGCTGCAAAGTCGCCGTTAAATCTGCGCCAGGTATTTATGGTACAAGCCGGAACCCGCAGCAGCACAACTAAACCAGCCAATCCATTTGAAAAACTGATGGACGGCATCAATCGCACAGAAGGTATTCAAACAAGAGGAAGCGGAGAAGAAACCATACAGCCCGATGCCGTGAATATATTTTCGATACCCTATAAAATTTTACCTAAAAAGAATAATTGATCAACTTTTTATCAACCGTTTTAATCATTCATTTATAAACCATTAAACACAAACAAAAATGAAAAAGGTTCGGTTTCTTCTCATCGCAGTTATTGGCTTATCACTTGCTTTTTCTACTGTTGCAAAAGCACAGACACAACGTAAAAAGGTAGCTGTGATAGCACAGGAAGTAAAAGAAAAGAAAGAACTGCCCGGTCCTGATGGCGGTCAGCGTCAAAAGAAAACACGTGGTTATTGCTATGCTTACTTCGATAATTTTACCGGTCACTATGTTGACATTTGGGTAGAAGGTATTTACCAGGGTCGTCTTTCTCCATATGCAACTTCTGTACGCATTGATGTATGGGTTCCGGGTAACTGGACAAAGTGGTATGCTGAAACAACAGACAAATCTCTGTACTGGAGCAACAGCAGCTATTGTAACGACAGCCGCACATTTACATTAAACCTGAAGCGTTAATACCATCAGCAAAGAAAAGAAAGGTATAAACAATAAGTTTATACCTTTCTTTTTTAAAAGCTGTTTCACAATCTGCAGTGTATGAAAATTGTAAAGAAATTCTTTTCCGAATATCTTTTTCTCAACCTCTTTATTTTTGGTTGTATTTCAATACTCTCGGCTGTTTTTCTTAACATCTCCATCTTTGATCCTTTTGCCGAAGCATTTCATGATTTTTCACTAAAAGGAAAACTTAGTCCTGACTTCTTACTTCTGCAGAGAGGGTTGCAACTACCGTAGAGATCATTTCAAAATCATTGCTTTTGTCCAGAAAATAATCTGCACCCATAGCAAGACATTGTTTTTTGTAAATTGGTGTAGCCTGATTGGTGATCATAACAATACGGCTGCTCATCTTTTGTTCTTTGATATAACGTAATAAATCAATTCCGCTTTTATCTGGAAGGTTTACGTCGAGCAGAATTATATGCGGTTTTTTTTTAGCTATTGCCTCTACTGCATCTGCATAATTATTAGCGGTGCTGATGTTTATCAACTCACTATCATTTGAGATCAATTCTATTACCCGGTCAATATATTCTACATGGTCATCTACAATCAATAATTCCACTTTCAACGATGATTATTTGAGTGCAAGTAACCTTAAAGTAATGATAAAAACAATAAACAAAGCTGTTTAGTGTTGCCCTAAATAGTATATTTACTATGTAGAATAACAACTACAGGAAAACAGGAAAACACTTAGATTATTTTTTTTTCTAACGCATATCGTGTTAAATCAGCGTTAGACTTTAAATCCATTTTTTCTAATATGCGTGAACGATAGGTACTTACAGTGGTTATACTGAGGGAAAATTGATTCGCAATTTCACTAACTGATTTTCCTGAAGCAATCATTTTAAATACATCAAACTCCCGGTCGGATAATTTATCATGCAAATTTGTTCCGGCATCAGTTTCAAAGGCCTGTGCTAATTTGTCTGCAATGGCTGGTGTAATAAATTTTTTACCAAGCCTTACTGTTTGAATGGCTTTTACAATGTCATCATGAATGGTTTCTTTACCTAAGTAACCTGCAGCACCCGCTTTCAAAACTCTCAAGGCATACTGATCTTCGGGGTACATGCTCATAATCAGTACCGGAAGTTTAGGGGCAATTTGTTTAATCTGGCTCAGTGCATCAAGACCGCTTCTGCCCGGCATACTTATATCACAGATTACCACATCCCATTGTTTCTGTATTACAGATTTAACCAGCGATTCTGAATCTCCAACTTCACCTATTTCTGCTGATGGATATTCTTCAAGTAACAGTAGCTTTAAACCCCTTCGTACAATTGCATGATCATCTGCAATAAGAATTTGAATCATAAATTACATTTTTAATACTTTGTATTTACCGGGACCGTTACCGTAACTTTTGTTCCGATACCCGGCTTGCTGATGATGTGTAATTTACCATTAATACCTTCGGCTCTTTCTCTCATACCCAGCAATCCCCATGATTTTTTTTCGGTTCGTTCTGTTTCAATAAACCCTTTACCATTATCTTCAATATGTAAGGTAAAGGAATTGTCGCCTTGTTCCAAAACCACATTTAAGTTAGTAGCTTCGGCATGTCTGGCAACATTCGTGAGAGATTCCTGAAAAATGCGAAAAACTGTTGTTTTGATGGCATTATTGAGGTAGAGATCTGAAACTGTTTCCTGAAAATTTGTTGTAATACCCGATTTTTTTTCGAAATTATCCAGATGCCATTCAATGGCTGGTAACAAACCCAAATCATCGAGTATGCTGGGGCGTAGTTCTGTTGCAATGCGTCGTATACTCTGTACTGCTCCATCGATCATTCCCAGCAAATCGGTTATTTTCTGTTTTACTTGTCCATCATTTTCGGTATTGATTTTTTTATTCAGCCATGACAGATCCATTTTCATGACCGTTAACTGCTGCCCCAGGTCGTCATGTATTTCACGTGCAATATTTGTACGTTCTTCCTCTCTTATATTTTGAACATGTGCCGACAATTGACGTATTTGCTGGTACGAGTGCTGCGCTTCCTGTTCTGCATTTTTCCGTTTTGTTATGTCTCTGAAATAAATAGACAATCCGGTTGGCGAAGGATACATATGAATTTCGAACCAGTTCTTAAACATAGAATCATAGAGTTCAGTATAAACGTATTCCTGTGTACGAAAAGCCTGTTGAAAGGACGCAGCAAATTCGCTGCCCTCGTTTTGAAAAAGTTCAAATACAGATTTTGAAACCAGATCCGATTCACCCAATCGAAATATCTTTTGTGCCTTTTGATTTACATATACATACTGCCATTTGTCATTGATTGCTATCACAGCGTCTGAAACACGTTCAAAAACAGTACGTAACTCTAATGTTTTTTCTTTTACCTGCTGTTCCAGATTCTGGTTCAGCATACGCAATTCCCCTTCAAGCTTTTTACGATCTGTAATATCACGGTGAACAGCTACATATCCGTTAATGTTACCTGCGTTGTCCTTTAAAGCAGTTACAGTTGCCTGTACATTAATATTGTTGCCGGCTTTATCTATAAAAATATATTCATCCCTGAAAAATCCCTTCTTATTCAATTCCTTTATAGATTGCTGCACCTGATCCGGGGTAAGATTACTTTTGAGAATAGTGCCGATTTGTTTTCCTTTTACTTCGTTAAACGTAAAACCATAAATTTTTTCTGCAGCCATGTTCCAGCTTTGTATATGAAGATCTGCATCGGTAGATAGAATTCCATCACTTGTTTGTTGTACCAAAGTTGCCAGATAGGCCGACTGTCTTTCGCTTTCTCTTTGCTGTACATCACGCTTGTTCAGCAAAACAGTATTATACCAGATGAGTGCAATAAAGGTGATAATTAAGCTGGTTATAAGAAGTGCTGTACCAAATTCCAGATTATAGAATCCTGCTCTTTGGCCCCATAAACGGGCCAGTGCAATTAAAGAAGGTACAAGAAAAGCAGCAGGCAAAAATCTGCGGGAGAGGTAACTGCCCGAGTGAATGCTGGTAATTTGTTTCATAAATCCCTCACCGGGCTGCGCAAACATTATCATTAGTGAAAAAAACAAAAAACATAATGCAGTCTGCATAGCCATTGGAATAAATGAAAACACTTCATACAATGCCTCTACACCATATAAGTAACCCAACAGTGAAAAAAAAGAGAGAAACAGTATAACCAAAGCCATTGACTGTGATGAGAGTAAACGCTTATAATTAACTTTTGAATGCATCCGCAGTAATGCAATGCCAGAGAATGCCATACATAAAGCGGTATTAGGAGCCATCCTGTTTACATGTGTACCAACAAAATCTGTATTCAATGCGTCTAAAAAAAAGAGCTGATCGATGCTGAACGACAATATTCCTGTGAGCGAAATGAGTTTCATTAATGCAGCAAACAAGACAAGAACTGCAAGTAATTGACTAAAAACTATAAGAGATTTTTTCTGAGAACGTATAAATAACAGAAATGAGGTACTGCAAAAAATAAAGCAAATTGCTGTTAACGGATTCATTGCTACCAGACCAGGTACAGGGTGTTTTAGATATTCAACATTGAACAACCACCCTAAAAAACTCAGGATTGAAATAAATAAAACTGCAACTGTAAGATAAAGAGCCCACCGCATCAGATTGCGATGAATTTTTAGCTGTGGTAATAATTCCATTATAACGGGTGTTTTGGCATACGCCGGTAATTTTATCTGTACAAATTAGTCTACAAATTAATGAAAAGTACTATTTGTTGACAATTACAGTAAAAAATCGGACAGCGGTACTGTTACCTTTACAACTGTACCCCCAACTTTGTTGCTTGTAATAGAATATTGTCCGCCCATCATCAATGTTCGTTCCTGCATCCCCAGTATTCCCAGTGTTTTTTTTGATTTGATTTTTTCTATTTCAAACCCGGCTCCGTTATCTTCAATTTGAAGTATAAGGGTTTGATCATGCAATTTCACATATACCCTGATCTCTGAAGCTTGTGCATGCCGTACAACGTTGGTAAGGCTTTCCTGTAAAATCCTGAAAAGTCCTGTACTGATTTCTTTTGATAAATTTAATTCTATCTCATCGGCATCAAAAAAAGTTTGTATGCCTGAGCGTTTTTGAAATTCAGACAACTGCCATTCAAGTGCTGCAATAAGTCCCAGATCATCTAACAGGCTGGGACGAAGATCAGAAGAAATGCGCCGCACTGCATTAACTGTTTCATTTAACATATTCAGCACTTCATTCATCCTGTTAGTAACCATATCATCTGCATAATGTGCTATTCGTTTATTAAGCCAGGATAAATCCATTTTTAATACCGTTAATTGCTGACCCAGTTCGTCATGTATTTCTCTGGCTATATGTGTTCGCTCCTCTTCACGAATATTTTGAAGATATGAGGTGAGTTTGCGTATGGATCTGTAGGATGTTTTTAACTCCTCTTCTGCCTTTTTTCTGTCGGTAATATCCCTGATGAATGCAAGAAAACGGTCATCGGAAAGCAATTTGGCATTTACTTCTACGTCGGTAATGCTTCCATCTTTACATAACATCTTCCGTTCTGCCCTAATACCTTTTACACTCCTCATTTCAGCAAAACGAAATGGATTTGTTTTTAAATCTTCCGGCTCAACCAAATCATAAATGGTCATATTTCTCAACTCCTTAAAGGAATAACCCGACATGATTAAACCGGCTGTATTAACAATGTGAAACCGTCCTGTTTGATCTGCGATAAAAATACCATCCGTTGCCTGTTCTACAAGTGTTTTGTATTTTTCTTCGCTTTGCTGCAGGGCTTTTTCAACTTTTTTACGTTCGCTTATATCCATCATACTGCCTATTAAACGAACAGGCTTTGCTTTTTCATTTCGCAAAATATAAGTACGGTCGTAAATATTAATCCACTTGTCTTTTACTGTTAAAAATCTATACTCATTGATCCATATGTTCTCTTTTGAATCGAGTGCTTCCCGAAGGCTTTGAAGAATGTCTTCTCTTTCATGGGGATGAATGCGTTTTTCCCATTCACTTACATTGGGCACCGGATCGTTCATTGTTAGCCCATATAACTGCTGATGCATTTCATTACCCCATGTTTCACCTGTATCCAGATCTGTTTCCCAAATAGCGTCGTTGGTTGTTTTAGCTATCAGTTCAAAACGCTCATTTGATCTGCGGATAATTTCTTCTGCTTTTTTTTGCTCAGATATGTCCATCATGCTTCCCGTCATACGAACAGGTTCACCTTGATTATTTCGCACTATGTAGCAACGATCAAAAATATGAATGTATTCGTTTTGTGTTTTTCTGAAGCGGTACTCCGATATAAATATATTGGTTTGTGATGCCAGCGCCTCGTCCTGCATGGCCAGTATGCCTTCCCTGTCGTTGGGATGTATGCGTTCTTCCCATTGTTCTTTTACAGGAACAGGATCGTGTATGGTTAACCCGTATAAATGTTGATGCATTTCGTTAGCCCACAAAGCACCTGTTTGTAAATCCCATTCCCAGATGGCATCATTTGTAGTACTGGCAATCATTAAAAACCGTTCGTTGGAGTGTTTTAATTCTTCTTCATCTGCTTTCTGCCGAGTAATATCTCTGGCTACGCCCAATGCAAGAATAATTTTTCCCGCAGCATTGTAATAGGGCACAAGGTTTATTTCGCACCATCGTTTTTTTCCTTTGAGTGTGTGCATCTCAAACTGCATCTGTTTTTTGATTCCGGCAAAAGCATTTTTGATCATTTCTGCAAACTGCTCTGCAAAGGCAGGTGCAACAATTGACAACAAAGACATTCCTTTTACAGACTCCGGATCATCTGCTTCAATCATCTTCAGGCCTGCCTTATTTATTTCAAACACTTCACAATCAACCGTAATTAATTTTATGGATTCAGGATCGGTATCTAAAATGGTGCGGAGTCTGTTTTCACTTTCCTGCAATGCAATTTCCTTATTCTTACGTTCAATACTATGGGCTACAGTTCTTGAAAGTATTTCGGGGCCTATATCATCTTTGAACAGAAAATCCTGCGCCCCCATGCGAATTGCTTTTTGTGCAAATTCAAGGTCATTTATTCCGCTTAAAATAATAATAGGGGTATGAGTAAATTGTTGGTTTACGAGATTAAACGTAGTGAGGCTTCTTTGATTTGGCAAAGCTACTTCAAGAAAAATAACATCCGGGTTATAATTAAATGAAGCATCAGCAAGCTCTTCAACAGATTGGATCTGTTTCAGCTGGGTGTAAGATATACCGGCCTGCGCAAGATTTTCTTTTAGAAATAAAGTGAAGCCAGCGTTATCTTCAATAATGATTATTTGATTCAATACCTGCATGGCAATTCAACTTTAGTTGCACAAAATCTGACAAAGCGTTATTTGAGAAGTATTGCTTCTTAACACATTCCGTTAATTCGGTATGCTTTCCGGCTTTGATCCAATCAAATATATCAACTTTAATTACTTGTTTGTGTTGAGTAATATGAATTAAGCAGATTTGTGTATATAAAGCAGAAAAATAAATGGGAACCATTATTTCTTTTACAGGTAATTTGTAAGCAGCAGAATTTTTTTCTGCAATTCCTGTTCACTATTCAGCAGTTGTAAGGCTTTTATATTGTTACAAGAGTATTATTTCATTTTAAACGTAGCTAATACTTCGCAACCATTCCCTTCTGATGAGTAAATTTTTACCTCTCCCTGATACAGAGAGGCCCTGTTTTTTAAATTCAAAAAACCTACCCCATCAGAAATATCCGTGCTGTTGAAACCCTTACCATTATCTTTAATACTTAGGTAAACGATATTTGCTTTACGGGTTAAAGTAAGCCATACACGGGTAGCTTTTGCATGTTTCAAAATATTATTCAACTGCTCCTGAACCATGCGGTAAATGGTAAGCTGCATTTGTTCTTCCATACCATCTGTAAAAAAATCGTTTACTTCTTTCTCTACTTCCAGTCCGGCAGCCCCTACTGTATGCTTCAGCAAGCCATCTAATGCCTTTGAAAATTCTGATCCTTGTATACCTGGTGCTATTAAAATATGCGAAAGATCTCGGATTTCGTTAATAGCAAGAGTAAGCAGTGCTTCTGCTTCGTTGAGATAGGTATCATGAACACCTCTGTTATTGCGGAGCAACCCCATAAAAAGTTTTGAACTGGCCAGCACCTGATTCACATTATCATGCAGCTCACGGCCTATTTCCTGCTGCGCTTTTTCCTGTGCTGTAATTGTAGCCTGTGCAACTTCATTTTCATTTTTTGTTTTTTCCTCTTCTAATTTTTGTTCAAGAATAATTTTATCTGTTATGTCTGTTGCAATAGCCATCATGGCCGGCTGGCCATTATAATCTATACGATTAGATGAAATTTGCATATACATAATTTCTCCATTTTTATTCAGATGTTTCCAAACACCATTGCTGGAGAAGTGATTATTGAGTAAAGCAGTTTTTGCCAGGTCAATAAACTTGTGCTGATCTTCGGGCAGGCGCAGGTCCAATGCAGTGAGCTGTAGAAAATCCTTTTTGCAGTAGCCATATTGTTTCACTGCTTTTTGATTTACTTCAAGAATTTTTAAATCATTTAATCCCCATACAAAAATACTCGCCGGCATTGTATTAAAAAGTGTTCTGTATTTTTCTTCTGACAGTTGAAGAATTTCATCGGTTTTTTTCCGTTCTGTAATATCCGTTTGCATGGCAAAATAATAAAGCAGATTGCCTTCATCATCAAATACCGGTTGCCCCTGTAATAAGATCCAGTATGAAGAACCTGATTTGTGGTAGTTGAGAATTTCGCAGCTAAATGCATCTCTGTTATTTATCTGTTTGCGCAGGTATTGTTTTTGCTCTTTGCCGGTAAGCGGCCCCTGCATAACACTCCCGGGTTTTTTTCCTTTTATTTCTTCTAAATGATACCCGCTTAAGTGTTCAAACGCATCATTCACCCATTGTATGTTTTCATCCGTATCTGTAATGATTACGGCATTAACAGTTTTTTCAGCAATAAGTGATAATTTTCTTAACTCCTGTTCGGCATTTCGTTTATCAGTAATATCAAGGGTGGCGCCAATCATACGAAGAACTTTTCCTGTTTCATCTCTGATCAGATACCCCCGGTCGTTTACAAAGCGGTAATTGCCCTCACCATCCAGTATCCTGTACTCTTCTGTAAACATGTTAACAGAGGAGTTTTCCTGCATTTCTTTTTTAATACGGTCAAAAATTTTCAGGTCATCGGGATGAACAATTGAAAGCCAGAAATCCTGATTCAGATCTTTTTTTTCGGCAGGGTATTTAAATTGCCGCACAAACTGTTCTTCACTTCTGAAAACAGTATTGCCCACAATATCCCAATCCCACATCATGTCATTTGTTACTTTACTTACAATGCTGTAGCGTTCATTACTGATGCGCAGATCTTCCAGATTTTTTTTGCGCTCAATACTGTAACGGATGGTTTTATCCAGCATTTTTTCATCAAACTCGCCTTTTTGTAAAAAATCCTGTGCACCCAGTGTAATTGATTGTAACGCCATTTTTTCTATACCAAGGCCAGATAAGATAATTACCGGTAAAGATGCAAAACGGCTAATTGCAAGAAATGAATCCAGCCCGTTAGAATCGGGCAGGGTAAGGTCGAGTAAAACAACATCAACCTGCTCCTGTTCCAAAATTTTTTCTGCATCAGCAATAGAAGATGCTGTAAAAATTTGTCTGATCGTAAGGGGTGTTAAATGTAACTGCTCTTTAATGAGTAATTCATCACCCGGGTTATCCTCAACAAGTAAAATGGCTAGTGTGGTTGTCATTGTAGTTATGATGTGGGCTAAATAGTTTAACCGAATTTCTTTTGTAATAAACTGAGATCGTATTATTCCTTATTGAAACAGATTGTGCTTTGCAATGCAACTTCTGCTGTAAACCATCTGCCAACGGCCGTTTAATGTATGGCTTACCTGTTCGTTATTCATATACTCAACGGCTTTCATGCTAACCGTAAATATTCTGTTTTTGCTTTTGTATAAAATAATGTTTATACTCTTTTACGTTCTGTCCCTTTATTATAATATATTGTCCGGCTGTTTATTTTTTAATGCTGAAATAAAACGTACTACCCTTTCCCGGTTCAGACTCAGCCCAAATATTTCCGTAATGACGTTCAACAATTTTTTTACAGATTGATAATCCTATACCGCTACCGCTGTACTGATTCGTATTTTGCAGCCGTTGAAAAATGGTGAAAATTTTATGGGCATATTTTTTATCAAACCCAATACCGTTATCCTGTACAGAAAAAACCCAATGCAATTCAGTTTCTTCTGCACTTAATGTGATAACAGGCTTCTGTGGGCCATAAAATTTTAATGCATTACTTATCAGGTTTTGCAGTAGCTGAAACATTTGGGTTTTGCGAGTGTAAACAAGTACAGGCAATGGGTTAATTTTTAATACAGCTCCCTGCTCTTCAATTCTTGCACTAAAGATGGAGCGTACTTCTTCTGCCAATTCATTCATATTTGTTGGCGCAACAGCATCCCTGTCTGTACCTGCACGTGAATATTCCAGTAAATCGTTGATGAGTTTTTTCATCCGGTTGGCTCCGTCAACTGCAAAGTGGATATACTGATCTGCAGTTGTGTCCAGTTGAGCTTTATACTTCTTCTCCAGCAATTGTAAAAAGCTGCTGACCATTCTCAATGGTTCCTGTAAATCATGTGAAACTACATAGGCAAACTGCTCAAGCTCCTGATTGGAGGCCTGTAACTCTTGTGCACGTTTCTCAAGATTTTCATTGAGTTTTTTCAGTAACAGCTCCGTTTCCTTTAAACGAGTGATATCCTGAGTAGCTCCAATGATCCGTATTGCATTTCCGATTACATCACGAATAATATACCCCTTATCATATACAAATGCATACTCGCCATTTGCTTTTTTAAACCGGTATTCATCTTCCCAGGAATGAACTGATTTCTCAGCAATCAATTGATTTCGCCTTTTCAGCAGGGGGCCAATATCATGGGGATGCACACGTGCTTTCCAGAAATCATTATCGCCGCAAGCCTCCATAGAATTATAACCAAATAATGTTTCAAGACCTGAACCTGTTCGTAGTACATAATTTGTTGTAAGATCCCAGTCCCAAATAGCATCATTCGTAGCTTTGGCTACCAGGTTAAATCGTTCATTACTGATTTGAATATTTAATTCGGCCAGCTTCCGTTCTGTAATATCCTGCACAGTCCCTTCATACCGCACAGGCACACCGGCTTCATTTTTTACAACTTCTATCCGCTGAAAAACAAATTTGATGCTTCCATCGGGGATCAGGATCCTGTATTCCACATCCAGCCCCTTATCTCCGCTGGCAGCTAGTTCCAGAATTTCGGCAAAACGTTTTACATCTTCGGGATGTATGCTATTATAAAAGCTGCTTCTGTTTACCTGAAAAGTTTGAGGCGTAACCTCCCATATATGATACACCTCATCAGACCAAAAGAGTTCCTGAGATACCATATCCATTTCCCAATAACCAAGTTTTGAAATTTGCTGGGCCGTCTGCAGTTTTCTGTTTATTTCAACCAGTTGGTTTTGATAATTTTTAAATTCTGTAATATCCCGTGAGTAGCAGGCTACACCCGTAATGCCGGTTCCATCGTAGATAGGGTTAAAACTAACCTCTGCCCAGGATTCATTTTCATTGTTTATTCCGGGTGTATACATTTCATCCATAAATGCTTCTCCGTTTAAACAACGGTGATACAGTTTTTTCCAGAAACATATATACTCCTGCGGAAAAATATGATCAATAATAATGTTGTCACCGGGCTTTAATGTAACAGCAACCCTTTTTTCCATGTGTGAAAAAAAAGCATGGTTGGCTGCAATGAGTTTAAGTTCATTGGAGACCGACCAGATTAAATCATTTGTTGTATTGATCAGGGCATTTTGATTGATTAGATCAAATTCACGAAGTTCTTCTGCATTCACCTTTTCGGTAACGTCTCTGAAATTATCTACAATTCCATTTACAGCAGGATCATGTAAGAGGTTTGTTGCTGTTTTTTCCAGCCAGCGCCAACTGCCATCTTTATGTAAGAAACGTGCTGGTTGCACCTTAATAGGCACACCGGGATTATTAAGTACCTGATGCCATAATTGCAGAATAGTGTTTAAATCATCGGGATGCGAAACGGAAAATAAATCTAACTGAAGAGCTTCTACATCAGTATATCCTAATATCCCTTTAATTGAAGGTGATATGTACAGTGGTTTACCCTCATTTGTAAAAACCACCACAGCATCAGCACTGTTTTCAACTAAAGAACGGAACCGTTTTTCGCTTGCAGCCAGCTTTTCTTCTGTTTTTTTCTTTTCTGTAACATCTGCAATTGTAACAAAGGCTCCAACGATTGTTTGATGAAGATCCTTTGCCGGGCTATATCTCAGAGCAAAGCACTTTTGTTCTCCGCCGGGAGCTGCAATGTTAATTTCTGTAAACTCTTCTGCTCCTTTCAATACACGTTGATATACTTCTCTCACAATTTCTTTACGTTCCGGCTGCGCATAATCTAAAATATTTTGGCCTTCTTTTACCAGAATGCCGAAATAATGAAAATACAGTCGTTGAAACTGAATATTAAAAGAACCAATAAGCAGATCTTTATCTATCAACACAAATGCTTCTGCTGTATTATTAATCAGCAAACTCATATACCCTGCAGTTTTTTTACGCTCTGTAATATCTGCAATGATTGTACTGGAATACGCTAATCCATCTTTGCCTGTAAATATAACCGACGAATATTCAACCGGAAATTTTTCGCCATTCTTGCGAATACCTGTAAACTCTCCTGACATATATCCTTTGATGGCACGCTCTGCCAGATGTGCATGAACAGTTTGATCAGTATGATCAATAAGACCCTCCCTGCCCAATTGCCGCAACTCATCAATGGAATAACCAAACATTTTGCAGGCTCCTGTGTTTGCCTCCAGAATCTGGCCATTGGGATGCGAAAGCATAAAAGCCATAAGAGAGTTATCGATTATGGAATTATATTTCTGCAGACTGATATTTGCCTGCATATTGGCTGTACCTGACTGTTGATGCTGATCATTTTCCGCAAGTACAGCAGGAATGATTGTTGAAATGCCTGCAAGATCTTCTCTTAATAAAATGTGCGCTACACCCGCCTTCATTAAACGCACAGTTTCAAGAACAGTTATTGAACCAGCAATAAAAATGAACACTGCTGCCGGCGCCATTTTTTTACATTCAATGAACAACTGAAAAGAGTCTTTACCTGCATCCTCATAAGAACACAGCAACATACTTTGCGGATGTTGCTTAACCGCTTCAGTAAATGCTTTTTTGGATTTTGTATGATAAATTACAGACCCGTTCATTTCCTGTTTCAACAAATTAAATTGTGAAACATTCTTTTCAAAAACAATAATTGTTTGCCCAGCCTGCTGCATGTATTCTTGTTTACCCGTTTACTTACCCGGAGAAATGTTTTGGAATAAAAATCTAATTCATTAATCTATTATGATCATTCAGAGCGGGGAAAATGAATGTTCTGTTCTTTCAAAATTGCCTTTTTCTCTGTACACTTTTTATAGTCAGAACAGATATTCTTTTGTAGAGGTTTCACTACATTTTTTTATATGTTATTTACATAACAAGTGTAACAAGCTGCAATAATTAATAATATATATATGTTATTAATAAACGCAGAATGCATGTTGCAATTAGCAACTTGACATAAAAAAGTTAAGCGATTCAGAGAAAAAAATTTATTATAGTTCAACATAATATTCTCCAATGTATCATTACCGCCTTTCAGTTCTTACAAGTATACCAGTTCATCCGTTTGCAATTTCAGTATCCATTTGCCCTTTCAACGAAGTTAGATGGCTGATGATACGGTTATATTCTTGTACACTGCTCACACAACCCTGATCAAATCCTTTTCCCTTGTCTGTAATTTGGAGACAAACAAAATAATCTGTTTCAACTAAACTAATTTCAACGGCATTTGCCTGTTTACGATTTAACAAGTGATTGAGTACATCCTGGCAGATGCGAAAGAGCTCTTTTTTTCCCCGACCGACAGGTTAGCTTCATTGTAATTACTGCTTTTGAACCTGCAGAGAATTCCTGTAACGGTTTCAAATTCTTTGCAATGCCATTCGATGGAAGTTTTTACTCCCATTTCTTCTATGAGGGGCGGGTGAGTTTGTAAGACAACCGGCGTATCGTATTAATCAACAGATCTGTAATAACCGCTGAATGTTCGAGCCGTGATTTTGTAGTTTCTGATAAGTGGTTCTCATTCCTCTGCACCCAATCAATATTCATTTTTATGACCGATGCCAACTGGGCCAGTTCTTCATGCAGTTCAGTTGCAAGATATTTCCGATCTTCCTCCATCCGGCTTTTAAAATCTAAAGCCAAACTTTTAAATGCTGCAAATTCATCTGCTACCTGTTGCTCTGCTTTCTTACGTAACGTAATATCTTTTGCAATAGCAAAAACAATTTCCCACTCAGCAAAATAAGTTGATGTCCATTGCAACCAGACAACAGTTCCATTTTTTGTGATATAGCGGTTTTCAAAATTGAGCAATGCATTGCCTTTAAACAATTCTTTACGCTGTTCAATTGTATGTTGAACATCATCCGGATGCATGAACGAAGAAATAGGCGAAGCCATCAGTTCTTCTTTTGTAAAACCTAAACCGGTTACAACTGCATGGTTAATGTTTTTAAAGTATCCATCCTTCCCCGCTATACAAACAAAATCGGGTGTTAATTCAAAAAAAGCTTCTACCTGATAGGGTAATTCAAGAGTGTGCATGAAAAATTTATCTTTCAACTAAAATAGGAAATCTGCTCTTATAAATTACTTACTATATGATGAATGATTGTTGAACACAGTAAATTGAAGTAAGGGTGCAGTTATACTTTTATAGAATTACATCAACGCTTTACAAAAAGTTATTTAGTTATAGCAGCATTTGCTCAGCCTCACAAAACTGAAGCTGCATAAAATTTGAGTTTTACTGACTATTTATTTTTTTCTGAGGGAATTTGCAGGAGAGTATCTGTGCTTACAGGTACTCCAAAATCAGGGATACCATCTGCTGTCCATGTAAACTTTTGTGCTCGTGGTGTTCGTTGCCTGCCACAACCCTGCCCGGGTTTGCTGTTGGCATGATACAAGATCCAGTCTTCTTTTCCATCGGGCGATTTAAAAAAGGAATTATGCCCCGGTGCATACACTTTATTTGCTTCACTTTTTGCAAAGATGGGTTGTGGGTGTTTTTTCCAGGAAGCTGTATCCATCAAATTGCTGTTTGCATTTGCAGTAAGCATACCCAGAGAATAATATTCCGTCCAGCAACCGCTGGCCGAATAAATTAAAAACAGCTTTTCATTCTTTGCTAAAATTTGCGGGCCTTCATTTACGTTTACATGCGGCACATCATTCGGGTTGTTTAAATCGCCATGTGTTTCCCAATGCAGTTGTGGCGAAGAAATTTTTACCCTGTCTCCAGTAGCAGTCCACGGATTACTCATGGCACAGATGTAAATGTTTTGCTGAAAGTTTACATTGCCTTCCCACCCCGACCATAGTAGGTACAGTTGTCCGTTATGATTGTACACTGTACCATCAATGCTCCATTTATCACCCGGCGTAGTGAGTTTTCCTTTCATGATCCATTTACCTTTCAGAGGATCGGCGCTGCTGTTTTCGAGCACCCATAACCGGTGACTTTCATTCCTGCCACTATCGGCAGCAAAATAAATATACCATTTGCCCTGCAGCCAGTGTATTTCAGGTGCCCACAACTCTTTTGAATAAGGGCCGGTTGCAGGGGGTGTGAAAACAATTTTCTTTTCTGCTGTTTTTAAATCAGCAATACTTTTCGTTTTCCAGAGTGTAATATTTTTTCCGGTAGTGTGTGTATAATAATAGTATCCATCTTTATAAATACACCATGGATCGGCACCTGCAGGCAATAAAGGATTTGTAAATGTTTTTGATTGCTGTGCGTTTGATTTCATCACAAAACAACAGGAAACATACAGCAGAAAATAAAAGTACTTTTTTGTCATTTTGTTTTTTGAAGTGGGTTTGTGTTTTTATTTAGCATCAGTAACTGCAGTATTTAATATGTCTTTAACTGAACATTGTACGTTACCACTTTATTGAACAGATAATAAGCAGTATTGCTCCAAACAATCTTACTGCTTTACCGAAAACTTATATACACTGCTGCTGCTGTATGTTTTCCCGGGCTCTAAAACTGTTGATAGAAACGAAGGCTGATTGGGTGAATCAGGAAAGTGTTGTGTCTCTAAACAAAAAGCTGTTCTAAAATCGTCTTTACCTCCTCCTTTCATGCTGTTTTTTGATTGCATAAAATTACCTCCGTAAAACTGCAGCCCCGGTTCTGTTGTAAATACTTCCATCATAATATTTGTTTTATCAGCTACAACCGTTGCAGCATGATTTAACCCTGCTGTTGTATTTTTGTTGAGCACAAAATTATGATCGTAGCCATTGCCGTTTTTCAACTGCTCATCATCAGCATCTACATTTTTTCCAATAGCAACGGCTGTTCTGAAATCAAAGGCTGTATTGGCAACAGGAATTATTTTACCCGTTGGTATCAGCGTTGCATCTACAGGTGTGTATTGATCCGCATTTATCATTAATACATGATTATTGATGGTACCGCTTCCCGTTCCATTTAAATTAAAGAACGCATGATTGGTAAGGTTCACAACTGTCTTTTTATCTGTAAGCGCTTCATAGGTCAGCTTTAACTCATTTGCATCTGTTAAATGATAAATCACTTTCACCTGCAGATTACCGGGATAGCCTTCTTCCATATCTTTTGATAAATATGAAAGCTCAAGAATACTGTCGCCAATTTGTTTTGCATCCCATACCACATACTGAAAACCTTTTTTACCTCCATGCAATGTATTAGGACCGTTGTTTGTAAACAATGTATACTCTTTTCCGTCTAATGAAAATTTCCCTTTGGCAATACGGTTACCATAACGGCCAATAGTGGCTCCAAAGTAAGGCTCTGTGCTGGTTTGATATTGCAACACACTATCGAAACCAACAGATACATCTGTTAAGTTGTTATCCTTATCGGGCACCAGCAGGCTTACTAGTCTTCCGCCATAATTGGTAATGGCAGCCTGCATATTGTTTTTATTTTTCAGCACAAACAAATCAGTTTGCTTTCCATCAATCACATGCTGAAAGGCAGCTTTTGAAGGGAGTTGTACCGTACTGCTGTCTGTTGCATTCGCAGAAGAGGTTTCTGGCGCATTGTTGCAACTAAAAATTGTCATGCTCAAAAAAACAGAAGACGCCAGGTTGAAATATTTCATAATCGGGTTTAATAAATGATTTAGTTTATTTTTTTTCATCTTGCATCCGGTTGATGAACTCTATGCTATAACACAACATTGTATCTCTCTCTTATTACAATCTTTCACAAGTGTATCATTTACATATCACTCTATCACTTGTATTATTCACCCGAAGGAACATTTATTGCCACAGCAATTTTTACAGGGCTTCCAAAATTTGGAGTACCATCGGTATTCCAGGAAAATTTCTGTATCCGAACATTTCTGTTGTTGCCACATCCCTGTCCTGTACTGTTGTTTGCATGATACATGATCCAATCTTCTGTACCATCGGGCGACTTGAAAAATGTATTGTGGCCTGGACCAAATGCATTGTTTGCAGGATTTTTTATAAATACAGGCAACTGATTCTTTGTCCAATCGGCCGGCAGCATTGGATTACCTCCATTTGCTAAACTAAGCATCCCCAACGTATAATCATCCGTCCAGCAGCCACTGGCAGAAAAAACCACAAATACTTTTCCGTTACTGTTCTTGAGTATTTGCGGCGCTTCGTTTACGGGGCCGCCGTTAGTTTCCCAAAACAATTCCGGTTTTGTAATCAGTACTGCAGGGCTTTGCAACGTCCATGGATTGACCATTTTAGCAATGTAAATATTTTGATTTTGCACTGCAGGGTTTGGGCGACCGCTCCATAAAAAATAATTGCTTCCATTGTACTCCAGTACGGTTCCATCAATTGCCCAAAAATCAGAATCGGTTGTAAAGATGCGGCCTTTTTCAACCCATGTACCAGTTAGCGGATCGGCACTGCTGTTTTCTAAAACCCAGGTGCGTTGTGTTATATCCGGGCCAGAACCTGCTGTGTAATAAACATACCATTTACCATCAATAAAATGCAGTTCCGGCGCCCACACATTTTCTGCATTGGGTGATCCGGCCGGTGCTTTAAATATTTCTTTACTTGTTGCAGTGCCCAGTTTAGAAATTGCATTTGTTTTCCAAATAACAATTCTGTTGCCAACCGTATGCAGATAATAATAAAACTGATCTTTATAAACAACCCATGGATCGGCTCCTGTTATCAACGGATTTACAAATGTTTTGCCAGCAGGCGGTGGTGGAGGCGGTGGCGTACCTCCGTTTTTGTTACCACAAAAAGGAAAGATGAGTGAACTGAAAACAGTTAGTATTAAAATTGGAATAATTCTGATTACTGGTTTCATATATTAAGGTTATAGTTTCAACTCCGCCCCCTTCCTGTAAAGAAAGGGGTAATGGAGTTGATTGATTATGATACCGACTGCTACTGAAAAACATCTTACTTTCTTGCAGTAATGGTTTTTATAAAATCTACTTCTGTTTGTTTATATGGAGTGCCATCCTGCCTGAATACATCATGGAACCACAACTCCGGTTCGGCTGTGTATTGCTTACTCCAGCTATCCCAGGGATAAATGGTATTTGTTTTACCTGCCACCAGTCCCCAATTATAAGCAGCTACATTATACTTTTTAAAAACAGTTAACGAACCTTCAAAAAAACTTCCGTTGCCACGGCTCATGTATTCGGTATTTAACAGCGGCTTACCGTAGCGTTGCAAAAACTGAATTCTTTTTTCAAGTTCTTCTGCTGCATCATAATTATGAAAACTGATGACATCAGATTGTTCGATCTGAATTTTTTCCCACACTTTAAGTGAATCATGATTGCTCCAGTTACCCATCCAGATACCGGATGTAAGAGGTTGTGAAGGGTTTACACTACGGCACCATTCAAATACACTTTTTAAAAGTGGAGCAACAATGAGGCCTTTGTTTTTTGGTTCGTATTGTCCATAACTGCCGGGGTTTACATTATCCGGTTCGTTCCATACATCCCATGCAAGAACACGTTCATCATTTGAAAATTGTTTTACTACTGCCTTTACATACGCTTCGAGGCGGGGATATTGTGTACTGTCCTGCAATACCTGTACACCGGGGCTTTGAACCCAACCACTGTTGTGTACATGCGGCTTTGGATCACGCTGTTTACCCAACTTTGGAAAAGGATCCCACACAGAATCAAATAACACGAACATGACTTTTATATTATGACGTTGGGCTATGTTCAAAAAAACATCCATGCGATTCAAAAATCCCGGAGCATCCTGCTGGTATAATAAGTCGTGTAAAAAAACACGGATCGTATTCATACCAATGGAAGCAGCCCATCCAAGTTCTTTGCTGATGGTAGCTGTATCAAACGTTTCTGCCTGCCACATTTCTAATTGATTAATGGCTGATGCAGGAGCATAATTACACCCCACTAACCAGGGTTGATCTTTATACCAATTCTGCGCCTGCTCTTTTGTCCATACGTTTCTTTCCGGTTTATTTACTTGTGTACAGGCAGCTAAAAGCATTACACAAAAAACCGGTATACTATTTCTTAAATACTGCATGAAAAAAAATTTAGACAGTTACTGAAGCTGAAGAATTTTTATTTGCCCGTTGATTTGCTCACGAGCCATTGTACAAAACAAAACAGTGTTGCTGTAAAAATACAGCAACACTGTTTAACGTATTACCAATTCGGATTTTGAACCAGGTTTGGATTGATATCAATCTCTGCCTGAGGTATGGGCATGTATTTATTTCTGCCGAGAATAAAATTGTTAAACTCCGGATCACGTGCTTTTAACTCTGCAAGTTTTGCAGCATCATCAAAATAACCCCAGCGAGCCAGATCATTCCAGCGAAGCGACTCACCTGATAATTCAGTAATACGCTCATGCTCCAGTTGTTTTTGAAACTGTGCCTGTGTTAACCCCGGCATTGCAACAGATAATTTTCTTAAGCCCGAACGCTCCCTTACTCTGTCTACAAAAGCATATGCTTCAGATGTACGGCCGAGATTATTCAATGCTTCTGCATACATCAGTAATACATCAGCAAAACGAATCACACGGAAATTAACCGGACTGTTAAATATTTCAAACTGATTGATACGGAAATAATCATCTAAATATTTACGATACCAAACTCTGTTCTTAATATTATTATCATAATTCTTTGATGTAAAGGTTGAACCATAAACAATTGTAAAGTCGGGGCCTCTTTCATCTGTTGAATCATACAATGCAGTTGCTGCAAGTCTTGGATCTCTTCCGCCACCTGCTGTATTCTCTTTTAAAAATTCGTGTACTACCCAACGGTGCATGTTGCCGTCATTAAACCCATGACCGGGAGGTGCAAAAAACGGAGCTCTGCTGGTGCCAACATTTGAAGCAGGTCCGTCCTCTCCGCTGTTTTCGGGACGTTGTTTAAACTGAATTTCAAAAACAGATTCTCTGTTGTTCTCAGTTGTATGTTTAAAATTATCTGCATAATTGGCTTCCAGATTATACAGTGACATACCCGGACCTGTAATGAGCCACTCTAATGCAGTAGCAGCCTGTGCATTTTTTTTCTGTTGCAAATACACTCTGCCCAACATACCATAAGCAGCACCCTTTGTTGCACGGCCAACTTCTTCGCCGGTATATGAAACAGGTAAGTTATTAGCCGCATCGGTAAGATCATTTTCAATTTGAGCCCACACCTGTTGCTGTGTTGCCTGCGATGGTTTATCATCGGGCTGTGATGGTTGCAATATGAGTGGAATATTTCCCCAGATGGTTACCAGATTGTAATAGTATAATGCTCTGATAAATTTTGCTTCGGCTAAATATTGCTTCTTCAAATTTTCATCCATTTGAATGGCAGGTACATAAGCCAGCACCTGGTTAGCTCTGTACACACCACGCCAATGATGACCCCATGTATCAAAATTTACTTCAAAGCTGTATTGCGTAATATTTAATCCGCCCACACTTCTTAATTCATTCCATGGACTTGTTGAATAACCATCATCGGAACGGATATCAAAATAAAACGGTGTCCATCTTGAACCGGGCGAACCATTTCTGTAAAAGTTGCCATATACCGCATTGATCCCTTTCAATGCATCATCTCCTGTTTTCCAAAAGTTTGATTCATCGATGCGGTTGGGGTTTTCAATTTCCAACTCCAAGGTTTTTTTGCAGGCTGTTGCCGAAACCATCAGCATTGCTGCTATTACGAGTTTAACTATATTGTTCATTTCAAAAGAATTAAAATTGATAAATACTGATGTGTTAAAATCCAAACCTTACTCCTGCAGAAACAATACGCAGTGCAGGATATTGACCATTATCGAGACCTCTTTCAAAAATATTTACACCAACAATATCCGGATCGAGTCCTGTATATTTTGTAATGGTTAACAGATTTTGTCCACTCAGATAAAAATGACAGTTATTAAACCCAATGCGTTTTAATGAAGATTTAGATACTGTGTAACCTATTTCCACATTGCGCAAACGGAGATAACTTCCGCTTTCGAGCCAACGGTCGCTTTGTGGTAACACGTTGTATTGAATACCTCTGTCGGGTGCACCGATTGCTGCACGTGGCCATTCATTACTTTGATTTTGTGCCGTCCATACCTGTGCACCTTTTCTGAAGTTGGTGTTTTGATCCATACGGTCTACATTATAACGAGGACGGTTGTACAGTTGGTTACCTACAACAGTATACCATTGCATATTGATCGTGAAATTTTTGTAAGAAGCATTTAATAAAAGTCCTGCTTCCCATTTGGCCCATGGGCTTCCTGCATAATAACGGTCTTTATCCAGATCAAGCACACCATCATCATCAACATCTATGTAACGGATATCACCCGGCTTGCTCCATGGCTGAAGTACCTGTCCGGTTTTTCCAACATGTGCATCAATTTCGGCCTGGCTTTGAAAGATACCATCCGTTTTAAGTACATACCATTCACCAATTGAACGGCCAAGTTCTGTGCGGGCATCGCCTAACTGTGTATATTTTGTAGTGGCATTACCAAACGCAACTACCTCGTTTCTTATACTGGTAAAGTTTACAGTTGCATCCCAACTAAAATCTTTTACCGGTTTTGCACGGTAAGTAAGTGCTAATTCAATACCACGGTTTTTGAGTGTGGCAGCATTCACAGGCGGGTTACCACCTGCATTACCTGTAGTTGCACTTATGGGCAAATCAACCAATACATCTTTTGATTCCGCAATAAAATAATCGGCAGAAAAACTGAACAGGTTGTTAAACAAAGATGCTTCTGCACCAAAGTTGGTGGTGTTCTTGCGTTCCCAACGCAGGTTGTTGTTTGCTAATTGTGTTACGATGCCGCCAATTTGTTCCGTTGAATTGGGGCCAAATACTGCACGGGGAAAAGGATTGATTTGTGCGTAGTATTGCCAGGGTTGTAAAAATTCTGAATTACCTAATGAACCATATGATACACGAACTTTGAGATCGTTCACTGCATCTACGTTCCAGAAATCTTCTTTGGAAATACGCCATGCAACTGAAGCTGATGGAAAGTTACCCCATCTGAAATTTTTGCTGAAGAGAGAACTTCCATCACGACGAAAAGTAATGCTGGTTAAATATTTTTCTTTGTACGAATAATTCACACGGCCTAAAAACCCAATGATATTCCATCTGCGTGTATAAGGATCTTCTACCGTGGGGCTTCCTTCAATTGTTGTAAAACGGTTAACCGGATGATTAAATGTTTGATTACTGAAACCTGCAACAGCGCCAATGCGGTGTTCACCAAATGTTTTATCGTAATTGAGTGTATGTTCAAACAGTTTCGATTCAAACTCACCGGTTGTTCTGAAAGTGGCCAGTTTATTATTGTTAGGAGAAGGCGTGCCTTGTCTTACAGTGCCGGGCTTTCTGCTTCCTTCACCAATATCTTTGGTTTTTTCAAGTCCAAAATTAAACCGGTATACCAACCCATCCATGATGCGGAAATCGAGATACGCATTACCACGAATTTTAAAATTCTTTTGCACAAACTGATCTAAGCGTTGCAACGCAGGCACATTAGCAGTTAGTGTACTGAGATACGCATTGTTTAAACCAATACCCCAGCCTTCCGGATTTTCCGGGCTGATGTATCTGCTTCCCTGCAATGCAACAACAGGAGGCATGGTAATCATATCAACAAACGGATTAACACCAACACCACCGGCTGCTACCGGATTCTCTCTCGTCCAGCTGAACAAAACATTTTGTCCAATACTAAAACGCCCCAGTTTTGTACCGGTGTTAATTCTAAAACCACTGCGTGAAAAGTTATTATCAATTACAGGGCCCTTGTTATTAAAATGATTTCCACTCACAAAAAAGTTTACTTTTTGAATAGCCCCTGAAGCTGACATATTATATTCTCCAATTGCACCTGTACGTAAAAATTCTTTTTGCCAATTGGTATTGATAGCAGGATCAAAGTCGGTAGTAAGTGAAGTAGGCACCGCCGCTCCTGCTGCTTGGTACAATGTAGTAGCCAGTGTACGGTATTCATTTACATCCATCATATCGTAACGGTTGTGTACGGTTTGTACACCTGCTTTTATACTGCCTGAAAAAACCATCGGCCCTTTTCTTCCTTTTTTAGTTGTGATGATGATAACGCCATTGGCTGCTCGGCTTCCGTAAATAGCGGCGGCAGATGCGTCTTTTAATATTTGAATAGATTCAACATCGCTTGGATTAAAATCGGGTGTGGCATCGGTATACATCCCATCAATAATGTACAACGGATTGTTATTGGCAAACGTACCGGCACCTCTGATATCAATTTTTGCTGCACCGCCCGGTGTACCTGAGTTACGAACCGTAACACCCGGTGTAAGCCCCTGAATACTTTCAGCAATTGTGTTGGAAGTATTTCTGTTGGCCGCTCTCGTATCAATTAATCCAACAGCACCGGTAAGATCTCTCTTTCTTACTGTTTGATAACCGATAACCACTACTTCATTTAATGAGCCTTCTGCTATTTCTAGTGTTTCATTTACAACAGAACCGGATACTGTAATCTCTTTTGTTTTGTATCCAACTGAACTGATAACAAGTACACTGCCTGCTGAAGCTTCAATGCTGAATGCACCTTTTGCATCAGCCACAACAGAAACAGATGTACCTTTTACTGAAATGGTAGCGCCCGACAATGGCTCGCCTGTAACAGACTTAACTGTTCCCGTTACTTTTGACTGTGCAAAAGCAGCAGTACAAAGGAGTACGGCAAACAGAATGCTCATTGTCGTTTTAAAAAACTGATTTCTCTTTTTCATGCTTAAGCAGTTTTGATTTTATATATAATTAAGCGGTGATGACATAAAAAAAGAAGACTGTCAACAAAAAGCAAATGAATTTGCCTTGTGTTAAACAGTTGTTTTTTTGCTTTGAAGTACAGCCTGTTAATAGTTGTACGCAGTATCAGGATAAGGGAAAACGATGGAGGTACAGCAATGGGTTTCAATAAAGAAATGCAATCGTGTATCATACAGCAAAATCGTTTGAATAAAGGCAATCGTTCTGTAATCAAACTTCTTTTAAGACAGAATAATTACTGATGTAAAGTAAAATCATCCTTCTATCAATCACTATTCAACCTGTATCATAGTTTTTGCAGTTTCGTTCATTTTTGTTTCTACCCTTACAACAAGTCAATATTGCTTCATTTGCTGAAAGACAGTATAGCTTTTTTACTGAAAAAACTTCAACTTAGCAGTATGTCTTTCCTGAAACCATATCATACTGCTATACTGATTTTTGTTATGCTATTGTGTTTGTGCATTGCAAACTCTGCCAATGCTCAACCTTTCTTTTTCAGAAATTATCAGGTAGAAAGTGGTCTTTCCAATAATACAGTTTACTGCAGTGCTCAGGACAGCAGCGGTTTTTTATGGTTTGGTACGAAGGATGGTGTAAATCGTTTTGATGGATATCATTTCAAAGTATTTAATATGCACGATCAGGGGCAACCTCTGGAAACTAATCTTATCGGGTGTTTACTCACTGATAAACACAACCGTCTCTGGGTGGGTTGCCAGAAAGGGTTATATCTGTTCGACCGACAAAAGGAACGAATGGTTCGGTTCATTGATTCGCTTACTGAAATTAATGCGTTGCAAATGGATACAAAGGGACAGCTTTGGTTTATCTCCCGCCTAACCATTTGCAGGTACAATTTTGAAACGAAGACTTTAAAAACATTTCCTCCATCTGCTTATTTTAATGCCAGTTCGCTTTGTCTTTCTGAAGAAGGCGATCTCTGGGCATGCACGCCTAATGGCTTTTTACAGAAGTATGATGAAAAAACTGAGCGCTTTAAAAGCTTTAACCTGTTTACACATTCTCCCAATCCTGCCTCCTATGCCATTGTAAAAATTTATCCTTCGGGTAATGGTTCTATTTATGCAGGCACAACCAGTCAGGGTTTAAAACGTTTTGATTTTGCAACGGGTGATTATGAAGATATACTCACTTTAAATCCTGATAAAACAACCATCTATGTACATGACATAAAGCAGTATTCGAAAAATGAATACTGGCTTGCAACTGAGTCGGGTATTTTTGTGTACAATACTGCAGCAAAAACTTTTCTGCAGCTCAAAAAAAATCTGTCAGATCCTTATTCGCTTACAGATAACGCCGTGTATACACTTTGTAAGGATAAAGAAGGAGGCATGTGGGCAGGCACTTATTTTGGAGGAATCAATTATTATTCAAAACAGTTTGCCATTTTTCAAAAATACTTTCCTGATAATTCTGTAAACAGTATCAGCGGCAGCGTAGTAAGAGAAATATGTAAAGACAGCTCTGGAAATTTATGGATAGGAACAGAAGATGCAGGTTTAAATAAAATGAATCCTGCAACAGGTACAGTTACACAATACAAACCAACAGGAGAAAAAAACAGCATTGCTTACTCCAACATACATGGTTTAGCAGTGGCAGAGGATGAATTATGGATCGGTACGTTTGAACACGGTCTGGATGTAATGGATTTACGTACGGGAAAAATAAATAAACATTTTATTGCGGGCCCGGGTAATACTGATCTCAAAAGTAATTTTATAGTAAGCCTGCTTTACTCCCGTAGTGGCATCATGTATGCAGGTACCAGCAATTGCCTGTATAAATATAACCGTGATCAAAATGGATTTGAAAATACAGCAAACCTGCCCCCATACACGTTTGTATCCTGCCTCATGGAAGATGTACATGGCATCATCTGGATTGGTACACACGACAGGGGTGTATATTATTACAATCCTGTTACCAAAGAACTGGGACATATAGTAAATGAGCCGTTCAATTTTAATTCACTTCCCAACAACACCATTAATGCTTTGTATGAAGACAGTAAACAAAACATATGGCTTGCTACAGAAGGTGGTGGGCTTTGTAAATTAAACAGAAACAGAAATCAGTTTACTGTTTACACTGATCAGAAAGGTCTTCCCAGTAATTTTATTTTCAAAATACTGGAGGATGACAAAAATCAGCTTTGGATAACTACCTCCAGAGGCTTGGTTAGTATGAATCCGGTTAATGAAAAAATCACCGTGTTTACAAAAGCCAACGGACTCCTGAACGATCAGTTTAACTATAACTCCGGTTACAAAGATGAAAAAGGGCATTTCTATTTTGGAAGCATAAAAGGCATGATTCGTTTTAAACCTGCTGTCTTTTTTACAAACAGTATTATACCACCTGTTTTTATTACCGGACTTCAGGTACAAAACAAAGAATTTGATGTAAACAGTGACAGTTCGCTGCTGCATCAATCCATTTTATTTACCGATGAAGTAGCTCTTCCATACAACCGTTCCACTATAAGTATTGATTTTGCAGCGCTGAGTTTTATTTCGCCTGAAATGACAGCTTACAGATACATGATGAAAGGGTTGGGCAATGAATGGATAGAAATTAAACCCAACCGAAAAATATATTTCACCAGTTTATCGCCAGGCAACTATGTGTTTAAAGTAAAAGCCGGTATCAATGGCAACTGGGGAGAGCAGGAAAAGCAGTTAAAGATTACTATTTTGCCACCATGGTGGGCTTCTGCATGGGCTTATCTTGTTTATGGTATTGTAATACTTGCTATTGGTTACTATTTATTGAGAACCTATCACATTATTTCAGAAGACAAAAAAGAAAAAGAAATTTACGAAGCAAAGATTGATTTCTTTACCAACATTGCACATGAAATAAGAACCCCTCTTACGTTAATAAAAGGTCCTGTTGAAAATTTACTGGAACAGGTAGATGAAGTTCCTGCTATAAAAGAAGATGTAGTTACGTTGGAAAGAAACAGCAACCGGCTGATTGCACTCATCACTCAAATTCTGGATTTCAGGCAAACCGAAACAAAAGGGTTTAGTATTGATTTTATAAAAGTAAATATCACAGCCTTACTACGGGAGAATTATCTTAATTTTTCGATGCTGGCAAAAAAGAAGTCATTAACATACAATTTATCAGTTCCTGAAACCGAAATCATTGCTTTAGCAGATGAAGAAGCATTGAACAAAATTTTCAGCAACCTGATTAACAATGCGGTAAAATATGCACAACACAATGTAACCGTTCGTTTACTGCCACTTGAAAACAATGCAACAGATGTGATGATTGAAATTGAAAACGACGGGCATGTTATTCCCGATGAAATGCGTGAAAAAATTTTTGAGCCTTTTTACCGCATGAAAGAAGCTTCTAAACAACAAGGTACCGGCATTGGACTTGCATTAGCAAAATCGTTGACAGAATTACACAAAGGAAGTTTATATTTAAAAACACCCAACAATGGTTTAAATTTATTTATACTGAAATTGCCTTTGAAACACAATAACGGGTAATAATAAGCTCATCAATAAACAATACGATATGCTGCCCCTACTGATGCTGATTGATGATAACGAAGAAATTCTTGACTTCCTTGAACGGATTTTGCAACACAAGTACGCCATACTAAAAGCAATGGATGGTCAGCAGGCATTAAAACTACTTGAAACAGAAGCTGTACAATTAGTGATCAGCGATGTGATGATGCCTGTGATGGATGGATTTGAATTGTGTAAAAGGATCAAATCGAACTTTGAATACTCACATATACCCGTTATACTGCTTACTGCAAAAAACACCATCCAGTCTAAAGTGAAGGGGCTTGAACTTGGTGCAGATGCTTATATTGAAAAACCATTTGCCAAGGAACATCTGCTTGCTCAAATTGCAAGTTTGCTTTCAAACCGCAACAGCATCCGTGATTTTTATGCCAGCTCTCCTTTGGTGCACATTCGCAGCATGGCACATACAAAAGCCGATGAACAATTTTTAGAAAAATTAGATGCGGCTATATGCAAAGATCTGGAAGATGTTGAAATGGATGTAGAGAAACTGGCAAAAGCAATGAACATGAGCCGTATTACTTTGTACAGAAAAATTAAAGCGATTTCTGTTTTAACTCCGCTGGAAGTTATCAATATCACCAGATTAAAAAAAGCAGCTGAAATGCTGGCTGAAGGGAGCTACAAAATTTATGAAATAGCAGATAAAGTTGGCTTTAGTTCACAAAGTAATTTTACAAGAAGTTTTCAAAAACAGTTTGGCATCACTCCAACAGAATATATGCATGCAGGGCAACATGATCGGAAGTTGTAACAGGTTACTTTCCGATACAGAACTTGCTGAAAATATAATCCAGTCTGTCTTCATTAGTGATCTCTCCGGTTATTTCTCCCAGATAATGTAAACAGCGGCGTATATCAAGCGACAGCAGATCACCTGAAATTCTTTCATCAACTCCCTTGCTGATATCTGCCAATGATGATGCCACTTCTTTTAGTGCTTCGTAATGTCGGGCATTGGTAACAATGGTATTTTCTGTGTTGACCTGACCTGCAATCACTTTATCAACCAGTCGCTGTTTGAGCAAATTGATATGCAGATGTTCTTTAGCAGAAATGAACAGTACATCTTCGCCTGTAAATTTTTGCCGTGCAACTTCTTCTCCAAGCTGATCAACCTTATTGCCAATTAAAAGATACCTGCTGTTTTGTTTTTTCACCAATGCTAATGCAGCCTGAAGCAGTGGAAGCGATTCTTCCTTTACATCAAATAAATAAAGTACAACATCCGCTGTGCTCATTTTTTCCAGACTACGTTCCACTCCAATCAGCTCAATTACATCGGTACTTTCACGAATGCCTGCTGTATCAATCAGGCGGAATAAAATTCCGTCAATATTAATTACTTCTTCAATGGTATCTCTTGTTGTTCCTGCAATTTCACTTACAATGGCTCGGTTTTCATTCAACAGTGTATTCAGTAAAGTTGATTTCCCTGCATTGGGTTTGCCCACAATCGCTACGTTAACACCATTTTTAATCACATTCCCCAGTTGAAACGATTGCAACAAATTGTCTGTTATTTTTTGTGACTCATGGATGAGGTTGTAAAATTTTGTACGGTCTGCAAACTCTACATCTTCTTCACTAAAATCAAGCTCCAGTTCAATCAATGCTGAAAACTGAATCAACTGTTCTCTCAACTCCTGCAATACGGTTGAAAATCCGCCACGGATATTATGTAACGCCGTATTGCGGCTTGCTTCTGTATTGCTGGCAATTAAATCTGCAACAGCTTCAGCTTGGGTTAAATCCAGTTTACCTTTTAAAAAAGCCCGTTGTGTAAACTCTCCCGGCTTTGCAAGTCTTGCGCCTCTGGCAACAACTGCATTCATTACCTGCTCCTGTATGTAAGGTGATCCATGACAACTGATTTCAACAACATCTTCGCCGGTATAACTTCTTGGATTTTTATATAAGGAAACAACTACTTCATCAAGTGTCTTACCGTCCTCTTTTAAAAACCCTACATGTATGGTATGAGAGTGTTGTTTGCTTAAATCTTTTGATGGAAAAATTTGATTGATAATTTCAATGGCTTTACCGCCACTGAGCCTGATGATGCCTAAAGCACCAATTCCGTGTGGCGTTGCCAAAGCAACAATGGTATCGTCCCAGCCTGTGAGTTTTCCCAGCATGCTGCAAATGTAAACAGATGCTGCACAACTGTTTATTGTTTAACTGGTTTATCTTTCATGAGCACATACTTTTTAATATCATTAATGGTCATTTCATCCAGTACATCTACCAGATCTTTGTAACTGGTAACTGTTGTTGGCTGAATTAAGACGGTATAATCTGAATCTGAACCATGTTGCTGAATAATTCTTTTGCGCTTATCAATTAAGTGATCTCTTAATCCGGGTTTGCTGTTTAAAGCAACGGTTCCGCTTTTCAATACCTTTTCATCATTGCCTTCGGTGTAATCAATAACGCCATTTTCTTTTATGAGTAATGTAATGGTTGTGGAAAGTTTGGCTTCAGTATCGGTTCCGTCTGCAGGCATGTTTAAACCAAAGGCTTTGCTTTGTTGCAGTTGTGTAGTGAACACAAAAAAAGTAATCAGTAAAAAACCAAGATCAACCATTGGTGCAAAATCAATGCGGATGTTTCGCTGATCGTTGTTGGATTCGATGGCACTCATAACAATTAATTTTAAATGAGATGAGAGTGAAAGAGAAATCCATAAACCCATTCTTACTTTGGGGAACGAAAAAAAATCCCCACCGGAAAACCGATGGGGATATTTGCTTGTATATTCCTTCTTGATAAAGGTCTACGGTTGTTCGTCAGGAAGCCTGAATGTAACTTTCTGACGGCGCCATGCTTTCACCTGACGGCCATTCTGGATAGCGGGTACCCATTTAGGTCCACGCTTAATAGCATTCACTGCAACTTCTGCTAATTTAGAACCTTTCATTGTTAACGGTTCTACACTGCTTACATTTCCTTCTTTGTCAACAATAAACTGAACTTCACATGAACCCTCTTGTCCCTCATCGGTTAAATCATCAATGTTCTTCATGATTTCATTGTACACATACTTATTCCATTTCGCCTCACCACCGGGGAACTGGGCTTCTACTTCTACTTTCGTGAATACCTGATTCTCATCTTCCTTGGGAGCTTCCACAACTTTTGTTTCCTGCTCCACTTTAGGAGGATTTACAACCTCAGGATCTTTGATACCTTCCTGGTCTATTTTACCTACGTTGGTAATTACTTCCTGTTCTTTCACCTCATTTTTTTCTTCAAATTTTTCATCCTCCACAATTTTTGGGGGAGTAAATTTCTGAATTTCAATTTTTGGCGGCTCCTGTTTTGGAGGAGGCGGAGGTGGTGGCTCAATTTTTTGAGGCTCTTCCTGTTTAATTTCAGCAAGAGTAATGTCTGTTGATTTCGTTCGCTTTTTATCGTTGGTTCCTACGCTTCTTCCTACAATCACTGCAAGAAAAATAAGCAAAGCAACACCTGCGGTAATTAACAGAGCGGTGGTTAACCTCTTCTGATAATTTTTTCTGAGTTCATAAGCACCATATTCCTTGTTTCTTCCTTCAAAGAGGATGTCGAGGAAATCGGCGCTTAAAATTTTATTTATTTCCATAAATGATCCGTTGTGTTATGAATTAGATGCCGGAATGTTTATTTTCCATAAACTATTTTCCGCCCGGTGCTGCCGGTGCTCCAGCTTCTGTTGCTTTAATCAAATCAACTTCACCGGGAAAAATATCAACTACTGCATATCGCTTTATTTCAGTAATTGTCATTTCATCCAGCATGTCAACTACGTTTTTATAAACGGCTGTTTCGTTGGGCTTAATAATCACGACCAGATCTTTCTCAGGCGTATTTGCTTTTTTCCTGAGCAATTCTGCACGTATATCCTTAAAATTTGAAGACTTAAAGTTAGATCCGTCCGGAGCTAACTGGCCTTCATAATAATACACGTGATTTTCTTTACTCAGCAAAACAGTAAACGCTCCCGATGCCTTTGCTTCACTTTTTTCTTCATCCTTTGCTGAATCATCTGGCACATTGAGCTTAAACGCTTTTGGCGTACTCATGGTTGTGGTGAATACAAAGAATGTAATGAGCAAAAAACCAAGATCAACCATCGGTGTCATATCCACCTTGGTATCTTTTCTTGCCTGCTTTTTGACCCCCGGGCCTTTTTTATGACCCCCACTATCCGGTGCTGATACATCTGCTCCCATAGCGTTTGTTATTTAAAATGAACAATGTTGTTTACTTCTTAGACTGTTCTTTCCGTGTTTTATACAACGGGGTACCTTCCGGTACACCTTCCAGAGATGTGATGAGTTTAAAGGAGAAGATACCGTTCTTTTTAAATGCAGCCAGCACATTCTTAAAGTAAGGATAGGTTGTTCCATTATCTCCATTTAACATCACATTTTCCGGCTTGCGCCCGCCTGTTCCTGTGAGCAACGCATTCAGGTAATCATTTAACTGATTATTGAGTGTGTCCTGTACAGGAATACCCGGTTGCTTAAAAGACTTGTATTCTTCGTCAGATAACTGAAGGAAACCTTTTAACTTTTCAACCGGTACACCAATACCACCAACAGAAAATTTTACAAATGTTGCTATATCTGCAGGTGTTAAACCAAGCCCTTTCTGGCGGCTTAACACTTCAGCGGTTAATTTTGCTTTTTCTTTTCCATCCTGATCTGTACTGTAACTTACAAATACACGGCCTTCTTTGTCAAACGACACTTTAAACACATCCTTCTCCGGTTGATTTTCAGAAGAAACCGATTTAGGGTTGTCTATCTTCACCACTTCAGGGGGTTTAAACTTTGTTGCCAGCATAAAGAAAGACAGGATGAGGAAGGCAACGTCCACAAAGGCCGTCATATCCACCCATGTACTTTTTTTGGGAATTTTATTGAGTTTAGACATTTACTTAATCGTTTTGTAATGAGAGATTCAATAGTTCAAAAATTCCATACGTACGCTACAACTTAAAATAGCACACCCACAGATTTTATTTGTATTGAGTAGCAAAACTCTGCGTTAAAGTAAAGCTTGTTTCATCAATGCCATACGTAATAGAGTCAATCTTTGTGGTAAAAATATTGTACATCACCAATGCAAAAGATGAAGTACCAATACCCAATGCAGTATTATATAACGCCTCAGAAATACCAATGGCCAGCTGAGCCGCATCACCGCCGCCACCTTCTTTACCAAGAGAGGCAAAGGCTCGGATCATACCTAATACAGTACCTAAAAGGGCAACAAGTGTTCCGAGTGATGTAATAGTTGATAAAAACACCAGATTTTTGGAGAGCATTGGAAGTTCCAGAGCGGTTGCTTCTTCTACTTCTTTTTGGATCGCACCAATTTTTTGCTCATGATCCATAACGGTTTCGCTGGTCATTTCACGGTATTTTTTTAAACCCGCCTTCATTACATTTCCAACAGAACCTTTTTGCTTATCGCATTCTGCAATTGCAGCATCAATATTTTTGTTGGCAAGATGATATTGTACTTTACGTATAAAATCAGTTGCACTTGCAGCACCCATTGCCTTTATGATTGTGAGGTAACGTTCAATTGAGAAAACAATTACCATTAAAAATAAACCAATGAGGAGAGGTACAATAATACCACCTTCATAAACTGCATTCAGTGCTCCAATTGGTTTGTGATGTTTTGGCCAGAACCATGCGCCTGATGTATCCGGCTCTGAGAATCCACTTGCATTTCCTAAGATAAAACGCCAGATCGCATAACCTGCAAGAATACACACAACAGGAGCAACCCATGAAATAGCATTGCTGCTTTTTTTCGCTTGAACTGAAGATGCAGCCTTTGCTGCAGTTGGTTTTGTTTCAGCCATGACAATTGATTTTTTGGTTTTTAATTAAGTAAGTTTTTATCTTAAATGATTTGGCGCAATTCTATGAAAAAAAATTTCAAAAAATCAAACCGCCTTCCCTCCTAACGGGTGGCACAAGTTAGGGAAATATTTATTTTGAACAAGTTCCTGCTTTTTAATTTTTTTAATTCTTTTCCCTAACAAAGGTTTGCGAAGCCTGCTGTTTCAACCGTTTATCACAATCTGCCGTTTATCCCTAACATTTTTAATTTCATCCTTGTTTAAACGAGGATTCAGTGAATCCGTTTATCTTCATCTGTTTATTAAAACCAATCAAAGTATGAGAAAAAAAATGCTGCGTTCGTTAGCAATTATTTTATTTGTGAGTACAGGGTTTACTGCCGGCTCTCAAAACAGGCCGGGAACCCCTCAAACAGGAGGTCCCACTCTTCCACAGACTCCAACAGGAACGCCCCCTTCTATCCCGGGCCGCTCAACACCAAGGCCTTATAAAGATGTGATTACCGATAAAGCACGGACCGATGAAGGACTTTTTAAAGTGCACCGTGTTGATGACAAATGGTATTTTGAAGTACCCGATTCATTAATTGGCAGAGAAATCCTGATTGTAAGCCGTATTTCTAAATCGGCGGCCGGTTTAAGTAACGGTTTCAGCGGGTATGCAGGAGATATTATTAATAACAATGTGATCCGTTTCGACAAGGGGCCCAACAACAAAGTGTTTTTAAGAAGGGTTTCATTTGATCAGCGTGCTGCAGATACTGATGGAATGTATAAAGCAGTAATGAACTCCAATACATTACCGATTATGCAGGCGTTTGATGTAAGAGCTTTTGGTAAGGATTCAGTTACCAATACCAACTCTACTGTAATTGAATTAACAGATTATATTGCCGGCGATAACGATGTGTTGTTCTTTAATACCGGTGCAAAATCCAGTTTACAACTTGGTGCATTACAGGCAGATCGTTCTTTTATTCAGACCGTTCGCTCTTTTCCACTCAACATTGAAATTAAAACAACTAAAACATACACCCGTGGCGGCGCACCGGGCGGAGCCATCAATCCATTTGCGCCTCCGGCCGGTGGTGCTTATACACTGGAGTTAAACAGCTCCATGTTGCTGCTTCCTAAAACTCCTGCTAAAGCAAGAATTTTTGATCCACGTGTTGGTTTCTTTGCCAGAAGCTATACAGATTTTGATGCCAATCCGCAAGGCGTAAAAAATGTTGAAATGGCTGTGCGCTGGAAACTGGAACCAAAAGATGAGGACATTGAAAAATACAAACGTGGCGAATTGGTTGAACCTAAAAAACAAATCATCTATTACATTGATCCTGCTACGCCAAAAAAATGGGTTCCTTATTTAATGCAGGGTGTTACTGACTGGCAGGTTGCATTTGAACAGGCAGGTTTTAAAAATGCCATCATTGGAAAAATGGCTCCTACTCCAAAAGAAGACAGCACCTGGAGTATTGAAGATGCCCGTTACAGCGCTATTGTGTACAAGCCTTCTGAAACACAGAATGCAAGCGGACCAAACGTTCATGATCCACGCAGCGGAGAAATTCTAGAAAGTCATATCAACTGGTATCATAACGTGATGAAGTTATTACGCAACTGGTATTTTATACAAACAGCTGCGGTTGATCCCGGTGCAAGAACTATGATGTTTGATGATGCATTGATGGGTGAGCTCATCCGTTTTGTATCATCACACGAAGTAGGACATACACTTGGTCTTCGTCATAACTTCGGATCATCTTCTTCCGTTCCTGTAGACAGTATGCGTAATAAAAAATGGGTTGAAGCAAACGGACATACACCATCTATTATGGATTATGCACGTTTTAATTATGTAGCACAACCGGAAGATAATATTTCAAGAAGCGGATTATTTGCCCGTATCGGCGATTATGATAAGTGGGCCATTGAATGGGGCTACCGCTGGATGCCTGAGTTTAAAACAGCTGCTGATGAAGTTCCTGCATTAAGAAAACTGACTACTGAGCGTTTAAAAAATAAACGTCTCTGGTTTGGTACAGAACAAAATCCTGATGATCCACGTTCACAAAGCGAAGACCTGGGTAACGATGCCATGAAAGCAGGTAACTATGGTATAAAAAATCTGCAGCGTATTGTCCCCAACTTAATTTCTTGGACCAAAGAACCCAATGAAAGTTATGATGGTTTAGATGAAATGTACAATCAGGTTGTTGGACAGTATGGCCGTTACATGGGACATGTTGTAAAAAACATTGGTGGTATTTATGAAACACCAAAAGTTGTTGAGCAGGATGGTGGTATTTATGAATTTACACCAAAGGCTGTGCAAAAAGATGCCATGAATTTTATTGGTCAGCAGTTGTTTGCTACACCAACATGGTTGATCAATAATGATATCTTCAGCCGCACTGGTGCAAATCCGCAAATAGTCATTGGCACACGTCAGGAAACTATTCTCAACCGCATCATCAGTGCCAACACCATGAACAAGCTGTTCATGATGGAATCAACACTCGGCAACAATGCATACAAAGCAACAGAAGTAATGGACGATCTGCGTAAGATGATCTTCAGCGAAGTGTATACAAAGAAAGCAACGGATGTATACCGTCGTAATTTGCAGAAGATGTTTGTAGAACGCATCATTACGTTGTTACCCGGTGGTGCAGCGCCATTAACGCTTGGCACCATTACCTTCAACATTCAAATAACACCATCACTGAATGTAAAGAACACGGATGTGTATTCAATCTTAAAAGGAACATTGCGTACACTGCGTAATGATATCCGTGCAGCTATACCAACAACAACTGATACGATGACCAGACTGCATCTGCAGGATTTGAATGATCGTATTACACAAGTATTGGAAGCAAAATAATTTGAACGAACTACCTGAATAATAAAAAGCCCCCCGAAAGATTCGGGGGGCTTTTTATTCACTATGTATTCGTTAAACAACTGAACTATTTTATTATGCCATTGACCCTTACTAATTTTTACAAAATCCGTACAAAGTAATTGCAAAAGAATCTGCAAATATTACCAGCAATATTAAAAGTTGGCGAGTACAATTCAAGAGAAGTTTGTAATTAATCTTAAAAGAAGAATTTTTCTTACCTTACTGTTGAACCGGAACAATGAACATCAAACAGCAATCATTGTATGAAACTGACACACACTTTTTATCTTCTTCTATTCTCCTCTCTTTTACTTAACTCTAAGTGTAAAAAAGATAACGAGCCGCAACTACCCCCCGAAACAACAATTGGAGCAATGACCTTTGGCTGTAAAATTGATGGGAAAGTCTTTGTGCCAAAAGGAGGAAATGGATACTCTGGCATTATTACTGAGTATCCATTTTTAGGGAACGGCCCAGGCGGAGGTTGGTTTCTAAATATTGTAGCTGCAAATCGAGCTGCAAGCAATCTCCCAACTGTTTCAATCACTACCGACAGTCTATTGCTTATTCAAGGAACTGCTTATCAGCTAAAAAAACAAAAAGGTTTTGCTAAAGGCCAACATACTTTTGATTTATTGCTTTATCAAATGTGGCCAAACGATTTTGGTGAATTATTTATCACAAAACATGACTCAATACAACGCATTCTTTCAGGTCGTTTTTCATTTACTGCTTCCAGATCTACCGGAGAAAAAGTAATTGTTACCGAAGGCCGCTTTGATATTCGCTATTAATTTCTTCCCTTTTCCTAATTACACTTAAAAAAAACTAACATGAAAAAACTGCTGCTTACAGCTTTATTGCTGGTTTCTATTCTTATTTCTTTTTCTCAAACCTTTACACCTCCTCCTTATGCAGAAATCAATACCTCTTATCAAACATATATCAACAATATATTTGGCAGTTTAGAGCCAGCAAGGGTAAACTCAGGATTATTATTAGATTATGGCTTTGCATTTACCAATCCTAAACTATATAATGGAGTTATACTGCACGACAGTACAATGATTGAAACAGGAATCTTCTCCAGCATTTACCAAGAACGAACTACCTGAATAAGAAAAGCCCTCCGAAATAATCGGAGGGCTTTTTGTTACAGATTTTTAATTCTCTTTCTTCTGATCTTTTTTCTTATCAGCATCCATCATTTCCATCAGCTTTAAACCAAGCAGCCCGCTGATAGGACCATCAGATCCATTGCCGCCACCAATCAACACATCGGGTATGATCTTGATTTGACCTTTACTGATTTCTTCGGTGATTTTATAACGTGTAAAGTTATCGCCACCCATTGCTCTCACCTGCAACTCGTATGCTTCTGCAGTTGATTTACCAATGGCCATGATTTTCTCTGCTTCAGCTAAACCTGTTTTTGAAATACGTTCTGCATCAGCAGTTGCATTCAGCTTTGTTGATTCAGCTTGTGCAGCAGCTTTCATTTTAATAGCTTCACTATCTGCATTTGCACGCATCTTGGTTGCTTCAGCTTCTGCATTTACATTCAGTTTTAAACTGGTTGCATCACCTTCTGCTTTCTTCACTGTTGCATCGGCTGTCCGCTGAGCAATCTCTACACTCTGTTGTGCCTTTACAATTTCTTTCTGCATATCTGCAATGGCTGTTTCTTTTTCAACACCCTGTCTTTTTTCCTGTGCCATTCTTTGTGTCTCGTACGTCTTCTCTTCTTCCTGTGCAATCTTACGATCTGTAAGTGTTTTCATTAACGCTTCAGGAGGAACAATATCACCGATCAATGTATCAACTGCATTTACGTTGTACTCTTCCAACACTTCTTTAATGTGCTCCTTTGCTGCGTTCTGTCTTTCTTTACGTGTACTTAAAAACGAAATCACATCACTGTCCTGCGCACTGTTACGGAAGTAGTTACCGATGGTTGGCTCCAGTACCTGGCTTACAAGATTATTCATACTGCCGAAACGTGCAATTACTTTGGGTGCTTCTGTTGCAGGTATATGAATGATTTGTGCCACATCGAGATTAAAAGGGAATCCGTCTTTTGAGCGAACAGTAATCGTTGATAAATTTTTGTCTAATGAATGTGCTTCGCTTCTTGCATTGGCCCAGTTTAATACCAGATTTGTTGTTGGCACCAGCTCAACTTTTGTTGTGTATTTGTTGACGGGATATTTACCCGGGCCCAATGGTTCCATCCACACACCACGAAAACCTTTTTCAACAATGTTACCGTGTTTAAAACTTACACCTGTTACATCTTTTCCTGCTTCGCCAATATAAGAGATCACCACACCTACATGACCAATCGGAATATCGGTCATCGGTGTTTCTTCAATCTGCAAAGCCCAAGGGTTTATGTAGTAAGAACCGGCAAGGATCACCTGTGGCTGTAAACCACGATTACCTCCGCTGCCCAGAAACGAATCAAAGTTCTGGAAGTTGTTATGCCCTTCTACAAACATACCTGCAATTGAACCAATGGGAATAGGTTCACCATCAAGTGCTGTAACAATACCAACCATGTTTTCGTTGATGGTTACCTGATCCACAATACTGATATCAAACAAATGACGGTTGATACGGTAAGAACCTGCAGTGATGAATGCTGTTTGGCGGCCACGCTGTCCGTTACGATCAAGAAATGCATGTGCATCCTGAAAATTATCACAATCAACCCTTCGTGCAAGGATATGACCGGTAGGAATTTCAGCACCGTCTTTACTTAAGACCAGTGCAATTTTACCTTCGGGCACAACGGTAAATGGAATCATATCTACTCCAAACTGCCATGGCCACATAAACCAGTACAAACCCGGTGCTAATGTTTTTGCCTGAAAGCCTGCTTCTCCTTTAGTTGCAATAATGCGGCCATCGGGCAGCTCACGGTTTGCACCAATGAGTACAAACTTTTTTGTTACGAGACCAATTTTATCTTCCGGTACTATGACCATACCAAAAAATACACGTAATACAAATTTGTAAAAAATGAGTGAACCCAAAATTAAAAGGATCCACCAATAGGCGAAAAATAAGGATGCAATGTCCATAGTTGAAAATGGTTTAAAGTTGAAAAATAGTTGTTGTTGAATGGATTGAGTAGCGTTAAAAGCTGTTCAGTTCACTTTGTGAGTAAGTAGGTGCACCTTGTTGAAAACTTACCGGAGGTGGTTGTTGAAGCAGTTAGTGCTGTTTGCGAAGACTGAGCGAATGCTACATTGGTTTGTTCCGTTAATTTGGAACAGCAAAGTTATAATGCAGTTGAAACTATGTGGCAGTTAATCGGGAAGAATGGGAAGTACCGTTTCACCATTGGTAAAGTATGTATGATGAGTGGTGAATGATCTTGTTAAAAGTTTTTCGTCCTGTTCAAACACCCTAAACTATAAACCAACAACTGTTTATTTCAAAAGGATGATTAGCTGTTCAACTAAATGAGGTCCTTTCATTTTATTTTTTTCCGTTAAAAAACTCGGCCAGTTTTTCTTTTGGCCACCTCTTATTGATGTGTGCATGATGTTGCAGGCCTTTTACATGCCCCGTCATGTCATAGATCATTATTTTGTTTGCTTCTGTCAATGGAAGAGGGCCGCTTCTTCCCAGTCGTTTGCATTTAAATATTTTAGAAGACAGCAAAAGTGGTTTATCTCTTTGATGCTTAAACAGCAGAATGGTATCTGTTGCGTTGATGATATTTCGGAATTCAGGTTGATGGATGTCTGCAGGGAGATCTGCTGAAAAAAGAATCACCGCTTTAAATAAGTCCGTTTCTGCAGGCATGGATTGTAAAGCACCTTCAAAAAAACGGCTTCCCATTGAATGACAGAAAACAAAACTGTTCCTGTTGTAGTATTGATTGATGGCGGCCAGGCTTTTTCCAATACTCGTTCCTTTCGTTAAAGCACTGTTCCAGTTTTTTTTATAATTGATGCCACCTGCATGCCATATAAATGAAACTACAGTGCGGATGTTTGATTGCTCTGCAGATGCTACTACTTCTGAAAAAGGAGTGAGATATTTCAATCGGTGAAACCAAGGTTGCTGTCCCCACATACAGTGAAACGAAAACAAGGCAGCCTGCTCAGGGTTTTTCAGCCATTTACGCAGCATCACTTCGTTGAGTTGATCAATATTACAAACCACTTCCTCTATCCGTTTTAAACGGTTGCTGCTGAAATACCCCAGCACCACCGTATTGTTCCAGTGACGCCATTCAATAAAAAGATAAGTGATATTCTTTTCAGTTGCAGAAACTGAAATGCTTTCCTTTCCGGAAATTTTCTGTACATGAATGAAAAGAAAAAAAGGAAGAAATAAAACGATCTGCCATTTCATGTTATTCAAAAATGGTTGCACTGTTACTCGTATCGTAACGCATTAATCGGGTCAAGCTTGGATGCTTTCATCGCCGGATATAAACCCGCCAGCAAACCTGTAAAGAAACAAATCAATACACCGGCTACCACCCATGCCCATGGCACTACAAAACCGGTTTTGAAAAACATGGATGCAAGGTTACCTACGAGTATGCCAAGAATGATTCCGATACCAGCACCCAGCAAACTGATTAAAATACTTTCCCATAAAAACTGTGTGCGGATGGTCGAGCCTCTTGCACCCAGCGACTTTGACAAACCAATTTCTCTGGTACGTTCGTTCACTGCCACCAACATGATATTCGTTAAACCAATTGCAGCGCCAATTAAAGTGATGATACCAATGACCATGGCAGCATATCGTACATAGCGGAGTGTATTCTTAAGCGTTTCAACAATACTGTCGCTGCGATCAATATAAAAATTATCTGCTTCTTTTATGTTGAGCTTACGTGCCTGACGAAAAACACCTGTTGCTTCTCCCACTGCAGCATCCATCTGTTTAAAGTCATTGGCACGAATGGTTACACTGTAACTGCCTTCGTTACTGAAGATGCGGCGTACATTATTGTAGGTAATGATGGCAATATTATCCAATGCCAGAAAAGAACTGGCTCCACGTTCTTTCATAACGCCAATTACACGGTAACGATTGGCGTTGATGCGGATGATTTTACCAACTGCATATGCGCTCTTGCCTTTAAAGAGTTTGCGTACCAGATCACTCCCAATGATCACCACGTTGCGGCCGCTTTCAATATCGAGTTTATTAAAATCTCTGCCCTGCTCCAATACATATCCGCTGTTGAGCAGATAATTTTCATCGCCACCCATTACCCGTACGTTGGGATTGGTTTTAGTTGCTTCAAAAAAAATGGTGGAGTTGCCACTGGCAAATTTTGAAATACTTACCGAAGAAGGAAAACGGAAATTATCTTTAAAATTTCTTGCCTCATCAAAAGAAATTACACGTCCAAGACTGGAGTTCTTTTCTTTTTTAGCACCTTTCTTTTCTTTTTTGAGATCGCTGTTGTTGCCACCGCCAAAACGGATATTCCGTTCTTTAAAACGGATGCTGAATGAGTTGGCGCCGAGAATGGAGAAGTTTTCATACAAACTCTGGTTCATGGCTTCAATGGCAGTAATGATACCAATCAGCGCCATAATACCAAATGCAATGATTGATACAGTGATGCCCGTTCTCAATTTATTAGAACGCACTGTTCGCCATGAAAGAGTAAGTATATCCCGGAAGGTCATAATATCAATTGGTATCGAAATTAAGAAACAACCAACGATAAACAAGTTCTTTCTGCAGACGGACTTAATACAGGATTAACCAGTTGAGCAGCAGGTTGGGCGCAACACCCAATACAATAATGAGTACTGCAACTGCCACGAGCAATCCCTTAAAGCCGGAACTTGTTTCGGCCATTTCGCTGTTGCCTTCTTTAAAGTACATGGCCTGTATCACACGGAAGTAATAATATACACTCACAGCTGCCATCAATACAGCAAAAATTACCAGCCACAGATAAGTACCTGTTTTAATGGCTGCAGCCAGCACAAAATATTTAGCAAAGAACCCTGCAGTTAACGGAATACCTGCAAGAGAGAGAAAACAAACCGTTACCACCAATGCAATGAGCGGTTCTTTTTTAGCCAAACCGTTAAACCCATCAATGGTAAAATCTTTCATTTTTACAAGCACTGCAAAAATGCCAATGGTGGCAAGACAGTAAGCAGCTGCATATAAGAGCAGTCCCTGCTTTGACATATCGTTTACCGCAAAAATGGCAAACATCATAAAGCCGGCCTGTGCAATGCTTGAATAAGCCAGCATACGTTTTACACTTTGCTGATACACGGCTGTAATATTTCCAATGAACAATGTAAGTGCAGTGATGATGGCAATGGACAGTTGCCATTTACCTGTGATGGTTCCAAAACCATTCATAAACAAGTTGAGGAAACCGATAAAGACAGCAGCTTTTACAATGCTGGCCATAAAGGATGTAAAAACGGTGGGTGCACCATCGTACACATCGGGTGTCCAGAAATGAAAAGGAGCTGCAGAAACTTTAAACGCCAGTGAAATCATAATCATTACAACACCAATCACCAGAAAAATGGTGAAGTTATCATTGGCCGTGAGGTTTAATTTATCTACCTGAAAAGATCCGGTAGCACCATACAAAAATGCAATACCCATAAGCATGATACCGGTAGAGAATGCGCCCATTAAAAAATATTTAAGTGCTGCTTCATTTCCCTTCAGGTTCTTTTTATCTGCACCTGTTAAGATATACAGCGGAATAGAAACAATTTCGATACCAATAAACAGGATCAGAAGATTATTGAACAAAGCAACTAATCCAATCCCACTCATGATAAAAAACATGAGGGCAAAGTATTCGTAGGAGTGATTGCCCACTTCCTGAATGGCCTTACCGCTGAGCAGAAAATAAAACAGCAAGGCCAGTACAATCACCGTTAAAAAAAGTAACCCGAACTTATCATATTGCAACATTCCGTTGAAGTTGCTGTCTATGATCATTTTACCGGAAAGATCAAACAGGTTGCCCGCCAGCAAAACAAGTGCACCAACAACAGCAATTGTTTTTGCTGTTGATTTGTTTGCAATAAACAATCCGCTAAACATCATCACCACACCCCAAAGCGCCGAAATTAAAATCAGGTTCATTATTCAACTTTTAATTATAAGTCGTTCTTCAACTTTTAAATCATTTGCATTTCACAAACTATTCAGCCGTTCAACTGAACGATTGAAAAACATGCTTCCTTTATTTAAAAATTCCTAAAATCATTGTTACGGTTTCCTGCACCAAAGCAAACACAGGTTTTGGATAAATACCCATTACAAAGATTGCCACTACAATTACTGCCAGACTTGTTTTTTCATACCAGTTGATCTCGGTTGTATTTACAGTAACTGCATTTTCATTTCCGAAAAATACTTTCTGGATCATACGCAACGTATAAACAGCACTGAGAATAATACTCAATCCACCTACTGCCGCATACCACAGATTAAATTTAAACAGTCCGTTAAACATGAGGAATTCGCCCACAAATGCATTGGTTAATGGCAATGCCACATTTGCCAGTGCAACCACCACCAATAAAATAGCCAGTGTTGGTGCTTTTTGTGCAATACCTCCCAGTTCACTCATTTTACGAGTACCGAACTGGCGTTCGATGAGTTCAACAACGATCCACATCCCCAATACGTTTACACCGTGACTGAAGAACTGAATCATTGCTCCCTGCATACCACTTTCGTTATTGACAAACAGTGCTGCACTCATTAAACCAATATGGGCAATAGATGAATAAGCCACCAGACGTTTGAGATCATCCTGTTGCATGGCAAGCACACTTGCATAAACCATTCCCACTACACTTAAACCAATCACTACATTATCAAACATCAAAGCTCCTGCAGGGAACAAAGGGATTAACCAACGTACCACTGCAAACAAACCCATCTTTACCATCAATGCACTCAGCACCATGGTTACTGCAGTTGGAGATTGCTCGTAGGTATCGGGCTGCCATGTATGAAACGGGAACACCGGCATCTTTACAGCAAAGGCAATAAAGAATAACCAGAACAACCATGCCTGCTGTGTTACGGTAAGCTTTACTTCATACAACGACTGCATGGAAAACGATGCATCGGATGTTTGATAATAGAGATAAATCAATCCAACCAGCATCAGTAAAGAACCAACGAATGTATAAATGAAGAATTTAAATGTAACGGCAATGCGTTTTTCGCCACCCCATTTTGAGCAAAGAAAATAAACAGGAATAAGCGCCAGCTCCCAGAAGAAATAAAACAACAATCCATCTGCTGCAAGAAACACACCCAGTATACCTGCCTGTGTTAACAGCATCAATCCATAAAAACTATTGGGCGATGTATACTTGCTTTTCCATGTAGATGCAAAGATGACGGGATAAGCAACGACAGTTAATAAACAAAGCAGTGTGCTTACTCCATCCATGAGCAAAGCGAATGATGAACCAAACTGCGGCAACCATTCGGCAACAAAAACCTTGTTGTCGAGATTAAAAGCAAACAGCAATCCATAACTCATTACTGCCAGCGAGGCGAATGCAACTGCCAGGCTCCACATCTTTACCTGCTTTTCTTCTTTGATAAAAAAAGCAGTGAAGCCACCAATCAACGGAATCAATATCAACAATAATGCAGTCATAAACAGTTTTAATCCGGTTTATTTATTAAGTATTGTAATTGCAAGTACAAAGAAGATTAATATGCCCAACACCATCCACAAAACATAGTTTCCAACTTGTCCGCTTTGTAATAATCGAAGTTGACGTCCGCCCCACTGAACAGTTTTACCTACACCGTTTACCAGACCATCAATGCCACTCTTTTCAATAAAGCGATTGGCAAAAATGCCAAATCCATTCAAAGGTTTTGTGATGATGTTATTGTACAATTCATCTACATACCATTTGTTGGCCAATATTTTTCCAAAGCCTTCAGCTTCGCCTGTTTCAGGTTTTTTGCTGAAACGGTTTAATGCATACAGTATGGAAACAACAATCAGCGTTATACTTACAGCTAATAAAGTATATTCGGTTTCATGTGATACATGATGTGCTTCTGCAATATCTGTTGATGCTGCAAAAACAGGAGCTAAATAATGTTCCAGCTTATGTGCATCAGCCGCAAATAATTCAGGTATACCAACAAACCCTGCAACAATAGCTAATACAGCAAGCACAACCAATGGCATCGTCATTTGCCAGGGACTTTCATGTAAATCCTGCCCGACTGCGTCATTCAGGCGGGGATGTTCCTGTTCATGTGTACCACGAAATGTTCCTCTGAAAGTCATGGCATATAAACGGAACATATAGAACGCTGTCATTAATGCACCTGCCAAACCAATTATATAGTAAACAGGATTTGCTGCAAATGCATGTACTAATATTTCATCTTTTGAAAAGAAACCACTGAACGGAGGAATACCGGCGATAGCAATACAACCGGCTAAGAACGTCCAATGTGTTACAGGAAGTTTTTTCGCTAAGCCACCCATTTTACGAATGTCTTGCTCATGATGCATGGCGTGAATCACAGAACCAGCTCCTAAGAACAAGAGAGCTTTGAAGAACGCATGTGTCATTACATGAAACACAGCACCTGTATAAGCACCCACTCCTAAACCAAGGAACATATAACCTAACTGACTAACTGTTGAGTAAGCCAATACTTTTTTAATATCGTTTTGTTTGAGAGCAATAGTAGCTGCAAGTATAGCGGTTGCCAAACCAATCACCGCAACCACAGTTTGTGAAACGGGAGCCAGCGTATATAATATGTTGCTCCGTGCAATCATGTAGATGCCTGCGGTAACCATCGTTGCAGCATGGATGAGTGCAGATACAGGTGTTGGACCAGCCATTGCATCGGGCAACCAGGTGTACAAAGGAATCTGCGCACTCTTACCCATAGCACCAACAAATAATAAAAGAGTAATGACTGTGAGAATGCTTGTACCTGCGCCCTGCGCTTGTGAAAACACATCAATGTATGTTAATGATCCAAACTGCTGAATGATGAAGAATAAACCGAGCAAAAATCCAAGATCACCAATACGGTTCATCACAAAGGCTTTGCGTGCTGCATTACCATATTCATTATTCTTAAACCAATAACCAATGAGTAAGTAAGAACATAGACCAACACCTTCCCATCCAATAAACATGATGAGATAGTTTGCACCCAACACCAGCAACAACATGCTGAACACAAACAAATTGAGATAAGCAAAGTAGCGTGCAAAATGCTGCGGCGCTTCTTCGTGCATGTAGGAAGTTGAATACACATGAATAAGAAACCCTACACCGGTAATGATGAGCAGAAAGAGTGCAGATAATTGATCTATCTGGAAAGCAAACGGAATATTTAACCCGGCTACATTGATAAACTCAAACAGGTTGACTGTTGTTGCTGTAAAACCTTCAGCTCTTGTTTCATTAAAGATCAACAGGCTCACAATAAATGAAGCCAGAATAACTCCGCTGCCAATAATGCCGCTGAGCGATTTGCTCAGATTGTTTCTTCCCAATCCATTGATCAAAAAACCAATCAACGGAAACAACGGAACCAAATAAACCAGGTCAATAATACTGTTCATAATATAAATCAAGTACGAATTACGAAGTTTGAAGTACGTACCTCGCACTTCTTACCTCGTACTTCTATTTGTTTAATCTGTCAATCTATTTAAGTACAAGAGACGAAGTACGCCATCCGTAGATCGTACTTCGTAGTTCGTACTTCTGTATTAGTGTTTAAGTCTGTTCAAAAAGTTTACATCCACACTATGGATATTTCTGTACATCATTACAATAATGGCCAGCCCTACACTTACCTCTGCTGCTGCCACCACCATAATAAAAAATACAAACAACTGCGCTTCTGTTCCAACCGGCGATGCAGGATTAAACACCACTACATTTTCATAATGCATTTTGCTGAACGCTACCAGCAACAGATTCACTGCATTGAGCATTAACTCTACACACATAAAAATAATGATGGCGTTTCGGCGTGTTAACACACCGGCCACACCAATACTGAACAGTGCAATTGCTAAAAAAATATAATAATTGATCGGCATAAGGCCCCTCCTGTCCTCCCCAAAGGGGAGGGAATTAATGAAACATAAAAATTAAAAGAACAACTCCGAATTGCAGGCTGCCAAACTCCTTCCCCTTTGGGGAAGGTTGGGATGGGGCCTCTTAATCTCCCTTTCTCCCCAACACCACGGCTCCTACCATTGCACTTAAAAACAACACACTGCTTATTTCAAAAGGCAATACATAATCAGTAAACAATGTTTTGCCCAGCAAATGAATCAATCCTGTTTGTCCGCCGGTATTTACTTTCTGTATTTGCAACGCTTCTGTTTGACGGATAGCTGCAATAAACACCAGCAGCAAACAACCGCCTGCAATCATCCCCGCAATTTTTAACCAGATGTTTTTTTGCGGCTCGTTATCTGCATTCATGTTCATGAGCATGATTACGAATAAAAACAACACCATGATTGCCCCTGCATATACAATAATGTTCACCACTGCAAGGAACTGTGCGTTCAATAAAATATAATGACCGGAAATTGCAAAGAATACAACAATTAACCACAGTACACTGTACACCGGGTTTTTGCTGGTAACCATCATCAATGCTCCGCCAACTGCCATTGCAGTAAGGAACCAGAATAGAATTTCAGTAATACTCATGTTATGCAGTCTGTTGATTGGCTTTCGCCTTTCGTTCGTCAATTAATCCTTTTGCTTTGGTAAATGCTTCCGGGTTTTCCGTTGGATGAGGAATCACCAGATTGTCTTTACCATAAATAAAACTTTGCCGGCTGTAATTGGCAGGTGCAAATGTTTCGGTTAAATAAATTGCATCTTTCGGACAAGCCTCTTCACACAAACCACAGAAAATGCAACGCAGCATATTGATCTCGTACTTGGCTGCATATTTTTCTTCACGATACAAATGTTCTTCACCAGGCAAACGTTCTGCTGCATCCATCGTAATGGCTTCTGCAGGACAAGCTACTGCACACAAACCACAAGCCGTACAATTTTCCCGGCCTTCTTCATCACGGTTCAGAATATGCAAACCACGAAACACCGGACTGAATGATCTTGTCTGCTCGGGATACTGAATCGTTACCTTCTTTTTAAAAATATGCGAAAACGTAATACCCATTCCTTTGAAAATTGCAGGGAGATAAATTTTCTCTGCAATGCTCATTGGTTTACGGTCTACCAGTTTTGCTTTGTTTGTTAATTGCATCAATGTTTTATTTAGAAAGCCCCTTTCTCCTCCTGAGCTTCGCTCGTAACTTTCGTTCCTCAGTTATCCCCGAGGGGAAAGAGCGGTGCTTTAATTTATATAATCAATTTCATCGCTTCCACATCTTCTTTTACTCTCCTACTCGCCATCCCACTCCTTCAATTCACTCTCAGTAATCATCAGTATGTCTTACATTCTCAAACTCTTTAAATAAGTTAGCCTTGTGCCTTGGTGGCTTCCCCAACTGGGGGAAGTCGGAAGGGGGCCGGATTTCCTATTTCTTCAAAAACAAAATCACTGCCGCTGTCACCAACATATTGAACAAGGCCAAAGGAATCAATCCCTTCCAACCAAGGTTCATCAATTGATCGTAACGGAATCTTGGAACTGTCCAACGTACCCACATGAATATAAAAATGAACACCAGAATTTTAAAAAATAATGCAGCAGCTCCTAACAAAGCCATGATGTTGGCTGATAATCCCCACACACTCTCATCATAAAACGGAATGATATCATAGCCACCGAAATACAATGTAGCCATTACTGCACTGCTGATGAACATGTTGATGTATTCAGCAAATAAATAGAACCCCAGTTTCAAACTTGAATATTCAGAATGATAACCACCAATCAATTCATTCTCTGCTTCAGCCAAATCAAATGGAGTACGGTTACATTCTGCAAATGCACAAATCAGAAAAATGAAAAAACCCAACGGCTGTACAAAAAAGTTCCACCATCCTTCTTTTTGCTGATGCACCATTTCACCCAAACTCAATGTGCCGGTGATCATGATCAAAGCGATCAATGAAATACCCATTGCCAGTTCATATGAAATGATCTGTGATGCTGCACGCAAACCACCCATCAAGGAGAACTTGTTATTACTCGCCCATGCACCAATCATAATGCCATATACACCTAAACTTAAAATTCCGAATACATAGAGGATACCAATATTTACATCAGCAATTTGTAATGAAATGGTACGACCGAATAATTCTGCTTTATCGCCCCATGGAATCACCGCACTTGTTAACATGGCAGTGATCATGGCCAGTGACGGACCGAGAATAAATAAAATTTTGTTAGACGAAGTGGGTATGATCTCTTCTTTAAAAAACATTTTTACACCATCGGCCAGTGGTTGTAAAATTCCAAACGGGCCTGCACGGTTTGGACCCAAACGATCCTGAATCCATGCCGCTACTTTGCGTTCGCCAAACGTCATGTACAAAGCCACCACCAATGAAACGGTAATGATAAAAGCGATGAAGATGAATTTCTCCAGCACCAATGCCCAATCAACTGCTAATAATGTGATATCCATTAATTTCCTTTCTTCAATTGTTTAAACGATTCCGATGTGGCGGCTCCTTTTATTTCGCTCAGCTCCACCTGGTTTACTTCACTTACATCTTTAATGTTCATGAGCAACTTCGGATCCCTTCCTCCCATTACTTTCTTAATTGTTTCATTCGGTTTCACTCCATTCTCATAATGGCCTTGTGAAATCACTGAATGACGATTGATCTGCGATGGTCCTTCAATGATCCAGTCGCTTGCTTTCTTCCGTTCAAACCGACAGGTATTACAGATCCATCCTGTTTCACCTTTGCTTGTATCTTTTACTTCGCCCCACTCATCTTTCCGTGCAGTTACACGAAGCACTTCATCGCCACGCATCCACAATTGCACTTCACCACTACATTTCTCACAATTGCAATGTGCATCAACGGGCTTGGTAAACCAAACACGATTTTTGAAACGGAATGTCCGGTCGGTTAATGCACCTACAGGACAAACATCAATCACATTACCAATAAAATCATTTTCTAAACTCTTCTCGATATAGGTTGCAATTTCAGAATGATCGCCACGCATTAATATACCGTGTTTGCGTTCATTTGTTACCTGATCCGCAGTATACACACAACGATAGCAAAGAATGCAACGTGTCATGTGCAATTGAATGTATGGACCAAGATCATGCTTATCAAATGTTCTGCGTTTGAACTCGTAACGGCTGGCGCCTTTACCATGTTCGTAACTGAGATCCTGCAGATGACATTCACCTGCCTGATCGCAAATGGGGCAATCCAACGGATGATTGATTAATAAAAATTCAACCACTCCATTTCTTGCATCAATCACACGATCGCTGGTAATATTTTTCACCACCATGCCATCCATCACGTTGGTACGGCAACTTGCCACCAACTTAGGCATGGGTCGTGGATCGGCAGCAGAACCTGCAGCCACTTCCACTAAACAAGTGCGGCACTTACCACCACTATCTTTCAGCTTTGTGTAATAACACATCGCAGGCGGTGCCACATCACCACCAATTTTACGTGCAGCCTGCAAAATACTTGTTCCCGGCTCCACTTCAACAGTGATGTTGTCGATGGTTACTGTAAATAATTTCTTTTCGTCTGCCATATAGCCCCCTCCATCTCCCCCAAAGGGGAGGGTTTGTAGCATTTTAATTAAACAATACTTTTCAAATTTTCTGCGACTCCAAAAGTCCCCCTTTGGGGGATTTAGGGGGCCACTGCAATTTCTAACGGCTTCGCATAATTCGCCAACCCATAATTTCCTTTCAATGCATCTGTTGGATTTGTCACATGCCATTCAAACTCATCACGGAAGTGACGGATGGCTGCTGCCACTGGCCATGCTGCTGCATCACCCAACGGACAAATGGTATTGCCTTCAATCTTGCGTTGTATATCCCACAACAAATCAATATCACTCATCTTTCCTTTTCCGTTTTCGATGTTGAGCAGAATTTTTTCCATCCAACCGGTTCCTTCTCTGCAAGGTGAACATTGTCCGCAACTTTCATGACGATAGAAACGGGCCAATGTATAGGTATGCTTTACTACACACTGATCTTCATCCATTGCAATAAAACCACCACTACCCATCATACTTCCTGTTGCAAAACCACCATCACTCAAACTTTCATAGGTCATCATTCTGGTTTCCCCTTTTGCTGTTTTCAACAAAAGATTTGCAGGAAGAATGGGAACCGATGAACCACCGGGTATACAAGCTTTCAATCGTTTGCCATTTGCAATACCACCACAATACTCATCACTATAAAGAAATTCTTCCACCGAAATATTCATTTCAATTTCATACACACCCGGCTTATTTAAATTACCACATGCAGAAATCAATTTCGTACCTGTTGATTTACCAATGCCAATTTTTGCATATTCATCGCCACCATCATTTACAATCGGTACAACTGCTGCAATGGTTTCAACATTGTTTACCACTGTTGGGCAACCCCACAAACCTTTTACCGCAGGGAACGGAGGCTTGATACGTGGATTACCACGCTTGCCTTCCAGACTTTCGATCAATGCAGTTTCTTCGCCACAGATATAAGCACCGGCACCTGGTTGTACAAAGATGTCGCAATCGAAACCACTACCTAAAATATTTTTTCCTAACCAACCTGCATTACGTGCTTCCTGCACCGCCACTTCTAAAATTTCTTTCACCCACCAATATTCACCACGGATGTAGATATATGAAACGTTACTTCCCAATGCATACGACGCAGTGATCATTCCTTCGATCAACAGATGCGGAATAAATTCCATGAGGTAACGATCCTTGAATGTACCCGGCTCACTCTCATCTGCATTCACCACTAAGTAACGGGGAACCCCTTCAGGCTTTGCAAGAAAACCCCATTTCATACCTGTGGGGAAACCTGCACCACCACGACCACGTAACCCACTTTTCTTTACTTCTTCTGTTACTGCATCGGGCGACATTGTTTTCAATGCTTTCTCCACGCTGCGGTAACCACCTTCACGGCGATACACATCATAATGCCTGATGCCTTCAATATGTGCTTTGTCTAAAAGTATTTTTCTTCCCATTGTTTTCGTCGTCTGTTTTTCTCGACTTAATATTTTATTTAGTCATCGCAGTTACTACTATTGAACTTCTGTTGCGCCTGCCCATCCGTAGCTTTAGCGAAGGCGGGTCGCACTCTTGTGCATTCTTAACTCTATTGTGCAACCCACCCCACACAATCACTCTTTTGAGTAACACACTCACACCCCTCCAGGGAGGGGATAAACAGAACGTTATACGATCTTTTTCCGGGCTTCACGTTTTCGCTCTTCCCTATCTATTTTTTCCTGTTCCAGTTTTTTACCAAACCCAAATGCAAGAATTAATATCACCACAAATATTATTGTCACCGAGCTCATAAATACCAAATCCCACGTTTCTCCTATTTGCTTTTTAAAAAATGTACTGCTTATCTGCAGCATAAGTGCAATTGCAATAAGTACTCTAAATATTTTTAAAATGCTGATGTTTTTCATATTGATGTTTTTATTTGTCAACATTATTATCCTTAAACCAATCCGGTTTAAAACGAATCAGGTTTCTGAGAACTAATGACCCAAGTGCCAATCCAATTCCCACAAACATCATTGGGCGCATGGTTTCTTTATCATCTGCCATCAAAAAAACAATGATCACAACCATTGCTGATGTAGAAAGTAAAAAACCAATAATCATCGCCATTTTCTTTGTCATCTTAATTAGCTTTTGTTTTTCCTTCGGCAATCAATGCATCAATTTTTTCTTTTGTAAGATGCTCTCTGTAATCAGGACCCAGCTGCATCATAGGTGCATAACCACAGGCACCTAAACATTCCACAGTCTTTAATGTAAACAAACCATCTGCAGTTGTTTGCCCGGGTTTGATGCCCAGCTTCTCATAGATATAATCTACAATCCCATCACTGCCTCTCAACATACACGGGCCGGTTTGACAAACTTCAAATATTGTTTTACCTACAGGTTGCAAATTATACATGCTGTAGAACGTTGCCACTTCATACACTTCAATGGGAGCGATCTTTAATAACTCTGCTGTATAGTCCATTGCTTCACTGCTCAACCAACCACCATTTTCTTTCTGCACAAAATGCAGCAATGGCAGCAATGCACTTTTATGTTTGCCTTCGGGATAATGAGAGATCATCTCATCAACCTGCTTTAACTTATCGTCAGAAAACTTCATTCTTTTATTTTCAAATTTTCAAATCAACTAATTTTCAAATTGCTCTTATGCATCCAACTCTCCTGCAATCAAATTCAAACTACTCATCACCACAATGGCATCACTCAACATGCTTCCCTTCACCAATTCTTCAAATGCCTGGTAATAAATAAAACATGGACGGCGGAAATGCAAGCGATACGGTGTACGTCCACCATCACTAATAAAGTAATATCCTAACTCACCATTTGCACCTTCAACACTATTGTACACTTCACCTTTGGGCATTTCAATTTCACCCATGATGATTTTGAAGTGCCAGATGAGTGCCTCCATGCTCGTATATACTTCTTTCTTTTCAGGCAAATAATATTCCGGCACATGTGCATGATACACCTCCGCATCAGCACCTTTGAAATCCTGTATTTTTTGATAGGCCTGTTCAATAATGCTTAAACTTTCCCACATTTCTACATTGCGAACAAGATAACGATCATACGTATCGCCGGTTGTTCCAACAGGAACTACAAAATTAAAATCTTCGTACGATGAGTAAGGAGTGTGTACACGCACATCATAATCAACACCGGCTGCACGCAGGTTTGGACCGGTGAAACCGTAATTCAATGCACGCTCTGCAGAGATAGGACCACAGCCAACTGTACGGTCAATAAATATTCTGTTACGTGTAAAGAGATTTTCAAATTCTTTTAGCGCCTTTGGATATTCTTTGAGGAACTTTTCTAATTTCTCCCATGCTACGGGTGTAAAGTTTCGTTCGAAACCTCCAATACGGCCGATGTTGGTTGTTAAACGGCTTCCACAGATCTCTTCATAAATTTCATAGATCAACTCACGGAACTCCATGAGATAAACGAAACCGGAGAAGGCACCTGTATCAACACCTAAAATGGAATTACAAATCAGGTGATCGCTGATGCGGGCAAGTTCCATTAATATTACTCGCAGGTAGTCAACACGCTTGGGTGTTTGAATGCCTAATAATTTTTCGCAGGTAAGATGCCAGCCAATATTATTAATAGGGCTGCTGCAATAATTCAAACGATCAGTAATGGGTGTGATCTGATAAAGCGGACGACGCTCGGCCAGCTTTTCAAATGCACGGTGAATATAGCCTACTGTTGATTCAGAAGACATCACCCGTTCCCCATCCATTTCCATGATGTTTTGAAACACACCATGTGTGGCAGGATGCGTTGGCCCTACATTGAGTGTGATGGTTTGCTTCTCAATGGAACCTTCCGGTAATAATATATTTTGAACGTCGCTCATTTTAATACAATTAAAGATTTGAAAATTTGAAAATTTGGGAATTTGAAAATTGAAGACAAATCGAATCAAGCATTTTCAAATTTTCAAATTAATTAATTTTCAAATTACCTAATTACTACTTCCTCCTCTTCCAAACATCTCATCATCTTTATCAATACGTGTTTGATCTTCTAATGGAAATTCTTTTCGCATCGGGAAATAATCCATCTCATCTACATTCAAAATGCGTTTGAGATTCGGATGCCCAACGAAATTCACTCCAAAGAAATCATAGGTTTCACGCTCCATCCAGTTGGCCGATGAATACAACTGCGTTGCTGTAAATACATCGGGTGTATTGATATCTGTAAATACTTTAAAACGGATACGTACATTATCAACCAGGTTGTGTAAATGATACACCACTGCTAACTCACGACCTTTATCGGTTGGATAATGCACAGCCTGTAAATCGGTAAGGAAACGAAACTGCAAGGTTTCATCATCAAACAAAAACTGAAGGACTTTTAAATTCAAATCCTTTGGCGCTTCAAATGTGAGCATACCATAAGGCTCAGCGAAAGCAGATACCTGCTCTCCAAATTTTTCTGTCAGTTTGTTTTGAATCTGTTCGTTGGTCAATGACATATTTAGCTATTAGCTTTTAGCTGCGAGCTGCGAGCAAATAGCTTGGGGCTAATGGCTTGCAGCTTGAGGCTTCTTATTGTATTCCGTAACTGTTCAGTAATTTTTGATAATGCTCACTGTTGCGGCGGCGAAGACTTTCCTGACCTACCAACTCCTGCACTTTCATCAATCCATCCAGAATGGCTTCGGGTCTTGGCGGACAGCCGGGCACATATACATCCACCGGAACCACCTGATCAATTCCCTGCAACACACTGTAGGTATCGAAAATACCTCCACTGCTTGCACAAGCACCAACAGCCATTACCCAGCGGGGTTCGGCCATTTGCAAATACACCTGTTTTACAACAGGACCCATTTTTTTAGAAATTGTTCCCATCACCATCATCAGATCGCACTGGCGTGGAGTAAAGGCCATTCGCTCAGAACCAAAGCGACCCAGATCGTAATGAGCTGCTGCCGTTGCCATGAACTCAATACCGCAGCAGGAAGTTGCAAATGGTAATGGCCAGATAGAATTTTTACGGGCCAGCCCCACTACTTCGCTGAGCTTGGTAGCAAAAAATCCTTCACCCATATGACCATCGGGCATATCAGCAACACTGATGTGACCTTTATAGTCGGTTGGAATTGGATTGATATTAAATTGTACCGGACGTGACATAATTCTTTAATTTGAAAATTGATTAATTTGAAAATTTGCCCTTCGACTCCGCTCAGGATTTTTCAAATTTTCTAATCTTCCCAGTTGAGTGCACCTTTCTTAATTATATAATAGAACCCACACAGGAAAAAACCTACAAACATCAACACGGCCATAAAACCGTTCCATCCCAATTCCCTGAAATTAACAGCGTAAGGATAGAAAAAGATCACTTCCACATCAAATAAAACAAACAAAATTGCTACCAGAAAATATTTTACTGCCATTGGCTGGCGGGCATTACCATGAATTTCAATTCCGCTTTCAAAATTTTCGAGTTTTTGAGCTGTTGGCCGTTTAGGACCCAGCAAATGTGTAAGCACCATCATGAATGCTACAAAACCTACTGCAAATAAGATCTGAATACCGATTGGGAAATAATTTCCTGAATCATTCACCGCCTGAGCAACGGGAACTGCGGGATTGGACTGTAAAAAGAAAAACCATTGCATGAAAAGACGGTTTTGAATGTCGCAAAAATAAGGCAGGGTAACCAAAATTCCCTGATATAAAATAAAAATCCCCTCTTTAAAAATGAGGGGATTAATTTATTAGATGAGATGATATAAAATCTTATCTCTTTCGGGCTGATGTTGCAGGCGATTTTGTTGCTGCAGGTTTTGAACCGGTAGCCGGTTTCTTTTGGTTATTTCCGGCAGGCGTTGCAGTGTTTCCGGTAGATTGTGTTTTACCTCCGGTTAGCTGACGTTTATAATCTGCTGCTTCCTGATCTGCAGGATCAATGGCCAGAATTTTATCGCAATATTCAATGGCCACTTTATAATCTTTCTTTACAAAAATATTGTAGCCGATAAAATATTTGTAAGCTAATTTAACTGAGCCAACAGCGTTTGACGAATCTGCCGTTTTTAGTAAAGGTAATGCCAACTCAATAAACTTTTCAAAATGAGGATTTGCCATTCCATTCATCATACTTGTATCAATACTCCAATTTGCTCTTCCTCGCCAATAATAGCCAAAGTATTGTGTTGGATACTTTTCAGTGTAAATTGTAAAAATGCTATCAGCAGATTTAAAGGCGTTGAAGTCAACTGATCCGGCATCCATATAAGCACGTCCCAAGTTGTAAATATCCACATTTGTAGGATTCTTTTTTGCATTGTACTGTTTTGCCATCCAATAGGCTGTTGCAATTTTATCTTTCTGTTTCTTGGCAAGATCAACTGCTTTTTGCAGATACGATGCTTTATTTTCTGCAGCAGTATCCATGTTCATGGCACGCTCATAGTTGGCATAGGCTTGTGATTCACTGCCCGGTGTACCGGCAACAATATCACCTAATAATTCATAATCTTTAGGAACAACTTCTTCTGACTTTGATTTTGAAAGATAGATGTCAATGTTCTTTTTTGCGTTGGCGTACTCTGCAACTGCTTTTACAGAGTCTTTTTCTTTTGCTGCTTTCTCGGCCAATGATTTATGGCTATAAGCTTTCAAAACATAAATACGTGGTTTTATCACATCCACACCAACCCGTTTAATCAGATCATCACTTTGTGTGATGGCCTCAGCAAATTGACCAGAGGCGTATTTCAGATAAATCCGGTAATAATCATTTTGCGGATCGCTGTCAATAGCAGCAATATATTTATTCAGGTAATCTTCTGCTTTTGTAACATCTCTGAAATACCAGTACACATAAAGTGAGTAGAAAGCGGGGCCATAGTTGGGATCCATCCTCACCGCTTCTTCAAAAGCAGGGATAAAGAATTCCTTATTTTTCTGACTTTCATAAATCAAGCCCTCCTTATGTTTTGCCGCAGCATACGTTGGATTGATAGCTAACGCATTTTTAAAAGCAAGAACGGCATTGCCACCATCAACAAGTTTACGGTATGCATCACCCATGGTTACATATACTGAGGGGTCTTTGAAACCTTTGAGTGTTGTTGCTTTTTGCAGCATGGTAATACCGTAGTTTGCATCACCGGCTTTCGTATACGCATTGGCACGGCCCACTGCATGCAGCACATCTATATCTTTTGATTTACTGGTATTCACAGCCATATCAAAATGATTTCGGGCATCGGTTGTTTTGTTTTCAATCAATTCAACCTGCCCCATACCTGCAAGCAACAGCGGAGAGGTTGGATTACCCTGCAATGCAGTTTGATAGGTTTGCTTAGCCTTGGCCACATCTTCTAAACCAAGATAAGCCTGACCCAGCCAATAGGCTGCATCTTCATTTTTAGCATTGGCTGCAAGCAGCTTGGTAAACACTTCTTTTGCACTGTTGAAGCGTTCATAATACATGAACTTCTTTCCTTCATCAATAGACTGTGCAAACACCTGCTGCACAAAAACGACTGCTAAGAGTACTACACTGAGTGATCGCTTCATTTTTCTGTTTTTTGTTCTTATTGTTTACGTAATCTGATGTTCAAAGGGCAGTAAAAATATTAATTTATTGTTTTAAAGGCTTTACTAATTTCAATTTCGTTTCCCTCATCATGAATATCCGCCACGCCGGCACCAGATAACCCCTTCTGAATATTAACTGTCCCCTGTCTCCTTTCATAAAATTCACCATTGATTTTCCAAGTCCTGCGTGATTTTCTTTAATGACGTAATAGATTCCTCTTGTGTAAGGATAACGGTTTGTTAAAATCTCCTCCTGCCAGGGCTTGGTATACGACCCGTCTTTGCAACTATCACAGGGCAGCCATGCAATCCGTACTTTTTTTAAACTGTTGAGCTGTGCCGTATCTTCCGGGTTACCAATCCAGCTTACACCCACAAAACCAATATAGCCCTTGTTATTACCAATATATTCTACCACTTCACTGCTTGTTTTAGCAGCAGTGATGACCGATGTATTAAAAGGCTTTCCCTTTAATAAACTGTCTATTGCATACCGAACTGTACTGGTGGCTTTTACTCCATCAAATACCGGTTTATAAGGCAATCTGCTCTTACCTTGCAAGAGCTGTACCACTTCTTCATGTTCAAAAACTGAATCGGGTTCATTCCTGTTTAACAACAGTGCTACTGCATCGTAAGCAAGAATGCCGCCTTGGGGATAGATACCAATAGAATCAGCATAATATCGTGACTCTGCCTGTGTAATTTTTTTGGTCACAATCACCATTCTTGTGCTGTCTTTCATTAAATCATCCCAGCATTCTGCTTCTGATTTGTAATGAGCAATAATCTTTGCCTTAGGATTGGAAGATTCAAAAACCCTGATCTGTTCTTCAATAATCGGCTTAAAGGTTTCATCCACACTGATATGAATAGTACCGGTTGTACCTGTATCGGTTGGTAGCGGTTTTTTTTCTTTACAGGAAGAAAAACACAACAGGATCAGCCACAGCATCAAACATCCGTTTTTCATCCTACACTTGTTTATACAGTTTTACACCTCTGAACATGCGAAAGGCCCCGTACAGCATTGCAGCAATACCAAAAATGACAACAGCCTCCGGTGACGTAAAAGTTAATTCAAAACCTATGTATTTAGACGCTGCCAACGCCCCGCCCATTACCACATAAATTAAACCCATCACCAGATCAAAAATTGCTTTGACGTTGACAGGTTTATTTTTTTTTCTGAAATCTTCCTGAAGGGACATATTTATTTTATAAGGAACGGGCAAGATAAATAAATTTTATACTGCTGTAAAACTTTTCAAACCATGCAGCTGCCGTTAATCATATCCTGTTATTCAGGTGCTGTAAAGGTTACGGGCTGTGTATAATAAACTGCAACCGGTTTGCCTGCCTGTTTACCGGGTTTCCATTTGGGCATCTTCGCTATTACCCGAAGCACTTCTTTATCAAATGCTGCACCTGCACTTTGTACAACAATCATATCTGTTATTTCGCCCGTTGCATTTACCACAAACCGTATACGAACCGTTTTACGATCTCCTGTTTCCAAATCATCGGGCACACGAAGCATGCGTTGCAGATAATTTCTCCATGCATCTGTCCCTCCGGGAAATTCAGGCATTACATCGGCTGTTTCATGTATCACTGGCGTTTCAGGTTCCGGTGCTGATTGATGTTCGGGAGTAATGGTTGTAACAGTTCCTGCTTCTGCCTGTATAAAATCAGCTCCATCTGATCCTGTTGCAGGTTTGGTTTCTGCACCCGGATTGTATATAGTTGTATCTGTACGATCCGGAACAGGATGTTCTACTACCTCTTCTACAATTGTTGGCACAAAATCAGGTCTTGTTTCGGGCTGTGCAGCAACTGTTCGTTGGGTTTGAGCTTCACGGGGTTGTTCTTTTTCATGATACGGTTCCAGATCTACAACCAATGTATCATGAGCAAATAAACCACCTTCATTTTGATTATTATTTGGTCTGCTATTTACAAAAAATGAAAAAGCAATTACAAGCAACAGCATCAGTCCAATTGCTTTCATTAAATGTTTGGGATATGCTTTGCGAATACTGTAAGCACCATATTCTTTGTTCCTGTTTTCAAAAAGTATATCTAAAAAACTGGCGGTGAGAAATTGATTACTTGTCATAGCGTTTGGTTTTAAATTGAGATGCTGCTGCAAACAAAATCCACAAAAGAAATGCGATGGCTGATGGATGATCTCCGATGTTGGATTTTGGACATTGGATTTTCTTCTTGCTTTTTGATCCTTGTTCCTTGTCCCTTGTATCTTGTTCCCTGTATCTTGCTTCTTGTCCCTTTTCCCTTACACCTTATCTTTGCAACGATGCGTATCTTAATGGTTTGTTTGGGAAATATTTGCAGAAGTCCGCTGGCAGAAGGCATCCTGCAACACAAAGCATTTAAGGCCGGTTTGCAATGGACTGTTGAAAGTGCAGGAACAGGTGCCTATCATATTGGCAAAGCACCACATCCGCTCAGTATAAAAGTTGCCGGTATTAATGGAGTTGACATCAGCCGCCAACGTGCACGACAGTTTGTAAAAGAAGATTTTCTGCACTACGATTTTATTTATGTGATGGACAGCGACAACTATGTTGATGTAAAAAAAATCAGCGGAAAGTTGTGGAAAGAAGATAAAGTGGATCTGTTGCTGAATGAATCATACCCCGGCGAAAACAGAGCTGTTCCTGATCCATGGTATGGAAAAGAAGATGGTTATCATACCGTGTATGACATGATTGATAAAGCTTGTGATAAGATAATTGAGAAGTATAATGTGAAAAGTAAAAAAATGTCGGATGTATGATGTCGGAATTATGATTTGGAATAGCAGGCATTAATACTATAAACTACAAATTAAAGAATGGCGAAGGTTAACGTATCATTACCGCAAGGCACAAGAGATTTTGGAGCAGATGTTGTTCGCAAGCGAACTTATATTTTTAATATCATTAAATCTGTATTTGAATTGTATGGGTTTGAACCATTGGAAACACCGGCAATGGAAAACCTTGATACGTTAATGGGCAAGTATGGTGAAGAAGGTGATAAATTGATTTTTAAAATACTGAACAACGGTTTAGATAACCCGGCAAAACATCAACTTGCAAAAGATGAATTTGAAAAAGTAACAGCAGGAAAAAACAGCAGTGCTATTACTGAACGTGCATTGAAGTACGATCTCACTATTCCGTTTGCCCGTTATGTGGCCATGAATCACCAACAACTTACGATGCCGTTCAAACGCTATCAGGTGCAGCCGGTGTGGAGAGCCGACAGACCGCAAAAGGGCCGCTACCGTGAGTTTTATCAATGCGATGCAGATGTGGTGGGAAGCAACGCATTGCTGAATGAAGTGGAGCTGGCAACCATGTATGCCACTGTTTTTCAACAACTCGGCATTGAAGTTGAAATAAAAATCAACAGCAGGAAAATACTTGCTGCATTAGCTGAAGTATGTGGCGGAAGTGAAAAGATGGCTGATATAACTGTTGCTATTGATAAATTAGATAAGATTGGTTTAGAAAAAGTAAAAGAGGAGTTAATACAACGGGGATTAACAGCTGATCAAATTTCTATCATTGAAAAATATTTACTCATCGCTGGCAGTAACGAAGAGAAACTGCAACAGATAAAATCATTACTTGGCGAATCAGAAACAGGTAAGCAGGGAATAGAAGAACTTGAAACAGTTCATCTGCAATCGCAAATCTCAAATCTGCAATTTGATTTTACGCTGGCAAGGGGATTAAACTATTACACCGGCATCATCTTCGAAGTAAAAGCAACCAATGTGCAGATGGGCAGTATAGGTGGTGGCGGACGTTATGATGATCTCACCGGTTTGTTTGGTGTACCCAATATTCCCGGAGTTGGTATTTCATTTGGTGTAGATCGTATTTATGATGTGCTGGAAGAACTGAAACTTTTTCCTGCAAATGTTCATACCGGAACAACAATTTTATTTTTCAATCTTGGTGAGGCAGAAAGTAAAAAAGCATTTGAACTGATGCAGCAACTCCGCAGCAAAAATGTTGCTTGTGAGTTGTATCATGAAAACAGCAAATTCGACAAGCAATTTAAATACGCTGAGAAAAAACATATTCCGTTCATCGTTATCATTGGCACAAAAGAACTGGAGACCGGCACCTGTAATGTAAAAAATATCGTTACCGGTTTGCAGGAAACAATAAGCATGGATGTATTACTTCAAAAATTTTAATCAAAGACTTTCCTGCATATCTGCAACTGCACTTTTCTTTTTTTGGGTTGTATGCCTCTGAATCTTTATTTTTGCCACCCAAAAAAAAATCAGCCGGTGAGGTGGATGAGTGGCTGAAATCAGTAGTTTGCTAAACTGCCGTACGGGTTAAACTGTACCGCGGGTTCGAATCCCGCCCTCACCGCTCAACTACGCCAAGGCTTCGTTGAGCCGGCCCAAACCGATCAGTATAAAACTGATCGGTTTTTTTGTACTTTACTACCATGTGGTATGTTTATATTCTAAAGAGTCTGGGAAAAGACTTTACCTACATCGGTTCTACTAATGACCTAAAGCGAAGATTGAAAGAACACAACGAGGGCATGAGCCAATCAACAAAACATTATTTACCCTTTGAGCTTGTCATGTATGTTGCTCTTCCTGAAGAAAAACAAGTGAGAGAATTAGAAAAGTATTTTAAAACCGGGTCGGGGGCTGCCATTTTAAAGAAACGGTTTCTCCAAACCAAACTTTAACAAACAAAGCTGCAGAGCAGCAGACCAGCTCAACGAAGCCTTGGCGTAGTTGAGCCGGCCCAAACCGATCAGTTGCACAACTGATCGGTTTTTTTGTAAGCCTTCAACCACCTGTTGTGGAAAGTTTCTGCTTCTATGGAAATAAAGCATTTCACAAAGTTGAACAGAACCGTTTTAAATCAAATAAACCGTAACAATTTCAGGATATTATCATCCAGACTTCTTTCAGCATTGCCCAAAAAGCAGTAACTTTCGAGCCATTCAGCTTAAAAAGTAACAGGCCATATAAATTAATAAATTAACCGGAAAACGAACTGTTGCCAACAAACGTAAATAACTACACATGAAACAAAATGTACTTGTTGTTTTTTTACTACCCATGCTTGCCGGGATCATCCTGTTTTCGGCAATAATGAATCACCGCACACTTCAAAACCATCCTGCCGCAGACGATGAGCTGATGGGAATGGATAAAACAGCTTTTGATAAACGCAGGAATGAATACATGTATAACATGGTAAAAGATCCTGTAACAGGAAGAATACCGGATGGCATTATTGAAAAATCATTTCAACAGGCGCTGTTAGTACAAGAACGTAACAACGTAAGATCTCCAAATGATGCCAATACTTATTTTGCTGCGGGTGCATTAAATGCAGGTGGCCGAACACGTACCATTGCATACGACAAACGCTTTAATGGTACCAGTAACCGTGTGTTATTGGCCGGGGCAGTAAGTGGTGGCATTTTCCGTTCAACAGACGGCGGCACTACCTGGACCAATGTTACCAGACCCGGCGAAATACATAATGTGCATTGGATTGTACAGGACACCAGCACAGGGCCAAATGCAAATCTCGACCGCTGGTATGCCGGTGGTGGTGAGCATTGGGGAAATACTGCATCAGAAAACGGTGCATCTTATATGGGCGATGCTTTGTACCGTTCAACAGACAATGGTGCAACATGGGTGCGTTTACCACAGGCATTTCCGGGAGCACCGGGCCCTTTTCGTTTAGAAGCATTTGATCATCCCTTTGATTTTGTACATAAGATTGCGGTAAACCCAACAAACAGTCACCTCTATGTTGGTTGTCACAGACGCTTAATGCGCTCTACCAATTTTGGAATCAGTTGGGAAGTTGTAATGATTGGCACACAGGCATCAACCGCAGTGTGCGGAACAATGGATGTAGTAATCTCGTCAACCGGACGAATTATAGCTGCACAAAATGGCGGTAATCCTGATATTCCCTTCAGAGGTGTGTTCTCTTCTACAACAGGTAACAGCGGATCATTTACAAGAATAGCCGGCGGACCACAAGGAGCAGGTGATTCAATTCCGGGATGGAGAGGCAACTCTTATGATGTCATTGACGGCAATACGCCCATATTTTATTCTCCAAAACGGATTGTACTTGCATTGGCTCCATCAAACAACAACATCATGTATGTTGCTTATGAAAATGGTGCTACGGCAGGTAATGATGTGCATTTATGGCATGTTGATTTAACAACTAATACATGGACAAACAGAAGTGCAAACATTACTGACTTCGGCGGACAGGTTGGTAGTTTCAGTACACAAGGTGGATATGATCTTACAGTAACTGTTAAACCCAATGATCCCAATGTGGTTATTTTGGGCGGTGTAAACCTCCTTCGTTCAACAGATGGATTTACTTCACAGGGAAATGTTACCTGGATTGGCGGATATGGCAATCAAAACCTGAACCCGTTTTTATATCCGAACCATCACCCCGATCAGCATGCAAATGCATTTAGACCGGATAATCCAAATGAAATGATCTCTGCCCATGATGGCGGTCTTTCATTAACCACAAATATTCTGGCTCCAAGTGTGAGTTACAGTATGGTTCCGGGTTATCAAACATTCCAATACTATTATGTAGGTATTGACCCTACTGCAGGCAGAAATAATTTTGTGGGTGGCTTGCAGGATAACGGTACCTGGATGAGAGACCGTGTGGGCATTTTAGGCACTGCAGCAAACGACAGCAACAATCATCGTTTTCTGTTTCCTGCATTTTCAGGTGATGGCGGATCGGTTGGATTGGCTGTTAACAGCGGCAACCAGCAATTTATGTACGGTTCATCACAACTGGGTACTATCAGAAGAGCATCATTACCGAATATCAATTCAAGTACATTGATTCGTCCAAACGGCTTAACAGCAAATGGCGGCGGTTTTGGAGAATTTGTAACAACCTTTAAACTGAACCCCAGTAATACAGAAGATCTGTACTATGTAAACTTTAACCGCTTGTTCCGTACCAACGACGCATCAAATGTTACTCAAAATACATGGGATGAATTAACCGGTGTAGGAAATGCTGTTGATGCAACCAATAACCCAAGCAACGGTTTATATATCCGCTCACTTGCATTTAGCTGGGGGCCCTATCAAACATCACACTCCATGTACCTTGGTACAACCGATGGAAGAATTTTCAGGTTAGATAATCCGGTGAACGCTCTTACAACACAAACTCCTGTAAACATCAGTATTCCGGGATTACCCTTAGGTGCAAATATTCAGGACATTGCGGTGAACCCTAACAATGATCATGAGATTATGGCTGTTATTTCCAATTATGAAATTAACAGTGCAAATGCAGTAAGTGTATGGTGGACCAACAATGCAAAATCTGCCACACCAATCTGGCGTAATGCAGAGGGCAGTTTAATTACAGCAGCATCGGTAAGAAGTTGCGCCATTATTGTAAAAAGAGATGCAAGCAATGTTCCTGTTACAGAATATTATATTGGCACTTCAGTAGGTTTGTTCAGTGCAGTAAATATTGGTCCAACGCTCATCAGTGGCGGCACAGTAAACTGGTTCCGTGAAGGTGGTACTACATTAAACTTACCGGTTGTTCAATCGCTGGCATACAGACCATCGGATAACGTGTTGCTGGTTGGCACACATGGTAACGGTATGTATTTTACTTATCTGGGTACACCTAACTACAATCCCAATCAGCCAACAGGGATCAATGATCAGGTGCTGAATGATAAAAACTTTATCAGCAAAGTATTACCTACCATCAGCAACAGCAATATTCAATACCGTATTGGTAATTTGTACAGTGTAAAACGCATCAGTGTTCAGTTATACAATTCTAACGGACAGGAAGTGTACAGAACTTCAGGAGGTTATCAGAACGGACAGATAGACATCAGCCGGATGAACAAAGGAATTTATTTCCTCAGCATTACGAGTGATGATCAGAAATACCGTCATCTGCAAAAGGTGATCAGGCAATAAGAAGATTTCATTCATAAAGAAAAACCCTGCTTAGTTGCAGGGTTTTTCTTTAACAGGATCTTATAAATTTTTCAATAAACATTTTCATCAAACAAAAAAAAGATCATGATACACCGGCAACTATTTACGTTCGTCTGTTTTCTTTTTATTCTGAATACAATTACTGCTCAAACTGCTCCTGTAAAAAAAATTTATGCTTATAAGCAGGCATCGCTCGGTGGTAAAAAACCATCTGAGCATGAAACAACTGTACCCAAAAAAGAACAGTACCGTTTGTTTATTGCATCTGGAAAAGGGCCTCTTATTATTGAAGGCGTTTGGATTGAGCAGGAATATTACCGGGTGAAAATGATGCCTGCAACACGCACTCCTGTATTACAGGTGCAGCAGGAAGGTAATGAACGGGTGATTCTTGTGCCTAAAACAAGTGATACGGTTCGTGAATTGCAGGTACTTGAAAAAGTTGAACCAGCACCCAGACCGGGGAGTCAATTAGGCAAATTGTTAAAAACAAATGAGTTAGTAATGGCTTACAGATGGAAGGGTAAACAATATTTTGCAACATCAAAAACTATTAAGGCACTTTCTCCGTTTATTGGAATGTAATAAATTGGTCAGCTTAATTGCAGAAACCGGAACCATTGTATTTTTGTACAAATAATTAATATCAAATGAAAACAACGCTTCTTTTATTTATCGTGATTTTTGCAGGCATCATGACAGGATGTAACAAAGCCGGCATCAACTTTTCTCTTTCGAATCAGGCCGATTTCAGGGTGGAAAGCTCATCACCCATTAACCTTCCGTTTGAAATGGGTACGCCTGAAGTAACTACCAACTCATCGCAGGAGTTTCAGAACAACAACACAGCAGCAAATCTTATTAAAGAAGTGAAGCTGGAAGAGTTGAAGTTAACCATCATGAGCCCCAGTGGTAAAACCTTCAGCTTTCTGAAATCTGTTCAGATTTTTATTTCTACTAACAGCAACGATGAAATTGAACTTGCGAGCCTGGATAATATTGCAAGCAGCTCTCAAACCATCTCTTTAAACACCTCAACGCAGAATCTGGATAAATATGTAAAGTCAAATAATTACAAATTGCGCACCAGAGTAGTAACAAAAGAAACCGTAACACAGGCTATTGATATTCGTGCAAATATTAAATTCAGAATTAAAGCCAGTCCGCTTTAATCTTATCGCATACTTAAATAAAACCCTGCTATTTAACATGGCGGGGTTTTGTTTTTTTAATGAAGATGCTCGTAAATAACAGCAGCGCCTTGCCCCACGCCTACACACATGGTTGCTAAACCGTATTTACTTTTTCTACGCTTCATTTCGTGTAATAAAGTAGTGGAGATACGAACGCCGCTGCAACCAAGCGGATGACCCAATGCAATGGCACCGCCATTTACATTTACTTTTTGTAAGTCAAGACTCAGGTCATGAATACATGCGATACTTTGGGAAGCAAATGCTTCATTCAACTCAATTAAATCGAGATCACTCACGGTAAGGTCTGCACGCTGCAATGCTTTTAACGTTGCAGGTACCGGGCCAATACCCATGATGGAAGGATCAACACCTGCCACTGCCATTGACGTAATACTTGCAATTGGTTTTAACTGATATTTTTTTACTGCTTCTTCACTTGCAAGTATCATGGCAGCAGCACCATCATTAATACCGCTTGAGTTGCCTGCAGTAACAGTCCCGTCTTTTGCAAATGCAGGTTTTAATTTGGCTAATTGTTCAATGGATGTTTTACGTGGATGTTCATCTGCATCAACCAATACGGCTTCTTTTCCCTGCAATGTTTCTAACGGAACAATTTCATCGTTCCATTTACCTGATGCCAACGCAGCAAAATATCGTTCCTGACTTTCTAATGCAAAAATATCCTGTGCCTGACGTGAAATATTCCACTGCTTTGCTACATTCTCTGCCGTTTCGCCCATGCTGTGTGGATGATAGAGTTCTGATAACCGGGAGTTGAGAAAACGCCAGCCCAATGTTGTATCATAGATCTCGGCTTTGCGGCCAAACGCATCGGTTTGTTTAGGAACAACAAATGGAGCACGACTCATACTTTCTACCCCGCAGGCAATATACAATTCACCTTCGCCGCATGCAATTGCTCTTGCAGCATCCATGATGGCCTGCAAACCACTTGCACATAAACGGTTGACGGTATTACCTGCAACAGTTATGGGTAATCCTGCCAGTAAAGCAGCCATACGAGCCACATTGCGGTTATCTTCTCCGCTTTGATTTGCTGCACCTGCAATGACATCTTCAATAGCATTCACATCAACAGATGCATTGCGCTGAATCAATGCTTTGATGACATGTGCCAGCAAATCATCAGGACGAACAGAGGCAAGAGCTCCGCCATATTTTCCAATGGGAGTTCGCAGGCAATCAATAACGTAGACAGGTTTCATATTAAGTTGTATAGTTCAAAAGTAAAGAACTCGTTTCAATCGGCTCAGGCTTTGTACCTTTGCCGGCATGAAAGTAGCGAACGAGCGAAATATACGCCACTTAAGTCTTGAAGAAATCAACGATTACTTCGAAAGCATTGGTGAAAAGAAATTCAGGGCAAAACAGGTGCACGAATGGCTTTGGCAAAAACATGCACACAGTTTTGCCGATATGACCAACCTCAGCAAAGAACTCCGTCAAAAATTAGGCGAACAATTTACACTACCTGCATTAGCAGTTGATGCTACGCAATATTCAGGTGACGGCACAGTGAAATCAAGATTCCGCACACATGAAGGACATTTGGTTGAAGGTGTATTGATACCGACAGATGAAAGAAAGACAGCCTGCGTATCTTCTCAGATTGGTTGCTCACTCAGTTGTAAGTTTTGTGCAACCGGTTATATTGACCGAAAACGCAATCTTGATTTTGATGAGATTTATGATGAAGTAGTGTTGCTGAATACGCAGAGCGAGCAGGTGTATCAAAAAAAGCTCACGAACATCGTGTTCATGGGAATGGGCGAACCCTTATTAAATTATAAAAACGTATTGAAAGCCATTGAGCGGATTACCTCACCGGATGGATTGGGTATGAGTCCGCGGCGTATTACTGTTTCAACTGCAGGTGTTGCCAAACAGATTAAGCAGCTGGGCGATGATGAAGTGAAGTTTAAATTAGCTTTATCACTCCATGCAGCAACAGATGCCAAGCGACATGAAATTATGCCCATCAACGACAGCAATAATATTAAATCATTGGTTGAAGCATTAAATCATTTCTATAAAAAAACAGGAAATGAAATTACGTTTGAATATATCCTGTTCAAAGATTTCAATGATGGTTTGAAAGATGCTGATGATCTCATTAAACTATACCGACAGGTTCCTGCAGATCTCATCAACATCATTGAATACAACCCGATTGATATGGCCACCTTTCAAAAACCCGAAGAAGAAGTCACCAATCAATTCATGGCTTATTTAGAAAAACACAAAGTGAATGCACGGCTAAGAAGAAGCCGTGGAAAAGATATTGATGCAGCGTGCGGACAATTGGCAAATAAGAAATAATTAAAAAACCCCCCGATAAATCGGGGGGTTTTGGTGAACATGGTTTTTGGGTTGTTATTAATTCGGGCCGATGATCTTGCCTGTTACCATATGCTTTCCGATCCTTATCCGATAGTACAGAACGGTTTGATGCATATTATTATACTGTACAAGGTTTCCTTTTCCTTTCAGCACATTTACTTTCCTTTCACTGATCTGTTGTCCGTTTGCAGTAAATAGTTCAATCATTGCAATTCCCTGTTCAGGCGATTCAATTGACAGCGCAAAAGTGCCTTGGTGTGGATTAGGAAAAGCTGTTGCTTTTATTACTTCCGCTGTAATTACAGGTTTCATTCCATTACCTGTTTCATTTGCAGGAGCATGATTGTTATTGATTCGTGCAGCTCCACCGAAAGAAACTTTCAGATCGTAACAGATAAAGGAGAGTGCACCATACACTTTAATAAAATATTGTGTGCCTGCAGCAAAACTATATGTTTTTGCTGTTGGAGTACTTCCTGTTGCAGGTGCCATTGGTATTGTTCCTGTTGATGTGTACACATCAAATACAATGGCCGGATTTGGATGACTGAATGTTACTGTATAATTTCCAATTGAGGCTGTTGTAAACTTGTACCAGTCTAATGAATCTGCAACTGTAGGAATTCGTGCATAAATATTTGTTGCAATTGGGATGGTGAAGGCCCTTGTCTTAGTATTGTTTTTATTCGGACCGGTTCCTTCATATTCATCTCCACCATTATCCGTAATAGCAACAACTTTTGTAGTAGTGCAGCCTCTTGCATCCATGATGCCTATGGTATAACTGCCTGCATACAAACCGGTAAATAAACCACTGCTCACATAAGCTCCACCATTGATGTTGTAAGTATAAGGAGCCGTGCCACCACTTCCTGTTCCTGTAATGGTACCCAAGCTGTTGCAACCTGTTGCATTTGTTTTTACAGTTGCTAATGCTAGGCTTGAAGCAGGTTCATTCACAATGAAAGTGCTGTCAACTATACATCCACTTCCATTATCCGTTACTCTTATTTTATAAGTGCCTTTTCCAATATTATTCAGGTCTTCAGCAGAAGAAATGATACCACCTGTCCAGCTATATGTAAATCCACTTCCTGTACCACCTGTTGCAGTAATATTGATTGCACCAGTTGCTCCTCCTCTGCATGCAACATCTGTTATTGTTCTTGCAATTACAATTGCAGGGAAAGGATTAACTGTTACAGGAACTACAACTGTACAATTGTTTTTATCTGTAACTGTAAGGGTGTAATTACCCGCAGCAAGGTTACTGATATTTAATTGTGTTGAAGTAAAACTATTCGGCCCGCTCCAACTATAGCTATATGAAGGAGAGCCGCCGTTTACAGTAACACTAATACTGCCTGTAGTAGCACCCGCACAGGTATTTTGAACAGTATGCGTTGTTGTTAATTGTGTTGGTTGTGTAACAATCTTTTCTACAAAGCCAGTACAGCCACCTGCATCTTTCACTGCTATGTTATAAGTACCAGGTGCAAGATTGGTGAAGCTGAATGGTAAAGATCCACTTACAAAATTTACACCGCCATCTTTACTAAACATGAATGGTGCAGTACCATTTGCATTGGTTACTGTAATGATACCGTTATTCGCACCGAAGCATGTAATATTTGTTACAGATGCTGATGGATTAAATGCTTCCCCTACTGAAAGTGTAACACTTGTTGTTGCAGTACACCCGTTTGCATCGGTTACGGTAACACTATATGTACCAACAGGTACGCCACTTATAGTTACTGATGTTGAACCATTGCTCCACAGATACGTATAACCAGGTGTACCGCCACTTACAATAACGGTTGCAATATTAGAACATGCAGTAGAACCATTCGTAATGCTTAATGTAACCTGTGTTGGTTGTGTTACTACATAAGAAGCAACCGTTGTACAACCATTGGCATCAGTTACGGTAACGGAGTAGGTGCCTGCAATTAAATTCGTTATTTCATCTGTTGTAGCTCCATTACTCCACAAGTAAGTGTATGGCGCTGTTCCACCTTCTGCAACAACTGCAGCTGAACCAATTGTTCCATTGAAGCAAATGTTATTATCACCACTTGCAGATGCAGTTAATACATCGGGTTCAGTAATTGTTACCACTATCGTTCCCGGGCCATCAGCATTGGGATCTGTGATATAGATATTTGATCCGTTGCCATCTGTAATGGCTAAACGATAAGTACCAGGCGCAAGACCGGTCAGGTCTTCATTATGTGAAACAAAATTGGCATCGCCATCTTTTGTCCATGTATATGTAAACGGAGCTTTGCCATAAGATGTAGTAATGTTGATTGTTCCATTGGCTGCACCATTACAGGTTACATTGGTTGTATCGTTTAACGTAATTAATGTTGGATAACCATCACAAGCTCCAGCTACTGGTTGGAAGCCTGTCGCAACATCATTATCTGTTCCGTTTGTTAACCAAGGAACAATATCAACTGTAGGTAATGTAAGTTTACTGATAAAGTTTTGTGCTGCTGCAGAACCAAACCAGTTGCAGTTTGCCTGAACAGTTTGGCTAACTGTACCATTGTTAATTGACATCACATCGCCTGTAAAACTATTGTTGTTGATGTTTACCGTAACACCATTGGGCAGCTCTCCATAATTATTTGCATTGCCATTATTTTGAATGCCCACTGAAGTCGGGAAGCCTGAAAATTTATTATTCTGAAAGTTAAAACTAGTCCCGGGTTGTAAGCCATTGTGTAAAAAGCCGATACCAAATTTATTGGCACTACCATAGTTAGTGGCAGTAAACTGCATTTCATTGCGTTCAACAACAACCTGTCTGCTGTTATTTAAAAAACGAATAGCAGACACATAATTATTTGCACCAGACTGTGTACTAAAATCACCGGTAATGCTTAATTTATTATCCCTGATATATACCTGTGTATTGGCAGAAGCTGCGTCAATGGTTGGTGCAATCAATGCCTGAGCTACAAAGGTTAAACCAGTTCCATTAAGGGTAATTGTATTTCTTTCAATCCTTGCAATGTTGGGACTGCTTAAGTTTGTTCCGTTGCTTCTTACATAACTAATTACAGGACCTCCGGTACTTCTGGGATTGGTTATAACATTATCTGTAATCTCTACCTCGTTCGGGTTTACGTTACTACTGCTGGCAAAGAAAAGCCTGTTACACTCATCCGCTGTATTCAATGAAATAGTTGTTTTTTTCGCAGATATTCCGTTAATGAAAATATTCTGCTGGTAGGCCTGGTTATTAGATATAACAATGTCTCCGGTTAACCCGTTAACAACTATGCTATTTTGAATTCTTGCATTATTAGCACTGGTATTATCGGTATTAAATACATTGTTGTTGATTTGCACTGTATCTATAGCGTTGATAGAAATACTGGTGCTGCCGCCGCCTGACTGCTTTATAAATCTGTTATCATTAATTACATAATTCTTTGTTACCAGTGGAGATTGTTGTTTGCCGGTTAAATTCACAACAGTGATTGTACTCTTTGCCAAAAATATATTTTTGGAAATTTCTACATTATCAAAATCAAGGCTGTTATTAGTTTGTACAAGAGCCGTTTTACTTTGCGGGTCAAACGTAAATCCTTTAACTCTTATATCATTAGCACCAATTGTCCATGTAAGATTACTAATGATGGTTTCAGCCACCCTGCTGCTATTAGCATTTAAAGGATTCGTTACATCGTTGGGAGATGTAAGGTAGTTTGTACCAACCAACGTGATTGATTTTCCAATAGTACCATCTCCGGGGCTATAAGTTCCTGCATCTATAAAGAGACTGTCGCCGGTTTGTGCTTTTTGATAAGCAGCACTGATGGTTGCAAATGGAGCCGATGGAATGCCGGGGTTTGCATCATTACCAGCAGCTGTTGTAAAGATTTTTGTGGCAGAAGTGTTGTTGTTTACATAAAACCGGGTTTGTCTTCCGGTACAAACATTTGGTAAAGGCTGAAAACCAATTGCACTGCTGTTATCAGTTCCATTCACCAACCATGGTGAAAAAGTAACACCGGGTGTTATTTTAGATGCCAATACATTTACATCTGCAGAGCCAAACCAGTTGCAGGTAGCGTTGATATTACTGCCTCCAATTTTATTGATGGCTTTTGGCCCGGTGCCTAAGAAACTGTTTTGTGATATTGTTCCATTGTTTGTTCTTACCAAAAGTCCGTCACTTACAAAAGAACTGAAGGTGTTGCCGGTAACCGTTAATCCGTTAAGCGTTCCAAAATCTAATCCTGCAAATACCCCAGTTGAAAAGCCCGGATTGAAAGTGGCCAATGTATTATTGGTTAGCGTAGCAGTTAATTTGAGCCCTGCAAAATTTACTGCGATATACTCCGCATGGATCGTATTTGCATCTACAAAAATTGTTTTGTTAGCATTATTGATGGTGGAATCAATACGAACGAAAATTCCCTGGTTACCATTTTGCAGTTTACAATTCTTTACACTGCCACCGGTTTGAAAGATAACTGACGTTACGCCCACGGTGTGATCTCCGGTTACCGAAAGATTACTGATGTGCACATCGCCTGTAATACTTTGTGCAGTTTGAATAACACCCTGTTCAGTAAATAAACCTGGTGGCGCAACAGTTACAGCTGGTTTAAGAATAGAAGTAAGATTTTGCCCTGCACCAAAAATAGAGATGCCTTTATCCGTTGTTACCTGCTCAGTAAAAGTTCCGGCATCTACATAAATATAATCATCTGGTGCTGCCTGCGTTAACGCATAACTGATGCTGGCAAAAGGAGCAGACTGCGAACCATTATTACTGTTACTGCCAATAGCAGAAGTAAATACATCTCCTGTAAGGCTGTTGTCATTTACATAATAAATATTTCTTCCGCTGCATGCTGCATTCACCGGTTGAAAACCATTGTTGCTGCTATTATCTGTACTATTCGTTATGTAAGGAATGTAATTAATACTTCCGTTAATCATTCCTGCAATAGTACCGGCAGTTGTTGTGCCATACCAGTTACAGGTTGCATTGGGTGTATTGCCTGTATTATATGTACGAATTGCAAGTGGGAAGCCAACTATGCTGTTAAGGTTATAATTACCGTTATAGCTGTTTACTTCCATCCCTATACCAGAGAATCCGGTATTGGTAAGTAAATTATTTTGAATTGTAAGTTGTGGTAAAGGCCCAAAATCGAGACCGGCAAAAATACCGGCAAAAAAACCTGCTGGGTTAGTAATTGTATTGTTGATGATAATTGCAGTCATGCTGCTACCCTGGCAGTTAATACCAATACCTTGAGGCTGTATATAATTATTTTCTATCAGTGCTGTTTTCACTGCTGATTCCACCCTAAAGAAAATACCTTGGCCACCATTGAGGAGTGTACAATTTTTTACACTACCCCCACTTTGTATAATGATGTTTTGTGAAGTATTAATACTGTTGATATAAAGATTGCTGATATGAACATCCCCAATTCCTTGCGTTGTTTCAAATAAACCTATTTCGGTAAAAGGCCCCGGCGCTGGTACCAATGTTGTAGCTGGTGGTATAAATGAAGTAAAATTTTGGCCCGCTCCAATGATAGTAATGCCTTTATTAATAATTACTTGTTCAGCATATATGCCTGCATCAACATAAATCGTATCGCCTTCGCTTGCCTGCGACAAGGCATAAGTTAGTGTTACAAACGGAGCAGACTGACTTCCGTTATTTGCATTGCTGCCCACAGCAGTAGTGAAAGCATCATTTAACCGGCTTGTATCATTTACATACAAATAAGTTCCGGCAATACTACCGGTGTATAACTGAATGCCTTTATCTGCACTTCGTGCAAAAAAAAGCAGGTCATTACCATTATTCAATTTGGTAAGGAGAAAATCCTGCGAATAATTTAAAAATCTGCCAGGGATGGTAAAGCCATCACCACTTGTATTAAAATCCTGTTTCAAATTTGTTCCGGAGGTTGTTCCATCACTTTCCCATAATTCTACTCCACTTACACCATCGGTGGCCACAAATAAAATATTACCTCCGGGTTTTGCAATCATAGCAGAGGGAAATCCATTATTAGTAGAGCCGGGAAAAATATCTTTTACAAGATATGTTCCTGCTTCAGTCCCATCTGTAGCCCAAAGCTCAAAATTATTTGCAGCATTAGATGCCTGGAAATAAACTTTACCATGTGAAGCCACAAACTGAAATGGTTGTGAGCTTCCAGCACCCGGATTAATATCTTTGATCATGTAAGTTCCTACTTCTGTACCATCACTCACCCAGGGTTCCTGTCCTGAAGTTCCGTTGTTAGCATTGAAAAACATTTTACCATTACAAGCAGTCAATTGATAACCGCTTAAAGTAGAATTGCTGAGGATTTTAACCTGAACAGGTGCCGCTCCATTAAAGCTTTTCCATAAAACTGTTTGACTTAATGTATTTCTTCCTATGATATAGAGCGTATCATTATTTACTCCAAGATCATTTACATTAACAATAGATGAAGAAAGTTCTGTAATTGTATTTGTAGTTCCATCCACTTTATACAACTTACCAAATGCATAGTAAGCATAGTTGCCTGCTGAAATAAAGTCATTGGCATTCGGCAAGCCGCTTCCAATACCTGCTACTAATTCCTGTACAAGGCTTGTACCAGCTGCTGTGCCATCAGTTTTCCATAGCTCTCTGCCATTTATGGGATCTTCTGCATGAAAATAAACAAGGTTATTACTCACTGTAAATTGCCTTGGTGCTGAAGAGGACAAACCAGTCCAGATATCTTTCACCATTACTGTTCCGGTTTCTGTACCATCTGTTTTCCATAACTCGGTTCCATTAAAGTTATCCGTAGCAGAAAAGTAAACAAAGCCCCCGGCTGTAAAGAAATTCAAAGGGTTGGATGAGCCCTTGCCCGGCCAGATATCTTTAACTATGACAGTGCCTGCTTCCGTACCATTACTTTTCCAAATTTCTAAACCTTGAGTAGAATTTGCAGCTGCAAAATAATAGTAGCCATTCATTGTAGTTGAGCCAAACAATGAAGCACCTGAGTTTGGAGTGCCTGTTACAACAGTATTAATATCGCTGATAAGATTTGTACCTGCGGAAGTACCATCGGTTTTCCAAACTTCATTTCCCTGATCAATTGTAATACCTCCAAAAAACAGCTGGTTTTCTGTTGATGCGAAGTTGCCTGTACTCACTGATAAAATGGGTGAAAGCTCGTCATATGTTACAAATGATGTTCCCACAGTTGTTCCATCGGAATAGAATAATTTTCTTTCTGATACAAAACTTTGTACAAAAACAGAAAAATAAACTTTCCCATTCCATGATATTAGACTTGTGGGAGTGCTTCCATTTTGACCGGGAAGAATGTCTTTTACTATTCCAGTACCTCCTGCAGTTCCATCTGTCATATATAATTCAACACCAAGAGGTCCGGTATTATTAACAAAGAACAATTTATTACCAACAACAGTAAACTGATTACTTATATTGCTGGTCCCTACGGCTAGTCCAATACCATCAGCTACAAAATTTCTTACCATCACTGTACCGCTATTTGTTCCATCAGTTTTCCATAAATCAGGCGTTCCATTATTGGTGCTTGATGCCGTGAAAAATAAAGTGCCATCAAACTCGATTAAATTATTTGGAGAGGCGCTTGCAGAACCATTTGCAATGTCTTTTACTAAATAAGTGCCTGCATCTGTACCATCGGTTGCCCACAGTTCTGTTCCATTAATTGTATTGCCATTTGATGCAGCAAAATATAATTTTCCGTTTACCAACGCTGCTTTATGATTTGAGATGGAAGAAAATCCACCTGTCCAGATATCTTTAACCATGACAGTTCCTGAGTCTGTGCCATCACTCTTCCATAATTCACGACCATTGCTTGATGAAGCTGCAAAATATACATCGGCTCCCATTGAAAGAAACGCATTAGATGATGCCGTTCCAAACATAGAGTTGCTGGGTCCTGTAAAAATATCTTTGACCATTACTGTACCGGCTTCGGTTCCGTCTGTTTTCCACAACTCCAAACCATTTGTTCCATTATTGGCTGAAAAATAAAGTACTTCGGTATGATTATATATCTGGACAATACCTGAGCCAGCACTTCCCGACCGAATATCTTTTAGCATGTAAGTACCTCCGTTTGTACCATCACTGCGCCAGAGTTCCCCACCATTCACACCATCGTCGGCTGTGAAATAAAGTAGTCCGTTTGCTTCAACCATATTATTAATCACTGAACCGTTAATACCTGCTCGTATATCTTTCACGAGCATTGTACTTGCTGCTGTGCCTTCGGTTTTCCATAATTCACTCCCAATGTTCCCATCATTGGCAGCAAAGAATATTGTATTCCCTACGGCACAGGAACTGAAAGTAGCAATGGAGCCAACCGTTGCAGTGGTATTAATTTCTTTAATCTTATTAAAGGTTTGCGCCTTTAAAACAGTTGTAGCTAAAACCGTGTAAATGATTAGAAAGGAACGGGCAGCAGAATGTATTCTGTTCATAATAAGCAGTTGATGGTAATACAATTTGATTTGAGGGCAATTTCTTTACAGGAAGGTTTTACAGCAGAAAATGGATTTCAATCTTCTCAGCAGGAATTACAGAGACAATTCTAAACAGATCAAATCTAAACAAGTGGGTTTCGTAATAAAACCGTCTTTTTACTGTATTCTTAGAGACAAATAGAATAGTGCGTATTATACACTATGAATTTAATATGATTCAATATGCAGTGCAATACCTATAAGTTGGTATTTTAATAGAAAACAAAATGAAGGCAACACATTCAGTACTTATATATTTTTTTATAGCTTTTCTATAACAACAAACAATGCAGCTGTGATGTTTCAGCAGATAAAAACTGCATCAATAATCTGAGACTACATACATAACCAATTAGATTTTTATCATAAAAAGAATGCGATGCATTCAGGACGAGTAGTTGCATTTAAAACAGACCCCAGTGCATCAAACAGCTTTTTCTCACAAAGCTTTCCGCAGAGTACATACATTCCCCACTACTCTTTTCTTGCCATTACAATCCTCGATTGCACGCATGCAGAAAGCACATTTCTGCCCCTAATGCATTTCAGTTATCTTTGTTCCTCATCCTGTTGCAAAACAGCAAATACAAATAGTATGGCAAAAAAGAGTTTTGGTAATTTTCAAAGTCAGAAAACAAACGCACAAAAAAAAGAAGAGTTCCGCCAGGAAAAGAAACAGGCAAGAGCAGAGAAGAACGAGTACTTTGCTAAAAAGAAAGCGGAAGAAAACAGCCTGCGTGCACAAGATACCAGAGTAAAGAAAGGACCCCTTGCTGCAAAAGCACAAACTCCTGCACAACCCATTACGTTTAAAAAAGAGAATACCGGTGGCGAAATGCCATTGAATAAATATCTGGCGCATTGCGATGTGTGCAGCAGACGTGAAGCGGCAGCGGTAATTAAAAAAGGTACCGTTGTGGTAAATGGAAAAGTGATTACAGAGCCGGGACATAAAGTAACAGATAAGGATGAAGTAAAAGTTAACGGTAAAAAAATCAGCATACAAAAAGAGCTGGTGTACATCCTGCTTAACAAACCAAAAGATTATATCACTACTTCAGAAGATCCGCAGGGAAGAAGAACTATTATGGATTTAATGAGAGGTGTATCAACACAACGCATATATCCTGTTGGGCGTTTAGACAGAAACACAACCGGTGTATTGCTGTTAACCAATGATGGAGAACTCACACAAAAATTATCACATCCAAGTTTTCAGGTAAAGAAAGTATACGAAGTAACACTCGACAGAAATCTGGAGAAAAAAGATTTTGAAAAAATGTTAGCAGGCGTTACACTCGAAGATGGATTTATTGCTCCTGATGCATTGGGTTATGCAGATCCGAAAAATAAAAAAGTAATTGGCATTGAAATACACAGTGGCCGCAACCGTATTGTACGTCGGATGTTTGAATCGTTGGGCTATGATGTAAAAGGATTGGACCGTGTGTTGTTTGCCAACCTCACAAAGAAAAATGTAGACCGTGGCAAGTGGCGCTACCTGAATGAAAAAGAAGTGAGACTGTTGAAATTCCTCAACAAATCATTTGTAAAAAAGAAAGAAGAACTTAAAGGCAAGAACAGAGATGAAGAATAAACTGGAAATTATTGCAGAAACGGATCATTGGGTTGCGCTCAACAAACCATCCGGTCTGTTGTCTATTCCAGACAGGATGCAGAGTGAACCATCGCTTAAAGATTGGTTGAATGAAAAATATGGCAAGGTGTGGATCGTTCATCGTCTGGATAAATTCACCAGTGGTTTAATTGTATTTGCAAAAGATGAAGAAACACACAAGCTCCTTTCAAAACAATTTGAAGACAGAGTTGTAGAAAAATTTTATCTCGGTCTTGTACACGGCACTTTGCAAAATAAAGAAGGAAGTGTGGATGCACCGATTATGGAGCACCCTGCTAAAAACGCCACTTACATTACACATGTAAAAGGTCGTGCCTCTTTAACTGATTATAAAGTGCTCGAAGAACATGCACAATATTCATGGATGCAGTTTCAGATTCATACAGGACGCACACACCAGATCCGTGTGCACATGAAACATATTGGTCACCCCATTGTATGTGATGAAGTGTATGGCACTGCAACACCCATCCTCTTATCTTCTTTGAAACGAAAAAAATTCAAACTGTCAAAAGCAGATGAGGAGGAACGTCCGTTAATGAACAGGCTGGCACTGCATGCATGGAAACTTTCTTTTACAGATTCAACGAATCAAACCATTGAACTGGAGGCCCCGCTGAGCAAGGATTTGAGAGCTTTGTTGCAACAATTTGAAAAATGGGTAAAATAATGGTGTGGCATCCCCTTTTTATCTTAAACCTTCAATACGGTGGGTCACCCTTATCATACTCAAACATACAAGTTATTAAAAGGGTGGCTCACCGGCATTGATCCCGTTGAGCCACCCTTTGTGATTACTATTATTTAATTGTAACGATGGGGTGACCCACCGTTCTTTTAATCCAGGTTGGGTTGCGGTGTATAACGCAGATAAGGTTTAACCACTCTCACTCCTTTCGGAAATTTTTCAATGGCAGCTTCCGTACTAACCGACGGTACAACAATTACATCTTCTCCTTCTTTCCAATCGGCCGGTGTGGCTACACTGTAGTTAGCTGTTAACTGTAACGAATCAATGACACGTAACACTTCATGAAAATTTCTTCCGGTTGATGCAGGATACGTAATAAACAGTTTTACTTTCTTATCCGGACCAATAATAAATAATGAACGTACTGTAGCTGTTTCGGATGCATTGGGATGAATCATATCATACAAATTGGCAACGGTTCTGTCTTCATCTGCAATAATGGGGAACTCAACCGATGTATGCTGTGTTTCATTGATATCGCTGATCCAGCCTTTGTGTCTGTCTAATCCATCAACACTTAACGCAAGCACCTTTACATTCCGTTTTTCAAATTCCAGTTTTAATAAAGCTGTTTTTCCCAGCTCTGTTGTACACACGGGAGTGTAATCGGCCGGGTGACTAAACAATACACCCCAGCCATCACCGAGATATTCATAAAGATCTATTTCGCCAACAGAAGTCCTTGCTTTAAAGTTGGGAGCTATGTCCCCTAATCGTAAACTCATACTGTATAATTTAATGTTGATAATTCAATCGGGACACAAATATATGTATTTCCTACCGAACTGGTAGGTTTTTATTGAGCAATCGTTTGCGTTTTACTCCCAATTAAACATTCGTTAGGAAACTTCATGCAAACCCAGCGGCGGATCTTCCCTCTTCTTTGCATTGCGGCCCTTTGTGAGCAGGGCCTTACCAAACCTGTCTTTTACTTCATCAATTGCTTTGTACAAATCGTTTTTCTTCTGTACATCCTGAAACAGGTTGGTTTGTGCAGCTTCGTCGGTGAGCTCACTCAGCTTTACACCCAACAAACGAACGGGTTGTTCTTTGCGGTATAATTGATGGAACAGTTGTTTGGCATTATAAATCAGTTCATCATCATAAAACGTATAAGGGATGGATGCCTGTCGCTGTTGTGTTTCAAAGTTGGGGTAACGGATTTTGATGGACACACAACCGGCCATTTTATTTTCCTGCCGGAGTTCATGTGCAATTTTTTCAGTTAAGCGAACAATTTCCGTTTCAAGAAAAGAAAGATCGTTACTGTTTTCATGAAAGGTATTTTCACTGGAGATTGATTTAGATTCATGATAGGCATTCACCGTACCAAAGCTGATGCCATGTGCCCGTTGCCAGAGATCTCTTCCATGTTTTCCCAGTTGTTGTTCAAGCATGGCAGGATTGGCCTGCTGCAATTCGCCAATAGTTTCAATACCCAGATCAAGTAAAGTGTGATACGCTTTTTCACCAATGCCCGGCATTTTGTTTACACGTAACGGTGCAAGAAATTCTTTTTCTTTTCCAAACTCAACCAATATATAATTGTTGGGCTTGGCAAAATCGGTTGCAATTTTTGCAACGAGTTTGTTACTTGCCATTGCAAACGAAATAGGCAATTGTGTTTGATCAATAATTTCCTGCCGCAGATCAATGGTCCATTGAAAGGGATCAAAAAAACGATCCATGCCGGTGAGGTCAATATAAAATTCATCAATGGATGCTTTTTCAAACAACGGGGCTTTTGCTGCCACAATATCTGTAACCCAGCGGGAGTAACGGCTGTAATCACCTCTGGTTCCTTGCAACACAATTGCATGCGGACATAATTTCATTGCCTGCGCCATAGGCATACCACTATGTACACCAAAAGTTCTTGTTTCATAACTGCAGGTGCTTACTACTCCCCTTTCTTTTGTACCACCTACAATCACGGGCTGACCAATGAGCGAGGGATCGTTCAACCGTTCTACTGATACAAAAAAAGTATCCAGATCAAAGTGAGCTATGATGCGTTGTTGACTCATAATCAAATTCCTGATTCAAAGTTAGCTTTAACATAATTATTTTAACTGAACACTTCCTTTTTTAAAAAGCTGGAATTAACTTTAACTGGCAATACACACACAGATGAAAAACAGATATATACTAATTTCCTTTTACTGTTTGAGTGTTCTATACTCTTGCGGAAAAAAAGACACACCGGTTAAAAATAATATCTGGAATTTAATATCCATTACAGGAAATTCAGAAACTATACGCACATTTACCACCCCCGGATATAATTCAAAACAGGTTTATACGTACAGTTTTGCATCGCTGAAAACAAATGGTTCTTTTCAAATTACAGAAGATGTTTTTTCAGGAAAACAAGTTTCATACTCCTATTCGTTTGTAAGCAACATCAAGGATACTGTAAATGGTAATTTTGCATCAGAGCATTCTAGCACGTCCGGAGATTCTACTCATCCGGAATCAAAAATTTCTGTATTTAAAAAAATAACTGTTGATTCGGTTATATTTAACCAAGGCACATTTATCAAAACACCACTACCCATCGCTTTACAAACCACCCCTACAAGTTGTCAATTGAAAATTGAAAACAATAAAATGACTATTGTTACCGTGACTGCACATAACGAAACTTCGGTTGAAAATGGTGCTACGGTTGTTTATGCCTCAAAAGCAACTACGTATTTGGTATTGAAAAAACAATAATTTTCTGTAAAGCCTTCAAACATCTTTTTATTGCCGCACTGGTCCGAGCGCCATGGTCGGTGTCCCCACCGACCACTGATATTAAAGAGATTGCAAAATCATTTGCAGGCAGCCGCTCAGTGATACTGCTAATTATGCTATCTTAAATTCTTAATTCTTATTATGAACCTCGACTGGCTTAAAAGCGGCATTGCGCCTTTAGATAACCTCATCTCCTTTTTGCACAAGCAATCAAAAACCAATGATGTGCTCAAGAAGCAGGTGCTCATGGAGCTACGGAACAATCTCAACATTTTTAAGAACGCTTTTTTAAATGAAGTATCGTCCGATACCATTATTGATCTGTTAAGTAATGATGCCATTCAGGATGCAGTGAAAAATAATTTTGCTTTTAAAAAATTAAAAGCCGGCGGCATAGAACCTTATCATGTATTTGATGAACGCAATAAAAAATACATTGGCTGGACGGTTGAAAAACTCATTGACAAGATTGATGAAAAAATTGTAGAGCTGAAGCTGTTGAAGAAAATGAATAAAGGATCGGTTGAAAAATTAAAAAACAATGTGCCGCTCATGATCAGTAATCTATATTTCCGGATGAAATTGTTGGTTGATTTTATAAAGAGTGATTTTAAATAACACTTCTCCCTTGTTCCGCCTTTTTTTCGGTCAGACCGATTGCATCGGGCCGACCGAAAAAAAGCCCCGACGATAATGTCAGGGCTTTGGTACAGATGTTTTCCGGATTAACGACGGGCTTATTTTGTATTCAGCTGTTGTATCAGAGCAAGCAAACCGGATTCTGTTACTTCGGTTAAAGCGAATGTTACAGGGAAATATGTTTTACCGGATGCAGGTGCGCCAATTGTTACATCTTTCATTTCGGCATAAAACTTTCCGTCTTTGATGGTAATGGCAAGGAAGGTACCTTCTAAGCCAATCGGGAAACTGCTTTGGTAACTCAACAATCCTTCTTTACCAACCGGTGCGTTTACAATTTTGTTATACAACTTCACCATTGTGTTTTGCTGTTTCACTTTAAAGTATAACATCGAAGGCTCGGCTGCCATGTACGATGTACTTGTTGCAGGATTCCAATGATTGCTGAAGTAACCAAGCACGGTTGTTTTAGGACGTGGATCACTCATCAGTGCATCACAATTGCGCCACACACCCAGGCTATCTAATGCAAAACTTGTTGTACCGTTATTATTATTGGTTGCAAAGTTTCCGTTCTGGTTCCAGTTAATACCTCTTGGCATATAACCGGTTTGTGTTAATGTAACCAATGTGTTTTCATGATCATGACCGTTGATGGTATAAGCAACTGCTGAGTCGCCGCTCCACATAGGTACTTCACGAATCAGTTGACCATTGGCAGGTTTGGGAGCTAAAGGCACCTGCACTCTTGCAGAATCATTTTTCAATTGAAGAGCTTCTCCGTTTTGTGATGCCTTCACGGTCATTTCACCAAAAGAAACCAGCATTTGTCCGTTTGCTTCTGTTGGGCGGTTACCCAACAGCATATCGCTTGCGCTTAAAATATCTTTTACTTCTACCGTTACATTACCGCTAACAATTTGTCCGTTTGCTTTTTTAAAGATGCCTGCAGGGAAATTAATTTTTGTTCCCTTGGTTGTAGTTAATGTACCACCGGTTGATGCATCAATGGTAAAGCTTTCATACTTGGGTGCATTGGCATTAAAGAAAGAAACCATTTTTGCTTCCAATACATGTGGCAGTACAAAAGTTTTCACTTCTTGTTTTTTACATGCAGTAAAGCTGATCGTGACTGCAAGTGCTACGGCTGATAAAAGGAACTGTTTCATAATTTTAGTTTTAAGATGATTTGTTTTTTGTTTGTATACAGGTATATCAGCGGCAGTAAAACTTTGTTACCCTGTTTTAAAAGAAATTTTCGAATTTTTTATATAAGCTGGAAAGGCGATATTTTTTTAGGTACCAGAGGCCTGTGCTAGTATTATGCTGCATTGGCGCCTGCCTGCCGGTAGGCAGGTCGCACTCTTGTGCAGGTAGAAATCTATTGAGTAGAAATCAATCATGGCTAAAGCCATTTATCACTATGTCTTCATAACCCCGGGCTTAAGCCCGGGGTTATTCGCAGCCAGGATTAAGGGGCTTTAGCCCAAGCCAGCTATGCAAAAAGTCTTTCAGACTTTTCCTCAACTTTATTCCGTCGGAGACGGAATGCATAAAACTTCAAAGTCTGGAGACTTTGAAGAGCATTGTTTATTGAGCAGAACATTAATCATGGCTAAAGCCGTTCATCAGCCTGCTTTTCATAACCCCGGCCTTAAGGCCGGGGTTAGACAGAAACCTACTTCTATGGGCTTTAGCCCAAATTACCCAGGAAACAATCAGCTCAATACATTAGTGCAATAAAAAAGCTCCGACTGAAATTTCGGAGCTTTGCTTTAAGGACAGGTTTATATTAATTCACACTGAAACTTCCAGTAGTACTTACTACGGTTTCTTTGATGGTGCCGTTTGAATCTCTTTCAACAATTGCTACGTTCCAGACAAAATCGCAGAGATAAGGAGGTTTACAGGGACCGGTTAACATTCCCAATACAGAAATTGTATTTACATCTGTATTTCGATCAACAATAGGTGTATTGTCTCTCATGGCTGAGGTACCGTTTTGTCCCTGCATCAGTTGCCATACACGTAAGCGATAAGTAACCATGGGGCTGGTTGGGCCAACACTCCACTTAAAATTCACCGCTTGTTTTGCTTCATCAAGGGCAATAATTGCATTGTTGGCAGGAGCACCTAATGTAATATTGGTTGTTACCGGTGATACATTGTTTTCTTTTGTACATGCTGTAAAAAGCAAAGCAATAGCGATGGTAAGCATGTATGTTGTTGCAGATAACTGTTTCATGATTCTTGTTTTAGTTTGTTTAAATTATTGTTTTGTGCTGGTATATCAGCAGCATGAAGGGATTGTTACCCTGTTTGGAAAAGAAATTTTAAATTGATATCAGATGAGGTGGGAATGAGGTAGTTAGGCCGGTGTCTGATCTTTGCAAGGTCCTGACATCTGGCATTTTGATATTCGGAGACTGATGTCAGGACCTCGTTAAGACGTCAGACATCTTACTTCATTTTGATGATTGCTTTTTTCTTCTCACAAAATACAGCACCGGGATCAACAATAATAACAACAACCAATACCAACTAAACCCCGCAGCTTTTTTCAACTCAATCTGCTGCTCCACTCCCATATAGTTAAAGCCTGCCCATAGTATTGGGTTTTTTTGCGACAGATTGGTAGTTAATTGTAAATACTCTTTTCTTGCCTGCAGTAAAGCAGCAGCCGGTGAATGGATTTTATTCAACTGTTCATAAAATGTTTTTACAAATATCGGAGCAACTTCATCATCTACTTTCCACCTGCTGGCCACCACTCCTTTTACACCTTTGCTGATAAATGCTCTTCCGATACTTACAATGCCTTCGCCTTTTTGCAATTCTCCTGCTGCAGTTTCACAGGCTGTGAGTACAACCAATGGCGCATTTGTAACTGTATATTGTAATTGTGCTAAATAGAATTTCTTTTGCAATACCAAGTAAGGTTGATTGCTGCTGTCGTTTGCAACTGCATGTGTGGCAATATGCAGAACAGCTTTTGATTGCATGGACTCTACAAATTCCTGTTCTGTTGTTTGTACTGCATCAGCAACAGTTATTGAAAATTGTTTGTTGAGGTAAGTGGCTTCTGTTGCTGCATTTGGCAGATCAGCAAAACCAAGATGAGGCCCCTTGAATGAATAAACCGTAACAGGTAGGGAATTGTTTGCTGTTGTTTCTTCATTTACATATTGCAGGAAGGAAAACAGGTAACTGATCTCTTGTTGTTCCCCAAGGAATTTATCTTTACCATCAGTACTCAACGCTTCAAACGGAAGCTGATGCAGAAAGCCATCAGGTGAACAAATCAGTTGCTCTGTTGAGAATGTAAATGGAATAACTGTTTTTAATAACTGCTGTGCAGTTGTAAAATATACAGCCGGGTTATTATTGAAGCTGTTTAATCCCTCTTTAAAGTAAAGGCCGATAAAATTATTTACAGATTCACTCAATTTTGTGGATGATAAAACAGCACTCTGCCATTCGTCTTTATGGATCATCATACAATACAAAGAATCACCTGCATCATAATAACTTAATAGCGAAGCAGAGTCTGTTACTGAAGCAAGCTTTTGGATAAATTGTTCAAAGGATGGTTCTTTCAGTAACCGGGCAAAGCGATTCTCTTCCAATCCTAATACCAGCTCCTGTTGACGAATACGTTGCTCAATTTGTTGTTTACGAACGGTGTCTGTTGTTTCTGCCAGCAACAAATAATCATACCGTAGTTCAGTAAAGAGTTGCTGCGTTTGCCGGAGGCTTGTATCTGTTTGCCATTCTTTGCTGCGGCTCATTTCATTCAACAGCTTTCTCCCTTTCGACAGTTCCATCAACCATAATTGCTTTTGCAGATAATCTTTATTCTTTGTTTGCTGAAACTGTTGATGAAATGCATGCACCGCTTCATCGTTCATGGTTTCATCCACAGCAACAATGTTCTGCAAGCTGTTGGCTGATGTGCTCACAAGTTGATTGCTGTAATAATCATTGGCAACAGCCAGCTGATAATAATGCAGACTGCTGTCGGTGTTTAACTTCATAGCTCTTGCCAGACCATAGTAAAGGCTGCTGACAGTATTGTCAGGAAAAAATCCCGTAGAACTGATTTGAAAATTTTTCAGTCCTTTTCTGAATGCTGCAGCGCTGCTGTCTGTTTGATTCAACTGTAAGAACATTTTTCCTTTTTCAATCAACAGTTTCGCTTTATCCCGTTGTCTTGTATCCGGGTAAGATTGTTGCAGGATCTTTTCCGCATTCTGTAATTTGATCAATGCAGGTTGATACTTTTTTTGATCAGCTAATAACTTGGAAGAAAGCCGCAATGTAGAAACAATCCATCCTGCATCTGCTTCAGCCGCTTCGGGTGATTGAAAAAAACGAAGGGCCTGTTGATTATAAAACAAAGCACTGTCCCGTATACCAGCCTTATCAAACGCATCGGCTTTTACATTGTACAATAAGCCAGTAACAGTTTCATTAAACGAAACAAACTGCAATCCCTTATTGCAATTCAGTTGAACAGCCGCATAATCCGTTAACCAGAAATAACTGATGGCGAGGTTGCTGTACAATGCTGCCAGTAATTCTTTCTTGTTTGTTTTAATAGCCTGCTCAATGGCGATTTGCTGAATAGCCACCGCTTTATCATAATCACCCAGCCGCACATAATTATTACCAAGCGGTTTCAGAATAAATTCTTCTGCTTCGTACTGGTGGAGTTTGTTTTGCTGATAAAAAGTTAAACCTGTTTCATACCAACGGATGGATGCAGGCACCTGTCCCTGTTGTAATAAATGATAAGCAATATTGAGGATGAAATCGAGATATACCGTTTGCTCTCTTTCATTGATTGGCTGCCGCCACAATGTTTTCAGAACAGAGTCAGCCTTATTCGAAAAATAAAACGGATGATCATCTGTTAACTCATATAATTTCTCCAGATAAAGACCAAGTGAATCTTTCTGCAGATAACTATTCCGCCAGTTTTCTTTGTTTGCCGGCTGATCATCACCCGAAAAAAATAAGGCAAATAAAAAGCTACTGCTAACTAACAATAGCAGTGAACGAACGTATTGATATGATCTGTTTATAAGCGCCAGGATGCATAAAAATAGAGATAACTATTGTTTTTTCCGCCATAGTAATAACGGGTGCCGATCTGCGGACCCAGACGCACTCTTCCTGCCTGCAGATCAGCAAAGGGAAGAAAATCGAAATTTGAAAAGCCTTTGATCTTTGTGTTTGATAAATTACTGTAAGGATAACTTGCCTGTCCGTTAAAATTAAACAGTACATACTCGTTGGCATCTTTTATTGTTCCGCTCAAATCTGTATCTACTCTTAAACCCACACCAACAGAAAAAATGTCGTTGAGGTTATGACGCACATGCAGCGGCACAATACCCAAACGCAACAGTGCATTTGTACTGCGTGTGGTTCTTGTACGATAGTCATAATCTTTTTGATCTATTCTTACCAGACCGGGCTCATTGCTGGTTACACTTGTATTATAGCTGATGGACTTGAAAAACAGTTCAAACTGAAAATAAGGTTTATGCGGAGCAAGCCTGGCAATACCGGCACCAACAGTTATCCCGTCATTGTTTCCAAACTTTCCGAGGTTTAACTCATAACCCGCCATTACAATGGGAGAAAAACCGGGCTTAAATCTGCCTGTTGCAAAATTGGTGATCACCGGTTCGTTCTTATCAAAATAAATAGCAGTACGCCCTTTGAATGGAAGATTATCTAGTTTCTTTTTTGTTTGTACATCAAACTCTACAAATCCTTTGGTGCTGTCTTTATCTTCCACACCCTGTTGATTGGTGCCGGGCAAATAAATACCGTTGAATACAAATGCAGCACTGTCGTTGGTTGTAATCAACTCCCAGCAACCGGTTCGGCTTGGTACACTGTCGCATGGCAAACAATAAGGCGACATGTCTTTGATCTGGATCGTTTTTGCATCCATGGCCGATGGCAAACTGATATCAAGCAAAATTTTTCGTGCAGGGCCCTCGCCATTATTCTGAAAACGGATCTTATACGTCAATGCTTTATTTTTTTTGAGCGTACGGTAACTCAATCGTCCGCTTTTTAAATTCATTTTATTGGGATCATGCGAAGTAACAATGGGAATATTGAGTTGATGCATATACACATCACCGGTATCCGGAACAAACAAACCGGTAATTACAATTGTTGCATTGGTATCCTTAATCATTCCCGGTGTTACGTAGAGATTGGCAAACAGAAACTGCGATTGCTCTTCTGCATGCTTTACATCAACTGCAAATACATTGTTGTAAGCCTTCAGGGTGTTCATTAAAAATGTTTTACTCTCTGCTCCTGCAAATTTTTTCTCCTCTTTGAAATGAGAAGAAGGACTACCGCTGCTGGTCAACAATAAATTATCGAATGAACGAACAGAAGCGATTGCATTTTTATCATTCGCCATTGCAGCTTCATGATACAAACGAAAACCGGCGGTATCAAAGGAGTTCTGCCCAAACTGTTTTTCATTAATGAAGAGGTAAATCTTTCCATTCACAGCCATCTCATTTTTCCAGCCGGCCATCAACAGCATGGTATCACCGGGTTTGGCCATACAGTTATACTTCAGTTCAAAATGACCATTGGCTTTAAAGAAATTATTTTCTGCAGGAGATGTTGCTGCTAAATAGGTTTTGTTTACCTGCTTAATTCCAACCTTGGTTGGTTTACGTCCGGGTTTTTTTCCATCATCATAATTATTCACGGCATAAAGAATGGCTTCATAATCACCTGGTTTATCATAAATATGTTCAGGGTTTTCTGCTGTGCTGAAATGCCCATCACCAAAATCCCATAAATAAGTATAGAACGGTTTGGGTGCGCCGGGTATTTGTGTGAGTGCAGGCAAGTTTGGTTTAAACAAAATTTTGTTTTCTTTCTGAACAACTTTTACAGAAGTATCGCCCTGTGCAAAGGTTTGAACAAAAGGCAAGAGCAGGAAAATATGGAGCAGTATTTTTTGCATGTTGTAATAAGGGCAGATCAATAGAGTTGGCAAACTGTTACCCTAAAGTATAAAAAATCTTACTTTTAATTGAATCAAAGCTCATTATCTGCACTCCGATCAGAAATATATTGATGCCCTGCTTACACATGATCAACGATTGATCAGTGAAATTTATCAACGGTTTGCGCCGAATATGAAAGCCTATCTGATGTCCCGTGGCTGTATTGAAGAGGATGCAGGGGATGTATTTCAGGAAGCATTGATTGATATTTATAAGCTGGCAAATGATAAACAGTTTGTATTGAGTTGCCCGTTTGAAGCGTTCCTGATTCTGGTATGCAAGCGGAAATTTTTTAATAAAACGAAAAAAACTTCGTTGCACGTGGTAACAAATGGCGAAGAAGAGGCATATACCAATATACCGGGCGATGCGAACGCCTCAGCAGATGAGCATCTTAACCAGTTAGGTCGTGAACAACTGGTAATGAGTTTACTTGAACAGATGGGTAACTGCAAAGAAGTTATCCTGAAAAGTCTGCTGAAAAAACCACAGGAAGAAATCGCTGAAGAATTAGGCATGAGCTATGCCTATTACCGCAAGCGAAAAAGTAACTGTATGGGCGAGCTGGCAGAGCTGGTACATCTTAACCCTCAATTTAAAGACTTGATGCCATGAAATGAAACAAAAAAATATTCGAGTAAATTATCTGAATGAAGATGAATATTTTTTTGTGGAATTCCATTTGACAAAAAGAAAAAAAATGAAAATGAACAAATGAACTTTAGTTACGACGATATAAGTGCTTATCTCAACGGGGAAATGAATGCTGTACAACAGCAGGCATTTGAACAGCAGCTCCAAGTGGATGATGAATTGAAAAAGCAGTTGGAAGAATTCCGTTTTCTGCAAACAACTATTGATAAACATCAGCAGGCAGAGCAAACATTACCTGAACTGAAAAAGATCTTAACTCCTCTTACACAAACTCATTTTCGTAAAGCAGAACAACAAAAAGCTGGCAGAGTGATTTCAATGAACCGTATTGTTACCGGCCTTGCATTAGCTGCTTCCATTGCATTGATCTTTTTCTTAATGATTCCCGGAGTTTCGATTGATGGTTATCCGGTAGATGATATGAGTGGTGCTATCACCAGAGGCAACGAAACAGAACTGGCCAAAGCAGCGCAATTGTTCAATGATGAAAAATATGCAGAAGCAGTAACTGCTTTTCAACAATTGAACAGAACCAATCCGGATGATGCAACAATCATGTATTACTTAGGTATCAGTTTGATCAAAACACAAAACGATGCTGATGCGCTACCCTTATTTGAGCAACTTGCAAATGGTGCATCTGTTTATAAAGACGATGCAAATTTCTTTGCAGCAATCAGTGCATATCATTTACAGCAAAACGACAAAGCAAAACTCTACGCTGCAGCAGTGAAGAAAGAGAGCAGGTATTATAAATATGCGAAGGCGTTGTTGAAGAAGGTGAAGTAAAAGAAATATTTTGAATGAGAAAGTTTGGAGTCATTTCATCTTTTATTTTTATCTCAGTACTTATTGCTGGAATATATGGCATTCTTCATGATCAAATTACTTACTCAATTTCACCTGAATACTTTACTAAATTCAAGTACAAACAATTTGGTTTTGAGCCAGAATGGCTTGGAGGTCATCGACAAACTGTTGCTGTAATAGGTTTTCTAGCTACTTGGTGGACTGGGCTATTTATTGGATTCATTCTGGGGCTGCTAAGTTTAATTTTGCCAGATCATAAACAAATGATTTCTACTCTTTCTAAAACATTAAGAATAATATTAGCAATAGCAATAACAACAGGATTTCTTGGATTCTTGTATGGAAATTTTTATTTAGCTAAAACAGAAGTCAGCTGGTGGCTACCTGAAGATCTGATAGAAAAGGATAAATTTATTATAGTAGGATCTATCCACAACTTCAGTTATATCGGCGGAATACTTGGTTTATTTGCAGGTATTGTTTATCTCGTCAGAAAGAAAATACAATTAAAATAAGGAAATGTGTCAGACGCTCTTCGAGATGTCAGACATTTATCCCAAATACACTTCCAGCAAACCCTCCGGCAATTCTACAACAACCTGTTTCTTCTTATGATTAATTGTGCGAATGGTTTCTTCGTGCAGCGGTATCAATACTTCTTTGCCTTCAATTTCTAATCTGCATAAAATCTGCAAGGGTTGTTCAATTACTTCCAGTATCGTTCCCAATTCTTTCTTGCCCTGCCCGACTTCGTCATTCCCGCCTGAATGATCAGATCGGGCAGGCAGGCGGGCGTCAATCATTAAATATCCAATCAATGAAATGGGCGCAGTTTTACCGGCCTGCTTTTTAAAATCATCTTCACGCAACCACACTTTCTTGGGCGACAGTTTTTTTGCCTGTTCTTTGGTTGTAATTCCATCAATAGCGATGTACACTTCCTCTTCGTTCTTGATCTTGGTAGCAGTAATAAAGTAAGGAAGAAATTTATCTTTCGCTTCTTCAACAAACAACACTTCCAACCCTTTGAGCGAAGTTTTTTTACCGAGGTTATGTTTCAGCACCACTTCACCATTTAATCCGAATGTGCCAAGTATTTGCCCGATGCTGAAGTATTGTTCCATTGTGCAAATATAAGGCGGCCCCCTCCAACTCCCCCGGAGGGGGAGAGTTCAACGCACAGCCCAAGCTTATCAATGAGATTGAGTATTTTCAATTTTATTCTATAGCTGAAATGGAAAAACAAAATGATTGGCTTTATTCAACTGTACCGTTCCTTCTCTTTTGGAGAAGGAGATGGAGGATGAGGCCTCACTGCCCTTTCTTGTTTAAGAGTTTAAGTAATGATAGGCTGTATTTTATTGCTGATGTGGAAGAAAAAAAGTTTGTCCTGATTCTACTGTACCGCTCTTTCTCCTCTGGGGAAAGAGAAGGAGAAAGGGGCTTCAAAAAAAAATCCCCCGAAAAATTCAGGGGATCCTTTATGAAGATTAATGTAAGATTATTCTCCTTGTGGTTGTGCCGGTGCTTCTCCACCTTCCTGCCTGCGTGGTGTAGGCGTATACGGACGGCGTTGATAGTTACCACCACTGCGTTGTTTGAAACGGCTACGGCGTGCTTCATCTCTTTTCTTAGCTTCAGCAGCTTCGTGTTCAGCATGCCACACCTGGAATTTCTCCATAGCAGCAGCCTGATCGAACAAACCAAGACTTACACCACGTAACAAATGTTTCAGGTACAATACACCTTTGGTAGAAAGGATTTTGCGAACTGTATCAGTTGGCTGTGCTCCTTTGGTTAACCACTCCAGTGCTTTCTGACGATCGATCTGGATCACAGCAGGCTCTGTAACAGGATTGTAAGTACCAATTTTCTGAATGAATTTTCCATCTCTTGGGGCTCTTGCGTCAGCCACTACGATGAAATAGAAGGGTCTCTTCTTAGACCCGTGTCTTTGCAGTCGGATTTTAACTGGCATCGTAAATTAAAATTTAAATGCGTGAATAATTAGGTTATCTTAAATAAGAGCTGCAAAAATAATGGCTGAGGGGCAAACTTCCAACCAATAAAAGATTAAATTTTATCTTTTACCCATTCCCGGCATCATCCGGCCACCCATGGGCATTTTGTTCATCATGCTCATCATTTGCTTCATTTGCTCAAATTGCTTCATGAAAGCGTTGATTTCGGCAATATCTTTTCCTGATCCTTTTGCAATCCGTTTACGTCTGCTTTGATCAATGAGATCAGGATTGGCCCTTTCCTGTGGAGTCATTGAATCTATAATAGCTTCAACCCCTTTAAACGAATCATCGCTGATGTCAACATCCTTCATGGCCTTGCCCATTCCGGGTATCATACCCATCAGGTCTTTCAGGTTCCCCATCTTTTTTATCTGCTCAAGCTGTTTTTTAAAATCTTCAAAATCAAACTGATTTTTTCGGATCTTCTTTTCTAATTTTCTCGCTTCCTCTTCATCAAACTGAGCCTGTGCCTTTTCAACCAACGAAGTAATATCACCCATTCCAAGAATCCGTTGTGCCATACGTTCAGGATAGAACACATCCAGTGTTTCCATCTTTTCGCCACTGCTGACAAACTTAATGGGTTTGTTTACGGTGTATTTGATCGAAAGCGCCGCACCACCTCTTGTATCGCCATCCAGCTTTGTTAATACCACACCGGTAAAGTTGAGTCGGTCGTTGAAGGCCTTGGCTGTATTCACCGCATCCTGCCCTGTCATACTATCCACCACAAACAAAATCTCATTGGGGTTGGCAGCAGCTTTTATATCAGCTACTTCCTTCATCAATACTTCATCAATAGCCAGGCGACCTGCCGTATCGATGATCACTACATTCTTATTTTTTGATTTTGCTTCTTTGATGGCATTCTTTACAATATCAACGGCATCTTTATTTTCGGGTTCGCTGTAAATATCTACACCAATTTGCCCCGCAAGTACTGTTAACTGATCAATTGCAGCCGGACGATAAATATCTGCGGCCACCAGTAAAGGCGATTTTCCTTTTTGTGTTTTTAGATAATTGGCCAACTTGCCGCTAAAGGTTGTTTTACCACTACCCTGCAAACCGGCGATCAATATCACAGCAGGTGCGCCTTTAATATCCAGCTCAGCTTCTGAACCGCCCATCAGTTCGGTTAACTCGTCCTGTACAATTTTCACCATCTGCTGACCCGGATTCACAGCCAGCAATACTTTTGCACCAAGTGCTTTGTCCTTTACTGTATCAGTAAATTCTTTGGCAATCTTGTAATTTACATCCGCATCTACCAATGCACGGCGAATATCCTTTACCGTTGCTGCAATGTTGAGCTCGGTAATACGTCCTTCGCCTTTAATATTTTTAAACGCACTCTCTAAACGTTCACTTAAATTTTGAAACATAATTCACTTAATTAAGGGTTGCAAATGTACAGAAAGATTGGCCTCACCCCCCGCCTGAATGACAAAGTCGGGCAGGCTCAATCCCTCTCCAAAAGAGAGGGAGGCCCGGCGTTACCTCTTTTATGTTCTTTTATAGCTAAGCATTTCAACTTAAATACCAAATTCAACAAAAAAATAAAGCTTTTTCTTTTTGCTTAATGTTAGCAATAGCGAGGGCTGTGCAAGGAATGCCTCCCCTCCGGGGAGGTTGGGAGGGGCCTCTCCCTTATCTTTGCCCCCATGTTCAACAACAAAAAAGTCATTGTGGTATTGCCTGCTTACAATGCAGCAAAAACCTTAGAGATCACCTACAATGAGATCCCTTTTGAAATTGTGGATGAAGTGGTGCTGGTAGATGATGCCAGTAAAGATGAGACCGTGCAAAAGGCAAAAGAACTCGGCATCAAACATATTGTAAGTCATGAAAAAAACAAAGGTTATGGCGGCAACCAGAAAAGCTGTTACAACAAAGCACTCGAATTGGGTGGCGATATTGTGGTGATGTTGCATCCAGATTATCAATATACACCCATGTTATTGCATGCAATGATCAGTATTATTGGAAACGATGTTTATCCCGTTGTGTTTGGCAGTCGCATTTTAGGAAATGGTGCATTGAAAGGCGGTATGCCCATGTATAAATATATTGCCAACCGTTTTTTAACGTTTACACAAAATCTTTTGTTGAATCAGAAACTATCAGAATATCATACAGGTTACCGTGCTTTCAGTAAAGAGGTATTGCAAAGCATCAAATACGAAGCATGTAATGATGATTTTGTTTTTGACAATGAAATGGCGGCTCAAATTTTTTACAAAGGATTTCAAATTGGAGAAGTAACCTGCCCTACCAAATATTTTGAAGAAGCCAGCAGCATCAACTTCAGCCGCAGTATGAAATATGGCCTAGGTTGTTTAAAAACTTCACTTATTTACCGCTTATGCAAATGGGGATTGATGAAGAGTAAGTTGTATTGATGTGCTTACTTCCGTTGATAAAAAACAAAGCCATTTTTTTTGTAGAGGATATTTAATCGATCACCGTGATACTTCATCACAGTATCGCTGTATGTATTCTTGCTGATAAAATAAGTTGGTTTATCTACTGTTCCCGTTAACAGCCAGTTTTCATCTTTCGATTCTTTACGGTTACCGGGTTTTATTTCTGTATAAAAATACTGAGCATAACTTTTATAGCCCAGCGTTTTTACATACACATCTTTCCCTTTCAGTGTTTGAAAAAATTCAATTGCTGCGTTTTGAGAATATTGTTCAATGCGAGGAGTAAATAATGTAAGTAACACCTGCATGGCTCCAATACCGGCAATGAACAAGGTAGCAAATGCACGCTGATATTTCTTTTGCCTCAGCCAGATAGCTGCTAAGATAATGGCAGCTAAAAACAGCACACCCGGTATCATATGTGTATAGCTCCAGTTAACCGATGCTTCAATATTTCCTAAAGCAAACTTATCTTTTTGCAATAGAGGTTTCAACCAATGGATATTATTCCCAATCAATGGTAAAGCAATAAAAAGGATACTCCAGATCAACCCAAGAAACAACAATCCAAACTTCTGCCACGATTTTAAAGTAGCTGTTCTGTTTACAAGACCATACACTGTTGAGGCTGCTAAATAACCAATGGGCAAATAAGTAAAGGATGAATAATGAACAATTTTTGTTTTTACAATGCTGAATACAATCAGGATCACCATCAACGATGCAATCATCAGTTTTCTGAAAATTTGCTGCGATGTGTTTTCATGAATTTGATTCTTATAGCGGAAGATGAGTAAGGAAGCAGGAAAACAACCAATCAACACTACTACAAAATGATAAAGTAAAAATCCTCCGTGGCCTGCATCTTTTGTTTGTGCAAGCCGTACCTGATAGGTAAAAAATTCATTGACAAACCACCAGCCATGTTGCAGAATTTCTAACCCAAACCAAAGCAATGAAACCGCAATCACAGCAAGACCCCACCAGAGATAATATTTTATTGCAACCAATCCTTTTCCTCTATTGAAAAAAAGAAATAACGCATAACTGAGCAGTATAACCATGAATGCAACCGGCCCTTTTGTTAAAATACCCAATCCTGTAAATAAAGCAGAAAGTAACAAAGGTTGAATCAGTTTTCTTCTCTCTTCTTTAGCAGCCATAAAATTGCCGAGAAAATAAATGCCCAGAAAAATAAACAGGTTGAACCAAGGATCAATGATGCCGCTCTTGAAATACATGTGCGGTAAAAATGTGCCGGCATAGATCAGCACCCACCAAAATGCAAAACGTTCATTGTGCAAACGTTTACCTATTGCAAACAACACGAGTAAAGTAATGATTCCGCAAACAGCATTCGGAAACCTTGCAGCAAATTCATTTACACCAAACATATTCATACTGGCTACCTGCATCCAAAAAAACAACGGAGGTTTTTCCCAGAAGGGTTCATAGTTGATCTGCACCTGCATATAGTTGCCGGTGGCGATCATTTCACGGGCGCTTTCTGCAAAATTGATTTCATCCCAATCAAACAAATGAACTTTTCCCAGTGAATGGAAAAATAAAACGGCAGCGATAGCAGCAATTATTAAATAAGAAAGAATTCTGTTCATGCGTGTTGACGAAGATAAAAGAAACATCAAACATCCATTCATTGCAGAACATAAAAAAACCGGAAGTAATTATCTTACTCCCGGCTATAAAACAATTTGCGAATATTAACCCAGGTAACCTTTCAGCAGTTTGCAACGGCTGTTTGTTTTTAGCTTGCTGATTGCTTTGTCCTTGATCTGGCGAACACGTTCACGGGTTAAGTTGAAGCGTTCACCAATATCTTCTAAACTGAGTGGATGATCTACACCGATTCCAAAGAAGAAACGGATAACATCCTGCTGGCGTTCAGTTAATGTTTTTAAAGACCTGGTTATTTCTGTCTGTAATGATTGATTGTGATCTAACTCACCATCTGTTGCATCTGCATTTGGATTTTCGAGCACATCCATCAATGTGTTTTCTTCACCATCAGACATAGGCGAATCCATACTTATATGACGGGAGGCTACTCCAAGTGTTGAAGCAACTTCTTCAATTTCTATTTCCAGTGCTTCGGCAATTTCTTCTGTTGAAGGTTCACGTTCGTACTCCTGCTCCAGTTGAGAAAATGCTTTGTTGATGCGATTGGTAAGCCCCACTTTGTTTAGAGGTAACCGTACAATTCTCGACTGCTCGGCCAATGCCTGCAAAATACTTTGCCGAATCCACCAAACAGCATAAGAAATAAATTTAAATCCACGGGTTTCATCAAAACGCTGTGCGGCTTTAATGAGACCTAAATTTCCTTCATTAATAAGATCGGGGAGTGAGAGGCCTTGATTCTGGTATTGTTTTGCTACTGATACAACAAAACGGAGATTTGCTTTTGTAAGGCGGTCTAACGCCCGTTGATCTCCCTGTTTAATCCGTTCAGCCAGTTTTACTTCTTCTTCAGGAGTAATTAATTCCACCTTACCAATTTCCTGCAGGTATTTTTCAAGACTCTGCGATTCACGGTTGGTGATCGACTTTGTGATTTTGAGTTGGCGCATGCTCATAAGCTTTGATTTAGGTTATTACTTAGGTTCCATAGTTCCGGCAACACCCACTTTCAAATGAACTGCTAATAAAAAAGGATTACTTGAGGTAGGTGTTAGTCTTTAAATTATGACATGAATTTAACAATTCTCAACAGATCAGCCAAAAAAAAACCCCATCTGGCTTGATTTTACTACTAAAAGAGTATGTTTTGTTTAGTTTTTTATATTTGATGATTAAACAAAATTTAAAGATTAAAATTTTGAATCCTCCATTAATTTTTTATTATTGCATCTTATCAGTGGTGAATCAGAAATAAAATGAGTAAAAAAGTCCTATACACGTTAGAGTTTCCTGTTAGATGTTCTCCAGCAATTTTATATGAATTTTTAGCGACACCTTCCGGATTACAAGAATGGTTTGCAGATAAAGTTGATGAACGAGATGGAGTTTATTCGTTTAACTGGAACGGATCAGAAGACAAAGCAGAGTTACTGGAAACAGAATTAGACAAATTTGTGCGCTTCAGATGGGAGCATATGCATAAAGATGAATACTTTGAATTCAGAATTGAGAAAACAGAAATTTCCAATCAAACAATTCTGGTGATTAAAGATTTTGCAGATAAAAAAGAAATCAAAGATCAAAGCCGTTTGTGGGAATATCAGATCAAAGATCTCTTTCACCGTTTAGGTGGCAGTAGCTAAATTGTAATAGTCTGCATTAATTCATCAAAAGCATTGCACAGAAAAAGTTCTGCTTCTTCCCATTTGTCTAATTCAATTTTATAAGCAAGCTTAATGATCCCGGCATCTGCAGCAATGGTTGTTACTTCTGCTGATTTCATATGCGTTTGTTCAAAATGATGTTCCCATTCATCATCACTTACATTTAACCAGGCATTGCTCAGTTGTTTATTGTTGATGGCATGTTGAATGGCTGATTGATATTGCTTTAGATAAATTCCTTTCAGATGCAGTGTGATGCTGAAGAAATGCCCCCACCAAAAAAACGTTCTGACTGCAAACACATCTTCTTTCGAAAAACAACGGGGATAATCGAGCATTACATAAGGCAGTCCTTTGTAGTTTTCGCCCTTTGAAATTTTAGGTGAAGCTGCAGTTACTGCAAGCGGCAGTTGTACAGATGCATGATGCTGTTTATACACTTCGCTTAAATGGCCGAATAAAACATAAACCTTTTCAATGATTTTGTTCTTTGTTAATATCCATTCCGGATTTCGAACCAATTCTTTCTCAAAAGCTGAAAGGCTTACATTTGCTGTACTCTGCATAAAAATGGATGACAGTGATTAAAAAGTTAGACAAACTTATTATAAAAGCATTTATCGGGCCATTCCTTGCCACTTTCTTTATTGCATTGTTCATCCTTGTAATCCAGTTCTTCTGGCTGTATATTGATGAATTTGTTGGGAAAGGTATTGATACGTTTACTTTACTCCGTTTTATTGCTTACGTAAGCACCACCCTTGTTCCGCTTGCGTTACCGCTGGGTATATTACTTTCATCTATCATGACATTTGGCAACCTCGGCGAAAGCTTTGAGCTGGTGGCTATTAAAAGTGCAGGCATTCCGCTCATTCGTTTTATGCGCCCTGTATTAATTGTATCGGCCTTGCTGGGTGTTGTTGCTTTTGCATTTGCCAACTATGTTATACCTGTTGCAGAATTAAAAATGCGTACACTGTTGTATGATATTCGTGTGGCAAAACCGGCCTTTGATATTAAAGAAGGTATTTTTTATAAAAAGCTCGATGGCTATACCATTAAGATTGGCCGCAAAGAAAATGACTCCATCATTCACAACATTGTAATTTATGAAAGCAGTTACACCCTGCAGGATAATATTATACTGGCCGATAAAGGCACCATGACCATTTCGCCTGATCAGCGTTATTTAAACTTTCATTTAAAAAACGGATGGCGTTACCAGGAAAAAGGAAACCCGGGCACTACTGAAACAGATTACTACCGTTTGGGTTTTAAAGAATATAAAAAAGTATTTGACCTCAGTTCGTTTAAATTATCAAAAACGGCCGACTCAACATTTAAAAATTATTACAAAATGTTAAGTCTGCAGCAATTAACAACTGTTGTAGACTCTTTACAAAAACTCACTTACACCGTTTCAAAAAAAGCTGCACGGGAAATTGCACCTACCCTGCCGCTGCAAATGATTCCTGACAGTGTGTGGAAAAAAAGCAAACCGCTGAAACAAAAAATTAAATCTATAGAAGCACTGATACCTGACAGTTTAAAAACAAATGTCTACACAGCATTAACTTCTAAAATCTCCGGCGTAAAAAATCAGGTTGATTTTTTATCGTACGATTACAGTGAGCAGCAAAAGCAATTACGCTTACATAAATCAGAACGTCACCGCAAGTTTACTTTATCCTTTGCCTGCATTGTATTGTTTTTAATTGGTGCGCCACTTGGTTCCATCATTCGCAAGGGTGGTCTTGGCTTACCGCTAGTGATCTCCGTTTTATTTTTTATTGCGTTCCATATTACCAATACCAGCGGAGAAAAATTAGTAAGAGAAGATGTGTTGAAACCTTTCAGCGGTATGTGGCTCTCTACCATGATCTTAGTGCCGGTTGGTTTTTTTCTTACCTGGAAAGCCATGCAGGACTCTACTATTTTCAATGCAGAGTTTTATTACCGCATGCTTCGTAAATTAAAACTGAATCGTTTTCTGAAAGTAAAAGAAAAATAAGTTGTCAGTCAATGATCGTAACTTAAAGCAACAATTCATTTCGTATGTCAAAACATATTTCACGCCGCAGCTTTCTTCATCAATCAGCAAAAACAACCGTTGCAGTTTCTGTTGCCGGTATGCTTGGTGCTGATGCAATTGCCGGCTGCAATGCTCCAAAAGTTTTGGGTAGTGCAGCATTCATTGGTTTTGATCAAACAGCTCTCCCTTATGCCTACAATGCATTAGAGCCGTTTATTGATGCAACCACCATGGAAATCCATTACAGCAAACATGCGGCTGCTTATGCAGGCAATTTAAAAGATGCCGCAAAAGCAGAAGGGATTGATATGACCAAGCCTGTTGAAAATATGTTCAGCAGTATTTCAAAATTCAGTGCCAAGCTGCGGAACAATGCAGGCGGGCATTACAATCATGAATTATTCTGGCGTTGTATGAAAAAAGATGGAGGCGGAACACCCACTTCCACATTAGCAGCAGCCATCAACCAATCATTTAACAGTTTTGATGCATTTAAAACACAGTTTGCTGATGCCGGTAAAAACCGTTTCGGCAGCGGATGGGCATGGTTATATATCAATAAAGACAAACAACTCCGCATTGGATCAACACCCAATCAGGATAATCCATTAATGGACCTAAGCGACATCAAAGGAACGCCGCTTCTCGGCTTGGATGTATGGGAACATGCTTATTATCTCAAGTATCAAAACAAACGGGCCGATTATATTAATGCCTGGTGGAATGTGCTGAACTGGGATTTTGTACAGCAACGCTACGAAGCAATTTAGTTTACATCTCATTGTAGTTTTTCTTGTCTTAAACACAACACATTCTATCAGGTTGATTTTTATTTGTTGCTGCTAATTCAAAAAGCGGAAAGATAAATATTGCTGAATACAATTTTGATACCCGGTATTAATACTAATCATATAATCTAATTCAATTAATAAACAATCAGATCAATTTTTTTTTATAAAAAAATTTGCTATTCTGGATTTTTTTTTTTTTACCTTACATGTGAATTGAAAAACAACTTACATGAAAACACAACACCTGTTTCTTTTACTTTTATTCTCTGTCTTATCCTTACACCTTAAGTGCAAGAAAGAAACCCCTGAAGTTGAAACACTACCCCCCCTAACGCAAACCGGAGCATTTACATTTGGTTGCTTGGTTAATGGTAAAGTATGGGTGCCGAAAGGTTTGTTATTTTCAAATAAGCTTACCATCACTTACGACCCGGGATGGAGAGGAGGGTCTTTGGTTATAACTGCAAGAAGAAAAGACAATCTTATTGACCAATCTATAGCAATTAGCTCAGATAATTTACAATCGACTGGTATTTACTCATTAATCATTAAAGATACAAGTTTAGCGTATTTTGATGATGTTATTACAGGATGTGTATATTACTCTTATCGAGACCTGACAACTCCTCTAAATGGAAGCTTAACAATTACAAAGTTTGATTTAAATAAGAATATTATTTCAGGAACTTTTTTTTTCAAACTTGCAAAACCTGGTTGTGATACGATTACTGTATCAGACGGAAGATTTGATTTAAAACTCTGATATTTTTTAACCAATAAAAAACACTGCTATGAAGAAAATCATGTTTACAGCATGCCTGTTAATGGTATGCATCTATGCTAACAATGTGCAGGCACAGGCTCCGGATACCGGCACGTATGAAAAGAAACTTACTTATGCATTCGCTCCTTTAGACAAAAGCCAAATCAGTACAGGGTTTCTTGAAGAACGTGGAGCTGGTATTTTACCGCTGTATTATTTTAACGGTTTGCTCCATGACAGCAACCTGGTTGATATGAATGTATGGAGGCTGGTTTACTTTAATTTTTATACTACGTATACAGGAACCAGTAACCCTTTACCGGGTATTACAACAGTAAAAAACCAATTACAATCATCATGGAACGACACGACTGCTGTACCAATCCCGGTTTTCTATGCTGAGTATAATACTGTAAAGCCAGATGCTTTTTCTAATAATTTACTCTATGTTGCCAATGAGCAGGTGCATGATGTACCAGGCCGATCACAAAATCCCTATAACAGTAAAGAACTATATCTTGCTACGCCTGTTAAGAAGTTTTCAAAAGATGGAGAGGTGCAATTTATTTTTTACAGCAACCAGTTTTATACCAATACAAGTAAACAGGTTAGTTACCTCTCAGTTGATTTTAACGATGGTTATGGTTACAGGACTGTTTCAGCAGGCGCAGCCATAAGTATTTCTTATACAACCGGAGGAAGCAAACGATTGAAAATAAAAACAGTTTTTACCGATAACAGCAGTAAAGAATGTTATTCCGATTTTTTTGTACAGAACCCCGCTGCTGCAAACTTATCCTATGATATTACACCAGATTTTGTTCATTTGTTTCCCGCAAGAACCAATCATTCCGGAGCTGAAGTATCGGTGAGTTTAAGCTCAACCAATACAACAGGCATGATCCGCAAACCGTTTATTGTATTAGAAGGCTATGATGCATCTGCCATTGCACCCAATGTTTGGCAGAATATCAATTATGTAGATTTTATTCGTCGTATTAATCAAGAACCAGGATCCTATAATTTCAATCAACAATTAGATGATACAGCGGGTTATGATTTAATTTTTATTGACTATGCAAACGGGGCAGACAGTATTCAACGCAATGCAAGATTGTTCAGGGAAGTGCTGGACTCTGTAAATGTATGGAAAGCAAGAGCAGGGAGTACTGAACAGAATGTGGTGTTTGGAATAAGCATGGGTGGTTTGGTAGCAAGGTATGCTTTGGCAGAAATAACAAAAGCCAGTTTATCAACAGGAACTCGTCTGCTAATTACACATGACAGTCCGCAACGTGGAGCCAATATTCCCTTAGGTTTACAACATTTTATCCTGATGGCTGGAGAAGTAACTTTATTTGGAGAAAATATCAGAGGTTTTGTTGCAGAGTATGATGAAGCTGTGAATCTTTTAAGCTCCCCTGCGGCACAACAAATGCTTATTCAGAGAGCAACAAGCTCTACCTCCTCGGTGAGCAATAGCTTTCTTGATGCGGACTATAGGAACATGATAAGCTTTCAAAGTAACCAACCTCAACCAACTTATCGGTTTATTGCTACAAGTAACGGTTCTGAATGCGGCCAGCAATTATTCGCACCATACACTCAACTTGCATCGGCTAATACTAATATTTTTTTACCAATACCAGTGCCACTTGTTGTCTTTATTACAGGTCGGTTTAAAACAGAAATGGAAGTTAGATCACTACCTAATCAGGGCAGCTCTCAAAGAATATCAAAACTATATTTAAAGGCGCAATTTAAATTATGGGGTCTAATTAATCTTTACAAGGATGTGTATAATAACAGTGCATACTCACCTTCGCATTTACTTCCATGGGATGGCGTTCCTGGTGGCACAGTAAGAGCAGATATAGGTGCAGACTTAATATCCGGGCAATTAAGTTTCTGGCCTTTTCTCAATGCCAATTTCAGACTTGCAACTGAAACAGGATTTGTACCTGTTGTCAGTGCTCTTGACATTACAAACTTAAATACATCTGCATTGAGCAGTTCTTATGTAAGCGGCATCAGTCCTTCGAATCTTTCAAGAGCTGCAACTTTTATTGCGCAGGAAGGTTTAGGGAATCCAACAAGGTTTAACCAGCAACATACAACTTTTACAGCACGTAATGCACAGTGGATTTTTAATGAAATGGAAAGCATTACCCCTAACACAATTAACTGTTCAGCAGCCTGTCAACCTGCAGGATTTTCCATCACTGGCGATAATGCTCTTTGCACATCCAAAACATATTCATTTAATCAACTGCCTTCAAATGGAACAATTAACTGGAGTGTTTCACCATCGGGATATGTTGGAGTTTCTGTTAATCCTGATCATACTGTTACGCTTACAAAACAACAAAATGGAAATGTAACATTAACAGGAACAGCAACTATTTGCGGTCAGACATTCACACAATCGAAACAAATTTTTGTTGGAACACTTAATGCGCCAACGATTATTGGTTCCAATTACGATGCTCAGTGTGGCACATTTGCAGAAGCCTACTCAACAACTCCAAGCGGAGCAACCGGCCTTGTATGGAATTTGAATTATGGCCAGGTTATTCAGGACATGAGCGGCTATGGCAGTGATTATTTTTATACAGCTCCTTTGGTGAATACGCCTCAACAAAATCAAACGTATTATAATTACCTCACTGTACAGTCAAAGAATGCATGTGGCTTAAGTGACCCCAGTACTGTTATAAGTATGACGGTTGGCCCTGTACCCAATTGCAGTGGCGGGGGCGGCGGGCCAATTATGTTGCGTATTTCACCTAACCCTGCCGGTTCATCTGCAAACGTAGAAGCTTTAGAGAATACATATTTCATTAAGTTGAGAATCTTAGATCGGTTTGGTAACCTGAAAAAAGAATGGAGTTATCCTCCTAATTCAAGAAGAGCTTTAGTTAATTTAAACAATCTTCCGCAAGGTGTTTATTTCTTAAAATCTTTTGATGGCGTTATTTGGCGAACAATTTCATTTATCAAACAATAACTTTAAAATCTAAAGCCTATGACCGGAAGCTGTCTTAAAAACGAAGACAGCTTCTTCTGTTTCCCGCTTTCAGGTATTGCAATTAGGTAGTTGAAGGTTTATCTTCATAGCCGAACCAACTGCCATGAAGCCTGTTTACGTTATACTGTTTTTTTTTACAGGAACACTTATTATGATGAGTGTAATGCGTTGGCATGGCAAACCACTTACTCAATCACCCCTTACAAAAGCAGGTATTCTTTCGCTGGAGTTTGCTAAAACCAAACAACAGTCTGATGCTATTACCACAACCTGGAAAGACAAACAGGTACACTACACAGCCATCGTAAATACCTCCATTGATTTTGTTTTCATATTTTTCTACAGCCTGTTTTTGTTTGCAGCTTCTTACTGGTTTTCGTTAAAACAAAAAGGGATCATGAAAAAACTTTCTCAATCAATTGCGTTGTTTGGATTAACTGCCGGGCTGCTCGATACGATTGAAAATTATTTTCTTTTGAAAATGCTTGCCTTCACTGCCAGCGATGCTGAAACAGTTTTTACTTTCTGGATTGCTGCCATTAAGTTTCTGTTAGCTGCCATTGCTGTTGTATGGATCTTACTGCAACTCCTGCTTCTGCTCATTCCCAAACCTAAAACCTTCTCATCATGAGTACAATCACCATTGCAACATTTAATTGCGAAAATCTATTCCGCCGGTTTAAGTTCAATGAAACCCTGTCGGAAACCAAGATCGATAATGCCATTAAAGATGGTTTTATTATGGACAAAGCCATATTACAAACCATTACACAAACAGAACGGAAACTCACTGCTGATGCCATCAGGGCTACAAAGGCAGATATTGTTTGCCTGCAGGAAGTAGAGAACATGGATACACTGAAGAACTTTTTATCTACCCATATGGCTTCTGCAGGTTATAAATACCGGATGCTGATTGATGCAAAAGATCCACGCTTTATTGATGTAGCCGTTAGCAAAATACCTTTTGGTCCTGTAAAAACACACCAGTTCAGTGAAACCGGAAAAGTTTTCTCCCGGGATTGTTTAGAAGTGGAGTTTGACATCAATGGCAAAACGTTTACGGTTTTTGTCAACCATTTTAAATCCATGTTCGACCGGAGTAATAAAACACCTGCACAGAAAAGAGCACTCACTGCACCGAAACGAATTGCACAATGCAATGCGGTGCTTGACATCATCAAACAAAAATATAAGAACAGTCCGCAAAAAGATTATTGGGCAGTTGTTGGCGATCTCAACGATTACCCCGATGATACAACCAGTTTAAAATCATTACTCGATAGTGCATGGATGGAAAATGTTGTACAAACCAGAATCACTGATCCTGCAGAACGATGGACACATTTCTGGGATACTACTTCGGTACCAACAGATGAACGCTATAAGCAAATCGATTACATTTTTCTGTCGAAAAAAATAGTAACAGGTAACCCAACCGCAGTACCGGTGATTGTCCGGAAAGGCATTGTAACAAAAGCTACAAAGTATACCGGTCCACGTTTTGCCAACGTAACTGACAAACAAGGCGCATCAGATCATTGCCCTGTTGCCATAACCATCAACATCTGATTTATTTTGATTAAACCCCTTTCATCATGAAACGATTCAAATCCTGGTTTAAACGCAACTTTGGTCATATTACAGAACGGGTGAGTGATTTTGGAACTGTCGCAAGACCACTATGGATGATCTTCCTGTTTCAGCTACTGGTTGCTTTTGCATTTGTTGGTGCACCACAAGGACAGGATATGTTACTCACTTTTATTATTGATTTTACAAGTGAGTGGAGAAGCTTAGCCTGGTTCTGGCTGGGTTTGTTTTTTTTAAGTGCCGTATCAGAATTTGGTTGTCGCATGATCATTTATTTCTCCGATCTTACTACACATGAACTAAAAGTAAGACGTGTACGTTTCAGAAAATTGTTTCAAAAACATTTATCAAAATTTTTCCTCTTTGCTCCTGTTGTATTTGTTACCTGGGGATTTATTGCTGCCTATCGCCGTTTAAACAAAGGAGATTCAATTGATGCATTTGAATACAAAGATCCATTCCTGTTTTTTGCGATCATTCTGTTCTTTTTATTATTGATGGTTTACTTACTTTACCTGATCTATTTTGGCAGGCTTAAAAAAACGCTCTACATTCTTCCACTAAACCGCTTGCAGAAATATTTATTTACCAAGCTGTATAGCATCACCAAAGAAAGGGTTATTCCCCGTACACAGGAAATCAATGGCATCAGGGTACAGGTGCCGGTAACCATTGGTGGTGTCGATTTTATGAAACCACTGATGCGTCGATTCTATTTTGCATTTTTGTTTCCTTCAATATTCTTTATTCTGTTCTTTAGTTTTTTACCTATTGCCGGTTACGATATAATTGGTGCGGCGGCACTGATCTGTATGGCTTTTGGCTGTTGGATCATTGTGTATTGTGCATTGGCGATATTGGATAAGGTGCAGCCTCTTCCATTTAAAGTTCCTTTCCGTTTAACGCTTGTTATTCTTGTGTTGCTTGCATCATGGTTTAACAATGATCATCCTGCAAGATCTGCTGCAACAAAACCAGCAGGACCAGATAACAGAAAACTGATCCATGAATATTTTGATGAGTGGGTGGAAGCCAGACAATTAGATACCACTTCTAATTTCCCTGTGATTTTTGTTGGAGCCGAAGGTGGTGCTTTGCGTACAGGTTGTTTTACTTCTATGATGTTGGCAAGGTTACAGGATTCGTTACCTAATTTTAAAGATTATGTATTTTGTTACAGCAGTGTGAGTGGTGGTTCTTTAGGCGTCAACTTTTTTAATGCCTTAACACAGGCGCCTGCATTACCTGCCAACTATAAAACAGTTACACGAAATTTTTACAACAACGATTTTTTATCGGCCACCACAGGCAAACTCATTTTTGCTGAAATTCTGAATGCCTTTTCGCCCAAATTATTATCTGTGTTTGATCGTGCAAGAGCATTGGAAGTTACTTGGGAAAACAGTTTTGCTGAAGCAACGGGTTTAACAGGCGATGCCAATTTATTAGCAGCTAATTTTTCAACACATGCAGGTAATCCACAGAAAAAAGACAATGCAGTGGTGTTGATCAATGTTACAGAAGTAGAGTCTGGTTCAAGAACCATCTGGAGCAATGTAAAAATAGACCCGGTAAATTTTAAAAAGGTAATTGATCTGCAAAAAAAATCGCTGGTGCAGTTGCCATACAGTACAGCTATCAGTTTAAGTGCAAGGTTTCCATTGGTATCGCCGGCAGGCGCTATTGAATGGAAAGAAGATAAACGTTTGCATTATGTTGATGGCGGCTATTACGAAAATAAAGGAGCACTCGGTATTGCTGAAGCACTGGAAGCCATCAAAAAGAATTCAAAATTTAAAAACAAAGCGGAGTTTTTTGTCATCCAGTTTCATTTTAGTGAAGAGGGTGAAGGCGAATACAGAGGCATTGAATTTTTAAATGAATCCAGAGAAATACTCGGCTCCATTATGAATGTACGCAGCGGACATACCAATTACAGTTACGAAGAACTGTTCAGGGTTTGTAAAGAAAATAATGCAGTGTTAATTCCTTTACACCTTCCATTAGACGGACATAAAGTTCCTATGAACTGGGTATTATCCACAGCTGCTTTAGATAGAATCGAAAGAGTTTGTAATGGAATGTTACGTAAGGAAATGAATCTGCAACCATTACTTACACGGCTGCATCAGTTACCTAAATAGGCACAGCCTCTACAGAAAACATCTTCACAAAGCAAGCAAGCGGGAAGTAGCATCTGCAGAGGCTGTTAAGGATGCAATATTAACGAGAGATCGTATGCAAAGTTGTATAAGTTGTAAACATTTTTTCTTCTTCACATTTCATTAACCTCCGGAGATCAACTTAAGAGAATTACAAACTTGTATCTCTGAAATTCCTACTTTCGTTTCCCTATCTTAAATCATAAATCAGTAAGTTATGCAGGCTTGGAAAGATTACCAGGAAAAAAATAAAGATCGCTTTCTGAACGAATTGCTCGATCTGTTACGCATTCCATCGATCAGTGCTAAAAGTGAACACAAGGCAGATATGGTTACCTGTGCAGAAGCAGTAAAACAACGTTTGCTGGAAGCGGGTGCAGATAAAGTAACCATTTATGAAACCGCCGGTCATCCGTTGGTTTATGGCGAAAAAATAATTGATCCTTCAAAACCAACTGTATTGGTGTATGGTCATTACGATGTACAGCCTGCCGATCCCCTGAATTTATGGAACAGCCCTCCGTTTGAACCATTGATCAAAGACGGAAAAATTTTTGCCCGTGGTTCCTGCGATGATAAAGGGCAGTTTTATATGCATGTAAAAGCATTGGAAACAATGGTGCAAACCAATTCGCTCAGCACCAATATTAAATTTTGTATTGAAGGTGAAGAAGAAGTGGGAAGCCCCAACCTTGCAACTTTTGTTAAAGCAAACAAAGAATTACTGAAAGCAGATGTTGTGCTGATCAGCGATACGGCGATGATCAGTATGGAACATCCTTCCATTGATATTGGTGTACGTGGACTGAGCTATATTGAAGTAGAAGTTACCGGACCCAACCGTGATTTGCACAGTGGTGTATATGGTGGTGCTGTTGCAAACCCCATTACTATTCTTGCAAAGATGATTGCAAGCTGTCATGATGAAAACAATCACATCACTATTCCCGGATTTTATGACGATGTGGTTGAAGCCACAACTGAAGAACGTAAACTAATGGCTGCAGCTCCTTATAATGAAGATGAATACAAGACAGATCTTGGTGTAAAAGAACTCTGGGGCGAAAAAGGATTTACAACAAATGAACGTACAGGTATTCGTCCAACACTGGAATTAAATGGTATCTGGGGTGGATATACAGGCGAAGGTGCAAAGACCGTATTACCATCTAAAGCATTTGCAAAAATTTCTGCAAGGCTGGTGCCCAATCAATCATCTGAAGTGATTACAGAAAAACTCATCGGGTATTTTCAAAGCATTGCACCTGCCGGCGTTACAGTAAAAGCAAGCGAACATCATGGTGGCGAACCTTACATGACACCAATTGATAGCAAAGGTTATAAAGCTGCAGCAGCTGCTATTAAAGATACGTTTGGTAAAGCTGCCATTCCTGTGCGTGGTGGAGGCAGTATTCCCATCTGTGCATTGTTTGAAAAAGAGTTAGGCATTAAAATCGTGTTCATGGGTTTTGGTTTAGACAGTGATAACCTGCACAGCCCGAATGAGAAATACGACCTCTTTAATTTTTATAAAGGAATTGAAACGATTCCTTATTTCCATAAGCGGTTTGCAGAGATGTAATGATATTGCCACAAACCTGCCTGACGGCAGACAGGGATACAGAGGCGCAGAGATTTTTCTTTGCGCCTTTTTATTTAGCATAACTTTTTTTATAATGATTGCTCAGTTCAAAACTATATTTGGTTACTTTCTTTTAAACACTTATTTCAAAAACTAATGGCAAACCCTTAGTTAAAAAAACCTTTTTTTATACGTATCGTGTTTCCCTTATTTTTGCCCACTTAAAAAAACACTACATCTAAATGAAAAATTATTCGTACTTATTTATTGTTGCAGCACTTATTTTCAGCGCCTGTTCAGAAAAGAAAACTGACTCTCCTCAACCCGAAGCAGGATATCTGGAAGGCACTTTTCGTATGACCTCTACACAAACCATTACAGCCGATACAACCATTTACCCTTCCGGCAGTCAGGTTATTACAAGAAATGAAACATATACAGGAGTAAATTTTGCAGGGACACTTACTGTTACCAAAACTACGATGCAGTTAAACGGCTTTTCTTATAACATCAACAATGCTGGTGAAACAAAAACCTACACTGCTTCAAACGGTCAAACAACCGTTCAGCCATTTTCAACGGTTATCAATAATGTATCTGCACCAAGTGTAGCTGCCACTTATACCCTCTCTGGAAATAAAGATTCAATTACGATCAGTAACAGTCTTGATATTGTGCAGTCCCGTTATACCAATCCGGGCAAATACCAGGTAGCTGTTTCCGGAAACACAGTCACTTTCTCAGTAAATCATTATACATCTTCTTCTACCGGTGGTTATACAAATAAGAACCGAAACATTACTACTACTGTTTATCAAAAACAGTAAGTAAACATATCAGCAAATAAAAAAAGGTTCGTGCATGCACGAACCTTTTTTTATAGGAGTATTATACAGGTAAACAAAACGTTCCTATTTTTATTACATGAAATGCCCATAAGTAAAACATACCAACCGAAAATGATGATGGGCATCCTATGTGGCCAAAATCAATAACAAGTAAATACATGAAACAATCCATTGCACATCTTGCACTAGTGGTGAGCGATTACGACGAAGCCATTCAATTCTATACAAAGAAATTACATTTCACACTGGTTGAAGACACAGTCTTAAGTGAAACAAAAAGATGGGTGCTTGTTCGTCCGCCCGGATCTGATGGATGTTGTTTGCTATTAGCCAAAGCAGCAACAGATGAGCAACAGAGCAGGGTTGGTAACCAAACGGGAGGTCGGGTATTTTTATTTTTACATACTGATCATTTTCAAAGGGATTATGAAAACCTGCTTGATCAAAACATAAAAATAGTTCGTGGACCCGTAACAGAACCTTACGGAACTGTTTGTGTGTTTGAAGATTTGTATGGTAATTTGTGGGATTTGATTGGCCCGCCTGTTCTATGATTACTTTGGCTGAAATTTTGAAACTACCGGTTTTTTACCTTTCCGCAATAATGGAAATCGTCAATCACATGTTCTATTTATTTGACAATTCAATTGCTTCAATTTATTAAAAGAAATACCCTCATTTAGTTTGGTATTGTTTGATGTAAAGCCTTTTAAAAAAAAATTACAATTAAATTGATTTTTCTTGTACAGAGTATGTTTCCTGAGCAGATCGTGCTATCACATATTTTGTAACTTTACTAAAGAGGTAACCGGTATTTTCCGGAACAACATCCTTCAAATGCAGTGTGCAGAAAAATACTCCTTATCATTTTACGGCCCGCATGTTCCCGTATCAATTGATAACAGGGATGCCCCAAAATGATTAATAAAACAACAGATATGGATACAGCAACAATAGAAGTACGAAAACTAACCATTGATGATTACCAGCAGTTGAAAGATTCAATGATACAGGCCTATGCCAGTTTAGGTGGTCAGTATTGGAAAGAAGAATCGCTGGCAAAACTCATTCAAAAATTTCCGGATGGACAAATATGTGTTACAGTAGATCAGAAGGTGGTGGGCTGTGCATTGTCGCTGGTGATTGATATGAATCGCTTTGGAGATAACCATACTTATCGTCAAATAACAGGTGATTATTGATTTGGCACACATGATCCGGATGGAGATGTACTGTATGGCATTGAAGTGTTTATTCATCCTGAATACCGGGGTTTACGACTGGCCCGACGTTTATACGATACACGAAAAATTATTTGTGAGAGTTTGAATTTACGGGCTATCATGGCTGGCGGACGTATACCCAGTTACAGTAAGTATGCCGCAGAGCTTACACCCAAAGAATATATTGCCAAAGTAAAAAAGCGTGAAATACATGACCAAACATTAAGCTTCCAGATTGCGAATGATTTCCAGATCAAAAAAGTGATTCAAAATTATTTACCGGAAGATAACGAGTCAATGGGATTTGCTACCCTGCTGGTTTGGTACAATGTATTTTATGAGCGTGCTTTTAATCCCATCAAAGGGAAAAAAGAAATGGTGCGGATTGGTTTAATCCAATGGCAAATGCGCCCTTATGATAAACTGGAAGAGTTGGTCAATAATGTTGAATATTTTATTGATGCGGTGAGTGATTATCAATCGGACTTTGCAGTACTGCCGGAACTGTTCAATGCTCCGTTGATGGGCAAATACAATCATCTGCCCGGGCATAAAGCAATCCGTGAGCTGGCAGGCTATACAGCCCCGTTAGTAAAAGAAATTTCACGACTCGCCATTTCCTACAATGTAAATATTGTTGCGGGAAGCATGCCGGAGATCAGAGATGGTAAACTGTACAACACTTCTTATTTTTTACACAGAGATGGGCGTATTGACAGTTATGATAAAATTCATCCCACCCCATCAGAAGAATACGAATGGGGAATTGAGGGAGGAAATAAACTGAAAATATTTGAAACCGATTGCGGAAAGGTAGGTGTACTTGTTTGTTATGATGTAGAGTTCCCTGAACTGCCCCGTTTGCTGGCCGATCAGGGCATGAAGATTTTATTTGTCCCCTTTCTCACCGATACACAAAATGCGTATAACCGTGTACGTTACTGCGCACAGGCACGTGCCATCGAAAACGAATGTTATGTGGCCATTGCGGGCAATGTAGGAAATTTACCGAAAGTTCATAATATGGATTTACAGTTTGCGCAGGCAGCTGTGTTAACGCCTTCTGATTTTGCATTTCCGGTGAATGGTATTAAAGCAGAAGCATCTCCCAATACTGAAATGATTGTGGTGAGTGATGTGGATCTTTCGTTACTCCAGGAACTGCATGAATATGGCAGTGTAACAACGTTGAAAGACAGAAGACATGATCTGTATAGATTGGAATTATTGAAGAAAGAAGAATCAAAAGCTGAGTAATTAAAAAGGGATAGCTGTTCAGCTATCCCTTTTTAATTCCTTTTATCTTCCACCCGGCGGGCATTTTTCTTTTAAATATGCCGTGTATAATTTCATTAAATGAGCAAAAGTGCCTTGTCCTTCACTGATGCTGTGTGTACGATTGGGGTATGGCATAAACTGAAACAGCTTACCATGTTTGATCAATTCATTCACCAACACTTCTGCATTGCTGTAATGTACATTATCATCACCCGTACCATGAATGTATAATAAATTTCCTTTAAAATTTTTTGCATAAGTAATGGGCGAACCTTTAATAAAGTCATCTTTATTTTCCTGTGGTATACCCATGTATCGTTCCTGATAAATATTATCGTAAAATAATTGATTGCCTACTGCTGCAATAGAAATACCTGTTTGAAAAAGATCAGGATATTGAAACAGCAAATGCAATGTGGTGGAGCCGCCACCACTCCAACCCCATGCAGCAACTCTTGATGCATCGAGGTATTTGCGTTGCTCCAGTAATTTTTTCATACCCATGGCCTGATCACGGATATTGAGTCGGCCGATCTGTTTGTAAATACTTTTTCTCCACTCTGCACCTTTTAATGTGGGTGTGCCACGGCTGTTGAGTGATACATAAAAATATCCCTGAGCATTAAAATCTCCGTTGAACATAAAATTATTACCGGCATAAAAATCATCTTCAACAGTTGTAGTGGCAGGTTCACTGTACACATACAATACAACGGGATATTTTTTGCTGCTGTCGTAGTTTTTTGGTTTGCTCATCCATCCATCCATGGTTACGCCATCTTCTGTTGTAATGGTAAAGAACTCAAGATTTGGTCTGGCAGCAGGTTTGATGGTTTTCAATAAATCATCTCCGGCAACAGGTTGATGCGGCGGCAAACTGATTAATTGTGATGCAGGCGCAACTGATCTGCTGGTAAAACTATGCACACCAAATTTTCCATTGGGCGACAGTTCATATCCGTTTGTTCCTGTGTAACCTTCCGGTGTAACACGTACAGCCTTGCTTTTACCATCCATCTTTACTTTGTAGAGATAACGCTGAATGGGATTATCGGGTGATGCAATAAAATACAATTCATTGCTTGCTTCATCTACAGCGCTGATGGTTGCTATATCATAATTACCGAAGGTGAGTAAGGTTTCTTTTCCATCTCTTGCTATTTTATAAATATGCCGCCATCCATCTTTTTCACTCACCCATAAAAATGCTGCACCGTTATTGACAAAGTCCCAACCTCTTGGATCATCATCATTCCAGCGGCTTTTAATATCAATCCATGCCTTATCCGTTTCGGTATAAAAATTAGTCGCCGCTCCTGTTGATGCATTACAGAAATAAAGTTTGCTTTCGTTTTGTTTGCGGTTGAGTTGTTGCACTACCAGTTCATTTGCTCCGCTCCATTCCATGCGTGGCAGATAATTGTTTGATGGATCTCCCGGTACATTCATCCATACTGTTTTTGCTGTTTCAATATTCACTACACCGATTTTTACAGGCGATGGAGCTTCTCCTACTTTTGGATACTCTACAGGAATCACTTGTGAGTAATTACTGTCGGTAGTATTAAGCATATAGTAATCACGGATCTGGTTAGCATCTACCTGCCAGTAAGCAATGCTTTTATTGTCGGCACTCCAGCGAAAACCGTCACGTGCACCAAACTCTTCTTCATACACCCAATCAAATGTTCCGTTGATCAGTTTCTTTGTATTGTTAGTTGATGTAACTGCTGTTGATTTGCCTGTTGTAAGATCTTCTACATAAATATTATTGGCATGTACATAAGCAACTTTTTTACCATCGGGCGAAAGCTTGGCGTACAACAAACTTTGTTTGGGCTTATCTGTACCGATCATTTTTAATTTGCCACTTACAATATCAAGTAACCAGTAATCGCCTTTGGTATTGTATCGCCACACACGTGCTGTATTTGTAAAAAGCAGTACCTGCTTTTCATCATCGCTGATGGTATAATCTGCAGGTGTAATTGTTTTCCCGTCTGCAGAGATCAATGCTTTAGCCGGAACAATGACTGTTTGTTGTCCGTTTTTAAAATTGGTTTTTACGATGGACTTATTATCTAACTCGTAGATGCTGCTTCCGTCTTTTGTCCATTTGATCTTATCGGCCTTAAACTGGGCCTCTACAGAAATTCCAAGAAAGAAAAAACAAATTCCAAACAAGAAATGCTTCATATTGATTAATTAAGTCTCCGAAAATAATCAAAAGACTGTTCAGTTGAAGTTGTAATTTTAGGTATATGAATTTCCTGAAAAATGATAAGTTATTTTGGGATAGTGACATCAATCATCTAAACCCAACCCTGCACAAAGAAAGTATAATTGAACGTGTGCTTGAACGGGGAACCTGGTCTGAAATAAAAGAATTAATTGCTTATTACGGGAAACCTGCAATTATTGAAGCAGCCAAAGAAGCCCGTTATTTCAGCGATAAAACCACTCATTTTATCAGTGGTTATTTTTCCATTCCATTAGACAATATGCGATGCTACAAAGAGAAACAGTTGAACCCGGTACTTTATCTCTGATTTATTCCCTTCAATCAAAAGAATATCTTCAACAGTTTATACTTGTTGGAGGAACAGCTTTAGCATTACAACTCGGTCATCGTACATCAACAGACATTGATTTATTTACAAATGAACGTTTTGATGTACCTGATCTGCTTACTTCTCTTCAGCTGGATTACGAAGTGGAAATAAAACACCAGATGCGCCATGCGCTGTTAACAGGTATTGAAACAATTAAAACTGATTTTGTGTTTCAATCGTCTGATATGATTGATGAAGTGCTCATTGACGAAGGAGTAAGGATGGCAACATTAAAAGAAATTGCTGCAATGAAAATTGGTGCAATAACTGCCCGGGGTAAAAAAAGAGATTTTGTAGATCTGTATTGCCTGATTAATCATTTTACATTAGAAGAAATATTAAATGCCTTCTTACAAAAATATAAAGGGGCTACGCTTGAATTAGCTATACGCAGTATTTTCTATTTTGAGGATGCGGAAAAAGATCAAGACCCAAAATGTTTTTTTAAATACAATTGGACAGATATAAAAAACAAAATAAAAAAAGAAGCATCAAAATTATAACATGCCCGAAAAAGAAAAACTCCGTATTGATAAATATCTCTGGGCCATCCGGCTCTTTAAAACACGCAGCCAGGCAGGTGATGCCTGTGATAAAGGGAAAGTGAAATTCAAAGGAGATAACTGCAAAGCATCCCGTACAGTGAATATTGGTGATGAATACGAAGTTAAAACTGAAGCAAAACGCTGGCGTATTAAAGTAACCGGCTTATTAGAGAAACGTGTACAATATGCAGAGGCAATAAAATATTATCTGGACATTACACCTGCAGAAGAGTTAGATCTTATTAAGTCAGTTGCTTCCTCCTTTCATACGGGTAAACGATTGAGTAAGGTAGGAAGACCCACCAAAAGAGACCGGAGAGATTTAGAAAATTTTATGGAAGATTGATGTTACCCACCCCTTTTGATTATTACTTATTGTAATATTCTGCCGCCCCTCCGGGGAGGGGATAAACAGTTTGAAGTTTAGAGTGTATTAAATTTATCTGAAGCTTTGTTTGTAGAAATTTCTGTTTACTTGGGAATATTTAAAGTAGTCTCATGCAAGTGAGACGTACTCCAGAAATTGGTTTTGGTGGAGCTACATTATCTTTGCTGCACCTCATACCCCCCTTTAGGGGTTGGGGGCTTCATGCACATTCATATTCTTTCTGTTGTTCCTGAGTTGCTCGAAAGTCCGTTGAATCACAGTATTATGAAACGGGCAAAGGATAAAGGTCTGCTCAATGTCACTGTTCATCATCTCCGCAAATGGGCGGTGAATGAATACGGACAGGTAGATGATTATCAATACGGCGGCGGTGCCGGCATGGTGATGATGTGTGAGCCATTGGAAAAAGCCATCAACGAACTCCAACAGGAAAAAAAATTTGATGAAATTATTTTTCTTACACCCGATGGTGTGCAATTGAAACAACAAACAGCCAATCAACTTTCACTGAAAGAAAATATCTTACTCATTTGCGGACATTACAAAGGCATTGATGAACGCATCCGTGAACATTATGTAACCAAAGAAATTTCTATTGGTGATTATGTATTGAGTGGTGGCGAATTAGCCGCTGCTGTTTTGGTGGATGCCATTGGCCGTTTAATTCCGGGTGTACTAAACGATGAAACATCTGCCCTCACTGATTCCTTCCAGGATCATTTGTTAGCTCCCCCTGTTTATACAAGACCTGTTGAATACAATGGATGGAAGGTGCCGGACATTTTATTAAGTGGCGATCTGAAGAAAATTGAAGAGTGGCGTTACGAACAATCAGTTGAACGAACGAAAACAAGAAGACCTGATTTGCTGGATGAGTAAGACTATTCAAGTAATGATACTTGTAAATCATCAATCAAAATAGGCTTGTCACTTCCTGCATTCCACCATCCAACAGTAACCCTGCTGAACTTACCGGGCAGTTTGGCATTTAAATGCAGTTGTTTAGTTTCATTATCACCAATTGCCCGAAACACCCGAATAATGGTTGTTTTTACAATGCTATCCTGATCATAAAATTTCACAATCATTTGCGTCATTCGCCAAACATCCCATTCTTTACGCTCTGTTCTGAAAGTGGCCGCAACATGCAGTGTTTTGCCGCCTGCAGGCACAGTAAATGAATATTCAGGTGTAAATTGTTTTTCCCGGTTCAGGAACAGACTTTTACCCTCAACTGCATAATTGATGCTGGCATGTTCATCCGTTTCGGTATTAAAATTATTTGCATAAACATGTGTAGCTGCTACCGGCAAATTGATTAACTGTTCCGGATTGTCAAGACATAAATACACTTCGGGCCTTATTTCGTTTTTAAAAAGAATTGCTTTGAGATAAGGCCCTGTCATTTCGGATGCTTTATACAATCCACCTTTATGTGCCTGATGAGTAAGCCATAAATTATACATTACACATAGAGCAATAAATGAATAAATCAGTGATTTAGAAAAATTACTTTTTTGAATTGCATGAATAATTGCAGCTAAAGCAAAAGCGAGTAAAGGATAAGCCTGTACCATTGCCCGAATGCCTAGGCTGCCCCCGTACCACCAGATATCCCAGGAAAAACATATGTAAATAAACAGGACAGAAAAAATGAATACAGGTAAGAAAAGCTGTTTATTATGCTTGTATAAAAAAACAAATCCTGCCAGTGAAAGAATCATAACCGGTGAATAAATGAGCCACCCGCTTTTAAAACTAAAGAAGCCCTGCCATACATGAGGGTTTAACCAGCTGAATGTTTGATCCTGGTAACTGTAAACAAGCCAGTTGCCCGAACTGTATTTCCAGTAAAGCAATTGAACTGATACTACCGCCACGAAAGCAACCGCAAACACAAACGAATAATTTAGTTTTCTGATAAAAAAGCGAAGCCTGTCTTTCAACTCTGTATAATTACCCACACCCCACAGTAACGGAATTAATATTGCAATTACTTCTGTTGGCCTGATTAATGTTACCATCCCTGTTAAAGCCCCTAACGTAACTGCTTTCAGAAAGGAAGGCTGTTGGTAAAACTTAATACTTGTGTAGATCAATAAGCAGTATAACGTAAACAAGCTGTTGTGTGTCATTGCACCGTCTATAGCTGCGTAGTTGAGGTAATTGCTGGCAAATACAATCGTAAAAAGCGAAATTGCCGTAACGGCATCATTAAAATAAAAGAGCAGTATTTTTCTTAACAGGAATATTCCTGCAAAAGCATACAACAACATTCCTATGCCAATGGCTAATTGATACGGAAACGAAAAACCATCTTTAAGATATTTATTCCCTATTCCTGCTGCAAGATGGCCGGCAAAAAAGAAGGGAGCCATCATTACAGCCTGGCCTGAAGAATACTTCATTACATAATTACCATTGCTGTGAACAAATGCCTGCTGAAAATCAGGTGTGGGTTGATACTTCGCCAGTATGCTGTCTTTAAATCCACACTTTTTAATATCACCATAAATAAAAACAGCAGGTAAATACATATAGTAACCCAACACATCCCAGCTCAATGTTGCTTCACTGCCGCCTTGCTTCCATTTAGGATAGTATGCAACACCTGCATACAGTATCATTGAGACCGACAAAGCCAATGCAATAAATGAAAGCGGAGATTTACTGTGCATACAATACACTTTTGGTTTACAGATTACATGCTTTGAAAAGTGCAACCTGCAGTTCACATCTTTAAAAAAAATTCAATTCCATGCAATTTAATATTAATTTGCTCTTTTACATCAATCTTTGAAATGCATATAAACAAAGCATTAATCATACAGAAGTTTGCATTTCCCGCTTTGATTATTCTTAGTGTATTGATGCACATCTCCATTTTCAAAAAAGAGCTGATTGGTATTCATGTATGGAGGCAAAGTATTACCCAGTTAAATACATCAAACTTTTACAATACAGATATTAATATTTTAAACCCAAGGGCAAATACGTTAGATGCAAATGGCAATCAGCAGATCATAAGAACCGATTTTCCGTTAATGCAATGGCTGATTGCACAAATTTTTTTTATTACCGGCGAAAGTATTTTTGTTACAAGGGTGTGTATTTTCATTACGGGACTGTTTACGGTGCTTGGATTCTTCTTTTTCTGTAAACAGGTATTCGGAAACTTTACTGCCGCATTTGTTGCCGCATGGGCCTTTAATTTTTCGCCGCTCTTTTATTATTATACACTAAACCCATTGCCTGATAGCCTTGCCCTTTGCTGCATTGTATGGTCTTTATACTGGTTTAGTAAATACAGAAAAGAATACAATCAGCGTTTTGCCGTTTATGCCGCTGTTTACTTTGGCATTGGAATGCTGATAAAACTTCCTTACATCATTTTCGGTGCAATCTACTTCTGCCATTTTTTAATTCGGTTTATTAAACCAGCAAAACAAACATCCATAAAACCGGTTCTGTATTTTGCATTTACGTTTATGGCAGCAAGTTTACCTGCCGCCGCATGGTATGCATTTGTTATACCGCAATGGGGCGAAAACCCTTTAACAACAGGTAAATTCAACTATAGCAATAATATAGAAAGGGCAAACGAAATTCTTGACTATCATTTTTCTGTTTTGCTGCCAACACTGCTGCTCAACTATGCAAGTTTGGTATTGTTTGTAACAGGCATTATACATATTGCCGTAAAAAAATATTATACAAAACCTTTTTTTTATGAAATAGCGGCCGGTTTTGCAGTAACACTGCTTTATTTTTTTTATGACTTATTTCATATTGATACTGTGCATGATTATTACATGCTGCCCTTTTTGCCTTTTCTGTACATGGCTGTTGGTGCAGGTGCAAACAAACTCTTTCAACTAAACAATCCAGTAAAATATCTGTTACCCGCATTTCTACTGCTGCTGCCTTTTTTTACTTACCGTACAGTACAGGACAACTGGACAGCAGAACGTTCTTACATGAATAAAGATCTTTTATTTTATCAGCAGGAATTACAAAAAGCAGTGCCAAATAGTGAGCCTTGTATTATGCTGAACGATGTTTCAGCTACCATATGGCCTTACCTGCTCAATAAAAAAGGATATACGTTTACAAACGATGCACTACCTGTTGACTGGATCAAAAATATGATTCTCACAAAAAATATCAAGTATATGTACACTGACAGCAAACTGCTGGCAGAAAAACAGGAATACCGTTCCCTTTTTGATTCTGTTTTATTACAGCGGGGATCAATAATGGTTATAAAGCTGATTGATAAAAACAAGCTTAACTAATAGATGATGTTGTTTTTGCAGTGGTAAAAAGCTGATTGGAAGATAAAAGACAAAATAAAAAAGGGCGACAGTATTAAGATACTATCGCCCTCATAAAATAAGTCGGCATTATTGCAGGATAAATTACTTCACCCCAATCACCGGCAAACTTTTTTCACGAATCAACTGATTGAACTTTGGTACATCTTCTGCAACAATTCTCTTCAGTTTGTTCAACTGCTCATCTGCCTGTCTGCTCAGCTCTGCATATACTTCTTTCGATTGCTTACTGGGTGCATTCATACCACTGTTGGCAACATCAAACACACCGCTCAGTTTATCATTGATACGGATGGGGAAGTTCAATGGATCCTGTCCGCTCTTTGATTTGGTTTGATACAAGGTTTCTTCAATGCCTGTTAACTCTTTGTTGATGGAAGTAGCCATGTCTTTAATTTCTTTCGGCACATCTTTTCCCTGTCTTGCAACAAACTCATTGATCTGTGTACGCAATGCACGGATATCTTTAATGCCATTCTGCACTTCGTTGAATTTCTTTTGAACGGTTAATAAGAAATTAAACTGCGCTTCATAATCAGCTTGTGTAAGTTTATAGTTCGGATCTGCTTTAATCATAAAGGGAACTTCGGATGAATCTTTTCCTGCTTTGATCTTTGCAAAATAATTTCCAGGAGGAGCTGTAATGGTTCCGGGTGCTCCGTTCCAGAGAATCATGCCTTCACTTGGTTCGGCAGGCGGGTACTGCAGGTTCCATACAAACTGGTTTAATCCTTTACTGATCTCCAGTTTTTCTTTACCCCGTCCGACCATGTCATCCGGGCGGGCATCAGTAGCAAATGTTTTAATCACTTTTTTATTCTGATCCATGATTGTTACAGATGCTTTGGTACTGTCTGTTACATCTTTTGCAAAATAATTTACCACTACACCTGCGGGTGGGTTAGCGCCTGCATTACGTGGTGCTGCAAAAAAACGGCTGAACGGATTGGCCTGCATTCTCCACGCAGGATTTACATCAAACACATAAAGATTGTTTGCAGTTACCTGTGCTTTTGCCTGCTGCACAACAGTTAAATCATCTAACACATAAAAACCACGGCCCTGTGTTGCAACGATCAAATCGTTTTCTTTAATGGTCATATCTGTTACAGGAACAACCGGCATGTTAAGTTGAAACGGTTTCCAGTTTGCACCATCATCGTAAGAAATATACATTCCAAACTCGGTACCTGCATACAGTAAGCCGGCACGTTTATGATCGGCACGCATAGCTCTGGCGAAATGCATTTTGTTGATGCCGTTGGTGATCAGCTTCCATGTTTTACCATAGTCTTCTGTTTTGTAGATGTATGGTGTGTAATCATCCAGCTTATATCTTGTGCCAACAAAATAAGCAGCCCCTTTTTTAAACGGATCTACATCCACACAATTCCACATCATAAACTTGGGCGCATCTTTTGGCGTTACGTTTTCCCAATTCTTACCTCCATCTCTACTTACGTTAATCAATCCATCATCACTTCCTGTCCACAACAAATCTTTTTCAACAAAACTTTCTGTGCCGGTAAAAATGGTACAGTAATATTCAACACTGGTGTTATCCTGAGTAATAGGACCACCACTTGATTTTTGTTTTGATTTATCATTCGTTGTTAAATCAGGAGAAAGCGCTGTCCAGGTTTGCCCTTCATCTTCAGTAGAAAACAATACATTGCCTGCGCAGTATAATTTCTTTGGATTGTGTGGCGAAAAGAAAATAGGAAAGTTCCATTGAAACCGATACTTCTGTACATCGGCTCCTGCACCCATTGGATTATCGGGCCACACACTGATGGCACGGTTCTCTCCTGTTTTATGATCGAGCCTTGATAAATAACCACCATAGTTACCACCATACACAATATCAGGATTGTTGGGATCGGCCACTACATAACCACTTTCACTACCTGCTGTAGATTCCCAATCCTGTTCTGTAATACCAACACCTGCTGTTCTGCTTTTTATTCTTACGGTAGAGTTATCCTGTTGTGCACCAAGAATGCGATACGGAAAACTGTTATCGGTTGATACACGATAAAACTGACCCGTTGGCTGATTCATATACGTACTCCAGTTATTACCGCCATCAAAACTTACCTGTGCACCACCATCATCTGCAACAATCATGCGGTCAGCATTTTCAGGATCAATCCACAAATCATGATGATCGCCATGTGGTGTGCGTAAACTCTGGAATGTTCTTCCACCATCACGGCTGCGCATAAAGTTTACATTGGGACAATACACTACATCCGGATTCTTTGGATCAACAAACACTTTTGTGTAATACCATGCACGCTGGCGGATATTGTTATCGCTGCTCATCAGTTGCCATGTTTCACCGGCATCATCACTGAGGTATAATCCACCATTTGCATTTTCAATAATGGAATAAATACGTTCAGGATTACTTGGAGCAAAAGCAACACCAACTATACCCCATGTTCCTTTGGGCAATCCTTTTTTTGCAGAAACATTACTCCATGTTTCGCCACCATCTGTTGATTTATATAAACCACTTCCTTCGCCACCGCTTTCTAAACTGTAAGGTGTACGGATCACACGCCACATACCTGCATACAACGTAGAAGGGTTACCCGGTTCCATTACTAAATCGGCAGCACCTGTTTGATTGTTTACAAACAAGGTGCGCTTCCATGTTTTACCGCCATCAGTAGTTTTATACACCCCACGCTCTTCATTGGGGCCAAACAAATGGCCAACAACTGCAACCCATACAATATCTGCATTACGTGGATGAACCACAATACGGATGATATGCCGGCCTTCTTTTAAACCAATATTTTTCCAGCTGCGGCCACCATCATCACTGCGCCACATACCACCTAATCCTTCACTCACATTTCCACGCATGCTGTTCTCGCCTTCGCCCACATAGATAACGCTTTCATCACTGGGTGCAACTGCAACAGCTCCAATGGATGATCCAAAATATTTATCACTGATGTTTTTCCAGTTGTTACCGCCATCACTTGTTTTCCAAACGCCCCCACCGGTTGCACCCATGTAAAAGGTTGTTTTGTTTTTATAACTACCTGCAACGGCTGCACTTCTCCCGCCACGGTATGGGCCAATGGAACGGTATTTTAAAGTACTGTATACGGCTTCTTCGCCTGTTGATACTGGAGCAGGAGCAGCTCCCTTTTTTTGTGCTGCACACATCAACGCACAGAACAATATGCCCGAAAGCATTGCAATTTTTCTCATACTGATTGGTTTAGAATTTTGAATGTACGAAGGATTGAGCTTCAGCAATCATATTAAACGCCGCAATTTGATGAGCGGAAGAAAGCTGCCCGGCAATTGCATAAAACCACCTGCATATTTTTAAAAAAGATTACCAGATATATTCTTTACACGGCATGTAATTTGACGATGCTGAAAACAAAACATTATTTTTCCCTATCCCTATTTTTCACCTCCCATCATAGCATTGTAACATCCTGCCTATGTGTTTCGTAAAAAGCAGATAAACGGTTATCCGTCAGTCAAACTTTTTGAATAGAGGGATGCAACATTTTTAATTTCACGGTTACTTTAAGTAAAACCTTTTCATCACCAATGAAACAACTAACGCTATTTATCTTTTGTGTATCTGCAACTTTTTTCAGCTTTGCACAAACAGCAGATACCACATCAGCTGTTTCATCTGCCGGCAAAGCACCTCCCCGTCAGTTAGCTGCTAAACGTACCAACCTTCCCATTAAAATTGACGGATTATTGAACGACAGTGCATGGCAACAGGCTTCTGTTGCAACTGATTTTATTGAGTTCAGACCAACAGTAGGCGCAAGAGAAACTCCTGAAACCAAAACCCTGGTGTATTTACTTTACAGTGATGACGGCATTTATTTTGGCGGTTATTGTTATGAGCGAAATAAAGACAGCATTGCTACAGAATTAAAAGGAAGAGATGGATTTGGCGCCAACGATTTTATAGGTGTGATCATTGATACCTACCAGGATCACCTAAACGGATTTGAATATTTTATTACTCCGCTCAATGAACAGTGGGATGCAAAAATGGCACCGAGCAGTAATGGCAATGGTGAAGACTTTAGCTGGAATGCGGTTTGGAAAAGCGGAGCCGTGATTCATAATGATGGCTGGAGTTTTGAACTATTTATTCCATACGGTGCCATTCGTTTTGGTAAACAGGCCGTGCAGGATTGGGGCATTAACATTACACGTCGTCGGCAGAAAACAGGCAAACAAAGTACATGGAACCCCATTGATCCCAACATAAATGGTTTTTTAACACAGGAAGGATACTGGAAAGGCATCAGTAATATAAAACCGCCGGTTCGTTTGCAACTGTCACCTTATTTTTCTGTTTACGCAAATCATTTTCCTGCCAACCAACCCGGTGTAAAAAATACCAGCACCTTAATCAATGGTGGTATGGATTTAAAATACGGACTTAACCAGGCTTTTACATTAGATGCAACATTGATTCCCGATTTTGGTCAGGTGCAGAGTGATAACCAGGTACTGAACTTATCACCGTTTGAAGTACAGTTTAATGAGAACCGTCCCTTTTTTACAGAAGGTACAGAGCTGTTCAGCAAAGGCGGACTCTTTTATTCAAGACGTATTGGTGGTGTTCCATTTCATTATAACAATGCAAGAAATGCTGTAAACCAGACAAACGAAAAGCTCATCAGCAATCCTTCTCAATCAAAACTCATCAACGCAACAAAAATTTCCGGTCGTACACAAGGCAAACTGGGTATTGGTTTTTTAAACGCCATAACACAAACTCAATATGCAGTAATTGAAAACACAGGTTCAAAAGAGCAACGTAAAGTACTGAACGATCCGCTTACCAATTACAATGTATTTGTACTGGATCAGGCATTGAAAAACAACTCCAGCATTTCACTCATCAATACCAGTGTTATCAGGAGCGGGAAAGATTATGACGCCAATGTAACAGCCGCTCTTTTTGATTTGAACGATAAAAAGAATACCTGGAACCTCGGCGGTAAAGTATCTGTAAGTCAGTTATTGGGCATTACTGCCGATGGAAAGAATGTAAACGGATACAATCATAATTTCTACTTTGGAAAAACAAGCGGCCGTTTCAACTTTAATGTATTTCAGGAACTGATGGATACAAAATACCGCCATAACGATATGGGCTATTTTACCAACAACAACCTGCTTACACACGGCATGTTTATGAGTTATAATAAAAACGTTCCAAAAAACTGGTACAATCAAATTCGCTTCAATTTTAATTCAACTGTAAGTAAACTGTATACACCTATTGCCGATCTGAAAGAAACCTATCAGTTTGGCGAGTTTAATTTTAATGTAAACGCCCAGAGTAAAAAACTCTGGTGGTTTGGCTCCTATATTGGTTTCAGCACATACAGCAACGATTTTTATGAACCACGCAAGGAAGGATATTTCTTCCGCAAAAACGCAAGCCTTGCAGTTGGCGGATGGGTAAACAGTAATGAAGCAAAAAAGTATTCGTTTTTTGCAGAAGTATTTACACGACGCATTCTTCAATTCTATTCTTCTCAGGCAGTTGATATCAGCACAGGGCAAACCATGCGTTTTAATCAGAAATTTTCAATATCGCAGCGATTAAACATTATGCCCCGCTTTAACAACATTGGGTTTACCATGATTGACGGAGCAGATATTGTGTTTGCCCGCCGCAAACGAAACACGGTTGAAAACATTTTATCGGCCAAATACAGTTTCAGTAATATGATGTGGATCACCTTCCGTATGCGGCACTACCTGAGTACGGTTGATAACAAAGAGTTTTTTACAGTACAGAAAAACGGATTGCTCACTGCCCACCCCACGTTTAACAAGAATGTAAACCAGAATGTAAACTTTTTTAACATTGATATGGTGTATACCTGGCAATTTGCACCGGGCAGTTTTGTAAATGTAGTTTGGAAGAATTCTATTTTCAATTTTACCAATACACTGGAACGGGACTACCTTAAAAACTTTGGCAACACCTTAGATGCCGATCAGAACAACAATATTTCACTGAAAGTGATTTATTTTCTTGATTACTTAGATATAAAGAAATGGGGGAAGAAGAAATAGTTTAGCCCTAAAAGAATCGGGGCGCCAAAGGCGCCCCGATTCTTTTCAATATCGCAAAGTCTATTTACGTTTCATCATATCATATAACTTACCTGTAAAGCGTTCAAACAATCGCCTGTTTTCTGTAATCACCTCTCCATAAGCTAACAGGTTATTCCTGAAAAACAAGTGTTTTTGCTGATTTGTAACAAGCCCGTTTGGCAAATCAACTTTTATTAAAAAGCTGTCGTTACGATTGGGTAAATTAGAAATATAACTCACCTTTCCTTTTATATATCCGAACTGTTCACTCGGATAGCCCTGTAACCTGATTAATACATCCTGATTAGCTGCAATCTTTCCAATACCATTTTGCCCGGCTGTTAATGAACCATAATAACTTGTTGAAAGGGGTTGTACATAAAATAATTCTGTATTAGCAGACAGGAACTGGTTTTCCTGAATAAATGAAGTATAAAATAATTTCCCATCCTGTGGAGCAATGAGCACAAACCGTTTGATCCAGTCTTCTGTTTTACTTTTTAAATTAAGCAATGCTGCCTGAAATTTAATGCGTTGATCACTTACATATTTCTGCAAATCCAGCAACTCTTTCTGTTTATTATGTGAAGCAACGTTACTATTAATCAGTTGAGCTGTCATTTGTTCTAAACCCTGTTCTTTTAATAACAGTTTCCCTTTTTCCTGATTGAGTTCAAGCGGGGCAATTACTTTTTCCTTTGTCAGTTGATCCTTTACATTGAAATCAGTTGTTTGTACCTGATATTCTTCCTGCAATAGCTGATTTTGTTTAGACAGGTTTCTTTGTAGCTGTTTGAGGTACGAAAGATCAGTGTAAAGTGCTTTCTTTTTTTGCTGGTAGTAACCGCTTTGTAGCAGCTCCATCGTTTCCCTCAACTGAACTCTAAAGGTTTCATAATCTGTTTGTAATTCACCAAGGTTATTATAAAAAGTAAACGACTCATTTAATAAAATCTCCAAACTATCATTGATAATTGGCTGTTCTATTTTTGAAATCCAGTTTTGCAGTTGAAATACTTCCTCATGTTTTCCAGTGCTTTGAATGAATGCTAAAGCTTGCCCCTGCATTACTTGTTCTTCGTTCTGTACTAATAATTTCACCAAATTGCCTTCTGTTTTGGTAGTTACTGTTTTAGGGCCATCAACTGCAACAATCCTAACTGATCCATTTACAATATCCGGATATTGAATAAACCATGTTCCCGCCAATACGCCCAGCATTACTACAAAGAAGATCATATTGCCTCTACGGATCAACCAATGAGGGCGATAGCTTATAATCTCCTGTACTTCCGGGCTGATTAATTCCTGTCGTATGGTATTTGCTGCTGGCATGAGCTTATTCATTTATTCACCTAACTCCAGTTGATTTTTAACCAAAGTAAAATATTCACCTTTCAGGTTTACCAATTCCTGATGTGTACCTCTTTCACTGATAACACCCTTGTTCAATACAACAATCTGATCGGCATGTTTTACTGTACTTAATCTATGCGCTACAACAATTACTGTTCGCCCTTTTAAAAAAGACTCCAGATTATTGATAATAACATTTTCATTATTAGCATCCAGACTATTTGTTGCTTCATCCAGAAAAATGAATTCTGGATTTCGGTAAACAGCTCTTGCAATTAAAATACGCTGTTTCTGTCCCATACTAACCCCCATTCCTTCGGCACCAATTTTTGTATTAAAACCAAGTGGCAAGCTTTCAATAAATTCAAGAATATTGGCTACTGAAACAGAATGATGCAATCGCTCCATATCAATTTTATCAACCCCTACTGCAATATTTTTTGCTATCGTATCAGAAAAAATAAAACTCTCCTGCATTACAACTCCGCAATAGTTCCTCCATGTTTTATGACTGATAGATGAAAGTAATGTGCCATTTCCATTTATAGCAGAAGACGAAATAAGTTTAATGTCACCTTTCTGTGGTTCATAAAATTTCAATAACAACTTTAGCAATGTTGTTTTACCGCTTCCACTCATCCCTACAATGGCAGTTGTTTTTCCTTTTGGTATTTGCAGGTTGATGTTTTTTAATACCGGCTCGTTTCCTGCACCGGGATAGGTGAAAGAAATATTATGAAGCCCAATGCAGGCCCCTCTAACTCCCCCCGAGAGGGAGAACCCCAACTCACAGCCCTCACTGTTTATAAACTCATTATAAATTTGATGTTCAGAAAATTTTAAGGATGAATAATTATCATGTTCCTGGATAAGCTGGCCTTGTGCTGATGAGAAGTCTCCCCTTTGGAGAGATTTAGAGGGGCTTTGGGTTTGGGAGGGGCTGCTCCCTCCCACAATCTGTCTTCTAAAGGCAAACGGCAATTCCTTCAACAATTGTTTATGTGCAGGCTCTTCATCTTCAATTGTATGGATTTCGTTGAGCCTGTCCATACTGATTTTTGCATTTTGCCAGCTTTGTACAAAACCAATCATCTGTTCAACAGGGCTGTTGAGCTGACCAATAATGTATTGCACTGCCAACATGCTGCCTAGTGTCATTTGCCCATCAATGACTGCTTTGGCAGATAAAAAAGTGATGATGATATTTTTCCCTTCATTAATAAAAAAAGCTCCGCTTTGTTGCCATTGGTTTAATGCAAGTCCTTTCATGCTGAACTTAAACAGCTTTGCCTGCAACCGCTCCCAGTTCCAACGCATTGGCTGTTCTGCACCATTCAGTTTAATTTCCTGCATGCCCTGTATTAATTGAATGGTAGCGCTTTGTTCCTGTGATGCTATTTCAAAACGTTTGTAATCTAATTCTTTTCTCTTTTTAAGAAAGAGCATTACCCAGCCGGCATACAATACACTGGCAATGCCAAATACTGCAAATATGTACACATTAAAAACCGCCAGTACAACAGAGAAGATCAATAAATTAACAAGGGAGAATAATACATTGAGCGAAGAGCCTGTGAGGAATGATTCAATCCGTTGGTGATCGTTCATACGCTGCAATACATCGCCTGTTTTCTTACTGTCGAAAAAAGAAACGGGCAGCTTCATAAGCTTGATGAGAAAATCGGTAAGGATAGACACATTAATCCTTGTACTGATGTGGAGTAATATCCAGCTCCTCACAAATTCCACTACCATTCTACCGGCAAACAAAGCTAATTGTGCAAGAATAACAATGTAAACGAAATGAATGTTAGCGGTGTTTACGCCCACATCTACCACACTCTGTGTTAAAAAAGGAAGAATGAGTTGCAAAATACTTGCAACACCCAACCCAAGAAATAATTGAAAAACTAACTTTTTATAAGGAGTAATATAACTGAAGATTGAAGTGAAGCCGAGCGGCCTCACCCCCGACCCCCGTCCGACCAAGTCATCCGGGCGGGCCTCTCCAATAGAGAGGGGAGAATCATCTTCATACTTATAAAATGCAGGTGTTGGTTCCAGCAATAAAGCAATACCCTCTTCCTGTCCGTTTGTTTTATTGCTAACCCAATGTTGCAGAAATTCTTCTCTGGTATAAGTAATAATTCCTTTTGCAGGATCTGCCACTGTAAATTTTTTGCCTTTTGATTTTTGAGGAACAGCAACAACAAAATGATGCTGATCGCAATGAAGAATAGCAGGCAACAATGCATCAGCAAATAGTTCTTTATAAGTAAGCCTTACAGATTTTGTACGAAATCCAATACTCTCAGCAGCCTCACTAATCCCTAATAAATTTACGCCCTCCTTACCTATTTGTGTTTTATCCCGTAGTAGTTGAATAGGAATATTTTTCTGATAGTATTTACAGATCATGGCGAGGCAGGTGGGGCCACAATCCATGGAATCATACTGCCTATATGCCAGAAATGATTTTTTCAATGTTTTAATTATTATTCTTTTCTTCAGATGAGAATGCCCATGCTTAAACAGATTTAAAAGCAGTCTTTAATTCTTGGCATTTTCAATTTCTGCTGCTATATTAACAGTATCACCCATAAATACTATTTTACCTTTTTTATCAATAACAAATTTCATAGGAATCCCTTCAACCATATAATCTTTTACAATTTTATTATTAAAGTCAAGCAATACATTAAAGCTATAATTATTCTCTTTCATAATTTTCAAAGCTGCCTCCTGCATTTTTTTTAACGTTTTATTCTCCCAAACATCGATGAAAAGAAAGACTACCTCATTGTCGTTTTTATATTTATCTACTATTTGTTGCATAGCTGGAAATGACGCCCGACAAGGGACACACCATGTTGCCCAAAAATCTATTACTACTATTTTATTAATAAAAGATGACAGTGATATTTCATGACCTGAAAGATTCTTCAATGTAAAATCCTTCGCTTTAACTGTACCAAACTTTCCTTTAATTACTTCTGTCCTTTTTTGCTTTGAAAGTAGATTTGCTTTCACTACAATTTTTTTAAATTCAACTTCAGATATGTTTAATAGTTTGTAAATTGACTGCAATTTTTTTAACATTTCAGGAGAGCTAATTCCATTTTGTATTTGTTGCTCAATTAATTGTTTAACATAATTTACCCCTTTTATCTTTTCGGCATAAACTGCATACCTCTCTAAACTCCGGGCATTTAATACATTTCCTTGTCGATAAATAATATCTTGATAATAAAAGGCAGAATCGTACTTCTCAAACTTATATAAAATAAGCGCATATGTACTCATATAATTATATCGCTCTGCCATTAGCTCATCTTTGTACTCATACTGTGGCAATAAATTTTTGATATACTCTTCGGTATAATCTAATGCCTTCTTTGAAAGCATTTTTGCAATTTCTAAATGACTGCCCGAAATATCTGTCTCTCCGCCAGATAATTGTGATGCGGCTTTGTTATAAATATTTGAAAGTATAAACTTGTTATTAAACAGCAACTCATACTTTTGCAGTTTATCTAATTCGCCTTTTTTAAGCAGTAACGAAACTATTTTACCATAAAACTTATCTTTTAAGTCACTAGAGCTATCATTAAATCGCTTAATATACAAGTCCATTCCCTCTAATATTTTTTCTTCAGTACTATCTTCATAGTTATCAAAAGAATAAAATTTGCTCCAAAATTTTTGGTTAGCTAATTCACCATTAGGAAATTTAGCTAAAACTCTATTTTCCATCTCATATTGTTCATTCTCCATTTTCAACAACTCATAAATTGTTAAGGCAGTCAGCCATTTTGCCTCAACATTCTGAATCACTTCCATTTTCTTACTATAAAGCAATAGTTTATTTTTAACAATATCTCCTTTCGTATTGTATAATACTGTGAGGTAATCTAAATAACTATCTTCATTCGTAAATTCAGGGTATAGTTTATATACATCTTCATACATCTTAATTATAGTGTCATTCTGCACTTTAATATCCAATTTACTACTAGCATAATTTTGAAGCAGCTCACCCAATTGTATTTTTTCGAAAGCAAATCGATTGTCGTTTTTATCATATTGATAAACTATATACCCTATATTATTATTGTTATCGAAAATTCTTTTCTTTGCAGCAAGTAAGCCAGTGTACTCAGCCATATTTTTTTTTGCTTCTACCATGCCAATAATGATAACTGAAGTGGAGTCTGGAGTTTTAAATGAAAATAAATATTCATTATCCTGTTTAATAGCGGGTATAAATTTTTTATAATACCTTCCTCTGTTTAGGTATATAATTAACGCTTCAATTGAATCTGGCATTAATAAGTGCTTAGGTGGCTGATATGTGTAATAATTTTCATGCCCTACTTTTGGCTTTGCTTCCTTTGATATGATTCTACCTGTATTTTGTGCATGGCAAAATGAAAACGTTATCAGTATGCATATAAAAGCGATTATTACTTTCATCATGTTTTATACCAGTTTATTTTTATTGTTATTTGCAGATTCATGATAGCCAAAATATTTGAGCTTTAAAAATGCATTGTCCTTTTATAACCTATACTTCTGCTAAGAAACAAGTATAATAACAATACTACTACAATCTATAGAAAACGAAGCTGTCTCAAAAATGTATTTAAAAAGGCAAAGAAATTTGTAAAATAAAACTATCACTTATCAAATTACTTCGAACTTTATACAATGATTTCATAAACAACATTGGACAGCTTCGCTATAATTACTACATTAGCATTTAACGAACGTAGCTAGCGGACCGCAATCAGGATCTTGGGTACATATAGTACATTCATTATTTACGCAACATTTGCCGAACTTCGCCCCTGGCACCTCTTCATCACCACCTTTAATTCTTTTTTGCTGATCTTTTGATAGGCTTCTGCCTAATAACTCAAATTTTTTCATCTTTGATAATTTAAGATTGAGAATATTTGCTTCTCGTTTAAGCCCGTGAACGCAGTAACGGCTTCACCGCAGGTTGCATTGGCCACTGCAACCCTTAACCTTACGGCTGCTCTCTTTCCAAGGTTAAGAGGAAAGAAAATATTTTAAATCGGTGATAGTATAATTATCCGGCAACTGGTAACCATTTACAAAAAAAGTAGGTGTAAACTCAATCTTTACTTCATCATACCAGCTATTCATCGCCTCCAGTTTACCGTCTTGTTTTTTTAATTCTCCGTTCATGGGGTATTTAGAGGCAAACACTTCATAATCCTTCGTTTCAGATAAATACCAATCATCAAGCGCCTGTTCTGTAAGCTGTTGGTCTTTCTTTTCTGCAATAGCCAGTAAATGTTTAACAGGCTTACTGCGCCGGTCTGTTTGCACAGCAGTTGCTGTAAACAATATCTGAACTTTCAAATCATCATTTGCATGCAGCAGTTCATGCATTTCAGGATGAGCTTTTGCACATGGACCGCAATAAGGATTGCAAACTTTTACAATGGTATTTGTTGCTTGTGGGTTGCCCAAGGTTATACCCAAACCCTCTGTACTTATAGTTACTCTTTTTTGTTTTGCCAGTAAGGCTTCAAAAATGCGGCCATCTCTTTTCATCCGGTAAAAACGTTTCCTGTATTCTTCTGCTTCTTTTGATTGCAACATATAAGGTTTTACAAAAAACCAAAATAAAACAGGGAGCAGGAAAGTGGTCAATAATATGTAATAAGCGGGCAAGCTGCTTATAAGCGGTTTATAATACTCTGCTGTAAAAAATACAACAGCTTCCAATACAAGTAATGCCTGCACAGCTAAACACAAAGGGCACCATTGTTTGGCTATGCGCCACTGATAGTATATAGAGAAGAAGGTATAAGGTAATGCCAGGAGGTTGAGCCATGCAAGTATTTGGGCAGATCCCTCGAGGCTAGGTATGACGAAAAGCAGCCCACCTGCAAAATAAAAAAATCCTATTTCACTCCAACTGATGATGCCAAAAAGCTTTGCTTCTTTTGATTGCAAAATGGCATTACAATTACTGGCTTTATTACCGCTGCAAACTTTTTGTAAAAACGGATTGCTCTTATCTATTTCGTACCAGAGCAGTAAACCTGTAACAATAACCCCCATCAGTTTTAACAGCGTAATAGCCAGTAAGAAATAACTGAATGTTGAACCGTTGGTTATTGAAAAAAACAGGAGGATGATTACGGTTGCTATCAGAAAAGGAAGGCGTAAATTCTCCCACATTTCTTTTTTCCTGTTTGCTTTGTAATCCTTCTCACCGCTTTGTTCTGTTTTTTCTGCAAGCAAGGAAACACCGCTCCAATTTTTCAAAAACTCATCCCTGTTTGTTGTTACTGTGTCATGCAAAGAATTCTTTTTAAAATAAGTAATTTCATTTGCTGTAACCATTGTTACTGTTATAAATCCGGCACTTTTTCCTTTCACATGTGCAATAAACGGCAATGGCAGTTCATCTAATTTATCGGGCCCGGTTTGCAATACAAGGTTATCTACTTTATACTCTTTTAATGTATCATGCACAGCAGCTATACTGGGGTAATCGGGGTGCTGTTTTATTGAATCCTTTATTGTGCCAAACGTAAATGGCACCTGCAGACTATTGAGTAATTGCTGTGTTACAGCAATGGAGTTGTGTTGACTTACTGTTGAAAAGATGTTTAGCATACGTATTATTCATCTTAAAGTTGAAATTCATTTTTGAGAGTTCCAAATTTAAACAGGTAGTATGTTACTACCCCCCCCAATACCCGCTTTGTAGTATTTTTCATATCATTAACGTATGTATTTTTAATTTTAGTTCATCCCATTGCAAAACATAGATCATTATGCTTAACGGAAAGGGTATTGCTAAACTGAGAAAATTTAAAGGCTATCATCAAAAGGAACTTGCAAATGCTTTGGATGTTTGCCAGCAGGCCGTATCAAAATTAGAGCAACGAAAACATCCTGTAAATGAAGAAACATTTACAAAACTTTTACAGGCTATGGATATTTCAGCAACAGAATGGAAGGATATAAAACAGTTATTTACCCCCCCCCCCCGCAAAATGAGAAATAAAAAAACCTCTCTGTAGTTACACAGAGAGGTTTGCTGCCATCGTTCAAGTCACTTAAAGTGTGCCGACCGTGACCAGTCATTTTAATTCTTCATTTGCTTATTTACTTCAGGCCGTTTGGGCATTTCTTTATTAATTGCATCCGTCACTTTCTTTTCAAACTGTTGTTTCAACTGTTGATTTTTTTGTACCGCATTGTTGAGCTCTTTAGTCAATGCATCAGCAAATAGTTCTTTATAAGTAAGCCTTACAGATTTTGTACGAAACCCAATACTCTCGGCAGCCTCACTGATGCCTAATAAATTTACACCCTCCTTACCTATTTGTGTTTTATCCCGTAGTATTTGAATAGGAATGCTTTTTTTATAGTATTTACAGATCATGGCAAGGCAGGCGGGGCCACAGTCCATGGAATCTTGTTGTTGCATGAGATATTCTTTCACAAAACTTTTTTAAAGATTATTGATTTGTGAGAAAGGAAATCATGCAACTCTTGAAACGTAACATCTTTTTTAATAATTACACCATTTGCATCAATTAAAAAGTTTTTCGGTAAAAAAGTAATCCCAAGTAATTTTATTACTTCACTTTTGAAACCACCACTTACATGCAAATTTTTCCAATGAATAGAATCTTTTATACTTGCTGAAATCCAATCTGAAATGTTTTCATCAACATTCAGTGAAATAATTGAAAATTTAGATGTGTCCACAGAAACAAGCATTTCTTTAAACTGTTTCATTTGAACTCTGCATGGGACACACCAACTTGCCCAAAAATCAACCAATATTAGTTCTTTATCAGAGGCCAGAGAATCAATTAAATATGTGTTGCCAGATGCATCTTTAGCAAATATTTGCTTCAAGCTTTTACCAGTGATCAAAGATTTCAAAGATTCATTATAGTTAAACAATCTTTTATACTCAAAAGTTACATTTTTAAAATGGCGCAATACCTTCAGGCATGTATCAATTGTTTTAGCAGAAATATTATCCTGAATTTTTTCAAGTTCAACAAGTGTGTGGTAGTAAAATTTGTTTCTTTTGACAGTTTCAATAATTTTTCGCTCATACTCAATAACTTTCATTTTCAATAAATAATTATTTTTTATCACTGTTTCATATTGCTCTTTAAATATTGACAATGAAAAAGATGACTCTTTTACAATGGAATTTGGTATTGCAAATAATAAAAACTCATTTATTTCTTTAAACTTATTTTGCAAACTATTAATATTTACATAACCGTTTTGCAGAACTGTTATTTTTATGCTTTCATTAGTGCAATAAAAACTTGAAGATTCTGTAATAATTGAATCATTCCTGACATATTTTACAAAACATTTCATAAAGGTGTCTATTTCCATTTTAAACCTTTTTTGAGGAACATTTAAAGGAACATCTTTTATAAAAACATTCCTTAGTAAATTGTGGTCATACTTATAAAAACTTAATTTAGATATTGATTTTGGATTAAAAACTTCATGTGTATCTACTTCAAATATGACTTGTTGAGATCTCGAGTCAAAACAAGAAACAAGAAAACAAAATAGGGATAAACTAAAAATTATAAATTTCATATACAAATTTTAACAGCTTAGCAATATGAGTTTCATATTGCTAAGCGAATTTTTCTCATTAAGCGGCATTACAACCGCCGTTTCCTTATCCATTGCATCCACATCCGGTTTGAGGACCTGGTATTGCTCCACAATTACCTTCTCTAGCAGCTTGTTGCCCATTTGAAAGTAATTCGTAATAGGTACAAGCTGTTTTTTTACAGTATGCCCCACCACTTCCACCACCACAATCTAAACATTCATCTCCACCTCGAATTTTTTTCGATTGCTCCCTGTTTAGCGCTGTTCCTAAGTTTTGAAATTTTTTCATTTTCTTAAATTTAATATTGATAAATGCGTGTTCTTCTCGTTTAAGCCCGTGAACGCAGTAACGGCCACCCTGCAGCTGTATTTGCAACTACAACTTAATCCTTGCAGAATATTTTATTAAATAATGTTAAAAAATTGAAAACTGATTTAAAATATTAATAGAAAAACGCAGCCTTCCCCACAATCTGTATTTATAAAAATTTTTATACCAAAAAACATTTCTGATTAAGGCTCAACCCTAATCAATTAATTTTATCCATTTATTAGAATAAATAATGAACAGTAATCATAATTATTTAAAATTGGCCTCAAGAAATTCTTTTAGTTCCCACAACTCAATATCTTTTGCCAGAATTTCTCCCTTACTGTTTACAAGAAAATTAGTTGGATATTTATGAATGTTAATTTTTTTAGCAAACTCTCCATTCAAATCAAGATATTGGCCCCATCTAAGCTTGTATGCTTTGATAATATTTTCCCAATGAGGGATATTGTTTTTATTATCAATGGAAATACCTGTTATATTAAAACCTCTACGATAATACTCTCTAAACAGAAGAGTCAGTTCTGGAAACTGAGCAATACATGGATTGCAATTACTAAACCAAAAATCGATTAAAGTATATTTAGAATCAGCTACATTAGGCACTACTACCTTTTTAAGATCTTTGTCTAAAAGAGTAGAAGCAGGAAAAATGCATCCCGGAGATATACTCTTATTTATAGAAATTATTTCCCTTAGCCTTTTCCAAGTATGTGTTTTTTGTAAATCAACTGAAAATCCTGCAATAATAGTATCATAAATTGTGTCATAAGAATCATTTGACATCTGCAAAAAACTCCATAACGCTACAAATGAGTTGCTGTTAACTTTTACATAATTTAATAATGCATTATGCTTACTTATTCTCAACTGGTTTCTTAAGGTTTTTATTTTTAATAAATACTCAGAAGGAATTTTATTATTATAAACTAAATTCAGACTATCTTGTAATTTTTCAATAAATCCAAATCTTGTACTTTCAGTATTCATAACCGGATTAAATTCATTTTTCAATTCACTCATTAACCGGTTATCAATTTCAGGTGTTTTCCATATTGAATCAACATTGCAAGTAATTACTTGCTTTCCTGTGTCAAGAAAAAACAATCCAGACATATAAATGAGGCTTGAATTAGAAAAAACTCCAAGTCTATATGCGCTTGGATACAAAATTTGATTTCTAAAACAAAAAATTCCTTTTACTATTTTCGTTTCATCTATTATTTTAATATTCGGATAGTACTCTTGGTCATCAACAGGTATTAATCTTACCTCTCCGCTATCAATATTTACAGTACCAGATAAAGTATAAGCAGAAAAAGGTGTTTGTGTAAAAGCCCAATTAATTGAGAATAAAAAAACTGTTATATAAACTGTTCTTTTGAACATTTGAAATAAAATTTACAATAAGGAATACTTTTTTGTATTCCTTATTATGGTTAGCGGCTGCCGCAATACTCGTTTGCTGTACCTGAATGAAAACATTTACAAGAACCGCCACACTCTATTGAACTGCATTTTAACGGGCAACCGGCACCTGGTACCTCTTCGTCGCCACCTCTAATCAATTTCAGCTGATCTTTCGATAAGCTTTTACCTAGTAACTCAAACTTTTTCATTGTTTAAAATTTAAAATTATTAAACCTATTTGCTTCTCGTTTAAGCCCGTGAACGCAGTAACGGCTGCCCAAAATCTGTATTTGCAACTAAAGATTAGTCTTATGGTATTTCACTGACTGGCTAATAAGAGAGAAGTTATTTTTTGATTTATTTAATAATTATAATTCTTTTGCTTTTAGTAACTGCTCAATTTCTGAAATATCTGAAGTACGTAAAATAATTTTACCTTGTGAATCCAACAAGATATAAGTAGGGAATGCATTAACTTTAAGTTTTTTTATAACATCTGCTTTCAGAAACGGATCATCTTTAGGTTGAATTATTTGTGTCCATGTCATTTCATACTTCTCAATAATTTTTTTTGAATTATTTAAATCTTTCTGGATCTCATATGGAAACCCTATAAATTGAACTGCTCTTTGATTATTCTGAAATAAATTTTTCAATTGAGGCATGTTTTTAACGCATGGGGCACACCAAGAACCCCAAAAGTGCAAGAGAGTATACTTACCGTCATGGCGTTCTAAATGAATTTCTTCGTAATTCTCAGTTCGAAAATTTTTACCTTCGAGGACTTTAACAAAAGCTCCTTCTTGGACTCCCTTCATATTGTTGTTATCATCCAACTCTCTAAAAACAACCGTATCACCTATTAAATTAACTGAATCCAGAACTATAACCTTATTACCAATAAAAACACTATCTCTGTAAGAATATACAGGAAAAGCTGTCTTTAATATATCAATATAATTTTCATTTGGATTTGAAAAGGAAAAGAGACAGTTATACTTAGTATAATAAACTGAATGGTTAGCAATAAAAATTTTGACAATAAAACTATCTATGCCAATAAGCATTTTGCCAATCATAATTTTTCTTGTGCCGCCCCACGTGTTAAATAGTGCAGTAGTATTTTTTTTTGGCAATGTTTTTACATTTGGCAAAATTATTAAATCAATCTTTTTAGAATATTCTTTACCATACCAAAAGTTAACGTTGTGCGGAACTACTAAGCCATTTCTATCCATTATACCATCTCCTACTTTATAATAATAAATCTTGTCATCTGTGAATACATGAGAGTGATTGAAATCTGGAATTACTTTATACTTTTGATCGCTAAGTTGTCTGATTTCAAGCATTACACTATTTTCTTTTTTCCACTTATTAAGATTAGCGGTATCTACTGAATTTAAATTAATGTATCGAAGAAAACTATCCTTTAAAATCTTTTTCTGTTGGTATTGATTATAAATTTCATGATTCATATCAAACGTATATCTAACAGTTTGGCTCTTTTCACTCGTATTTACAGAAACTATTTCAAGAGGCTCTAGTGCCCCGCCTTCACTTGAATTATGAGTTGTTGTATCATAAACGCACTTAACAGTTATCAAATTAATTTTTTTTTGAGATACACCAGTTAGGGCATTAAATAAAAAAAGAATAAAGAATGTTTTGCACATAATAACAGATTAAACAGATAGCAAAGGGGCTTTTGAAAGCCCCTGCTTTAATGAATTAGATGCTCAAAAGTTGCATTAACAACCATAATTATAATATTGACTATTACATACAATATAACCAGGTAACTCGGTACTTTCGCTACAATCACCAGTACAGTCCAATCCCCATTTCTTCCCATTCGGGCAAGTTGCATAACAGGTTTGTCCACCACCTACGGTTTCATCACCACCCTTAATTCTTTGTTGCTGATCTTTTGATAAGCTTTTACCAAGCAATTCAAATTTTTTCATTGTTTTAAAATTAATAATTATTAAATCTATTTGCTTCTCGTTTAAGCCCGTGAGGGCAGTAAAGGCCACTCCGGAGTTGTATTTGCAACTACAACTTTAGCTTTGTAACAATTTCAAGAATTGCTTTTTTTAATAAAGGACTGGTAACAAAAGGGGCATCGCTATTAAACAAAATTCCATCTGGACCAACAATCACATATTTTGGTGCACTTAACACTTTATAATAAGCAGCAAGAATACCTTCACTATCATTTAAATGAACACCCATGTAGTTGTTTTTTGAAATGATTTTTTTCCATACATCTTCTTTTGTTCCCATTGCCACTGAAATGACCTCCACAGGATATTCTTTCAACTCGCTGATTAACTGGTTTACATGAGGGATACTGGCAATACATGGCGCACACCAACTACCCCAAAAATCAAGCAACAAGATTTTACCCTTATAGTTAAATAATGAGACTTCTTTCCCATTCACTCCTTTAAGAGATATGTCAAACACACTTTTAATATTATTTAGTTTTCTAAAACTGGCACTATCCATATAAGCAGCAAAGAGATCCCAGTTATTACTCCTCTTAAATGCATCATCCAAAATGTACTTCCCGAAATCACTTTGCTGTACATTACTTGAAAACGTATTAAAATACTGTATAATTGTATCTGGGGAGTAGAGACGTTGATATAGAAAAAACAAAGCGCCTGAAAAGTAAGAGTTGGGGTGCATCTTTATATAATCAAGTGCAATCTTGCTTTTCAATTCTTTCAAAATATCACTTCGATTTTGATACTCTTGCTGTTTTTTTTGCAGTTCGGCTGAATCAGGTTTTGAATTAGTTCTGAGATATCTGCTGAATTCTCTTAAGTATTTGTTTTCCATTTGTAGTAAAAAACGATTCTCGTTGTTCCACTTTTGCCGTTCATTTTGAGCAACAGAACCGGTTGTAATCTCGTTGACAATATGTGTGCCAGCCATTGATAAGCTCACCGTTATATCTCCGGGCTCCAGTATTAATCTCAAAAAACTCGAATCTTCAAATTTTGCATATAAATCGCAGTTGATAATCATCTCTGCTGAACGGTTAATATAACCGGATACTCTTGCTTCTCCATTGTTAAGTACAACACGCTGGGTAATTCCTGCGTCTTTATCACAATCTCGATAGCGGTATACAATTGTATCTGAATAAGGGTTTTCAATTTTTAAGTGCAAATTAAATTTTACGCAGGAATCAATAAATTTAAACTGGCATTTTGCATTTGTAATTATTCCAATGTGCACTAGTAACAGAAAAAATAGCAGTTTCATACGCTCAACTTTTAAACAATACAATGAAGCGCTTCATTGTATTGCCATGTTTGTTTAAAAATCACACTTCGCACCAGCCTATTTTAGCACCCGATGTGCATGAATATGCAGCCCCATTATAACATATTTTCTTTGTCGGATTACTGGCACAATCATCATTACTGTTACAATTACAGGCTTCTCCACCCGGAATTTGTTCATCACCATCCATAATCATCTTTTGCTGATTTTTTGCGAGGCTCTTTCCTAATACTTGAAACTTTTTCATCGTTAGAAATTTATAGTTTACAATTATTTTGCTTCTCATTTAAGCCCGTGAACGCAGTAACGGCTTCACCGCAGGTTGCATTGGCCACTGCAACCTTTAACCTTACGGCTGCTCTCTTTCCAGGGTTAAGAGGAAAGAAAATGTTACTCATGTATATAGTAATTATCCGTTAATTCCTACCTATTAAAAAAGGCAGCTTAATTATTTCTTCTCTTTTAAAGTTTCATACACCACAGCTTTACCAAAATAATAGGGGTGTTGCTATTTAAAGTTGGCATTCATTTTTGAGAGTTCCAAATTTTAAGCGGATGCGAAAAACAACCGTTTATAAAAAAGTGCAAAAAATATCAGGCAATAAAATACCTCACAGGAGGGTTAACCTGTGAGGTATTTGACAGAATACTTGTTATACGGCGTTGTGAGCCAAGTATTAATTCTTCATCTGCTTATTTACTTCCGGCCGTTTGGGCATTTCTTTATTAATTGCATCCGTCACTTTCTTTTCAAACTGTTGTTTCAGTTCTTGATTTTTCTGCACAGCCTTGCTGAGCTCTGTTTTCAATGCCGCCACACGCTGCAGTTGCAGGTTACTTGGTTTTGCTTCCTGACCAACCACGGCCGTATATGCATCGCTGATATCTGAACGGAGACGTTTTAAATCGCCTGTGCCCTTCATCACCGGAGGTACCAGTGTTAAACGAAACTCTTCTAATTTGTTCCAGTAATCCTGCAACAGTGTTTTTGTTTTTTTATTTTTTGTTGAATCCATATGCTTCTTCAACATGCTTTGTGTTGTGTTGATACTGTCTACTAAAGTTGCCAACCGCTCATTCATGGCAAACAGTTCCTGTCCTGTTTTATATTGCAGTTCTCTGTCCTGCATGGTAAAGTCTTTGTTGGTTGCATCATGCACCAGCTTTACAGTTTGTGTATGTTCTTTTCCGTTTACTTTCAGTTTAATGGTATAGTCGCCGGGCATTACCTGTGGTGCAAGAAATCCTGCCTGTTCCATCTGGTTACCGCCTTTGGCTGTTTTTGGCGGATTGCTGCGTTGGTTCCACATCACTTTATTATAGCCCTTTCTGTTACTGGGCGAAAGTTTCTGAACCAGCTTTCCATCTTTATCATATACTTCCATCAGTATATTATTAGCCCGTTCTTTCAGGTAATACTGTAACGGAGTGATGGTTGATGGTAAACCGCCATTCCAATCGCCACTTGCATTGGGAAAGCCGCCGGCGTATTTTCCCATGGTTAATGTAATGGGTTTGTTATTCAACAATGCCACATCCTGTGCTGCAACGGTTGAGTTGATGTTTCGCATGGGCGATATATCTTCTACAATAATAATTCCACGACCATGTGTAGCCAATACAAGATCGTTTGTTTGTTCCTGTATCTTGATATCTCTTACCAATGCATACCAGGGTAAATTACTTTTCATTCTGAACCACTCATTACCACCATCTACACTTGCAAACAATCCCATTTCGGTTCCTGCAAACAACAGGTTTTTATTCACGAAGTCTTCTTTAATCTTGTGTGCAAAGCCGGTAAACTCTTTGCTTTCAAACTTCTTCCATGTTTTACCCATATCTCTGCTTACCGCCATATAGGTTTGATGATCGCCATACATATGATTATCAAATGTGGCGTACACTACATTAGCATCAAACTGCGATGGCTCAATACTGCTCACCCATGTTTGTTTCGGAATACCGGCCGCTGCATAATTGGCTGCTACATTGGTCCATGTTTTTCCTGCATCGTTTGTGTATTGCAGGTTACCATCATCTGTACCCACCCAAATGATATTTTCATCGAGAGGCGATTCTGCAATGGTAAAAATGGTGCAATGATTTTCTGCACTGGTTACGTCCATGCTTAACCCACCACTTTTTTCCTGTTCCTGTTTGCGTTTATCGTTGGTCGTTAGATCGGGCGAAATTTTTACCCAGTTGGCTCCACGATCTGTACTCTTATATAAATATTGAGCCGCAGCGTATAAATTTCTTTTATTTTTTGCGCCGATTACAATGGGTGTGTTCCAGTTGTAACGCAGTTTTTCATCGCCTGCTGCTGCCTGTGGCTGAATGGCTATTGATGTCCCCTGTTTGATGTTGATGCGCTGCATGTTTCCTCCCTGGTATTCGGCATAAGCAATGTCTGCATCAAAGGGGTCAGGATGTGTCCAGAAACCATCACCACCAAAAATGGCCTGCCAGTTTCCGTTTGATACACCACCGGGTGCTGCACTCGGTGCCACCCAGCTTCCGTTATCCTGCAACCCGCCATACATACGATATGGTTGCTGGTTATCGGTGCTTACATGATAAAACTGACCTACGGGCAAATTATTACAGAACTTCCACGTTGCACCACGATCTAAACTGAAATACACACCACCATCCGTACCAACATACATGATGTTTGTATTGTTGGGATTAATCCACAATGCATGATGATCACTGTGCACCCAGCCGCCTTCATTACTTGCATCTGCAAATGAATATCCTCCATCGCTTGAATAAGAAAAACTAAATGCCGGACGGTAAACACGTTTCGGATCTTTGGGATCTACTTCCAGTGTTGAAAAATAAAACGGACGTTGTGTGATGTTGCTTGTTGCACTCTGCTGTTTCCATGTTTCACCGCCATCTGCAGAAATATATAATCCGGTGCTTTCACTTTCAACAATGGCCCAGAGATTTTGTGGTGCTGATGGAGCAATTGCAATCGCTACACGTCCAAATGGTTTTTTTGGTAAGCCGTTGCTTACTTCTTTCCATGTTTTACCTGCATCGGTACTTTTATAAAAACCACTTCCTGTTCCTCCGCTGTTAAATGCATAAGGCAATCGTCTGAACTCCCATGATGTTGCATACAATACATTGGAGTTGGTGGGATCAATTTCTACATCGGCCACACCTGCTTTTTCACTGATGTATAAAATGGTTTCCCATGTTTTTCCTGCATCGGTTGATTTGTATAATCCACGGTGTTTACTGTTGTTCCACAACGGACCCGGTGCTGCTACATAAACAACAGATGAGTTGTTGGGATCTACCATCACTTTTGAAATATGCTCGGTGCTGTCGAGTCCGGTCTTTGTCCAGTTATCTCCACCATCTGTTGATTTGTACAAACCATCTCCTATTGAAACCGAATTCCGCATATTGCTTTCGCCTGTTCCAACATAAACTGTTTTTGGATTTTTCTGATCAATGGCAATAGCGCCGATGCTTTGTATGTATTTATCAAAAATGGGTTTAAAGGATGCACCTGCGTTGGTGCTTTTCCAGATACCACCACCTGCTGTACCGATGTACAGTGTTTTTCCATCGCTGTTTACTCCGGCAATATCAGTAATACGTCCGCTCATGGTGCCCGGACCCATGTATCTGGCTTCCATCATTCCAAACGTGGAGGAGTTAATCTGTGCCTGCAGCAAGGTATTACCTGCAAGCAACAGTATAAGGATTGAAAAGATTTTCTTCATAACAAGGTTTTGATTTGAGAAAAAAACCCCGACACATTTGCCGGGGTTGATATAAGAAGATACTAACTGATTCAATTATTTAGCCGGTTTAAAAATAGACTCGTCAATGGCTTTATTAATTTCCACTTTTGAAATGCTGTAATCGAAATTTACACCCGGGCCAAAAGGAACTGAAATGCTCATGGCAACTACAACACCTTCGGGTAACTTTTGATAATTACTTAAGGTAGTTGAAAGTTCTGCTTCCTGTCCGTTGGCTTTTTTTACTGATACAACTCTTAGAACATAAAAGGTTTTCGCATCAATGAAATAGGTTTCTGATTTGCCGCTTTTTAAAGTAAGTTTTAACTTATGACATTCTGTACCATCTATTTCTTCTTTGCCAATTAACTCTACGCTGTGCCCTTTTGCTTTATAATCAACCAGGCTCCCTTGTGCATCTAAATTACTTTGTCCGTCTTTTACATCATCAGCCGTCATAGCTTCAGGTGCCTGCTGACCTTGGATTGGGAAAAAATTCCATCCTTCGGTAGGTGTCAAAATCTGGTAATTATTCATACCCATTGCATTTACATCCTGACGTGATCCCTTATTATGTAACACTGTTGTAATCACATCGAGATTCATACCCTGCACACTCATTGTACCGGTCATGATCATACTGTTCACTTTTTTCCAGTTCTCTGTACCGCCAATAGCCTCTACATGCTTGTTTACAATTTCATCGGCTGTTTGAGCTTTTATGGTTGTAAAACTGAAAGCCGTTACTAGTAAAAGACTCACTGATTTCAAAATTTTCATTTGTTCTTTTTTATTGTTTTGAATGGTTACACCTGTTGACCGGAAACCCGGCAATTGTTTCATTTTTTTATTGGTTGTAAAGAAAAGAAAATTGTTACAGTTCTTTTCTGATTTTTTTTATTGAACAGCTGTCGCAAGCCTTATTTAACACAAAATTGATGCATCGAATGAGGAGCAGACAGAAATTGATTTCAACCCCTTATCTTGGACCCTCATTTTACTATTAATTCCAGAGGCTATGTCTACGTTTAAGGTTGCAGGCAACATCGTCAATATTTTTTCAAAAGAGATATTTTGGGGTGAGGTTGTGGTTGAAAATGGAATCATTAAAGAAATAAAACGTTTCAACCATAACACGCAAGACCCTCCCCCTTCCGGGGGAGTTGGAGGGGGCTTCATTCTCCCCGGTTTTATTGATGCCCACATCCATATTGAAAGTTCGATGCTGGTTCCTGCAGAATTTGCCAAGCTGGCGGTGGTACATGGCACAGTTGCAACGGTAAGTGACCCACACGAAATTGCCAATGTTTGCGGCATACAGGGGGTTGATTATATGATTGAAAACGGAAAGACCGTTCCGTTTAAATTCAACTTTGGTGCACCGAGCTGTGTGCCGGCTACTTCTTTTGAAACAGCGGGTGCGGTTTTAAATGCGGCTGATGTAAAAACATTACTGCAACGGGACGATATAAAATATTTAAGTGAAATGATGAATTTTCCCGGCGTGTTACATGGAGATGAAAAAGTGATGAAAAAAATACAGGCTGCACATGAATTGGGCAAACCGGTTGACGGACATGCGCCGGGATTAAGGGGGGAGGATGCAAGAAGGTATGTCGGGGAAGGGATTAGCACCGACCATGAATGTTTCACTAAAGAAGAAGCTGTAGATAAACTGCAGTATGGCATGAAGATCATTATCCGTGAAGGAAGTGCAGCAAAAAATTTTGAAGCATTGTATTCACTGATTGATGAATATCCCGATATGATCATGCTTTGCAGTGATGATAAACATCCCGATAGTTTGGTGGAGGGTCATATCAACCAATTGTGTGCAAGAGCAGTTGCCAAAGGATTGAATGTGTTTGATGTGTTGATCGCTGCCTGTGTTACGCCGGCACTGCATTATAAATTAGATGTGGGTTTGTTACATGAAGGAGACCCTGCTGATTTTATAGTTGTTGATGATTTAAAGCATTTCAATGTACAGCAAACCTATATCAATGGTAAACTTGTAGCAGATAAAGGAAAGTCGTTGATCGTTAGCCGTGAGTCATCAGCCATCAACAATTTCAACTGCGATGAGAAAGCAGAAAACGAATTTGAATTTCATCTCAATAAATTCGGACATGCAGATGAAGAAAACCTTGAACAGGCATATGTGGTGGAAGCGATGGACGGCCAGCTCATCACCAACAAACTGATTGTACCTATTTCTTCTTTTGAGATAGAGAATGATCTCATACTTGCAAACACAGAAAAAGATCTCCTGTACATGGTTGTGGTAAATCGCTACAACAATGCACCTGTAGCAAAATGTTTTGTAAAAAACTTTGGATTGAAAAAAGGTGCTATTGCTTCTTCTGTTGCACACGACAGTCATAATATTATTGCAGTTGGTGCAGATGCAACAAGTATTTGTAAAGCTGTTAATCTGGTGATTGGCTCAAAAGGAGGTGTAAGTGTTGTTGACGGAAGCAATGAATATCTGTTACCCTTACCTGTTGGCGGATTAATGAGTACAGATGATGGATATAAAGTAGCAGAAGCTTACAGTGCTATAGATCGTGCAGCAAAAGAGCTGGGTTCAACTTTATCAGCTCCGTTTATGACATTGTCATTTATGGGCCTGCTGGTAATACCACATCTGAAGCTCAGCGATTTGGGTGTGTTTGATGGAGACAGGTTTCAATTAGTATAAAGGAATAAGACAGGATAAATCGTTTGCATGATGTCATTTCGTTCAAACTAATTTAATTCCTATTGCATTTTTGTACTGGTAGATGTGAGCAATAAACCCAAAAAAAATAAATATGAACCACAAAGGGCACAAAGGACGCACAAAGAACACAGGAATATCAGTAATGATATCATTCAATAATAGCACAACAAGTTTTACATTAGCGCAACAAATCAACACACATGCGTAAATTTTTAGGTATCGCTTCGGTCATCATCATTTTGTTTCTTGCCGGTTTTATTTACTGGAAATATGCTTTTACTTACAGCACCGGTTACCGCAGCGGATTGCTGCAGAAATTTTCTTACAAAGGAACCATGTTTAAAACCTACGAGGGAGAAATGATCCTGAGCAGTATCCGCAGCAATAACAATACAACACTGGCCAGTGAGAAATTTCTATTTTCGGTTGTACATAAAGCAACCGCTAAAAAAATGGAACTGCTGCAGGGCAGAATGGTAACGGTACATTACGAAGAAAAAAAAGGCAGTTTACCCTGGCGTGGAGATACACACTATATTGTAGACAGTGTAAGTGCAGAGGACTGATTCATCAACTCATTAAACAAAAGATCACCTGTTGTTTGTGTAAATCAGGTATGCTTTTTTTCCATTCAGCCACGGTTTTGGTTTGAATCATTTCATTTGCTGTGGTTAAATTAGCGGCAATACATATCCTGGTTTGCGGTTTGCAACTTTTTATAATGGTTTCAAGTAATTGATTATTCCTGTAAGGTGTTTCAATAAATATCTGTGTACTTTGAAACTTAGCAGAAAGGTCTTCCAGCTGATTTAATTTTCTTTTTCGTTGCGGTTCTTCAATGGGCAAATATCCAACGAAAGAAAACTGTTGCCCGTTCATGCCACTTGCCATCACAGCTAATAAAATGGAGCTTGGTCCAACCAAAGGTTTGATGGTTGCGCCTTGTTGATGTGCCGCTTCTATCAACACCTGCCCGGGATCTGCAATACCGGGGCAACCTGCTTCACTGATAATGCCAATGGTTTTACCGGCTTTCAGTTTTTGAATAAACTGATTCTTTACCTGTGCTTCTGCTTTGTGAATGGCAAACCATTCATACGCATCAATCACAATGGCTTTATCTAATTTTTTTAAATAGCGTCTTGCCGTGCGTTCATTCTCCACAAAAAATACATTGCATTGTTTTACTGCATCAAGAATATAAGCGGGAATGGCTGTTGTACTTTCTTCATCTAAAGGAGCAGGTATCAGATAAACTGTTGCCATCAGGGATTATCGTTTTGATGATAGAGACTTAAAGTTGCAGCAATCACTGCATAAGCCGGTGCTAAGATCCAGCCAATAATTGGTACAAGGTGCATGAAAAAAAATACCATACCGTTTCCAATTGCAAGTCCTCTGCGTTGTGTAATAAAAGAAATGCTTTGTGCAGGTGAAAGTTTATGACGCTCGGCACTGTAATCCAGCATCGAAAAACCATAATAGTAACATTCAACCATAAACGCAATCAGAGGACTGAACCAACCCACCACAGGTATTAATGCAAGTAGCAGGATACTGATTGTATAAACGGTTTGCCATAAGGTATTGCGTAAAGCCAACCGAACAGCACGCATAATATCTGTAAGTAACTGCTTCATGTTGAAGGGATATTCTTTTCCGTCAATAATACTTTCTGTTTTTTCACTGAGGTATGCAAATACAGGCGAGCCTGCAATGAGGAATAAAAACTTGAACAACGAAAAATAAAAGAACAGAAGTATCAGTCGCACAATGATGGTACCTGTAATAAACAGATAATTCAAAAAACTGTTGTTCATTGAATCGAGCCAGCTCTTGATGCCGACTACATTAAATAACCAATCCAGAAAATCAGTACTTGAATTCCAGAACAGCCACATCCCTGCCATAAACATCAGCATGTAAATGAAGCCCGGAATAAAAATCCATTTCCATAACTTGTGCTTCACAATAAATTGATGTGCTCTGAAGTAAGCCTGTATTGCAATAACGAGTTCCTTTAGCAAGCGTTTACATTTTAAATGAATGAACAATAAAGGGTGTTCAACAGGCGAGTCAGCAAAATACAACAAAATGCAAAAGCTTGGCAGAGATTTTTATGTACGTACCGATGTGATGCAGATCGCAAAGGAACTGCTGGGCAAAATTGTTGTTACTAAATTTGAAGGCATATACACAACCGGGCGCATAGTAGAAACAGAAGCGTATGCAGGAATCATTGACAAAGCATCACATGCATACAACAACAGAAGAACCAACCGCACTGAGATTATGTTTGGCGATGCAGGTCATGCATACGTGTATCTCTGTTATGGCATTCATCATCTCTTTAATGTAGTTTGTAATACAACCAATCATCCCGATGCAGTGTTGATCCGTGGCATAGAACCTTTGGAAGGGATTGACACAATGCTGATGCGGTGTAATAAAAAAAAGCCGGATGCATCCCTGGGCCGGGGCCCAGGCAATGCAAGCAAAGCATTAGGAATCTTCACCAAACACAACGGACTTGATCTGCAAAGCAGGCAACTTTATTTGGCTGATGATGGAACAAATGGGTTTAATGTGGCAGCCTCTAAACGTATTGGAGTAGATTATGCAGCTGAACATGCAGAATGGTTATACCGTTTTTTTATCCCTGGCAATCAGCATGTGAGTAAACATACATTTAATAAGGAAGGGGTTTTGTTGCTTTGAATGGAATGGCCGGTAAGGATGGAAGACGGGAAGAAAAAAATGTCATCTGTTGATTGCTCCTTTGCTATTTCTGAGCAAATAATTTTCTAAATCAAATGATTCATTTTTAAAATCATTTTTCCCGTTATTTTTATCTCATGGAGTGGATCAAAAAAAATCAATTCATCCTTTCTTTTTTATCGGGCATTCTCTTATCACTTGCCTGCTATTTGTTTAATCCCTTTGCATTAGATGCAGGTGCCAACAAGGCTGTGGCAGTTGCTGTACTCATGATTACCTGGTGGATTGCCGAAGCAATGCCCATGCCGGCTGTAGCTTTAATTCCGCTGGTGCTCCATCCCTTATTTAACATTGGCACTATTGAAGAAACCAGCAAAGCATACAGCAACCCTGTGATTTTTTTATTCATGGGTGGTTTCATGATTGGATTAGCGATTGAAAAATGGAATTTACACAAACGCATTGCCTTACACATTGTTAAACGCACCGGTACAAGCGGCGACCGGATTATTCTTGGTTTTATTTTAGCTACCGGCTTTCTCAGTATGTGGTTAAGTAATACCGCCACCACCATGATGATGTTTCCCATTGCACTCAGTGTAATTGCCGTGATGAAAGAACATCAGCAACCGGGCACAAGTATCATGAATTTTTCAATGGTACTCATGCTGGTGATTGCCTACGCCAGCAATATTGGCGGTATGGCAACTATCATTGGCACACCTCCTAACGTTGCGTTTGTTGGTTATATCGAAAAGAAATATAATTACACCGTTCAGTTTATTGACTGGATGCTGGTTTGTACACCATTGGCTGTTTTATTATTAGCCGCTTTATATTGGGTGTTGGCAAAATGGTTATTCCCGAGCCGTATTAAAAACAGCACTGAAGCCAACAACTATATCAATGATGAAATAAACGCATTAGGCAAATTATCTCCAACAGAAAAAAGAGTACTGATCATATTTGTTACAACTGCTTTGTTGTGGATTACAAAAGATTTGCTCAATCAACTCAACTGGTTTAAACTGGATGATAATATGATTGCCATCTTTGGTGCCTTGGCTTTGTTTGCCACACCAAGCGGAATAAAAAAAGAAAACAAACCGTTGATGATTCTTGAATGGGCCGATACCTCTAAAATGGCCTGGGGCATATTACTGTTGTTTGGTGGTGGTATTGCATTGGCTAATTCGTTAGAGAAAGCAGGCGTGATGGCACAGGTGGGTAACTGGCTGGCGGGCTTCAGTCATATTAACGGATTAGGTCTGGTATTAATGATTGTATTGATTTCTATTTTCTTAAGTGAAGTGATGAGTAATGTGGCGCAGGTGATTGTATTATCGCCGGTTTTGGCTTCGCTTGCTGATGCGTTACATCTCGATCCTTTATTACTTGGAATTCCAATGACTCTCGCTGCAAGTGCTGCCGCTATGATGCCCATGGGTACACCGCCCAATGCCATTGTATTCAGCAGTGGTCATATAAAATTGAAAGACATGATCCGTGCAGGCTTTGCTATGAACATCATTAGTATTATTTTAATTACATTGTTCTGCTGGTTTGTATTACCAATGGTCATGGGAGTAGTAATGAAGAGGTAAAAGATGTAACCCTTCATTCGTAGAGAAATAAAAAGATCAGTTTATCTTCAGGATGGTTTACGGGCTTTCAGAAAAAAACTCATTTACAAAATTTGCAATCCGTGCTTTCTTCCTTTTCGTAATTAAGGCCTAAACTACCTTAATATGAAATTGAAAACATCGTACAGCTTTTTGCTGTCTGCGCTATGTCTCTTTGCCTTAAGTTGTGGCAAAGTAAAAGATGTAGTAAAGAATAATCCCCAAGGCCCCAAGATCGAATTCTTCGCACTTGCATCTACAAACATGCTCGTTAAGTACGATGCTATGAAACCGGGCACTCCCATTTCAAACGTAATGATCTCCGGTTTACAAACTTCCGAAACAATGCTCGCCATTGATTTTCGCCCGGCCACCGGACAATTATATGGTGTAGGAAGCAGCAGCCGCATCTATGTTATTAACACAACATCAGGCGAATCAAGAGCTATTGGCACTGGAGCGTTTTCTCCTGCTTTGGCAGGCAATGTAGCAGCTTTCGATTTTAACCCAACAGTAGATCGTATCCGTTTAATTTCTACAGGCGGACAAAACATTCGTCTCAATCCTGAAACAGGAACTGTTGTTGCAACAGATGGCATGATTAATATTGGTGGTACGGTAAATGGAAATATTACCGGCGCTGCATATACAGAAAATAAAGCAGGTGCAGCTACAACTGCGTTGTTTGATCTGGATGTGCAAAACGATATCCTGTACAAACAGGATCCGCCAAATGCAGGTGGTCTTGTAGTAGTTGGAAGTTTAGGTGTTGATCTTTCGGGTAGTGGTGAATTTGATATTGATGCAACCACCAATACAGGACTTGCTGTGTATAATGATGAAGCAGGAAAGCCATCTGTTTTTACCATTGATCTCATGACAGGTAAAGCTGTAAATGTTGGCGCTTTAGGTGGTAGCGTAACAAGTGTTACAGGTATTGCCATTCAAACAAACCCTGTTGCATTTGCTGTTCAGAACGGCACTGCTTTATTAATCTTTAATCCTGAAGCACCGGTACCTGTAAGTAAAACCATTACAGGAACCATGAGTGGTGAAACGATTGTAGGTTTAGATTTTCGTCCTGCTAACGGCCAACTGTATGCGCTTGGAAGCACAAGTAGATTATATACCATTAATACATCGAACGGAGCTGCAGCAGCAGTTGGTGGTCAGTTTGTAAGTTTATTAACAGGTACAGAGTTTGGGTTTGATTTCAACCCAACAGTTGATCGTATCCGCATCGTGGGCAATACAGGATTAAACCTTCGTGTTCACCCCATTACAGGTGCCATTGCTGCTACGGATGTAAATATCAACCCCGAACCGGCAATGATCACTGCAGTTGCTTATACCAACAACTTTGCAGGCGCAACTACAACCGTATTATTTGATATGGATGCAAGCTCAGATAAATTATTTAAACAGGATCCGCCAAACGGTGGCACACTGGTTGAAATTGGTCCGCTGGGTTTAAATGCACAAAGCATATCAGGTTTTGATATTGGCGGTACCAGCAACAATGCATGGGCTGTGTTAACTGCAGATAATAAAACACGTATTTACAAAGTGAATTTAATGAACGGATCTGCATCACCTGCTCCCGGTAATTTTGAATTCAGTGGCGGAGCAATTACGGCATTTACAATAGGGCTCGGTTTTTAATCAATCGTGTGTTTGTTTTGAGTGTAAGCAGGGCTACGGCCCTGCTTTTTTTTTGCAAGAATCATCAACAGAAAAAAATATTGCAGCAACCAATTGCAGCAATTAATTGACAGCAGGTTTTTGAACAAGTAAAATGAAAAGGAAAGAAATGAAGTTTAAAACCGTGGACAGTTTAATTTCTTTTTGTTGGGATCGCTGTGTTTTTTGATCCAGATAAGCGACAGTTCAATACCACCTCTGCGGCGTGATGCAGCAGCTAATCTTGAAATGTTTACATCATACGAAATACCAAAACGGTAACTGCCGAATTCAAGACCTGCATAAGGAATAATGGCATCGCCTACACGAAACCATGCACCTGCATAAACATCGGTGGGGTTATCAAAATCATCATTCACGGTAAGACCAAGCGCTGCACCCAGCATGGTTTCTGAAGCACCTGACTGGCGCTGATGATTGGCACTTACAAACAACGTAGTGGCATCAGCAACAGGAAAATATCCTCCACCATGCACAGTATAACGTGGATTCAAATTATACGTAGCACCCTGAAAACTTACTTTGGGGCGGTTGATATGATACATGGATACGCCCACATAAAAATTGTTATAATCGTTGGTGGCACCGTTATATACAAACCCTGCATTTACATCGGCATAGTTGATGTTAAAAAAACCACCGGATGCAAAAATTTCGGCGGTATTGCCTGTAAAACCCAAACTGGTTAACTCATCTGCAAAATCAAGTTTACTGGCATCCAACCGTAGCTGAGCATACGTGCCACTGAAGCCTGCACCAATTTGGTGATACCCGTTTTCATCTAAGCCTTTATGGTAAGCAAGTGAACCGGAGATATAACTGTTCTTCATCACTCCATCTCCATTTACATCATACATCCCCATCACACCTACACCAAACTGATCAACTTCAGGTATGCGGTTGGGCAGTATGCCAAAATCTGCTGATACGGTTCCGGTGCGGAATGCATTATTGATTGTGGGCCATTGATTGCGATAGTTGCCTGCAACACGGACTGCACCGTTAAACTTACCTGTTAATGCAGGATTGAGTGTTAAAGGAGAAGCAAAGAATTGTGAGAAATTCGGATCCTGTGCATATACATGCAATCCAAAAAAAATCAGCGAAAGAGTAATTAAAAATTTTCTCATCAGAGGCGGTTGTTATGTAAGACGTCTTTCAATAATGATTAGCTGCTTATAATACAGGTTTAAGGTTTTATGTTGAAGGTTTAAGGTTTTCGCAGATCAACCATTCTCCCAAAAGTGAACCACAATGAACATCCCAACTTTAAACATTAAACCATCAACTTTAAACTTGGCAACTGATTTTTACATCTGCTGTTTGGTTCCGTAAGCAAGATCACCTGCATCACCAAGTCCGGGTACAATATAACCCTTTGCCGTTAATTCATCGTCAATGGCACCACACCAGATCTTTACTTTAGGTTCGCTGCGGTGCACATACTCAATCCCTACAGTACAGGCAATGGCGCAAACAATATGTATTTCTGAAGGCTTTCCTTCATCTCTCAAATACTGAATGGTTTTTACCAGCGAACTGCCGGTAGCCAGCATGGGGTCTGCAACAATCACCACCCTGTTTTCTAAACTGGGACAGCTCACATAATCCAGACTTATTTCAAATGTACCATCCCTGTGATGTTTACGGTAAGCTGAAATAAACGCATTATCTGCCCGGTCGAAATAATTCAAAAGCCCCTGGTGTAACGGCAAACCGGCCCGTAATATTGTAGCCAGCACAGGCTGGTCCTTGAGCATTTTTGAAGGCGAAGTGCCGAGTGGCGTGGTAATTTCACGCTCTTCCCAAGCCAGCAGTTTGCTGATCTCGTAAGCAGCCACTTCACCAATCCGTTCCAGATTGCGTCTGAAACGCATACGGTCTACCTGAATTTCTGTGTCTCTTAACTCAGCAACCCAGTTGCTTACCAACGAATGCTGTTCACTTAAATTAATAACCATGGTTGTATAATAAGTCGTTCTGTGTTTTGGTCCCGGCTTATGAATTCTAATGATCTCCGGTTGCATCGCCCTCTTTTACTGCAACAAATTGATGCATCAAACTTCGGTACAAGAACCGCTTGTCTTACTTTTACAAATCTATTGATAAAGATTGAACCCGATTGATGCGGATAAAAAAATCCGCATCATCCAATTAAAAATAAAAATCGAATGGTTTACAGGGCCTTGGGCATCAGCAGCAATACAATTGAACACACATTAGATCTTGCATTTGTTTCCTTTGAAGTAAGCGGACAAAAATGGGCGTATGAAACAAGACAAACCATGTCCATTTCTTATAGTGCTGAATGGATTTCCCGTTTGCAGGGAGCCGCTTCGCTGGCAGCAGTTGATTATATGCAATTGCATGTTGACTATGGTCACCTGGTTGCAAACAGGGCCAAACAATTCATCAATGATCAGCAGCTCGATTACCAGGTGCAGCTCATTGCAGTTGCAGGGCATCCGGGTTTTTATTCGCCTGCTACTAAAATGAGTCATCAGTTAGGCGATGCTGCTGCAGTTGCAGCCATCACCGGTGTAAATGTGGTGAGCGATTTTAATCATATTCATATGGCATTGGGCGGAACGCCTCCTCCGGTAATCAGTATTGCAGAAAAAATATTGGGCACACTTGAACCCCTTGTTTATAAAGAAGCCATTGCTGCAGCATTTTTTGCTGTGCTACGTTGGAGAGAAGAAAATAATTTTTTCAGCGAAGGCACCGGTGCAGCAAGAGACAGTATTGGCGGCGCTGTTTGGGTGGGGCAGGAATGGTAACTATCTACAACCCCAACAGCATTTTCAACCTGGGATACCCTGCCCTGCTCACCGGAATGTTTGCACAAGCTTTTCTTTCCAGCAACATCTCTTTTCCCGAATAGTTGAGAACAAGAACAAATACACAAGGGATATTGTTACGAAAGTATAGTATTAGTATGTTTGCACTCTAACCTATTTAAAAATGCCCGAAAAAATATTTCATCGAATAAACCGGCTTAATGATTTAATAAAAATTAAAGCTACAGGCACACCAAAACAACTTGCCCGCAAAATAAATACTTCTGAAAGAACGTTATATGATTTATTAAAAACAATGAAAAAATATGGCGCTCCGGTTAAATACGACAGATTCAAACAAACGTATTATTATAGCGAATACGGTACTTTTCATGTCAAGTTTATAAAAAATGATACTTAATTTTTATACTGCAAAATAGTTGCAGTAACTATTTGCATTTTACAGCAAAACTTTATAACATGAAACAAACACTAACACAAAAGCTCGTGGGGGGGGGGTAAAATTCACCCTTTTTGCAACTCTCATTATTTCCTGTAACAAGCAACCTCAACAAACAAAAGATGAGATTTTAGAAACACCACCATCATCGCAATTTTCAAAAAGCAAAGCACCCGTTTTAGAAAATGGAATTCTAAAATTTACAGATTTCAGAAGCTTCAGGTTTTACAGCAGGTCTAAGGTTTTGGTTCAACCAGTCTCATCTGTTGGTGCAAGAACAAATGCATCATTTGTTTCAATGAAAACAGCATTTGACAGTATAACTAAAGCTGATGCAATACTTGCTGAACAGTTAGCCCTGCAATATCCAAACGGGCCTTCTACGATTTTTGACAATACTCACACTCCTTTAGTTTCTGCTTTCCCATCTTCAATATATGTAGCAGGTAATAACACAGATGGTTTTTATTATGAGTCCAACTCGTTTGATAAAAGTGTGCTTGCCGCAATCAATAAAGATGGCTATGTTCAGGTGGATCAATGGCTTTTACAGTATTCAAAAGATTCTTTAAAAATGTGGCTGGTAGGTAATAGGGGCATAAGTGGAAAAATTTCTACTACTATTTATTTTTCAGCGAAAATGAGTGATGAAAATTCAGTGGCACAAATGAGATTAAAAATAAATGATTTTCAAACTAAAAATGTTGCCGCCAGAACTTTTTTAAACTGGACACCGATTCCCGAAGATTATAAATCAAATGATTGCCAGCAAACTATTCGAATAAATGGAAAATACAGAAGGATCATTGGAAGAATTTATTACAACAGATACTTCGATCCTTCTAATCCAAATCAATATGAAACATCAACAGAAAATCAAACCCGCTCACTAACAGGTCGTGCTTTTGGTTCTTGGTATGATAACTGGTCAACGCCACACGAGCAGTTTTGGGGTAGTCAGGGCCCTTTTCAAACGGTATACCCTGTTGGGTCTTATGATAATCAATGGCCATATTCATTTGACAGTAATTCGCCAAGTAATTTTAATTGGACTTGGAATAGCAGTGCTTATAATTCTTGGACAACTGAATGGATTGTTTATACCCCTCCAAGCAATGTGTTTAGCACTAATCTTGGATATTATCCTTTTAGTATTGTAACAATTGGAAGTAAACCAGCAATTACAAATTATAGCACTCATTTTAGAGCATATGACCCGGGGTTTGGAAGCTGGCCTAATTGCTCCTGTTCATTATCATGGTAACTATTATTCAATTCATCCGCAGTTTATGAATAAGCTGCGGATGTTTTTAAACTTTCGCTATGAAAAACATTTTGTTACTGTTTCCATTTTTTTTCAAAAGCTATTCTGCAACCAGTCAAGAGTTTTTGAAACTGAAACAGGTTGGGTTAAGTACGAATTATGGTACTACGAAATTTTTCAAAACAGGCACTTTAGGGCGCAATTTTGGTATACCTTTCATTTCAACTGACCCTCCTAACAAAACTGTTTTTTTTCTTGACATTCTTCCTTCTGCATCTTTTTATTTAACCAATAGAATCGAATTATTTACTTATGCAGGTATTGAGCTTCATAAGATAAGAAGCATTTTTGAAGCATACGACTATCCCCCTTATTACAAAAATCTACTTTGGAAAATTGGTGCAGGGCCAGAGATCAGGATTTTAGGTAAAAACCATAACACATTACACTTTAAGCTACAAACCATACTTACTTATGAAGATTTTATAAAAAACAATTCAGGACCGTTTGGAAGCCAGGATGCTTTTGGGAATGGTTTTTTGATGTATGACTATGCCGGCAGTAAGGCCAGAGTTGGCTTGGACATTACTCCTTATGTTGATGTACTGGTTACACCAAAAGCATCACTTAGAGCCGGAGTTGGCTACAGTTTTGGTTTAAATAAAAGTAACCGGCGTGTTGTATACTCCTGGGATGATCTGCGGAATGGCCGTCAGGGATATGAAGTATTCAACAGGAAAGAAAAATCATTTATTTTTTCAATTGGTTTTTTTACAAACGTTACTAAAAACAGAGAACGTAAACATTTGAAACTAAAATCACTTTTTTATTGAAAAAGAGGATTGCTTACAACCCCAACAGCATTTTCAACCTGGGATACCCTGCCCTGCTCACCGGAATTTTTGCACCCGATTTTAAAACTGCTACATGATTTTCTTTTTCATACGGATCTATGCGTGTGATCTGTTGCATGTTGACCATATACGAACGGTGTGTACGCACAAACAAAGAAGTGCTCAATACGTCTTCGAAATAAGACATGGTTTGCTTTTTTAAAAAGCTTCCTTCGGCTGTTACAATTTTTACATAATCATCTGCTGCTTCCAGATAATGAATTTCATGCAAGGGAATGATCTTGATCTTTGTTCCTGTTTTCACTACAATCCGTTCCTGCTGCGATGGATGCTTGGCCGCTTCTTTTAATAACTGTTCGGTTGATGTTGCTGTTGTTTTACTCAACTCCATCCACTTGCTGATGGCTTTATCAAAACGTTGCTGCGAAAACGGTTTTAATAAATAGTCAATGGCATGGGCTTCAAAAGCCTGCATGGCATACTCATCAAAAGCGGTGGTAAAGATCACATGCGGCGGATTTTCAATGAGCTCCAGCATTTCAAACCCGGTGATCTTGGGCATTTGAATATCAAGAAAAATTAAATCGGGTTGATGCTGCTGAATTGCTTTCACTCCCTCAAACCCGTTATTGCATTCTTCCACCAATTGCAGTTGCGGATATGGCTGCAGACATTCTTTCACCACACTCCGTGCAAGCGGCTCATCATCTATGATCAATACTTTATAATGCATATCATCTTCTGCTTTGAAGCTTTCTGAAAAATTAGTTCTTCATTATGGTCGGTGAGACACCGACCACGGCGGTCCTATTGGTCGGTGTCTCACCGACCACTCATTTGATCAAACTTTTTTTACTGCCCCGGGAAGATATGGCTGCGGCACCTTCACCCGTGTGATAAAGATATTTTCTTTTGTCTCTGTTTGCAGCAGATCATTCCGTTCAAACAGCAAATACAATCTCCGCTGCACGGAACTGATACCAAAGCCGGTTCCTTTTTGTGCAGCAGCCGTTTCAACATCAAACGGATTTTCCACTTCAATAAACAGTTCTCCTTTTTCATTGATGGCTTTTAAACTGATCAATGTATCGCCGGTTGTATCGTACAATCCAAACTTAATGGCATTCTCCACCAACGGCTGCAGCAACAATGCAGGGATCTGCAGTTGCAATGCATCAGCATCCATTTCAATACGTGTTGATAAGCGGTGACCGAAACGCACTTTCTCAATTTCAAGATAGAGTTGAAGTGAATGTACTTCTTCTTCCAGCTTTACCCATTGCTGTTCTTCTTTCTTTAAGGTTGATCGAAGAAACTCAGATAATTGCTGCACCATATTTCTTGCTTCGGCCGGTCTTGAACCAATCAATGCATTAATGGAGTTTAATGCATTAAATAAAAAATGCGGCTGCAACTGCTGCCGCAGTTTATACAGCTCTGCTTCTTTGGTTAATTGTTCGGCTTCTGTTTTTTTCTTTTCTGTTTCAGCACGTTCCTGCCAGTTGAAATAAGCATAACCGATAACACTGATGCCTCCGCTGATTAAAAAACCAATCGCAAAACGGATGGGCCATGTATTTTTTACAATGGATTGGTAGTGTTGATTACTATTATAAATTAAATCCATCAATTTATCCGTTGCAAGAAACCAACCGGTTGTAAGAATGATCACCCATATAAACAGATTCAACACACTGTTTGTACGTGGCAGGTAAAACCGAAGAATGGTGAACATCAACAGCGATACATAAATGAGCAAACTGTTGCTTACAACACTATCCGTCAGCGCTTCAAACCAATTCAATCCCATTTGGTATAAAGCCAATTGCTGCACACTGATCCAGATGAACCAACTGATGCAGAAGGGAATCATGAATTGCCTTGAGCGAAAAGGTGATATAGCCACTGACTGTTGTTTAGGATTGATAAATATCTGCGATACGCTCTGCTGTATCTGTTGAACGCATTTGCACGGCATGAATATAGGATGCAGGCTGCTCTTCTTCACTGATGCGTGAAAAAATTTCTGCACCATCTATATCAGAAACAAACGGATAAATGTCGGTAACAGCAATCAGTTTCCAGCAAACAGATTGTTGCGCATGGTTGATAAAGGTTTGCTCCTCCTTTTTACCCAGCAATGTTGATTTGTTGATTGCTGCGGTTGCATCATCAGCCTGAATTAAACGGATCTGTTCTTCAAACTGTGCCGTGTGTTGACCGTTGCCGCAAATGATTTGAAAAACCATTTTTACAAGATACCAGTTCATACCTGCAATTGATTTAATGATAAAGCTGAATGGTTAAGGTATTGTTTGAATAATCAGATTGATTTGATATCAATACCGCCAAACATCACAAAGCCTTCAATCACCAGAATTTTATCTGTGCTTACTCCGGCAGGTCGCTGACGTTTATCTTCTATTGCACCAAAGATGGCCACTACTTCGCTTCTTATTTGCCAATGAGCCGGCACAAACAAGGTAGTACCTCCAAATACATTCACCACTTCCAGTTTAATGGTTCCTTTAAAATCGGCATGTGCCAGATTAATTTCTGATCCGCCAAACACTGCAACTGATTCGCCTCCCTGGAAATTTTTTGAATATACATTCCGTTTCACTGCACCAAAAACTGCAGCAATATCAATTTTGTCTTCTTCATCAACAGCAGCGGAAGCAGTTCCCTCATTGTAAGAAACTTCTTCATCAATGATTGTATCTTTTCGTTTATCGGCAATAAACCCGCCTTTTCTGCGAAACAAAAAACTCAATCCGATTGCAATCAGAATGGCCGGTAAAATAAATGAACGCAGGTTCCATTCCGGATGTGATTTTAAAAACAGAAAGAAAGCACCCAGACCCATCAGGATGATCCAGGCATTGCCTTTAAATTTATCTTTTAATGCTACCACCAAACCAATGGCAATTAAGATCATGGGCCAGGAGAAAAATACCGTTGGAATCGGAAAGTTAAAGTTCCGCAACAGAAACAATATACCTACACCAAGAATGGTTATCCCAATCCATTTTTCATTTGCTTTATTATTCGTTCCCATACAATTATTTGTCATTTTTATGAATTTAGAACAAAACTATCGTTACAACAAACAACAGTCAACAGTTCATAGAGAAGCCGCAGGTAAATGTCGGTAAACAACAGCAAGCCGTCGGTAAGCTGCAAAAGGAACAGACGGCAGTTGAGCACATGATTGAAATCAGTATGCTTGACTTCGTTCTGCTGAATGTATATCTTGTGTTATGCCAGATATCATACAATTGCATCCCGGAACAGTTCAGGCACAAGCAACAGTTCCGCCTTTGCATGCAAAAGACAAAGAAAGCTTTGATCAGTTGAAAGCTGAATTGATCAATCAGTTTAAAACAAGTTTTCCTGATCGCCTCGCTTCAAAAACGGTGGTGGTAATTCCGAGCCTTACTTTAGATCATACCATTCTTTCAAAAGTTAAGGGACATGTGTTTTACGAAGAGCGCCTGCTTTGTTTACTCATGTTGTTACGGATGCCACGCACAAGAGTTATTTATGTAACAAGTGTGCCGATTGATCCGGCCATTATTGATTACTACCTGCATTTACTGCCGGGCATTACCGGTTATCATGCAAGGCAACGGCTTACATTGCTGAGTTGTTTTGATGCATCATCTGTTGCATTAACAGAAAAAATTCTGCAACGTCCAAGATTAATTCAACGTATCAGAAATCTGATTGATCCGCATTCGCCTGCACATATTACCTGCTTTAATGTAACAGAGTATGAACAGTCTCTTGCATTGCAGTTACAAATTCCGTTGTACGGTTGTGATCCTGCATTAAATTATCTGGGAACAAAAAGTGCCTGCAGAAAATTATTTAAGTCGTTACATATTCTTACACCGGATGGATTTGAAGATGTGAAAAATAAAAAAGAAGTGATTGATTGTCTTACATTGCTAAAACAGCAAAAGCCGGGTTTAAAAAAAGCCGTGATTAAAATGAATGACGGTTTTTCGGGCGAAGGCAATGCCGTATTTTCTTATGAAGGAGCACCTGCTGATGAAGGTTTGCACAAATGGATCAGCGAACACATGAGTGATCAATTGAAAATTGTTGCTGCCAAACTTTCAAGTGATCTGTTCTTTAAAAAATTTGAACAGATGGAAGGTATTGTAGAAGAGTTTATTGATGCAGAAACAATCACATCACCTTCTGTGCAATGCCGCATAGATCCGTTAGGCGTTATCACAGTACTGTCAACACATGATCAGATGTTGGGCGGAGAAGACAACCAGATTTTTTTAGGCGCTACTTTTCCTGCTGACAAAGCGTATGCAAGAGAAATTGGAAAACTGGGACATCTTATTTCAGAAGGGCTAAAACTGGAAGGAGTGATTGGCCGTTTTGGAGTTGACTTTATTACTGCAAAGGATGGTGATGCGTATAAACATTATGCCATTGAAATTAATTTAAGAAAGGGCGGCACTACCCATCCTTATTTAATGTTGCAGTTTTTAACAGAAGGTGATTATGATCCGGATAAAGGAGAATACTTTATGCCCGACGGAAAGAAGCGTTATTATTTTGCAACAGATAATCTGCAACGGGATTGTTACAAAGGTTTAACGCCACATGATCTCATTGATATTGCCATGCTCAACGGTTTGCATTACAGCAACGCACATGAAGAAGGTGTGATGTTTCATTTAATCAGTGCTCTTTCACAATTTGGCAAAGTAGGTCTGGTATCAATTGGCAGCACACCTGAACGTGCAGTTGAATATTACAACAAAGTAGTGCAGGTATTAAATGATGAATGTGAATGAGCTGCCCTCATTCACATTCATTGTTGATTTATAATCCGTATTGATCAACAACGTATAAAAGCAACACCATATTGATAGCGCCTAATTCCAGTTCACGTTTGTTCACCATTTCAAATACATCATTGGCTGCATGATGATGATCAAAGTAGCGTTGCGAATCGGGACGAAGTCCGCTGAGCACCGTTCCTAACGGACGCAACGGACCAATATCCGCTCCTCCGCCACCATCGCTGAATTCATACACAGCATATGGTTTAAACAACGGCACCCAGTTACGGAGTTTACTAAGCACTTCCGGTTTGGCCGTAAATCCAAAAGCTCTGGGTGTGAATCCGCCGGCATCACTTTCCAATGCAAAAATGTATTTGTTTGTTTTATCTGCTGCTGCCACCTCTCCATATTTTCTGCCACCACGTAAACCATTTTCTTCGTTCATAAACATCACCACACGAATGGTACGCTTGGGTTTTATACCAAGCTGTTTGTATACACGGATGATCTCCATGCTTTGCACACAACCGGTACCATCATCATGTGCACCTTCTGCAAGATCCCATGAATCGAGATGACCACCAACGGTAATGACCTCATTGGGAAATTCAGTTCCTCTTATTTCTCCAATTACATTATAACTTTTTACATCGGGCAGCATTTCACATTCGGTGCGGAAATACAACTGCATGCCTTTTTTCTTTTTGAGTTCACTGCTTACATATTCTGCATGTCTTGTTGAAACAGCAATGGCCGGAATTTTTGGAAACGAATCAATATAGGTTGTTGCCCCTGTGTGCGGAAAATCATCAATATTACTTGCCAGTGAACGAACCATTACGCCGATTGCTCCGTACTTCGATGCCATAGATGGACCACGGCCACGAAACTGTCCGGCTTCACCATAGGAACGGAAGGTTTCTACATTGGTTGGATTCATGGGAAAATTATAAAACACAATTTTTCCTTTTACTCCTTTCTCTCCCAGTTGTTCCAGTTCTTTAAACGAACGCACTTCAATCACTTCGGCTTTAATTCCTTTTTTTCCTGTGCCCACACTGTTTCCCAATGCACAAACATTCAATGCAAATGAAGTACCCTTCTCATCAACCAACAATGCATTTTCTTTTGCACCACGCACCCAATGCGGCACCATACACTCCTGCAGATAAACAGTATCGGCACCCAACTCTTTCATCATACGGGCCGTTTCTTTTACCGACTTCTCTGCCTGTGGCGAGCCGCTTAGCCGTGGACCCACCTGTTTACACAGGAAGCGCAGATTTTCATACGCTTTACTGTTTATAAAAATATCATCGGCTATCCGTTTAAATACAATTGAATCGGAAGTTTGCTGTGCATTTGCTGCAGCTGCTGTTGCAATCATTGCAATGAATAAACAAATTGTACGCATATGTTGTTATTCTGTTAATTGAATAAAATGAAAATAAAACAACTATGTTAACGCACAAAAAGATATTAGCCGGAGAGTACTGAAATGGTACAAACGGCAAGCCCTGAAAAATAGTTGTGTTTTGAAATCTGTAACTTCGTTTTACATTTTAGCTATATGAAAATTGGAATTGTTTGCTACCCCACTTTTGGCGGCAGCGGTGTACTGGCTACGGAACTGGGAAAAGCATTAGCAGAAAAGGGCCACCTCGTTCATTTTATAACTTATCAGCAACCGGTAAGGCTAAGCGGTTTTTTTACAAATATTTATTATCACGAAGTACGGGTGCCGCATTATCCGTTGTTTGATTATCCGCCTTATGAAACCACATTGGCAAGTACCATGGTTGATGTGGTGCTCAACAATGATCTGGATCTGCTGCATGTACACTATGCCATTCCACATGCATCGGCTGCTTATATGGCCAAACAGATTTTAAAAAAGAAAGGCAAAGATATTCCTGTTATCACCACTTTACACGGCACCGATATAACACTGGTTGGTAAAGACAAAACCTTTGAACCGGTTGTTACCTTTTCCATTAATGAAAGCGATGCTATTACAGCCGTATCAAAAAACCTGCGTGACGAAACCTATCATTCTTTTGCGATAGAAAAAGAAATTGAAGTCATTTATAATTTTATAGATGTAAAACGGTTTGATAAAAAACCACTGGATGCATTTAAAAAAGTACTGGCACCAAATAACGAACGCATCATTACACATGCATCCAATTTCAGAAAAGTAAAACGGGTGAATGATATCATTCACATCTTTGCCAATATTGCAAAAGAAGTACCGTCTAAATTATTAATGGTGGGTGATGGGCCCGACAGACCCGATGCAGAAGCACTTTGCCGTGAGCTGAATATTTGTGACGATGTTCGTTTCCTTGGTAAGCAACAGGAAATGGAAGAGATTCTTGCTATTTCAGATTTGTTTATTCTTACTTCAGAATATGAAAGCTTTGGACTCTCAGCGCTGGAAGCAATGGCTGCAGGTGTTCCGGTATTATCTACCAATGCAGGTGGTCTTCCCGAAATAAACATACATGGCGAAACCGGATACATGGCAGCCGTGGGCGATATTGCAACCTTATCAAAACTTGGAACAGATTTGCTGAAAGATGAAGATCAACTCAACATCCTGAAAAAAAATGCAAAGAAACAAGCCATGAAGTTCGACATTCATCACATCATTCCTTTGTATGAAGAATTGTATGAACGTTTTGTTCCTGCATCAACGGCTGCGAAGCCATGATGAAGGATTGATCATTTGATTTTCACGTGCAAGAATAAAATTCAGTTCACCATCACCATCGAGGTTGGTACCAACACGCCCTATTACCTGATTCGTTTTAACGGTTTGCCCTTTGTTTACATTAACAGATGAAAGATTACTGTAGGTAGTAAAATATTTTCCGTGCTTAATCATTACAGCACTCATTCCTCCCACATCAAACACACTCACCACTTCTCCTTCAAAACATGCTTTTACCGATGTGCCTGCAGGCGATGAGATAGTAATAAAGTCCTGTACAAAAATGATCGTTGTACCGGGTACGGTGTTTTTTCCAAAGTTTCCTGACACATAGCCATTATCTACAGGGAAAGGCAAACGTCCTTTGCTGCTTTCAAAACTATTTCCCAGCGCCAGATCTTCTTTGTTGTATTCAAGATAGCTTTCAGTTTTTTTAGGCTCCTCTTTTTTTATAATGGGATTCGTTTTTGTTGTAGCCGGCGAAGTGGTTACAGGTGTATTTGTTTTTACTGTTGCTGCTTCTTTTTCTTTCCGTTCACGTTCCAGACGTTCGGCTTTTGCTTTTGCATCGGCTTCCTTTTTAGCAGCAGCCATTTCACGGTTAATGATAGTGGTAATAGATGCCTGCAGCGATTGAGCCTGTTTACGTTTAGCCGCTATACTTCCGTTAATTTCTTTTTCTCGTTTTTTCAACTTTGTTACTACCGCATCCTGCTCCTGTTTATCTTTTACCAGCTCACCCATTTCTTTACTTTGTCCTTCGAGCACACTTCGTTTTTCTTTTCTGTTATTGGTTAGCTCTGTAATTTTTTGTTTGTACAATACTTCTTTTTGATTGATTGCTTCCAGTTGCTGAGAGCGGTAACTGCGGTATGCTTTCATGTAAGCAATACGTCTGATGGCATCGTTAAAATCTGTTGCTGAAAATAAGAAGTTGAGAAAATCGTAACTGCTCCTGTTTTTGTATGCATACACTACATTGTGAGCATACTTCATTTTTAATGTATCCAGATCTTTTTGAAGACGGCGCATTTCACGGTATGATGTATTGATGTCGCCATCAATGGAACGCACCTGTTTGTTAATCGTTTCAATAACCTGGTTACGTAACCGTATTTTATTTTGAATAAGCGTTAACTGCCCGATGCTTTCTTTTTTGTTTTTTTTAACCTGATTGTACTGATTATTCAGCATTTCAATTTCCTGAAGTGTTTGTTTTTTTCTGCGTTCCAGTTCTGCTTTATCCTGCGCATACACTGCTAACTGAAGCATCGTACAAACCGCAAACAAAAAAATTTTGTGCATAGGCATCATTTAGAAAGTGCAAAAATAAGGAATCGGTATAAGAGGGTAAACGCCAATTATACCTAAAACGTATGCAGGATCAGCGTCTTTTGAATTTTTTAGGAATTGTAAACGGAAAACTCAACGGTTCATTAAACTTATAATCTTTAAACTTCAACCTCACATCCACTTTGCTTTGCTGCAAAATAACAATCTCCCGCATGGTAGAGAACTGTACACCGTTTTTGGTTTCATACTCCGTGTATTCGAGATTACAGGTGCGGTTCAGCGCCGGATCATTATCATCCAGTTTGCTTTTTTCAACCGTAAAATTATTGCTGATGGTAATGAGATTTTTAAACAACACATCAAAACTCAGCAGGGTATATCCGTTTGCTGTGCGTGCATAAGATGTAATACTGTCTTTATTAAAAAAGATAGGATTGCCCACCAGCAGATTCTGTAAATCTGCAAATTCAAATGGTATCTGACTCACTTCCTGTATGGTGCTTAAGGTTCGCACCTGGTATGTATTTGCCAGCTTGTCGAGTATTTTAATACTGTCTTTACTGATTAATACACGAATCCCTTCAATGCCAATATCATTACTCAGCGATATCCAGATTAAACTGTCTTTTAACATGCGGATGTTTGCAACAAAATCGGGCTGTCTGCCTTTTTCATTACTGTAATCCACTTTAATTTTTGCAGAAAAGGTATTGAACTCAATTCTTTTTTGCTGCACATTGGTTAATACTTCGTTCACCATTTGCATGGTATCGGCATGTGTTGGCTGTACTTCAGTAACAACAACTGCCACTGTATCTTTTTTTACGATGGCCTGCTGAATTTTTTTTGTAGAACGGCAGGCTGTCATCAACAACAATCCTGCAAATACTATGGCTGCTAAATAAATTCTCTTCATAATGATTTATTGTACTCCTGTGCTTCCGAACCCACCGCTGCTTCTTGCTGTATCTTCAAGCTCAACTGAGAGTTGCCAGTTAACCTGCTCTACTTTTTGAAACACCATTTGCGCTATCCTGTCTCCGCTCTTAACAGACTGTATTTCTCCGCTCAGGTTAATTAATATAATCTTAATTTCTCCACGGTAATCTGCATCAATTGTTCCCGGCGAATTTAAACAGGTAATACCCTGCTTCATTGCCAATCCGCTGCGGGGTCTTATCTGTGCTTCCATTCCCTGAGGCAATTCTATAAACAAACCGGTTGGTACCAGTGCACGTTCTAAAGGTTGTAACTCTATTGGTTGCTGTAAATATGCCCGCAGATCCATACCACTTGAACCTTCGGTTGCATAGGCCGGCAATGGATTATCGGATTGATTAATGATTCGAACCGTCATGCTGCTTTGTTTTTTTAAGTAACACGGTGGCATACGCAACCAGTCCTTCTTCTCTTCCTACAAAACCCATTTGCTCCGTAGTGGTAGCTTTAATAGAAACTTCATCTGTCCCCAGTTCAAGAATTGCTGCAATGGTTGATTGCATGCTGCTGATGAACGGTTTTATTTTGGGTTCCTGCAAACAAAGCGTACTGTCAACATTTACTAAGTGATAACCTTTCTCTTTTATTTTTTCAAACGAACGCTGCAGCAATATTTTACTGTCAATATTTTTAAACTCCGCAGATGTATCAGGGAAATGGGTGCCGATATCGCCCAATGCCAATGCACCAAGCATTGCATCACAAACCGCATGCAGCAGCACATCTGCATCACTGTGGCCCACTGCTCCTTTGTGATGCGGTATTTCTACACCGCCTATAAATAATTTTCTTCCTTCGGCGAGTTGATGATAATCTACTCCTGTTCCTATTCTGTATGCCATACCGTAAATAAAAAAGCGAAGGTAAACTACCTCCGCTTTTGACAAAATCTTTTATATGCTGTATTAATTCGTGGTGGTGGTGGTTTCTTCGTCACCTCCTCCGCCAAGATCAAACAACAAACTGAAACGGGTTGTATTGCTTAAAGGATTACGGTTAATTCCCTGACCGGTTGGTACCAGGTAAGAAAAGTTAAACCCAAGACGGTTGTATTTAACACCCACACCAACACTGAAAAAGCGACGGTTCCCTTTTGTTTTTGCTTCGTAAAAATATCCGGCACGTGCAAAGAACAATTCATTGTAACTGTATTCTGCACCGGTTGAAATTTGAAATTCTTTCAGTTCTTCACTGCCACCACCGGGTGCATCTCCAAACGAAGAGAACCAGCTGCCTACAACACTTTTGTTACGGTAAGCATCCAAATCTTCGGGCGTGCGTGATGTGGGAGGAGTAGGTACCAGTAATTTATTTACATCAATACCAAAACTGATTTTATTGGTTTCATCAATTGTTTTGTGATATACGCCACCAATACCAAGGTTGGCAGGAATATAATCTTTACCACGTGCATCATTGGTATAAGATATTTTACTGCCAAGGTTGCTCATTACTGCGCCGGCAGTAAAACCATTGCCTTCTTCATTGATACCATTATAATAGAACGACACATCTCCTGCAACAGCTGTACCTGGTTTGTAGGTAACACCGCCCGGAGTTGTACCGTTGGCGAGGTTTGAATAAATATACCGAAGAGCGATACCCACACCTATTTTATCGCTCAGTCTGCGGCTGTAACCTGCATCAATTGCAAATTCACGTGGATTAAACCGTTGCAGATCGTTCCCTGCAAAATCGGTAAACTGAATACTTCCTAAATTAAAATAGCGTAAAGAACCGGACACTGCCTGATCTTCATTGATCTGATAATATCCTGCACCGGTGAAAATAAACACATCATCTAATCCAAGATCTTTTAACCATGGTGTATACGTTAAAGAGATAGCAGATTTTTGTGAAGCAAACGGAATTTTAGCCTGATTCCAGAATGAAGCATTGGCATCGGGGGAAGTTGCAATACCAAGATCTCCCATACCGCCTGCACGTGCATCAGCAGATATACGCAACATAGGAACGGCCGTTGTAACAACGTTAATAGAATCCTGGGCAACTGTTTTAAGTGAAACTACAAGCAGGAACAGGCACATGAACTGTGCAGCAATTTTTCTCATCTGAGTTAAGGTTTGAGCCATAAAAATAGAAGAATTTTACAAATAGCAAGATTTAAAGAAAAGTTTTGGTTTTACAACAGCACTAATTTTTGAATGGCGGATTGTTTTTTTCCGTTAGAATCTTTTACTTCTAACTGATAAATATAAACGCCTCTGCCAATTTTCTGTCCGTAATCATCACGTCCGTCCCATTCAATTTCAAAAGAACGGTTTCCGTTATCATTTATTGTTCGGTTGATTGATTTAACTACTTTACCTGAAACCGAAAAAACACGAATCATAACCTGTAACTGATCTCCCGGCCGGTTATGCTCAAACATAAAAGTTGTTTTGGTAGTAAACGGATTGGGATAATTATACACCCGTTCAATTTTAAGTTCTGCATCTTTCACTACTCTAAACTCCAGTATATATTCACTGCTGTTATTATGTACATCCCATGCTTTAACGGTTAAGAAATGTACACCCTCGCTTATTTCAGGCAGTTGAAAACGCACCGATCCTTTTTGATAGCTGTCGGTATCTGCTTCGTAATAATCATTCAGAATAAAAAAACGGCTGTTATCTCCATCAAGTGTTGCAATAAGATCGTGCCCGATTCCGGTGCCAACTGTATTGATACCGCTTGAATCAAACAACTTCAGCAACAGAACCGGTGTTTCATTGGTAATGCCGCCATTCACAAACTTTTCATTATGCAGATATGCTTTAATAACCGGGCCGGTTTGATCGTTTGCCGGATTATTGCCAGCACCACCAATTACAATGTTTGTTTCAGCACCATTGCCATCTTTGGTTCCATCTTCTGCATAATAACTGATTTTACCGTTGCCAAACTGATAGTTAATGTCTTTTGGAACAACAAAAGTGAAACTGAATTCACCGTTGTTTACTTTGGCCTTGCCTTTGAAAATGATATTCTGCTGCTGGTTAAAATTCACAACTACACTTCCAGCATCGTTGCCTAATGTTTTTACCTGTTGTACCTTATCAAATATAACCGGGTAAACGTTTCCATAAAATTGCGTAAGCCTGTTACCCGATGCATCTGTTACTTCGCCTTTAATGGTGCAGAGATCCAATGCTTTTAATGTATCTGTTCCAGCCGGCTGGTTATTAATAGCCGTTGTTTTCACTTTTAATACCGGATAAGCTAAACGAACAGCCGGATCGCCAAGCAGGGTAAATTTTCTGTTATTAATTACATCGCCAAAGTTGAGATAGGTAAAATTTTTGGCTTGCTTAGTGGCTTCGCCTAAAGACGGAAACAATCCATTTGATTGTTGAGTAAGTGCCAGCTGAAAATAATTGTTGTTGATGATGCGGTTGCTGAATGCAAATACAACACGGGTGGTCGTCATCAAAGCAATGGCACCTGTTCGTTCCCTCAACAGAATATTTTCGCCAATTGAATTTACCGATGGATTATCATACGGAGCAAAATCACAGGTAGCAGTTATAAACAATGGAAGACGGTTGGAGTTACTCCAGCTGTTAACCATATCCTGATCAAGAATGGCTTCGCCTGCCAGTCTTCTAAAACCACCGTGGCCGCTGTAGTTCCAGATAAGTGTGCCTGCAAATATTTTACTGTTGATGGCCTGATTTACTTCGGGGTAACGGCTGCCGCCACTTCCGCTTTGCTGGCGATACGCATCCAGATAAATTTTTGAAAGATTAAATGTTTTGTTTTGCTGTATCACCTGTGCATGCAACTCGGCATCATCGAGGTGTATATTATTATCTTCATCATCTGCAACAAGTGTTACATCATTTCGCCAGGGACCAAAACTTTCTCTGGCATGATAGCGTATAATTTTATCTACCACTGCAGCCGCTTCCTTTGCATTTTTTGCAGGAATGCGGCCCACACCAATATCCAGCAGACTAACCGGAAACTGTTGATTGATATCATCGGCATCATCCAGCAAACCAAAAAAATCATCACTGGTATAGGTAGATAAGGGGTCGAGTGATGCTTGGCTTTCATAACAAGGAACAAGGTTTGTATTGGCACTTATCCGATTTTGATAGTCGTACGATGCATCACCCATTAATAATAAATAGCGTGGTCGCCTGCTGGTATCGTTGCCTGCTTTATCGTAATACATCTTTACAAAATCACGAATGGCGGTCGGGTCTGGTGTGCCGGATGAAAATTCATGATACACCTGTTCTGTGGTTACTACTGCAACACTTAATCCCTGATTTTGGCGATGCCATGTTGCCAAACGCTGTGCTTCACTTAACAAAGAAGAATGGGTGATGATTAAATAATTAACGGGCGCAGAATTATGCAGATTTTGATTGACTACTCTTCCGCCGGGATCCGGAACAGGAAATCCCTGATTATTAAATGCTACATACTCACGGAGACGTTCAGCCGTATTACTGAACCTCCGTTCAGAGGCAACCTGCTCACCCGTTATGTTTATTGGCTGTAATGGATTTGTAACATCCCATACCATCGTATTTGCAGCAGCAGATTGCAAACGGAATTCTGCAATATTGCCTGATCCAACAGAATTCCAGTCGCTGAACAATAATTGATCTGCACCTGACATACTCAGCTGCCGTACCGGAAATAATTCAAACCAGTTAAGCCATCCCTGTGCATTTACACTACCGGGCTGGTAATTGTATTGCAGGTTAATGGTTGATTGTGCAGATGAAAACATTGCCTGCAACTGATGAGGAAAAGCAACGGGATCATAAGTACCGGTTCCTACAGCCGGTACAATATGCGTTGCTGCTGTATTATTATTTACACTGATTGTAAATGAGCTTGGTGCTCCATTACTCCTGGCAGCAACATTTGAAAGCAGTTGCACCGGTGTACCGGTTATAAGATTGGGAAAATTAACAGTAAATACTTTTGTTAACGAACGGCCCGGTATATTGCTGAACTCTTCTCCAAACCATTCTTTACCGCTTTTTAAAAAATTAAGACTGTCCAGCTCATAAAAATAACGATCCCTGAAAGCGGTAACAGTCTGATTGGGATTAGGAGTGCTAGCTTTGGTTTGAATACGCAATCCGGTTCCTTCTATACTGATAAAAAAATAAGATTCGTTGGCGTACAGATTTTTTTTGTGATGAAATGTTTTATTCAATGAATCTTTTGTCCAGGTATGCGGACCATTGGCATAAAACAAAAAATAATCACTGCCGCTGAATATTCCATCGCTGCCATCAAACATCATCACAGCATTTTCAACCAAGTCATCTGCCCGTTGAACATTATTTGCCTCCGGCAGTATTTGTCCGCCATTCCCAAAAAACCGGATGCTGTTGCTTGAAAGATTGGAAGTGCTGATGCCCAGCGTTTGTAAAAAAGCGGCATCCACTTTATACACACCGGTTTTCTTTACAGATATTTTATACCAGCTCCCTGTTGACAAAACAGAATTACTGCGATAGCTGCGTTGAGCAGTACCAAAGAAAGAAAAACAGCAGCAAATAAGCAGCAAGGTGTAGCGCATAATTATGGCGAAGAACAAATATACCTGAATTCAGTTGTTGAATTCAGCAAGTCCTTTCCTGTTAAAAGAGGATTGTTTTGAACCCATTGCTGCATCAGTTCGTATTTCTACGGCATACTAAGCAGAAATACTAAAAATGGTAAACTGAACGTTTAATTCTTCGAAATTTCCAAAAGAAAAACCTATGTTTGTCATCACCTCAGACAAAATTTGGGGCGATAAATCCAATACAATATTTTTGAACTTCACTCGTTAACTAACAAAACGAAAAGATGAAAAACCTTTTCCGCATTCAAAATCTGGCTATCCTATTAATTGGTGCCACTCTTATTACCTCGTGTAACATTTTTAAAAAGAAACCGGAAAAATCTTCCAGTACGGGTTGGACGTATAATGACCCCAATGGAAACGGATTTCGTGTTTCAAAAGAAAAAGAACAAAAAACAGGCCCAGGTCTGGTGTTTGTTGAAGGCGGTACCTTTACCATGGGTGCTAATGAAGAAGATGTGATGCGTGACTGGAATAATGTTCCACGTCGTGTTACTGTTGCTTCCTTTTACATGGATGAAACCGAAGTTGCCAACGTTCACTACCGTGAATATCTCTATTGGCTGAACCGTGTATTTATGGATACAGCCATTACCAACCGTGCATTACCGGATACTCTTTGCTGGCGCAGTGAGCTTGCTTACAACGAGCCTTATGTAGAGTATTATTTCCGCCACCCGTCTTATAATTTATATCCTGTAGTAGGCGTAAGCTGGAAACAGGCCTATGATTATTGTTTGTGGCGCAGTGACCGTGTAAATGAAAATATTCTTTACGAAAAAGGGATTACCAACAAAAAAGCTGAATTGCAGAAACAAATGCAGGGAGGTGGTCAGGATAATTTCAACACCAAAGCTTATTTGTTAGGTGAATATCAGGCAACCCCTGGTAAAAACATCAAAAATTATAAAGATCCTATCACTAAGCAGGCTCCTACTAACATCAGTTTTGAAGAAGGGTTGATTTTACCTGATTACAGATTGCCTTCTGAAGCAGAATGGGAATATGCAGCATATGGTTATGTAGCTCAAAACCCAAATCCTCGTAAAAGCGAAAAGCGCCGTGGTGAGGAATTAATTGCAAACAAACAAGTGTACCCATGGGCACAGAATGTAAACGGATTGCGTGATGCACGCCGCAGTACATGGCAGGGTCAGTTTCTCGCCAACTTTAAAAGAGGTGCAGGTGATAATATGGGTGTTGCAGGTGGTTTAAACGATCGTGCTGTTATTACAGGACCAATCAAATCATTTTATCCAAACGGTTTTGGATTATATAACATGGCCGGTAATGTGAGTGAGTGGGTGGCCGATGTTTACAGACCACTTACACCAACTGATGGTGATGATTTCAACTATTTCCGTGGTAACAATTTCCAACGTATGGATTTGAGTACTGGAAAAGCTGAAAGAGATTCAATGGGTCGTATTAAATACCGCAATGAGACAGAAGACGAAGTGAAAAATCGCCGGAACTATCAAAAAGGTTATGTAATTGATTATCTCGATGGCGATTCTTTAAGTGCTGTTCAATATGGCTACGGTATTACAACATTAGTGAGTGATAAAAGCCGTGTATATAAAGGTGGCAGCTGGAACGATCGTGCATATTGGTTAACTCCGGGAAGCCGTCGTTTCCTCGAAGAAGATCAAAGCAGTTCAATGATCGGTTTCCGTTGTGCAATGACAAGATATGGCAGCCAGGAAGGTAACGGAAGAAAAACCGGTAACTGGTTTGAGAAGAGAAAGCAAAATAACCGTAAAAGAAATTAAATAAGAATTCACAGAAATAAGAAAGCCTCCATAGTGGAGGCTTTTCTGTTTTATACTGATTCAGTTAAAATTGAAATCTTAAACCGGCCCCTATTGAAACTACTCCTAAATTAATATTGGTGGTTTTATCTTTTATGCGTCCCCAGGTTTTATCAAGATTCAGTTCAAAACGGATATTTTTATTCAGTTTGAAATCAAACCCGGCACCTGTAATTACTCCTGGTTGTCTTTTTGAATAATCCATTTGCTTTGTTGAACCATTTACTCCATTGGTTAAAGTAGACTCTTCACGGTGAAACAGAAAACCAGGCCCAAGCTTTACATTAAAGTTGATGTCTTTTTTATCCCCAACCGGAATAAAACGCTGGTAGCTGATACCTGCAAATGAGGTGTTTACCAGAGATTTCCTGTTATTTCCACTAATCTTATTCTCAGCCTTTGATCCGAATCTTGAGTATACAAGGGCCAAAGCGTCTTTTTCGGTTAAGAAATAACCAATTTGCAAAGACAGGTTACCACCACGGTTTAAACGGCCATAATGCTTTTGGCCATCCGCATCCAACTCACCCGGCAATGGGTTTAAACGCTGTGCATAACCTCCTCCTAAACGAAAAAAGATGGAATTTTTATCGGCATCATTGTCCTGTGCCATTGAAAATAATGTGGGTACACAAAACCCCATCAGAAGTATTAATTTTCTCATAAACATAGTTTTTTTGCAGTGCGAATATAATTGTAAAGTAAACATGCTGATGATCTTGTTTTTCACAAATTTTAAAATCTCCAAATAGCTTTTCTGAAATTAATCCCCGTCTATTTCCACTTAATCGCTTGTGATTATCTTTGATTCATGCAAATGAAAGAACTGTATGCCCTCTATTTAAAGTACCCCAACGTTCAAACCGATACCCGTAAATTACGTGTTGGAGACATCTTTTTTGCCCTAAAAGGGGAGCACTATAACGGCAATTTATTTGCGAAAAAGGCGCTGGAGCAAGGTGCTGCTTATGCAGTAATTGATGAGGATTTGCACGATCATGATCAACGACTGATAAAAGTTGATCATGTTTTAACCACATTGCAGCAACTGGCCCTCCATCACCGAAAACAGTTCAACATTCCTTTTCTGGCCATCACCGGAAGTAATGGAAAAACAACCACCAAGGAACTGATTCATGCAGTTCTTTCTTCTACTTATAAAACATCTACCACCGAGGGAAATCTAAACAACCATATTGGTGTTCCCTTAACCATATTAAAAGTTAAACCGGATACCGAAATTGCAGTAATTGAAATGGGTGCCAATCATCAAAAGGAAATTGCCTCTTATTGCAGTTATACCCTGCCCAACTTCGGACTCATTAATAATTGCGGAAAAGCCCATCTGGAGGGCTTTGGAGGTATTGAAGGTGTTAGAAAAGGAAAGGGAGAGTTGTACGATTTTATCCGGAGTACCGATGGAACCATCTTTATTAATACCGATTATGATTACCTGCGTGACATGAGTAGGGGTATCAGCAATCAAATTTCATATGGTACACAAAACGCAGAAACAACAGGTGTTCTAATTGCAAGCGAACCTTTTCTGAAAGTACAAATCAGCAGTACTGCTTTTAATGGATCTATTGCTACACATTTAGTAGGTGATTATAATTTACCCAATGTTCTTGCCGCAGTAAGTACAGGCATCCATTTCAATGTACCTGCAAACGACATTAAAAAAGCAATTGAAAATTATATCCCGACAAACAGCCGCTCACAACTGATTCAACAGGGCACCAACAGCATTATTCTGGATGCTTATAATGCAAACCCCAGCAGTATGAAAGCAGCCATTGAAAATTTTGCCCGGTTGCAGGCACCGCAAAAAGTGGTGATGCTTGGTGGTATGGCCGAAATGGGAGAAGCAAGTATGGAAGAACATCAGGCGGTTGTTGATTTGCTGAACCAATACCCCTGGCACGAAGTAGTTTTGGTAGGGGGTGATTTTGGTAAAACTGAACATTCGTACAACTATTTTCAAACTGCATCAGAAGCAAAACACTGGCTGCAATTACAGGAGCTGAATCATACACATATCCTTATAAAAGGCTCCAGAAGTATGAAAATGGAGGAAGTTTTGTAATAAAGTTTGGATATACCAATAATAACGGTATTTTTACGGTTATTCCTCCATTATATCCTTATTGAGAAATCTCTCTATCAATCTCCTTTGTTGATCCTGCTCCCAATCCTTTGAAACGAGCCGTTAAATTAATCTGTTCACTTATTTAATGGTCTTTCATGAAAAAAAGTACGCTTTTTGTTTTATTGTTAATTGTATGTTCTCAGGCAATGTCACAATCTTGGACTTTTCCAACTCCAAGACCACGCTGCAGTACAATGGTTTCGCCTAACTGTACAATTATTGCTGTGAATGATGGTGACTGGGAAAGTCCTGCCACATGGTCTCCTGCAAGAATTCCGATTCATAATGACATAGTTTGTATTCCTGCCGGACGAACAGTAGAGATAAACAACAAAGTGTACAGAGAACCTACCTCCTGTATTCCGTTGACTATTGATCCGGTTCAAACCCCCAGTCTTTATCTTTTTATTTGCGGAACGCTTGCGTTTAAAGCAGGGGGTAAGATGCATCTTGGAAATATGGGCTTTATACAGGTATATGCTCCAACTGGTATAATTACTGCTGCAAACGGGAATTCTGATTTAATTAATATGGGATGTGTAACAGTATGGGATGGAAATAATGATGTTACCGGACCGTTTGTTATTACGCCAACCGGAGGTGGACCAGGTGTGTTACCTGTAAGTTTTGATTTCTTAAAAGCAGAACAAAAACAGCCTTTCACTGTTCAGCTCGAATGGGCTACTAATTATGAAGAAAATAATACCGACTATACTATTCAAAGAAGTGCCGATCAAAGGAACTGGAGCACTATCGGAACAGTGCAATCCATCGGGAATTCTGCTGCTAAAACAGTGTACAGGTTTAATGATAAAAGTCCCCTTTCAGGAACTAATTTTTACCGGATCAAACAGGTTGATCTTGACGGAAAAACAGGCTATTCAGAAGTTGCACGCTTAAATAATCAAGTTAAGAAAACCATTAGTGTTTATCCAAATCCTGCAGGATCGGTAGCGCAGGTTTATTCTAAAACTACATTTACGCAAGGACAGGTTCTTCAATTGATTGATGCAAAAGGAAGCAGGGTTAAAACATTTGTTGCAGCGGGAAAAAATGCGTTGCAGTTGGATTTAAGTAACCTCCAGCCGGGTTTGTATCTCCTGCAATTGATTGAAAACGGAAGAGTGGTTGAAAACACATCGTTGATAAAACAATAAAACTAAAAACGAATTCTACGATAGCTGCCTGTAAAGGCAGCTATTTTTTTTCCTGGCATAATTCTACCAGCACACCATTTGCAGATTTTGGATGAAGAAAACAAACCAGTTTATTATCTGCCCCTTGTTTTGGTTGTTCGTTCAGTAAAATAAATCCTTCATCCGTTAATCGTTTCATTTCGGCTTCTATATCTGCTACTTCAAATGCAATGTGATGTACTCCTTCTCCCCTGCGTTCAATATACTTATCAATGGTGCCCCCTGCCTGTGTGCTTTCCAGCAACTCCAGCTTTGTTTCACCTACTTGAAAAAAAGCAGTATTCACCTGTTCACTTTCCACCGTTTCAGTTTTATAACAAAGTGTATTTAACAGCTTTTCAAATAACGGGATGGATACCGACAGATCTTTTACAGCAAGACCAATATGCTCTACTTTTTGCATCGTCTTATTTTCAGGCAATTTACAACCATCATCAATATCAGGAATCACTAACCTTTAAATTATCGGTTATACCCGTCTTTTATTTAATTAATTTTACAGACAAGAAGTCAGTACAGCTGTACTGGTATGTTAGTTGTTCTCTTTAAAAAAAACGATTATGATTTTTGTAACCGATAAAGCAAAAGAAAAGGTAGCCACCCTCATGGATAAAGCCAATGTAGGTGCAGATAATTCCTACTTTTTAAGGGTTAGCGTTGTTGGCGGAGGTTGCAGCGGACTGAGCTATAAACTTGATTTTGACAATGAATCAAAGCCAAATGATCAGGTATTTGAAGATAATGGTGTAAAAGTGGTTACAGATATGAAGAGCTTTTTATACCTCTATAATACAACGCTTGATTTCAGTGATGGCTTAAATGGAAAGGGATTTCATTTTAATAACCCTAACGCCAGCCGTACCTGCGGATGTGGGGAAAGCTTTGCTGTTTAAATATGGTTTAAAATAAAACCCCCTCTTTGGGAGGGGATTTCTTCGCAGTTGGTTTCGGGTTGTCAATTCTTGACAAAACACTTGGTGGAAAGCCCGTTCTTTCCTTGTATACGTAAATAATACATTCCCGCTTGCAGATGTGAGATGTTTATTTCAGTTGTAAATTGAGTTCTGCTCCACTTCTGTAACACCTGTCCGGCTATATTGACAAGCTCAATTTGTAAAATGCTGCTTGGTTGAGATAAATTGATCACTATTTTTTCTGAAGCGGGGTTGGGGCTGATTCTGATCAGCTCATCTGTCCCAAACCAAACCTTTACCACATCAGATAGCTTTTCTCTGTCTTGTTTATCAACCGCCCTTAAACGGTAATAATTCCAGCCAAACAGCGGCTTCTTATCCAGTTCGGTATAAGCAGCCTGATTAAGGATGACTTTTGCAGGAACTTTTTTGAATTCATGAAATAATCTGCCATCTCCACTTCTTTCCAAAATGTATTCATCCTGATCAATATTGTTCATCACATGCCAGTCAAGCTGCACATCATCTTTACGTGCTCTTGCTGTAAAACTTGAAAGAGTAAGTGGTAATGGGTTTTCTAGAAAATCGGTGCTGGCAATTGAAAATGGACTAAATGCAGTTACTCCCGGCCATGTAATTGAACCCGCAACAACAGTGGATAATGGGTTGGTATTACCTTGCCCGCCAAACAAATCCCATGTGCCGGATACTGCATCAAAATGAGCAACAGCGAGTGTACTTAAATCAGTTACATACGTACCATTACAACTACTTCTATCGTTCCAGGAAATGGTAACATCAACTGCTGAGTTGCCATTGTCTCTGTTTAAAGTCCAGTACTCACAACGGCTAACACGTTTTAATCCTAATGCATAAGCAGCAGCTCCAATGGGGCCCAGCCCTGTTGCACTGCCTACAATAAATTCTGCCGTATAAGAATCGCTTGTTAAAGCAGGGGCTGAAATACTCATAAACCGGTAACCTCCACCGGCTGGTCCGGCTAATTGCGGTTTACCAACAGGGAATACAAATGCATCGTTCCCGATTTTTTTAACCGGACCATTGTTGAACGATGTGGCACTTGCAGAAAGTGCAACTGCATCGTTATAAAAAACCAACAGATTATTACTGTTACTCTGTGTAAATCCACTGATAAAACTCAATTCTCTTGTAATTCCCGTTGCACAGTTTAATGTAATGGTGGCGTTACCCGTTTTCTCTAAACGAACATAACTAAAGTTCTGCGATGGTATTCCCGGTGTGTTAATATCGGGTGTGTTTATTGATGCATTATTACTTCCTCTTAAATACACAGCCCGGTTGTTATCTGTAAAAAAACAATTATTGTAACGTGTAAAACTTCCATACAGCCAAAGATCACCTCCAATGTTATTAGATAGAAAAAGTTCACTGCTGTTAGATGCTGCACTTCCCGAACCAATGATTAAACTACCTCCAATTGAAAGTGGTCTTGCCATGCCGGCATTCATATAAATCCGTCCCCAACCATTTGCGGTTCCAACAGTTAAGTCTCCTCCCAATGCCAGCTGAGCTGTAGCAACAGGATTGGTATTTAAATCAAGAATTGTATTCCCTTGTACCGTTACATGATACGGATAACCCTGTACACCAGGTGCACTTCCCCATTCTACATTTCTTGCATAGGTAAAGCCGGTGTTATAAACCAACGTAGAACCAGTTGCATAAAACGGTGCAGCCGAAACAGATGAACCGTTGTTTAACTGCAGGCGGTTCATGATGGTGGCCGATTGTGTATTGGGATTTCCATTAAAATCAATTGCTCCATTTGCAATCACCGCATACAGATTTGGAAAACCCGGAGCAATGCCGTTGGTTGAACCATTCCCAAGAAACTCAATAAATCCTGCTGCGGCATTGTTTTGGTTGTGACCACCATTACCATAAATAATACCATTGGCAGTTATCCGTAAAGTTTGATTTGTGCCTGATGCAAAAAAACCACTGTTTAAATAAAGGCTGTTTGTTGTTAAATTATTTGTGCTTAACGTAACAACGTTACCTGTATTTGCAATGCTCAATGCATTGATGCTGTTCGCAACCGGTGTGGTTGTAAAAACACCTGTTACCTGGTTGGTTGCTCCATTGTACAAATAATTGGCATCGCTGCTGTAGGTTCGGGAAGATGTTTGAATATTACCTGCACCTGCACTGGTAATTCCATCAGAAGATCCGATACCGAGTGTTGCACCGGCGTTGAGTGTAAAAGCGGTTGTTCCTGAAACAATAAACGACTGACAATTAAATGTTCCGTTGTTTATGAATGATGAGTTATCAACCGTTTTGTTGCTGGTGAGCAAAACTTGTGCGCCTGCTGTTATTTGCAGGCCAGAGTTGTTTAAAAGTATTGAACCGAAGCCACCCAATTGTGCATTTGTTCCATTAATAATAAATGTTCCGGATGAAGGTGTTTGTGTAATGATCGCCGCACCGATAATGCCATCTCTGAATATTTTTGATCCTGCACCTGTAAAAGAAATGGATCCGTCAGCTTCAAACAATCCGTTTATCAGCAGATCAGCTCCGCCACCAACTGCAAGACCAATACCTTGAGTTATTCTGAAAACAGGCCGTTCAGTTGCACTGTTAAAATAAGTGAATCCGTTTGCACTAAACTGGCTGGTATTGTTCCACTGAAAGATGCTTCCTGTTTTAAACAACACCCGTCCGTTACTGCTCATGGCAATATTATCAGCAACACCGCCTGTATTATTATCTGCACGAATGATACCGCCATTTTCTACAACGTATGTTCCCAAACCCAAAGGGTTGGCGCCATTAAGCACATAGGTTCCTGAAACCGACATGTCATCTCCGGGTCCGTTATCAATTGTAAAAGCGGTTGAGTTGGGATGAAGCAATGTAGCTCCAGCATCAACTATCAGTTGATCAGCAATTACATTTCCGTTCATTGTAATACTATGCCCGTTTCTTATTTGAATGATATTTGCTGAAACTGTTGGAATGAGTGTTGCATTGATCCATGTACTGTTATCGGGTGAAGATTCCCAGCTGGATGACAAATGCCAGTTGCCTGATTGTCTTGATCTGAAATAATCTGTTGCATTGCTGCCGCCTGTTGCAAAACCCTGTACTGTAAAATCATCTATACTGTAATTGCCATTACCTCCGCCTGTACGATTCATTGTTAATCTAAACTGCAGATTGGGTTGATTGGATGCACCTGCCGGTAATGTTAACCAGTTACCAGCATTAATCAATTGCCAGGTGCTGTTGTTGGCCACGTTGGTGAATGCAATCGGGTTCCAGACTACACCATCACTGCTCCACTCGAATAAAAAAGTGCCGGAGTAATTTGCTGTTTCCCGTGCACCAAAAAGTACCTGAACAGAAGTATACCCAACTGTATTTACTACGCCTGATACTGTAATGATTGCCGTACCATTTGCAGCGCCGGTTCTTCCATCATTTAAATTTGATCCGGCAGAAAAAGAAATGGGAAAGTTGTAGATGTTTGATGGAGTTGCTGTTGAAATTTCAATATTTGCAGCTTGCGTTCCTGTTACACTCCAGCCTGTTGGAAAAGCAGTGCCTGTTCCAAAATCGGCTGTATATAAAACAGTTTGTGCATTGCCTGTACATACTATTGCAAAAAAAAGGAGAAAGCCAGCTGCAGTTTTCATCATCATACTATGATTTTATTTGTTACAGGCTTCTTAAAGGCAGGTCAAGAGGGACTTTCAGAGGATATACGGGAGAGCTTAAAGATAATGTTTGCACGTTAAAAACCAACCGAATCCCCGTTTTATTTTACCACTTAAAAAAAGTATTTGCTAAATGATTGAATTAAAAAAAGCCCTGCAGTACAAGACTGCAGGGCTATATGTGGTTTTTCTTTATTTAAATATAGTTTCTGTAAACCGCTCGTTTAATCCACTTAACTGCACCCGGTAAAGTCCATGTGCCAATGCTTTACCCAACTGAATAAGTTGTGTTTGATCTGTTCCGTCATGCACAATTCTTTTACTGTAAACCAGCTCTCCGCTATTGCCAAACACATTTAACTGATACGTTCCTCTTGCAATTTCATTAAAACGGATCACCAGAGTTTCGCTGCCCGATGAAGGAAGAATATCAATTCCTTTACCTGCTGTACCAATATTTACACGCAACACCTGTGAATATTTTTTATCCCCGTCTTTTCCTACTGCCAATACTCTGTAATAGTTAGCACCACGTCTCACACTGGCATCTTCATAACTGTAAGAACCACGTCCTGTCTCATTTTTCTTTTCAACCCGTTGGGTTGTAACAAGTCTGTCAGGTGTGTTTGATTCTTCAATTTCATAATGAGAGAGGTTATCTGTTTCTTCTGCACTCCAGTTCAATTTAATTTTTCCATTTTCACTTACAGCAGTAAACGAAGTAAATGATACAGGGAGCAGTGATGCGTTGTAAGAAAAGTTAGCTCCTGCATTATCATTAAAGCGTAAAGCGGCAAGTGAGCGTTGAAATTCACCATCGGCATTTAACTCAGCTAATGTTCTGGTAGAGGAAAACATGAAATAATAAGTGGTGCTGCCAATGGGTTGAGATGGAATATCAGCAGTCCATGAAGTACCGCTGCCTGTTGCTTCAACCAATGAAGTAGAACTGCTGAAATCATTGACTGCATTTCTGTAACGTACAAAAATGCGTTCATTGGCAGAAGGTGTTGCAGAAGTGGTGATTCTTACACGCAATGCACCATTACCTAAACCTGTTGTAATACCAGGCGTGAGCGTTACAGGTGCGGCTGCAGTATAACCAACATAATAGGAAGCATTGGTTTGTGTATATCCTGCATCATTAAACACAAACGTGTAATAACCTGCCGTGCTCATATCAAGCCCCATATCTGTTCCGCCGCAAGTGCTGGAATAGGTCGAAATATTATTTACCTGATTTAATGTAGCTTGGCCAACTCCTGAAAACACCCACTTGTTATTGAATCTTCCGCCGCAAGCACCACCACTTGCCGGCCCCGAAATAAATAAGAAGCCTTTTCCACCGCCACCTGCCATATTTGTGTTTAACACATCACCACCCGATGCCTGAGCATTGTATGTTAATGTCCATTGTCCTCTTCCATCAGTGGGTGTTCCTGCGCTTACAGATAGAAGTCTGTAAACCGAATTAGCTGCAGGTGCAGTAGAGTAACCGTTCATTTGACCCACCACCTGAACAGGTTCTCCGTTAAAAATGTTTTGAGCAAAAACAGCATTGTCTGTAACTGAAAAAAGGGCAAGCGCAGAAAGTAAAACTCTTTTCATAAAGATTTTAATTTAATTGATGTAATAAATTGTTTACTCCGGGAACCAGATAAAGGTGTGGGCTTGCAGTTTGTTTTCAGAGGAGGGATTCTTCAAAACTAATTGTATAGCTAATTCAAAAATCAAGCCATGTACATAATTTTTCAAGATTTCATTCAAATACTTGATGCAGATTATGCATCATCCCTGATCATCAACATTATTCCATTATTTTTGTTCATCTATGTGGGCAATCTGTAAAAAAGAATTCCGGCAGTTTTTCAGCAATCTTACCGGTTATATCACCATCATTCTGTTTCTGTTGTTGAACGGATTAATGCTATTTGTATTCTCAAACTTCAACATTTTAGATTATGGTTATGCCACGCTTGAAAACTTTTTTCAACTGGCCCCTTTCATTTTATTGTTTCTGATTCCTGCCGTAACCATGCGGCTGTTCCCCGATGAATGGAGAAACGGAACAATTGAAACCCTGCTTACACGACCGCTTACTGCTCAGCAAATTGTATTTGGCAAATACCTGGCTGCTCTGTTAGTAGTTGTTATTGCTCTGCTCCCTACCCTTACATATTTATTCACATTGAAGGCAATGGCTGCAGACGGCACCAGTTTAGACACTGGTGGTATTATCGGCTCATACATCGGTCTTTTCTTTTTATGTGCTGCGTTTACAGCTATTGGAGTCTGCTGCAGCGTATATACTACAAACCCGGTTGTAGCTTTTTTACTCAGCGGATTTGTATGTTTTATTTTTTACAGTGGGTTTACTGCAGTAAGTCTGTTGCTGGGTGCAGGCCTTGACTATACCATTGAAATGCTGGGAATGGATTTTCATTACCGCAGTTTATCAAAAGGTGTAATAGACAGCAGAGATGTGATTTACTTTCTCAGTATTATTTTCTTTGCACTTTTCCTAACTGTTCAGCATGCCGGCGGCAAAAAGCAAGCTCACTCATGAAAAAAATGATCACAATGAAATATGGATGGGTGCTGATGCTGGCTGCACTCATTGCTCTGAATCTGCTGGCTGCTGCATTTAAGTTCAGACTTGATTTAACAGGCGAACAGCGTTACTCGCTCTCCTCTCAAACAAAAAAATTACTGAAGAATATAGACAGCACTATTACCATTGATGTGTTTCTGAAAGGTGATGTACGCTCTTCGTTTAGAAAACTGAAAAACAGCACCGATGATTTGTTAGATGAAATGAAGGAGTACAGCGGCAAGAGGCTTGTTGTAAATTATAAAACAGTTGAAGAGTTATTTACAGAAGATGATAAAGCCAATATGCTGAGTAATTTATTGAATGAATTAAAGTTTAACGGCATTAATCTCGACAGCATCCGGCAAACACGCCCCAATTTTAATGAGGAAGTGATACAGCAGATTATTGCAGATTCTTTAAAAACGCTGGGCATTATGCCTTACACACTTGAAGTGCAGGAAAAAGAAAATGCAAAAACGCAACGGGTTATTTATCCATCTGCCATTGTTCATTACAGCAACAGAATTATTCCGGTTGATTTGCTCAGTGGTAAAACCGAATACAGCCGTGATCCTTTAACAGGCAGGCTGGCAACAGACGAAACAAAAAGCATAAGCAATTCAGAAGCCTTGCTTGAATTTAAATTTGCTGATGCCATTGAAAAAATACAACGAAAACAAAAACCGTTGATTGGCTATTTAACCGGCAACGGTGAACCAACCGGACCGGAAACGTTTGATCTGGTACAAACGATAGATGCAGATTATACGTTCCAGATTATAGATCCCAATCAGCTGCCCATTATCCCCAAAGAGTTTGCAGCTATTTTTATTATTAAACCATCCATTCCTTTTACTGATTCAGTTAAAATGAAAATTGATCAGTACGTTATGCAGGGAGGAAAAATTATCTGGATGCTGGATGTATTGGATGCAGAAAAAGACAGCTTAGCTTTAACTTCTCAAACACTTGCTTACGACCGCAACCTGGAGCTCGATGAGCTGTTGTTTAAATATGGTGTGCGGATCAACAGAGATCTGTTGCAGGATCAGCAATGTGATTTCAGCAAAATGGTTGTTGGTAACGCAGGCGGACAGCCGCAACTTGCCGATGTTCCTTTTAATTACTATCCGTTACTGGTTGCAACAGATAATCATCCCATTACCAAAAATCTGGAACCGGTTTTAAGTCAGTTTGCCAACACAATTGATACAGTAAAAGCAGAGGGCGTTACAAAAACGATATTGCTTACATCAAGCGAGAATGCAAAAGTGGTGAGCACACCCGCTATCATCAGCCTGCAGGAATTAAGAACCATTGAAGATATAAAGCTGTACAATAAAAAACATTTACCTGTTGGTATGTTATTAGAGGGTAGGTTTAACAGTTTTTATGCAAACCGTATATCTGCAGAAATGAAACAGTATTTTACAACTGCATATGGCTCGTTTAAATCTCAAACAGAAGAACCCACACAACAGATTGTTGTTGCTGATGGCGATCTGGTATTAAACGGCTATACACAAGAGGAACCCTTCCCCATGGGTTACAGCCGTGTACAGGAACGTAGTTTTGCCAACAGGAGTTTTTTACAAAATGCATTACAACATCTTACAGGAGCAGGAGGTATTGTAGCGTTAAGAAATAAAGAAGCTACCCTGCGTTTACTCAATCCCGTTAAAGTAAATGAACAGCGGTTAATGTGGCAGCTGATTAATATTGCTGTTCCATTACTGCTGATAGCATTGATTGGCTTTGTTTATATGCAGTGGCGAAAAAGAACATACAGTTATAAACATTAAACAGACAGAAAGCACAATAATTATTTTATGAGCCATACACAGGTTACGTATCTTGTTTTTGGAATTATTCTGGTGATTGCACTGGTCTTTGATTTGGGCTTGTTAAGCAAAAAATCAAAAGAGCTCACCACCAAACAGGCATTGTATCAAACTATTTTCTGGGTATTGCTTGCTTTGGCCTTTGGAGGTTTTGTCTGGTTTGAAGATGGGAAACAGGCGGCGCTTGAATATGTAAGTGCTTATTTAATGGAGTGGAGCCTGAGTATTGATAATATTTTTGTGTTTGTACTCATCTTCAGTTTCTTTCGGGTAAAAGAATTATACATTCCACGTGTTTTATTAATTGGCGTATTAATGGCCATTGTATTCCGTGTTGTATTTATAACACTTGGTGTTGAACTGGTGAACCGTGTACACTGGGTGTTGTATATTTTTGGTGCATTTCTTTTATACACCGGTTATAAAATGTTTACCAGCAACCAGGAAGAAGAGTTTGATCCCCGAGACAGTTCGGTTTATAAATTCCTGAAAAAAATATTACCCATTACCATGGATGATGGTGATGGCCGTTACCGCATAAAAGAACATGGTAAAGTTGTATACACCTCTTTGTTTGTAGTTGTGGTGATGCTCGCCACAACGGATATTGTATTTGCATTAGATTCGATCCCTGCAGTTCTGGGTATTGTAGATCGTAACAGCAACTATGCAAGTCTTGTTATTTATACCTCCAACGTATTTGCTGTACTGGGCCTGCGTTCACTCTTTTTTTTACTTAGAGGTGCTGTAAGCAAATTCGATTTTTTGCAACAGGGCATTGCCATTGTTTTATTTTTTATCGGATTTAAAATGCTGGCAGAAAAATGGATCAATGAAGTGATGAGTAAAACTTCTCAAGTGATTTTGTCATTAGTGGTGATCATTGCCTGTATTGGCGGTTCTATTCTTTATTCCATCAATCATAAGAAAAGAGGGTTGCCGCCCGATATGCCTAAATAGTTTGCATCTTTGTTCCTATGTCTGTATACAGCATTGATCGTATTGCCCTTGTTCTTCAAGCAGTTTATTTGCAAAAAGCAAATACAACCGATGCTATTGAGCATTTGCAAATCGACAGCAGACGCATCATTCATCCCCAATCAACCATTTTTTTTGCGCTGCAAACGGGTCGCAGAGATGGCCATGCGTTTATTAAAGACTGCTATCATAAAGGAGTGAGAAGTTTTATTGTTCAAAAAAAAATAGAGCTTGTCGATTTTCCTGAAGCCAATTTTTTATTGGTTGATGACTGCTTATTTGCATTACAGCAACTTTCCGCTTATCATCGCACACAATTTAACATCCCAGTAATTGGACTTACAGGCAGCAATGGAAAAACCATTGTAAAAGAGTGGCTCAATCAATTACTCACAGATCAGTTTAATATTGTACGCAGTCCGAAAAGTTATAACTCACAGGTTGGTGTGCCGTTAAGTGTCTGGCAACTGAAAGCAGAACATACACTTGCCATTTTTGAAGCCGGTATTTCGCAAACAGGCGAGATGGAAAAGTTGGAACAAATAATTCGGCCAACCATTGCTGTGCTTACATCTATTGGCGAAGCTCATGATGACGGCTTTACAGATAAGCAACAAAAACTGGACGAGAAATTAAAACTCGCCTCCACTGCTGAAGTACTGATCTGCTCGCCGGAAAGATTGAACGGGCTAACATTATCAACTAAAAAAATATTTACTTGGGGCAGCAGCAATTCAAATGATGTATTAATTAAACGGATACAAAAGCATACTGCAACTGCAGAAATACATTTTGAGCAAAAAGACCAAGCAGATCATATTGTAATTCCTTTTATTGATGATGCTTCGGTTGAAAATGCGATGACCTGTTTAGCTGTTTGTTTGTATTTAGAAGTTTCGTCAGATGTGTTAAAAGAAAAATTTCTGCAATTAAGGCCGGTAAGCTTACGGCTGGAGTTAAAAAGCGGTATTCATCATACAACCATCATTAACGACAGTTACAGTGCCGATCTCAGTTCCTTTGCCATTGCACTCAACATGCTGCAGCAACAACGGCAGCATCAGCATAAAACCGTTATCCTGTCAGACTTTCCAGCACCTGCAGCACAGGAACAGGAAGTATACCAATCAATTGCGCATTTAATTTTAAGCCACCGGGTAAACAGGTTATTCACTGTTGGAGAAAAAACAAAACAGCATTTAACAGAACTGATTTCTTCTGTACCAATTGAAAACTTTGCATCTACTGCTGAGCTGATAAATGCTTTACCCTCCCTCAACTTTAGTAATGAAACCATTCTTATTAAAGGCGCACGTGCATTTGAACTGGATAAAGTTGCTCAGCTGCTGGAATTAAAAACACATCAAACGGTTCTCGAAATAAATCTTTCTGCCATTGCAAGAAATATAAAAGAATACCAGAAGTTGCTGCATCCATCAACCAAGATCATGGCTATGGTCAAAGCATTTTCGTATGGCAGCGGCAGTTATGAAATAGCTAATCTCCTGCAGTTTATACATGCAGATTATCTGGCAGTTGCGTTTACTGATGAAGGTGTTGAATTAAGAAAAGCCGGCATTACTTTACCCATTATGGTGATGAACCCCGAGCCGGTTAGTTTTGATGCATTAACAGAACACAATCTTGAACCGGAGTTGTTTTCTTTTTCTATACTGCATGCATTTGAAACATATCTTGAAAAAGAAGCCATTACCGATTATCCCGTGCATCTGAAAATTGATACGGGTATGCACCGGCTTGGATTTATGAAAGAGGAGTTAGAACAATTATGCCGGGAGTTAAAAAAGAAAAACTATTTCACCGTACAATCTGTCTTCAGCCATCTGGCTGCAAGTGAAGATGAAAATGAAGATACATTTACATTGCAGCAGGCAAAACTCTTTGAAGAAGCCTGTGCATATATACAATCACAACTGCAGTATTCATTTATCCGTCATCTGGATAATTCAAACGGAACATTGCGTCATCCGCAATTACAGTATGATATGATAAGGTTAGGTATTGGCATGTATGGCATCAGTTCAGCAGCCCATCAACTGAAGTTAGAAGAAGTTTTGAGTTTAAAAACCACTATTGCGCAGCTTAAACATTTACAACCCGGAGATACGGTGGGCTATAACCGAAGAGGAGTTATTCATCAACCGAGTGTAACAGCAACTGTTCGTATTGGATATGCAGATGGTTATCCCCGAAACCTCAGTAACGGTAAAGGGTATATGCTGGTGAATGGAAAAAAAGCACCTGTTATTGGCTCCGTTTGTATGGATATGACCATGCTGGATGTAACCGCTATACCGGGAGTAAGCGAAGGCGATGAAGTAATTGTTTTTGGGAAGAACCTATCTATCAATCAGCTTGCACAATGGAGCCAAACCATTCCATATGAAGTTATGACCGGCATCAGCCAACGGGTGAAAAGGGTTTATTATGAGGAATAAAAAAGCTGTTAGCCATTAGCCTTTAGCTTCAAGCAAATCACTTACTATTAAAATAACATTTATGAAAAATTTTAAGGATTTAAAAATCTGGCAAAAAGGGATGGATATAGCCATCTCTTGTTTTCAATTGACAGAATCATTTCCCTCGACAGAAAAGTTTGGTATCTCTTCTCAAATAAACAGAGCCGGAGTGTCAATACCATCGAATATAGCAGAGGGAAGCAGCAGAACAAGTGAAAAAGATTATGGCAGGTTTATTGAAATTTCATTAGGATCTTCTTTTGAACTGGAAACACAATTACTCATTGCTCAACGATTAAAATTCGGAGATGACAGAAAGGTAGCTGACCTTATTACAAATGTATCAGAAGAACAAAAAATGTTAGCTGGCTTTCTGAAATCCCTTTTCCGATAGCTGGTTACTTCTTAATACCTGCAGCTAAAAGCTAATGGCTATCAGCTTGCAGCTTTCCTCTATCTTTGTCCACTAAAAAATCAGGCTGTGAAGATTCGTCACGTTTTATTTATCATTCTCCTTATCTTATTTGCAGATCAGGCACTCAAGATCTGGATTAAAACTCATATGCTTTACCAGGATGAGAAGTTCATTCTTGGCCGCTGGTTCCGTTTGTATTTTATTGAAAACGCAGGCATGGCTTATGGCTGGAAACTAGGCAACAGCGAGTGGGCAAAAATGGCCCTTACCCTTTTTCGTTTAGGTGCAGTTATTTTTGGCAGCTGGTACCTTGTAAAAATTGTACGGGAAAAATATCATCGTGGTTTTATCATTTGCGCTTCCCTGATTTTTGCCGGGGCGCTCGGTAATTTAATTGACAGTTTATTCTATGGTATGATCTTCGATAAAGGCATGATCTATAATGCTGCTACCGATTCATATTTTGGATACGATGGCTTAGCCAAAGCTACGGGAAAAGGATATGCTTCTTTTTTACACGGCCATGTAGTTGATATGTTGTACTTCCCTATTATTGAAAATAAAATGATGCCAAGCTGGGTACCGTTCATCGGCGGCAAACCTTTTACATTCTTCCAGGCAATTTTTAATATTGCAGATGCCTCTATTTCTGCTGGAGTAATTACTATCCTGGTATTTCAGAAGCGTTTTTTTAAACAACGGAAAACAGAAGAAACATCTCAAACAATTGAAACAGATTCTTCCGTTACAGATGATGCACAGGTGATGTAACTGAATTTAAAAAATATTAAAAAAACACCCCGCAGATGCGGGGTGTTTTTTTAATGCATCAATTTTTTCTGCCAGCGTTCGCCTGTTTCAGAAATAATTTCCAGGACAAAGAGATTTCCTGAAGGCATATTTAAATTGGCCCATTCAAATGTATTGTATCCCTTTGTGCTCTTATAGGTTGTTGATGTAATGATTCTGCCGGACACATCCATTAAACGGAATTGATAAATCGCTGCTGTTTTACTTTCATCAAAACCAATATTAACTTTATTGGTAAACGGATTAGGCCCTGCTGTAACACTGAACAACGCATTGCTGAACAGGAGTACAACTGTTTTGCTGTATTCTGTTTTACCTGTTTGATAAACTGTTTTAATACGGTAATAATTTGCTCCGCCATTTGGTTTTGTATCATTATAACGAAAAGTTGTTTGACCGGCAACTACCCTTGCATGATCATAATTCACTTTACCAACATTTGAAAAACGTATGCCGTCATCTGAACGTTCAACTTCAAAGTAATGCATGAGAGCGTTGGCATTTACTTCCCATTTCAATTCGGAAATATTGCTGATCTTTCTTCCGCTGAAGGCAAACACTTCGTTATCGAGCAAACCGGCTGTACCTACCATAGGCCCCATCTCACTGGTATTATTACTAATGGTTGCGGTGGCAGAAACGATGGGCGACACACCGGGAGGTAAAGCCGCAAGTGGAAAGGAAAATGAAAATCCATTCATATTTCCTGAAGCTACATTTCCGTCTGTATTATAAGAAAGACCTGATGTTGCACTTAAATCTGCCCCGCTCCCTTCAACACCTGTACCAATATAATACTCAGCTTCGCCATAGGGATAAAGTCTTCCGCCATGCATATTTGCTCCGCCATCGGTAAAGAAAAATTCAAGCGTGGCGCCTGCAGCCACTTTTCCCCAGATACGGATTGCAGTAGGGGTTCTGATGGCAGAGTCAATAACAGGAAAATTAAGTATATTATTAGTGCCTGCATCTGAATCAGCGTCATCATTAACACTTACTGCGGTTGGCCCTGCGGTTCCGGCAAATTCTAAATCAATAGCAAGGCCGGTATTATCATAAATAATATTCTGAGAAAATTTATTATTCCTGTTGTTCACCAATATAGTAGGAGTAAATGTACTTAAAACAATTCCGGAACCTGTATTGTTATAAATCTGATTTTGAGCTACTACATGATTTTCATTATCATAACCGGTTAAGCCTGTTGTAGGCAAAGGAGGTGCGCTTCGGTCAATCCAAACACCTGCTCTGAATTCAGTGCTTGAATTATTAAAAATTCTGTTTTTAATAATTGAATCGCCTTTGGAAGAAAGTGCCGAACGAATGCCGCATTGAACGGGCCCTGCATATGTTTTAGTAAAATTGGTGATCGAGTTATTGGATACATAATTTGAATCAGCGTTCCATCCGATATCAATACCTACCTGTTCAACATTTTCAATATAATTATTATTGATTCTCAGTCTGCTGCAATGCATGATATTGATTGCATCAGCCACAAGGCCAGAAGCTGATGTAACAGTTCCTCCCGGGCCAACAAAGCTGTTATTCCAGGAAATATCAATGAGATGATTTCCTTCAATCACCCAATCTCTGTTAGGCAGGTTTGCACCTGAGGGACCAACAGCAGCATGATCAACACCTCCGTTAAAATGGATGCCATATGTTCCGGTATTACGTATATAATTTCGGCTCATGACTCCATTAAAATTATTTCCACCTAAAACAATACCAGCGCTTAAACTTCTGCGGTTACTGGCCTGTGTAGGAGCAACACCCAATGGATCACAACTGATAAAACATTCCGTGATAGAGATATTGGCAATGCGAACGGATGCAGACCGAAGTATACAGATATCTCCAGATAAACCTGCAGTACTGGCGGCTGTAGATGTATTTCCAAATCCGGAGATTGCTATACCCTTAATAGATACGTTTACAGCATTGATATTAATTCCGTTACCATAACCTCGGGCAAGAGTAGTTGTATTTGTGGATCGGAGGTACCCACCTGCAACATCTGCAATGATGTATACATCAGGATAATTAATTGCTGACTGCACAATATTATCTGCACCTACTACTCTTCCCGGCATAACTCCAGTATTGGAATTGGGTTGTGTAGATCCATCTATTGAAACAGCATCGGTAATAACTGGCAAAGCAGAAATTAAGCGAATAACTGCAAATCTTGCTCCAACGGCTCCTTCAAAATACTGACCCGGTAACGCTAAGTCAGGAATCAGGAACTGGATCATATCTGCTCCTGCATTAGCATTGGCATCGGTAATAGCCTGCCGTAAAGAACCGGCACCTGAATCATTGGTATTGGTAACAACATAAGTTGCAGCAAATGTTTTTGTGCAGAGCAATAAAAGCATGCAGGCTTTTACAGCAACTCTTATATTATTTTTAATCGTTTTCATATCTGGATATTTAGAAATACAGGAAGCTAATCCTGTACAGTTGATCATCATTGTTTCACAAATCGCTCAACTCCTATTAATTCATTTTTATCATTTACAATTTTAAGGAAATACACACCGGTGCTTAAACCCGATACATTCTGATTTAGTTTTGACGTGCCGGATGTAACCGTTGCTTCACGCTGTGCTATCATACGTCCGTACTCATCAATAAAATCTAAACGCAACTTCATGTTTACAGTACTCTCCGCTTGTATAGTGATACTTTCTGTTGTTACAGTTGGAAACAGTTTTACCGAAACTTTTATCCTGTTGTAGGTAAGAGCTATCACATTGCTGTACTTAAATGTTCCGTCTTTAGATACCTGTTTAATACGGTAATGGTTTACGCCGTTGGCTGGCTGTGCATCTGTAAATGCAAATGCAGGCGTTACAGATCTTACCGTACCAATAGCTGTGTAATTGATTTTATCGGTTGATCGTTGTACTTCAAAATAATCATGTGATGCATCCATCGAAGCATCCCAATTAAGTAATGCTTGATCGTTCTGAATTTTACCGGTGAAAGAAATAAACTCAACAGGTAAGCTGGTGCTGGTACTGCTGGTTACTACCGATACATCATCAATAAAGAAACCATCATCCGCAACAGCTCCGTCCGATACAAAGAGAAAACGGAATTGTACACTGCTTTGCCCCATGAATTGCTGCAGATTAATAAAGTCTCTTGTCCAGAAATCCTGGCGACCTGTATAAGAGGGCACACCAAGAACAGCTCCGTCATTTTCAGAAACAGTATTTCTGCCGGGCAAAGTTATCCATGATCCACCGGCATTAGTTGACGCTTGAATACGCAGGTAATCATTACCATTTTGTGCACGGTGTTTTAACCAGAACGAAAGATATCCGGCTCCAACTGTTGAGAAGTTAAATGTGCGGTTGATCTGTGCTGTTCTGGTAGAGCTGCTCGTGTACAATGCACCGTTAGCTGGTGATTCTGCCAGGCTTCTTGTGCCGCTCAATGCTCCTGCACCTGCCATGGTAGCTGAAGAATAATCCCAGCCACCTGCTACAACCCAGTTCGTTCCAACAGTTCCCGACTCCATATCATCTGTAAACCCGGTTACACCCGATGTGTTACCGTTAAAGAACCGGATGACCGTATCTGTTTGAGTAATTCCGCCGGTTACTGTTCTCCAGATAAAACGAACACGTTGACCGTTTGTGATAGAACCATTTAATGTATATGAGATAGAACCATCGCTGCTGCCTAAATGATTGGCTATGCTTGCAATGTTTACCGGTACCCCAACAGATTGAATATTTTCAATTGGTATAATTGAAACAGTTGTTGAGGAATCAACAATACCCATTCTATATACACGAAAATTAAAAGAACCGGATGTAAGTGATATACTTGCAGGTGAACGGTCCTCAATTCTTGTATAAGCACCAGTTGTTAAAGTGAGCTGATAATTACTATAGAACATTGCTTTGGCTAATGGAATAATCTGGCTGGAGATGGGCCAGAAACTTGAACCGCCAATACCGCCGGCATTGGGTCCAATTTCAGGACTCCACGAAAATATTTTTCCTCTATTGGCTAAATCTCCTGAATAAAAATAATCGTCGTTTGATCCTCTTGCTACTGCTCCAAGAGTAGTATTGGGATTACCCGGCATATAAAAATTATACTTCGTCATGCTGGCCGATACGTTTTGAATAAAATCCAGATCGGTAGCAGGAATTACAACAGAAGTTACACATGCAGGGTGGATATGTACTTCGGCAAAAGAGTGATGATTAAAGGACATTCTGATTCTGCGGGAACGTAAAAAATCACGCATGGCCTGGCTTTCCAGTTCAGACATGGCACTTGGTCCACGATAAGTATCATTGGTTGTTGTTGTGGATGAACCAGGGTTCATGGCACTGCCGCCAATTCCGATCTCATTCCAACCTATTTCATAATTCCGGTTAATATCAGTACCAATATTTGTTGTTACGTTTGTTGTGGTTCTGTTCTTGCGGTGTAATCCTCCACCGGCAGGGCTGCTGTCTTCGTTAAACTTGTAACCATCGGGGTTTGAAACAGGGATAAAGTAAAGCTGTCTGTTATCTATTACTTCTTTAATTCTTGGATTTGTACTGTAATTTTCTAAAATATATTGCATGAAGAAAATAATATTCATCATACTCATTCCTTCTCTTGCATGATTGAGACCTGTAATCATTCCTTCTGATTCTGTAGTTTCATCAGTTGCTACATTATCAGAAATTTTTACTACCCAAATTGGTCTTGGAGTGGCTGCGCCTACTCTGTTACCGCCAAATGTAAAACCAATGGTATCAATCTTAACCAAACCGGGATAATTCGTGCGCATATTATTAATCTGCGTATATACTTCAGCCAATGTATAGTAGCCGCCCATTGAGCCTGCAGGATTCATAAAAGCAGCAGGTGTAGTAATAATATTGCTGTAAGGCTTATCGGGTGATTCGAGAAATAATCTGGAACTGATTTTAATTAAACTCTTACGGTCATCGAACTGGTAAGGATCAGCATATTTATTCTTCCTTACAAATGCAGCAACTGCGTCTGCCTCAATTACCTGGTAAGGAACACCGTATTTATTTAGCAGGGCAAGATCATCCTGATTCACAACAGTGGATAATACTTTCTCTTTTTTATCGTAGCTGAAATGATCAAATGACAAACCATATTCCCATAGCTTGTTCAATTTTGCTTTAGGTACAAAAATGTGCACCTCAGAATACTTGATTGTTTGTGCAACAGAAATTGAAATGCTGAAGCTGAAAAGTAAAATGAAGACAATTTGTTTAAGCTGAGCTAAGCCTTTGATTGATTTCATTGTGGAATTGGATTTGGTTGATCAATGTGATAGTTGGATATAGATAATATATCGGTTAGTTATAATAAAACTCTTTACCGAAAAACTGATTTGATATAGATTGTAACAGGAAAGTCTGTACTTGTGAAAAGAAATTATCTGTACATAAAATAAGTAAACTTTTTGGTTTCATAGTAATAGGATTGTGAGTGCAAGTTAATATATATAGTATTACCATGAATAAGCAATAATACTTAAAATTAAAGACAGTATCGCATGTAAAAAATACGGTGATAAAAAAGAAGTAATACGAAAGGGAGTTAGAAAAAAGTGCAGAAATCCGAATAACCCTAAAAATAATGAAGAAGAAAAAGGCAATAAGAAATCACTTTTTTTGCAGTATACTGTTAATTACAGAACCTCCGGGATATACAACTTGGAGAATGTAGGACCCTTGTTGTAACGTTTGAGGGTAGCTAAGTAAAACAGAATTATTACCGGGAATGATGTTTTTTTGTTGGGTGAGGATTTTTCTCCCTGCCATATCACGCAGGTAAATTACAACCGGTAAACTTTGAGAAGAAGAAATATTAAAACGAATAGCCGTTTCAAAAGGATTAACTAAACCTGTTATCAGGAACTGATTTTGTATGTTGGCTGAAACAGAAACAACATCACTGTATTTATAAACTGCAGCATTTGTTGTAAGAAGTTTAAGACGGTAATAGGTTTTGTTTGGATAAGGAACAGAATCAGTAAACCGGTATTCAAAGCCGGCATCTGTTTTTTTAGCCACAGCACCCGCTTTTTCAAATGTTCTTGCATCTCTGCTTTTTTCAACTTCAAAAGCAATAAGGTTAGCGTCTCCTGAAGCAGTCCATTTTATAACAGTCGCAGTATTTTCAGAAACAGCATTGAAATAATTAAGCTTTGCAGGCAGTACATCGCATGATTCGTTGATGTTAATCGTAATCACATCGGTACTGTTGTAAACAGAACAACTGTTTAATGTTAAATTTGTCAGCGATGTAGCTACTTTAATTCTGTATCTGTACCCGTTATAAGAAGCATTGGCAACAAACGAAGGAAGAGAAACAGTATCTCTGTATTCACCACTAAAGTTGGTATAAGTAAATGTTTGTATTCCCGGAGATTCAGGAGCAGGGTCCCAGGTAGTTCCGCCATCTGTACTTCGTTCCCATTGATAATAAAAATAATTGTCGAAGAACGTTGATACAGCAACCGAAATATCTACCTGATTATTTAAACAATAAGTTGGGTTGTTACTCGGCCGCATTACCAAAGCAGGCAAACAGGTTGCCAGTGTTATATCATCCATTGCCCAATCATTACCGCCTCCACCAGGTGCATTGTTTTTTATGGAAATGGTTACGGAAGTTTGTGCAGTCCCGGTTTTAAATACAAATCCTTTTTTTACCCACTCTCCCCAAGTACCGGCGTAATCAATATTTCCCGTTGTATAATAATCTACACCATTTATCTGAAACGTTAGATTTGGTTTAACTCCTGACGAATCGTTTCCCGGCAGTGGCAGATAACCAGCAGGAACAGAAATATTAGAGGCGCCCCTTCCCATACTGTCTGATCCGCAACGTTTACATACATTTCTGAACCAGGCTGAAAATTCATAAAAAGTTTCTTCGCATAAACCGGAAATGGTTTGATTATTAGCAACACTTAATTGGAGTGCAGAATTTACAACCAGCATATAACCAGCATTTGCCCCCGATGCAGCGGGTGCATTTCCTGCAAGCTGATCGGGAGCATTGGTATGATCGCCTATAATATCCCATACGCCAAATACACGATCTACTGAAGGTGACTGCGGTCTTGCAACAAATGGATTTGTATTTTGACTGGGGCTGACGTTCTTTACCACACTGTAACTTCCATCACCGGGAAAATTAGTTGTGATGTTACCGAACACATATCCCGGCACTGCTGCACCGGGGCTTGGACCGTTTTGTGCTGTGCCCGATCCAAAATTTCCATTCCCTGCACTTACATTGTTAGCGCCGGTTGCATTTGCACACAATCCATAGTTTGGATAAACAATAAAAGAAAGTGAATTAGGTGATGCTGTTATCTGATCGTCGGCAGCACCTGCACCAACTGTTCTACGGTAACGTAATGCTCCGGGCCCGTAATTAATAATAGAATTAAAAGGCGTTGCTGCGTCTACTGTTACACGGTAAGTAACCAGCAGCAACATGCCGGAACCAAGAGAACCACCACCTGCTCTGGGCCGGTGATTGGCACGGTTAAAATAACCTCCGCCAACAACTGTATCGGTGGTAGTTGCATTTACATTTCTTACAGGAAAAGCAAAACCACTTACAGTTGTATCTCTGCCTAAATTAAAACGTACTGTTCGGTTAATTGAATTATACATGGCCTGATCATCATTCCCCGCATCGGTATAAGATTTATAAAGCACACCCTCATTTGTAAGTAGTTTTAATGAGCCACTTACAAAGTTGAGACCCGTAGGTATTGTATCATTATAACGTACCCGGTAAATAAAATTAGTTGTACCTGTATATACAAAAAGTGAAAGACGAATTTCAAGCTCATCACCGGGCACAACAGTACCTCCTGAAGGCCTCGTAATATTCACAAAGCTTTTACCTAACAGTACACTGGCCTGACTGTTGGCACGAAAGCTCCCGGTAAATGAAAGGAAGAAAAAGCTGATATAGATATAGCTATGTTTCTTCATAAGGATAGGATAAGCACACTTAGTAACTGGTTTTAGCGGATAATTGGATATTAAAATTAATATATAAAAACAGCCACTCTTTACTGAAGTGAATTTATTATTACTTTATAAAGGTTTATGCTTACTACACATAAGGTTTCCTCTACTAATAAATGATATAGATTCATATGTAAGTAAGCCGCTTTGCAGCGGCTTACTCTTTTTATAATTTCTGTAAAACTTTATTGATGATTCCACTGGCCGATTTAAGATACAGCATATAGGAACCTCTTTGAAGTGTTGCAGGTAATTCAAACTGCATCGTTTGAGTTCCTTTCATGATGATTTGTTTTTTTATAAATATCGGTTTACCCAATGCATCAGTTAAAACAATTTCTACCGGCTCAGTAACTGAAGTGGAAAACTGAAACTGCAATACACTGCCAACCGGATTAATCAATTGCCTTATCTCAAAGTAGCGTACCTGTTGTGTACCAACAACCAATACTTTACTATAGATATAAGAATCATTTGTATTCACCATTTTTATCCTGTAAAACCTTTTGCCATTTAGCAGAACAGGATCTGTAAACGCATAGGCAGCTTCTGTTGTATCGCCAACAGCAGCTGATACAGATACAGGTTGAAAGAATATTCCATCATCACTGGCTTCTACAATATAATTTTTCATTTGCTGCTCATACTTCGCTGTCCATTGAATTTGTGCGTATCCGTTTTTTTCTGTAACACTGTAGAATGTAAGTTGTCCCTGCAACACATCACAAGTGCTGTTTACATTTACGGTTATAATATCGGTGGTGTTATATACCGCACAGGTGATGTTGGTTAAATTAGCTAGAGATGTGGCAATACGTATTCTGTATTTATGACCATTATTTGAAGGGCTGGCAAGGAACGTGGGATATGAAACCGTATCCTTATAATCCGGAGCAAGAAATGTATAGGACAGAGTTTGAGGAGTTGGTGCAAGTGGTGCTGTACCCCATGATACGCCTCCATCTGTACTTTGCTCCCATTGATAATACAAATAGTTACTGTAAAAAGAAGTAACAATCACCGACATGCGCACTTCGCCATTTAAACAATACAATGGATTATTACTTGGCCGCATTCCTAATCCGGGTAAGCAGGTAGAAAAAGCAACATCATCCATCACCCAATCATTACCGCCGCCACCAGGTGCATTATTTCTGATAACTATGTTTACAGAAGTTTGTCCGGGTGCTGTTTTAAAAAGAAATCCTTTTTTAACCCACTGTGCGTTGTAATCGAGATTACCTGTGGTATAATAATCCACACCGTTTACCTGAAATGTAAGATTGGGTAATACACCGGCAGAGTCGTTGGTATTTGGAATGACAGGTGACAGGTAATTTTTAAATCCAGCAGTACCGGATCCTTTGCCCGATGTATCGCTGCTGCACCTCCTGCAAATATTTCTGAACCATGCAGAAAATTCATAGTAAGTATCTCCGCATAATCCATTTACTGTTTGTTGAACAGCATTATTAATACCGTATGCTGCATTTACAACCGCCATATAACCACCGTTTGTTCCAACAGCTGTTGCAGGATTTCCTGTAACAGGATTTACGGCATTGGTATGATCGCCTATTATATCCCATACATTAAACAACCTTGCTGCATTTGGATAAGCCAGTGAATTATTTGTACTGCCGGTAGGACTTGTATTATTTGCAACTGTAAACATGCTGTCGTTAGGACCATTAGTTGGAGCAGCAAATGCTCTCCATTGATAACCGGGTACAACTGTGCCGGGTGCAGGAACCGGATTGAGATTTTGTGTATTACCGCTTCCAAAATTTCCTCCATTTCCTGTTATTGAGTTTGTTCCTGTTGCATTACAAACAGGCAGTGGATCCGTTACCATTACATTCATGGTATTTAATCTTCGTACAATGCTTGGTAATGTAGCTTCACTGAATGTATTAGCTGTTTTATATCTGAAAGCACCGCCCGGTATTGTAAAAGAAGAACCAGCAGCAGTATTTACAAACACACGGTATGTAACCATGATGATGCAGGCACTTCCGTAAAAACTGGGTCTTCCGTTAGTTGAAACCCTGCACCCCGAAGCCGCAGGCAACACATCAATTATAACAGGTGCAGCAACAGCATCGTAAGCGATGGTTTGTCCGCCTGTTCTTGAAAGGCTGCCAACATTTACACGCAGCACACCTGCTGCAAATCTTGCCTCATCATCAGCACCTGCATCAGTTAATAAACCCGAAGGCCGTAATGGTGTTCCGTAATTCATTCCTTCATTGGTGGTAAAACGAATGGAATTGGGCTTGTAGGTTGTACCCACAGGAATGGTATCATTATATCGCACAAAATAAATTGAACTTGTACTAACGGCAATCACTGCCCGAATTTCAAGTTCGTTTCCATTTTCAATAACACCTCCGCCCGGTTTGCTGATGTTGATATAACTTTTACCTGTTTGAACAGACTGACTGCCGGCTACAAAAGGTACATGAAGAAACAGTAAAATAAAAAAACAAACAATGTAAATACAGTGTAGTAAATGTTTCATAGTAATTCGGATTAAAATGGTGTTGCAAAACCAAATGATGAAAATGTAACACACAATAAATGTACTTCCAAACACGTTGCAGATCAATAAGCATAAGTACTGAATTTGCTCCCTTCGTATTTAATGTATAATACCAGTAATATATACTTCAATAAACGACAGCCAAACTGTATTCTCCGTATTAATATTTCATATAAAATAGTCCGTTTAAGTACGCACATTGACTATCCGTAATTTCCGTTAAGAATAAAGGGAAACCTCTATTGCAGAAGGAGGAAGCGTAGTCTACTTTTATGAATCCTAATACATCCTAAGTAAAACCATGAAACAACTCATTGTTCTTTTTACAATCCTGCTGTGCAATCAGCTTCATGCACAAACTCCTCCTCCATCCCGTATGAAAGAAGTGTTTAGTGCTACTGTATTAAACTCAGCCAATATAAACAGTGGTTGGGAAATCACTTTTTTACCGGGAGATGATTCGCTCTGGATAACAGAAGATACATCTTACCGTATTCTTAAAATGCATCCAACAACCGGTGGCTTCAGAAGTCTGGTTGATTTATCAGACAACGCAACTGTTGCACAACTGAATGGAATTTCAACTGCTTTCCGGCGCACTTTCCCCTCTAATGTAAGTGGGTGGCCACAGGGAGGTATGATGGGGCTTGCCATTCATCCTGAGTTTGTAACAAATGCAGCGAAAAAATTTATTTATCTCGCTTATGTTCATTCACGAACAAGCTCCACTGTATATACTTCCCGTCTGGTACGTTTTACATTTAATACCACGACCGGTTTTTTAGAAGACCCCCGAATATTATGCGATACATTGCCGGGCAGTAATGATCATAACAGCGGACGTATCATCATTGCACCTGAGGGTGGTACCGATTATCTGTTTTATGCATTAGGCGATATGGGTGCAGGGCAGTTTGGAAATACAGGCCGTGCCATTAAATCTCAACTCACCAATTCTTATGAAGGAAAAATGTTGCGGTTTAATCTGGAAGAAGATGCCGATGCTGATCAGGGTGCTGTTGATTACAACAAATGGATACCCAATGACAATCCATATAACAACGTTGCTCCGGTAACAGGCCAAAGTGCTGTGTATAGTATTGGCCACCGAAATGTGCAAGGCCTGGTGTATGCCAATGGCAAACTATATGGTTCATCGCACGGACAGTTCAGTGATGATGAAGTGAATATCCTGGAAAGAGAAAAAAACTATGGTCACCCAAGAATTCAGGGTTATGCCGATGGAAATTATAACAACGCTCACGCTTCTTTATCACACACACCATATACTGTTCCTACTTCAAGTAATCCAACACCAACACAAACAGGAACTCCTACAACAATGCCATTCATTACCGATGAAGCAGCAGATGCATTAACGATACCAAACTATGTAGATCCGATTTACAGTCTGTTTGCAGCACCCAATGCACCTTTAGCATCACCACCTGCTGCCCCACCAACCGGAACAAACTCTACTTACTCCGGTTCAATCAGAAATATTTATGCATACAATCCCGGCAATATGACATGGCCTTCCATTGCACCTTCGGGTATGGATGCATATACACACAGCAAAATTCCGGGTTGGAAAAATTCACTCATCCTTGCTTCATTAAAACAGGGAAGTATGATGCGGTTAAAATTAAATGCTGATGGAAGTGATGTCATCAATGGAGGCATTGGTGGTTTTGATACGTCTTATATTTTTCCTACCAACAACCGTTACCGTGATTTGGCAATTGATCCCGACGGATGGAGCATCTATGCTTCTATTGACAGAAGAGGAAGTACTTCGGGCCCAAGCACAGACAACCCTGTGAGCAGCACAAATCCGGGCGCAATTATTAAATACACTTTCAAAGGATACAACTCGCAAGGTACATCACCCGTTACCAGTGCAATGCCCGATGAAATTGCAATTGATTCGGCTACAACCAATACATGCATCAACGGAACAACAGTTGTGATCAGTGCTGCAAATAATAATAATACTATTTGGGTACCTGTAACTGGTCCTAACGGAGATATCATTGCCGAAATCAATGCAAATGGTAACGACCTCGGAACTGTAACAACCAGTTCATATATTAAAACAGGTGCAACAAGAACATTCAGCGGACAATACTACATGAACCGCAGCATCACCATTAACCGCTCAACAACAGGTACTATTTCTGCAGTTACACCAGTGCGTGTTAAACTGTATTTTACACGTGGTGAGTTTAATAATCTTGTTGCTGCAGATCCTGCCATCACAGGAATTCTTGATCTCGCAATTTTAAAAAATAACAATGCCTGTGGTACAACCATGGTATCCGGTACAATAACCAGACCAACAGTAACAGGGCGTTTCGCAAGAGGAGCTTCTGCAACCTATGGTTATGCATTGCAAACAGATATCACCGGTTTTTCTACTTTCTATTTTGCAAACGCCAATAGCACGTTGCCGGTTGATATACTTAAGTTTACAGCAACAGCGAAAAACGAACACAGCTTACTGCAATGGAATGTTACTAATGAAACAGGTATACAGTCTTACATCATTGAACGTAGTACCGATCAATTAAACTTTGTTGCTGCAGGAAAAACAAATGCAAACAATGCAGGTGATCATTCTTACAGCTTTACCGACTTTAATGCAGGCAAACTTTCACAAACAGTTTACTATCGTTTAAAAGTGCTGCATGCAGATGGCACAGAAAAATACACACAGGTTGCAAGTGTGAAGTTTGGAAGAAGAACAAATGGTATACTGCAGCTATTCCCGAACCCTGTACACAGCTATACAAGCATAGGGATAAATGCTTTAGCTGATGAAACCGTACAAATGAGAATTGCTGATAACACAGGCCGTGTGGTAATGACCCGCAACTTTACAGTAACAAAAGGAATGAACAACTTTAACCTTGATTTGAGCAGTTTGCCGGCCGGGTTCTATTTTGTTGATGTAACCGGTGCTCACTTAAATGAAAAAACAAAATTTATTAAACAATAAATACTTGTTAAAACAAAACTACTGCCTTTTGATGGCAGGAGTTTTGTTTTAGTAAACCTGAAAAAATTGTAATATGTCAAACACATTGATACCGGCCTCTTTCCTATCAACGGCAATTGGAAAACAAGCCAACCTGGTAAGATCTGAAAATCATCTGTATGTAATCCGTGAGGAAATCAGTTCAGAAAAAACATCCAGACTGTACCGTTTATTTTTCGGGCTGAATAAAAGATCAGCTGCTGTTGTTCAATCGGAACAGAGTTCTGCTGAACCGGATTATTACAGCAGCTATGAATAACCAAAAAGGAGAAGCAAGCTTCTCCTTTTTTATTTTCAGCAAACGGTTCTTTATATTTTTCCAACCATGTTTGCAGGAATTACCCATGCATCAAATTCTGCAGGTGTAACATAACCCAGTTTCACGGCCATTTGTTTTAAGGTTGTTCCTTCTTTGTGTGCTTTCTGTGCAATCTCTGCTGCTTTGTAGTAACCGATCTTTGTGTTAAGTGAAGTAACCAGCATCAATGAATTTTCTACATGCTTTTTAATATTTGCCTCAATTGGCGCAATACCTACTGCACACTTATCATTGAAACTTACACAACCATCACCAATTAATCTTGCACTGTGCAGGAAGTTGTAAATCATCACCGGTTTAAACACATTCAATTCAAAATGGCCCATTGCACCACCAACATTAATAGCCACATCATTACCCATTACCTGCGCAGCAATCATGGTTAATGCTTCGCACTGAGTGGGGTTTACCTTACCGGGCATGATGGATGAACCGGGTTCGTTATCAGGAATAAAAATTTCGCCGATACCGCTGCGTGGTCCGCTGCTCAACATACGGATATCGTTAGCTATCTTCATTAAACTTACTGCCACTGTTTTTAATGCGCCATGTGCTTCAACAATGGCATCATGAGCTGCCAATGCTTCGAATTTATTCTCCGCTGTTTTAAATGGAAGCTTGGTAAGCTTGGCAATATGCTTCGCCACATTTACATCATAACCTGCAGGCGTGTTAATACCTGTGCCAACCGCAGTGCCGCCTAATGCAAGTTCACTCAGGTGTGCTAATGTATTCTTGATCGCCTTCAATCCATGATCTAACTGTGATACGTAGCCGCTAAACTCCTGCCCTACTGTTAATGGTGTTGCATCCATAAAATGCGTACGACCAATCTTTACTACTTTCTTATATGCCTTTGCTTTTTTATCTAAGGTATTACGCAACTTCTCAATTCCGGGAATGGTTGTTTCCATTAAAATTTTATAAGCAGCAATATGCATAGCCGTTGGGAATGTATCATTACTGCTCTGGCTTTTGTTTACATCATCATTCGGATGCAGGTATTTTTCTTTATCACTTAATTTGCCGCCATTGATTACATGACCACGATAGGCAATTACTTCATTTACATTCATGTTGCTTTGTGTGCCACTACCTGTTTGCCAAACAACGAGTGGAAAAAAATCATCCAGCTTTCCTTCCAGTATTTCTTTACAAACTTTACCTATTAAAACCGATTTCTTCTTTGGCAATATCCCTGCCTCATTGTTGGTTATAGCAGCTGCATGTTTCAGGTATGCAAATGCACGGATGATTTCTTTCGGCATACGATTGATATCCTGTGCAATTTTAAAATTATCGATGCTGCGTTGGGTTTGTGCACCGTAATAAGCGTTCACGGGGACTTTTACTTCGCCCATTGTATCTTTTTCAATCCGGTAATCCATATAAGTCAATTTAATTTTTTAAAAGTGTTGTAAAGAGATAGAGAACTTATCAATACCCGACCGACGAGGGCGTCTGACGGGCTAAAAATTTGCTTTTCGTTTTTCTAAGAATGCGCCCACTCCTTCTTTCATTTCATCCGTTCCAAAACACTCGCCAAATAATTTAATCTCGGCTTCAAATCCATTTTGTGATGAATCGAAGTAAGCGTTCACAGATGCAATCACTTTCGCAACTGCATTCGGTCCTTTACTCATTATTGTTGAAAGCAGTTCCTTTGTTTTTGGAATTAACTCTTCAACGGTTGTAACATAATTCACAAGTCCAAGTTGCCTGGCTTCATTGGCATCAATCATTGCAGCAGTCATCATCAATTCCATTGCTTTGCCTTTTCCAATCAGTTGCACCAAACGTTGTGTTCCACCATAGCCCGGAATTAAACCAAGATTTACTTCGGGCTGACCAAACTTGGCGTTGTCAGTAGCTAAACGGAAATGACAACTCATGGCCAACTCACAACCGCCACCCAATGCAAAACCATTGACTGCTGCAATAATGGGCTTGGGTGATTGTTCAATTTTATTGAACAGCATTTCCTGCCCTTTGCGTGCTAAAGCTTCACCATCCGTGGCACCCATTGAAAGAAATTCAGAAATATCGGCACCGGCAACAAATGCTTTTGGTCCTGCGCCTGTGATGACAGCACATTTGATCGCAGTATTACTATTCACTTCATCAACAGCAGCAGATAATTCTTCAATTACTGTTTTGTTAAGTGCATTTAATTTATCGGGACGATTGATGGTGATGATAAAAATTCCATCTTCTAATGAAGTAAGTAATGTTTGATAAGTCATAATTTATTTTTTGATCTTAATTCTTCAAGCCGTGCAATATCCCATAGATCCTTTTCCCTGCGGGATAAGAGTTTCATTTCCTTTAAAAAAGCATAAGGAACAAATTGCATGATTACACCCGGCTCTGGCTCAAAAGTTGATTTATTTTTCTCGGCTTCGTCAAAGGACAACTGATTATGTACGATGGTAATAACATCCATTATTGCATCAGCAGATCCTATTGTGCCAATAAAATATCCGGTAAAATCCTCATCATTTAGAGGAGCAATTTCATCGGCAGTATAATTCATACACAAAAGTGTATTTATAAAAGCCCCTTTATTTTCGTTTGTTGGTGCAAGCCATATATCCAGATCATCCGTATTTCTGTTGTAGCCGTAATAGTTTACTGCATAGCCGCCAATGAGAAGATATCTTAAAGCGTTTTGTTGAGCACACTTAAGAAATAGCAAAAATTCATGGTTGAGTATGTCCATTCTTTTGAATGATTATTTTCCTGATTTTGTCAGTTAGAGGATGGAATAGTTTTGTAGTTTTCTGCATTTGAAATAAAGTTCTAAATCTTTCAAATACTGATGAATTTCGCATTCGTTCTATATGATACTCATCCTGCTCTTGAAAACTTTTAAAAATTTTAATCTCTCTTCCCATTGCATAAAATTAAAAATTTCTGTTCGCTTTTACCCACTCTTTTATATACGCTGCAATATCTTGTGTATTAGTACCTGGCAGAAATAATTTACCAACGCCCATCTTTGTTAATGCATCTACATCTTCATCCGGAATTATACCGCCACCTGTGAGCAACACATCATTCATTTCTTTTTCTTTCATCAAATTCAGCAGACGGGGAAAAACTGTCATGTGGGCTCCGCTTAAAATACTTACGCCGATTGCATCTACATCTTCCTGCAGCGCAGCATTTACCACCATCTCAGGTGTTTGACGAAGCCCGGTATAAATCACTTCCATGCCTGCATCACGCAATGCGGTAGCAATCACTTTGGCACCACGATCGTGGCCATCCAGTCCAACTTTTGCAACGAGTACTCGTACAGGTCTGTTCATACAGCAATGTTATGTTGCGAAAATAAAGAATAACATTGGTTGATGTACGGTTTCTTACTAAGTGCATGTATAATCAAAAAGGTTTCTATCGTTGCATGTGGAGGTAATCCGTAAATTACAAGATGAACTATCGAAAATTTGGCAACACAGAACTCCTTGTAAGTGAAATTGGTTTTGGTGCATGGGCAATTGGTGGAGGTGCTATGATTGGCACTACTGCCATTGGTTGGGGCGATGCAGATGACAACACATCCATCAAAGCTATTCATGCAGCATTGGATGCGGGGATCAACTTTTTTGATACGGCTGATATTTATGGCCTTGGTCATTCAGAAAAAATAATTGGTAATGAAATAGGCAACAGAAGCGATGTAATCATTGCAACGAAAGTGGGAAATGTTGCCCGTAACGAACAGTTCACCGTTGATTATTCCAAAGAATATATTCTTGCTGCGTGCGAAGCATCGTTAAAACGGCTGAACAGAGATGCAATTGATTATTACCAATTACATACGGCCCGTTTAGCTCATTTACAAAATGGCGAATGCATTGAAGCAATGCAGCAATTGCAGCAACAAGGTAAGATCCGATACTGGGGTTTGTCGTTAAATACATTTGAGCCAAACGATGATGCAGATTTTTTATTGAATCATCATTTGGGGAACGGATTTCAGTTAGTGCTCAACATCATTAATCAAAGAGCAGTGCCACTCATGAAAACTGCTGCAGCAAAAGGTTATGGCGTTATTGCACGCATGCCGTTGCAGTTTGGTTTACTCACCGGCAAGTTTGATGAACAAGTAAGTTTTTCTGAAAATGATCATCGTAAAAACAGATTAACAAAAGATGTGATTAACGAAACATTACTTGCGACAGAACCTGTGTGGGAATTGTGCAGCAAATACAATTGCACAAAAACACAACTGGCGTTGAGTTATATTTTGAGTTATGATGAAGTATCTGTCATTATTCCCGGAATTCGCACACCGGAACAGGTGAAGCTCAATACAAATGGTTTGTTTGAACTGGAGAAAGCTGATCAGCAACTGATTGAAAAGCTGGGTACTGGTGCTTTTATTGAATTGATGGAACTGATACGACAACAAGGATAATCTTGACATAAAAAAATGCCTCAGCAGCTGCAGAGGCATTTTCATGATCAATAAATTATTTAAAATAAACTCAGCGCATACTCCATTCGCTTTACTGTTTCTTCTTTGCCAATAATTTCTGCTATCTGAAATACAGCCGGACCAAACTTTCCTCCCACCAACATAACCCGCATGGGCAGTTGCAGTTCACCGGGCTTGATTGCTTTTGCAGCAGCCATTTCTTTAAATGCATTTTCAACTGTCATTAACTCCCATGAGCTAATTGTTTTCAACACATCCACATATTCAACAAAAAACTGTTTCTTCTCTTCGCTCCATTTTGGTTTAACCGCATCCAGCTCCAATGTTACAGGAGCTTTAAAGAAGAACCCGCCCTGCTGTACAAAATCTGGTAACAGTGAACAACGGTCTTTCACCAGTTCAATTACCTGTTCAAACTTTGCAGTATCACTTACATCAATTCCACTTGCTGAAAAGTACGATTCAATCTGCAATCGCAAATCAGCAACCGGCAATCGTTTGATCCATTCATGATTGAACCACTTAGCTTTTTCATAATCAAACTTTGCACCTGCACTGTGTACACGTTTAATATCAAAGCTGGCAATCAACTCATCCATGCTGTACAATTCTTTTTCTGTACCATCGTTCCAGCCAAGCACTGCTAAAAGATTAATAAATGCTTCAGGCAAAAATCCTTTTTCAAAAAAACCTTCGGTTAGTTCATTTGTTTTTAGATCGGTCCAGTTCATTGCAAAAACAGGAAAGCCATATTTGGCCCCATCACGCTTGCTGAGTTTACCACTTGGTCCGAGTATTAATGGTAAATGCGCCCATTGCGGCATGGATGCTTCCCATCCCAAATATTTCCACAACAACAAATGAACAGGAGCACTGGGCAACCATTCCTCCCCACGAAATGCATGTGTGATCTTCATTAAATAATCATCTACCACCACTGCCAAATGATAAGTAGGCATACCATCCGCTTTCAGTAACACTTTATCATCTACCAATCCTGTTTGAAAACTAATTTCGCCACGAATCATATCAGTAAAGCTCACCACATCATTCTCTGACATTTTGATTCGGATCACATGCGGCGTATTTTTTTCCAAAAGTTCTTTTACTTCATTATCTGTTAAGTTTAAACTGTTCCGCATGTTCTTGCGTGAACGATGATCGTATTGGGGCGAAGGATTTTCTTCTGTTTTCAACTCTTCCCGCATTTTTTCCAACTCTTCTTTGGTATCGAATGCATAATAAGCAAAACCACGGGTTACTAACGTTTCCGCATAACTGCGGTACAATTCTTTGCGTTCGCTCTGGCGATAAGGGCCATAAGGTCCATTGTGTACCGGGCTTTCATCAGGCTCCAGTCCGCACCATTTCAAACAATTGAAAATGTATTCTTCGGCACCGGGTACAAAGCGTGACTGATCAGTATCTTCAATCCGCAACACAAACTCGCCGCCATGATGTTTGGCAAATAAATAATTATACAACACGGTGCGTACACCGCCTAAATGCAAACCTCCCGTAGGGCTGGGAGCAAAACGAACTCGTACACTCATGTCGCAAAGATAAAGTCTAAATGCCCGAAAGGGACATGAAACGTTTTCAATTTTATACCTTCACAAAATCAATGAATAAATATTCTTGCCTGGTTATTTTATTTTTTACTTGTGTTAGTGCGTTTGCACAAACTGATTTTACGTTTCCATCGCTTGTGGTGGAATACGATAGTGCCATTCTTTTCCGTAACCTGAAACTAATCCCTATCAAACGGATTGAGCAGGTAACAGACAGCAGCTACACAGTACCCAATGCTATTTCATTAAAAACAGGGATGGGCAAGGGAACAGTGAAGCTGAAAGAGCGTGGAAATTATATGATGGACAACATCAATGTACTTTTAGTTGAAAACAAAAGCGGGAAAGACCTGATCATCAGAAGTGGCGAAATTGTAATGGGCGGGCGGCAAGACAGGGTGTTTGCAAGGGACACTGTTTTAACATCCGGCAAACAACATCTTATACCTGTGTATTGTATCGAAGAAAACAGATGGAGTGCCGGTGAAAAGAAATTTACTTACAGGGGTACAACAGGCAGCGGTTTGCAAAACGTTGTTGATACAGCAAAAAATCAAACTGCAGTTTGGGATGAGATCCGGCGATTGCTGAAACAAAACAATCAAACCAACTCTTCTTCCTACGCTGTTCTGCTTGGCAATAAAAAAACGGCTGATACTACCAATCAATATGTACGTTTCTTTTTACAACAACTGAGAAGCAAGGATAGCAGTATTGTGGGCATCGTTGCTTCAACCGGTAATAAAATTCTTGGGGCCGATGTATTTATCAGTACATCACTGTTTTATCAAACCTTACCGGGTTTGTTAGAAAAGTATTGTACCGAAGCTGTTTTGTCAGGCAGCAACGCAACAATCATTCATTCAAACGAGCAATTGTATGCCAATGAATTATTTTCGCCTGCAACACAGGCCGCTTTTCTTTCAAAAAAAGGGAAACGATTTTTTTATGCATCATTACTCATTCAAATAACTGGGTATTCAAATCAGTATTAATTTCATCTATGCGTTACATTGTTACAACTCCGTGGTGGTTAAAGATGATGTTTCCTGCAAATCTTACCTGGCATATTCCTGCAACAGATAAAATTATTTATTTCACGTTCGATGATGGACCACATCCTGTTGCAACTCCGTTTGTTTTGGATGAATTAAAAAAATACAATGCAAAAGCAACCTTCTTCTGCATCGGGAAAAATGTACAGGAGCAGCCCGAACTCTATCAACGGATTTTAGCAGAAGGGCATCGTGTCGGGAACCATACCCACAATCATCTCAATAGCTGGAAAACGGATGATAAAACATGGATCAACAATGTAAAAGAAGCCGCCAAATGGATTGATTCCGATCTGTTTCGACCTCCTTATGGGAAAATAAGGGCCTTTCAGGCAAAACTCCTGCAACAGGCAAACCCGCCGTTTCAAATTATTATGTGGAATGTATTAAGTGCCGATTTTGACCAAAATATCAGTGAGGAGCAATGTTTTAACAATGTAAAAAAGAATGTAAAGCCCGGGGCCATTATTGTTTTTCACGACAGTGAGAAGGCGTTGGTAAATATGAAATATGCCCTGAGGGAAACTCTTCGTTACTTTTCGGGTATGGGTTACCGTTTTGAGGCAATCCGGCAGGCTAAATAAGTTAAAAAAAGGAGGGCCGGGGTGGAAACCCTGGCCCGTTTTTAATCCGTACCCTATGAAAACTTTCGCTAAGGTACAATTTCTTTTATCAGATACAAGTGTTTTTTCTCAGGGAAGCGTAATGATCCTTGTATTTCCGTTTACGGTAAGTACTGCTTTATTATCGCACTCCCCATTACCGAAATTAAGCACTCCGTTGGTATTGTTGAATCTGATACGTAAAATACCTTTTGATATCCAGCGACATGTGAATTTTTTTATTAATGGCTCCATTACTTCATGTGCCCAGCTGTTGCCTGCACTGTTTTCGCCACGTCCGCCACCGGTAATAGCAAATACATCATCAACCGGCCAGTAAGGAGTTCCATTGCCTTCTAACTGTGCAACTGTTCTGATGCTGCTCCATTTTACCCAACGGCCACTGTTCCAGGTTAATTTACCTTCTATAACCTTTGTAGTAAAAATCTTATTGTTGCTGCTGCTGTTATTGGTTACTTCATGTGTACCGGCAACAGCTACGCTATCAACTTTGTAACCTTCAAAAGTAGTGGTGGCCTTACTTCCCGCTGCACGCATAGGGCCTGTAAATACAGTAATGATTTTTCCCTTGCGGAATTTTCCATCACGGCCCAGACAGCCATTGCCAAAGTTGATGGTCACCGTTTTTGGAAAAACGCCTTGTTGCTGTGGAACAACTGTTATGGTAAAACAACGGATTGAATCCATACGGCCTGTATAGCTGCCGGCTTCCATACGGCCATAAATACCTATACCACCAGTAATACCTAAATCTTCTCCGGTTTCTGCGCCAATACCCATTGTATTATCAAATACATCTTCATAAACGGCTTCAGCTTCGCTGTTGCTGATTGTACTTTCAATTGTGGCAACTTCTTCTTCTTTTGCAGCAGTTCTGTCTTTTTTACATGCGGTAAAGAAAAGTGCACTAAACAGCAGGAGTGCCCATGTGCTTTTTAAAATCAGTGGATTTGTTTTCATGATATACGCTTTTTTTAGGTTTTTAAATGAAACGAACTATTAAGAGACTCTAAGGGTTTCAGTTGGTTTAAACTCTGTTAAAAAATATTTTATTTGTATAGGGTTGAATACAGTTCTAAGAACGCTTAAAACAGGAAGATCTTACTTTTGACGTTCCAAAATATGATTGATACACATACACATCTCTACCTCGGTGAGTTTAAGGAAGATCTTGCCGATGTTGTTTCCAGAGCTGAAAAGCAGGGAATCAGCAAATTTTATTTGCCTAATATAGACAGCAGCTCCGTTGCTGATCTGCTGGAGGTAGAAGCACAATACCCGGGTAAATGCATCGCTATGATGGGCCTGCACCCCTGTTCGGTGAATGAACACTATAATCAGGAATTAAAAATTGTTGAGGAATGGCTCAGAAAAAGACCTTTTGCTGCAGTAGGTGAAATCGGGTTGGATTATTATTGGGATAAAACATTTATTGCTGAACAAAAACACGCATTTCAACAACAAATCAATTGGGCAAAAGAGTTAAACCTGCCTGTTGTGATCCACAGCCGGGATTCGATGCAGGATTGTATTGATCTTGTACGGGTAAATCAAAATGGAAAACTCAAAGGAATATTTCACTGTTTTGGAGGAACAGCCGAAGAAGCCCGGCAAATTATTGATCTGGGATTTTTAATGGGTATCGGAGGTGTTGTTACATATAAAAAATCCGGACTTTCTGATGTACTCCAAACAACTTCAATCAATCATCTTGTACTGGAAACTGATGCTCCTTATTTAACTCCTGTGCCTTTTAGGGGAAAGCGAAATGAGCCTGCCTATCTTACTTATGTTGTTGAAAAAATGGCTGAGGCGATGGGTTTATCAACAGAAGAAATTATTCGTGAAACCACAAAGAACGCTCAAAATTTATTCGGCAGCTGAGTTAACTAACTGTATTTTTGCTGCCCCTTAACGGATACCTGTTCCCGAAGTATCGGGAGAAAGTGTGTACTAAGATTTTTGAAATAAGGCTATATAATTAACGGAGACGTGTCCGAGTGGTTGAAGGAGCACGCCTGGAAAGTGTGTATACGGGAAACTGTATCAAGGGTTCGAATCCCTTCGTCTCCGCAAAATGCAAGAAGAAAAATTTTATGTTTACATCCTTCAAAGCCAGAAGGATTTTTCTTTTTACACAGGTCAATGTACAGACCTTGACAAACGTATGTCAAAACACAATGATGGCTTTAGCAAATACACTTCTTCAAAAAGACCATTACGTTTAGTCTATTTTGAACTTGTTCCTACACGAACAGCTGCCTTACTCAGAGAAAAACAAATTAAGAAAATGAAGAGCAGAACATTCATTGAAAACTTAATAAAAAATTGGAAGCTGTAAAAACAAAAACTTAGAACAATTGAAGACTTTACTGCTGCAGAAAGTGTGTATACTGGAAACTGTATCATCCCGATAAATCGGGACGAATCCCTTCGTCTCCGCACAAAAAATGCTCAACAGAAAACCTGTTGAGCATTTTTGTTTTCAAACCATTTTTATTTTTTCTTCACAGCCCCCACTTTCTTCTTGCCAACTTCTGTCATAGCAAATGAACGTGTCATTGTTTTTATATGTTCTGCTTTGCGAAAACGTAATGCACTCCAGTCTTCATCAATAGCCACAGCCCGCACGGGTTCATAACCAAGTTCACCAAGTTTGGCCCAGCCGTTATCACGGTTAAATTCGCAGGTATATTTTTTGGATGTTCCTTTGGGATAGCAGAACCAGATCACTGCATCTTCAGCAGCTTTCTTTGCTATTTGTTCAGCAGCTACATTTACTTCCTTCTGTTTTATTGCAAACACAATCACAAACCCGATGTGTTTTGCCTTACTAAGAGAATCAATGATCGTTGCTTCTTCACTCATAGATTTAAGCTCCGGCAAAAAACTATCAGGGTGATGAATGGATACAATTGTGCCCTGTGTTTTGTAGTTAAGTTTTTTAAACAGAGGAGTCATATACAAGAAAAATAAAAACGAGATCAGATGATGCCGAGTTTTTCTACTGCTGTCTGTGCTGCAATCTGACTGGCATCTTTTTTATTAAACGCTTTTCCTTCTGAGATCACTTCGCCATCTACAACAGCACCAATGGTAAACAGGCGGCGACCGTTTTCCAATCGCTCATCCAGTGTTTCAAAGTCAAGAACTTTACCGTTTTTATTGGCCCAGCCGTACAATTTATTTTTATGATTAATTTCAAGCAACTCCAGTTCTTCCATAAACAAATATGGAGTGATGATATTTTTCATAATCCATTTCTTTGTTTTGTTATACCCCAGATCAAGATAAATGGCGCCCAGTAAGGCTTCCAGCGTATTGCCGAATATCTGAGAAATTTTCAGAGAGTTATCACCTTTGTTATAGAGGGTTACTTTTTTCAATCCCATTCTTACAGCAATATCATTGAGCGTAGCACGGTTTACCATTTTACTCCTCATCTCAGTAAGAAACCCTTCGCCCTTATAGGGATATTTTTTAAACAGATAATCTGCTACCACAGCACTCAGTACAGCATCACCTAAAAATTCCATCCGTTCATTATTCTGATCGCTGCCTTCTTTAATTGAACGATGGCTTAATGCTGTTTTATACAGTAAAAGATCCCCTGGACTATAGCCGAGAATATTGCGAAGGTTACTTTCGAATTTATTTTTTGCAGGTAATATTTGACGGACGAAGTTCCGCACCATAAATTTTTATCGTCAACATCATCATCAAACAAAAAAACTTCATTTAACGGATGCTGCAACAAATCTAAAGGAAATCAGGAATATTTTTTTACAATAACAGAGGCATTATGTCCACCAAATCCAAAGGTATTGCTCAAAGCCGCCCGTACTGTGCGTTTCTGCGCTTTATTAAATGTAAAATTGAGATTTGGGTCAAGTCCCGGATCATCAGTAAAGTGATTAATGGTAGGGGGCACAAGATCATGCACCACACTCATCACACAGGCAATTGCTTCTAAAGCACCTGCTGCACCAAGGCAATGACCGGTCATTGATTTTGTAGAGCTGATATTGAGTTGATAAGCATGATCACCAAACACACTGAGGATCGCTTTGGTTTCTGCAATATCTCCTAAAGGTGTAGATGTGCCGTGTACATTAATATAATCAATATCCGATGGCTGCAACCCGGCATCATTTAATGCTGCACTCATAACATTTTTTGCACCCAACCCTTCGGGATGAGGAGCGGTAATATGATGTGCATCTGCAGTAGCACCACCACCGGCAATTTCACAATAAATTTTGGCACCACGTTGTAAAGCGTGTTCAAGGCTTTCAAGCACCAGCATACCTGCACCTTCGCCCATAACAAAACCATCTCTGTCTTTATCAAACGGGCGACTGGCTGTTTTGGGATCGTCATTTCGTTCGCTCAATGCTTTCATGGCGTTAAATCCGCCAACACCTGCTGCACTTACTACTGCTTCGCTTCCTCCTGTTAAAACAATATCAGCTTTTCCTAAGCGGATATTGTCATACGCATCAATGATGGCATTGGTAGAAGAAGCACAGGCAGATACTACAGCGAAATTAGGACCACGAAATCCATGACGCATAGAAATTTGTCCGGCTGCTATATCCAATATCATTTTGGGAATAAAGAAGGGATTGAAACGGGGAGTTCCATCTCCATTGGCAAAGTTTACCACCTCTTCCTGAAAAGTGATGAGACCACCAATACCGCTTGCAAAGATTACCCCCACTCTGTCTGGGTTTACATTCTCTTTGCTGATACCGGCATCTTTCACCGCCTGATCACTTACAACAAGAGCAAACTGTGTAAAGCGGTCAATTTTCCTTGCCTCTTTACGGTCGAGATAAGTAGTAGGATCAAAATCCTTTACCTCACAGGCAAAACGGGTTTTAAATTTAGAACAGTCAAATTGCTGAATAAAATCAGCACCGGATACACCACTAACCAATCCCTCCCAATATTCATCAAGAGTTTTGCCTAATGGTGTAAGGGCGCCAATTCCGGTAACTACTACTCGTTTGAGTTCCATAAGTTGCCTGGTAAAAGAAGGGTTATACCGTGCTAACGGTAATTAATTACTTAGCGTGTTCTTCTAAATAAGTTACAGCCTGTCCAACGGTTGTGATGGTTTCGGCCTGCTCATCAGGAATAGAAATGTTGAACTCTTTTTCAAATTCCATGATAAGTTCAACTGTGTCTAAAGAATCAGCTCCCAGATCATTGGTAAAAGAAGCCTCAGGGTTTACTTCTGATTCTTCTACACCTAACTTGTCTACGATGATTTTTTTTACTCTTGCTGCGATGTCTGACATTGTCGTAATAATTTGGTTACAGGTTGCAAAAATAGAGTTTTTAAACAATTCGCAAGCGGTTAATGAAAAATGTCTGAAAGCTCTCAGTTTCAGCGAGTTCAAAAGCATTAAAATGGGTTTATTGAAATTAAGTTCATTTACGGTTTCAGGAACTGCAGCAACATCACATAACATCTGTTTGTTTTTACCCAAAAAAATGTAACTTGTTCATCCTGTATTAAATCTGCTTATGGCACTGAAACAAATTGATTTTGGAACTGCTGAATACCGGCAAATGCTTGATTTGCGGTATGAAATTTTAAGAAAGCCGCTGGGTTTAAATTTTACCAAAGAAGAACTGGAGCATGAAAAATATGATCTTCTTATTGCTGCTTTTGAAGATGAAAAGATGCTCGGCTGCTGTTTTTTATCCCGGGTTGATCACGAAACAGTACGATTAAGGCAAATGGCTGTACAGAATAATGTACAAGGCAAAGGCATTGGCGCCTCATTAATAAATTTTGCCGAAAATCTGGCACGTGACAGGGGATACAAAACCATTATTATGAATGCCCGCAAAGCAACCATTCATTTTTTTGAAAAACAAGGTTACAAAGTTGATGGCGATGAATTTATTATGCTTACTATCCCTCATGTGGTTATGAAAAAACGATTATTATAATATAATTTCTGCCTCTCCGGAATCATTTCAAATTTCTCAAGATTCCTTATCTCTGCCTGTTTACGTAAAAACAACAAGGGTTAATTACCCGTACTTTCCCTATTGTATTTTTTAAAAATGCTCACCATTTTTGTACTGGTTTCTACTTAGTAGTATTAATCTATTCCCTATGAAAAGAAATAAACATATCCTGTCTGTACTTTTTTGTTTGTCTTTTTCGGTTTTTTCTTTAAACAGTTTTTCCCAAGCCAATGTATTGGTGGGTAAAAGTTTTATCAATATTACCAGGCCCGGCGGGGGTACCATTATACCTGGTGATGAACTTGAGATTCGAATTTCTGTCTACGTTACTAACAACGGAACAGGTGTTGCAAACCGGACTATTTACCGTACACGTTTTAACGACACGATTCCTTCCAGCCTTAATTATGTTACAGGGTCTTTAAAATTATTAACCAATGAAGCAGTCTTGTACAGAGCTTATACAGATGCAAGCGGTGATGATTTTGCTATGTACGATGCTGTTACAAGAACTATCCGTTTTAATCTGGGAAGGGATACGATTTTAGCTCCTACAAACATGCCTGTAAGAAATGTGGTTTCAACATTAACAGATACTACACTTAATGGGGGTGGGTATTTCAGGTCAGATACGCATCGGCCAAGAGCAAGCGGTGGCATGCTTATTTTAGTAACCTATCGGGTTACTGTTCCTGTTGCTACACCCTATAACACTATAATTAATTATGGGCCCGGGACTTTAAGATACAGAAATCAGGTTTCGGCTATTGGTGCAACTGATTTTGCTGTTAGTCCTAATGCCCTTTCGTTTATTATTTACAACAACTATGGGTTGTGTGTAAATGCAACAGGATCTAACTCGGTAAATGCAGGTAGTGGCGATTTTGGATCGGGCACAACACATAATGGTACAAACCCCGGAACGGTTCCTGATTATAACTTTGTAAGTCTTACAACCGGTAACCCGGGTGATGGAAATTATTCTGTTATTAAAAATGTAAGCCCAAGCCAGAGTACAAATCAATTTATTCAACGACCGGAATCAGCATCACTTAACAGAGTTTTTGGAGTTTGGGATATCATAGGTGACCATACCAACGCCGCAGATCCTAATGCAGGAAATCCTCCCTCAGCCAGTGGAAGCAATGGAGGATATATGTTGGCGGTGAATGCGGCTTACAGACTGGGCGTAGCTAACAATCAAAATATTTCGGGATTATGTGAAGATACTTACTACGAATTTTCTGCCTGGTTCAGAAATATTTGTAAACGTTGCGGTATTGACAGTATGGGCAGGGGTGCATCAGGAGTATCCGTTCCTGCAGGTTATTTAGAGTTGCCTGTTAACGATTCATCAGGTGTTAAACCAAATCTTACGTTCCAGATTAATGGGGTGGATTATTATAACTCCGGCAATCTGGATTATGTCGGCACTTGGGGTCAGTGGGTTAAAAAAGGCTTTGTATTCCGAACGGCGCCCGGACAAACCTCACTAACAATTTCAATTAAAAACAATGCACCTGGTGGTGGTGGCAATGACTGGGCGATGGATGATATCAGTTTTGCATCCTGTTTGCCAGGCTTGGATATGAAACCCGGACCCAGTCCTTCTTACTGTCAAAATGCGCAAGTGAGTTTATCAGCCATTGTTTCTACCTACTATAATAATTACCTGTATTATCAATGGGAAAGAAGTACCGATGGAGGTACAACCTGGTCAGCAGCTCCTGAATTTCCGGCAGTACAAACATTTACTTATGTGTTTGATGGCATCAATTACAAGGATACTGTAGCCATGCCAGATTTTCTTGCAACTACTGCTAACAACGGTTATCAATACCGGATTAAAGTAGCTACTTCTCTTATCAATCTTGCCACAAATACCTGTTCAATTTATCAGGGCAATACAATAGCTATAACTGTACTCAGCTCATGTGATGTATTAAATGTTGATCTGTTGCAGTTTAATGGTGAAGTACTAAATCAGCATTCGAAGCTTTCATGGACTGCAAAATCAGAAAGCAGTCATCCGCATTCATTTGAAATTGAACGGAGTGATGATGGAATACACTTTAAAACAATCGGAGCTGTTCAGGGAAATGTAAACAGCGGCACATATACATACAACTTTACAGACCCGGATATACTCAATGGTAAAAAACATTATCGTCTTAAAATAATTTCAGTAAACGGTAATGCTGCTGCCAAAATAAGTCAAACCATTACACTGCATAAAGGAAGTGTGGCCACCTTAAGTGTTCATTCAATTGTAAATCCATTTGATGATAAGCTGAAGTTTCAGATCAATGCACCTGAAACAGAACTCATTCAGATTCGTTTATTAGACATGTATGGAAAATTGATAACAACATTACCATTAACTGTTAAAAAAGGAAACAATCCTGTAACCATTGAAACACTTGGTTATCTTTCAAAAGGAACCTACATTCTCAGTATTCAATCTAACAGAGTAACGATTAATAAAACACTGCAACGCAGATAAACACATCAATAAAAAAAATCCCGTGAAATTTCTCGGGATTTTTGCTTATCAGGATAAAATGTATTTAAGCTTTGTATTGCGGAATTAAGCCATTAGCAAGGTCTACCATTTTCTTAATTCCATCTTCAGGTAATGCACCTTTCTTAAACTCTGCCAACACTTCGGGTAATTTGTTTTCCATTTCCAATAAGAAATGTTCTTCAAATTCCTTGATGCGCTTTACAGGTACAGCATTCAGCAAACCATTTGTTCCCAAATAGATAATAGCTACTTGTTTTTCAACAGCAAACGGAGAGTATTGTGCCTGCTTTAAAATTTCTACGTTACGTGCACCCTTATCAATTACCGATTTTGTTGCAGCATCCATATCACCACCAAACTTAGAGAAGGCTTCCAGCTCACGGTACAAGGCCTGATCGAGTTTTAATGTACCTGCTACTTTCTTCATTGATTTGATCTGTGCGTTACCACCCACACGACTTACAGAGATACCTACGTTGATCGCCGGACGGATACCTGCGTTAAACAGGTTACCTTCTAAGAAGATCTGACCATCGGTAATAGAAATCACGTTGGTAGGAATGTATGCAGATACGTCACCGGCCTGTGTTTCAATGATAGGTAATGCAGTTAAAGATCCACCACCTTTCACCAGATGCTTAATGCTATCGGGTACATCATTCATGTTCTTAGCTACACTGTCATCACCAATTACTTTTGCGGCACGCTCTAACAAACGGCTATGCAGATAGAATACATCACCGGGATATGCCTCACGACCGGGAGGACGTTTTAACAACAATGATACTTCACGATAAGCTACCGCCTGTTTAGAAAGATCATCATAAATGATCAATGCAGGACGGCCTGTATCACGGAAGAATTCTCCAATAGCAGCACCGGCATAAGGAGCAAAGAACTGCTGTGGTGCAGGATCGCTTGCAGAAGCGGCAACAATAGTTGTGTACATCATGGCACCATTATCTTCCAGTGTTTTCATTACACCGGCAATGGTAGATGCTTTTTGCCCAATGGCAACATATATACAATAAACAGGTTTCCCTGCTGCATAAAATTCTTTTTGATTGATGATGGTATCAACGGCAATGGCAGTTTTACCTGTTTGACGGTCACCAATAATTAATTCACGCTGGCCACGACCAACAGGAATCATTGCATCAATTGCTTTGATACCTGTTTGCAATGGTTCCTTTACCGGCTCACGGAAAATTACACCCGGTGCTTTACGTTCCAGTGGCATCTCGTACAATTCGCCAACGAGTGGACCTTTACCATCAATTGGTTCGCCCAATACGTTGATGACACGGCCGCTCATACCTTCACCTACTTTAATAGATGCGATCTGTTTTGTACGACGGACTTTTGAACCTTCTTTAATATCTCTTCCTTCACCCATTAATACCACACCTACGTTATCTTCTTCAAGGTTCAAGGCAATGGCACGAACACCATTATCAAATTCCACCAGTTCACCATAGCTTACATTGTTCAGTCCATATACACGGGCAATACCATCACCCACCTGTAATACGGTACCTACTTCTTCTAAATCAGCACCAACACTGAAATTGCTTAATTGCTGGCGAAGTATCGCTGAAATCTCATCTGGTTTAATATCTGCCATAACGCTTTATTTTAGTCCTCACTTTTATAACGTGGAATGAGGAGAGTTTACAATTTTGATTATCGAATATTCCGAACGTAAATGTTTTTCTCAAACTGCTTTTGAATATCACGCAGATCTCTTGCAATAGTTGCATCAATTAAATTACCATTGTACTCTAACTGAAACCCGCCGATAATGGCTTCGTCAACTACAGTCTCTAATTCAATTTTCTGAATTGCAGTATCTGCTTTTACTTTTTGTATGATGGCTGCTTTCAATTCTTCGCTGGCTACAGATACCGTTGTGAGTTTAATGGTATGGATCTCATTGATCTCATTGTATTGCTCAATAAATGCAACAGCTATTTCGGGGAGGTTTCTTTCACGACCTTTTCTTACAAGCAAATGAATAAATGCTGCTGAAAGTTCACTGATGTTTTTGCTGATTACTTCTTTTACTATCTTTTCTTTAATATCAGCATTAATAACAGGGCTGCGCAGCAAATTGGTAAACTCTCTGCTTTGCTTACACACCTGCTGTAAATATTTCATATCCGTATGTACAGCATCAAGCTGGTTCTGCTCCTGAGCAAGCACCACCAGTGATTTTGCATAACGACCTGAAAGACGGGGATTCTGCATAATGAAAATGCTTAGTTTAATTTAACTACTTCAGCTAATTTGTTGATGTATGCTTCCTGCTCTGCTCTGTTGCCCAGCTCACGACGTAAAACTTTTTCACTCACTTCAATCACCAGGTTACCCACCTGATTTTTTACATCGGTTAACGCAGCCATCTTTTGCTGATTAATTGCAGCTGTTGCTTCTACCATAATTTTATTGGCTTCTGCCTTTGCCTGATCCTTTGCTTCGTTCACAATTTTATCTCTTGTTTCACGTGCTTCTTTTAAAAGCTGCGCTCTTTCTTCACGTGCCTTTGCAAGCAATGCTTCGTTTTCATTTTTAAGCAAAGCCATTTCAGCTTTTACTTTTTCTGCAGTTGCCAACGCTTCTGCAATACCTTGCTCTCTTTCGGTTAAACCTTTAATGATAGCAGGCCATGCATACTTTTTCAACAGAAAAAATACCACTAAGAAGGCTAACAATGTCCAGACTAATAAGCCAAAGCCGGGAGTAAGTAAATTCATGTGCTGTATTTAAATAAGTTCAGATAAATTTTAAAAATACTGCATCCGCCGTCCTGTACTTTGGATGCAGTAAATCGTTTGTGCGATTAAAGCACCATCGCAAGGAAGCCCACGATAATAGCAAACAGAGCAGCTCCTTCTACGAGTGCCGCAGTAAGGATCATGTTTGCACGGATATCGTTAGAAGCTTCAGGCTGGCGTGCAATTGATTCCAATGCACCTTTACCAATCTGTCCGATACCGATACCGGCACCTACAGCTGCCAAGCCAGCGCCAATTGCACCACCTGCATTAGCTACCGCATCTAAAAGAATTAAATCCATTGTTTTGAATTTATGATTGTGAAAAATAAAAACGCTTAATGATGTGCTGCACTTTCTTCATGACTATGATCGCCTTCTAATGCCTGGCCAATAAACACGGCTGTAAGCACGGTAAAGATGAATGCCTGTAAGAATGCTACCAACACTTCAATAAAATAAATAAATATGGTAAAGCCAATTGCGAGAGGAGAAGCTCCCCAACCAGCATACTGGTTCAATTGGGCAAAAATGAAAATGAGTGAAATCAAACAAATAATGATGATGTGACCCGCCACCATGTTGGCAAAAAGACGAATGATCAATGCAAACGGCTTAATAAATACACTCAAAAATTCTACCGGCACAAGGATGAACTTAACTCCCAATGGTACGCCCGGAGGATTAAAAATATGAAGCCAGTAATGTTTATTTGAACTGAACAGAATAACAAGGAAAGAGATTAAACCCAATACCGCAGTAAACGCAATATTGCCTGTTACGTTTGCTGTGCCCGGTATTAATCCGATGATGTTGTTGATGAGAATAAAAAAGAAAACAGTAAGCAGATAAGGCAGGTATTTCATTGCCTTTGGGCCGAGGTTTGGAATAGCCACTTCATCTCTAACAAAAGCAATGATGGGTTCCATCAAATTTTGTTTTCCCTTTGGTGCTGTTTTAACTCCTAAGCCTTTTGTATAAGCATTGGCAATGCTGATGAGCAACCAACACAACAATGCAAGAGCAAGAATCATTTGAACCACGTTACGAGTTAAAGAGAAATCGTATACTTTTTCTGCAGGATCGGTGGAGACAATCTTTTCACCAATGGTTTCTTTTACCAGCTTGTACCCTTCATACTCAGCATGACCATGTTCAAAACGTGCAGAAGAAAAAACCGTCAGTCCTTTTTGAGCAGAATATAAAATCACAGGAAGAGGAATGGTTACTGCATGTTCTTTGCCATCGCTTCCTTTATAATCAACAAAATGAAATTCATGTGCGTCCATGATATGACCGAAGATCACCTCTTTAGCATCGAACCCTTCTTTTTTAGGCGCATGTTGTGCTGTATCGTGCCCGGCATCATGACCGCCTTCCTGCGGTTGCTCATGCTGTGCAAAAGCGCCTTGTGCAGCCACTAAAAGAATTCCGCTGAAAACCAATGCCAATAAGGATTTGATGCTTCTGAACGCCATACTTTTCCTGAAATTTGGCGCAAAGATAAGGAGCGGTGGGTTAAAAACGGGGAATTGAGACTTCGAAAATGGAAAAAAGTTGTTCAGGTTAATCGAGACCCATTTTGCGACGTTCTTCGATTATTTTTTCGAGTTCTCTAACATCATCGAGGTCTTTTGGCCGGGCAACTGCCCGTTTATTTTCTACCAAGTGATTAATATGCAAGAACGGAACCTTTGTTCCATCAATATTTGCAACTGAGGCGTTATCATAACATTCATCAAACGAAAAATGCTCCAGACCTTTCATAGTTGTCATTATATCAAGAACAATTCCGGGGCCAACATAAAATTGCGACCAGCCGGGTATAAATTGTGTTGTTTCAAAAGATAAAAAGTCTCCATACTCTAAATCAATAAAAGATTTCCTGAATCTCTTTCTGTTTTCAAGACTATCTTTTATCCATATATCAAGATCATCTGTTACCCTGTTGTGACCATTGAAATTTACAGAAAGTCCTCCAACCATTATATACTGCACTTCATTGTTGTTCAGCACTTGCCAGAACCTCAGCAAATCTTCGTCCATAATGTCCATAAAGAAATGATTGAATTACTTCTTGTGAGTAATAATAGCCCTTTTAAACATAACCCCACGTTTTAACATACGGCAGAAAAGTTTAAATTTTTCTTCGTCCGTCATCAAAATAGCCTGCCGCCGCCGAAGAGTTTCGTGTTCACCCTGCTTTTCGTACGGAATGAAGGATTCCTTTACAAGTGAAGCAACTTGATTTGTATCGTATTTCTTCTTTTCCACTAGCTGCAAGGTAAAAAATATCCCTCGCATCACCTACTACTATAAATTAACTATTAAACAACTGCCTTCGAAAATTGCATTTCATGCAGCTTGCTTTAGTAGCCGTCATGTTCCAGCAGTTCATCATTCTTCCACATTTCTTTGATCTCGCCTTTATCCAGCATAATAATTTTATCGGCTTTGCGGATGGTTTAAAGACGGTGGGCAATTACAATAGAAGTCCGTCCTTCAATTAACGTATCAATGGCCTGTTGTATAAGTTGTTCTGTTTCTGTATCAACTGCCGATGTGGATTCATCCAAAATTAAAATGGATGAATTGTATAATATAGCACGGATAAAACTCAGCAATGCAAAAAAAGAATTCTACACTACAGTATCCGGTTCAACCGCCATTAATTCCTTTTTAAACAGCGCATCATGTGCATTCACCCGAGTTCGTTTGCAGCCATGTGTTTGCATTTCTACTTTTAATCTATTCTTTTAATCACTAAACAAAAAATCAGGTGTTATGAAAAATTCAATTCTTGCAGTACTCCTTTTAATTGCAGTAAGCTCCTGCAGCAAAGTGAACGATGTTGTTTCTTCAACAGACGACAGCAGCACATTATCTTCACGTAACCAACCCAATCTTCCGGTATCACAGGTTCCTGCAGCTGTTATGAATGCATTTAAAGCCAAATACCCCAATGCCGGTGGTGAAATTGAATGGCAGATAGAAGATGGGAACACTTACAAAGTAAAATTCTGGTTAGGAGCCCAACGCTGGCAGGCAATCTTTAGTGCAAACGGCACTTTCCTGTCAGAAAAGAGATTAAAATAAATGTAGTTTTTCAATACCAGTTTCTTTTACCACCGCTTTGCCGGTGGTTTTTTTATACAATAGCTTTCGTAAACTGCATTTCGTGCAGCTTGCTGTAATAGCCACCAAGTACAAGCAGTTCATCATGTGTTCCCATTTCTTTGATCTCCCCTTTATCCAGCACAATAATTTTATCGGCTTTGCGGATGGTTGAAAGGCGGTGGGCAATTACAATAGAAGTCCGACCTTCAATTAACGTATCAATGGCATGTTGTATAAGCTGTTCAGTTTCTGTATCAACTGCCGAAGTGGCTTCATCCAAAATTAAAATGGATGGATTGTACAATAACGCACGGATAAAACTCAGCAACTGCCGCTGGCCCTGACTCATAGTTGCACCACGCTCCATCACATCAAAATCATAATTGCCGGGCAGCCGCATAATAAAATCGTGCATGCCAATCATTTTTGCAGCTTCTATTACTTTTTCCTTTGGAATGGCATCGTTACGAAGTGTAACATTTTCTGTAATGGTGCCTGCAAACAAAAATACATCCTGTAATACCACACCCACTTTGCTGCGAAGGGCATCCAGATTGTAGTCTTCAATCTTTACATCATCAACTTTGATGGCCCCTTTTTGAATATGATACAACCTGTTAAGCAAACTGATGATGGATGTTTTGCCGCTTCCTGTATGTCCAACCAGTGCAACGGTTTCACCGGGCTGTACAGTAAATGAAATATTTTTCAGCACCCAATTCTCATCTGTATATGCAAACGAAACCTGATCAAATTCAATTTTCCCCGGCACTGCAGCAACAGGGTTGTAAGCATTTGCTGCAGAAGGAGCAATTTCATCTTTATTATCAAGCACTTTAAATACCCGTTCACTGGCCACCATGCCCATTTGCAGCACGTTGAATTTATCGGCAATAAAACGCAACGGACGAAACAGCATGTTGAGCAAAATAATAAAGGCCATGATTTCGCCGGCCATCTTAGCTGAATCGCCATTGCTGTTTGATACCGCCTGTCCGGCCCCATACCAAACCAATAAACCAAGCGATACAGCAAGTATGATTTCTACAACCGGAAAGAAAACAGAATAAGCAAAGATGGCTTTGATGTTTGCATTCCGATGTTCTTTGTTGATCTTTCTGAATTTATTAAACTCCTTGTCTTCTACTGCAAACGCCTGTACCACCTGCATTCCCTGTATATGTTCTTGTACAAATGCATTTAACGCTGCTACTGCATTTCTTACACGATGAAAACTTTTATTTACACTTTCTTTAAAATAATAGGTGGCTAAAATCAAAAAAGGAAACGGTATTAAACAGATCAATGTTAACTGCCAGTTGATATAGAACATGGTGAAGAGCACCGCAATGATGGTTAAAAAATCTGCAAGAATGGGAATAAACCCTTCTGCAAAAACATCACTGATGGTTTCTATGTCATTCACTGTTCGTGTAGTGAGTGTGCCGATAGGTGTCTGATCGAACTGACGGAGATTCAATCCAAGAATTTTTTTAAACACATTTACCCTCAGATCTTTTACAACTGCCTGCCCCAGCCATGATGTATAAAATGAAAAGAAGAAGCGTAGAATTGTTTCTATGATAATAAGTATAATCTGGTAAATGGTAATACGAACCACCATTTCAGCAATGTTGTGCTGTATATAATCATTCACCGTTGTATTAATCAACCACGGGCGAATGGGTGCCATGATAGCCAACACAATTGCCAACACAATGGAGCCATTAAATCTTGCCCTGTAAGGAGATGCATAAGAAATGATCCTGCTGAGTAACCGAAAATCGAACAGCTTTTTTTTCTGTACCTGTTGTTCCAACGCCAATGATAATTTGGCGTAAAGGTAAATGCTTTCGTGCAGCAGGCTGCATGCTTCCGTTTAATGGAATGCAAAAAGGATGAATGGCAATCATTCTGCCGGTTTTAGCTGACTGTGTTTTTGAGCAAAATATACAAGTGAAAAAATGCTGGCAACTACGCCAACAACTGCAAAAACAATCACCAGTTGAGAATAAAACGAAACCCAGTTGAGCTGCAGTTTAAACAGTTCTTTTGATAACATCACAGTAATGCTTCCCAAATAACCCCATGCATCGGCCATATAAATCAAAAAGCCAACATTACCTGCAATGCTGAATGATGCCAGCAGCCGTTCAAAAAATACACTGTTGAACAACACATAAGCAATATATAAGCCCAGACCTGTAAACTGCATCCATTCAGCACCACTGATGAACCCGCCTTTAAATAATAAAGAAGAAATACCTGCAACTGCAAAACCAAGAATAAGTAAATAATGTATAATGCGGAATGCACGTATATTCTTTCGTACAAAAACCATCATGCCGATTAAGCCAAGTACAATTAATGAAGTGATGGTTTCTGTTTTGGCAAACACCGATGCATTTTTTGCATAACCCAACTCGTTCCACATATTGGCCATGTAATTATCCCGCAGGTCACGCATAATAGTGAGCAATAAATAAATGATCACAAACGCAACTACACCTGCTTTGAACTGTTTTAAAAAAGCAGAACGTTCAGGTTTGTTCATTGGTAAGCGAATGGTTCGCTCAGCAACATCATCCGAATCAGGTAAAGGAGTTTTCTCCAGAAAAAAATAAAACAACACAAGCGGCACTGCAAACAAGGTTGCTGTTGCAAACGGCATCCAGTACTCTGTTACGTTCCAGTTTAAGATGAGCCATTTGCCAACACTGCGGCTAAACCCACCGGCAAAAATGAAACTAACGGCCAGCACTACGCCAATAAAATCGGTGGCCCTTCTTCCTTCTACATAACTAAACACCACTCCCCACATAAAGCCGAGTGTAAATCCATTGATAAAAAAACAAAGCATACCCCATGGTGCAGGTACAACAGCAAATAACAATAAACTCAACCATGCAACACCTACCATCAGCAAGCTGGTCTTCCATCTGCCATGCCGTTGCAGTTCAGAAATAAATTTGATGCCATAAAATTTACTGAGCATATAGCCAACCACCTGGCTGATGATTAGCAGAGTTTGATAAGATACATTCCAGAACTTTAACCCATCGAAAGTGGCAACAGTAAAAGGTTTGCGAAATGCGAAAATGGAAGCATAAGTAAAAAAAACAAGCACAGCTAAGTAAACTGCATTGGCAATTTGCTTCGCTGTAAAAGTTGAAGGAGTATGTAGTCGTAGACTCAAAGCAACGGGAAGATAATGGAATTTTTGCAGGTGAACCACTCTAAAACCAGCGAGTGACTCACCTTCTCTAATTACATTTCACCGGTTGCTTTTCGATATGCTTTAATAAAAATAGCGCCGAGATTTTTATGTGGAGGCACATAATCTTTCATCAATTCATTTGCCTTGGGATCTCCTTTCACTGAGTTGGTGATCTGCTGCCAAACAGGAATCCATTCAATATTATTTCCGTTACGGATAGTTTCATTTAATGCACGCAGGATGGGTTCGTTTACTGAATAACTTCCTACCTGTTTGGTTGAAATGATGTGTGCATCTTCATTTACATTTAAAATTTTTGCCAGATTCTGATAACCTCCGCAGGAGCCCAGCATCACAATGCGTGAAGAAGGCATCATTTGCTGAATGGTGTATTTTAAATGATAACTGTGCCCACGGTGCACTACAAAAGTGGGGTTGATGCGGTTCTTTGTTAAATACTCAATTAAATGCTGTTGTGCCTGCTGATCCAGATCCTGTTTATAATCCAACGGAAGATTAGCATAGATACTGTATGGCTTTCCTTTTGTTGATGTAATGGTCACCCATTCTTTTCCTGTTACCACTTTCCATTCAGGTTTGCCATTAAACAATCCCATAAAATTCCGGTAAGAAGTTACGCCGTCTTCATCGCCATAAAAAAACACATGCTGCACCACACGGCCACTATCATCTGCTATACTGTTGAAATCAACTTTATACACCGGAGGAATACCAAGTATGGCAGATAAGTTCATGGATGTATCCGAAGCCGACTTAAACAATGTGAACAGGATATTGTAAATCACTTCACCTTTCCGGTCTTTATTCTTCAGACTGTTTTCATAATTCAGTTTTACCTGTGTCTTTAAAAAATTCTGCAGATCAACATTGTTGATACTGCCATAGCTGTCTGCCACATCCACTGCATCTTCTAATGAGTTTGTTTTTTGCAGACCATTTACAAACGCATACATCAACTGGTTACCATGCAGCTCAGGCATTGATTTTAAAAAATCATCCAGACGGTTATAGTTCGCTGCCATTTTGATAAACTTTTTAAACTTATCAAGATGCACACTCATCAACAGGGAATCACTTCTTCGCCCGGGGAAACGGGTCATCATACGATCGTACAGTTTGGTGTACGTACTGGTATAGATCACTTCTTCTGTTGTAACAATCAGGTAATAAATTTCCTGCGATGTTAACGCATCAGATACACGCATGCGAACAGGATCAGGTGAATCGTGCAGCTCATTCATCACATTCACAAAAGCATCTGTTGCTTTACGCTCCAGCATTTGATATAAAACCGATGCAAGAACAGGAGTATCTGCAGCAGCCATCCGGCTGTGATATTTAATTTGCGTTTTTACAAGCAGCTTATAATAAGCCATTTCGTTTTCAACCACTGCTTTTATTTCATCAATGGTTAATTGATTATTCAACAGCTCATCCAAAAAAGGCAAATACAAAGTACCATTCATGATGCTGCTCAATTTGGCAATGGTTTGCACTTTCGGATTGGTATTGCGGCGTATCACTTTTGCTGCTGTTGTTTTTACAGCCTGTGCATAGGTATATACTTCAAGAGGAACTTTATCTGCAACAATGAGTACCAGACTGTCTGCAAACGGTTCGTTTTGAAATGCATCAATTCCCTGCATAATAAATGACGGATTAATGGCGGTCTTTTTCAGAAATACCATTTTTTTCACTTCATTCATTTCCGGATTTTGTGCAAACACAGTTGCAAGTAATTCTGCTGCCTGGAAAGGTAATTTTTGAAACACCGGCAGGATGCTTTGTTTATCGTTCTGCCTGCGCATACATTCTTCATAACTCTCAAAAATTTGCGGAATAAGAGCCGGGATATCTTTTTGCTTTGCGTTGATTGCAATGGCCTGCAGCAATTCTCTTACCGAACGCAGGTAACCGATTTTAAAATTATTATCGGCTTTCATCCGCTCAATATTCTCCTGTAACAGATCTACTCTGCGCAAAACCACATCTGTTATTTGGATATTGAGGTCATCATTGTTACTCAGTTTGAGAAACTGATCTACTTTGCCATCAACCTTATCCGTTCTTTTTTGTTCTTTATCAATATTGTCGTGCCAGATGACTCTGTTCATGGGAATGATGACATCACCTGTATCAAAAGAAATTCTGTTTTTTGCTGTTTGAGCGTAAGCAACAGAAACGGAGAATGTAAGTATGAGTAGTAAGACAATTTTATTCATCGGTAGCAAAATTAACTTCAATTTTCCAATAAGAATACTTTGAGCTTTGCATGGTTGCAGGCAAAAACGGGCCCAAAATGCAAAAACTCGTTAACAATTTTATAATATTACGATTGGCTCCGCATGGAATCAGGCATCTAAATTTGCAACACAGTCATGGAACCCAAAGGAAAAAAAATTCTGATAGCCGACGATGAGCCGGATATTCTTGAGATTCTTGAATACAATCTAACTGCTGAAGGATTTACAGTCCTCAAAGCAAAAGACGGTGATGAGGCGTTGATTGTTGCCAGACAGCAACAACCCGACCTGATCATCTTAGACGTAATGATGCCCCGCAAAACAGGAATGGAAGTTTGCCAGATTCTGCGTTCGCAACCGGAGTTTGAACAAACACTTATCATTATCCTTACTGCATTGAGCGATGAAAGCAGTCATGTAAAAGGTTTGGAAATGGGAGCCGATGATTATGTAAATAAACCTATCAGCCCTAAAGTTCTCATCAGCCGTGTAAATGCATTATTTCGCCGCACTTTCCGTGGCGATGAAACCATTATTAAGTTAGGTGATCTGCAAATTGATAAAGAACAGTTCATTGTTCGTTTTAAAGGACAGGACATTATACTCGCCAAAAAGGAATTTGAATTGCTTGCGCTTCTGGCATCCAAACCAGGCCGTGTTTTTTTAAGGCACGAAATATTAAATCAGGTATGGGGTGCCGATGTAATTGTGGGCGATCGTACCATTGATGTACACATCCGAAAGATCCGGCAGAAACTGGATATCGACTGTATTACTACTGTAAAAGGAGTTGGGTATAAGTTTGAACTGTCTGCTGCATAATTCCTCTCTACCTTCGTTTGCAAAAAATTTCGCAAACAAGCATGCTTAATTCCCGTCAACTAAACCCAGTGCAGGTTGCAGCCATCAATGCATTTACCATTTCATTACTGGTTGGGCTGGCTAACTATTTTTTTATTAAAAGCTGGTGGATTGCCATCATCAGCTTTGTGGTGTTGTTCATTATCAGCTATCTGCTCATCCGTTTTTTTACCGAACGGTTTATTTACAGGCACATCAAACTCATTTATAAATTCATTTCCCAAACAAAAGCTACCAAGCGGGAAGAATTTTTTAATAAATCATTACTGCCCGAAAAAAGTTTACAGGAAGTAAGTGCCGAAGTAGAAGAATGGGCAGAGCAAAAGAAACAGGAAATTGAAATCCTGAAACAAAACGAACAATACCGTAAAGAGTTTTTGCAAAACCTGAGCCATGAATTAAAGACACCCATTTTTGCCGTGCAGGGTTATGTTGATACCTTGTTGAGTGGTGCCATGCATAAAGAAGAGGTGGCAAAAAAATTTCTGCTCAATACTTCAAAAAATATTGACCGATTGGTAAACCTGGTTGATGATCTGGATGAAATTTCTAAATTAGAAATCGGGCAACAATTATTGTATAAAGAAAATTTTGTGATCCAGGATCTGGTGAATGAAGTGTTCGACAGCCTTTCCATTAAAGCAGCAGAAAAAAATATTAAAACAACTATTAAGAAAGGATGTGAACTGCCCATTACTGTTTATGCGGATAAAGAGAAAATACGAATGGTGTTTATTAATTTAATTGACAACGCCATAAAATATGGAAAACAAAACGGCAATATTGTTTTCAGTGTTTACAAAACACACGATGCAACGGTGTTGATTGAATTGAGCGATGACGGGTATGGTATTGCAGAAGAACATCTCACCCGGATATTTGAACGCTTTTACCGGACGGACCTGGCCCGCAGCAGAAAAGAAGGCGGCAGCGGATTGGGTTTATCTATCTGCAAACATATTATTGAAGCGCATGATCAAATGATGCACGTACGCAGCAGGTTAGACATTGGAACCACCTTTGGTTTTACTCTCCAGGCAAGAACAGATAAACCGGAAAACTAATCAATAAAAAAAGCCACGAGTAAAAACAGGTGGCGTGTTCCCAGTCAAGTCATGAGAAAATGAACCCTTGATTGCAAATTGTTGACAGATGGGATATCCGTCAGCAGAGTGCAAATATGAAAGCACAGTTTTAATAAACCATTACCGCAGCATTGATTAATTGTTATTTAAAGAAGAGGCTATTAGCAACAAGGAAAATTTTTTTGTTATAAATAAAAACGCCCCCTGAGAACAGGAGGCGGAATAGAGGATACTTGCTTAAGGAAATCCTTTTATCTGCCTATGGCAGATGAATATGTTTTTAGTATACGTTTGTTTGTGGTGTAAAGCTTGTCCAGCCCTGCATCCAGTTTGTAGTACCAAATGCACCACGGAATGTTGGAGCACTTGTAAAGAAGGCACTCATACCAGCAAAGTTTGCTCCGGTAAGAACCGGTGAAGAAACAGCCGGTAAAAAGTTAGGGGCATTTAAAGCAAATGGAGAGGTTAACATAGCTGCGTTCTGATTTGCCAACACCGTATTAAGATTAGTTCCATTTGTAAGTGTAGCCAACAACGTAGCATTAGGTAATAAAACCTGGTTACTTGTTGCGAATGTTGCGCTTGCATCTGTAAAAGATCCGTTTAACAATTTGTTGTATGAAAAAACTGCATTGTTTCTGAAAATACTTTCTCCATTAAGAAATGCATTGATTGTTCCATCACCATCAAGCGCCACGCCATTACCCCAGCTTCCTAAAATAATTGAATTCCGGAATTCAAAACGGGTATTACGACGCCATCTGTTACCAAAACGGTGACGTGCATTGGAAGGTAATCCTGTTGTATCATACACACCAATTAATGTGAAATTACTTAATACAGGGCGAGTATAAGGAAGAGCACCCGTACCTGTAGCATCGTTATCACACTCGATCTGGTTAGCATCATCATCATCAAAATATTTATCACGCAATGAAACAGCATATTGAATCTGTCCATTATAACCAAAATCAAAATCAAAATCATCATCACCACTTGCAAACGAAACCAGGTTCTTACAATTTACAGTGCCACCAAAAAATTCAAAACCATCATCGCCGCAATAGGAGGTCATAACATTTTCAATAATGGTACCTGCACCTACCGCATACAAGGTTAAACCATTGAGCTCACTGTTATTTTCTGCAGTGATCCCTGCAAACTCAATACGTACATAACGAAGGATACCACTATTATCACCTGCATCAGTTCCGCCATAAGGACGGTTGCTGCCGCCTTCTGTAATAGGAGCAGGAACCAACGGACGGTTGGTTGGCGCATAACCACAAATTGAAATACCACCCCAGTCAAATTCACGACGCTGACCAGCTGCTTTACTACTTGTAAATACAATCGGGTTGGCGGCAGTACCATCTGCAATTAATTTGGCACCCTGTTCAACAATTAAAGCTGTTTTTACAGATGCATCTGCAACAATAATTGAACCTGGAGAAAACTCAAGTACCGCACCTTTACCTACATACACAAATCCAACAAGCGTGTACTTTCCTTTTGGCAGTGTAAGACTTTTATCAATACGACCGCTTAATGTTGTTGGGATAACGGTTGTATCCCTGACACCCGGATCTGTAGTTGCTTCATTAAAATTTACTTTTACACAACCGGCAAAACTGATAGCGGCTATTGCAATGATGAAAAACTGTTTCATATATTACTCTTTGTAGTTTTTAAATGTTTGGTTATTTGATCAGATCATATGAGAATGTAACCGATACTGTTGTACCGGGTGTATAAGAATTCCATAAACGATCTGTTGATTTGTTGTATGCTTTTTTGTTGTCTACATTTTCGTAAAAAAAGAATTTCTGATTCAACAGATCAGATGCTGTTACACGAAGTTCACCACGGTTCTTTAATACTTTCATGCCAAATTGCAGATCAACTAAATCTCTTGGTCTTTCATAAATATCATACAGTCCCTGGTCTTTACCGCCCACCAATGCCAAACGTTGTCCAATCCGGTTGTAAAGAATAGAAGCATTGAACTTATTGTCTTTCTGGTTATACTGTAAGCCTACGTTAACCAGGTATGGCGATTGCCCCTGTAATGGGCGATTGAAAGATTCAACAACACCGCCTGCACTTGTTCCGGTTAAATTTACTTTTGAAGAAAGCACTGTAATATTTGAGAAGATGTTGAATTCTGACATTGATTGGCTGATAAATGCAAGACTTTTTCTGATCTCAATTTCAAATCCAATTGTGTTTGCAATACCTGCATTCTGGAACTGGTATCTTCTTACACTGCCTGCAGCTAATGCACGCAATTCAATAGGATCTTTAAACTGTTTGTAGAACCCCGCAATGCTGATGGCTTCACCTGCTTTTGGATACCACTCGTAGCGAACATCTGCATTCCAAATATCACTACGTCTTAACGTTGTATCTCCACTTACTGAATAGTTCTGTTCAAAATCATAAAAAGAGAACGGAGCAATTTCTCTGAACTCAGGACGGGCAACTGTCCTGTAACCTGCCAAACGCACCTGGTGTTTTGTGTTGATATTGTAAGTAAAGTTGAGTGATGGAAGGAAGTCCCATTTATTGGTGTTTACAATTACACGTTGCAGATCTGAACGGATGGTTGTTAAGAACTGCTGAAAATTTTCTGCACGTAAGCCCCATACAAGACGAACCTTTTCTGAAAACTTATTATCAAACATAGCATAACCTGCATTCACAATACTTACACCAAAATATTTGTCTTCATTTTGTGTTTCATCTGCATAATAAAATTTGCCGGGTGCAATATATTGCTGATCAAAAATTTCATTGTAGGGCAAAAACAGTAATTGTGAGTTTGCGTTATCATCCAGGCGATAACGGAAATTTCTTGATTGAAAATCCCTGATACGGATCAATGTGCTTCCACCTGCTTTGAATGTTTGTTTCTCACCTGCCAGTTTAAATGGAATACTAAGTGAACCGCCACCACCATAACTGAAATCTTTCAGGCTGCTGAAGAAACGTCCTGTTTCGTCTTCAGTTAATGCAAACTGATCATTGCTTCCTGTGCTACGTGTATATGAAGCCGTACGTAAATCAGGTTGTGATTTTAAGTTGTAAGAAAAGTTACCATTCAACTTCAGCTTAATCCCGCTTTTACTTAACTGTTGTTCTGCTTCGAGCTGTGAAGAGTAAAGTGAACGTTGGTTTAAAACGCTGCTGCGGAAATTAATGTCCTGTCCGTCTAAAACATTCTGTCCTGTTCTTATATAATAGTTGTCGTCGAATAACTGGTTATATAAATTCTTGAAAGAGATCTTTGTTTTCTTTCCTGTAAATGAAACATTAGCTACGGCACCTACTGTGCTGGAGAATTTATTTTGACGATCTGTAAATCTGCGTTCAACAGAACCGTTGAAATCGGCAAGGCTTCTGTCAACATTATACAATGATTGAGAGTTCCTGTAGATCAATCCGCCAATAAATCCAATAGAGCTTCCTCCTTTTAATTTACGACCAACTCCATAAGTAATATTATAACTCTGTGTAGGCGCTGCTGTTATTGTGCGTTCATTGAATACATCGGAACGGAATTTTTTTGATTCAGCAATACGTTGTGCTTCATTCGTCTTTGCGTATTGATTGCGTGTTGGAAATCCATCAGGTATGTTACGGCGGCCATCATCAAAACCAAACCAATCACTTGTTTCACGAAGATTGGTTGTAAAATCTTTGAATGTTGATTGTGTGTTAAACCCAAATCCAACACCAATATTCAGTATGTCTTTTGTAGGAACATCTTTTGTCTGAATCTGTACCAACCCACCTGCAAACTCACCTGTAAGATCAGGAGTTGCAGTTTTATTGATGATGATGTTATCAATTAATTGAGATGGAATCACATCAAACGAAAAGGCTTTTTTATCCGGCTCTGATGATGGCAATTGTGCACCATTGATCAATGCCTGGTTATAACGATCACTCAAACCACGAATGATCACAAACTTATTATCCTGAATTGATGCTCCACTTACACGCTTCAACACTTCACCGGTGTTTTTATCCGGTGTACGACGGATAAAGTCGGCAGATAAACCACTCGATAAAGATGTATTGTTACGTTGAAAACTCAATAAACCTGATGTGTTTTCTTTTCTGGCAGTACTGCGGATGATGATTTCAGTCCCTTCTTTTGCAGCAACATTCATGATAATGATCAATGCATTGTCATCGGCGTTTTTTACCTCTACTTCGTCTACCGCTTTTGTTTGATAACCAACAGCAGTAACAGTGAGGGTATATTTTTTATTTGCATCCAGCACAATGCTGAATCGACCTTCCACATCAGCTGCAACCACTCTGTTGTTTTCCGAAACGGAAACAGAAGCCCCGGCTATAGGTTCGTTTTTCTGGTTAAGCACACGGCCGTTTAATTTAAGTGATTGTGCTGCTGATGTGAGTGTAAATAATAAGATGGGTAATAAAGCAATTAGTTTCCTGTAAGCATTCCTTTGCATATCTTCTATTTGTGCTGCAAAGAAACCTCCGGTATGTTACCTCAAAGTGACGGCTATGTTAAGGAAATATTATCTGCACATGAACGCAATGTTAACAAAGCCTTTAAAAGGTTTGCAGTTTTGCGCAACTGCAATCACATTTGAATACAACTTCAGCAGTACAGATGAATTATTGTAAACAGTTTGAAGCAATTGTTTACTCTTTTTAATACTACTTTCTGCCGCAGCTTCACAAACTCCCATGCGTTAAAAAAAGTTAATGTATTATTAACCCATCGGTAACGATTACGTAATACAGAAAAAAAATATTTGCGGTTCCGGATGTAAACAGATGATTACATCGTTTAACATCCGGTTTAAATACAGCCTCAAGATAAGGCCTCATATTATCTTTTAATTGCACCGCCCTGCCATTTCTGGCGGGGCTTTTTGCTGAGAGTTAACAATTTGGTAATACCCCCTTCTTCCATGCTCACAGTTGTTTTCAGCACCTTTGCGCTGCAATTAAAAGATAATACTATTGAAAACAAGATCAGGAACGATGGTTTTCATCACGTTATTCTTATGTAATAATCTGATGGCCCAAAAAAATGTAACAGACTCAATTAAACCCGCAGTTAAAAAAAACTGGTACGATGCATTTTCGATTCGTGGATATATGCAGGTACGGTATAACCGGCTGTTAGAAACGAACGAAAATCTGAAATGTGAACAATGCGACCGGTCCTGGGGAGCAGGCGGAGGATTTGCTATCAGAAGAGGACGGATCATCATCAGCGGAAATCTATCCAAAAATGTATACTTCTACATTCAGCCCGATTTTGGAAGTGCAATAGGCACAACGCAAAATATATTTCAGTTGCGTGATGCTTATGTAGATGTAGGCTTTGACAAAAAAAATGAATACAGAATCCGGATTGGCCAGAGCAAGGTGCCGTTTGGTTTTGAAAACATGCAGTCGAGCCAGAACAGATTGCCGCTTGACCGTAACGACGCATTGAACAGTGCTTTATCGAATGAGCGGGATCTTGGTGCTTTTTTATACTGGGCTCCGGAAAATATCAGAACAAAATATCCGGAATTCATAAATGATAACAGAAAAGGATCAGGTGATTATGGCGTAATTGCATTTGGTGTTTATAACGGACAAACCGCCAACAGACCCGAACAAAATAAAAAAGTGCACATCGTTTCAAGAGTCAGTTATCCAATTAAAATCAGGAATCAGGTGCTTGAAGCGGGTGTACAGGCTTATACCGGCGAATATGTATTGCCAGCCGAATTAAGATCGGCCGGCGTTAAGGCAGCCAACGGCTTTGCATTTAAAGATGAACGGGCAGCTGTTACTTTGAATCTGTATCCAAACCCAATAGGTTTACTTACAGAATACAATTGGGGAAGAGGGCCACAGTATAACCCCTTGAAAGATTCAATAGAAGTAAGAAACTTAAAAGGAGGTTATGCTACACTCTATGCCCGTTTTAAAAGCAAGAAACATAAAGACATGTTTTTCTTTCCTTATACAAGAGTACAGCAGTACAATGGCGGAAAAAAACACGAACTGGATGCAAGAGCTTATAATGTAAAAGAAGTGGAAATGGGTATGGAGTGGCAGGTAAATAAATATTTCGAACTTACAACTGCTTATACTATTTCTGAAAGACGGTTTGAGGATTCAAAGCTGCGGCAGAATTTCCAAAAAGGTAATCTGTTACGCATACAGGCACAATTAAATTTCTAATTTTATTTAAATCAATTTTATGTCAGCAATCAATTCCTTCATGAAGATCTTTTTACCTAAAGACAGGGTTTTTTATCAGCTGTTTGAACAGGTATCTGTAACCTCCCTTGAAATGGCACATCTGTTAAAAAAGATGGTAACTGAACCTTCTTTTGAACACAGAGAAGTGATCCTGCGCCAGATAGAAGATCTGGAACATAAGAACGATGATCTTACACATAAAATATTTACAGAACTCAGCCGCAACTTTATTACACCGTTCGACAGAGAAGATATCCACTACCTGGCATCGGCCATGGACGATGTTGCAGATTATATTTTTGCATCAGCTAAAAAAATCAACTTTTACCGTGTAGATCCCGTACATGAAAGTTTTGGTAAAATGGCCGATCTGATTGTGCAGGCCTGCGAAAATATCAAGATCGCAGTGATGGAATTAAAAGACATGAAAAACATGCGTCAGATTACCGATGCATTGGTTCGTGTAAACAGTATTGAAAATCAGGCCGACGATATTTTTGATTTCAGCATTGAACGTTTATTTGCAACAGAAAACGATGCAAAAGAAGTGATCAAAAAAAGAGAAATTTATCAGGTAATGGAAATTGCTACAGATAAGTGTGAAGATGCAGCAAACGTTATTGAATCAATTATTGTAAAATACGCTTAACCCATCTGCTGATGGCAGCTTGCATTTGAATATCATCTGCAAATCATCAAAATCTTTTTATGACGCTTTTAATTGTCATTGTAGCACTGGCGCTTGTGTTTGATTATATCAACGGGTTTCATGATGCGGCCAACTCCATCGCAACGGTTGTTTCAACAAAAGTGCTTACTCCCTTTCAGGCCGTATTGTGGGCAGCCTTTTTTAATTTTGTTGCCTTTTTTATTTTTCAGGATCATGCTGTTGCCAATACAATCGGCAAATGGGTGCACACAGAATATATTACACTCCCTGTTATTCTCTCCGGTTTAATTGCCGCTATTTTCTGGAACCTGTTAACCTGGTGGTATGGCATCCCTTCCTCTTCATCACATACATTAATGGGTGGTTTTGTAGGTGCCGCCGTTACACATGCTTTTTATACAAAGGGAGCACAGGCGTTTGGAAATATTGTTGAGTTGTCTATCATCATCAAAACTTTACTCTTCATTTTTCTGGCTCCGTTGATTGGTATGGTCATTTCAATTTTCATTACCATTATTACAATCATGCGTAATACCTGGATTAAACTGGCGATAATATTCCTTGCCCTCACAGGAACCTGGTTTCTGTTTAACACGTTTGAGCAAACGAAATTATCAGACAATCTGGGGAAGTATTATAAGGTTGATAAGTTAAAGAAAGAAGCAGCGAAAGATCCGGAAATAAAGGCTAAGCTAGAAGCGGCCAGTGCAACTGTTGCTGCTGCAAAACCTTACCTGAAAGAATTTAATCTTACAGGCGGAAAAGTAATTGCAGAAAAAATTAAAGCAGAAGTAGATCCATCAGTAGACGTAGCAAAACTTTCTAAAGCATTGGAAAAATCAGACAACAGTCTGCAGTTTAATATTATTGCCGGTATTGCATTTATTTTTATTGTTGCTTACTTATATGCAGAGAAATTTAAAACACCCAATGCATACCGTATTGCAAAAATGTTTAAGAAACTGCAGTTGCTTTCTTCTGCTGCATTCAGTGTAGGTCATGGTGGTAATGATGCACAAAAAGTAATGGGTATTATTGGTGCAGCTTTCGTTGCTTATTATGGCACAGCTAAATATCCGGATGTGGGTGCCGCACTTAAAGAATTAACATGGGTGCCATTGGCATGTTACACAGCCATTGGTCTTGGTACCATGAGTGGTGGATGGAAAATCATTAAAACCATGGGTACAAAAATTACCAAAGTAACTCCGCTGGAAGGCGTGGCTGCAGAAACAGCCGGTGCAGTTACTTTATTTATGACAGAGCAAATGGGTATTCCTGTGAGTACAACACATACCATTACAGGTGCCATCATTGGTGTAGGTGCCACCAAACGTTTAAGCGCTGTAAGATGGGGTGTTACAGTAAACCTCTTATGGGCATGGATATTAACTATTCCTGTAAGTGCTGTAATAGCCAGCATTGCATACTTCCTGGTAAAACTGTTCATTTAACATACACAAATCATTCAAAACCCGCTTTTAAAAAGCGGGTTTTTTTTACAACCTTAGTTTTGCATCTTTGCTGAATTAAAGGATTTCAATAAACACAAAAAGATGAAAGGAATTATTCTCGCCGGCGGATCAGGAACAAGGTTGCATCCCATTACGTTTGCCATCAGCAAACAGATCATGCCTATTTATGATAAGCCGATGATTTATTATCCTTTGTCTATTTTAATGATGGCAGGCATCAAAGAAATTCTCATCATCTCTACCCCACACGACCTGCCTTACTTTAAACGTTTGCTGGGTGATGGTAAAAATCTGGGTGTACATTTCTATTACGAAGAGCAGGCTGTTCCAAACGGACTGGCACAGGCATTTGTGATTGGTGAACAATTTATCGGTAATGATAAAGTAGCGCTTGTATTAGGCGATAATATTTTTTATGGCGCCGGACTTGGAAAATTACTCGCCAACAATACCGATCCCGATGGCGGTATCATTTATGCCTATCATGTAAGTGATCCTGAACGTTATGGTGTGGTTGAATTTGATGAAGAGTTTAACGCATTAAGTATTGAAGAAAAACCAACAAAGCCAAAAAGCAATTATGCTGTACCGGGTTTATATTTTTATGATAATGAAGTAGTGAAGATTGCAAAAGAATTGCAACCAAGCCCAAGAGGTGAATATGAAATTACTGATGTAAATAAAGAATACCTTAAAAGAGGTAAGCTGAAAGTTTCTATTCTTGATCGTGGTACTGCATGGCTCGATACAGGTACCTTCGACAGCTTAATGCAGGCTTCACAATTTGTACAGGTAATTGAACAGCGGCAGGGAATTAAAATAGCCTGTATTGAAGAAATTGCATGGCGCAAAGGATTTATTACAGCCGAACAGTTAAAAGAACTTGCACAACCACTATTAAAAAGCGGATACGGACAATACCTGATGAATCTCATTAAATAAATACAACAGTTAACCAGATCAATATGAAAAAAATATTAGTTACCGGCGGATGCGGCTACATTGGATCACATACCATTGTTGATCTTGTGCAAAATGGATTTGATGTAGTAAGTGTTGATAATAATTCCAGATCCAATCAGCGGTTGTTAGAGGGCGCCGAAAAAATCCTGAACCGTAAAATCAGAAACTACAAAGTTGATCTCTGCAATTACGATGAAACTTTTGCTGTGTTACAGGAAAACCCCGACATCATTGGCGTGATTCATTTTGCAGCTTACAAAGCGGTTGGTGAAAGTGTAGAAAAACCGTTGTTGTATTTTGAAAACAATCTGATGTCGCTCATCAACCTGTTGAAATGTGTACAGGAATTTCATATTCCGCATTTTGTATTCTCATCTTCCTGTACCGTGTATGGCAATCCGGATACAGTTCCTGTTACTGAATTAACAACACCCAAACCTGCTGAGAGTCCGTATGGTTATACCAAACAAATGGGTGAACAGATTGTAAGTGAAACCGTAAAGAGTATTGATACCAATGCAATCCTGTTGCGTTATTTCAATCCGGCCGGTGCACATCCGAGTTGTATCATTGGTGAATTACCAATTGGTCGTCCGCAAAACCTGGTGCCTGCCATTACACAAACTGCTATTGGCAAACTTCCGCAAATGACGGTTTACGGAAACGATTATGATACAAGAGATGGTTCCTGCATTCGTGACTTTATCCATATCAGCGATCTGGCACATGCACATACATTGGCATTAAATTATCTCATCGAAGGAAAAAATTTCACCCGATGTGAAGTATTTAATCTTGGTTCGGGTAATGGAGTATCGGTACTGGAAGCCATTCATGCATTTGAAAAAGTGAGTGGAGAAAAACTCAATTACAAAATAGGACCACGTCGTTCCGGTGATGTAGTTGCTACTTATGCCAACAACGATAAAGCAAGAAATTTTCTTGGCTGGAACCCGCAGTTTACATTAGATGAAATGATGCAAACCGCCTGGCAGTGGGAAATGCAGCTGAAAAAAGATGAAAGCCTGTACAGCAGCCAGAACAGCGATTTGAACTAAGCTGCCTTCTTTTGTTCGTATAGGGTTTGCGGTAAATCGTTGGGTACAAATGCATACCCTAATTCGTTTTCAACTCAAAACTTTCCCTTTTCTTTGCAGCAATTTTAAACAAGTCTTCAAGCCCCGGTTTGTGTCTCCACAAACCGGAATAAACAAACTAAATTTCAACCAATGGCATTACAAGATATTCAGGTAAGTGGTAATAAAGATACCCGTAGCGGTTTTGGTGATGGGATACTAGAAGCAGCCCGAAAAAATGAGAATGTGGTTGCATTAACCGCCGATCTCGCTGGTTCATTAAAACTACAAGCATTTATCAAAGAATTTCCTGAACGTTTTATACAGGTTGGCATTGCCGAAGCTAATATGATCAGTATTGCTGCCGGTTTAACCATTGGTGGTAAAATACCTTACACAACTACATTTGCAAACTTTAGTACGGGTCGTGTGTACGATCAGATCCGCCAGAGTGTTGCCTACAGCGATAAGAATGTAAAAATCTGTGCTTCACATGCCGGTCTTACATTAGGTGAAGATGGCGCAACACACCAGATTCTGGAAGATATTGGAATGATGAAGATGTTACCCGGAATGACGGTGATTGTTCCCTGCGATTATAATCAAACCAAACAGGCAACTATGGCCGTTGCAGATTATCACGGACCGGTGTACCTGCGTTTCGGCCGCCCGGTATGGCCCATTTTTACAAAACCTGAAGGCGACTTCATCATCGGCAAGGCACAAAAGTTCAGCGATGGAACCGATGTCAGCATTTTTGCATGTGGTCACATGGTTTGGTATGCAATACAGGCTGCCCTGCAATTACAGGAAAAGGGTATTTCGGTTGAAGTGATCAATATTCATACAATTAAGCCGTTGGATGAAGATGCGATCCTTGCTTCCATCAAAAAAACCAAATGTGCTGTTACTGCTGAAGAACATAATATCATTGGTGGCCTCGGCGACAGTGTAGCACAAGTGGCTGCGAAACACTTCCCTATCCCAATTGAAATGGTAGGCACAAAAGATACTTTTGGCGAAAGCGGAAAGCCAATGGATCTGTTGAAAAAATATGGACTGGATGTAGCAGATATTGCAGCAGCAGCAGAAAAAGTATTAGCGAGAAAATAAGAGAACTACTTGCTTAATATAGCAACCCCCATCAGTGATGATGGGGGTTTTAATTTAGATGACATTAAAGAGCGACAAGCAAGTAGATCAATTGTATACCCATCTTTTACTTATTTTTAAACCTTACGCATACAACAAACAGATAAAAGCATCGATCAATAAGTATTATGTCTTATAAGAATCATCAGAATAGAAAATTTAAAAAATGTAGAATCATCACACAATTTTAAATTGGCAATACTTCACTCCATATCACCTCTTTTGTCCTCGCAAATAATTCATACAATGGATAAGCCTGTGAAAGTATTAGCAAACAATTTTGAATCATATATCTGTAAGTATAACCGGATATCAACTGTAGCTTATAGGTTATACAAGGAATGGATTATTGCAAAGTTTGCTGTATTTTACGAAATAGCCACCCCTCAAATTGAACTCCTTCAGGTTCGGAAAGAAGATATTACTTCAGAGTTGGGGATACCAGCCGGACATTTTAATGTTCCCTGTTTTGCTTCTAAGCTATTAGATGGTTCAACAGAGATAGATAAACATAACGTTCTTCAATTAACAAAAGCATCTAATGTCAAGCAATTGCGGTTCGACTTGTTGAAGCTTGCTTTTTTTGATATTTGGGTGGCAAATGAAGATCGCAATCACAACAATTATAATCTCTTGATGAACGTTTATGATGGAAAATACAATTTTTATGCGATCGATCATGCAGCCTGCTTTAATCACGGAGAGTTAAGAGAAGATAAATTAACTGCATTGACATTTGAAGAAACCTTAATTTACAGCGAGTTAGGGCATGAATTATTTAAGTCAAGGTGGCTGCGGACAGTGTTTGATGCGAAAAAATTCAGGGATTCATGTTACCTTTACAGGCAGGCATGTATGCAAAATATGGATATTATATTAAGCTCAATTCCGGAACAATGGAATATCGATACTGTTTCAGAAAAAGTTAAATTAGAACAATCGCTGCTTAGCGAGGAGTGGTTTCAGGAAGCTTGGATTACATTTATTACATATTTGCAACAACTGACATAGGTATTATGGCAACAAATTATTCAATAGTATTTATTACACCCAATGCGGCTATACAGGAAAGAATAGCTGTAGGCTTGCTATTGATTAGTAAGAATGAACATTTTTTTAAGTACTCAAACGAAAGACTTTCTCTCGCAAGGCATTTATTAGGAAAAGATCAGTTCAAATTAGTTACCGAAAGTTTTAAGTCACTGGAGCGTACACTGGCTAAACAGCTGGAAGAAGAGAGTAGTTATAGAAATGCACTACTGATACCTCAAACAAAAATTGATTTTACAGTTCAGTATATTGGTTATCTCAGTAATTATAAAAACAACTTGGTTTCATACAGTGCTCCGTTGAAAATTGCATTAGAACCAACTGTTGAAAATTTTGAGCGACTTTTTCATCGTTTGATAGCAAACCCGGTTCAGGTTGAAAATAGTACAAGGGCACATCATTATACACCTATTGAACAACTGAAAGAGAAATATTATACACAAGTAGTTAAACACTTTTCATTAGATCAAACTATCTCTTATAATAAAGTTGATAAATTGATTGTACCGGTAAAGGTTGACTTAGCAGGTAGGAATGAAATCGATGTATATGTGCAGTCTATTGATATGGAAGCAAAGCCAGATTCCATAATCAAGGAGATTTCGACTTTCTATATGCTAAAAGATGCTTATCGTGCAAATAAAATTCCCATGAAGGAATTTGTATTGGCAGAGGAGCCTCCTAAAGAAATGAAAAAACAACACGACTTATGGCAACATCTTTACAACTCAACACAGTTTGATTATGTAGATACATCGGAATCGCAAAAAATTATTGAATATGCTGAAAAGCACGATGTCTTGCCAGTAGCAATTGAAGAAGAAGATCCTTTCTAAAGCATTCAAAAGAAATACCAGTTTAAAATATCTTTTCATACCCTTTTATTTCTGCCATTCACAGAATTCTGTTTACACTATTAATTGTGCATCCAATTCTTAACAAGCTAGTATTCTGCAAGGCACTCGCAGTTTTAAACAGTGGCAAGCTTATTCATGTCTAGGCCATGGTTCGTGAGACACGAAACTCAAACAAAGTGATGTTTGAAAAATTCCGGCCACCCATTAAACTTCTCTCCCCAAATCACATCATACCAGCGGCTTTTTCTATTTTTATAACCTGGTAGAAGAATCCAAACCAGAAAACCTCTATTCAACAATGACCCAACCAGACGACAAGGAATTACTGCTGCAATTCCATGAGCCGGCTACCAAAGAGCGGGCTTATACCCATATCATCAAAAAATACCAGGAAAAACTATATTGGCATGTTCGCCGTATGGTGGTAGAACATGAAGATGCCAACGATGTGCTGCAAAACATGTTCATTAAAGTATGGAACGGACTGGAAAATTTCCGGGAAGACAGTCAGCTTTATACCTGGTTATACCGCATTGCCACCAACGAAAGCCTCACATTTATTGAGCAGAAGAAAAAACGTTCGGCTGTTTCAATGGATGAATCGGAAGCCGGGCTCAGTAACTCCATTAAAGCCGATAAACATTTTGATGCCAACCGTCTGGAGTGGAAACTACAACTGGCCATCCAGCAACTGCCTGATAAACAACGGGCCGTCTTTAACTTGCGCTATTACGATGAAATGCCTTACGAACAGATGAGCAGGGTCCTGGAAACCAGCGAAGGGGCACTGAAAGCCAGTTACCACCATGCAGTTAAAAAAATAGAGGATTATATCCTGAACCGTTAAACTTTTGTGCTAAAAATGCATCTATTATACACACAATGGAAAGCAGTAAAGACATATTGAAAGAACTGGAACAAATCAGCAAGGCCGTTGCAGAAATCAACCGGGAAACACCTTACACCCTTCCTGAAGGATATTTTGACACATTGCACACCGTAATCATGGCAAGGATTGCAGCCGGGGGAAACGAAGAAAACTCCCTGCTGCAGGTTGCAGGCAAAAAAATGCCACAGGATGTACCGGAGGGTTATTTCGATACCTTACCCGAAAACATTCTTTCAAAAATTAAAGAGCAATCAGGATTATCAGTTGAAGAAGAATTGAAGGAATTATCTCCGTTTCTTGCAGGCATCAGCAAATCCAATGTATTTGAAGTGCCGGATGGATATTTTGAAACACTTTCTGCAAACAAAACAAAAACATCAACATCAACTGTTGTTACCATCTTCAGCAGAAAAGTGTGGATGCGTTTTGCAGCTGCAGCCGTTGTGTTTGCATTGATTGCTTTTGGCATTTCTATGTTTATTAAACAACCTGCCGAAGTCAACAGCCCTGTTACAGCAGCTGTTTATACCCCTAAAACAGAACAACAAATAAATAAAGAGCTGGCACAAATTACCGATGAAGAAATTATCAGCTACCTTAAAATGACGGCTGACAGTAAAGATGCAGAAACAATGGCTGCTTTAGTTGATGAAGAACAATTACCCGATGAAGCAGAATATATGGACGAGGCCTTTCTTGAAACATTTATGAAAGAGCTGGAGCAAACCGAAATAAAAACAAACTAAAACAAGTACGAATACGGAGGAACTAAAAATGAAAACAATATTTACTTTAATGATCATATTGCTCAGCACAATCAGCAATGCAAGTGCACAGGAGCAGCAACCACCTGATACAAAACAGGAAGAAAAAATACAGGCATTGGAAATTGCTTTCATCAGCCGTAAGCTCAACTTAACAACAGATGAAGCACAAAGATTCTGGCCTGTATACAATGAGTATAAAAGAGATATGCGGCAGGTAATGATAGCGCAGAGAAATAATCCCAATAAAGATGTGCTGGAAAATGAACAAAAGATCATTGATGTAAGAAAGAAATACCGTGATCGGTTTACTGGTGTTATAGGACAGCCCAGAATGAATAAATTTTTTCAGGCTGAAAGAGAATTTCGTGCTGTATTATTAAATCAGTTAAAAAACCGACCCGACAGGCCAACAATGCCAAGAAGAAATAGAAATTAATTTGGAAATTTAAAATGTAATGTTATAAATTTGCGAATAGGTGTTTTTCATAGGTTAGCAACGGCCGACTCTTTTCAGGGTTGGCCTATTTTTTTGCCCAAACCCTTACCAGCACTGCATTTCAGCAATCACTGGTTTTTCTTAATTGATGAATGATTGAAAAGAAAGAAATCAATTTCTAATAGTTTTCATATCCAATCAATCCTTCTGATTGGAAGAAAAAAAATCTTACTCTTTAATGACAAAGGAAGTTGTAGTAAAGAAACTACAAAGAAGAAGAACAACTGAACAATCTTTAAGGAGTAAAGATGGGTGTCTTAATATCATGATAAAACAGAAAGGTCCAGCCTTCTTCTTCGCCTTGCTTCCACCATTTTACTCTTGTATCAGCAGCAAGCTTTCCGTCAAAATCATACTTGGTTACAAACTTTGTTTTCATCTGAAATAATTGCGGTGCAACATCACCGCCATAGAAGATTGTTTGATTATTTTCTCTGATCCAGAAAGCCTGGTGCCATGGGCTGTGTGCACCCGTCCACTCATATACAATATAATCATCTATAATACCTCTACTTTCAACCAGTTGAACATTATTTGATTCGGTAAGCATACTCACATCATCTATCTGATACGATTTAGAGAGTTTGCTCACCGCAATTTCAAGCTCCTGTTTGTTAACGATATAGGTTGCATTTGGAAAACTCAGAAACCGTTGTTGCAACACCGCATCCTCTTTACTTATTCCTCCTGCATGATCTTTATGTAAATGACTCATTAAAACTTTGGTAACATCCAACGGATTAATGCCTGCATTGATTAAGTTGGCATGTATCTGTAACGTTCCATCGGGTTGCGTAAAACCCAGACCGGTATCTAATACTAAAATATCTTTTGAGGTGATGATGGCAAATGGCTGCACTTCTACCAGTAAACTCCCGGCGGGGCGCTCATTCATGTTGTCTCTTGCATGATCAAACGGAATAAATTTTTTAGAGGCATCAACTGTAAAGCTCCCTTCAGAAAGCGGAATTATTTTCATGCTGCAAAGATACAGGCTGTTTAATGCGGAGCGAAATCAGTTCATGACCAGTTTAGGAGCACCAATCATTGAATCGAAAATAAACAACTCATCCATTTCATAATGAAAGAAACGACGGATGGGGAAACGGTCAATCAGTTCTGCAGCTTCCATTTCAGATGCAGCGTTTATCACCACCCATCCTTTACTGCGGTTACCATTAACAGCGTAGGTAATAATCACTTCTTCACGCATCAGGTTGTTGATGTAGTTTCTGTGGCGGGGTATCAATTCCCAGAACTCGTTGCTTAAATCGGCTTGCAGATAAAACGTACAGAGAAATTTTTTCATTTGCTTCGCTTTGATTTGTGATAACGGATAACTGTCTTTCAGAAAACGAATGCATTGCCTTTAACAAACTGCAATAAAGGTTACTAAAAAAACTGACAAAATATACTAACGTAAAACCATTTGCCGGTCTGCATCCAAACGGATCATAATAAAAATCAGCGCTGTAAATGTAATCAATGAAGATCCGCCGTAGCTTAACAATGGCAGTGTAATACCAATAACAGGCATCAAACCAATGGTCATGCAGATATTGATAAACACATGAAAAAACAGGATGGCTGCAACACTGTATGCATATACCCTTGAAAAAGTGCTTCGCTGTCGCTCTGCGAGTGTAATAAGGCGGAAGAGCAGTAAAAAATACAAACCCAGCAGTAAAGCACTGCCCCAAAACCCAAAGCTTTCTGCAATGGCAGTGAAAATAAAATCGGTATGCTGTGCCGGCACAAAATCACCCTGTGTGGTTACTCCCTGTAAAAAACCTTTCCCCAGCAAACCTCCCGATCCGATTGCAATTTTAGATTGTTTTACATTGTAGCTGTAATCCTTTTTCTTACCGCTTGCCATTTCATTTTCAAGCTGAGCAATGCGTTCAGAATCTTTAGGTGTATAGCTTTTACCAAACATACTTAATACACGCTCAGATTGGTAGGGCTTTAATATTTTATCAAACACAACATAGTCTACAAAGTATTTAAACAGAATACAGCCGCCGGCAATCAGTACAAGCAGGAGTAAGATGGAAAAATTACGTTTTACTTTTCGCCAAAGGAAATACACGGCAATCAATAAACCAATGCCCATCATAATACTGTATATCTCAAATGAAAGTACAATTGCTGTAATAAATAAGATAATGATGGAAAACCCGGCAATAAGATAAATCACCGGCAACCCTTCTCTGTACATGACCAGAAAAAATGAAAGGTATACCAATGCAAGACCTGTTTCTTTTTGTGCTATGGATAAAACAGCAGGTGTTAAAGTAACTGCAAATGCAATAAGTTGTGATCTGATTTTGTAAAACTCTGTTTCCTGCCTGCTGAGATATTTGGCCAACGCCAGTGCAGTAAAGATTTTACATAATTCTGCAGCCTGCAGGTTAAAACCTCCGCCAAGAGCTATCCAGGATTTAGAACCACCAATGTTTTTACCAATTACAAATGTTAACAGCATCAGTAAGATTCCTGCCATGTAGAGTAAATTGGCAGTGGTGGTAAAGAATTTACTGTCGGTTAACAGTATCAGCACAGCAACCAGAGAGCTGATGCCAATAAACAATACCTGCTTTGAATAATTTTTCTTCAGCTCCAGAAGTGATTGAAAAAAAGAATCGCCGGCTCTGAATTCAACCGAAAAAATAGCAATAAAACCCACCAGCACCAGGGCATAGTACAGCAACAGCGTTACTGTATCAATTCCTTTTCCTATGCCTGCTTGTTTTTCCATACCGGCTGTGCAATTATATGTTTGGTTGATGGATCTTTTTAAACTGATAACGATGATTTGGTAACACCGCTGCTGAACTGATGGTTTCTTCTTTTTTTCTTTCGGGTACATTTACAGGATAATCAGAGATATCAGTTGAAACAGCTAAATCTGTTGAATCAATTCTTGCTTTTTGTTCACGTTCCAACCGCATACGCAGCAACGAATCTTTTACCTGTTTAATTGAATCACGTACATAACGTTCATGTTTTATTCTTGCAGGTATAATGGTTACATTGCTGATCCGTTCAATCTCTGCTTTTCGTTTAGGGCCTGCAATAGAATCAGTTAAATATTTTTCCATTAATAACGATGCAATAGGTGCTGCCCATGTTGCACCATAACCTGCATTTTCCACCACCACACAAATGGCAATCTTTGGATTTTCTTTGGGTGCAAAGGCAACAAAAAAGGAATGGTTTTGCTGCTTCTTTTTTCTGAAGTAGTTTTCTACTGTTCCTGTTTTGGCACACACGGCAAATCCGTCAATCTGTGCATTACGGGCTGTACCGTTGGTTACCACCATTTCCATACCATCAATTACTGCCTGATAATAATCATTGGGTATACGCAAAGGCGATATTTTTTCTCTGTATTTTTTCAGTAAGGTATCTTCTGCCGTTTCACCTTCAATATTTTTTACAAAGTGCGGAGTATAATACCATCCACGGTTGGCAATTAAACAAATGGCATTGGCCATTTGCAAAGGAGTGGCCTGTATTTCGCCCTGTCCAATTCCTAATGAAGCAATGGTACAGGAGCTCCATCCACCGCGGCGAAACTCTTTGTTAAACCTTGCGGTATCAGGAATAAACCCGGCATACTCACCGGGTAAATCAATACCGAGTTTATGGCCTAATCCAAAACCCGTCATATAACTCTTCCACTTCAACAATCCTTTCTCCACATTATTGTAGGAAGGATTATCAATGGCCATACGAAATACATGTGCATAGTAAGAGTTGCAGGAGTTGGCAATGGATAAACTGAGATTGGCCGCATGACCGGCGTTGCTGTGTGTACATGCAGGCCTACCGCAGGGACTGTATCTTCCAAAACATCCGTATCCAAAATCGGGAGTAATCAACCCTTCATCTAAAGCAACCAATGCGCCCAATGGTTTAAAGGTAGATCCGGGGGGATACACGCCCTGCATACCACGGTTCAACAATGGTGATGCAGGATCTAAAAACAAACGACTGAAATTTTTGCGTGATTCTGATCCGGTTAATTCGTTGGGGTCATATGTTGGGCCCGATGTCATGGCTATGATGCCGCCTGTTTGCGGTTCGATGGCAACAACACTTCCAACTTTTCCGTTCATTAATTTTTCGGCCAGCTGCTGTACTTCAATATCAATATAGGTGTTGAGATGACGGCCAGCAACAGAAGCTGTATCAAATTCTCCTTTTTCATAAGGACCGATTGGGCGGTTAAAATTATCACGAAGGATGTATTGAATACCACGCTGGCCCATCAACACTTTTTCATAAAAATTCTCTAATCCGCTGCGCCCAGCAAAGTCGCCCATTTGATAAAAAAAGTTCGACCGTTTGAGCATAAACGAATCTACTTCGCCAACATAACCTAAAATATGAGCAGCTGCTTTAAACGGATAACTGCGTATAGGGCGTTCCTGTAAAAAGAAAGCAGGTTGAAACCGAAAAAGATTCTCATTAATTTTTGCATACTTTTCGGCAGATAACAGCGGCTCAAAAACCGAAGGCCTGTTTCTTGAATTTTTTATGATGGAAGTAAGGATGCGTTTTTTAAACTCAGCCGTATCAACATCCAGAATACGGCAAAGCGCAAAGGTATCAACACCTTTTAACTGAGAAGGTGTAACCATGAGATCATACATGGTGATATTATCAAGTATGGCTTTGCCTTTTCGATCGAAGATGATACCACGGCTGGGATATACAACCTTACGTAAAATGGCCTGATCGTTTGCCAGCTTTGCATACTTGGATGAAAACAACTGCAACGTCATTAACCTGATTAATATTATTGCAAATACTGCAGCAATAATGATACGGATGGTGGTTTGTCTTGTTTGATTAAATTCGGCCATAGCCTGTTACAGGTTTTTCAAAATCTCCAGATCAAGTGTTTGTTAGAAATTTCTGTTTGCGTATAAAAATAATTTCAATCACAGTTACCAGCAGTAAACTGATGACAGTAGATCCGAGTGTTTTTAAAACGAGATAAAAAATATTCCCGAATTGAAACGCCTGGATTGTAAACAGAAAGGTATGATGCACAACAGTAAGTACAGAAACATAGGTTACATACTGTGTAAATCCAAGACTGGTGGCAGATGGTTCTCTATAATTAAACTCAGCCCCTTGCTGTGGCATTAATAAGTTTATAAAAAACGGACGCAGGTAGCCAATTGCTACACATGCTGCTGCATGCAGACCGGGCGATTTTGTAAAGAAATCAAGACACAGCCCTGTGATGAATGAAACAATGAGCAAACTGCTTCTGCCCATACTGAATGGAAGCCACAATATAAACAGATAATAAATGTAGGGTGTAATGTACTGGTGCAACGGTGGTATTTTATTCAACACAAACACCTGCACCAGAATGAACAGGATTAATCGAATGATATTGCGTAACAGACTGCTCATTTTTTCTTTTTCAATTTATTCTCCAGCTCCAGTTGTTCATTTCGCTGGAGGTTGCTGATCACAAATACATTCTGCAACCGACTGAAATCATTTGCAGGTCTTACCTGCAATAAATAATTATTACTGCTTTTTTCAAGAATTACTTTTTCAATAATACCGACCATGATACCCGGCGGAAAATCGGAATACCGGCTTGTAATAACGGTATCGCCTTTTTGAACTTTTACACTTTTAGGAATATCTCTTAACTGTACCAATCTCGGGTTTACCCCATCCCACTCAATACGCCCACTCTCTCCCGTCTTTTTTAAACTGGCACTGATGCGGCTTTGTTTGTTCAACATACTCATCACCGTTGAAAAATTTTCCGTTACATCCAGCACAACACCTGCCACTCCATTTGCCGAAATGACTACCATACCCGGTTGTACACTTTGTTTACTTCCACGATGTAACGTAAAATAATTATTGGGCTGCGTTACTGAATTGTTCACCACCTCTGCATCCATGTACAAAAACTTTCTTCTTTCTCCACTTGTATCAACAGAAGTGCTGTCTGTAATTATTCGTTGGGTTGAATCGGGCGAAGAAAAATTTTGTAATAACTGATTCTGAACTTCATTCAGTCTGCGCCGCAGTTCTTCGTTCTCTTTTTTAAGATGGAAGTAGTCATTTACTTTTTTATACTGTGCTTCAATGCTGCCGGTAATTTCTCCGGCAGTATCCATATAAGCTGCCTGATGAAAACGGTTATAGCGGAAAAGAAGTGTCAGGCTGATGATTTCCAGCAGGAGGAAAAACAGCAACACCGAAAATCGTCTGATAAAAGCGAAAATATTCCGCACAGGATGGTGGATGATTTAAAAGTTCCACCGTTTGAACGCATTGTTTAGTTACGCATAACAAACGGATAGCGATTGTAATTTTTTAATGCAATACCTGTGCCTCTTACAACGCTTTTTAACGGATCATCGGCAATATGCACAGGCAATTTAATTTTCTGATTCAATCTTTTATCGAGACCACGAAGCAAGGCACCACCGCCGGTAATATAAATACCACGACGGTAAATATCTGCTGCCAGCTCCGGAGGCGTCATTTCCAATGCTTTCAGAATGGCTTCTTCAATTTTGAAAATACTTTTATCAAGTGCTTCAGCAATTTCCTGATAGCTTACCATAATCTGTTTTGGAATACCTGTTACAAGATCACGGCCGTTTACGGGAATATCATCGGGTGGGTTATCTAAATCTTTCATGGCAGCGCCAATCTGAATTTTAATTTGCTCGGTTGTACGTTCACCAATCAACAAACTATGATAACGGCGAAGGGCTTCCATAATATCAGCCGTAAATTCATCGCCTGCAATACGGATACTCTGATCGCACACAATACCGGCCAATGCAATAACAGTAATTCCTGTTGTACCACCACCAATATCTACAATCATGTTACCTACAGGTTCTTCCACATCAATACCAATTCCCAATGCAGCAGCCATTGGCTCGTGCAAGAGATAGACTTCCTGTGCACCGGCTTGCTCGGCACTGTCACGTACCGCTCTTTTTTCAACTTCAGTAATACTGCTTGGTATACAAATCATCATCCGCCATTTAGGGGCAAACAATGGCTTTTTGGTTAATACTAATTTGATGAGTTCACGAATCATCAGCTCTGCAGCGTTGAAATCGGCAATTACACCATCTTTCAATGGGCGAACAGTGCGTATACTTTCGTGGGTTTTTTCGTGCATCATCAGGGCCTTTTTCCCAACTGCCAGAACATTTTTTGGATTATTACGGTCGAGTGCAACGATCGAGGGTTCATTCACCACAATTTCATCGTTGTGGATGATGAGGGTATTGGCAGTTCCCAGGTCAATCGCAATTTCCTGGATAAAAAAGTTAAAGAGTCCCATATTGGTTTGTGGATATTATAAAGTTGCTGATGGCTACAAATTTGAGAGAAAAATTTGGATTTACAACGCTAAAACCGTGCCCATACATGAATTTTACAGATTTTTTTTATCAGCATTTTATTTCCCGGCAACTGAATGTTGAAATCCAGCAGCAGAAAGGACTACGGAACGAATTTATATTTTCGGCTATACGACGCTGTTAGTTCAAACAAATTCGTACCCGATATCCTGACGGAAGTACATATTTCTGAAACGAAGACCTTCAAGAATTTTTTTAGAACGGGCAACTGCATCTGCAGTTGTTGATCCGTATGATGTAACAGCAAGGACCCGCCCGCCATTGGTAACAACCTGTCCGTTTTCTTCTTTTGTTCCGGCATGAAAGACGAACGATCCGGTTTCAACCGGTTGCTGCAGACCCTCAATCTCATATCCTTTCAGAAAATCACCGGGGTATCCGCCGCTAACGGCCATCATGGTGATGGCAACACGTGGATCCTGCTCAATTTCAACGGTATGGATCTGTTCAAGTGATGTGGCTCGGAGGAGTTCAACCAGATCATTTTTTAAACGGGGAATCACCACTTCTGTTTCGGGATCGCCCAGGCGGCAATTGTATTCAATCACAAAAGGCTCATCGTTTACTTTAATCACCCCTATAAAAACAAACCCTTTGTAGACCATGTTTTCAGAAGAGATGCCCTGAATGGTAGGCTTAATAATCCGCTCTTCAACCTTTTGCATAAATGCTTTATCTGCAAACGGAACAGGGCTTACAGCGCCCATGCCACCGGTGTTTAAACCCGTATCGCCTTCACCAATTCGTTTATAATCTTTTGCTTCGGGTAAAATACAATAACTCTTGCCATCGGTTAATACAAATACACTTACTTCAATGCCATTTAAAAACTCTTCAATCACCACCCGTTTTCCTGCATCTCCAAATTTGTGCTGGTGAATCATCATGTCAAATTCAGCTACTGCTTCCAGATGGTTGTTGCAAATGATCACCCCTTTTCCTGCTGCAAGTCCATCTGCTTTTAATACAACCGGTAATGTATGATTGAGCAGAAACTCTCTTCCTTCATCAAAATTTGCGGTGGTAAATTCTCTGTAAGATGCGGTTGGAATCTGATGCCGATCCATAAACGCTTTCGCAAATGCTTTACTGCCTTCGAGCTGCGCAGCAAAAGCAGAAGGACCAATTACACCCAGCCAGCCATCAGCAAAAGGCTGGGTTTGATGTGCCGTAATAAAATAATCATAAATGCCATTAACCAGCGGATCTTCAGGACCCACTAAAATCAGGTGCACCTGATTTGTTCTGCAAAAATTTTCTGCTTCTGTAAAATCTGACCCTACACGCAGATCAATATTTGTTCCGCATTGTGCAGTACCGGCATTTCCGGGAGCAATGTATAAGTTGCTGCACAAAGGGCTTTGAGACAGTTTAAGGGCCAGTGCATGTTCACGGCCACCAGAGCCAAGCAGTAGAATGTTCATCTCTTAATCTTTATTCGCCTAAATTAATTGTTAGTACCCGAAATGCAGCACCATTTATCAAATGCGAAATTATGAAACTAATAGACGTTTACATTTATTTCTTACTTTCGGAATCTTACTTACAATAACACAAACCAACTTGCATGAATCAATCAGTTAGTCAAACAGGGCATCCGAAAGGACTTTGGGTTTTATTTGCAACAGAAATGTGGGAGCGGTTTAATTACTATGGTATGCGGGCCATCCTAACGTACTTTATGACCCAGGCCCTATTGTTTAATACTGAATTTTCGAATGGTTTATATGGCAGCTACATCAGCTTATTGTATCTCACTCCTCTTGTTGGCGGATATATTGCCGATAGGTATTGGGGAAACAAACGTTCCATTCTTGTGGGTGGTTTGGTAATGGCTTTAGGAGAGCTGATTCTTTTTGTTTGCGCCTCCATTTATGATTCATCCCGAGATATGGCAAACATCCTGTTTTTCTCAGGTCTTGGATTTATGATTGCTGGTAATGGCTTTTTCAAAGCCAACATATCTTCTTTAGTCGGGCAACTTTATCCAAAGGGAGATCTGCGTGTAGATCCGGCTTATACCATTTTTTACATGGGAATTAATGTTGGTGCCACACTTGGCCCGATTCTTTGCGGATATTTCGGCGATACAGGAGACCCTTCAGATTTCAAATGGGCATTTCTTGTTGCTGGTATAGGTATGTTGATAAGTGTTTTGATTCAGAAATTATTTCATGACAAATATGTACGGACACCTGAAGGCAAAATTTTAGGATTAACCCCGGGCACAGACATTTCATCAAATGATCCTTTAATACCAGCTTCTTCATTTGTAAAAGCTCCATCAAAAATTTGGGCAAACCCTGTTTTTATTATTGTAGGACTGTTAGCATTTTCAGCTCTTATGATTGGAGTTATTTATCTGGATACAAGGATTAACTACCTGTTTTACCTTTTAACTGCCAGCTTTGTATTCATCGTTTACCTCATTCAATCGGATAAAAGTCTGAACAAGGAAGAAAAACAAAGAGTTTGGGTAATGGTTATTATCGCCTTCTTCGTTATGTTTTTTTGGGGGGCATATGAACAAACCGGTTCAACACTTGCTTTATTTGCAAGAGATCAAACAGATCGTACCATTTTCGGATGGGAAATGCCAGCAAGCTTTTTCCAATCTTTCAATGCTGCTTTCATCATCATTTTTGCTCCTGCTTTTGCATGGTTGTGGCTTAAAATGGGTAAAAGTCAACCAGCAACTCCCACAAAAATGGGTATTGGTTTAATATTATTAGCTTTTGGATTTCTATGGATTGCTATAGGTGCAAAATCAGGAGAAACAAAAACTGTTAGTATGATCTGGCTTACTGGTTTGTATCTGTTACATACCTGGGGAGAATTATGTCTCTCACCCATCGGTCTATCTCTTTTTAATAAATTATCTCCTTTAAAATTTGCATCATTGTTAATGGCTGTTTGGTTTTTGGGTAATGCAGGTGGAAATAAGTTGGTAGGTGTATTAGGTGCTTTGTATCCAAGGGATGGGAATACCACCAACTTTCTTGGCTATCAAATGAACAATCTCTATGACTTCTTTATGTTATTTGTTTTCATGGGAGGTACAGCCGGTGTGATTCTTTTGTTGCTTTCAAAAAAGCTTCAGAAAATGATGCATGGAATTGTTTAATGAAATCTCTACTAAATCATTTGTAATTTTTCTCTTTTAAACCAAGCCATATGTCTGATCAAAAATTTCAACCCTTTGTTCCTGATGAAAGTAAGATGGCCGAGTTCACTGTAAAAAGTGTGCTGGTAGGTGCTGCTTTCGGAATCATCTTTGGTGCAGCAACTGTTTATCTTGCTTTGAAAGCAGGGTTAACAGTAAGCGCTTCCATTCCCATTGCTGTACTGGCTATTACTCTAGGCAGGCGATTGCTTAAAACAACCATTCTCGAAAACAACATCATTCAAACAACAGGCAGTGCCGGCGAAAGTATTGCAGCAGGTGTAGTATTTACATTGCCCGGCTTTTTGTTTTTGAGTGAAAAAGACAGTTCGCAATTTTTTAATTATTTCACTATTCTTACGCTTGCCATTTTTGGTGGCATTCTCGGTACACTCATGATGATTCCTTTGAGAAGATCATTGATTGTAAAAGAACATGGCACTTTGCCTTATCCTGAAGGAACTGCATGTGCCAGTGTATTAAAAGCTGGTGAACGTGGTGGCGATTTTGCAAAGACTGCTTTCATGGGTTTAGGATTTGCATTTGGTTATGCCATCTTACAAAAGATCTTTCATGTAATTGCTGAAACACCTTTTTGGATGACCAAACAGGTGAACAAATTTTTTCCATCTGCAAAAGTGAGCGGAGAAATTACTCCGGAATATTTGGGTGTTGGTTATATCATTGGTCCAAAAATCAGTGGAGTGCTGGTTGCAGGTGGTGTAATTGCATGGTTTGCTTTTACTCCTCTGCTTGCTTCATTGGTTCCTCCTGATACCATTGCTGCACAATTGGTAAAGCTTGGTTATTTAGGTGGGTTGGATAAAACAGGCGGGCCGGGTGGATGGGATCCGGTTGCTCATTCATTTGCAGATTATTCTACTGCTATTTACCGTGCATACATCCGTCAGATTGGTGCAGGTGCTGTGGCTGCCGGTGGATTTATTACACTCATCAAAACCATTCCAACAATCATTTCTTCTTTTAAAAGCAGTCTTGGTTCCATGAAGAAAACAGATGGCGAACCGGTTGCAGTAAAAAGAACGGAAAGAGATTTGAATATTAAAATTGTAGGCATTGGAAGTTTAGCGTTGATTATTTTAATGGCCTTAATGCCGCAGGTTCCCGGAGATAGTATTGGCAGTAAATTATTATTGGGATTACTCGTTGTTATCTTCGGTGCTTTCTTTGTAACCGTGTCATCAAGAATTGTTGGTTTGATTGGCTCTTCCAATAACCCCATCAGTGGTATGACCATTGCAACACTCATGGGTACCTGTTTGATTTTTATTGCTGTTGGCTGGACGGGCAAAGTATATGAACCCATGGCTCTTGTAGTTGGTGGTATGATCTGTATTGCTGCAGCAAATGCAGGTGCAACTTCTCAGGATCTGAAGACAGGATACATTGTGGGTGCTACACCAAAGTATCAACAGATTGCTTTGTTTGTAGGTGCAGTTGTTTCTTCTATTGCAATTGGTGCTACCATTAAAATTTTAGATACACCAACTGCTGATATGCTTTCGCAAGGAATTACACATGCTATTGGTACAGATAAATATCCTGCACCGCAGGGCACGTTAATGGCTACGTTGATCAAAGGTATTTTATCCTTTAATCTCGATTGGCAGTTTGTATTGGTGGGTGTGTTCATTGCTATCACCATGGAGCTGTGTGGTATTAAATCGCTGAGCTTTGCAGTTGGCTTGTATTTACCATTGTCAACCACACTACCCATTTTTGCAGGTGGTGCTATTCGTGGATTAGTTGATTTAAAGAAAAAGAAATCGGGCGAAGTGCTTACTGCAGAAGAAGAAGACCTCGGCAAAGGAAATTTATTTGCCACCGGTCTTGTAGCAGGTGGAGCATTGGCGGGTGTGCTGGTAGCTATTCTTTCTGTGGATGATAATGTTACAAAAGCGTTGGGCAATATAAATGCAGAGCATGGATTATCTGAAGCCTTAAGCACAAACGGATATTATCTGTTGGGCACAGCCTTCTTTGTATTCATGGGTTATACACTGTACCGTATTGGTATTAAGAAAACTGAAAAGCTGAAAGATTCATAACAGAACCGATAAACATCAACCTCAATAAAACAACAAAGCCTCTGAAAAGAGGCTTTATTATTTAAACAACAACTATAAAAACGGGTTGGTAAGTACATGGTTTAAACTAATCCAATAAATGATGCGGCTGCTTTGGCCTGGCGAAGCAGAAAAAATTCTGTTGCAGGTTGTGCTGCCACCTGCTCATACAGATCGGTGTATTTTTCAGTAATATTATTGATGCTGTATTTATAACGCATCTTCCAGCCATTGTTGATCAGTTGATCACGGTAGGTTTCGTTTTCAATCACATTTAAAATACCACGGCGTATATCCAGCACATTGTACGGATTTACTTTACATGCAGCATCATCTGCAATTTCATCCATGGGAGAAATGCGGCTGGTCACTAATGGACGGCCAACTGCACATGCTTCAAGGATAGGTAATCCAAAACCTTCGTAAGTAGATACAAATGCTACCATATCACTCAATAAATATTGCTGCTTCAGTTCATTAAACGAAAGATTGGTATGCGTTTTAAAATCAATTTTATTTTCCTGTAATACCAGTTGAGTAGCTACATCTAAGCTGCCAATGATATGCAGTTCACAATTCAATCCTTTTAATGCAACAGCAAGGTTTTCTATATTTTTATTGTCTTTTGTTCCTATCTGCAGGATACGTGGTTTTGATGCATTAAACTTCTTTGGAACAAATTCGAAACGTGGATCAAAAAAATTAGGAACAACTTTTACTTTATCTGCGTTTACTCCGGTAAGCTTCACCAATTCTCTTTTAGTTTTTTCGCTGATCACTGTTACCGTATTGGCACGCCACATCGGCAACTGATACCAGAAAAATTTAAACATCCAGTATTTTAAATTCCATTTATTGTACTTGGTTAAAAACACACAATCATGAATGGTGAGAATGGTATTGCGTTTTTTCATACCCAGCGATACATAATGAATATCCCCGGTGATATGATTGATGGTTCCCTGATTGGCACCTGAAGCAAAAATATTGGCAAACACATTGCGGATGGAAGGAACTTCGATTTTCCTGGCTTTTACATCACTTTGAGTAGAAATCTGTGCATGCACATTTTCAAAAAGTGATTCAATACTGAAGGCATGGAGCCTTCTTTTGCGAAAGAAGTAAGATACTTCCATAAGAATTGGACGATGTTTAGTTTCTCTTGATATTGGACTATACAAATATATGGTCATCAACGGGCCTGAACAATAGGAGTTTTCACCTAATCTTTGTACGGTAATTTTACGAACTGAAGCCCTCGCTAAACATCACAACCCTGCTGTTCTTAAATAAAATCCAGTGGCTGAATCTGCTGTTTCAGTACAGCTCCTGCATCAGCACCCAGCCATTTATTCAATACAGTGGCGTATATCTGTTTAAAGTCAAGCTGATACTTTACATCCCCATCATCCAGATTACTCAGGTCGGGTAAAGGGTTATAGATTCCCTGCTGCTTTAATCCTCCGCCAATAAAAAACATATTGTTGGCTTTACCATGATCGGTTCCGTTGCTGGCGTTTTGCGCTACCCTTCTTCCAAATTCGGAGAAGGTAAAGAGTAAAACATCATCAAAACGGTTATTGGCTTTCAAATCTTTTACAAATGCTTTTACAGCATTGTTCAATTCAGTAAACAACCGTTTCTGCTGCGCTTCCTGGTTAATATGTGTATCAAAACTGCCCAAAGAAATATAATATACTTTGGTATTGATTTCACTAAAGATGAGTGATGCAATTGTTTTTAATCCTTTACCCAGTTCAGTATCCGGATAGGTTTCAGATGATGGGCGTTGTTTACTTTGTTTAAAAATATAATCGGCACTTGAAATGGTTTCGGCCATAGTCTTGTATAAATAATCAACCGGCTGTTCGTGTGCATCCTGTTTATGTTGTGTAAGCAGTTCTTTAAAATATCTTTCCTGGCTTGTATTGTATAATCTGCGGGGATCTTCTAATGCCAATCCTTTTATCTGTTCACCTTTTAATGCAAGACTTAACACATCATCAATCTCCAATGCCTGTGTAGGTTTATCACACCCTTTACATTGTGCATCTAAATAACGGCCCAGCCAACCGGTGTTCCAGTAATCTCTGCTGTCGCTGGCTGTATGCCAGATATCCATACTTCTGAAATGACTTTTATCCGGATTAGGATAACCCACACTGTTGAAAATACCCAGGCTTCCATCATCATACAATTCTTTGAATGCTGTGAGTGATGGATGTAATCCTGCTTCATCTGTTAATGATAAGGCAGCATTTCGCTGAATACCCAAACGTGGACGGTTGCTGTAATACAAATCGTTGCGGTAAGGAATTACCGTATTCAATCCATCATTACCACCACTAAACTGAATGATCACCGTTACTTTATTTCCCGGTGGCACCAGCTTACCCGATTCAAATGCTTTTAAAAATTGCGGCATCAGTAAAGAAGCTGTTGCCAATGAACCAAGCTGGATGAAATCTTTACGCTGTATTAACATGAGGCTGATTTTAGATTTTAGAATGACAATTGCACATATAAATCCGACATCTGCAATCCGACTTCAGAAATTGTTTTAGCACATTTGATATTCCGGTGTACACATTAACTGGATGATGGATGTTTGAACATACCGTTCCCTGCTGCTTGCATCGGCAAACTTTTCAAGCATAGACTTATTTATAGCTGATGCATTTGTTTGCCATAAGATTGTTGCTATAGTCGACAGTAAATTTTCTCTGCCAACTTTTTCCAGTTGTTGCATGGCAGGCTCCCAACGGATGGTTGTTTTTACAACTCGTCCGCCCAACTTACCTAGTGCAGGTTGCATGCGCCCCATCTCCTGATCATCGTCGGATTTTGCACGGATCGTAAACGCTTCTTTGTATGCAATGAGTTGCGGAATACGCATACGAAACATAAGCGAAGAGCTGTCAATCCAGTTGAGCCCTGCCGGCCATCCTGCCACATTGGGCGGATAAAATAAAATCTGACCTAGAATTTTTTGCAGATATAATTGTGCATCTTCATTCTCAATCTGCATGGGCATTGAGCGGCGGATACCAACCAACAGTTCAACAGGCGATTTAACTCTGGAGCCAATATTCTTCTCATCATAAAACCAATCACTGGTAAACATATCTTTCAGTAAAGCTGCAATTTCATAACCCGATTTATAGAAACGATCTGCCAGCCATTTAATTTTTTTCTCATCTACTTCTTCATTCACAAAAAAACGATAGAGCTTGGTAGTTATATAAGCAGCTGTTTGTTTTTGCTCAAGTAGAATGTTTAACACATCATCGCCATCAAAACTTCCTGTTTGTCCCAGTACTGTTTTTACTCCGTTATCATGCAAATTCTTTCGAAAAACAAATTCGCCATTTAACTGAAACTGCCAGCCGGTAAATGCACGGGCTGCTTCCTTAATATCTTTCTCTGTATAATTGCCACGGCCCATGGTAAAGAGCTCCATTACTTCACGTGCAAAGTTCTCGTTGGGTTTTTGTTTGCGGTTTTGCTGATTATTTAAAAAAGCAAGCATCGCAGCACTGCGACTTACTTCTTTTAACATGGTTCCAAAATTGCCCAATGCATTTTTGCGAATAACATTGATAAGATCCTGCTGATACAATGCATTGAGGTTACGGCATGCAAAATGTCCATGCCAGAAGAAAGCCAGTTTTTCACGCAGCTGCTGATCGCTGTTTACCATTTCATCTAACCACTCAAGATTGAGGTTGCGAATTTCTTCTCTTGATTTTTTCTGCATCTCCTGTCTTTGCTCTTTGGTTATTTCTGTACGCCTTACGCCGTCAACCCCATTCATTAAGCCTTCCACAAAATTGCTTACAATCTTTAATGGCATGGGTTCTTTACGGGATGCTTTTTCAAGTGCCTCATACAATCTTGAAGGAGATACTTTAGCAAGATCGTTCCATTGTTCAACAGCAGGGCCAAAGCCTGCCCGCCATAATAAATGTTGATTTTTCAACTGTACTGATGCCGGCATGTATACGTTTTAAGTGGTTGAGACTATTGCAAACACATATGGTTTAATCTTAAAACGAAAGAAATGAAAAAATCGTTTATCGGCTGCTTCTTTCTTATTTTTAAGACATGAAGATTGGTCCTTATAAATATCTCAGCCCGCTGATTGTTTTTATACTCAGCTGGGTTTCGTTTACCCAAACCGGATGGATCACTTTTATACCCGTGCTCTACGCATTTGTATTCATTCCGTTAATAGAATTATTTATTAAACCAAACAGCAGTAATCTCAGCCATGCAGAAGAAGAACTGGCGAAAGTGGATCGGGTGTATGATTACATTCTTTATCTGATAGTACCCTTGCAGTATTTTTTACTGATCACATTTTTATTTTCGCTTAAAGATGCTTCACTTACTGCTGTTGATCTGTCGGGCCGCATTATCAGCATGGGCATTTTATGTGGTGTATTTGGTATTAATGTGGCGCATGAACTGGGACATCGTGTTCGTAAAGAAGAACAACTCATGGCAAAAGCATTATTGCTCACATCACTCTACACACATTTTTTTATTGAGCACAATAAAGGTCATCATAAAAATGTAGCTACACATGAAGATCCTTCAAGTGCAAGGTTGAATGAAATGGTTTTTTTGTTTTACCCCCGCACATTGTTATTTACTTATCTCCATGCATGGAAAATTGCAGGCAAAGAAGTTAAAAAGAAAGGCAAACCTGTGTTTAGTCTTTATAATGAAATGCTGCAATTACAATTACTTCAACTCGGTTTAGTCAGCATTGTGTATGTTGTTTTTGGTATAAAAATCCTGATCGCATTTTTGCTTGCTGCCTTTATCGGTATGCTATTGCTTGAATGTGTAAACTATATTGAACATTATGGCTTAAGCCGCAAACAAACAGCTACAGGACAGTACGAACGTACACTGCCGCATCATAGCTGGAACAGTAATCATCTTGTTGGGAGGTTGATGTTGTTTGAACTGAGTCGGCACAGCGATCATCATTATCTTGCCAGTCGTAAATATCAGGTACTCAGGCATCACAATCATTCTATGCAAATGCCAACCGGTTATCCCGGCATGATGATTCTTGCCCATGTACCACCTTTATGGTTTTATGTCATGAATAAACGAATAAAAAAGGAGGCATCGTATGAGATGCCTCCTGTTGAACAGCTGTCTTTATAATCTGTTTATTTGATAATCCATCTTGCACCAATGCCAATGTTGTTGAAATAACCAAGACCTAAACTGGTGCCGAAAGAAACGGAACGATTGATGTTTTTGTCTCCCGGATTATTAACGGACTCTCCATATTGAAAATTGATATTGGCAAAATCTGAGAACCGTACTTCAAACAAAAAACGATCATTCCACTTGTAAGCAATACCCGGATAAACTGAAATACCTGTATAAACATTGGTTTGCCTGATACTGCTGGAGGGGTTATAATATATATTTTGGCGTGCATACCCAACATTAGCTGCCCCTTCACCAAATACATAAAATTTATTGACGATAGATTTATACTTACGTATAAAATAACCTCCATTCACAGAAAAGCTTTCATCATACCTGTCATTTATGTTTGAATTATTGTCATACTTTGAATTTCCATAGCCACTATTGATAAAAAAACCATTCAACCTTGTTTCGGATTTTGCTTTAGCAATGGAAAGGGTTAAGGATGTACTCAAATTTTGATTCGTGTAAGCGTTTAAAGGCGAATAAATACTTCCGCTGTTGGTTTGGTTATAAAAAGATAATCCAAAGCCCAGCACTTTGTTTCCTTTTTTAAATTGTGCTTCAGAAGTGGATGTAATCAATAACAATAAAGCGAGTGTAAAGATTTTTTGCATGGTTAATTGGTTTAATGAGTTACAATTTTAGTAAAGAACCATCAACACAAAACAGGGATATATATTCTTAAGAAATATTTGTCATGCTGTTAAAATAAGACCTGTATTTTAACAACCGTAAAACTCCCCGGTAAAACCACCTTTGCAGCTTTGTTTCAAAAATAAAATGAACATCTTCCTTACATCTGTTAGTAAAAACAGATAAATTCATAAACATTTTTAACTCTAAACCAATTAAAAAAGAATGAAAAGAATTTCATTGATTGCTTCGTTGGCTGTTGTTGTTTTTGCAGCATGTAATAAGAACATGAACGACAAAGAAGTAAACGTACCCGCTCCCGATGCTGCAGAGGCAGCCGTTACACAAAGACATTGTGCTTCGTATGAAGTTTTAGAAGAGCAGTTAAAAGCAGACCCCCGTTTAAAAGACCGGATGACTGCCATTGAAAACTTTACAAGAGAGTTTCAAAAAAACCCCGAAGCTTACCGTTTACTGCCGGACGGCACCATGGAAATTCCGGTTGTGTTTAACGTACTGTACAGAACCGCAGCACAAAATGTTTCACTGGCACAATTACAATCACAAATTGATGTATTGAATGAAGACTTTGCTGCTACCAATGCAGATTACAACCTCACATCAACTTACAATGGCGTAAAATCAGGTAATACCGGAATTAAATTTGTGTTGGATGCGGTTAATCGCAGAAGCACTTCTACCGTTAGCTGGAGCACCAACGATGCCATGAAGAAAAGCGCAAAAGGCATTGCCCCAACCAGCCCTACAACAAAACTCAATATCTGGGTTTGTAATATGGGTGGTGGTATTTTAGGCTACGCACAATTCCCTGGTGGCAGCTCTGCTACTGATGGTGTTGTGTTAGATGATAATGCAACTGGAAGAACAGGAACTGCAGCAGCTCCATTTAACAAAGGAAGAACAGCAACTCATGAAGTGGGTCATTGGCTCAACCTTCGTCATATCTGGGGTGATGCTACCTGCGGTAACGACCAGGTTGATGACACACCTCCGCATAATACGGCCAACTATGGTTGTCCGGCTGCAGGACATATGAGCACCTGCTCTCCTGCTCAGATTGAAATGACCATGAACTATATGGATTATACCGATGACGCCTGTATGTATATGTTCAGCGCCGGTCAGAAGTTACGTATGCAGGCAACTTATGCTGTTGGTGGACCAAGAGCAAGTTTCCGTTAATTGAAACCAAGCCAATTGCTATAATAAAGCCCCCGAAATTCGGGGGCTTACTTTTTTATTTTCAGTTGAGTTTATCTGCACCAAAATAAGGTTGCAGTACAGTTGGAATATTGATCCCGTTTTCTGTTTGATTATTTTCCAGCAAGGCTGCAAGAATTCGTGGCAACGCCAAAGAACTTCCGTTGAGTGAATGCAGCAATTGCATTTTACCATCAGCATCTTTAAACCGGATTTTCATACGGTTGGTTTGATAGTTTTCAAAGTTGCTTACGCTGCTGCACTCCAGCCATTTTTTTTGTGCGGCACTCCACACTTCAAAATCGTACGTAAGCGCAGAAGTGAATCCCATATCGCCACCGCACAAACGCAGGATGCGGTATTTCAATCCTAAGTTTTGTAAGAGCGTTTCAACATGTGCTACCATTTCATCCAGCACCTGATAACTTTTTTCGGGATGCACTAATTGAATGATTTCCACTTTATCGAACTGATGTACACGGTTCAGTCCACGAACATCTGCACCAAAACTTCCTGCTTCTCTGCGGAAACAAGGTGTGTAGGCTGTCATTTTTATGGGCAGCTCATTTTCTTTTACAATCTCATCACGGTAAATATTGGTAACGGGTACTTCAGCAGTTGGAATCATATAAAAATTATCGGCCGGCATATAATACATCTGTCCTTCTTTATCGGGCAGTTGACCGGTACCGTAAGCCGATGCTTCATTTACCATATAAGGCGGAATGTATTCGGTATATCCTGCGGCTGTATTATAATCCAAAAAATAACTGATGAGTGCACGTTGCAGTTTTGCACCTTTTCCTTTGTACACCGGAAACCCGCTACCCGTAAGCTTTACACCTAATTCAAAATTGACGATATCGTATTGTTTGATGATATCCCAATGCGGAACAGCATTAGCAGGTAATACGGGATCAACGCCGTGTTCTTTGATGTTCACATTATCTTCAGGTGTTTTACCAACAGGCACCAATGGAGATGGAAGATTAGGCAAACGCACCAACAACTCATTTACCTGTTTCTCTAATTCAGCAAGTGCTTCTGCAATTTGCTTTGCTGATTCTTTATACTGTGCTACTTGTGATTTTTTTTGTTCCGCTGCTTCCTTTTCCCCTTTTCCCATGAGCATCCCGATTTCTTTGGAAGCTGCATTTACTTTTGCTGCAAGATCATCGTTCTCTAATTGTTTTTTACGACGTTGCTCATCCAGTTCAATAATCTCATCAACAATATTGAGATCACGAAAGTTTTTTACCGTGAGCCGTTCTTTCACCAACTCTCTGTTCTGGCGGATAAATGCCAATTGTAACATAACTCAAAATTTGCGGCAAAGATAAGGTTGAAGTACGAGGTAAGAAGTATGAAACAGCGGGAGCAATTGCCGGTGAGCCACCCTTTGGGGTGACTCACCGAATATCAACTCAAATACTTTCCAACAATCGGTACCCTTCTGCCAACACCAAATGCTTTTGGTGAAACCCGGATGATGGGACAGAATTGATTCCGTTTGTATTCATTTACATTCACCAGTTTTAAAATACGATCTACCAATGCAGCATCATAACCCATTGCTTTAATCTCATTCGGCCCTTGACGACGTTCAATATATTGGTACAACACTTTATCAAGAATGGAATAATCAGGTAATGAATCCGAATCTTTTTGTCCGGGCCTTAACTCTGCACTTGGCGCTTTGGTAATAATATTGGCTGGAATAATTTCTTTGTTTCGGTTGATGTACCTGGCCAGTTCATATACCTGCAGTTTGTAACAATCGCCCAACACGCCAATTCCACCGGCCATATCGCCATACAAAGTTCCGTAACCAGTTGCCAGTTCACTTTTATTGGAAGTGTTGAGTAAAATGTATCCAAACTTATTGGCAATCGCCATCAATAAATTTCCACGGCTGCGGCTTTGAATATTTTCTTCGGCCAAAGAAAATGGCAGGTCGTTAAAGATGGGTTTCAATTCTGTTAAGAATGCATCGTAGATATTTTTGATGGGCACAATATCATAAGGGTTGCCGAGATTTTTGCTTAACTGTTCCGCATCGCTTATGCTATGATCAGTTGAATATTGCGATGGTAATAAGAGGGCCCTTACATTTTCTTTACCAAGTGCTGTACAAGCAAGTGCTAAAGTTACAGCACTGTCAATACCGCCACTGCTGCCGAGAATAGCTTTGCTGAAACCCATCTTCTGAAAATAATCTTTAATGCCAAGTACAATGGCATCGTGTATTTCAGCAATGCACAAGGTTTCATCTAAGTGGGCGGGATTAAATTCTTCGTTGGGTAAGGTATCAGCAGTAGCAACAACCGCTTCTGCAAAGCTGCCGTCATCATTTAACTCAAACCCAATCAATTCTTCATCAAACAAGGATAAATGTTTGATCATGTTTGCATGTTTATCAAATACCAGCGAACCACCATCAAACACAATTTCGGTTTGACTGCCTACACAATTGCAATACAGCATTGGCAACTTGTACTTCTGCACATTCAGCTTTACAATTGCTTTTCTGTCTTCTACATGTGTATAATCAAATGGCGATGCAGAAATATTGAGCATCACATCCGGTTGGTATTTCATCAGTTCATCCATGGGGCAAGTGCGGTACAAGGGATTATCGCCGAGGTTCCAAATGTCTTCACATATCGTGATGGCTAATTTCTTTCCTTTGAATTCCACAATGTTCCAGTCGTAAGCCGGCTCAAAGTAGCGGTACTCATCAAACACATCATAATTAGGTAAACAGGTTTTATGAATAATTGCTTTTACTTCCTTTTCATACAGAAAATAAGCAGCATTGTGCAGATCCTTTCCTTCAACCCGTTTATTTTTATCCGGTGCACCAATAATCACCGCAATACCATCTGCATGCTGCTTAATTTCTTCAATAGCTTCATTGCATTTATTCAAAAAATCATTGAACTCTAAAAAATCCCTCGGAGGATAGCCACATACACTCAGCTCACTAAAGAGAATTAACTCAGCACCCTGTGCTTTTGCTGCTTCAATTGCTTCAATAATTTTTTTTGTATTGCTTTCAAAATTGCCAATATGATAATTTTGCTGGGCTATGAATATCTTCATTGCACAAATTTCACGAATTTCAGCCACAGAACCGCACAACAATCAAATGAATATTCCGTTAATGCACTGCATGAAAAACTTAGTCGGCCTTATTATCATAGCATCGTTTATTGCCTGTAACAATGAAACCAATGCACCAGATGTTTCAAACATTACGGTGAATTTAAAAGTGGAACGCTTTGAACAGGATTTTTTTGCCATAGACAGTAACAACACAAAAGCCGGATTGGCACAGGTACAACAGAAGTATCCGCAATTTCTCCCGTTGTTTGTGAATCATGTATTAGGGCTCGGTGCACTTACAGACAGTAACGAATTAATTCAACAGGGAAGCAAACGATTTCTGCATCTGAATCAACCGGTATATGAAGCTTCACAAAAGCTGTACAAAAATTTCAGCAACACAACAGAAGAACTTTCAAATGGCTTCCGCTATGTAAAATATTATTATCCTTCCTATCAAATTCCAACGATCATTACTACTGTTGGACCAATGGATGCATTGGCGCCTATGAGTAACAATGAACCGAGTCCCAATTATCTGGGCGAAAATTTTTTAGCCATTGGTTTGCAATTTTATCTGGGAAAAGATTTTGCTATTTATAATGATCCCGGCTACATCAGCAGCATTGCACCGCAATACCGAAGCCGGCGTTTTTCAAAAGAATTTATTGCTGCCGATGTATTTAAACTGGTGATTGATGATTTGTATCCGGACAGCAGCAACCGCTACCCACTCATTGAACGATTTATTGAAAAAGGAAAACGATTGTACCTCTTACAACAATTTTTACCTGCAACTAATGATACCTTGTTGATTGGATATACTGGGAAACAACTCAAGTGGTGCAGCGAAAATGAACGCAGCATTTATAATTATTTTATTCAGCAGAATTTATTGTTCGCAATAGACCCCGCACTCACACAAAATTTTACCACCGATGGGCCCTCTACGCAAGGCATGCCAGAGGACAGTCCCGGCAATATTGGTGCTTATCTCGGCTGGGAAATTATAAAAGCATACATCAAAAAAAATCCGGGTATAAATCCGGATCGTTTGATGTTATTATCGAATAAGAAAATTTTTGATGAATCAGCTTACAAGCCCCGTTGATAAAGGAGCTTGCCCCATTTGTCGCATCATTCTGAAATGCGATGCAACAGCTGCACGCATGGTAGCAATTGAATTGTAAGGGAGCTGATGCTTTTTGCAAATCTCTTCCACAATCTTACTCAGCTCCGGATAATGTATATGGCTGATGCGTGGAAACAGATGATGCTCTACCTGATAGTTTAAGCCGCCTACCAGCCAGGAAATAATTTTATTTTTAGGTGCAAAGTTCGATGTTGTTTTAACCTGATGTGCAGCCCACTCACTTTCAATCAATACCGGCTCAACTCCTGCATGTTCAAACTCTGTTTCTTCAACCACATGTGCTAATTGAAAAACAATTGCAAGCACAAAGCCTAATACAAATTCCATTGTTAAATAACCAATGGCCCATTTACCAACACCTAATATCCAGATAGGTAAAGCGATGTAAAAGAATGCATACAACAACTTACTTGACCAGAATAACACATGTTCTTTTACATCCATCTTCTGCATAGATGTAGTGTTTACTTTTTGCTTAAAGTATTTATCAAAATCGAGATAAGCTACCCAGGCCAATGAAGAAATGGCATACAGAAACACTACATAAATATGCTGAAAGCGATGGGCAGGTTTCCATATTTGAGTTCTGCACTGGCGCAGTAACGGACTTCTGGCTATATCATCATCCACTCCATCTACATTGGTATAGGTATGATGGATAATGTTGTGTTTAAATTTCCAGATAAAGGCATTGCCTCCTAATGCATTGATGGAGTAACCAAACAATTCGTTCACCCACTTTTTACTGCTGTAACTGCCGTGGCAGGCATCGTGCATTACATTAAAACCAATACTCGCTAAAACAATTCCCAATACTGCACAAATTAATAAGGCAATCCATGCCGGCATGCTTACCGTTAATAAAAGTATGTACATCAGCATTGCAGCCGGAACAAGTACAACCGTTTTAACATACAACTTAAAATTGCCGGTCTTTTTTATATTGTTGCCGGCGAAATAAGCTTCGACAGATTGTTTAAGATCCTGAAAGAAAAGGCTGCTTTTATTATTGAATGTTACTTTAGACATGGGTATATTTTAATGATTGCATATAAGCCTGCTATGAAAAATGAGCAATTGGCAAAGCTACATCAAATTAAAGACGGTAGATGTCTGAAATACCACCCGCTAAGCCAATATGCTGTTAATGGAATGAACTTTAGTTGTTTTTAAACGGCGCAACCATTTCAAAGGATGGGATATTGGCTTTAAATGTCTTTTTATTATGAAGATTTTGCATATTATAGCTGCCTTCCATTTTACCCATATCGGTTTTTAAATTACAACCGCTCACGTATTGGTACTGATCTCCCGGCTGAATCACCGGTTGTATACCTACCACACCCTCACCATCAATTTCTTTGTAAGAACCGTGGCTGTCGAAGATATGCCAGTACCTGTGCAAAAGCTTTACAGGAAATGTATTGTTGTTTTCAATGGTAATACGGTATGCAAACATGTATTCACCAGCCACAGGATTGCTGTACTCCGGCTGGTAAAATGATTCCACGCTGATGGTGACTCCTTCTGATATTTTGGATACCATGCTCTAATTTGTTATAAAAATAATCGAAATTTACAGAATAGCATCCTTATTGTTTAATGGTGCTTAAAACACAAACTGTTATGCCTGTAACAACACACAAATACAGCACTGATGAAATCACAATCATTTGGAAACCGGATGTCTGTATTCATTCAACACTCTGCTGGAAAGGTTTGCGTGAAGTGTTTAATCCTGCTGCCCGTCCGTGGATTTCAGCCAATGGAGCATCAACTGAAAAAATAATGGAACAGATTCAGAAATGCCCGAGTGGTGCATTAAGCTATATGCTTCATAATGCATCACAGGATGAATCGAAAACTAAATAACTACAGGGAAGTTTTTTGTCTGATGATCAAAATTAACGGGAATACTTATTTATCAAACCACCAGCCGATATTTGTTTTACTCAGCAACCAGATAACAGACATGGCTGCAACTGCTACAGATGAAAAGACCATTAAAATGACGGCTCTTTTCTTTTTACGTTTACGGCTGTTTGATCCCGAACTGTCGTAATATAAAAAACAACTCCAGATTAAAAGTCCAAATGCAAGAAAAAACAGGAATTTGAACAATTCAAGACGGGCAGTATAAGCACCGAGGAGAATAATGGACATAGAGAATTTGTTGGTTTAGTCTTACAGATAACAGTTAAACGTAAAAGTAAATAAAAAAAACTACGACTGCCCGTTGCGGTTAACCTGATTTTTTGGCTTTGACATAACCATTTTTTAATAAGTATTGTAACACTTTATCACGCTGATCGCCTTGTACTATAATTTCGTTTCCTTTTACCGAACCTCCGGTGCCGCATACATTCTTTAATTGTTTACCCAGTTTTTCTGCATCTTCATCCGTTCCAATAAAACCATCTATCAGTGTTACCGTTTTACCAGCACGGTGTTTGGTTTCTAATTTCACCCGCAGGTTTTGCTGTGCCGGCGGCAATGTTTCCTGTGGCTGACTTTCTTCTTCTTCAAATCGGAATGATGGATCTGTGCTGAAAACAAATCCTCTGCTGTCTGGTTTATTTTTCTTTGACATGATGATGAATGTTTGAACAACTCAAATAAGTTTGGCCTTTAAACTCAGATCCAGACTTCTTGCCTGATGAATTAAAGCGCCAACGCTGATGTAATCTACTCCTGATTTTGCATAGGCTTCTATATTATCTAAGTTGATTCCGCCGCTTGCTTCTGTTTCTACCTGCCCTGCAATGAGTGCAACAGCTTCCGTAATTTCTTCAACAGTAAAATTATCTAACATGATCCGATTTACTTTACCAACTGCCAGTACACGCTTTACATCACTAATGGATCTTGTTTCCACTTCAATCTCTAATCCCGGCTTTACCGTTTGCACATAGTGAACTGCTTTTTCAATGGCGGCTTCAAGGCCGCCGCAGTAATCAATGTGATTGTCTTTGAGCATAATCATATCATACAATGCAAAACGATGATTCTGTCCGCCTCCAATAACCACCGCTTCTTTTTCAAGCAAACGAAAATTGGGTGTTGTTTTTCTCGTATCAAGAATTTTTGTTTTATAGCCTTTCAGTTTGTCTGTGTATTTTTTTGTGAGTGTAGCAATACCGCTCATGCGTTGCATACAGTTTATCACAAGACGTTCACATTGTAAAATGGTATGTACAGTTGCTTCCACTTCAAAAGCTGTTTCGCCAAACTGCATCAGCTCCCCGTCTTTTTTATACGCTGTAAAAACAACATCAGGTTGCTGATAACGAAAGATAGCTTCAGCCACCTTCATACCTGCAAGTACTCCTTCTTCTTTTATTTTCAACACTGCTTTCCCTTTTGCATCTGCAGCAATACAGCTCAGGGTTGAATGATCTCCTTCGCCAATATCTTCCTGCAATGCATTTGAAATGAGGTGCTGCAGCAGTTCATCATAATTCACTGTCATGCTGCAAAACTAAAGGAAACTGTTTTCAATCATTCATATCAAAAAACCCCGGTGTATAATACCGGGGTTCAGGATGTTTTGTTATTGTTCACTTTATTTCAACTCAAATTCAATTCCCTGCATTAACTGCTTATCGCCTTTTGTTCGCATATAAACGGTTGTCCGGTAATTACCACCTGCAGTGGTTAATGTGCCGATGATAAAATTGGAAGAAGGGTTACTTCCTGAGTGCTGTATTTCAAAATTGCGTACCCGGTTGAGTGTAAAAAAATCTTTCAACACCATTTCTGCCTGTCCTTTACTGAAGGTGTTGCTTTTCCCCGGTACGCTTACATCTACCATATTATCAAAATACTTTGCCATTTTATCTACACTTCCGGTTTTGAGTGCTGCAACAATTTCTTCTTTTTGTGTAAAAGAAGTGATTGTAACAACCAGTGAAACCAGCAGGAGAAATGAGAAAAGGTGCTTTACTTTCATACACTTGTTTTTAGATACTTTATAATTACGAAAAACATGCCAAACACATAATTGTAAAGACAGCTAAAACTAATCATTAGTTGCAGATGATGAGGCTAACGGGATGATTTTGACTCAAATAAAGTAGTTTTGGCGTTATGGAAAAGAGAAAAGTTATTCTTGTAATCATGGATGGATGGGGTCTTGGGCAAGTTACATCAGCCGACGCCATTCAAAATGCGCATGTTCCTTTTGTAACAAGTCTGTATGAGAAATACCCCAATACTACTTTAACGACCTGTGGTGAAGTTGTTGGCTTACCCGAAGGACAAATGGGTAACAGCGAAGTAGGCCACCTGAATCTGGGTGCCGGAAGAATCGTTTATCAGGAACTGCAACGCATTCATGTAGCTGTTCGTGATGGAGAGTTTGCTGCAAACCCGGTATTAAATGAAAGTATAGATTATGCTATCAGCAACAATAAAACACTCCACATTATTGGTCTTGTGAGTGATGGTGGCGTGCATTCGCATACCAGTCATTTAAAAGCTATAACTTCTTTATGCAAAGCCAAAGGCTTCAGCAATGTATTGATCCATGCGTTTACAGATGGCAGAGATACAGATCCTAAAAGCGGACTTGGTTACTTAACTGATCTGCAAAATCATTTAAACAATACAACAGGAACAATTGCATCTGTTACCGGCCGCTATTATGCCATGGACCGTGATAAAAGATGGGAGCGTGTAAAACTTGCATACGATGCACTGGTGAATGCTGTTGGCGAAAAAACAACAGATGTGCTGAAAACAGTTGCCGATTCATATGCTAACAATGTAACGGATGAATTTTTAAAACCAATCATCAATTCAACAATTGAAAGATCAACTATACAAAGTGGAGATGCAGTGATCTGTTTCAACTTTCGTACAGATCGTTGTCGTGAAATAACACAGGCATTAACTCAACTGGATATGCCTGAACATGGCATGCAAAAACTTGACTTGCATTATACAACCATGACGGAGTATGACAAAACATACAAGAACGTACATGTGATTTTTGAAACAGATAATCTCAACCAAACACTGGGTGAAGTTTTAGCACAACATGGTAAAACACAGATCCGCATTGCAGAAACAGAAAAATATCCGCATGTAAGTTTTTTCTTTAGTGGCGGCAGAGAATTGCCCTTTGAAGGTGAGAAACGGATCATGATTCCATCGCCTAAAGTAGCAACCTATGATCTGCAGCCTGAAATGAGTGCAAAGGATGTGACAGATGCCATTGTGCCGGAAATAGAAAATGAAACAGCCGATTTTATTTGTCTTAACTATGCCAATGCCGACATGGTGGGTCATACCGGTGTTTTCAGTGCGGCAATCAAAGCAGTTGAAACAGTTGATTTTTGTGTAAGCCGTGTGGTGAATGCAGCTTTAAATCATGGATACACTGTCTTTTTAACAGCCGATCATGGCAATGCAGATTTTATGATCAATGCAGATGGCACACCCAATACTGCTCATACACTAAACCCGGTACCGCTGTTTGTGATCAGCCGTTCATGGAATGGAACGTTGAAACCCGGAAAGTTGGGCGATATTGCTCCTACCATTTTACATTTAATGAACCTGCCGGTTCCTGAACAAATGACCGGTTCTGTTTTGACTGATAACTGATGAATTGTTTCAAACATATTGCAACTGTTTTTTTACTGGCTTGCATCAGCATACCCCTGCTGATGCCTGCTGTATGGCAATTGAAACAAACCTATGTACAATGGGAAATGCTGGAGAAGATGGAAAAAGAAGAATTGGTTCAAATCAAAATAAAAACGGCAGATGTAAACTGGGTGAAGTATAAAAAGGAATGCATCATCAACGGCGATATGTTTGATGTAAAACAACTGAAAGTAACGGGAGATGAGCTGCTTTTAACCGGGTTATTTGATGAGAAAGAAAAAGAGATCAAAAAACAGCTTGAAGATTTTACAAAAAATCAGCAGCAAGCTGATGCGATGCAACAATTTGTAAAATTGTTTTCCGTTTTATTTTACAACACATCATACATTAAAACGCCTGCTCCAGCTTATGTGATCATGAATCAACCTGAATCATTTGTTCCTTCAATTTATACATCTCCTTATCTGGGCTATACAACACCTCCTCCCAAGTTCAGTTAAGCATTTTTTATTTCATGTGTCGTGCAATTCTTATCTGCAGTTAAACTGTTGTGTATTTGAATTGTATGATGAATTTTTTCTACCATCAGCTTAACAAAAAAAATGAGAAGGATCTTTTTAATCATCATTACGGTGATTGCCGTTTTGTTTACACAGGCACAAAACGAAAAGCAGGACAGCTCTGTAAAGGAGCTGGAAGAAGTGGTGATCAGCGCCAGTAAGTTTCCTGAAAAGAAATTAAACGTTGCCCAACGGATTGATGTGATCACTGCAAAATTCATTATCCGTGCAAACGCACAAAACACAGGTGATTTGCTCGCCAATACAGGAAATGTGTTTGTACAAAAAAGTCAGCAGGGGGGCAGCAGCCCCGTTATCCGTGGGTTTGAAGCAAGCAGAGTATTACTGGTGGTGGATGGTGTGCGGATGAACAATCTCATTTACCGATCGGGGCATTTGCAAAATGCAATAACGGTTGATCAGAATATGTTAGAAAGCATGGAAGTACTCTATGGCCCTGCATCTACTATTTATGGCAGTGATGCATTGGGAGGTGTTGTTCATTTCAGAACAAAAACACCAAAACTGGCTGAAGGCAAAACAATGCTTGTGCGAGGTAATGGATTTGCACGTTACAGTTCTGCCAATGAAGAAAAAAGTATACATGCAGATCTTAATCTCGGATGGAAAAAATTTGCCTGGCTGCAATCCTATACGTTTAGTGATTTTGGCGATGTAAAAATGGGAAGCAACTATCCACAAAAATATAAAGGCTTTGGAAGCAGAGATTCGTTTGTTGCATATATCAACGGAGCAGATACCGTTTTAAAAAATGAAGACAACAGGATACAGAAATTTTCTGGTTACAAGCAATGGGATATGCTGCAGAAATTTTTATACAAACAAAATGAACGCATCAACCATGTGTTGAATGTTCAATATTCAAACACAACCAATGTGCCCCGTTACGACCGTTTGCAGGACAAACGTGATTTTGGCGGAGCTATTGGTAACACATTTCGCTTTGCAGAATGGTATTACGGCCCGCAAACAAGATTTTTCAGTTCTTACGATCTCACTATTCTAAAAGCAGGTTTTTTTGATGCGGTTTCTCTTAATCTGAATTACCAGGATCTCACTGAAAGCCGCTACAGCAGAGAGTTTAAACAGTACGACCGGTTAGACAGGCGATTGGAAAAAGTAAAAGTAGCTGGTTTTGTTTTTGATACACGTAAAGTATGGAAAGATCATGAATTAACAGTTGGTGTTGACGGGCAGTTGAATGATCTTACATCAACTGCATCAAGAGTGAACATTAAAACAGGCGCTGCATCAAAATTAGATACTCGTTATCCTGATGGCGATAACAACATGTACAATCTGGGTGTTTTTGCGCAGCACACCTATAAATTCAGCAATAAAAAATTTGTATTGAATGATGGCATTCGTGTTCAAAGTATTGCGTTGCGCTCCACACTTGTTGATACTGCGTTGTTATTACAACTTCCTTATACCGAAATCAAACAAAATAATTTTACAGTTACAGGAAATGCTGGCATCATTTATCTGCCAAAAGCAGGCACTAAATTTTCCATGAATTTAGCAACAGGTTTCAGAGCACCCAATGTTGATGACCTGTCAAAAATTTTTGAATCAAGCACTGCCGCTCAGCAATTGGTCGTACCAAATCCAAACATCAAACCCGAAAAAACATTCAATATTGATGTAGGGTTAAGTCAGAATTTTTTTGGAAAAGATGTTCGTTTTGAAATCAGTGGATTCTACACCTGGTTCAGAGATGCGTTAGTGAAAGCTCCGTTTCAATTAAACGGTCAGGATTCAGTTAACTATAATGGAGTGCGGAGTCAGGTATTGGCAAACAGCAATGCCAACAAAGCATTTTTATACGGTTTTTCTGCAGCCGTTTATGCAAGCTTTGCAAAGCATTTTACGTTCAGCAGCACGTTTACGCTGACTGAAGGAAAATTTGAAACGGACAATACAAAGAACTCATTGATCTATGAAAAACAACCAAACGGAACATACAGCCTGGTGAGTAAACGTGTTTCTACAAAACCATTAGATCACATTCCACCTGTGTTTGGCAAAACAAGTATTACCTATCAAAACAAAGGAATACTGGGAGAAATGTATGCATTGTATAACGGCTGGAAACATCTGGATGAATTTAATCCGGATGGTGAAGACAATGCACAATACGCCACAGCAGATGGTATGCCCGGCTGGATAACCTTAAACTGGAGATCATCCTATACGTTTAAAAAGCAATTAACCATACAGTTTGCAGTTGAAAATATTCTCGACCGTAACTATCGTTACTTCGCTTCGGGGTTTTCTGCACCGGGCAGAAACATTATCCTGGCAGCAAGAGTTGCATTTTAAGCAACTTCAAAAAACATTTTATGCCGCTGTTTTCCTGTAATATTTTCACAGGAAAGCAGCGGCGTTTTCATTTAAATTGTCTAAATTGAGGGTTGCAAACCCATCTGTGAATGACTGAGGAAGCAATCTTACAGGGATGTCTTAAAAATCAGCCGGTGGCACAACAGGAATTGTACAGCAGGTACAGTCCCAAAATGCTATCTGTCTGTTACAGGTTTGGCCGTAACAGAGAAGATGCAGAAGACATGCTGCAGGAAGGTTTCATCAGGGTGTTCACACAAATTCATCAGTTTCAAAGTAAAGGCTCTTTTGAAGGCTGGATCAGGCGCATCATTGTGCATACCTGCATTAATCATCTAAAGAAACACAAGAAGTTTAATGACAGTGTAGATATTGCACAGGCTCATACCCTGCAGGTAAGAGAAGATAGTGTGCCATCAATCATTCAGGCCAAACAGGTAATTGAATGCATCAGAACATTACCGGTTGGTTACAGAACAGTATTGAACCTGTTTGCCATTGAGGGTTATTCACATCGTGAAATTTCAACGATGCTGGATATTGAAGAAAGCACAAGCAGGTCGCAGTACACAAGAGCAAAAGCAATGCTGGAGCAGATTTTAGTTCAGAAGAAAATCATTCTCCGGCCTCAGAGACAGGATGAATGGGTTGCAGCAGCCCATCCTCGGTTTTAATAAGATCCGTACAACCAAACAAAACTGATTATGGAGCGCTACATGTACAATAATGATTCTTTTGAAAAAATGCTGAAGCAAAAAGCTGATGAGTACCGTATGTACCCTTCCGGTAACACATGGGATAAAATTCAGCAGCGGGTGCAAAAAAAGAGTAATCTCCTGAATATAAAATCCGTTGGTTTAACCATTGTACTCCTCTCTTTCTTTTCACTTTACTTATCCAACAATCAGGTTGTAACAACTAAACAAACAGTTTCTTTTATCTACAATAATTTAAATGAAAGTACAGCAGCTTCGGTTGATCAAGCGGTAGCTGTAAACACAACATCTGCAGTTAATCGTACCCAAAAGAAATTGGTACAACAATTAACTCCTGAAAATGCATTTATCAGTTCAAAAACTGATACTGAAGCAGAACAATTGCCAGTAACGGTTGCTGCAACTGTTGAGGAAAATAATATTACATCCCTCCAAACAGAAACAGTTGCTGTTGTTGAAAAAGAGTTGGCTGAATACCAAATTGAAAAAGCTCAGAACAGTACTTTTCTCCAGTCACTAAAACCAAAACCGGGTGAAGCAGCTCCTGAACAACGTTTGCCCGTATTAGAAAGAGAAACAGATGTAGCTGTTGTGCCTGAATCGCCAACACTCAAAACGGATGCTGAATTAAACTACGAAGTAAACATCCCTGTTATCACAAAACCAAAAGATGTACGCAAGGTTCAATACTACATTACACCATCTGCGAGTTACCGTGTATTGTATGCTGATAACAAATTTACATTTGGCAACCTGCAGCAGCAGGATCCCGAAAGCCAGGTAACGCATAAAACTGCGATTGGTTTCGAAGCCGGGTCGGCCATCATATTTCCATTGTCAAAAAGAATTGCATTCAGAACAGGCGTGCAGTTTAATTATACACGTTATACAGTAAATGCGTTTAAAGCAAGTCCGCAATTAACAACCGTGCGCCTCAATTACACCAGTATTCAGCGTGTAACATCGCTGAACAATGATTATGGAACTTTCTCAAAAGATGTTTCAAATGAAACCTACCAGGTTTCAATACCCTTGGGTATAGAACTGAAATTAGCAGGTAAAAAGAAATTACAGTGGAGCATGGCAGCCAATGTTCAGCCAACTTATCTCATTAAAGCATCGGGATACCTGCTTACGAATGATTTTAAAAAATACATTAAAGCTCCTGATTTGTTATCTAACCTTAACCTTAACACGGCTCTTGAAACATTTATCCGTTGGGATGCAAAGAAGTTTCAGTTACAGGCCGGACCACAAATCCGTTATCAGTTGTTTTCAAACGCAAGGGATGTGTACCCCATACGTGAACACCTGATAGATTATGGTTTCCGTATAGGTATTGTTAAACCGCTGAGATAATAAAATTCATCTCCCGGCTTTTTCTCAACAATCTGCAGTTTTCAATATTTTTACAGCATGAGATACTACATGTTGTTCGTTACGGCCATTTTATCAATGGCTGCTTTTACAAGTTGCAAAAACAGCAAAAAGGAACCAAAAGATTATATTGATATCAGTTCTTACTTAAAAGGACAGCTCCGTTATATTGACAGTGTGCCTTTTGCGTTTTTAAAAGTGGTGGAGAAAGACAGTGTGTACACCGACTCACAGTTTATTTCAAAAGAACAGGTAAAAAATATTGCAGGGCAATTTCTTGTAGAAGAACTGGAGAAGAAAAATTTTGAACAAAATTTTCAGGAAACCTCTTTTGCAGATGCTACAATTCATACCATCACTATCACGTATGAAGCAACAAATAAACAATCGCCGGTTTCAAGAGTTGATGTATATGTGAATCCGGAAAAAGAACAAATCAGTCAACTGTACCTGATCCGTTCCAGTGAACAGGGCGATTCTTCAGTAACACAGCAAATGCTCTGGAAACATAACAAAAGCTTTGTTCTGATTACCTCTGTAACAAAAAAAGATATGCCCGAAAGAACAATTACAGAACGGGTCATTTGGGACGATCGGGAGGATAATTGATTATGACGGAAACAGAATTAAAAAAAGTTTTACCAGGCATACCTGCACAACCCGGCATTTATAAATATTTTGATGCGGATAAAAAATTACTTTACGTAGGCAAGGCCAAACACCTGCGCAAAAGGGTTTCTTCTTACTTCACTAAAACACTGCAGTCTTATAAAACACAGGAACTCGTAAGGCGGATTGAACACATTGAGTTTACCGTTGTAAACTCAGAGCAGGATGCTTTTTTTCTGGAGAATTCGCTGATTAAACAATTTCAGCCGGTATTTAATATTGATTTAAAAGATGACAAGAGCTATCCGTTTATTGTTATTAAAAATGAACCTTTCCCCAGGGTTTTTTTAACCCGCAGAAGAATGCAAGACGGATCGCATTACATGGGACCGTTTACATCTGTTGCCAAAGTGAGAGACCTGATTGATTTTATACGACAGCATATCCCCATCAGAAACTGCAAACTCAACCTGAGTGAAAGCAATATTAAAAAAGGGAAGTTTAAAGTGTGCCTTGAATACCACCTAGGCAACTGCAAAGGACCTTGCGAAGGCTTACAAACACTTGAAGACTATCAGGCAAATCTGGAACAGGTAAAAAATTTACTGAAGGGCAATCTCTCGCCCGTAATCAGGCATTTAAAAGAAGAGATGAAACAGTTTGCCGCTGAGTTGAGTTTTGAAAAAGCAGAAATCAACAGAAAGAAAATTGAACATCTTGAAAACTATAAAGCAACCTCTACCGTAGTAAATCCAAGGTTGGGGGATGCAGATGTGTTTTCAATAATTATACATGGTGAACATGCTTTTCTCAACTACATGATGGTTCAGAACGGGAGTATTATACAAACAGAAAACGTGCAGCTCCAGTCGCATTTAGGTGAAACGGAAAAAGAGATTCTTGAATTTGCAGTGAGTTATATCCGTAATAAATTTGAAAGCATCTCGCCTGAAATTATTGTACCCGTTGAAATTGAGCTGTTAGATGAGCAAATAAAAATAACCCTTCCAAAAGCAGGTGAAAAGAAAAAACTACTTGAGCTTTCGCAAAAGAATGTGCGCTATTTTTTTGATGAACATCAACGCAAGTTGTCGTTACACCTGGTTGATAAGAAAAAACAAAAACAGCAAGACCTGCTTTTACAATTACAAAAAGATTTACAACTGCCGCAACTTCCGTTGCAAATTGAATGCTTTGATAATTCTAACTTTCAGGGAAGTTATCCGGTTGCTGCAATGGTGTGTTTTAAAAACGGAGAGCCCAGCAAAAAAGATTACCGCCGGTTTAATATTAAAACAGTAAGCGGCATCAACGATTTTGCATCCATGAAAGAAATTGTTTATCGCAGATATAAACGATTAACAGATGAAAAAGAACCCCTTCCTCAACTGGTGATTATTGACGGAGGCAAAGGACAGCTATCATCTGCAATGGAAAGCATCAGGGAATTGAAACTCGAAAAACAAATGACGGTTGTAGGACTGGCAAAAAATGTGGAGGAACTTTTTTTTACCGACGATCAACAATCATTAAAACTATCATACAACAGTGAATCGTTGAACCTGATAAGAACAATCCGTGATGAAGTTCACCGCTTTGGCATCAGCTTTCACAGGCAGAAAAGAAGTAAAGGAGCTTTTACAACTCAATTAAACGGTATTGAAGGTATCGGCGAGGCAACTATAGAACTGTTGCTGAAAGAATTTAAATCGCTGGCCAATATCCGAGCAGCATCCGAACAAGAAATCACAACATTAATTGGGGCAAAAAAAGCTCAATTATTACGGGCGGTATTAGACAAAGAAAAGTAGGGGCAAAAAAAATGGGGCCAGGATAGAAATCCAGCCCCGTCTTTAAAATCCAATATCCTATGAAAAACCGAAACGAAGATACAAACACTTAGTAGAAAAGCAATACCTCAAAGCGGGTATTTTCATAATTCTTTTAAAATTCTTTTACAGGTGATGGATGGTTTTATTCCTGATTCTCAGGGGATAAGAATTATAAAGGGAATAAAAAAACCACCCAAACGGGTGGTTCTGTATTGATTAAATTTTATTGCTGTTAATACGACCAGAGATCCTGCTCGTAGTTAAAGATTTTGTCTTTAATGTTTTCGCCTTCAAGTAAACGGAGGATCGGATCTTTAATATAATCCTTTAACCTTCTGTTATAAGGATTATCCATCGTTGACATGGTTATGTAACTGCTGAACATACGGTTCTCGAATAATTCTTCCCATGTCATTCTTGCACCAAAGTTTTTACCATTAAAGGCCTCATACTTTGCTAACAATGGACGGCAATCGGGATAATACACCCAGAACAATGGAACCATGCCGATGAATACACCAGAAGTTGTGTATTGAGGCTTTACCGGGCAAATGCCTAAAATCCTTACAAACATTCTGGATGATTCTTTATCAAACACCCACTCTTCTTTTATACGAAACTGATAAATACTATCAGGATCCACTTCTCTTGAACGCACTTCATATTTTTCGATATCTCCTTGTAAATTATATACAGGCACTGTATCAACACCACCGGAAAATGCTTCCATTACTTTTTGAGGAGTTAAAGGTGTTGTAAAACGGTCATCTGCCACCGGATCAAATGCAGTTATTTCTCTGTCTCTTATAGCTTTTAACAGGATCGAAATAAAACGCTGGTTCCCGTTATCTTCATCTGCTGCATAGCGAAATGGAAGATTCATTTTTTCACGGGTATCAATTTCACGCCAAACACGCTGGCGGTAAACTGCATCATCTTCACGAATATGTTCATATACCAGTGGCTGACGATCTTTAATGAGATTGCGTTCAATAGACGCATCGTTTCTTAAAGATGGCTTTACCGTATCCATTGCTACGTTGCCTGTTGAAGGAATTACAACAATAGGAATATTCGATGCCGGTTGGTTGCTTTGTTGCTGTTGGTTATTGTTACCGTAACTTGATGTCTGTTGCTGATTAGGTTGAGTACCATAACCTGACGAAGGAGTAGTACCATAACCTGATGTTTGTGCAGGGCGCTGAGTTTTTGTTCTTGTAGTCTTTTTCGGCTTTGTTTGAGCAGAAAGAGTTACAGAAATCATCAGAAAACCTGACAATAAACCAAGACAAAGGTTTTTCATTTTCATTTTATTTCGCTTTAATATAAGTTAAACGCCATTGGTGGTAGTTTTCGTGTGGTACCACCCGGTCCAACTGCAGTTATTTCGTCAAGAATTACAGTTGTTCCAGGTTTACACTTCTGCATAACGCTTTGAGCAGGCCCAAAACTATTAGTCCTTATTCCAGGAACGATACCAGGATCAGGGAAACCTGCACCTGTTGCATAGAATGTGTAACTCGTAACTGTAAAGGTTACCCCTTCAAATACAAAGTTTTCTAACTCTGCACGAATACCCTGTTGCGCCTTAAATACGTTGGCTGCAATTCTACCGCCTTTGCTCGGGCCAACCATCGGAGTAGGATCAGGTACATTTTTTACACGGAACTCAAAACTACTCGGTTTACCATCAGAATTAACAGTAATAACAGCTTTACCCGGATCTCTTGGCCTAGCAATATAACGGCCCGGTCCAATTTTGCTCAATGAACCATTGCTGATGCTTACAGTTACTTTTTCATCACCAACACTTCCACCACTTACTGCTAATTCGTTATCAAGACCAATGTAAAGCACTTTTACTTTTTCAGCACTTACAAAGGCACCGGTAGCTGTACCAACAGTATAGTTAATGGTTGTTGTTTTTGATTGAGGGTTACCATCCTGATCAGTATAGTTTACTACAACATTTACTGAACCGCTGGTGCTGCCTACTTTAATTTTACGTACAGCCAATCCTTTTTCATTTAACGAAACCGGACTGCCTGCAATAGATACTGTAGGAAGTTTTGTTTTGCTGAATGCACCCAAACCTGCTGTTACTTCCAGTTCCTGACCGGGGAATAAATAGGTTGTACTTGCACCCACAATTGGTTCAAACGCATCAAAACGAACAACCACCTGTCCAACACGGTTATGAAACTCATTCACCATCCGGTTCTCTGTTGTTTTTACATCGTTTTGAAATTTGCTGAGCATCGTTAATGCTGCAACAGTTGGAGTCATATGAAAATATGCATATGCCCATGATTTTTGACCCAGTCCGCTGTTTTTCAATTTGGGTATTTCTGTGTTGATGGGCAAATTACTTTCAAACATCTTTCCCACTTCAGGATCAATCGCAAGCATGGCTTTTTTATACTCAGCTAATTTCGTTCTCAGCTTTTCACCTTCGCCCTGCTTATCCATAATACGTGTAGAGATGTCAATGTTATCTTCTTTAAATGTAGAGTTAGGATCGGCAGGATTAAAGCCTGCTTCTACTTTAATTTTGGTTTTGATTGCTTCAATATAATCGTATACATCTTTTGTTAAACGATTAGCAGTTTCAGCTTTAGGCATCCATACTTCAGCTTTTACTTTTGATTCCGGTGCCTGTAATTTTAATTTAAACGATTCCATGATCGTTCCGGTTGATCTGTCTACAACTGTATTGGTTGAGGTAAGGCTGTTATCAACAACTTTAAAAGCATTGATGATTTCTGCTGATACGTTCAGTGCTAACAAAGCTGTTAACACCAGGTACATCAGGTTAATCATCTTCTGCCGGGGCTCTTTAGGTAGTGCCATGATGTTTCGGATTTTGGTTTTAAGTCAGGTAATAGTTTGGTTCGTCTGTTGTTAATTAACGTCCTTGCATCGCATTGATCATGTTACCATAAATATTATTCAGGGTACCCAGGTTTTTAGCGAGTGATGAAATTTGATCATGTGCTTTCTTCGCATCTTCAACACTTCCCTGCATGGCTTCGCCGGCCTGAGCCAGATTACCATAGAACTTGTTCATTGTTTTAAGATGATTATTGGTATCCTGTAATTCCAGTTCGTAGATTGTATTTAAAGAACCGAGATTTTTTGTCATTACCTGTACCTGCTCATGATACGCTTTTGTACCTTCTGCAGCGAGGTTAAATGATGATACTGTTGCAGCTGCCTGTTGGTATGCATCTTTCATACTGCCTAATACTGTTGCAGCTTCTTTTGATTTTGCACTCAGTTCGCCGGTTGATGCAACCACATCACTTACATCTTTAATACCGCCAACTGTAGAGTTTAATTTAGAAAAGTTTTCGCCCAGATTGCGGAGGCTTGATGGAGTAATTTCAGCATCCTGCATCATTTTATCTAATGAAGCAAGTGCCGGTGTTCCTTTTGCCTGTGCCGGACCATGATCACTTAAACCATATCCCTGTGTGGCAAGATAGGCGTATACCATAAAGATACCTGCTTCAGTTAAAAGGCCTATTGTTAACATCATATCTGCAATGGGTAAGTGAAGAATTTTTGCCCATGCTCCAAAGATTACAACTGCAGCACCTGCAGAAACAATGATGTTTGTGATTTTTTCGGTTGATTTTGAAACTGCCATAAGAGTTGGTTTTAAAAAGATGATTCTAAAATGGTGGTGATTAGGTTCAAAAGCATTGCTTTTGGTCTATTATTAATTGGGTTTAAAAAAAAATGTATGGTGGTTACGGGGTTACTTAACGTTTGCGCATTACAGCCGGTAAATCAATCACACAACGGAAGCCTACGTAAGATTTTGCTGTATCCTGATACTCGTAATTACGGGTACTGGTTTGCAGAAAATAACCTACGCTCTGCCAGCTGCCGCCACGTACTACTTTACGTTTCATACGGGGAGGATCACTATCCTTTGCGTTGTAACGGATATCCGGATTCATGTCATGTGCAAAGTTGTAGCCGCCTTCATAGTAAAGAGAGCTCGTCCACTCTGCAACATTCCCTGCCATGTTATACAAACCAAAATCATTTGGCCAGTATGCATCGGCACGTACTGTATAGAAACCTCCATCTTCAGGATAGTTACCACGGCCGGGTTTAAAATTGGCCATCAAACATCCTTTTCTGTTACGGAGATAATAGTTACCCCATGGAAACATTGATTGTGAACGACCGCCACGTGCTGCATATTCCCACTCTGCTTCCGTTGGCAAACGGAAATTTGATTCGGTAGCTTTATTCTTCATTTCAAGGAACGTATTGAGATATCTTGAGCGCCAGTTACAAAATGCGGCAGCCTGTTTCCAGGTAACGCCTACCACAGGATAATTTGCAAATGCAGGATGTGCAAAGTAACGCTGACTCATGGGTTCGTTATAGCTGTAAGAGAAATCACGCACCCAAACCAATGTATCGGGATAAACCTTAATTGGATTTTTAATGATAAATTTTGAACGTGGCTCATTGGGTTTACGGTAAGCAGCTGCTTTATAATCCACATACTCTTCCTGGTAGATCAATTTGTCGGGATCTATTTCCATTTTACCAAAAATACGGTCGTCCGGAGCCATCATCATAGAACCGAGTTTTTCATACACGTTCTTTTCTTTCCAGATGCCATTGGCTTTTTTCCAGTCAATACCATTTGTCTTTGGGTCAATATAACCCAATACAGTTGCTGCAATTGAATCTCTTACCCAAAATACATATTGCTTGTACTCACTGTTGGTGATTTCAGTTGCATCCATCCAGAAACCGCTGATTGAAACCTGACGGTTACGGGCGGTGTAAGCGTAGTTGATATCCTCATCACTCGGGCCCATATGAAAAGTCCCCTGCGGAATGTGCACCATTCCAATAGGCTTGGTAAGACCGGCAGGTGCTCCATAATTTGCACCAACCAACTGACCATTGTTTGCAGACTTGGTAGAAGATTTAGATTTCCCGCAACTTGAAACAAGTACGGTTAGGGCGGCGATTGTAAGGCAACTTAACAGTTGGTTCTTCATTGTTAAGAATTTAATTTTCTTATTAGGTATTGGACAAATGTAAGAATTCCCTGAGGGAGATTCTTCACAATTTATCGCAATGCTAATATTATTTTTTTAAAGTTCAAAATGATTTGAGCGTACTTTTTCTTAACGATTTGTGATCTCTTTTATTGTATCATAAGTCATTTCACTTAGAAGTTGCTGTATTATCAAGGGGTTCACGGTTGGAGCAAGGCACACATATTCCTTGCACAGGAAATAGGTGGTTTGCCCATTTTTAGTAGTTTTCTCTTTTAATAACGGGAAATTACGGTTGCTTTCTGCAGCTGCCTGCAGAACCAGATTCGGTATATAAGCAGCTACTGTAAGATCCCGTGCTTCTGCAAACCCGTTTCCAACAATAGCCAGTTCATTATATCCCTTTATAAAATTTAATAACAGAGATGCCCAAATTCCAAAAGAGCCGGGATAGCGAACAATTGCCTCCTGCATGCCTGCAATCATTTTAATGCTTTGCTCTTTCCAGCTTTTTGCATCAAATACAATACTGAGGTAGTTTAAATTAAACGCCATAACCGCATTACCGGAAGGCACCGCCCCATCATACACTTCTTTTTTACGCACGATGATATCTTGCTGACCTGCAGGGGTAAAGAAAAAATAGCCCGTTTCTTCCTCACTAAAATGGAGAAGAACATACTCGGAAAGTTGCTTTGCTTTTTCAAGCCATGCAGTATCTGATGTTATTTCCTGTAAAGCTATCAATGCCTGTATTGTATATGCATAATCATCCAGAAAGCCAGGGTACCTTGTAACGCCTTCTTTATATACATGCGCCATGGATCCGTGAGTATGACTGAATTTTTGCAAAAGAAAATTCATATTGTTTAGAGCGGCCGACCTGTATGCTTCAATACCCAAAGCTGCAAAGGCTTTGCAATATGCAGTATTCATCAAAGCATTCCAGCTTAAAATAATTTTATCGTCGAGCAACGGAGCAATTCGTGTTGTTCGTTTTTCAAGTAACATGTTTAAGCAATGTTGCATGCGCTTTTCAAATGCAGAAATATCCAGTTGATTTCTGCTGCAGAACTCTTCTTTTCTTTGTAATGTTCTAAAGATGTTGACGCCCTCCCAATTACCTTCTTCAGATACATCATAATAGTTGCAAAACAGATCAGCGTCTTCTTTCAGCAGCTCATTTATTTCCTGTTTAGACCAGGTGTAATATTTTCCTTCCACTCCCTCACTGTCTGCATCCATTGCTGCATAAAAACCGTTTTCCGGAGAAGTCATTTCCCGATTGATAAATTGCAACGTTTCAATAATCGTTTTACGGTAAGTTTCTTTTTTGGTGATTTGATACGCTTCGCTCAATGCCATTACAAGCAATGCATTATCGTACAGCATTTTTTCAAAGTGAGGTGCAAGCCATTCCCTGTCTGTACTGTAACGTGCAAAACCGCCACCTGCATGATCATAAATACCCCCTTCGATCATTTTATCCAGACTTAAACAAGCCTGCGCAATTGCTTCCTCATTTTTAGTATAATGATGATACTGCAGTAAACAACGGATGGTAAATGTTTGCGGAAATTTTGGTGCCTGACCAAAACCTCCCCATTCTTTATCTGCAGACTTCATGATGTTTGCTGCTATCTCATCTGCATGATGTTTTAAAAACAACTCTTCATTTGGGATATTGACAGCCGTAATTTTTTTAGTGCCGAATGCATTTGCATTTTGCAGATGTGCTGTTAATTCATTTGCCTGCTCTTCAATTTCTGATCTTCTTTCCCTAAAAGCATTGGCCACACCATACAACACTTCTTTCCACGATGCACGGTTATACGCTTTCACCGGCGGGAAATAAGTACCGCCATAAAACGGCTTTAAATCGGGTGTTAAAAAAATATTTAATGGCCAGCCACCGCTGCCCGTCATGGCCTGCAGGGCATCCATATACAAATGATCCAGATCAGGGCGCTCTTCACGGTCTACTTTAATATTAATAAAGTGTTTGTTCATGATGGCGGCTGTTGTTTCATCTTCAAAACTTTCACGTTCCATTACATGACACCAATGGCAGGATGAATAGCCAATACTTAACAGAACAGGTTTGTCTTCTTCTTTGGCTTTTTGCAAAACCTCACTGTTCCATGCATACCAATCAACAGGGTTGTGTGCATGCTGCAATAAATAAGGACTGGTTTCTTTTGCAAGATGATTTGTATGCTGCATAGAATGAACGCCGTAAAATAGCTGCAGCAAACCTACATCGTTTCATGAAGAAAACGGGAGACGGAAATATGATTACTTGTTTTGCTGTGCAAGAAATTTGTCTAAAGCAGATACCATGCTTGGAGCTTGCGGATCGGGTGCTTTAATTTCTAATTTGAGTCCGGCTTCTTCAACGGCTTTAAACGTGTTAATACCAAAAGCGCCAATGAACGTTCCGTTTTGTTTATACTTGGGGAGGTTTTCAAACAAACTGCGTACACCGCTGGGGGTAAAAAAACAGATCACATCAAAATCACCTGAAGTAATCAGATCCTTCACATCATTGCTGATGGTTTTATATAAAATAGGTGTTGCAAATTCACAATGATTGTGTCTCAGCCAGCCCATAATTTCATTGTCCAGATTTTCACTGCAGGGATAAAGAAATTTTTCGTTGCTTTTGTGTTTGTTTACCACATCAAACAAACTTTTATTGGTTCCGTCTGCACCGTAAAACACCTTTCGCTTACGGTATAAAATAAATTTCTGCAGGTATAGAGCAACAGCTTCGGTAATACAGAAATATTTTGTTTCCTGCGAAACGGCAATCCGCATTTCCTCACATACTCTGAAAAAATGATCAATGGCGTTGCGGCTGGTGAAAATAACTGCAGTGTAAGAAGGAATATCAATCTTTTGTTTCCTGAATTCTTTTGAGGAGATACCTTCAATACGGATAAAAGGCTGGAACGACAATTCGAGATTGTACTTCCGGGCAAGATCGTAATACGGCGATTTTTCAGATTCGGGCCTCGGTTGGGTAATAAGAATATTTCTGATAGCCTTGTCGTTGGTTGCCTTTGGGCCGTTTTTTTCCATACGTGTTTTTGGAAAATTTCTGCAAAGGTAAGTACAAATCTTTATAAAAACTGAAGGAAGACCTTATACAATATCAGCAAAGGAGCGATTTCAAAGGCCAGAAAAAAGATGAAAAAATGAAATCTCCCCACCTTTAAATCAGCCTGAACCGGATAATAGGCTCTTAAAAACCTGTACAAAAAAAGTCCGGTTAGCATTGACAGCGATATTGTTACAGCTATTGCAGCCAGATCTTTTCCTGCGAATGCTATGAGCACAATAAATGGAAGCAATACTACTCCCATTAACTTATTAATTAAAAAAACAATGAATGAATAGGTTTCAGTTGCGTTACGCATACCAAACAACCAGCCACTTACCCGAAGAAATAAATACTTTCCCAGATATAAAATCCCAATAATTACACTCGCCAGAAAAGGAATGAAGAGTTCGGGCACCTGAATAGAAACCTGAAAATAAGCACACAGCAAATACACATAAGTTCCCGCAGACACCGCAAAAAAGATATTAAACAGCAATGACTGAAGTCCGGATTGCACCAGTTGCTCACGGATTTGATTTACTCTTAAAGATGTTCTGAAAAATACTCTGAATAAATCATTAAAATACCGCTGGTAAGAAAGCCTCAACAAACCAAATAATAACACCAACCCAAGAACATAATAAAACAACCACTCCTTTCGATTGAGTTCTTTTTCTTTTTCAATAAAAAATTCCGGTGCAGAAAATAAATTGAGCTGTACCAACTTTTGTAATACATACCTGCGGCTCGAGTCAAACGAAAGTGTGTTACTATTTGATGATGCTATTGCAGAATCCGGATTTACTGCGGTTGATTGAAATGCATTTAAACTGTCAGCCTGTTTTTGAATAACAGCGGAATCCTGGGCAAACCCATTGAAACAAGCCAGTAACAGAATAATGAATAAATTTAAACGCATGTGGTGCTGCAAAAATATGCAAGCAAGTCCATCACTCAGAAAAAATTCACATAGCCGAAATGAATTTTACTTTGGCGCAGATTAAAAGACAAATCGTTTCGTTTACCGGCCGCAAAAGCAATATTAAAAATGCCGGCTTTGGTTTCAAAAGCAAGACCAAGACCACTACCAAGAAAAGTATTGCTTGTATTTGCAAACTGACTGTTGTTACGTACAGCAGCAGCATCAGTAAAAGCATACAGATAGCTGTTTAAGCCAATGAGAATGCGGTACTCGGCTGTAACCACTGCATAGGCCGAAGCGAAAATACTTTCTTCATCAAAACCACGCAGCAACCGAAAACCACCAATCTGGTACAATTCATTTCTGAAAATACGTGGGCTCTGCACAACACCTGCATTAACGGCCGTTTTAAAACTGGTTTGCTTTCCGGTTTTAAAAAATTTTGCAGCATTTACTTTTAACCGGAACGTGTAAGCCTTTGTACCCAGTGAATCATAGAGTGATTGAAAATTGAAAGCGGGGTTTGACGGATCTTTGATACCTGTAATATTGCCGTTGGGCTTTATTCTTCTGATACCTGCTGATGCTGTAAACTTGAGATCAACACCTTTTCTTGGGTTAAACCGGTAATCGGTATTATACCATTCGTATTCAATGCCGATGTTCGATGTGCGTTGATCTACCTGATCGGGCAACCGTTTACTGGTACGGATAGCATTGGTATCAATATCAATTAAATTAGAAACAAACTGCTGATAAAAAATCTTTCCGCTTTTATTGCCTCCAAATGAATACTGAACACCGAGCTGCAGATTAATGTTGAGGAATGATGTGTCTTTCTTAAATCCATCAAACGAAAAATCTATACCAAATGCAGAGCCCAGTAAAAAAGGCTGCTGATAGGCCAGTTGAAGTCTCGGCGATTGTACCTGGATTTGCTGAAATACAATTCCTAACGTTTCGCCCAAACCAAAACCGTTACGCAGGTTCAGATTAAAATCACCTGTTACCAATAACTTATTATTACCGGCTGGATCAGTGGTTGGTAAAAAGCCAACCAGTCCGTTAATCTGACTGCTTTTTTTATCCTTTAAATACAGATTTACAATGGAGCCTGTACCTAAAAAACTCATGTTCCACTTTTGTTCTTCGGTTATGTATGGCAGCAACAAGAGTTTTGGACTTATTTTTAATAATTTTTGTTTTTGGTAAATATCTCCTTGCGGTAATTCAAGAAAGCGTTGCAGAAACCGGTTGCTGATTCTTGCATCGCCATATACTCTGATGCTGTCAATTTTATACAAAGGCCCCTTATCAATTTTAAGCTGTGCATGAACTGAATCGTTTTGTAAATCAAAACTGTCGAGAAAAACATTTGCAAACGGATAGCCTGTGTTTTCAAGTTTATCTAACAACCGTTGCTGCAGCAGTTGTACTGCTGCAAAATCAAGTGGCTGCTGCTGAAAATTTTTTGCTCGGTAGCCCGAGGCAGATAATAATTCGGGAGAAATGGAAGAGATGTCAAGTTTGGTCCATAAATATCTTCTGCCAAGAAAAAGAAGCACCTCCGCCATGGATGAATCCATTTTTACTGAATCAACCGAAGCTGTAATAAATCCTTTTTTCTGAAGCAAATTTGTTAACTGAAAAATATACTGCGTGCATGCAATTTTGTCTTCGAACCCTGTTTGCAGCCCGAGAGATGAAGCCACATCAACTGTATCTGCAAACCGATATTGCAACTGATATTTTTTTTCCTGTGCTTTACAAACCAACAGCACGACACTGCAAATACATAACAGAAGAACAGTTTTACAGTTTGCTTTCATTTTTTGATACACGAACAGTTAGTTTTGCAGATTCAATTATTAAAATTAAGCTTTGGCAGGCATTTACATTCATATTCCGTTTTGCAGGCAGGCCTGTACTTACTGCAATTTTCATTTCAGTACAAGTTTGCATTATAAAAACGAATTTGTCTCTGCTTTATTGAAAGAACTGCAACTTCAATCTTCCGTTGCAGCAGAATCAGGATTTCAACACAACTATCTGCTAGAGCAAACAGTAGAAACCATTTACTTTGGCGGTGGTACTCCCAGCCTGCTTTCCACTGAAGAAGTAAAAACAATTATTGATACCATCCATTCATTGTATCAGGTAAACCCCAATGCAGAAATCACATTGGAAGCTAATCCAGATGACGTGACTGATGAAAAACTGTACGGATGGAAAACAGCCGGCATCAACCGGTTAAGCATCGGTATTCAATCGTTGTTTGATGAAGACCTGCAATGGATGAACCGTGCACATACAGCAGCAGAGGCCAAACAAGTGATTCAAAAAGCAAGAAATGCAGGTTTTGAAACATTTACTGTTGACTTGATTTACGGAACCCCCGGTTTAACAGATGAAAAATGGGAACAGAATCTTGACTGGGTGATTGAGCAGCAGATAACACATCTCTCCTGCTACGCATTAACGGTTGAAGAAAAAACACCGTTAGATAAACAAATCCGTCTGCTTCAAAAAACCGATATTGATGCCGAGCAGCAAAGCAGGCAGTTTCTTTTTTTGATGGACTATATGCAACAGGCGGGTTTTGAACATTATGAAATTTCAAATTTTGCAAAGCCCGGTCACCGGAGTAAACATAACAGCAGCTACTGGCATGGCGCACATTACCTGGGATTGGGACCATCGGCACATTCTTACAACGGCAACAGCAGACAATGGAATGTAGCAAACAATCAACAGTACATTCAATCTCTTTCGAAAAATATTATTCCGTTTGAAAAAGAAGAACTCACAAAAACACAGCAGTTGAATGAATATGTAATGACGAGTCTGCGTCTATTAGAAGGTTGTGATCTGGAATTTGTACAAGATCAATTTGGAGAAGCTGAAGCCATCCGGTTGAAAGCCTCATCCAATACATTTCAACAAATGAAATGGCTCACTGAAATAAATAATCATCTTGTTTTAACAAGAGAAGGAAAATTATTTGCAGACAGGATTGCTTCAGATCTTTTTGTATAAATATCATCAAAACGGCAAATACAAAAGCATCCAGATCAATGTAAAAGTGTATGCAAAAGTGCAATAAGAAACTTGCAGAGGAAGGAAAAAAATTATTTGGCCAAATGTTTCTTTGCTTTGTGTTGCGAAAGCAAATGATGGACAATACCAGCAAGAAGCATCAGCAAAAGCGCCCAACCACCAAAACCTGTAAATGAAACCGGCATTGAAATTATTTTTACAAAGGTAAACATCCTTTTCTTCCGCAGTATTTAGGGTGGAAGATTTAACAGGATTAGATCAAATCAACTCATTCTCCAGTTGTTCAAAAGCCACGGCAGGTGGTACATCTTCCCACAGAATTTTGTAAACAGTTGTCGCAATCGGCATATCGGCTCCTACTTCTTTATTAATGAAGAAAAAACTTTTACTGGCGTTGTATCCCTCTGCAACCATATTCATTTCGAGTTGTGCTGCTTTAACAGTAAAGCCTTTACCAATCATGTTTCCGAATGTACGGTTGCGGCTGTACATAGAATAACAGGTTACCAGCAGATCGCCCATATAAACACTGGCCGCATAGTTGGCCGATTTACGGAACGATTTTTTCAAGAGCTGCACTCCGGGAATTGGTTCTTTGTGCACACCCACTTCAATGTTTCGGATACCTACTTTGCGCAGAAAGCCCGCCATTTCATCGGCTGCATTGGCGATGAGTACACTTAAAAAATTATCGCCGTACTCAAGCCCATGTGCAATGCCACTGCCCAGAGCATAAATATTTTTTAAGATAGCGGCAAACTGCACTCCATATACATCATCATTAATAACCGTATTGATGTAATGATTTTTAAATTGATCTGCAATCCACTGTGTTGTTTTATCGTGCAGTCCGGTAAAAGTGAGGTAAGATAATTTTTCAGATGCCACCTCTTCGGCATGACAGGGGCCCATGATGGTATAATAATCATTGGTATCAAACGCAAACTCGGCTTTCAAATAATCGTTCAGCAATTGGTTGGTGTTGGGCAAAATACCTTTGATGGCCGAAATCACTTTCTTCCCCTCAAAGATAGTTGCAGGCAGTTCCTTTAACACTGCTTCAGTGTAAGCAGATGGAATGGCAAGGATAATATATTCTGTTGCTTGTATGGTTGCTGCAATATCTGTACTTAGCTCCAGCAGTTCCGTTTTAAAAGATGCCGAGCGAAGATAACTGGGGTTGTGCCTGTATTTTTTTACATGATCAATAATGTGCTGGTTACGCACACACCAATGCAGGGGCACTTTGTTGCCGTTTAAAATTTTTGCCAATGCGGTTGCAAAACTTCCGCTGCCGATAATGGCGAATTTATTTGTTAAGTCTTCCAAGTATGCTGTTTAAGAACATCTAAAATAAAAAGAATCCCGCCGGTTGGCAGGATTCTTTTCTGATTTTTCTCATTTTATTTTTCTTCGTACACTTTATCCTTTGGTACTACTTTTACTTTCAGTCCGTCTTTTAATGTTTTACTGATGGTATTGTATGGAGCACTCACCACCATATCGCCTTCTTTTAATCCGCTCAATACTTCAATGTATTCATTATCCTGTATACTGGTGCGGATGGCTGCTTTTTTTACCGTACCATCTGCTGCAACAATAAATACCACTTCTTCCATATCATCCGTCATCACTGCATTTTCTACAGATACTTCCTGGCCCTGTGCTTTTTTCTTATCATCGGCTTCTTTTGCCTTTGCTTTTGATTCCTTTTCGTTTTTATCTCTCGTTGTTACTGCAAGAATTGGAACAGCCAGAATATTTTCATGAATGGTTGTCATAATATCGGCACTGGCACTCATACCCGGACGGAAAGGAAGATTTTTCCCTTTTGCAGGATCTATGAGATCGCTGTAAGAAGCCGGATCTATGCGGATGTACACTTTATAATTGGTTACATCACTTGTTGCATTGCTGATGGCAGTAGCCGAAGTGCTGCTGCTTGAAATTTTTGTAACAACTCCTTTAAATTTACGATCGTTATACGCATCAACTTCAATGATGGCGCTGTCGCCGATTTTTACCTTGGGAATATCGTTTTCACCCACATCCACTCTTACTTCAATCTTACTCATATCTGCCACACGCATAATTTCTGTACCAAGACTAAAACTATTACCTGCTACACGTTCGCCTTTTTTTACTGCAAGTAAAGAAACAATACCATCCATGGGCGAAAGCACAGATGTACGTGAAAGATTTTTGTTAGCTTCCGTTAAACTTGCCTGCGCACTCTGCACACTTGCTTTACCACTGCGAATAGTTTGTTTTGCCGCATTGAGATCGGCCTTTGCGGTGAAGTACTGACTTTCGGCCTGCTCAAATTCTGCACGTGAAATCACTTTATCATCAAACAGTTTTTTCTGCCGGTCGTAATTGAGTTTCGCCTGATTTAATCGTGCTTCAAACGCTTCCAAAGATGCTTCGGTATTACCCACCTGCGCCTGCTGCTGATTTACAACAGATGATGCACGGTCTCTTGCAGAGGTTAACACATCGGCAAATACTTTTGCAAGCACCTGGCCTTTGCGTACACTATCACCTTCTTCTACACTCATCTCCACCACTTCGCCACTTACATCACTGCTTACTTTACGTTCATCTTCAGGATATACTTTACCGCTGGCACTTACTGTTTCAATAATTGTTCGCTTTGTAATTTTTTCAGTGGCTACTTTAATGCCTTCTTCTTTACCTATTGCTCCTGTTTTTTTTAAGGCAACTAAGGTTATGATTGCTGCAACCAGTATACCGATAACCCACCATAATTTCTTGTTCATATGCTCTTATTGTTCCTTTAATAAATAGTTGTTTATAAACGTAAGCCAAGTCCTTTATAAAATTCCAGCACTTTCATGCGGAACACATAATCAAACTGGTTCGATATTTTTTCAAGTCGTACTCTGAATAAATTGTTTTGATTGGTGATGAGATCAATGGTTCTTAACAACCCGGCTTCGTACCGCTTTCTTGAAAGTTCATACGAATACTCCGCTGTTTTCACACTTTTAATGGATGCCTGATAACGCTGAAAAGCAGCTGTAGCATCATTATACGCTCTGTAAATATCCTGTTTCAGTGTTTGATTATCACGCTCTACCTGCAACTGCTGATTTTGATAATTCAATTTACTTCTCAACCAAGCCGTTTTTGCCTGTCCGCCATTAAAAATAGGAACGGTAATACTTACACCAACAGACTGACGGAAGTTAAAATCTAACTGACGGATAAAATTTGCTTTTTGTGAACCTGATGGTATAAATGTTTGCGTAAACACATCGGGGTTAGATGGTGAGCCCGCAGGTGTAAATCCAATCGGGATAGTTACCGGAACATTTGTTCCCTTCGGCAAATTTTTTAATGCACTCGAATACGCTGAGTTGAGATTACCAAAAGCGCCAATACTGGGATACATGCTTCCTCTGGCTGCTTTCTGAAATTTTTCCAGCGATTGTAACCGCAACTTATTTACCCGTTGCAAAGGCATATTGGCAATGGCCAGTTGATACACCACATCGGGCTGCAGATCTGCAAATGTTTCAACAGGAATCATATCAACAGGAGGTGTATCCAGCTCAAACGAAACAGCCGGATCAACATTCATCCATGTTTTTAAAGCCAGCAAATTGGTTTGGTAGCCTGCAAATGCAGTAATATAAGAGCTGCTGTCTCTTGCCAGTTGTGCATCTAATTCTGCAGCACTTAATTCGGGTAAACTTCCTGCATCAACCAACTTTCTTGTATTCACCAGTTGATCTCTGGTTTGATTAATCTGAACTACTGTAATATTTACCTGCTCTCTTGAAAGCAATGCCTGCAGGTATGCCGCTGCTACATTTAATGAGATATCGTTTTTCCAGCGCTCAACAGTTGCTGTTTGTGCTTTTACTTCCAGCTCATTTCCAAGGATGGTATTTTTTTGCGAATGGAAATTGAAGAGTGTAACACTGCTTGAGAATCCAAACTGTGAAAAAGAAATCTGCTGATTGGTAAATCCGTTGGTGGCAGGATCAATGGAACGGCCAAACTGAAAACCATTGCTGTTTTGAAAATTGGCATTTGGCCAACGTTGCAGTTTACTTTGATCTAAAGTAAGAGCCGCAGACCTTGCCTGAATATCTGCCTGCTTAACATTAATATTGTTGGCAATCGCATACTCTACACAACGACGTAAATCCCATTTGTCCTGTGCCTGCAATCCGGAAACAATCAAAACCATTAAAATAGAACAGGAAATCTGCGGTAAAAGTTTTTTCATAAATTGAAATAATGACAAAGTAATGACTTTCGGGCGACGAAAATATTGATTTTTGATCAGCGGGGTTAGGTTCGTACGAATTTTATCTTAGTTTTTTACGTACTTCCCAACTCTGCCTTTTCAAAAGCCTGTTTCAGATCATTGATCAGGTAGGCCGCTTCTTCTAAACCTACATACAATCTGATCAGTTGGTGTTCAGGATTTGCAGCATCAAAGTCTTCGTCTTTTATGCCGGTACATTTAGGGAGTAACAAACTTTCGTGCCCGCCCCAGCTAACGGCCATCTGTATATGTTGCAGACTTTCGCAAAACGTTACAATCTGCTGTCTTGAATTTGCTTTGAGGTAAAAAGAAAATAAGCCCGGAGCTTCTTTCATTTGTTTTTTGGCTAATGCATAATGTTCAAAACTTTCATCAAACGGATAAAGAATTTGGCTTACTGCAGGGTGTTGCTTAACAAACTCCACCACTTGTTTGGTTGTTTGATTGATGCGTTCGAGTCTTACAGGCAACGTACGCAAACCACGAATGAGCAACCATGCATTAAAGGGTTGAATACCGCTGCCGATGTTGAGATATTCACTGTCGAATATTTTTTTAATCATTGCATGCGTGCTGCATAAAACACCGCCCAGTGTATCGCTATGTCCGCCGATATACTTGGTTGCTGTTTGCATAGCCATATCAATCCCCATCTTCAATGGTTGTTGATAAAGCGGGGTACAATAGCTGTTATCAATTAAAGTGATGATGTTTTTTTTTTTGCAAAAGCTGCTACTGCTTCAATGTCCTGCAATGCAAAATCCCAGCTGTTGGGGCTTTCGAGATAGTAGAATGTGGTGTTTGGTTTTGTTGCTGCAATATAGTTTTCTGTTTTTCTTCCATCCACATAAGTAGTTGTAATTCCAAAACGAGGTAGAATGACATCAAACATCCGCTGCACCCATGAATACGGTTTGCTTACACTCACAATATGATCGCCGGCTTTTACATTGGCCAATACGGCGGCAAAGATGGCAGCAGCACCGTTGTTAAAAACAAGGCAATCTTCTGCCTCATCTAATGCCGCTAATTTTTTCCGGAGAATATCAACTGTTGGGTTAATGCCACGGCTGTAGAGATAGGTGCTCATTTCATCGGCAAAAGCAGCACGCAATTCATCTACTTTATTAAAACGGAAATTGCTTGTTTGTATGATGGGCGGAGCAATAGCATTGAAATAATGCTCACGGTCTTCGCCCAGTTCGTTGATGATGTATGAAAGGTCCATGCAGAATTAAAAAATTGATGTAAGATATGTTCTATTTTTTTTACCGCAGAGAAAGAAGAAAATAGAGTTTTCGCAGAGGAGAATGCATCACTCTGCGCCGAACTCTGCATCTCTTTTCTCTGCGCCGAAACTTATTCATCAGTAATTACTTTGTGTGTTTTTCTTTTACCGCAGAGAAAGAAGGAAAAGAGTTTTCGCAGAGGAGAATATATCACTCTGCGCTGATCTCTGCATCTCATTTCTCTGCGCCGAAACTTATTCATCAGTAATTGCTTTGTGTGTTTTTCTTTTACCGCAGAGAAAGAAGAAAATAGAGTTTTCGCAGAGGAGTTATCGTCACTCTGCGCTGATCTCTGCATCTCTTTTCTCTGCGCCGAAACTTATTCATCAGTAATTACTTTGTGTGTTTTTCTTTTACCGCAGAGAAAGAAGGAAAAGAGTTTTCGCAGAGGAAATCTTATCTCTCTGCATTGATCTCTGCATCTCTTTTCTCTGCGCCGAAACCTCGATGCATTTAATTTTGATTATCGAATCAATCGCTGTCCTTACTTCGCATAACTCTTCCTGTGTAAAATAAAATAGATCACTACAAATGCAGTCAGTACAGCAACCCCAATTAACGCAGCTTTTGGATCAGCAATGGCAATGCTGGTGCCCACAAACAAATAGGCGGCAATAAAAATGAGTGGCATCAACGGAAACAGTTTCATTTTATAAATACCCGTTCCATCCAGATGTTTTGTTTTTTTGCGGAACCAGAAAATAGTTGCACTGCTCAGCACCATGCCAAAGCAATCAAGAAAAATGGTAAAGGCTAATATTTTTTCAAACTCCTGTGCAAAAAACAAAATAATAATACATACCGCAGCAAATACTGTTAATGAAAAAGTGAGCACATTGGTTTTTTCGTTTTGTTTTGCAAAAACTTTCGGCAAGCTTCCATCATCGCCCATGGCAAACATCACCCGTGGATTACTCATCAACAAACCATTTACATACGCCAGTACACCTAAAAACAAAAACGCCGAAAACACAGTGGCACCGGTTGTTCCAAAGATCTTATCAATCACCACGTATGCAATTTCCCGTTCGCCTTTCATCTGTTCAAAACCCACCAGTTTATAATAACTCATGTTCACCAGTAAATACAAACCAATGATGATGGCAATACCCATAAAAATTCCACGGGGGATATTTTTTGTGGGGTTTTGTACTTCGTTTCCAAAGTTGATGGTTTGCTGATAACCGCCGTACGTAAAGGATACAGCAATTAAACTGATACCAAGACTTTTGATCCAATCCATATTGCTGAAAGTTGTTACAGCAGTTGTTGTTTGCTGCACTGCATATTTATCCGGAAAGATCAACGCAGCAATCAAGACCACGATCATTCCTATTTTAATCATCATTAAAATATTCTGCGCCATGGAGCTCATCTTTAATCCACGCAGATTAATGAAATAAAATACAGCAATCGCCACACAACTCAGCAACGCTTTATGTATATCCGTCCACTCACCGGGAAATAATTTTAATAAATAACCGCTGCCAATTAATGCCACTCCACTTAAACTGGCAGCATTGCTTACAAGAATTAAACAGTTAATAGCAAATGCAATGCTGGGATGATAGGCCTGTGCAAACACTTTATAATAACCACCGGTTACAGGAAAGCGGCTGCCGATCTCCGCATACGTTAACGCACCACATAGAGCAACCAAACCGCCAATGAGCCATGCACTGAAGTATACAGAAGGATCAATGGCGTCTTTGGCACTGGTGGCAGCAGTTCTAAAAATACCCATGCCGATCACCAGACCCACAACGATCATGGTAAAAGAAAACAAATTGAGTTTATTGACTGAGGTTTTCATGCGTTCATTTAAAAAATCAATGTTTATCTGTTCATTCCAACAAATGAATTTTATTCACTCGTTTAACAATGCGATGAAGATAGTTTTTTCTTTCTCATCAAGTTCTAAAAAAACTAAAAGCAAATCAAGATAGTATTATAACTTTATAACAATGAAGAGCCCATTACTAACCCTCCTGTCAGCAACCTTAATAACTCTCAGTTCAGCTGCACAAGAACAGCCCGACTCCACATCAAAAGAATTAAATGAAGTCATCATCAGGGCATTTGAACAGAACCGCAAACTCATGGACGTACCTGCCGCTGTTACTGTGCTTACTCAAAAACAGTTGGCAAGGTTTGGCAATGCATCGCTGGTGCCGGCTTTGAACGCAGCACCGGGTGTGCGGATGGAAGAACGCAGCCCCGGCAGTTATCGTTTAAATATCCGAGGCAGCTCTTTACGTTCTCCGTTTGGTGTACGTAATGTAAAAGTGTATGTAAATGATATTCCTTTTACAGAACCGGGCGGATCAACTTATTTAAATCAATTGGGTTTTTACAATATACAATCTGTTGAAATTTTAAAAGGACCTGCTTCCAGTTTATACGGTACAGGTACAGGCGGTACCGTGTTGTTAAAAACATCCGGCAACGATAAACCAAATGGCGTGGGTGTTGATTATTCATTCGGCAGTTTTGGTTTGCACAATACAAACATCACTGCAAGAATTGGTGATGGCAACACACAACAAACCATCAGCTTCAGTAAATTAAAAAGTGATGGCTTTCGTGCATGGACCAAATTAAAACGGGATGTGTTTAGCTGGGAAACAAAAATGAGCCTCAATCAAAAACAATCACTGCATACATTCCTGATGTATGCCGATCTTTCGTACCAAACACCCGGCGGATTAACTGCTGCTGAGTTTGCTGCCAATCCAAAACAGGCAAGACCGGCTGCCGGACCTAATCCCGGCAGTGCACAAGCGAATGCATCGGTGAATCAAAAAACATTTTTTGCAGGCATCAGTCATCTGTTTGATATAACAAAGAATTTAATAAATACAACCACACTGTATGGCGCTTTTTCAAGATTCGCCAATCCTACCATCCGCAATTTTGAACGCAGAAGTGAACCACATACAGGCGGACGATCAGTTTTTTCTTACAGTCCTGCTATTGATTTAGGCGAATTGAAATTGATTGCCGGTGCAGAGTTGCAACGTGGCTGGTATAATATCCGTGTGTACAGAAATCGGTTTGGTGTAAGCGACAGTTTGCAAACAGAAGATGAAGTAAATCCATTTACATTAAGCGCATTTGTACAGGCCGATTGGAAACTGCCACATAACTGGATCATTACCGCAGGTGTAAGCAGCAACTACAATACCATTGAAATTATACGGTTGAATAAATTTCCGATTAGTCCGCAGAAAAGAACCTACGATAATGAACTGGCACCAAGAATTTCTATATTAAAAAAAATAGGGAACGATTTTTCAATGTATGCTTCTGTTGCCAAAGGTTTTTCCCCACCTACTTCTGCCGAAGTGTTGCCATCAACCGGTGTAATTACTACTGATCTCAATGCAGAAGAAGGTTGGAACTATGAAGCAGGTATCCGTTACAACTGGAAAGAAAAGTTGTTTGTTGATCTCAATGGTTTTTATTTTAATCTGAACAATACCATTGTACAACGCAGAGACCAGGGCGGTGCTGATTTTTTTACCAATGCAGGATCAACCAGGCAGCTGGGTTTTGAATCGTATGCAAAATATAAACTCACCGACAATCCCAAACAGTTTCTGTCGCAATCGGCTGTGTGGATCAGTTATACCCGCAACGATTTTACTTACAAAGAGTTTAAACAACTAACCAATGATTTTAGTGGCAAGCAATTACCAAGCGTACCCAAAACCATTGTAGCGGCAGGGATTGATTTGTTACTGCAGCCCGGAGTATACCTCAACATCACTTATACATACACCGACAAAACGCCTTTGAACGATGCCAATACTTTTTATGGTGGTGATTTTCATTTGCTGGCCATGCGTCTGGGTTACAGGCAGCTGTTCTTTGGCAAACTGCAGGCAGAATTTTTTGTTGGGGGCGATAATCTCTTTAATGAAACTTACAGTTTAGGAAATGATATTAACGCAGCAGCCAATCGTTTTTACAATGTTGCTCCGGGTAGGAATTATTATGCGGGGGTTTCGTTGTTTCAGACTTGTAAGAAGAAGTAATTGATTCGAATTTTAATAGAGTATGAAATGTTAGAGATTTCTCCTTCGTCGAAATGACGAGACTCCGAAATTTCAACATTTCTGAGTTTACTTCATCTGTTTAAATCGTCATATCGAGGAACGAGATATCTCTTAGATCAAAGTGTGTGTCTGTTCAAAGCAATATGAAGTTAACAGTGCTGTTTGTAGTACTGTCTATAAATGTCTGTATTGTTAATTTGCAACTATAGCCTGGTTTATTAGAAAATCAATAGCTTTATTTTCATCAAATCCTGAGTTGTAAACTCAGGATAGCTCGAGAAGAAGAAATAACTAAAAGTATGGCACCTGAAAAATATCAAATTAAGTTCTCTAGGCAGTTAAAACTTTTATGGCCTTGTCTCATTATTAATATTTTTTGCATTGCAGTATGGTATTACCTGATCGGAAGTGCAGCACCGTTATATTTAAGCATTTTATATTTTAGTTTCTTTTTTCTTGTTAACCTCCTCCCGGTTCTTGTACTCCATACTCTGTACTTATCAGAGAATAAGGGTTCGGAGTTCTTATTCAATAGACTTGAAAAGACTTTTATTTTTCAAAAAAATAGGGTACGCATCGAGGCTGATTTTTCAGAAATAGAAAGTCTACATTATTATGGCTCATATGGTCGTGGATCATGGTATACTTTCGGAGAGTATGAATTTTGCAAGATTGTTCTTTCTAACAAACAAGAAATTATTGTTACCTGCCTATTAATGAAAAATGTTAGAGAAACACTTGAAGGAGCGTTTTCAATCAAGGCAGAGGGACACTTAAGATTTATTGCATTGCTAAGCAAATAAACATCTTTCGTGATGTTGGCTGAATGCTGCCTCTGGTTTGCAACTACAAACAAGTTGAACAGAAATTCAAACCTCCTTTTTAATTATTCCTGAATTACCAACTCAGCATAGCACGGATAGCTTCCCAAAATAAATCAGCAACAAATTCTATTACCTAACCGGCGGGCAATCCCAACTGTTCTTTTTACCAAAGCGGTAAATGGCTCCAACAGAAATACTGTAGAAATGATCTTTACGTGCAGGGTTTGCAGCACGGCTAAACCCATCGAGATAATCTGTAAACGTAGTGCGGTAATTCAACTCTGCATTCAATACAATTTGCGGTGATACGGCATAACGGATCCCTGCACCAACAGGAATCACAGGTAATAAAACAGGTGTGCGGCGTGTCATATCCTGTGCAATACGTTGCGGTAAATTTTCATTCAACCCAAAATGACCGGGATTGAAATTACTCCAGTCACGCCGGATACGTGTAAAGCCTAAACCTGCGCCGGCAAAGGCATACGGCGTTATTCTCGGGCCCACTTCATCCCAACCCATGGGGCTCCATACAATTTGCGGACTTAATTCTATTAGCGGTGTACGAAAATTAAAGTTGCGTTGCCGGTGATAATCGGGTATGCTGTACTTTGCATCGTTGCCACTTAAAGAAGCCCATGTAAAATTCAAACGAACAGCTAAAGTTGAATTGAGTTTTCTTGATCCGTGTAAGATCAAACCCGGCCGGATGGTTTTCCAGGAACCAAAACGGCTGGGTGCAAGATCGCCCTGGTAAATAAATGCCCCAACGGCTGCACCCACTTCGTACTTAGAATTTTTATTTTGTGCATTTACCTGCACATACGCACAGGTGATAATAAGCATACAACTGATTATACGGATCATACAAATTGAATTTAAGATTGCAATCAATGGTTCTGATAAGCAGCGTAAAGAATGGAACAAAGTGGAGATTCAAGCGGTTATTGTATTAACGGGCTGCCAAGAGCATGCGTATATGCCAATTGTTAAATTGAAGCCAAGAGCAGCTTTTCATTGCAGCGCTGTATGTGAACAATTCAACATAAACAAATTTGTAACTGCACAACAGCTCCCCTACATTTGCGGTGTAACGGTTCCTGATGTTCATAGTCGGGATTAAAAGGGAAGTCCGGTGTAAATCCGGCGCTATCCCCGTAGCTGTAAGTTCTTGTAATGAGTAATCAGTAATGAATGATGAGTAAAGCTTCGGCAACCACTCATGATTCATCATTCATCACTCATTCTGCTGATTCTACAAACCACTGTTGTTGAAAGGTGCGTGCCACATCAACGGGAAGGTGTTCAGCAGCGAACGAGCCAGAAGACCTGCCGGTACTATTTCATTAATCATTTGCTTTCGGGTGAAAGGCAGGAGATGTAACGGCTCACAGGCTTTTATATTTTCTATTTCTTTTTCTGAAAGCAGTCACAACAAACCATTTTTCAAAAAAATGAAAAAGAATTTATTTGTAGTGGCTGCCGGATTATTTTTCAGCAGTCAACTAAACGCACAGACAGACAGCAGTACAAAATCACTGGAAGAAGTGATTGTAACCGCCAACCGCATTGAACAAAAACAACGGACAACAGGCAAGGTCATCTCCGTGATTGATCAGGCTACCATTCAACGCAATGCCGGCCGCACTGTTTCGGAAATCATCAATCAACAGGCAAGTGTATTCATCAACGGTGCCAACAACACCCCAGGTACCAACCAGGATGTGTATTTCCGTGGTGCTACCAGTGGAAATGTATTGATCCTCATTGATGGTGTTCCTGTTGGCGATGCATCGCAAGTGAACAATGCATTTGATCTCAATCATATCAGCACGGGTATGATAGAGCGTATTGAAATCTTAAAAGGTGCGCAAAGCACGTTATGGGGTAGTGATGCTGTTGCAGGTGTAATTAATATCATTACCAAAAAAGGCGGAAGAAAAAAAGCAGAAACAAATGCTTTACTCAGCTATGGCAGCTACAATACATTGCGTGCAAATGCAGGTGTGGGCGGTAAGCTCAATGCGTTTTCCTATAATGTAAACTATAATTTTACCGGCAGCAAAGGTTTCTCAGCCGCACAGGATACATCAGGTACAAAGAATTTTGACAAGGATGGTTTTAAGCAGCACAATTTTATTGCAAACCTCCGATACGATATCAATAAACATTTCGCTGTAAAAGGGTTCAGCAATATTGGCCAATACAAAAATGGAATTGATGCCGGTGCATACAAAGATGATGCAGATAACAATGTTACACAGAAGAACAGAAACAACGGTCTTTCATTTTTGTATCATTCAACAAAACTGAATCTTACATTATCACAAAACCTCCTTACAAATACAAGAGTTTATCTTGATGACAGTGCAAGTGTTGGTGGTTTTGCTAAATACGCAAAAGGTTCTTACCAAGGAAACAGCAGCATTACAGAGTTAAGCGGTAACTATCGCTTTATTGATCAGTTATCATTGGTTGCTGGTGTGCAGGCTATTACACAAAAAACTACACAGTCGTACAAAAGCATCAGCGTATATGGCACTTACGAACCACCTCTGCTTTCATCTGATTCAGCAAATGCAAATAACCTGTCGTTTTATGCATCCTTACTGGCAACTGAGTTAAACGGATTTAATATGGAAGCCGGTTTCCGCATAAATAAACACAGTATTTACGGAACAAACGCTACCTACAGCTTTAATCCTTCTTATAATATTGATGACAACACAAGAGTGTTTCTGAATATTTCATCCGGCTATAAGATACCATCGCTATATCAGTTGCACAGTGAGTACGGAAATAAAACATTGAAACCAGAAGCAACACAGAATTATGAAGCAGGAGTACAATCGTTCAGCGCAGATAAAAAGAATTCCATTCGTTTTGTCGGGTTTAAACGTGACATTAAAAACCTGATCATTTTTTATACTGACATGACTACATATGCAAGCCAGTACATCAACCGTGATGAACAGCATGATTATGGTTTTGAAGTAGAAAGCAGTATTGGTCTTGGTAAGATCGGCAGCTGGGCTAACAACTTCACTTATGTTGATGGTGAAGGAAAGAATGATAATGTAAAAGTGAAGAACCTGTATCGTCGCCCTAACTTCAGCTTCAACAGTGTGCTTACGCTGGAACCTGTAAAAGGGTTAACTGTTATGCCTTCGTTCCGTTTCATTGGTTCAAGATTAAAAGGCCAGTACGATCCGGGACCTGCACAAATGCCAGCCTATTATACAATTGATTTGTACACAGGTTACCAGGCAACAAAGAACCTGCGTGTATTTGTTGATTTCCGAAACATCACTAACCAGGAATATTTTGACGTACCCGGTTATAACAGCCGTAAGTTTAATGTAACCGGAGGTGTAAGTGTTCAATTTTAATCATCAGTGATCAGTAATGAGTAAACAGTTGAACAAACTCATTACTCATTACTGATCATTCATAACACATCAAACATGTCAACACAAAAAATCAATCCACGTTTTGCAACATTGGCAATCATCATGATTGTAGTTGCTGCCTTGCGTATTCCAAATGCCGCCCAGCTTGGGCCGTTGAGCAATTTTACGCCTATTGGAGCCATGGGTTTATTTGGTGCAGCTTATTTCAGTAAAAACTGGAAAGCATTTGGTTTTCCAATACTCACTTTACTTGTTAGCGACCTCATCATTAACATTTTTGTTTATGACGGACAGTATGGAATTATGTATGGCAGTTGGTATTGGGTATATGGTGGTTTTGTGTTGATTGTTTTGCTGGGAAGACTCTTCCTGAAAAAAATATCAGTACCCTCTGTTCTGTTAACAGGCGCCGGTTCAACTCTTGTATATTGGCTGATTGTTGATTTTGGTGTGTTCCTGTTTGGCTGTACTGATATTACAACAGGGCAAACTATGGATCACAGTTTTACAAGTCTCCTCAAATGTTATGCACAAGGTGCACCTTACATGAAAAATTTTTTACTGGGCACACTGGTTTACAGTGGAATCATGTTTGGGTTGTTTGAATGGATGAAGAAACTAAACCCGTCACTTGAAACAGCAGCCCATGTGTAAGCATGAACAAAAAAATTGTCCACGCTGCAATGAATCGTTTGAATGTAAAGTAGGCGATATAACCAATTGCCAATGTTTTGGTATTACATTAAGTGTGGAAGAAGAAGCATTCATCAGCAGTAATTACAGTGATTGTCTTTGCCGGAATTGTTTGTTACAGCTAAAACAGCGTTATTTTCTATTCAAAGAACAAAAGATCTATTATGGGCAACGCTGATCATTCAACACAGCTCATCTTTATTACAGGTGGTGCAAGAAGCGGCAAAAGTAAATATGCACAGGAGTTGGCATTATCGCTCAGTAATAATCCGGTGTATGTTGCTACTGCCAAAGTGTGGGACAACGATTTTGAGCAACGGGTTAAGCGTCATCAAAATGATCGGGATGAACGCTGGACAAATCTGGAAGAGCAACGCAACGTTAGTGCATTACCCATTTTGAATCGTGTTTGCGTTATTGATTGTGTAACACTGTGGCTCACTAATTTTTTTGTGGATACAAAGAACGATGTGGATGCATCACTTTTATTGCTGAAAAAAGAAATTGATGTTTTGCTTACAAAGCCCGGCACATTTATCATCATCAGCAACGAGATTGGGATGGGTGTACATGCCGATACAGAAATCGGTCGTAAGTTCACTGATCTGCAAGGCTGGGCCAATCAATACATTGCGGCTTCGGCACATACAGCAGTAGTTATGATTAGCGGAATTGCAGTTAAAATTAAATGAGTGATGAATGATGAGTAATCAGTAAGAATACTCATCATTCATTATTCATCACTCATCATATGATACCAGCTATTTTTTGTTGGAGCGGCGGAAAAGACAGCAGCTATGCATTGCATCAAGTATTGCAGAAAGGCGAGTACGATATAAAATATTTACTCAGCACCTTCAATGGCAATTACAAACGTTTATCCATGCATGGAGTTAGAGAAGAGTTAATTGAAGCGCAAGCTGCATCTATTGGCATTCCTTTATTGAAAGCATATGTGTATGAAGCAAGCAATGCTGAATATGAACAACAAATGAAAAGCATTTTGCTTCGGGCAAAAGCAGAAGGCATCCATCATGTAATGTATGGCGATCTTTTTTTAGAAGACCTGCGTGCTTACAGGGAAATCAAAATGAAAGAACTCGATATGCACTGTGTATTCCCCATCTGGAAAACGGATACACAATGGATGATCAATGATTTTATAGCGAAAGGATTTCAATCTGTACTTTGCTGCATCAACGATGGTTATCTGGATGAAAACTGGGTTGGCAGAACCATTGATCAACAGTTTGTCAATCAACTTCCATCAACAGTTGATCCATGCGGAGAGAACGGTGAGTTTCATTCTTTCTGTTTTAGTGGCCCCCTCTTTAAGCAACCAATACCCGTTGCTACCGGTGAAAAAACATACAAAGCACTTGAAATAAAAACCAGTGATCACCCCACTCCCATTAATGATGTGGGTACAAAAGGGTTCTGGTTTTGTGATCTGATCTTAAAAAATTGAACAATGACAACTGAAGAACAACTGCGGCAAAAAATCAATACCAAAACAAAACCATTAGGCGCCTTGGGTATGCTGGAAGAACTGGCATTAAAGGTCGGTTTGATTCAAAACAACTTATCACCTGTTATCAACAAACCGCATATTGTTGTATTTGCAGGCGATCATGGCATTGCAGCAACAGGAAAAGTAAATCCTTATCCGCAGGCGGTAACTGCACAGATGGTTTTGAATTTTGTACAGGGTGGTGCTGCCATTAATGTATTCACCAAACAAAACAACATAGGCTTAACAGTAGTCGATGCCGGTGTGAACGTTGATTTTGATGCTTCGTTGCCAATTGTACACGCAAAGCTCAATCATGGCACTGCCGATTACAGTTTATACCATGCAATGAGTATGGATGAAGTGAATTCGGCGCTTGAAAAAGGGGGCAGCATTGTTCAAGGAATTTTTGATGAAGGATGTAATACCATTGGCTTTGGCGAAATGGGTATTGGCAACACCTCTTCAGCAGCACTCATTATGCATCATGTATTGCAGCTTCCGTTAAATGAATGTGTGGGCAGAGGTACGGGCGCCAACGATGAGCAACTTATACTGAAGCTTTCAACTCTTGAAGAAGTAAGTCGCAAACATGAACTTAATGGTAGCGATATCACTCCACATGAATTACTTACTCGCATTGGTGGTTTTGAAATAGCCATGATGGTGGGTGCTTATTTAAAAGCAGCAGAGTTAAACATGTTGATAGTTGTTGATGGATTTATTGCAACTGCTGCATTGTTAATTGCAAAGAAGATGCATGCACAACAGCAGAGCAAGTCTCCCCTCCGGGGACCTGCCCGAATGCATCTTTCAGGCGGGGATTTAGAGAGGCATCTTGTATTCGCTCATTGTTCTGATGAAAACGGTCATCTTAAAATGTTAGAACATCTCAACGCAAAACCTGTTTTACAATTAGGTATGCGTTTGGGTGAAGGCACTGGCGCAGCATTGGCTATTCCTTTATTGCAAAGTGCTGTTGCATTCCTGAATGAAATGGCCAGTTTTGAAAGTGCGGGTGTGAGTGGTAAAGAATAATTTTTGCCGGGAAGACGAGAAGACCGGAAGAAAACTATTAACACGAAGTCACTTCCCGCCTTACCGTTTTGCCGGCATTTCTTTTACCAAAGCAGTTCAAATATTTAACTTGCAAGAACATGAATACTGATACAACGAATCATACTGCTGCTAAGCCCCCTTCAGGTGGGGTGGTGGTACAAATCGAGATATTTTTAACAGCCATAATGTTTTACACCAGAATTCCCTGTCCGAAATGGGTAACACATGATCCCGAATATCTCAACAAAGCCACACGCTACTTTCCGTTGATGGGTTGGATTGTTGGCGGCGTTTGTGCGTTGGTATACACCGGCACTGAATTTTTTCTTGGTGCACCCATTGCTATTTTGTTATCAATGATTGCAGGAATACTTACAACAGGCGCTTTTCATGAAGATGGTTTTGCTGATGTATGTGATGCGTTTGGTGGTGGCTGGACCAAAGAAAAAATTCTCGACATCATGAAAGACAGTCGGGTTGGTGCATACGGCACCATCGGTATTTTTCTGATGTTGCTGTTGAAGTTTACTGCATTAAGTGCTATACCTTTCAATCAGATGTGGATGGTTTTACTTGCTGCACATAGTTTTTCCCGATTGTGTGCGGTGTTGGTTGTTGCAACCAGTAAATATGTACGGGAGAATGATGATGCAAAAGCAAAACCACTGGCCAAATCAATAACTGCCTATGAAATTATTCCTGCTGTGTTGTTTGGCTTGGCACCATTGCTGTTTATTCAACGTGTAGAAATGCTGTTTGTGTTGATACTTCCGGTAGCAGGCACTTTTTTGTTGAGAAGATATTTTCATAAATGGATCGGTGGGTATACAGGCGATTGTTTGGGTGCAACACAACAGGTAGCCGAGGTGTTATGTTATCTGAGTCTGGTTGCTTTTTGGAAAATGGAGTATATTCTTTTTTAAAAAAATTTGTGGCACTGAGAAATGAGAAAAAGAGGTTAACACAGAGCAATCTTCTCTGCGCTGATCTCAGCGGTCTTCTTTCACTGCGTCAAAAAAATATCCGGCTTAGAGAAATAAGAAATGGAGTTGATCGCAGATTATTCAACTCTGCGCTGATCTCTGCGTTCTTCTTTCTCTGCGCCTAAACAAAAAACATGAACACAGAAATTTATCTCATCCGTCATACCACACCTGCAGTAGAAAAAGGAACCTGCTACGGACAGGCTGATCTGGATGTAACCGAAAGTTTTTTTGATGAAGCTGCATTGATCAAACAACATTTACCTGAAAATATTCAAACGGTGTATGCCAGTCCGCTGCAACGTTGCAGTAAACTGGCACAGCATTTATTTCCTGCACATAATATTTCATTTCACGAGGAGTTAAAAGAAATTAATTGCGGTGAATGGGAATTACAAAAGTGGGATGATATTCCGCAGGAACTGGTGATGCCGTGGATGAATGATTTTGTAAACGTTCGCATTCCCGGCGGTGAAAGTTATCTTGATCTGTATGCACGCACTACAAAGATATTTCAAAGCATTACTGAGAAAAAAGAAACGGCCGCCATTGTTTCGCATGGCGGAGTGTTGCGGAGTATTCTTTCACATCTTACCAATACAGCTTTGATTGATTCATTCAATGTATTTAAACTGCAATACGGTTGTGTAGTAAAATTATTCTTACAGGAAAATCAGTTTATGCATGAAGTAGTACATAACATACAAAGCACATCTGAACAACACAAGCCCAGCTATCAGTAACAACTCATACAGTAACATGCCGGCTCAAAAGAAAAGTTATCTTTGCGCAAACCTGTTTTATGAATCTTGATTTCAATCTCAGTCAGCTCCTCACTGTATCCTTTACATTGTTTGCAGTGATAGATATCATTGGTTCAATTCCTTTATTAATTGCCATGAAGGATAAAATGGGAGCCATCCGTGAATTTAAGGCTACACTTATTTCAGGAGCATTAATGATTCTGTTTTTATTTGTAGGCGAATCCTTTTTAAATATGCTGGGTGTTGATCGTCGTTCATTTGCTGTAGCAGGATCCATTGTCATTTTTGTATTAGGACTGGAAATGGTATTGGGTCATGAATTTTTTAAAAGTGATAAAAATGCAAAAAGCGGAACTGTGGTGCCAATTGCTTTCCCGATTATTGCGGGAAGCGGCACACTTACTACCATTATGTCGTTAGGTGCCAATTATTCCGATCTGGTGATTCTGATTGCTATTCTTTTAAACCTGATACTCGTTTTCTTTGTATTGAAATCATTAAAGTGGATTGAGAAACTGTTAGGACCTGCAGGTTTACTTGCTGTACGAAAATTTTTTGGCGTAATATTGCTGGCCATTGCCGTAAAAATATTTGCTGGTAATGCAGGAGGGTTGATTAAATAATTTGAGAATGATGTTTTTCGTAATTCTCAAATTTTCAAATTAATCAATTTTCAAATTTTTTTGGCCTCGTAGTACAATGGATAGTATAAGAGTTTCCGAAGCTCCAGATCCAGGTTCGATTCCTGGCGAGGCCACTACTAAATTTTGATGCATGTATTTTGCTTATGTTCTAAAAAGCATTGCACATGATTATTTTTATAAAGGTCATTGTCAAGATCTTGAAAAACGATTAGCTCAACACAATTCAGGAATGACGGCTTCCATCAGACCATACATTCCATTCCAAATCATTTATTTTGAACAGTTCGAAACAGAGATGGAAGCAATTTCCAGAGAAAAATATTTCAAGTCCGCAGCCGGAAGAAGATTTTTGAAAAAAATGATTGCATCGTAGTACAATGCCCCCCCGGCTGACGCCAGTCGGACGGGGATAGTATAAGAGTTTCCGAAGTCCGCCCGGACGAAATATTCGGACGGGCTCCAGATCCAGGTTCCCCGCCCAAACGCATCAACTTCATTTCAAATAATCAACATTTGGAACGTTTGGATCGGGCAGGGATTCCTGGCGAGGCCACTACTAAATTTTCATGCATGTATTTTGCTTATGTTCTAAAAAGCATTGCACATGATTATTTTTACAAAGGTCATTGTCAAGATCTTGAAAAACGATTAGCTCAACATAACTCGGGAATGACGGCATCCATCAGACCATACATTCCATTCCAAATCATTTATATTGAACAGTTCGAAACAGAGATGGAAGCAATTTCCAGAGAAAAATATTTCAAGTCCGCAGCCGGAAGAAGATTTTTGAAAAAAATTATTACCATATAATTCCAGATTCAGGTTCCCCGCCCGAACGTACCAAAATAAATTTCAAACATTATCAGTTGTTACGTTCGGTACGGGCGGGGATTCCTGGCGAGGCCACAACAAATAAAACCGACCCCTTTCAGGTCGGTTTTATACTTTCAGCACATTTTTGCCGTTCTTTGTTACACTGCTTCATCCAATTATTCACATATGAAAAAAACAGTACTGCTTCTGGCTTTCTTTCCGCTCCTGTTGAATGCACAGAATTTTCACCTTTCTTTCAGGGCGGGATTTGCAAACTATCAGGGCGATCTAAAACAAAATGCATTTTCACTGAAACAGGCAAAATTTGTTGGAAGCTTAGGCGCCCGTTATGATTTATCCGAACATTTTTTATTACGCTCACATCTCAGCCTTGGATCACTACGTGCAGATGATGCAAAAAATAAAAATGCATCTTTAAAAAGCCGCAACTTCAGTTTTCAAACCAGCTTGTTTGAGTGGGAACTGGGAGCTCAGTATAATATTTTCAGCTTGAATGATAAATGGTGGACACCTTATGTTTTTGCAGGCGGTGCCTTGTTTCATTTTAAACCTTCTGCTTTAGATAATGCAGGCAATCGTGTTTTTCTGAAACCGTTGAGCACGGAAGGACAAGGAGTCATTCCCGGTAAAAAAAATTATAAACTTACACAGTTTGCCATACCGTTTGGCATTGGTGCAGAATATGCATTAAACGAAGATCTGCGTGTAGGATTAGAGTTCGGTTACCGGAAAACTTTTACAGATTATATTGATGATGTGAGTACCACTTATGCAGATCAAAATATATTACTGGCAGCAAGAGGTCCGCAAGCCGTTGCAATGGCATACCGTGGGCCGGGTGCTTACCCTGCTGCAGGTTCGTTAAGAGGTAATGAAAAAAACAAGGATGCGTATTATTTTCTGCAACTCACTTTTACATGGAGACCTTTTGTAGACTGGTACGAACGCACATCGGGTATTGCATCATTTAAAAAGAATAAAAAAGTAGGCTGTCCCGGAAGCAGAGTAAAAGGATATTAAACTGCAGTTGATTTGTTGCGGAATTTTTCAAACAAAGCAATATTCATCAGTGTGAGCAGCATGCCGTAAAAAATATCTTCGAACGGAATATTATTCATTGGCCAGGGAAGAAAAGAAAATATCCGCACACCCAGGTTCTCCGCATCATTATACAACACTACAGGTATGCCGGTGAGAAATCCATTAACAATAAGGAACGGAATCACCACCACCAGATATGAAACAAAAAATGAAGCGGCATCAAACCCTTTGAACCATTTTTTAAACACAACCAGTGCTGTAATAAAAAGAGCATTAAACAGCGATGTATAAAACGTATATGCTTTGCCGTAAGTAAGCAATGCAGCTACAAAAAAACAAACAGCTGAAAAAATCAATAATGATCGTCCCCAGTTTTTATTCTTCACTACCGGGAAATAGGAGATGATGCACTCGTATACAAACACACAGCAATAAGGAACAATAAAAAAGAAAAGTACCTCTTCAATTGGCAGGGAAGAAATTTTAACCCCTGTAATATATGCATCATTAAAACTCCAGACTGCAGCTCTTGTTTTCAACTCATCCCACACTAAAAAAAACAAAGCAGGAAACAGAATGGCAGGAAATAAATACTTCCATTTTTTATAATAGGCTACCTTTTTATCAAAACTTAGCAGCAACGGGCCTGTAAAAGAAGCAGCCAATATCAGAAAGTAAGTGAAGTGTGCGTTCAAATGTTTGGTTTAAAATAACGGCCTTACTTAATATTCGGATTGAGTTCTTTTTCTTTCCTTACTTTCTCCCAGTATTTTTTATGCACAAACAACATCCCGAAACTTTCACCATCTTCTTTATCTAAATGTTTGTGATGCATTTTATGCGCCCAGCGAATGGCTCTTACATAGGTATTGTTCCATCTGCTGAAAATTTTAAAACGCTGGTGAATAATAATATCATGTACAATAAAATAAGCCAGGCCATACATGGCAATACCTGCGCCGATACTTACCACCCAATATACCTGATTCATTAATCCCAGCATAATACAAAGCCAGCTGGGGATAGCAAAGATGAGAAAGAACGCATCGTTCTTTTCAAAAAAAGAACCCCGTGGCTGATGATGATCTTCGTGCAGATACCAGAGCGAACCGTGCATCACATACTTATGGGTAAGCCAAGTGATGCCTTCCATGGTAAAAAAAACAGCGAATGCAAGTAGTATATAAATTAACAGACTCATAAAAAAGTACGTAAGATGAGAAAAAACATGAACTGAATCAATAACAAATTTACGGCGAATTGGTTTTGTTTGTGAAACGATAACAGTCGGAACAGCAGCATTAACACTAAACTCACACCAAACCAGCTGATATAATTGAACAGGGGAATAGATCCATCGCCCAGCCATTGCCAGTAGCCAAGCTTTACCGCTACCGGTTCCATCAGCCAGTCAAAAAAAGTAGCCAGCAGCCCCGCATCAAGTATCACAGCTATAAATCCTACATTATTTCGTTTTGGCTGGTCTTCATTTTTTAATTTATTCCAGAGAAAGTTCAACAGCATCTGTATACTTACCCCGCAGCAATACATTACTATAAACCAGTTAACACCAATTACCAGTGGCACACCTTTCAACTGTATACCCATTGCAGGCAGATAGTTGTATGATCCGAACAACCACTGAAAATTTACACCAACATATTCCACAGCAAAACCAACCATATAACAGACTGTTGCAAATAAAAAAAAGGCTTTGGTTTTTTCTTTCTGTGTATAAATTAACAATGCAGCAGACAGCAACAGATTAAAAGGTGTGAGTGATGCAATCAGCGTACGATCGTAAAATAAAATACCGAGCAACCCGATGAGATGAAATACAACAGCTACAACTGTTGCTTTTTTTTGTGCTGATATGGAACTGAAGCTGATCAATGCTTACTGTTGTTTGAGAATTGTTGTGCAATCAATTCAGTTGCAATTTGTGCACTTTTAAAACATAAGGGTATACCACCACCGGGATGCACACTGCCTCCGCAGAAATACAAACCCTTTATACTGTTTTTAAAATTTGGATGACGGAGAAACGCTGCCATTTTACTGTTACTGCTGGTTCCGTATAACGATCCTTTGTAAGATTGTGTTAGTGTTTCAATCCGAACCGGATCCAGATACTCTTCAGTTTCGATGGCCGATGCAATATCTGTCTGCAGCATTCTGCTCAGTTTATCAATCACCTGTTGCCGCAGTTTTAAACGAAGGCTGTTCCAGTCCTGACCACTATCCGAAGCAGCATTGATTAATAAGAACCAGTTTTCTTTTCCTGCAGGTGCATGACCTTCTTCCATTTTTGAAGTAATGTTGAGATACACCGTAGGATCAGCATAAGTCGTTTTCAACTTAAAAATACTGTTGAACTCTGCAGCATAATTTTTACTGAAAAAAATATTATGCAGATGCAGGTTACTGAACTCCCGGTTCATGCCCCAGTAAAAGATCACAGCACTGCAGCTGCGCTCCTGTTTCAACAACTGTTTAGCTTTATCATCATCCTGCAGTAACCTGCGATACGTAAAATAAACATCTGCATTGCTTACCACTACATCCGCTGCAACATTTTCGTTTTGAACAACCACTCCTTCTACCTTACCCGCATGCTGAATAATCCGGTCAACTGCTGTATTAAAATGAAAGTGCACTCCTTTTTTTTTGGCCAGTGCCATCAATGCATTGGTGATGCTGATCATTCCTCCTGTTGGATAAAAAGTTCCCTCGTTTAATTCAAGATGAGGAATCATACTCATCATACCGGGTGTTTGATAAGGATTACTTCCGTTGTAAGTTGCAAAACGATCGAACAACTGAACAGCTTCCGGCGTTTGAAATTTTGAACGGTTATACAGATGCAGCGAACCTGCTATATACGGCCACCGAACAGTTTGCAACGCTTTCAATACAGACTTCTGTAACCAGGTAGATCGTTTATGCAGTGAATGATTCAGAAAAATGGTTCCGATATTTTGATAGAGTGTTTTGCTTCTTTGCAGATAGCTTCTAACAGCAGCAGGCGACTCGCCTAAATGTTCATGTAATTCTTCTGCAAGTCTGTCTTCATCTGTCCATGCATTTACTTCTTTGCCGTTTTCATAAAAATATTTGCAGGAAAGATCTACCTGATTGTATTGAAAATATTCATCGAGGTTTTCGCCTGCATAAGAAAAAAGTTCATGCAGATAATGCGGTTGCGTAAACAAGGAAGGACCTGCATCAAACCGGAAACCACCTTTTTCAAAGACAGTTAACTTACCGCCGGGGTAAGCATTCCTTTCATACACATGCACCTCAAAACCCTGCACAGCAAGGCGTACAGCACTTGCAAGGCCGGCTACTCCGCTGCCAATAACAGCTGCTTTACGCTGTTTCATTGGTTTTTAATTTATTGTTGAGCCATTGCTCAAGTAAAGGGAATGCGATTTTAAACCACTCAGTATAAAGAGCAGACTGATATTGTATTTCTTCTTTGATTACAGCCATTGGTTTATAATCAACTTCACTTACTTCTTCTTCATTTAAAAAAAGTTCACCATCGTATTCGCCAATAAATACATGATCAAATTCATGCTCTGTAAGTCCGTTATCAAACGCAGCCTTGTATGTAAAGTGAAATGCTTTTGTAAGTTGAGCAGTAATTCCCAGTTCTTCTTTTAATCTTCTCAACGCTGCCTGTTCGGTTGTTTCGCCCGGAGCAGGGTGACTGCAACATGCATTGGTCCATAGTGACGGGCTGTGATATTTTGTTGCTGCTCTTTTTTGCAGGAGCATCTGTCCGTTTTTATTAAACAGAAAAATACTGAACGCCCTGTGCAGCAGTGCTTTTTCATGTGCTTCCATTTTTTCCATGGAACCGGTTACTTCGTCCTGTTCATTTACAAGGATAACTTCGTGCATCAGTCAAAAATAATCAATTGCAGGTTATACCGAATTGCAGAATTCGATGGTTTAATTTTATTTATATCGGCATAATACCATCTAAGATTTGCACTAAGCACTTTGAGCTAAACAGCAAATCAAGATGGTATTACATAATGTTCAACTGATTGCGAACACCTGCACGGATAAGAATCATTACCTTATGATAGTCTGGAATGCGGATACGCTCTTCCATGATTTTTGCAGGCTGCAGCTTTTTTATTTTACGGAACAAGGAGAGGTAGTATTTGTAAGCAACATACACACCGAATCTCGCTTTTTCAGGAAGTTGCATAATGCCGGCATAAGCTTCGTCAAAATCTTTTTGTATGTCGTCTTCTATCTCCTGTTTTTGAAGCTCAGTGAAATTGGAAAAATCAAGACCTGGGAAATAAGTACGGTCTAAATGATTATAGTCTGCTTTCACATCTCTTAAAAAATTTACTTTTTGAAAAGCAGCTCCTAATGATCTTGCCGAAGGTTTCAGTATTTCATACACCTGTTGATTGCCTTCAAGAAATACATACAAACACATTAAGCCCACTACTTCGGCGCTTCCGTAGATGTAATCGTTATAACCTTTGTGGTTGTACTGTTTCTGATCAAGATCCATTTCCATGCTGTTGAAAAAAGCATGAATCAGTTCATGATCAATCCTGTATTGATTAACGGTTAACTGAAAACTGTTGAGAATGGGGTTGAGGCTGATGCCACGTTCAATGGCTGCAAAGGTTTCTTTTCTGAATTCAGCAATGAGAGTTGCTTTATCATAATCATGAAATGTATCAACAATTTCATCAGCAAAGCGAACAAGTCCGTAAATATTATAGATGGGCTGGCGCAGATCCTGATTCAACAACTTAATAGCTGATGAAAAAGATGTGCTGTACCGCTCCGTTGTATTACGGCTGCACAACTGACTGATTTCATGAAACAACTCCATCATACGCTTGCACTGGTTTGTAGTGATTTTGAAAACTCTTTTTTTATCAGGTTTGCAACCACCTCTCCGCTGATAAGGCTTGGAGGAACGCCCGGTCCCGGTACGGTGAGCTGACCGGTGTAGAACAAATTACCCAGCTTGCTGCTCTTACATCCCGGCTTTAAAACAGCTGTCTGCATCAAAGTGTTCGCCAACCCGTAAGCATTTCCTTTAAAAGCATTGTAGTCAGTTACGAAATCGCTCACTGAATAAGATTTTTTTACAACAATATTTTCAAGGATGGTTTCTCCTGTACGTTCTTCAAACCGTTTTACAATTTGCTGAAAATACCGTTCCCTCAGTTCTTCCGTATCGTTGGTTAAACCTGCGGCTACCGGAATTAAAAAGAACAGATTTTCGTGACCTGCAGGTGCTGCTTCAGGATCTGTAACAGAAGTTGCACTTACGTAAAAGAGCGGGTTTGCAGGCCATTGAGGGTTATTGTAAATTTCTTTTCCGTGTAAATCAAAATCGGTATCAAAAAATAAGGAGTGATGTATACAGTTGTTTAATTTCTTATTAATTCCCACATAATACAACAAACAGGAAGGAGCCATCACCCGCTGATCCCAATAAGCAGTTGAATAAGAGCGTTCATGTGCTGCAAGCAATTTAGTTTCGGTAAAGTAATAATCAGCTCCGCTGATCACCACATCGGCTGTATATGTTTCTTCATTTGCAATAACCGCTTTTGCCCTGCCTCCATGCGTTTGTATTTTTTGTACATCTTTATTAAACTCAAACTTAACTCCCAGTTCAACCGCCAGTTGATACATGCCTTCCACAATTTTATACATACCACCTTTGGGATACCATGTGCCGAGTTTAACATCAGCATAATTCATCAGACTGTATAAAGCCGGAATTTTTTCGGGCAGTGCGCCTAAAAACAAAACCGGAAACTCCATGAGCTGTCTTAATCTTGAATCTTTGAAATGTTTTTGTACATGTGCTTTAACCGAAGTAAATACATCTAACCGAAACAATCCGTTGAGTAAATCCCAATCTGCAAATTCTGTAAGCGATTGACCGGGTTTGTATACCAGTTTGTTTATTCCTACCTGATATTTATAAGCAGCCTCTTCCATAAAACGGTTAAGCATAGCAGCGCTGCCGGGTTCTAAACGATTAAACAATTCGCACAACGCATCGTATGAAGCAGGAATGTCATGAGCGTCTTCCGTAAAATAAACTCTGTAAGATGGATCTAAGCGTTGGAGTGTGTAGTAATCAGAAACAGATTTTCCGAACTGTTGAAAATAACGTTCAAATACATCGGGCATCCAGTACCAGCTCGGGCCCATATCAAAAGTAAAACCACCCATTTCCATTTTTCTGGCACGTCCGCCTGGCATGTCATGCTTTTCAAGTACAGTTACATCCCAGCCATCACGGGCTAAAAATGATGCAGCCGACATGCCCGCAAACCCACTTCCGATAACAATAGCTTTCTGCCTCAATGAATAAATATTTAATACCTGCTGATTTGTTCTTTGAGCAATTTACGGGCAAAATGGATGCGACTCTTAATTGTGCCTAAAGGCTCCTGAAGAATATATGCTATTTCCTGATATTTAAAGCCTTCAAAATAGAGCATAAATGGACTTTTAAAAATCTCCGGCAACTGATGTATGGCTGTCTGGATCTCCTTCATCTTCATGCTGGTCTCGGCAGTATTACTCACAGTGGCCTGCTGATAATTGAGAAAAAATTCATTTGGAGTTGAATCAAAAATGGTGTTTTGTTTCGCCCTTCTGCGGTAATTATTAATAAAAATGTTCCGCATGATGGTGTACAGCCATGCCTTGATGTTGGTACCAACATTGTACTTTTCACGATTGGCCAATGCCCTGAACATGGTTTCCTGCAGGAGATCTTTGGCCGTTTCATTATCTCTGGTAAGCGTAAAAGCAAATGGCTTTAAAAAATCGGTATTATTTAAAAGCATTTGGTTGAATTCAACTGCAGACATAAAATACTGTTTAATTATTTATGCTGTAAAGTTAAACAATAATAATTCGTAACAACAAATTTTTGTTTAATTTTTATTATATGAATGTTAAACATTTTAATTTTCAATCTTTTAGAAATTAAAAATCCCCCGATAACGGGGGATTCTGCAGATTTTATCGTGTGAAAATTTATTTAAGAGTGGAAATAAACTCCGTTACCTCCGCCAGCGATTTAAGAAAACGGATGTTTCCTGTAGCCGCTTTTCCTTCAAAAGTTTGAGTAAGTAAACCGGAAATAAGAATGTTTGAATTAGGCAACTTTGTTTTCAGGTTGTTCAGGAATTTATCAAAATTAAACTCCTTCATTACTGTAGTAAGGTGGGTATATACATAATCCGGTTTCTTTAGCTGTACCACAAATTCAAGATCTTTCACCGGAACGTTAGCACCCAGATAAATAATTTTTACTCCTCTGCTTTTTAAAAGATACTGCAAAAACAATAACCCTAATTCATGATGTTCGTTCTCCGGCATGAAAAGGAGCACTTTGGTTTTGAGTGAAAAAGGAGTTACAATATTTTCAGTTCCAACCAGAATTTTTTGACGGATGATATTGGTGATGATGTGCTCCTGTGCAGGATTGATGTGATCTGTGAGCCACAATATACCAATACGCTCAAGGAAAGGGAATATGATAAAAGTGATTGCTTTTTCAATTCCTCTGGAAGCAATAAACTGATCTAACACATATTCAAACGCTTCAATATCCAGATCAATCATATGCTGGATCAGTTCGTTTACAATCCGCTCCTGCTGTGCTTGTCCGTTGGTGAGAGTAAGTGTTTTTTCACGCAGTTCATCATTGCTCATACGGTTAATATGAGAAATTTTAAACCCGTACTTATTGAGCAATGAAATATTCAGCAACACTTTCAATTCCTGATTGCTGTAGTAACGGATATTAGTAGCCGTACGTTGTGGCTTCAGAAAGGTATAACGCTGCTCCCAGATACGAATGGTGTGCGCCTTAATACCGCTCAGATTTTCAAGATCTTTGATAGTAAACTTATTCATCTCTCAGATTAATGTTGTGATAATTACAATCCCCGCATTAAAATGTTCAGGTTCATTGTTAAAATTCTGTTTCAGAAGCTGTTTTTTGCTGTAACAATTGGTTGTACAAGCTGCACAAACGGTCTGTTTCAGCCTGTTTTGAAAAATGAAGTGCAGCATTAGCAGATGCATTCCGTCCCATTTCTTTCCGGAGTTCATTGTTTTCTATCAGCTTCAATACAGCCCGGGACAATGCATCAGCACCTTCCGCTATAGAACCTGTTTGCCCTTCCACAATCATCTCTGCAATGCCGCCGGCATTGGTTGAAACAACTGCTTTGCCTGCGGCCATTGCTTCCATTACAGAAACGGGTGTTCCCTCGTTAAGTGAAGTTAACATCACAAGATCTAAACCTGCATACACAGCATCCATATCATTACGCCAGGATGTAAACACAAATGATGCTGATGTATTGAATACATGCCCGCTTTGTGTATAAGAAATATTTTTTTTCTGCAGCGTGTTCATGAGCATTTCGTTTTCTGCACCGTCTCCGATAATAAAAAAACGGAGAGTTTTTGTTATCCCCTTATTCTGTAACAATAATTCTGCAGTTTCAATAAAGAGACGATGTTGCTTAACAGGCACCAGTCTACCCACAATACCAATTACAAAATCAGTTTCAGCAATTGAAAATTCATTTCTAAACCGTTTCCTTTTTTCAAGATCAGGATCTGCAAACTGTTCTGTGTTGATGCCAAGCCTTATCAGCTGCACTTTTTCCGCTGCTGCAATTCTGTACTGATGCATCAACTCATGCTGCAGCTTTTCATTGATAGCAATGATGGCTGTGGAAATACGTGCAAGCAGTTGTTCAATCCGGATAATTTGTTTTGAAAAAAACCGGCTGAAATACGAATGAAATACATGACCGTGAAACGTATGAACAACAACAGGCACATTGCACTGCCATGCAGCTATACGCCCCAGTACACCCGGCTTAGCTCCATGTGTATGAACTATCTGCGGCTGAAAAGTTTTGATGATTTTCTTTAACTGAACAAAGGACTGCAAATCCTTCAACGGCAATACAGAACGTTGAAGCGATTTAATTTTTTTCACCTCAAAGCCTTTGTATTGTTCTAATAAAAAATCTGCAGGCTGTTCGTCTGCCAACGGTTCACCGGCAACAAGTAAAATATCAAACCTGTTACACAGAATGGCTGCAACAGATAATGTGTTAATAGCAGGACCACCAACAGCAAGCCTGTTTAAAAGAATCAGCAAACGGGGTTTTTGAACCGGCAACTTAAAGTGAAGAATTAAGAATCGTATTTGTTTGCAACGCTTTTTGCACATCTGCAAACAAAGCAGGATGATGCATTGCATCGAGGTGTCGCTGGTGATGCAGATCAGTGCCCATCAGATCAACAATTTTTTCCTGCAGCATATATTGTGCGGCTTCCTGTGCACCACGGCCATAATATCCGCTTAATGAAAGCAGGTTGATTTGCAGCAAACAGCCCTGATCTTTAAACCGGTGAAAAATTTCTTTTTGATTGTGATAAAAACTATAGCGCTCCGGATGAGCAAGCACGGGTTGATAGCCATGTACAATCAAATCAAACAGAATATTATTTAAATCGGGTGGTGGAGTCATAAAAGAAATTTCAACCAGCACCCAGTTTTTATGAATAGTGAGTAAGGGCTCCTTGTTCTTTAAACGGTCTGCAAACAAATCATCAATAAAATATTCGGCAGCAGGAATAATTTCCACATCTACCTGTTCTTCTTTCAGCTTTTGTTTCAGAACACCATGTGCTGCCAGAATAGTTTCTCTGGTATTTGGATAGAGATCAGGATAAATATGCGGTGTTGTAATAAACTTCTCATAGCCAAGCTTCATCATTGCTTTTATATACGCAACAGAAGTTGCTGCATCGGGCGAGCCATCATCAATACCCGGCAGGAGATGAGAATGCATATCTGTTTTTAAACCACCGTAATTAATTTCAGCAGCAACAGATACAGCAGACTTTTTTTTAAATAAACCAAACATCTTAAAAAGGAAGCGATTTTATTTCCTGGAAAACTTTTTCAATACCTTCCTGTAATCCAATGCCTGCTTTCCATCCAAGCGATTGCAGTTTTGATACATCCAGCAGTTTGCGTGGAGTACCATCGGGTTTAGTGGTATTAAACTGCAATTCTCCTTCATATCCAACAATGTGCTTTATAAGTTCGGCCAGTTCTTTAATGGAAATATCTTCCCCCACACCAATGTTCAGCCACTCTCTTCCATTGTATTGATGCATTAAAAAATAACAGGCATCAGCTAAATCATCTACATGCAAAAACTCACGGCGGGGGGTGCCCGTACCCCATATTTCAACAACAGGTTGATTGGTACGCTTTGCCACAATCATTTTGCGTAACAATGCAGGAAGCACATGTGAGTTATTGAGATCGTAATTATCGTTTGGACCATACAGATTGGTAGGCATGGCCGAAATAAAATTGGCGCCATACTGATCTCTGTATGCTTCGCACAATTTTAATCCTGCAATTTTTGCAATAGCATACGGTTCATTGGTTGGTTCAAGCGTACCTGTAAGCAATGCACTTTCCTGTATAGGTTGATCTGCAAATTTTGGATAAATGCAGGATGACCCGAGAAACAACAATTTTGTAACGCTGTGTTTGAACGCAGCATGAATCACATTGTTTTGAATCATCAGATTTTCATATAAAAAATCTGCACGGTAAGTATTGTTGGCAACAATACCTCCCACTTTTGCTGCAGCTAAAAAAACGTAATCGGGTTTATGCTCTTTAAAAAACTGTTCAGTTGATTCCTGATTGCGTAAATCCAATTCAGCTGAAGTACGCAGCAGCAGGTTTTCATATCCTTCCTGCTGCAGTTTTCTTACAATGGCCGAGCCCACCATTCCACGATGACCTGCTACATATATCCTTGCATTCTTCTCCATTACTCAAATTGATTTTTTATTTTAAAACCACTGTCTTTTAATAATTTTTCTTTTTTAAACACATCAATATCTGCAGCTACCATTTCTTTTACTAAACCTTGCAGATCATATTTTGGTTTCCATCCTAATTTCTGATTGGCTTTTGCCGGGTTACCAATCAGCAGATCCACTTCAGTAGGGCGGTAATATCTTGGATCAATGGCTACTACTTCTGTTCCAACGGCTACCTGATAATCGGGATGCGAAGCCGATTTTACAAATCCTTTTTCTTCTTCATCAGCGCCTGTAAATTCAATTTCAACTCCTACCTGTGCAAACGCCATGCGAACAAATTCTCTTACCTCAGTGGTTACACCTGTTGCAATCACAAAATCTTCGGGTTTCTCCTGTTGCAGCATCAGCCACATGGCTTCAACATAATCTTTCGCATGTCCCCAGTCTCTTTTTGAGTTGAGGTTACCCAGCCATAATTTATCCTGCATGCCCATCGCAATTTTTGCAACCGCTCTGGTGATTTTTCTTGTAACAAATGTTTCTCCACGTAAAGGTGATTCATGATTAAACAAAATTCCATTGCATGCAAACATGTTGTAGGCTTCACGATAGTTTACGGTGATCCAGTAAGCATACATTTTTGCAACACCGTACGGTGAGCGTGGATAAAACGGTGTAGTTTCTGATTGCGGCACTTCCTGTACCAAACCATATAGCTCAGAAGTAGAAGCCTGATAAATTTTTGTTTTATTGGTTAAGCCCAGCAAACGTACAGCTTCCAGAATGCGAAGTGTTCCAACAGCATCGGTGTTGGCAGTATACTCAGGTGTATCAAAACTCACTTTTACATGACTCATGGCACCGAGATTATAAATTTCATCGGGCTGTACTTCCTGAATGATACGGATGAGATTGGTGCTGTCTGTTAAATCGCCGTAGTGAAGTACAAAGTGACGGTTGTTGATATGCGGATCTTCATACAAATGATCAATACGATCGGTGTTAAACAATGATGTTCTGCGTTTAATACCGTGTACTTCATACCCTTTCTTTAATAACAGGTCGGAGAGATAAGCTCCATCCTGACCGGTAATACCGGTGATCAATGCTTTCTTCATACAATTTATATTTGCTTTTTCTTTTTCCAGAATTCCTGCACTTTAATAAAATAACGTGCATACAACCGCAGATAGCTCGATGGCATTTTCTGTTCAGTTAATATCTGTTTGATTTCTTTGTTGATCTGAATGGTACTGCTGATGCCTCTTGTACTTTTTCCGCCGAGATTCATCTTCACCAACATCTCAGGAATGTAAGATGTATGCAGTTGATGCCTGCGCAGAAAACGGGCCAGTAAATCAAAATCGGCCGCAATATCCAGATCTGTGCGGTATACTCCATACAAATCGAAATATTTTTTATAACAGAAGAAGGTAGGATGTGCAGGCATAAATCCCCACTTGAATAAATTGGTATTAAAGATGGCCGATGAATAATAACGTACAATTTTATCCGGTTCTTCTTCTTTTACAAAACCAACATCGCCATACACAGCATCAATCACCGGGTTACTTTGTAACCGCTCTGCAATGAGCTGTATACTTTGTGTTGATGCAAATTCATCATCTGCATGTAAAATACCTACTACATCTCCTGTGCACAAGCGAATGCCTTTATTCAACGCATCATACATGCCCTTATCTTTTTCTGTTAGAATGACTGATATCTGATTTTTATACCGGTTCACCACCTGCATCGTTGCATCGGTTGATGCTCCGTCAATAATCAGGTATTCAATATTTTTATACGATTGACTTAACACGGAACGAATGGTACGTTCAATTGTTTTTTCGCAGTTATAAACTACTGTAATAATGGAAATCTTCATGCTTCGCTGATCAACCGTTGTTTTACCGGCAATGCAGGGTTACCGCTGTATATTGTATATGCATCTAGGTTTTTCCTGGCTACTGATCCGGCTGTTAATACTGCATGCGACTGGCAAATAACTCCGGGGCAAACAATTGCTCTTGCGCCAATCCAAACAGCTTCTTCTAACCGGATTGGTTTTACCATTAAATCAAACGTTGGTTTAGAGTAGTCATGATTTCCGGTAAGCAGGTAAGCGCCTTGTGATATACAAACATGACTTCCAATTTCAATCATCGCCAGGTTATCAATCCACACCTGTTCGCCAATCCACACATAATCACCAACAATCAGTAACCACGGATATTTAATTTCAACAGCAGGTTTTATCACCACTCCTTTGCCAATCTTTGCACCAAAGAGACGCAATAAAAAAACACGCACAGCAGATGACGGGTTCCAGTTACATTGCACAAACAAAGCACTTGTAAGAAACCACAACGCCCTTACAACAGCAGATCGTCCTGTTGAGTACCAGCTGTTGTTATATGATTCTAAGTTTGTTTTCATGCACCTGCAAAAATCTGATCGTATGTTTTTTTCAACTGTTCAGGATTCATTTTTTGATGAATATATGTAACAGCAGCAGCACTGCTTTTTTCAAAATCTGTTTTGTTCATCTCTGCAAAAAAACGGATGCTGTTGATTAATCCATTTTGTACCTCTGCCGGATCAATGGCCATTCCACATCCATTCTGCTCCAGATCAGCAAAAGGAGTTGTGGTGGTGGTGATGACCGGTTTACCTGCACTCAGGGCTTCTACTAAAGCATGACCAAAGTTTTCACTTTTACTGGGCATGATAAAAACCTGGAACTGTTGCATTGCCTGTTTCAATAAATGCGGAGTCAGCTCTCCGTGATAATTGATACTGATATGCTGAGGCAGTTGACTAATCTGTTCTTTACAAAGCTTCCAGTAACCCTCGTCTTTTACCGGTCCAAAGATATGCCATGTAACCGGGTTGTTACAGACAGCCAAGGCTTTCAATACTTCCAGATGATTTTTCATGGGGCTGATCAAGGCAATTGTTCCCAAAAAAAGCTCACCTGTTTTTTTTTCAGGGCCTTGAACAACAGGCAAGAGGTTGGGAAAATTTGCAGCTTCTTTTACAAGAACACTTGCTCCCATTGTTGCACGAATGTAGGCTGCTTCATTCGCATCCGTTGCATGCCATGTAACTGCTTTGTGTAAACCCAAGAGACGAAATAAATGCAGGTATATTTTTTTCTTGAATGATTTTTGTGATAAAGCGCCTGCATGTAACATTCCTCTTGCAGAAAGAATGACAGACAGAGTTGGTTTTATTTTTTTATACCCAACTGCGTACCAAAGTGGCAGCAGATTAAAATACAAAGAGTAAATACCGTTGATAAACACCACATCAGGGTCAACCGTTGAGAAAATTGTTTTTAATTGATCTTTCTCATTCCATCCATACTTCCAGTAATAAACCTTTGCTTTCGATTCCCAATTGATCCATGTATTCACTTCAATTCCTTTCATGGGTTGGATTTCGCCCATTTCATGATGCTTGCATACAACTGAAATTTCATAATCTTCGTGCAGTTCCCGAACGAGGTTGACCAACGATTGAGTAGGACCACCTGCTTTAAAAGAAGGATAAAAATGATCATAAAACAGAAGCAGCCTTTTTTTCAACAACTATAATTTTATTTTCAGGAAACGGTCGGCGGCCCAATAACAGAACCAAAGAAAGATGAGGTTCTTAATGAGTGAATTCACACACATTAATATATCCGTTTCAATTTGAATGGAGTTTAGAAAGATAACGGGAAACCATAAAATAATGGTGGGCCTTGTTTTAATCTTCTGCAATAAGAATAAAATTACCAGCGAGAAAAAAAGGCCATAAAAAAACATAAAGAAAACACCACCCCCCACACCAAAATTAGCATAGGCCTCCCCCATGGGGCTGATGTTCATACTATACCCTTCAATTTTATAACCTGTAAAGCGCAACATGTTTTCATGACCGCCTGCCATCGGTTTATCGGGCCAGAACAACCGAGGCACAAAAGAAGCCGCCAAAGTTGTAAAAATCGTTTCGCCTTCAGCAAAAGGCTCCTGACTTGGCACATGCACCATCACTTTTCCCACAATCATTCCTTGGTTAAAACGTGTAACAGTAGGAAACATGAGCGTCCAGTCAAAGAAACGACCGGGACTTGCTATACGATCTGCCAACAAAGTGAAGAATGCCTGTGTATTATCCGACTGCTCGCTTCCACCCTGCCATGCAATAGCACGGTAATCACTTTTAATACTCTGGATGAGCAAAACAAAAATAAACCCGACCGTTGCTATACTGAACTTGAACGAATTACTGATTTTTTTCCCAAGTAAAAGCAAAATAACACCCAATGCAAGGGTGTACACCAGTTCGCCAAACATGGCCCCTGCAATGGCTTGTGCAAGAATAGAAACAACACCAATCATCAGATACAAAGACCTGCTTTTTGAATCAGAGAAAAACGTGTATAAAACACCCACATACAAAAGCTTCCCAAATAAGTATGCGATATACCTCAACTCACCGGGAATAAAAATCTGCATAAAACCCGTTACCACTCCAATAATGATAAGTAATACACCAATATTTCCCTTGCCCACCAGGTACTTTCTTGATGCCTGAACCGCAACTGAAAATTTTGTTTTGTACGATGATTGCAGGAGTTCGGGTAATTTAATTCCTGCAATCATTGCCAGGATGGCGGGAAACATATAACTAAAGTAGGTTTCGGCTGTTACACCCATATCATATTTTAAAGCCACTACCAATGCATCTTCATTGTACACATGAAATACAATGGAGGGCATCAGCATACATTGAAACAAAGCGAGTAAAATAGGAATATCCAGGGGGTTATACGACTTACCGATGGAGTCAATAAAATTCAGCAGAAAAAAAACAAATAATCCTATTGCAACAATTTCCTCAATCATGAATTTTTCATTGAGTGTAAAAAACACTCCGCTCAAAACTGCTATGATCGTATAAATAATCTTTGAGAGATTCATATAACCGATTCTATTTGCTCTGCTATTTTAAGAAAAGAGAACTGTTTAATGTGATGAGCACTTTTTTCGCCCATTGCTGTCCTTAATGTATTATTTCCTATCAACTGCTGCATTGCACTTGTAAGTTCGTTTTTATTTCCCGCTGTAAAAATAAACCCGTTTTCTTTTACCAGATCCATTGCAGAACCACAACGGTTACTGACGATCACCGGTTTTCCGCAAGCCATCGCTTCATTTACACTTAAACCCCATGTTTCACCCGGGCCTTTGGATGGCAACACAAACACATCACCCAAACGATAAACTGCCGGCATCTGTTGTTGATTCTGAAAATCAAGAAACAATATCCGATCATCGTCTGTTGCATGTTGTTTCGCTTCCTGCTCAAGCACACCGTTCCCTGCAATAATCAAACGCAGATTTTTCCCTTCCAATGTTTTGAAACTATCAATCAATAACTGCGGATCTTTTTTTGGTTCCAGCTTCCCTGCAAACAAAAAAACAAGGGCCTCTTCCGCAATATCCAAATCCCTTCGCCATTGTTTTGCTTTTTGTTCATGTTGATGATCTGCATCAAAAAAACGTTCAATCTCGATGGCATGTGGTGCGTACTGTAACTGTTGCGGCTTCATGCCATGCTTTAAATAATACTGCCGGTTGGCTTCGCCGGTATAAAGTGCAATATCAATATGGCGATATACCCACTTTAAAAAAATTCTCCTCGCTGTTTTTTTAAATGAAAAACCGGGAGGTTCATCTAAGAGTGTAGAATCGCCCCGAAAGAGGATCTGTTTTTTTCCTTTGTAATGTCTTAATACCTGCAGATGACTTTTAAAACCCCAGCCATAAACCAATAAAGCATCCGGGTTGTACCGGTCAATCCCTTCTATCAAATCTTTATTGATGATCCCTTTAAAATGACCGGCACCGGGATTTGCTGAAATATTTTCTACAAACTCCTGATCGTAACCATCCAGCAAAGGAATATCCCACTTGAATGTTTGTTTAAAATCGGGATCATATACCAGTCCGTCTTTTGTTTGACCCCAGGTATAAAAAACTTTCAGGTGGATGTTGTTCCGTTCCGTTAATAAACGAAACAAGGGCGCATTGTACTGAATAGGGTGTGAAGTAATAATGGCCAGCTTCTTCAACGCAACACCTCCGCTTCAATGGCTTCAGCAACCTGTTGTAATGAATACTGACTGATATGTGTAAAAGCCTGTTGACCCATTTGCTTTGCTGTTTTTTTACTAGAAAATTGCTGCATACGTTTCAACAGATCTGCTTCGCTTTTATGTTGAAATACAAATCCTGTTTGCTGTTGAACAATGAGATCAGGCGCACAACCGCATTGATCACTTACTAATGCAGTCCGGCTGCAGGCCATTGCTTCGTTTACCCCCAATCCCCATGTTTCACTTTTACTGGGCAATACAAATACATCACCCACACGATAGACCCATGGCATATCCGATTGATTCCGGAAAGGTTGAAAAAGAATCCGATGATCTGCTTTGGCCATTTCTTTTAATTGTTCTTCCTGTTCACCATTGCCATATAACAATAGCCTGTATTGTTCTCCTGATAATTGTTTAAATGCATGAATGAGCAAATCCAATTGCTTGAGTGCATAAAATTTGCCGGCATATAAAAACACAACAGCATCTGCAGGAATGTTTAGTTGTTCCCGTTCAGTTGCAGCCCGTAGTTCCAACTCCTGATCATTTGTTGTAAAGCGATTGTTATCTATTGCATGTGGCGCTGCTATCAGCTGCTGTTCTTTCAATCCGTACTTCTGCAAATACGTTTTATTATATCTGCCCACATAAAATGCAATATCCACATTCCTGTACACCCATTTAAGTACTGCTTTTTTTATGATTGAACGGATGCCGCCAGTATCATTCTGCACATGTGAATCACCTCTGAAAAATAATTTTGTCCGGCCACCTAAGCGTTGCATGATATTTAAATGACTGAATACACTCCAACGGTAAACCAACACTGCATCAAACTGTTCTTTTTTCAGTTGTTGCAGAAAGCCGGGGTTCTGTATTCCAAAAAAACGGTTGGAGTCAGGATGTTTTGATGTATTGTTTACAAACGCATAATCGTATCCTTCGAGTAATGGAATATCCCAGCTGCGTTGCAAACCAAACTTAGCATCATACACTTCTTTTTCTGACTGGCTCCATGTATAAAATACTTTCACTGCAATCCTGTTCCTTTCATTTAATAAACGAAACAAAGGAGCATTGTACTGAATAGGATGAGTTGTAATGATGGCTAATTTCTTCACTGCATTGAGGATAGCAATGTTGCAAGTTTTCGTGTAACTTCTTTTGCGGAGTATTGATTGAAGAGGGTAGTATCTACCTGTTCTGGTTGATAGCTGTTACTGAATGCGACAAATTCTTTAAACAACTGACTGAACTCCTGTTTTACATCCTCTACACCTGCTTCACCATTAAACGCCAATACTTTTCCAGCTTTGGTTGAACGTACAATTTCTACTGCTGTGCTTTGTGTATGCAATACGGCCAGTATCGGCTTTTTACTCAACACACCCTGGTATGTTTTGGATGGTGTGTAATGTGGCTCTGTACTTCCTAATATAAATACAGCATTTGCTGCGTCGAGATGAATCAATACATCGAGGTAAGGAATACGTTTGGGATATTCAAACACAACTGATTGCCACAAACCATATTTTTCCGCCAGTGGTTTGATGTTATACCCATGATCATCATGCGTCGTTTTCCCTGTGCCGATGAAATGAAATTCAACTTCATGAAACTGCTCTCTGTTTGCAGCAATGGATTGAAAGATGGCTTCAAGTGGTGCATAAGCCTTGGGCAACATGGCACCTGCATAAACGAATTGCAGTTTTTTATTTTGCTGAAACAGATATGGTTTTAACGTCAATGCTTTTAACCCTTCATGATCTGCTGCTTCACCTCCATAAGGCATAGCGCCTGTAACACATTTCTGTTTTAAATGAGGATTGCGTTCCAGCACGGCTGTATAATAACCTTCAGCTACCCCTGTAATCAATGCAGCATGTTTCACTGCTTTAGGCTCCAGCCATTTTGCAAGCTTCGTACTCCACCAATGACGGGAAAATGTTTTATCCGATCCCGGAAACTGATGCACCCATGGATCAATATAATCAATGCCATACTTTACGCCTGTTTTGCGGTGCAGGTACGGACCAATTAATGAAATATAAAAAGATGGAATGGGGATATACACAAAATCAATCTGTTCTTTCTGCACCAGCTCCAGCGCTTTTTTTCGCAGCTGAAAAAAAGCACGCAGACCAATATCACCAATCAACCTGGGTTTAGTTACAGTAAATGCATTTACTTTTTCAATCCGTTGACCGTCGGGTAGCAGTTGATGCAGGTTCCAGTCCAACGCCTCTTCGTAATAATTTTCATGCACAGTTAATATAACCGGTTGCCATCCAAATGCAGGTAGGTGCTGTGCAAACAAACGGCTGCGGTGCACCGCTGCTAAATTGGAAGGCGGATAATGCGGGGTGATGATGAGGATACGTTTCAACCGATTGATTTTTTCTTACAAATAACTATTTAATGCTGTAATAGTTTTTCGATGTTGTTTAAAAACACAAGTTGTTCTTCATCCCAGTTCATTTTTTCCTTTCCCAATTTTAATGCCTGCTTTCTTTGAGCATGCAGTAAGTGAGGATTTAGTATATAATTCTCCAATACCTTTTTTAATGCCTGTACATTTTCTGCATCAAATAAAGATCCCACAGTAGGGTAGTTATTAAAAAAATGTTCTTGTGCTTTTGTATTTGAAAACAAAATTGCATTTCCTGCAAGCAAATAAATAAATAGTTTGTTTGTAAGACAAAGCTCTCTGTTTGCGATATGCGGCAACTCAGTTGCAATACCAATATGATGTGCAGCCGCAATCTCGACAAGTTCTCCCTCTTTTACAGGCGAAACAAAAATTAATTGTTCAGGCGCTAAGTTCAACTGTTGTGTAAGTGCTGTAAAATACATTTTCATTTCGACTGTGCAATTTCCAAGAAGTGTAAGGGTAACAATATTTTTCTCTAACAAACTCATAGCTTGTAACACAATTTCAAGACCACGTTTTTTACCAATGGTTTGCGAAAACCAAAAAAGTTTTAATACCCGGCTATCCGGCTCCTTTATTTCAGACACAGCATAGGCTGAAGGAAAACAGTTATTAATGGTTAACGAAGGAATGGCTGGGAAGAGCTGATTGTATGCTTTCTCAATCAGCGGACTGGCTGCAGAAAAATAATCAAGCATTGCCACATACTTTTCTTCAATCATCCTTGTTTTCATCATTTCAGGTGATCCTTCTTCGGCTTCACCTCTGTGAAAGTCTTCAAAATCAAACCCTGCTTTTGCTCCATGAAATCGGGCCGCTTTAACAACAGCAGGCAAGGCTCCCAGGTTATGACCAATGTAAATATCTGCTTTCTGTTTTATTGCAGTTTGCAGCAGCTCCTGACTGTATAACACCATTGATTTGATGGCTGCATCAAACCTATGACCAAGCAAACGAAAGACCACATCAAAATATTTCATTCGTAACCTGGCAAAAAGATAGGCCTCTTTTTGGTTTACAGGATGTGAGCCCGCTTTGATCCATTCAATTTGAGCATATCTCTGAAAAAGTTCTTTATCAAATATATCAGCCCAAGGAGATAAAGAACAGTAAATCACTTTTACATGATAACCGTTGTTGAATAATGATACAGCTTCTTTCACTAGCCGGGGATTAGCAGAAGGCTGACCGGAAGAAATTAAAACTATTTTTCTTGAATGCATTCTCTAATTCGCCAATAATGACATTCCTTATTATAAACTTGAATCAATGTGAAATCAATACAAATGCTACTGCAACAAAACGATAAACATCCAGTCGGTCAAAAAACAGTTGGTCCTTCAAACAGCAGTGATTTAATGTAAAAAATGAATGATTAAAAGCTCTCCTTTTATTGCAAGCGTGTATTTGTAATCAGTTAACGCTTTAAATACACTCATTGCACAACCCAGCTTAAACCGATCGTGCACTTCAATTGCCAGCACCTTAACTTTAGACAGCCAATCTAATGGAAGAGTTTCAAAGATTTCTTTTTCGGCGCCTTCAACATCCATTTTGAGAAGGTCAACAATACCGTATTTGTATTCATTTAATAAAGATGAAACAGTAACTGTTTCAGTTACTACTCCTTTGTCGTTATTGTTAACTGTGTGCGAATCGGCTGAATTGCTGTTTGATATATATACATTTTCTTCTTTACCCCAAAGCGCTTTTTTAAGCGGCTGAATATTTAAATAGCCTGCAGTATTTTTCTTTAGCTGTAAAAAATTTTTTTCGTCCGGTTCTATTGAAACAATTGTAGCATGTGGGTATTTATGTGAGAGATACATTGATGTAAGCCCGATATTAGCCCCTCCGTCGATTATAAAGGCAGGATTATCCGGCAAAGCCAGGTCGTATTCTTTCGAAACCATCACTTGATTAAACACATCAAAATCACTTGTGTTTCTTCGTAAATGAACTTTTCCAAATTCACTCAGATAGATTTCTTCTTTGTTTATATATCTTAACTGTATAAATAGGAGGAAGCCTTTTACAACTCCAAACCGGTGCATGTATTTGAAGAGAAGAATGATTTGGGTTTTCATAAATGATTAATTAATTAAACTAGTTACAAAATCAGAATTGGGAATAATGAGTGGCTTTTTAAGCGAATAACTATTTAACAGCTTATGATAATTTGCGTACATTAATGTAGTATCAAAACCAAACTGTAATGGAGTATCAATTGTAAGAATTTTTTTTGCTCCCTCATAACTTAATGCATAACCATGTGTACCTCCATAAATTCCGGGCTTGTTTAAATGTGAAGAAAATGACTCCGAAAAGTAACGTTTCCCTAAAGCACCCGAAGACAACCCTTCAGAAAAAGCTGGCTTGATGAAATGTTTTATTCTTAAAAGCTGGCGGGTAAATAGGTTTTCCGACCAACGGGAAGGAGGATTATAACCCATATAAAACAGATCCCAATCTTTAGGCAGTTCAAGCAACGCTTTTTGAAAAAAAAGTAGCGATTCAGTTTTAATAAATGCATCATCTTCCATTATTAATGCTTTGCCTATCTGTTCACTTACTATTTTTTTCTGCAAAAAAAGATTACTCATTGCACAACCTAACTGTCCTTTATTCCATCGTTTACACCTTTCATATGACAACTTATTTTGTTCAAAAAAATATAATGGAAATTTGAATACCTGATCAATTTCAGGGAAAAGCATCCTGCCATCAACCCCATCAAATATTTCTACTTTTAAATCGGGGTTCTGTTGCAAAAAAGATTGTAATCGTTGTTCATTTCGCTTGATAGAAATAATAAATACTTTATCAAAAAATGTATTTAACGGATGCGTCATTGAAATAGATTTAAATATTTTGCGGCTAACACTTTCACATCAAAAGATGCTTCGGCTACTTTACGAACTGTATTTCTGTTTAACGTGCTGATTTTTTTAAGTGCCAGCTTCATTTCTTCAGCATTTTCTATAATAAATCCTGTAACAGCATCTGTAACTACCTCCGGCATGGCTGCATGATTATAAGCAAGTACAGGAGTTCCGCAAGCCATTGCTTCTGCCATTACCATTCCGAATGCTTCACCGGTTCTTGCAGGAAACAACATTGCTTTTGCCTGGCCCAGATATTTATTCTTTCCTTCATCATCCAATGTTCCTACATAAACAATCTGTTTTCCGTCGATGAACGGTTCAATTTCATTTTTATAATATTCCTGCTCTTCTTTTAAAGGTGAAATATTTCCTGCCAGAATTAATTTTTCATTGGTTTGCAAAGCAATCTGAATGGCTTCGTGTGCACCTTTGAGTTTTTCGAGCCTGCTTAAAAAAATAAGTGGCGCATCAGCCGGCACTTCTGTGCGGGGAGTGTAGCTGCTAAAGTCAATGGCATTGTAAACGGTTACCCAGCGCCCGGCCGTATTACCCGTATTTACACACCAATCACTTGGGGCAGTGAATACAATGTTTTTGTTGGGCAACTGATTAATCGTCTTAATATTTCTCCCATCAATGGTTCTTCCGTAACTCATGATCTTTTTGATGGGATGATTGAGAATAGGAAGTAAATAGGCCAATCGCCCAAAGTTGTGAATCAAATCAAACTGATTCCGGTGTTTCCATAAAAATTTCCATGCAGTGGGGATAGCTATACGGGCATCCCATTTTTTTGGCGGGAACCCTTCTTTCCCAAACGGATGCACAGTACAGCCTTCTACAACTGAACCTGCTGTTACAAGCAAATGTACTTCGTGCCCCAGTCTTGCATATTCTTTTGCAAACATGTATACTAAACGCTCATGCCCGCCGTAACCTTTTGGCGGAACAAGAATACCGGGATCCATGACTATTAATATCCGCATAAATTTTATAAACTGAATGTTGAATGATGGCCGTCATTTCCCTGCCTGTCCGTTCAGGCGGGGAAGGAGTGGGGTCATGCAATAAGCGTGACAGATCCACGACTCAGAAATCTTATTCTTACTACCTGCTCCGAAACGTTAAGATTTCTCATTCCGCCATAAAAAGCGTGTAATATGTAAAATTTCTCAGGCTGCATTCGAAATGACGTTAGTGATGATCTTTCTCTTTTTTAAAAAGCACTTCGTTATATAAGTCGGCATACGCATCTCCCACTTCTCTAAAACTCCGTGGCGGCATTATATTCATTTTTAATTCCTGCAAAAGTGCCGGTTCATTAATGCATCGCAATAGTTGTTCTTTTAGTGAAGAAATATCTTTAAAGCGAAACAACAAACCGTTTACATTGTGTTTTATAGGTTCGGCATTACCGTATACATCGCTAGCAAGAACAGGTACACCTGCTGCAAATGCCTCCTGTATTACTAAAGGGCTCATTTCAGTAACCGTAGATGGCAAACACATTAAATCGTACTTTTTAATTACACCAACTGTTTCGCCTGGAGGAATAATTCCATTCCATTGTATTGAAGTATTACTTCCAATTATTTTTACACACTCATTTTGGTATTCAATATCATTTGAAGGACCATAGATATCAAGAACATAAAAATTAGGATCAATATTAGCTAACGCACTAAGAAGAAGGTGTAAGCCTTTGGCTTTGTATACACGACCAACAAATATAATTTTTAGCTTGCCTTTATAGAGCAAGGCAGGTGAACTGGGTTTAATATTTTCGTATTCAAAAGGTAGAGCCTGAGATATTATTACTAGCTTTTTTTGTGCAATTCCGTTAGTGTATAACATTTTATTAAACCAGCTATTCAATACAATTATTTTATCACATAGTATATTTAACTTTTGTAAACGTTCCTTCTGTCGGCTTATAACTTCAGCAAAAGACAATGCAGTCATAACCTTATGATTTATCTTATATGTTTTAAAACCTGTTGCATTTATGATTCTTGATAAACTTGCGATAATATTTGCTGCAGGAACCGGTAATCCTTTTGCAACTAAAGAACATGAAGTGCAGGTTGATGAAGCTATTGACCCATTGCACTTTTTTACTCCGTTTTTTAATAGAGTTCCCGTATTACATATATAACCTACCAGGTGCATCGTTAAAAAAACCGGTATGTTTAACTCATTTGCCGCTTCAATATGATTCATTGTTATCCCGTTACTTCCAGATATTTCATGAAAATGAACAATATCAGGTCTTTCATATTCTAATAGTTTCTTAAATAAACTTAATCCTTCAGGCGAATCAAGTCCTTTTATTATTAACGGACCTGGTTTGTCATTTTCGGGATATTGAATAACTCTTATATCACGATAAAAATATTCTGAAGTTTGATTCAATTTATAATCAGGTATTAAAACAGCTCCTGTAAATCCAATTTTCTGCAAATACGACTGCAATGCGTATACATACATCTCTGTTCCAGCTACCTGATCTGGCATAAAATGAGTAAGAACATGTATAACTTTCATTAATGAATAATTCCTTTAATAAAATCTTTAAACCCGAAGCGGGCCAAATAAAAAGCTTTTAATGTTTGGTAAAGATTTCCAGTTTTAACAAAATACATGAAAGTATTTACTACAAAACGTCGTTTGCTCTTCAATGATAAAAATTCTCGCTCCTCGAAACTTAATGGGATCTCAGGTAGTCTCAATAAATCATTATAATAGTTATAGGTATTATACAAATAAGAAAACGGATTATTCAATTCTTGCCCTTCATGTCTTCTGTAATTGGAATAAATATATGGTAGTAACAATACGCTACCATTACTTGCAGCTTTAACATTATAAAACATATCACCTGCCGGCCCATACTTAGTGGGGAAGCCTCCAATTTCATCAAATAGCTTCTTTGTAATAACAGTACCTCCAGGCCCGATATGAAGAAAGCCCTGTTCAAAAAAATGCTTATCAATTGCAGCCTTCGACTCCAAGAATAAAGGGCGTTCTGCTTTACCATAATAAACCAGCCAAAAATCAGCATTAGGATGCTCGCTGTAGACTTTTGAAAGATAATGCAGTGCATCAGGCTTCAAGCTGTCATCAGAATCGGCAAATACAAGCAAATGCCCTATTGCCAGAGAAGCGGCTTTATTCCTGTTTGGAAACTGACCGATATTTTTTTCCCCTCGGTGAACTTTAATACGTTCATCCTTTTCTGCATAAGATTGGATAATAGAAAAGCTGTTATCAGTTGAACAATCATCACAAATAATCAACTCAAAACTGGTATAGTTCTGCACCAGAACACTTTCAATCGCCTCAGCAATATATTGCTCTCGGTTAAAGGCCGTCATTAAAACAGAAAAAAAAGGAGTTTCCATTATCTGTTTAGTTCTTTAGTAATTCTATCAAAAAACCAATTATCTCATTTAAAGGAACGAAAAACAATCCGCACCCAGTTTACAAAAACATTAGGAATCCATCTTTGATCTAACCGGCTTCCATATGTTTTAAATGAGCTTTTAGACTTATTTTGAAGGAGAGATTGTAATAAAATTGCCTCTATCGAATTTGTATTAAGCAAAGGATCAAATAAACGATTGGCAACCGACGCCGCTTCTTTTCGCAACGTATGCAGCAAGTCTTGATCTTCATTTAATTGTTTAATAATAATTGCAAATTCAGCAGGTAAGTTCTGATCGATTTTATACCCCGTTGTTCCATTAATAACAATCTCTTGTATCCCTCCGGGTAGATTATTTACAATAGGTACAACCTCTGCCTTCATTGCTTCAACAATAGAAACAGGCATCCCCTCTGCAAGGGATGGCAACACAAGCAGATCCACTTTAAGAAGAAGTTGAGACAGTTCACTTTGCGATACTTTACCATAAAAATAAACATCTGAATCAGCTGGCCAGCAAACCTGATTATGAGGCTGATCAGAGCCTTCACCGGCTATATGCCATGCAACTTTTACTCCCAAATCTTCAAGCTTCCGTTCTATTTCCGTCAGCAGGTAATACCCTTTTGCCTCTTCGCATCTGCCAACAAAAATTAGCTGCAAAATAACATTTGAACGTTGAGCACTTTTAAAGGCATAAGGCACAGGAAAACGGGCATTTTGAATATTCGCTGCTTCCGCAGGAAGCATCTCCTTTAGTCTGTTTGTAATGGATGCAGATACACATATAAACACATCAATGGAACGAAAGTGTTTTACAGCCAGCTGATAATAATACTCATAATCCCCGTGCACAAAAAAAACAACCGGATTTTGCAAACCAAGTTGACTCACCATCCCTAACTCCAGCCAGTCATGCGCAACAATAATTGCCTTTTCATCAGGCAGCAACTTGGCAAGTTGTTTTACAGTATGATAGAAGTTCCATTTGGAAGAATAATAAAAAACTGTTTCACTTTTGGCACCCTTTAAATTAGACACTTGAAAAACAGGATGAACATCTTTGTTGATAGTATAAATAACATGATTTTCAATTTCATGTTGGCGGTAGAGTAATAAGTTGCGGATAACAGAAAGCACGCCTCCTCCACTACCATTATGAAAATGAAAAACCTTAACAGACATCTGTAATTACGTTTGAAAAATGTTTTTCAAGCAACAAACCAATACGGTCAGCATTGTACCGTTCTAAAACGACCAACCTTGCTTTAATCCCCAACGCAACCCGCCTTGCAGGATTATCCAAAAGAACAGAGATAGCCTTTGCACCTGCATGAACTTGCAAAGGATCAATAATCACTCCGGCTCCATCTTCCAGCATCTCACTCATCCCGCCATTTTTACTGCCAATCACCGCTCGCCCTGCACTCATGGCCTCAAGGCATACATTAGGGAAATTCTCCCATATACTTGGAAAAATACAAATATCTGTTTCTGCTAATTCCTGTAAAACCGCCTCGTAATCAAGTCCTCCTTTAATTACGTAGTTAGCTTCCAGACCTTGCAGCTGAGAAGAAATATAATCCTTCATAGACATGTTGCGGGCTGGAAAAAAACTATCAGCACCAATCAGACGAAATTGTACATCCGGATGTTCTGGAACAACTTTTCGGATCATTTCCACCAAGGCAACAATTCCTTTGTGTACATTTAATTTGCCAACAAAACTTACAACCTTCGTTTTCCTTTCTGTAATAGGTATATCCAGCAATGGACGGGGAGGTATAAATGGGTAAGGTAACACTGTTAACTTTTCAGGTTTCAGTTTCCACTCTTTTTGCAAAATTGCCCCTAAAGATCGGGAAGGAGAAACATAAGCATCCGCTACCGATGTAACCTTATAGTCAATATCATTGTTATGATCATTATATCCATAAAAACGAATTCGCCCTCTCCGCAATGCACCCAGGAAATAACGAAGCTTTACTATTCGTGATGTGTAAAAATTAATTAGCCGCATCTGAATAAATACCGGCATATGAAATTTTACAACCAAAGGCAGAGACGGAAATTGCTGTTTAATAAGATAAGCGTGCCCATGTATTTCAGGACTTTCAATGATATCAAAAGCCTTCTGGCTGTGGATGCCAGCAAAGAAATCCGGCAGTATCCGGTTAAAGGTCGCCGGGCCATCACTTTGCAAGCGATGAACAAGGACATTATCCTCTCTTATTGAAACAGTTCTGTACGGACTCGCACAAAAAACCTCTACATCATGTTCTCGTTCAGCGAGTAGCCTGGCAACCTGCTTTACATAAGTTGCAATACCTCCTTGTGCAATATCAGGAGGGTATTCATAGGTAAAAAAAGCAATTCTCAAAACATTATCAGGTTTTACTTATCAGATATTATAGGGTTCAATTCTTGCTTTTCCTTTCTGTTTGCTCCAAAGCATAGTTCAACAAGGTTTCCTGTGGATACAGGTCTATATTGGCTATAGCCTTTTTAAAGGCAAGCTCACCCGTTTTTGCCCATCCCTTCCTGTTGTCCCATGCTCTTTCTAAAGCCTCACTAAAAGAAGCAAGTGCATTTCCTTTGGCAATCCAGCCACACACATTATCATCAATCAGCTCCGAATTACCGCCAACATCTGTTACCACTCCGGGCCTTCCGCAAAGCATTGCCTCTTGAAGGGCTAATGGCATTCCTTCTCCAAAAGAAGCGAGTAATAATACATGGTTTTTTTCCCAAACAGACCTTATATCAGAAACCTGCCCGTTAAAATTTACTTTACCTTCTAAACGTAAATAGCTAACTAATTCTTTAAGATAACTTTCATCTTCACCACTTCCGTAAAAATTAAGCACCCAGTTGCGCTGACGCCAAACAGGCTGCGAAAATACATCCAACAATAAATTCTGGCCTTTGTGAGAACAACGTAATCTGGCTACACTTGCAAAATGTATCACTTCGTCGTTAGGATAAGGCAAAATACCCACCTCATTTGCAGAAATTGAAATACTGTTAGAGAGAATTCTGGAATTTTCAACTGGAACGCAAATAATATGCTCAGCCGTCCTTCTGTTGCGTTTTGATACAAAAAACACATGCTCTGCTCTCCGGTAAATTTGTTTAATTTTCGAACGCACTTCTGTTTCTGGCACAAATGAATAATCGGTGTTGTTTTGGCAAATAATACAATAAGGTATTTTTGTTCTTAACAAATCTGAAACTACTTTCGCTGGAAAATATCCCAAATCATAACTATGCGACTGACTGAAAAAAACTAAATCTGGTTCCCATTTAAAAACATCATCCAGAATATTTTTTTCCAAAAAAAAGTGGCGCTTTACTTTTCTGATCATTCTTTGTGAAAGATTTATGTCTTTCCAGGTACTGTACAAAAAAACTTCCACCCCAGCCTCTCTTAATATTCTAATAGACAAAGCTTCGGTTTCCCACTTTTTAACGAATGCAGCAACCCTTACTCCGTTCTTTTGCATATGCAAGGCCGTTTTATACCACAAAACCTCACTCCCCCCCCATGACGTATTTGTTAGAGTTGAAAAAAAAGCGACTTTCATTTTTTTATAACAGCTTTAATCATTTTAAACGGGTACAAAATGAAACTCCCCAGTCTGTACGACATCGTATTTTTAATTTCTTTCCTGGCTTCATCTAAAGAAGATTCTTGCTTTTTTAGCCACTCATACTCCCTCAGAACTTTTATGATCGACCCCCATTCCTTGATATAAATATCAATATTGTTTTTTACTATTACGTTTTCCATCTCAATTCTGGCTGATTCACTTTTTTCCAGCTCATCAAGCATTGATCCGTTTCTTTGCCTGTAAAAGAAAAAGATATCGGGCAACTGAACTACCTTTTTTTTGTAATTGATCATGCGTATATACATTTCCCAATCCTCGTAGCCTTTCGTCATATTAACGTTATATTTCCCGATATGCAGAAAATCGCTTTTACGAAATATGGCACAGTGGAAAAGCGAATTATACAGCAGCATCGAATGAGCCGATATATACGCATTCTCAATCACATTATCTCTCGTGCCGAAATACTTCCCACGGCAGGAAACAAGCCCTATTTCGTTGTCATTAGTTAAAAGATTTACCGCTTTTTCAACATATTGATCACCCAAATAATCATCCGAATCAATGGGAAGGATGATCTCACCGGTTGCAGCATCTATTCCTGTATTTCTTGCTGCAGCAAGTCCTTCATTTTTTTTATTAATTACTTGAATACCGGTCTCATCAATCGCACCGATAATTCGATTTGTCTCGGGATCAGTCGAGCCGTCATTCACAATGATTATTTCAAGATTAGAATAAGTCTGCTTTTTTACGGAATCAAGACACTGATGCAAATATTGACCATGATTATAACAAGGAATAATAACTGATACTTTAACCATCTTTATCAAATTTTGAAAAAGTGTAGGATTTTTTTAATCTTTCCAATAAACGGTCGGTTCTTTTCAATACCACGCATTGCGTTATGACCGCCAAAACGATTCTTGTCAAGAATAATAATTTTTTGTTCGAAAGGCAGTTCGACTCCTTCGGGATAACCATACGCAGGCGAAAGGATTTTAGGAGATCTATCCAGCATATACCTGTTTAAATGCGACTCATCATGCCAAATAGCAATTAGTTTATTCGTTTGCAAATCATAATCAATATTTTCTTTCAGGGTTTTGATTAATTCTCTGTAATACTTACCAATCCCCCCGTTAAATCCCCCCATAAAATAATACTCCCCTTTGTCATCCGGAATATAGGCCAATGATTGAGGATTTGTTTCATAAGTAAATAAACTGCGATCCTTATCGAAAAATCCGGGATGTTTTACAACTACTAACCGCTCCTGCTCATTTGGTAAAATTCGGTCATCAATATCTTGAAGACAGATCATGTTTGCGTTAAAGAAGAAGATGTAATCAAAATCTTTCAATTGCTCATCAATACTGTAAAACATACGGAATCTGTACAACGTATCATATGGCCAGCCAAGCTTTTTCTGGTAAATCACACGAACATCATTTGCTGTCTGTAACGAAGCATCGTTGCTTTCTGTAAAAACAAAATATTTTTTTTGATACCCTGGCAGGAAATGCCTGGAAAAACTCTTGTAAAAGTTCTCCCAAAAGATAACATAATTCCCTGTGCAGATATAAAGTATGGCAACTTTGTTTTTCATTTATCCAAACCATTTTAATCGGTAAAGCTTATTTGAAATCCTGAATCTCGATTTAGTATTGTGTCTCGTGCCATTATAATGCCTCTTGGTATGCGCACAATCATCTTGGTAGTTATGCAATTTCGGAGTTAGAGGATATTGCTTTCTGGCAGTTTCTAAGAACTTCACCAAAAAACCTGTTTTCAGTTCGTGATAATTGTTATTCAAAGCATCCCAATTCGACCCTCGGTAGTAGTGAATAAAAGAGCTTGCAATTATCTGCATGCCAAATTGAGGATGATATATTTCCCTTAAGCCATCGATGAATATTTCTGATTCGTCTTCGATATCTGGTGTGTGAACAACCCATTTTACTTTAGGTTTAAATCTTTCAAGATAATAATGAAGATTCCCCCCAACATCTGTTATATTTTGAATCATTGATATGTCAAATTTTTCAAAATCGATCGAACTATTCTTAAAAACAAGAAATGCATTCCACAAATAATAATGATTACGCAAGAATATTTTCTTTGCCTGTCGGTCCCGTTGTTGATAAATACCTGCAATGTCTGCCCCTTCTAATAATTCTGTAAAACTAAAATTGTTAAATAGAAAGATATCAGAGTCTATAATAACCGTCATATCTTCTTTCGGGTCGTGTCGGATATAATTTTTTAAACAATAAATCAATGGCACCTGTGTAGCAATCGCACCATTTTCATAATTTCCTTCCACATAAACACTTGTAAGTCCGAGCTTATTACAGATATCCGCAATTTCATTTCGTAATTCCGAGGTTGAACCGTTATTACAAACAATGAACTTGTAATCCTTGTCTTTCAAGAATTTTTTAAATCCATTATATTGTAGCGAAATAAAGTCTGGACGTTTATCGCTTACTGTATAAATATTAATCATAGAATTTTACTTTAACTTACTTTCTTGGGCTGTTTAATAAGAATAATGGAATCTTTTGCAATAAGCTTCGTTTAAATTTAAACCCTGGTAAAAATAAAGTCTGACTCACTAAATACAGTACTAGTAATTTTTGACAATGCTCGGAATTTGTTAAAAGTCCACTCAATAAATCGAAGACCTCTGAATAAACATGTGACCGTGTTCTTGAATCTTTAATTTTTTTGATCAACCCAATCTTTAGCTTAATTACACTAAACTGCAAGGACACTCGGTTATTTGTAGAAAAATTCGTAGCGTGTCTCACATACGTCGCATGTACTTCATCAAGAAACAGAAGATCATATTTTTTTGTGATCCTAAACCACATAGGATAATCTTCAATTGAATACGTTTCATCATATCCGCCGGAAGCTATCAGAGCACTTTTTTTAGCCAGAAATGTAAAAGAAGCGATATAATTTGACCAGAAAAGACATTCAAATGCAACATCTGATCTCATGAAATACAATTTATTGCCTTTTGATTCAAATAAGTCCTCCGCAAAGGGGCAACCATTTGACCGCATTACTACAGGTGGCTCTGGCTCTTTGTCAAAGGTTTGAGAAACCTCATTAAAACGCCTCGCTTTACAATAAATCATTCCAACATTTGCTGGCGTGTTATTGAGTCGTATATACAACTGCTCTAAAAAATCAACATCCCACAGATCATCACCAATTACAGAAATGTAATCACCCGTTGCTTCTTTCAGAGCCCGGTTCAGTCCGGAAGGTATTCCTACATTAACCTTATTCTTTACAAGCCTGGCATTTGTTATTTTGTTTAACTGTATCCAACCTTCAAGAACACTCACCGAGTTATCAGAGGAAGCATCATCTATAATTATTACTTCAAAATCTTTGAATGTTTGATTAGCGAATGATTGCAGGGTTTTTATTAGCCTATTACCACTATTATAACAAAGATTGATAACCGTTATTTTGGGCATTACTTTTATTACTTTACACAGTTTAAACTCAGTGATTAAAGTCTGAGACTTGGGGATTACCTGAATAAAATTCCTGATTCTGGCATCTTAAATCCTGATCCAACTATTTGGTATCAGATCACCTGTTTGCAAATTCATTTCTTCATTTGCAAACCACTTGTTTGGCGCAATTACAAGCTTGTCTACATTTTTATTTAACCATGCCCCCCACCAGCTAAAGCTGCTGTTAGCAATAATATTATGTTTGCACAAACTCATTAAATACATATCCTGCCAGCTATCTTCCCCCGAATTGTGCACAACCATTGTTGCAGAATCGATATAACCTAACAAATGCTGTTTAACCCATGCACTGTCATCGCTAAAAATATAATATTTAGCATCTTTAGCTCTTTCGGCAGTTATCCTGAACGCATCCTTATAATAGGTTAGCCCTATAAAACCATGATTGGCACTGGCTGATGTTACATAATCTCCACGTCTTACATGGATACTTACAGAATTACCTTCCGATATTTCCTGTGCAATTTTTTTTGTCTCCGGATTAACTTTCGCCATAAATGTAAAATCCCTTCTGATAACATCAGAAATACTTTCAAAATACTTCTCACTTTGCCAATAACCCTGCAGGTAAATATGTCTACTGTTAGTGCGGATCGATTGGCCATCATAGTTAAACCCGTTTTCTTTCTGCACCTTGGTTCTGAAAAGCTTCCTAAGTAACCTCCACCCCAAATGCCCGTCAGGAAAAAATATGCTTAATTGACTGTCTGATGCAGCATTAAACTCAATATTAAAAATATTCAGCTCAAATGGTCTCTTTACAAATAAAGTCTCATCAATATCATACAAAGGTCGTTTGTCAAGATAAAGGAATGTCTTGTTTTTTACTGCTAAGGCTTTGCCGATCGCATATTGAAACATTTGATTACCCAGCCCTCCTCTTAATTCCGTTATAATCATATTGTATTGGGCATATTTAGTTTATCAATAGCCTTACGACTACTTATTATTTGACTATCCTGATAAAAAAAATATTTTTTAAATTTCAGTATAGGCTTTTCAAAAAAATACCAGCTGATAGAGGCGATTAGAATAAGAATTGAGAACCTCGTTATTTCTGCAATATAAAAAGAGAAGGGTGTCAAAAACTTCGGAATTGGTAACCCATAAACTTTTGGTATGAAGCTGTGAAACAAATACAGCCCGTAACTGATCTTCCCTAAAAATAGAAATACCGGATTATTTAAAACCAATACAAATGGTTTGCTGTTTATACCTGATGCTAAACGATCCGTCAAAATTGCAAATGCTATGGACAGGATTAAATAATATATTGCAACGCTAAATTTAATACTAATGCTATTGAAAAAATGGGTATTTACAAATACCAGCATTATAACTGCTAGAAATAATAAGCTCCCTTTGTTTTTTTGTATACAAGCGTACCATTTAGGTTGGTATAATCTGCCAAAAGCAATTAAACCACCCACGCAAAATGAATCAAGACTACCGGGCATCAGAATTCGTCCAATTTGTGTAACATCTGTTGCTATAAAAAATCTGAAAAGAACAGATGAAGCTGCAATTAAACAAAAGAGATAAGGAAGCTTTTTTTGACCTGCTAGCAATATCACGAATGGCCATATCAGATAAAACTGCTCTTCAACAGATAATGACCAAAAAGGGGAAAGCAAACCAACAAAGTGGCCTTTTATCCAGAATAAAAAATTTGAACCGTAAAAAAAATGCCACCAAAATGTATCTCTGGTTTCATCAATACCTAAGGTTACAAGAAGTAAAAGCAATAAATAGTAAACAGGGAATATACGAAGCGCCCTCCTTACATAAAAGACTTTTAAAATACCTCCCAAAGACTGGCTTTTTCCCAACGCATTTTTACTCTTTAATAAAATACCCGTAATCAGGAATCCGCTAAGCACAAAAAACATAGTAACCCCGAGTGTGTCGTTTTCCGTATACCTGTTTAAAAAAAAGTCTTTCGAATACCAATGAGAAACAATGACCAACAGCACCGCTATAGCACGCAAAAAATCAAGCTGAAAGAAATAGTCTGTTGAATAGTCTTTTTCTTTTATAAAAGTACCTCGCATGTTGCCTTGGGAAATCAAATTTATAACCAGTATTCAATTACTTTCCGTTACCCTAAACCTACTGTTGTCAGCAAGAATATATTCTATGTGCTTATGCACTCTTTAACTAAAAAATGAATGGATTTGCCCTGTTACTTCAAACACCATCTCTTTCGTTATACCGGGCCACATTGGCAGGCTTAAACAGGTTTGTGCCAGATCCTCGGCAACAGGAAATTGCCTGGCCGTAAAACCAAATCCTTTATAGGCTTCCTGTAAATGGGGTGGTACAGGATAATGAATTAATGTACCAATTCCGTTATTTGCCAGATGTTTTTGCAAAGCATCTCTTTGCGTTGTTCTGATAACATACAAATGATACACATGTGTGGCGGCCTGTTCTGTAGAGGGTGTGATAACTGAAGAACAATCCTGTAAGAATTCATTGTACCACACCGCAGCCTGTCGGCGCAACGCTGTCCATTCCTTTAATCGCTTTAGTTTTACAGAAAGAAAGGCAGCCTGGCATTCATCCAGCCGCATATTAAATCCAATCTCTTCGTTGTAATATTTTTTTTGCGAACCATAGTTGCGCAACACTTTAGCTTTTTCTGCCAACACCTCATCATCGGTTGTTACAGCACCGGCATCGCCAAACGCTCCAAGATTTTTTCCGGGATAAAAACTGGTGGCATTGATATGTCCAAAACTACCGGTTAACCTGTTTTGCCAGGTTGCACCATGTGCCTGCGCATTATCCTCAATCACTTTTAATCCGTGCTTTTCGGCGATGGTCATAATCGCATCCATATTACAGGCCTGCCCATATAAATGAACGGGAATAATCGCTTTTGTTTTAGGCGTTACTGCAGCTTCCAGTAAATCGGGGTTGATGTTATAGGTACGTATATCGGGCTCCACCGGAACCGGTGTTGCACCAACATAAGACACAGCAAGAAAAGTGGCAATATAGGTATTGGAAGGTACCAGCACTTCGTCGCCTGCACCTATGCCTGCACACTTCAGAGCAATATGTAACGCATCGAGTCCGTTGCTAACACCCACAGCAGCCTTTGTTTGATTAAAATGCGCATAAGCTGCTTCGAAATCCTGCACAGACGTACCTAATATGTACCAGCTTTTATCGAAAAACTGTTCAAAAGCAGTCATGATTTCGGGTTTTATTTCCCGGTTCATATACTCAAACGAAAGAAAAGGAATTTGCATATTCTTATTGCGCTATAAGTTGTTGATTGATTACTTGAAAAAAACGTCCGTTTCCGTCCGTTAAAAATTTGCCATGCTCTTTAAGGCGATTTCCTTTTTCATCCACCCACCCACGAATGGTTGCAGGCGAACCGTAAACGAGCGCAAAATCAGGAACAGATCTGGTAACTAATGACCCTGCTCCTACCAATGCATACCTCCCTATTTCTACACCGCCCAGTATGGTTGCACCCGCTCCGATAGAAGCACCTTGCCTTAATACCGTCCGGTCGAATGAAGAGGGGTACTGCTTCGAACGGGGCACTTTATCATTGGTAAAGGTTACGTTTGGTCCTATAAAAACAAAATCTTCCACGGTAATACCATCCCACAAATACACACCGCTTTTAACGGTTACATGGTTACCGATTACGACATCGTTTTCAATAAACGTATGGCAGTTGATATTACAGTTGTTACCCACCACAGCCCCTTTTAAGATAATGGCAAACTGCCAAACCAGCGTGTCTGTACCGATAGTTTTCGTTTGCACATCTGCAAGTGCATGTATATTATTGGCCATAAGAATGAAATTGACTGTAATCTCTGATGTAGTCGGTGGCTGAATAATGATTGGAAGCTAACACCAGTTGTACGGCATTATGCGAATAGTTCATGGTATGCCAGCATAACTTTGGCATAAACAACCCGCAATCCGGCCTGTCTAATACAAACTGTTCAGTGTATCCGTTCTGTAACTCAATATCCACTTTAATGATGCCGGCCACAGCAATGAGTACAAGTTCTTTATCAATATTGGCATGCCCCCCCCGGTTAACACTTTGCGGTGTATAATAGGTCCAGTAGGCACGCTTTATGTCAAAGGGAATGTTTTTGTTTTGCTCGGCAACCGAAATGTAACCAAGTGTTGTATCACCGATTGAATCGAACTGAATGATATAAGGCTTATTGTTGTTCATATGATGCGTGTGAAACAGTGTACTGAATAGCAGGCCTTACAACGCCCGGTAACTGATTGGCATTTGAACCAATGGTTTCATTCATTACTTCAAATTGAATAAAATCGTTGATGGCAAACAGAGCAATCCGTTGGTTTTCGCCAAAGATTAAATTAAAAATAAAAATTCCTGCATTTAAAAAATGAGGAGGAAGCGTTCCTTTTACTTTATACAAACCTCTTTTTGAATCGTTCTGCTGCGAAAGAATAGCACCGTGATGAAAAACCACTATCTCATCAGACGACTTAAGTTCGAATGTTGCATCCAAGTTAATACCGCCTTTATGATTATAAAATTCAAGTTCAAATGCCACACCTGACGAAATCGACAAACAGTCGCCCTTCAACGGATTTACATCAAAACGCAGGATCCGGATATTTTCATTGCCCGGAGCATCTGTTAAATGCCCTTCATACAAAAACGAACTGTTGGTCTGGTGTGCATTCTGGTAAAAATTAACCGCTTCATATTGTGTTCCTGAAAAACGGTTCATGCCATGCTGCATCACAAGCCCTTTTGTACATAATTGCTTTACTGCAGCCATATTATGACTAACAAACAAAACAGTTCGTCCCTCACGCTCACTCACATCTTTCATTTTACCCAAACATTTTTTCTGAAACTCTGCATCGCCTACGGCCAGCACCTCATCCACAATTAAAATTTCCGGTTCAAGATGTGCAGCTACACCAAAAGCCAGTCGTACATACATACCGCTGCTGTAACGTTTAACCGGTGTATCAATGTAACGCTCCACACCGGCAAACGAAACGATCTCATCAAACTTACGCTTGATTTCCTGTTTGCTCATACCTAAAATTGCACCGTTTAAAAAAACATTTTCTCGCCCGCTCAATTCGGGATGGAAACCGGTACCCACTTCCAGCAGGCTGGCTACCCGGCCTTTGATTTTAATACTGCCGGTGGTGGGGGCCGTAGTGCGACTTAAAATTTTAAGCAAGGTACTCTTGCCTGCTCCGTTACGGCCAATAATGCCCAGCACTTCGCCCTGCTTTACTTCAAAGTTGATGTCTTTGAGTGCCCATACATAATCGCTGTTGCCTGTTGAAGTACGGTCGTTGGTTTCGCCAATTTTTAAATAAGGATCTTCTTTGCCACGCACCCGGTGCCACCAACGGTTTACATCATGACTGATGGTACCCGTGCTTACCTGACCGAGACGGTATTGCTTGGAAATGTCTTCTACTTTTATAATGGTACTCATGCTGCTTTTATTCTTGTATTAATCACGGCTTCTCCTGTTATTCTTTTCATCACTCATTATTCATCACTCATCATCACACCGTATCCATAAATGTTTTCTCCACCTTACTGAAGATCATGGTGCCAAATACCAATACGATGAGCATAAAAACAAAACTATAAATCAATGTATTGAAATTGAAGTTACCTGTTTGAAACAATGCATAACGAAACCCTTCTACCAACGGACTCAACGGATTCCATTCAATAAAGGACGCATAACTTTTACTCTTTAAAAACGAAAGCGGATAGGCAACAGGTGTGGCATACATGAGTAACTGCACACCAAAAGTTACCAGCACAGTAAAATCTCTGTACTTGGTGGTGAGCGATGAAATGATGATGCCCAAACCTAAACCAATGCCTGCCATAATTAACACCAGCACGGGAATCAACAACCAGCTCATGCCAAAATGCATGGGTGTGTTTTTAAACAGTGCATAAAAAACCATACAACCCAGCAACAACAAAAACTGAATACCCAACCTTGCCATGTTTGACAGTACCACCGATAACGGAAGAATTAAACGAGGAAAATATACTTTGCCAAAGATGGATGCATTGGCCACAAAGGTGTTGGAGGTGTTGGTGAGGCAGCTTGCAAAATAATTCCAGATGGTGATGCCGCTCATGTAGAAAAGGATGGGCTCAATCTCATCTGTATCAATACCTGCAACCGTATGAAATACAAATAAAAACATGATGGTGGTTAATACCGGTTGCACCAGGTGCCACACCGGACCTAACACGGTTTGTTTAAACTGTGCTGTAAAATCCCGTTTTACAAACAGCAGCATCAGATCTTTGTACCGCCACACTTCTTTGAGATTAAGATCAAAGACAGAGGACTGTGGTTTGATTTCAAGATCCCAGTGTTCTGTTGTATCGGTTTGTTGACTCATTGTTTATTTTTTAATCGCTTCGCCGGACTACCCACATAGGTTCCTTTCTTCTTGATATCTTTTGTTACCACTGCACCTGCACCAATCACAACTTCATCGCAAATGCTTACCGGAAGAATAGTTGCATTGCTGCCAATGGATACATTGTTGCCGATATTCGTTTTTTTCCATTTGCTTTGATCACCTGCTGCTGGTTTTCCATTGCTGAAGGTATCGTTGATGAACATCACGCCATGACCAATAAAACAATTGTTGCCAATGGTTACGAGTTCACAGATAAAGGAGTGACTTTGTATGCGGCAATTGTTTCCAATCACGACTCCTTTTTGTATCTCTGTAAACGGACCTACAAAACAATCACTGCCTAAGGTACATTCGTACAGATTGGATGGCTGCACAATAACCACGTTCTTACCCGTTTTTACTTTACGGAGACTGATTTTTTTTAATTTATAAGCTGGCATACGTTTGGTAGGTACGGTTGCAAACCATCAGACCTAAAAAGTAAAACGATATTTTGAAATGGTCTGACGGTCTAAGGACCGTGCCGACCAACTTTACCTTTATATCCTTCTTGGCTTTCTGTCTTTGTCGCAATACAATTTGAACGAAGTTAAATTCTCTCACTCGCCGCTGCTTTATAAAACTGTTCAATCATTTTCACACTATGAATCCCCTCTTCGCCCGACACATAGTTTTTCTGCTTACCTGCAATCACCTTTATAAACTCATCATACACGCTTGCATGATTGTTCATAGAACCCTGGTAACCTTTGTATTTGTTGGCGCTGTTACTTTCCATCAGTTTAGCTGTATCAATTAACACAGGTTCCTGGTACTCGATCTTATTTAAATATGGTCCGCCAATTTTAATAGTTGCTTTCTCTGCAAGGATCGTTACGGAACCTTCGAAATTTTTATTCGCTGCATTGGTGCTGTAATGCAAAGTACCCGGCACGCCTGCTTCTGTTACAAATGAAAACACCCCTGTGTCTTCTACTTCAATGATTTTTTTGTGTGCAAGATTGGCCGTGAATCCCTTTACTTTTTTTACATCGCCAAAAAACCAATACAACAGATCCATAAAATGACTGAACTGTGTAAACAGCACACCGCCATCCAATGCCTTTGTACCACGCCAATCCGATTGTTGATAATAACGTGCAGCACGGTTCCAGCAGCAGTTGATCTGCACACTGTAAATAGTACCCAGCTTTTTTTTGTCGAGTAGTTGTTTTACTGCTGCAACAGGTGGATTTAACCGATTCTGTTTTACAATGAGTAAATGCTTTTTTGCTTTTGTTGCAGCAGCAATCATTTTTTTACAATCGGCTGTTGAAAGAGCCATGGGTTTTTCGCACAACACATGTTTTGCTGCCTTTAATCCGCTGATGCTGTGTGCTGCATGTAATCCATTGGGTGTACAAACAAGCAATGCATCTGCATCTGTTTCTGATTGCAGCATCTCATCGAGGCTGGTATATCCGTAACAACTGTACTGCTTCGAAAACCGTTTTACTTTTTGCTCATCAATATCACAAACAGCCATCAATATTCCTTTTTGGTTTGCCAGCAATGCATGCCGCTCCCCAATTGTTCCGCAACCCACCAATATAAAGTTGAGTGGTTTCATTTATGCACGTACATGTTGTTGCAAACGTTCTGTATATTTTTCAAACGAAAAAAAGCTGAGCATTTTTTGCTGCAGCTGCTGCGGATCGTTTGGTTGTTTCAATACTGTTTGAATGGCTGTATACAATTCATTTGAATTATCCGGATCAATCAAGTTACCTAACTCACCAAACTGCAAGGCTTCGGTGCTGCCATCTTTGTTACCTGCAATAACCGGCAGTCCGCAGGCCATGGCTTCTACATACACAATTCCAAATCCTTCGCCTTTGCTGGGCATTACAAATACATCGCTCAGCACATAATGATCGGTTACTTCTTCATCGGCAATAAAGCCGGGCATGATCACTTGCTGTTCCAGTTTCAGTTCACTGATCAATGCATTCATCCGTTGCGTTTCTGCTGCATCGGCTTTGCCGGCAAGAATATATTTTATCTGCAACCCCTGTTGCAGTAACTGAGGCAATACACGAATCACTTTATCGTATCCTTTATAGCCTTCGTTGCTGTTGAGCCGTGTAAGTGTAAAAAGAATTTGTTCATCTTCCTTTAATTGATAACGCTGTTTTAAATAGTCCGGTTTTGAAAAACGCTGAGGCAGTTCAAAAAAAGGATCCAATGTATTGGGAAAAACAGAAATTTTTTCTTTATTGATATGCTGAATGTTGACGAGCTGATCTTTGGTAAAGTTGCTCACTGCAAGTATTGTGTCTGCCTGCTGCAGAAGTTTTTTTTTCAATCCTGTTACAGGTTCAAACACTTCAATACCATGACAGATAACGGTTAATTTTTTTGAAGGTCGAAACAACTTAAATACAACACCAATCATAGCGAGGTTGATATGGCCCAGTATCAACTCATCCTGTTGTAAGGAACTTATGATATTCCTTAGAACAAACCGTATTTGCTTTCCCTGATAGGATTGAAATAAGTTGTTGGGTACATACCGTTCATCGGATGTATGATCATACATTCCGGCAAAGGTTGGTTTGATCAATGGAAATTTCAACAAGGCCTTGATAAAAGCCCGGTTAAATTTTTCAATACCACCCATACTCGAAAAAGCCGTAAGTACAAGAAACAGGATCTTACGTTCAGGCATGCGTTTTTTGTTGAGTGAACCGCTTCATTAATAATGCACACCAGTAGCGGCCCCAGGAAAGACGTTTATTTTGAAATGCTTTGTATAATTTCAGTTCTTCTTCTGATGAAGGTTTAATAAATTCATTTTCTTTCAGCCATCCTTCAAACGGAAACGTGAAGCCCTGTTTTTTTCGTTTCCATATTTCAACGGGTAACTCTTTTTCAAATGCTTTTACCAGTAAATATTTGGGTGGCACTTTTTTAAACTTGATAGCTGCATCAATGGCGCCGGCCATTAACATCACTTCTTTATCTAAAAACGGAACCCGTATTTCAATGCCGTGCCACATACTCATAAAATCAGAATCTTTGAGTAACTGATTCTGCATGTAAAAATTTGTTTCGAGCCAGCTTACTCTGTTGCCGTTGGTTAATCCGTTCATAGGATAATAGCTGCTGATATGTTCCAGTTCCTGCTCCACCTGTTTTTGTGTTGCGCCTAATAAAGCAGCAACAGACACCGGTGTAAAAATTCCCCGGTAACTCAGGTATTCTGATGCGGTGTTTTGCATACCTGCATAACTGAGTTTGCGGATGCGGTGATCAGGAAAATGTTGAAGTCCTTTTAAAAAACTGTCGGGTACTTTTTTTACAAGGTCCATCCGTTTCTGTTGTTGAAACGAAGGGTAGCCGCCAAATAATTCATCGGCGCCCAAACCCGATAACACTGCTTTTAAACCATATTCTTTGGCGTACATGGAAATAAAATAGGTGTTGATGCCATCCAGTGTTGGTTGATCCATGGCTTCCATGGCATCGCTCAGCTTTTCATTGAAAATATTTTTTGTTACCAGGAACGACTGGTGTTTTGCCTGCGTTTGATCAATGATGAGTTTCTGATAATAGTCTTCAGAAAATGCTTTTTCGTTAAATACAATAGATAAGGTATGCAGGTTTTCTTTCTGTGTATGACTGGCAATTAAGGTTAACAAACTTGAATCAATACCGCCGCTTAAAAACAAACCAATGGGCGCATCCGAAACCAAATGACGGTCAACGGCCTGCTCCATGGTTTCACGCATCAACTGCAATGCCTCTTCTTCGTTTTTCAGTTTGCCTGTAAACTTCCAGTTGAAGAATGTATGCTGTTTCGATTTGAGCGAAGGTAAATCAATCAGCATCACTGTTCCTTTTGGTAAAGGTGTTACAGCTTTTAATGTGGTGATGGGTTCGGGTAAATGACCAAACGTTAAAAAAGCAGTTTGCCAGTTTTCGTTTTCTTCAAATTTTTTATCTGTTTGATAGAAGGCCCGTATCTCTGATGCAAAATAAAGACAGGAATGATCCATGTAATAATACAATGGCTTGATGCCTGCATGATCTCTTGCCAGTATCAGTTGCTGTTGTTTCTCATCCCAGATGGCGAGTGCAAACATACCGTTGAAATATTCAAACGCATCTGTTCCCCATTGGCGGTATGCTTTTAAGATAACTTCGGTATCACTTTCTGATTTAAATTGATGGCCGTAATGTTTCAACGTATTGCGAATCTCTTTGTAATTATAAATTTCGCCATTGAACACAATGGTTAATGTGTCATCAATCATCGGTTGATGACCTGCAGCGCTGAGATCAATGAGTGATAAACGCCTGTGGCCAAATGCAAGCGGAAAAGTCTGGTGCACAAACACACCGTCATCATCCGGGCCGCCACGTTTCATGGCATCACGCATGTGAACAATCTGCTGCTGCAAATTTTTAACAGAAGGATCGTAAATACCGGCTATGCGGCACATTGAGAATGCATTATTTTATTCCGATGAACTGAAGTACTTTATTGTACCATTTGTTTTTAGAAGGATCGGTATCGTAATAACCATAACCATAGCCATAACCATAGCCATAGCCATAACCATAACCGCCATAACCGTAGTAGCTGTTATATCCTTCTACCCTGATATCATTTACAAGTATGGATACACTTGGAAACTTTTGTTGCTGATACAGATCTTCGAGCATCTGCAATTGTTTTTTATATGTGTACCGCTGGCGTACCACAAACAAAGTTGCATCTGCAAAAGAAGCCAGCGTCATTGCATCACTTACAAGACCAATTGGTGCCGTATCAATAATGACAGCATCAAAATTATCCCGGCAAAATTCAAACAGTTCTTTAATTTTTGGATCGAGTAATAATTCTGATGGGTTGGGTGGCGTTGGTCCGCAGGCAATCACATATAAGTTATCTGTATCAGGTACTTTCACGGGCATTTCTTCCAGACTTACTTTGCCAATTACAAAATGGGTAATACCGAATGTGCGTTGCAGACCAAGACCGCTGATGATTTTTGGTTTACGTAAATCGAACTCAAGAACAACTGTACGTTTACCTGTTAATGCAATAGATGCTGCCAGATTAGTTGCAGCAAAGGATTTACCTTCTCCACTAAACGAAGATGTAACCAAAATCACCGGTGTACGTTCACGCTTTAGCAGGCCTTGCAGGTTTGAGCGGATGATGCGGAACTGTTCGGCCAGTATACTGCGGCTGTTTTTAACTACAACCAGTGTTTCCATTTTATCATTATGGCCCAGCTCACCAATCACCGGTATTTTTGTATTCTTGGTGATATCGGCTTTCGTTGTTACACGATCGTTCATCAGATCCCGTATGAGAATGATGATCACCGGAATTAAAATACCAAAGAAAATAGCCAGCATGTAAGCATTGCGGCGTTTTGGTAGTATTGGAGCACCACCCCCTTCTGCTTCAGCAAATACTTTTGAGTTAGATACGGTTGATGCCAGTTGAATACCTGTTTCTTCCCGTTTTTGTAAGAGGAATGTATACAGTTCATTTTTGATAAGCTGCTGACGTTTGATTTCCCTGATTTGACTTTCTTTTTCGGGCAACGCAAACATTTCGTTTCGCACCACTGCATTCCGTTTTTCCAATTCATTTTTTGCCAGCATGTATGATTCCCTGATATTCTTCAGGTTTTCAATCATGGCCAATCTGGTTTTCTCAATACTAAATTCAATATCACGAATAACCGGATTGTTTTCGGTTGTGGTTTGTAATTCGATATCCCGTTTAATGATCAGGCGGTTGTATTCTGATACCAAGTAGGTTAGTGTAGGATCTTCAATACTAAGGATAGTGGGTGTAAGATTAAAACGATTCTGTTTGTCATTAACATATTCATCTAGCAGATCCAGTACTTTAATCTGTACTTCCTGCTTTCTTAAATCGGCTTCTGTACTGGTAATATTTTCCAGATACATTTTTGACTGATCTTCGAGATCAAGAAACTGATTTTTCTTTTTAAAACTCTGCAAGTTCCCTTCTACAATTCCCAGGTCATTCTCTAAATTAGTAAGACGGTCATTGATAAACTTGAACGAATTTTCTGAAATACGGCTTTTGTCCTGCACATTGTAACGGCCATACTCTTTCATGATCTGGTTTAAAATATCAATCCCCTTTTCGGGGTTATACGTATTCAAACTCAGGTTTAATACACTCGAGGTGCGGCTCTTCTGAGCAATACTTAACCAGCCGGTAATTCCACCAGCCACCGCTATTGATGGTTGCCAGGAGTAGGTAAATTTTCTGCCGGCAGCATCCGCAATTAAATTTGTATTGGGCACTATTCTAAAGATTGAATTACCCGTTTCTACATTACTGTAAAAACTTCGGGGCTTGGTTTCTTTATTCAGCAGAAATGTGTTTTGATTTAATATCTGAATATTAAACCCATACCCGCTGTTACTGTCAGCAATCATTACTGCTTCAACAATAAAAGGTGCCAGTTTGTAAACTTCACTGCTTCTTACTTTTCCGTGTTCAATATAGGTGGAGTTGAGCTGCAGACTGTCGACTACACGGCGTAAAAATTCTTTCGACCGCATGAGATCAATTTCATCTTCCATATTGATCTTATCTACCGGATTGAACATACTGCTGAACTTATCATTCCCTTTAATATTTGCTGCATTTTCCATTTTTACAATCATACTGCTGTAGACGCTGTAAACCGGTGTGGCCCAACGCAGATAAGCCCACGATACAATGAGTGCAATACCAAGCGAAAAGAAAAAGAGCGGCAGGTTAGAAATATATTTAAAGAGAATTTCTTTAAACGTCAGCAGTTTCCCTTCCGGTTCGTTTGTCTGGAGCTGATCAATTCCGTTGTTATTCATTATTTAATGAGTGAGATTAGTGTAACGATGAAATTCACAGCAAAGAAACCAAAGTTGACGTACTGAAAGGTTTTTGCTGATGTTTGATCCATGGCAACAAGTTGTCTTTTAGAAGGACTTACATACACCACATCGTTTTGCTTAAGATAATAATTGGGCGAATTTAAAAAGTTGCCATTGGTTAAATCAATGGTATGCATGGTTCGTGTTCCGTTTTGTTCACGAAACAGAAGAATATTTTTGAGATCACCTCCGGGTGCAATACCACCTACATCACCCAGTGCCTGTAAAAAAGAAACTCTTTCTGATTCAAAAATTTTAGAACCCGGTGCACCCACACTTCCCAAAAACGTTACTCTGAAATTGAGGTACCGGATATTTACAATGGGATCTTCTTTCAGATAATCCATTGAGCGTTTGATGATTTCTTTTTCCAGTTGCAGCTTGGTCATACCATCTGCTGTAATAACCCCCAGCAGTGGTAATTTAATTTCACCGGTAACAATATCTACCAAGTACCCTCCGGCACCCGATGCTGAAGTACCCGCACCAGTAGCACCCCCGGATGTTGTGCCCGAACCTGCTGAATAATTTTGACTGAATAATTGATTTGAAGATGAGCTTCTGGAAGAAATAGTAATTTGTAACAGATCTCCTTTTTGAATGACAGGTTCAATCAGTTGATACTGGCTCAACTTAGTACTGTCTAATCCTTCATTAAAATAAACGTTTTCTTTCCTGAGCTTCTCAGGCGAAACACAGGATGCTAAAAAAGCAATGGCACACACAGCCAGAAGGCAGAGGTTTTGCTTCATCGGTTTAATTTGATCTGAAATGATATTGTTGAACATGAATGTTGTTTCGTTTTAAGGTTGTTTAATCGGTTCAAGATTATTTTTTTCAAATTGAGCAGTTAACTGATAGCCGAGGCTTTCGAGCAATACATATGCCCGGTTATTGAGTACTTTAATTACAAGCCCTTCCGTATCCATCATGAGCCCTGTTTTGATACGTACTTTTTGACCGGCCAATACATCCACTTTTTCTGCCTGAACATCTTCGTACTCTTTCAGAAATTTACGAATGATTTCAATCTCTGCTGCCGGAATTACTCCGGGCTTTCCGTTCCAGTAAACAAAGTTAACCACCCCATCGGTAAGCCGCACTCTTGCTTTTTCTTCTTCGGTAATATGAACAAATACATAGGAGGTAAACAACGGCTCTTCAATTACTTTATAACGGTCGCTCCATTTACGGCGTACTTTATTTAACGGGCAATAATAGTCCAACCCTTTTTTATCTAACTGGAGACTGACTTTTTTTTCCCAACGGGGCTTTGTATAAACAGCGTACCAGGTTTTAACGGGATTCATTAGAAAGTTTACTGCAAAGCTTCGCCACCTCAGTCACATTTCAATAAAAAAAGACTAAGCAGAGATGCGATTAAGCTGAATAAATAATAAAAAAGGGCAAACAAGCCTGTAAGGCTCATTTACCCTTCCATCATCTTATTAAAACTGTCATTGACAGTACTGTTTGTGGTTGCTCCAATTTCACTATTACATTTCATAAATGCATTTGCCCCCAATAACAGTTGCAAATATATGAATTTTAAGTCCTTACAGCCCGCTTTTCCTTTCTGAGAGGGGTTGATTTCACTCTCCTTCACTTAATAAGGCTGCAATTTAAAGGTTGCCCCCCAATCTTAAAAAAAATAATCCCAATGGAGTACTTTATAAACAACCGGATGGATCGCAGCATTTTCCTATTTTTAATAAAATCATCAATTGAATCAACGTTTTTACTCGCTGGATATATTTCGTGGAGCAACAGTTGCTTTAATGATTCTTGTGAACAATCCGGGATCATGGAGTTATATGTATGCGCCCCTGAAACACGCCCCCTGGCATGGCTGCACCCCAACCGATCTTGTATTTCCATTCTTTTTGTTTGCTGTAGGTAATGCCATGGCATTTGTGATGCCCCGTCTGCAGCAGGCCGGTGCAGCTTCGTTTTGGAAAAAAGTGGTAAAAAGAACAGTGTTGATTTTTCTGATTGGTCTTTTCCTCAACTGGAGTCCATTTGTAAAATGGAGCGGTGCAGATCTGGTATGGAAGCCATTCGACTCATTGCGCCTTTTTGGTGTGCTGCAGCGGATAGCGCTCTGTTATTTCTTTGCATCTGTGATTGTGTTTTATTTAAAACAACGTGGTGCATTTGTATTGGGCGTTGTAATTCTGTTATTATACTGGGTGCTTTGTCTTGTTTTAGGAACTCCCGGCGATCCATTTAGTTTGAAAGGCTGGTTTGGATCATCCATTGATATCGCTATTCTTGGTGACGGCCATCTATATAAAGGAGAAGGTACTGTTTTTGATCCCGAAGGAATCATGAGTTCCATGGCCGCCATTGTACAGGTGATCTTTGGTTATTTAATTGGAGATTTTATTCAGCAAAAGACCCGTATATCACCCGATGTATTGAAAGGGCCTGATGGAAAAGAAGTGCTGAAAAATAAACGTTTTGAATTGATTGCTTCGCTGTTTGTAACGGCTACGTTATTTACTGTTACCGGTTTTATATGGGATATGGTTTTCCCCATCAACAAAAAAATATGGACCAGCTCTTACACAGTTTACACAACCGGACTGGCCATTTATACCATTGCCACACTTATTTATTTTATTGAGTTAAAAGAGGCCCAAGGCTGGCTGGCTAAGTTCTTCGATGTATTTGGTAAAAATCCGTTGTTCATTTTTGTATTGAGCGGATTGTTGCCCCGGCTGTTGGGATTGATCCGCATTCCAAACGGTGTAACTGCAGATGGACTTCCTAAATACCTGAGCCCGTTTGGATGGTTCTATGAAAAAATCTGCAAACTAATTCCGGGTATTCCCGAAAACGGGTCGTTGTTCTATGCCATTTGCATGATCATTTTCTATTGGGCTATTTGTTACTGGCTGGATAAAAAGAAAATTTATATTAAGGTGTAACGAAATAAAAAGACAACAAGTAAACTCACAATGTTTAACAAAGGATGATTGTGTAAGTACAAAGGTTCTTCACTACAGTAGTACAACTGCTAAATCAAGGCGTTAGCAGGAACATGGGGGTAATATGTTCCTGCTTGACTTTTTGGTTCTTTTGTGTCAAGACAAAAGAACAAGAAATACTTGGAATCAAATTGAAGTTGATATACTTAAAAAAGCTTATTGAAATTTCGCTTCCGCCACAGCAATGCTTTCAGTTTTACCCACATCAACCAACACATCACCACTGTGATCATAACCAAGAATGGTATGATCTTTTGCTAAATCCAGATAGGTTTCTGTTAAAGAAAATTTTCCTGTTTGTTTGATGAGTGAAAAAACGGTTGGCTCAAACACCACGACACAGCTGTATGCTTTTTCAATGAGCTGTTTTGTTTTTGTTTCATTCAATAAGAGATGTGGTCCTTTTTCTTCACCGGTTATATTGTTTCTCCAGCCGCACAATCTGTTTTCCCCATCAAACAAAAAATTACGTGCTGTTTTGCGGTTACTCACTGCAAAAGAAATGAGTGGCCGATGTTGCTGATGAAACTCCAGCAGCCTGTGCAGATTGAGATTGGTGAGTATGTCAACATTAATGGTTACAAAAGGTTCTTCCCCATCGAGTAGTGTTCTTGCATTCAATAAACCGCCGCCGGTTTCCAATACTTCATTTCGCTCATCGCTGATTACAACGTCGCTTCCCCATCCATGATTTGTTTTTACAGCATCAATGATCTGGTCAGCAAAATGATGCACATTCACAACTACATCATTAATCCCATATTGCTGCAGGTATTCAATATTCCGTTGCAGTAAGGTTTTGCCGTTTACAATTGCTAAAGCTTTGGGATGATGATCAGTCCATGGTTTAAACCTTGTGCCCAACCCTGCTGCAAAAATCATAGCTTTCATATCAATCAATTTTATTGATCCAGTTTTTTGCATCCTGTACAAGATGTTGCAACTCGATCTTTACTCCGTATTTATTTTTTAAATGTCTGGTTAATGCATCTGCTGCATATACACTGCGGTGCTGCCCGCCTGTGCAACCAAAACTGATCTGAAGATTTTCAAACCCCCGTTGCATATAATCTTCCACTGCTATGTCAACAATATTATACACACTGTTTAAAAACTGCGGCATCCGTGTTTGTTGCTCAAGAAAATCTTTCACCGGTTTATCTCTGCCCGTTTGTGTTTTATACTCAGCAAACCTGCCGGGATTATAAATACTCCTGCAATCAAACACAAACCCGCCGCCATTATCTGTTTCGTCTTTAGGTATACCTGTTGTTTTGTAAGAGAAGCTGTTGATGCGTACAACAAGTTTTGTATCATCAGTTGCCTGTACAGGTTCAAAGCGTTGAATAATTTCATCTTCCACCATCAACCCCAGCAATCGTTCAAACTCAGGCAATACAATGCCCACTCCTTTGTTCTTCAAAAACCATTTCAGGTTTTTTAACGCAAGGGGTATACTGGTTAAAAAATGTGCCTTCCGTTCAAACAACCCTCTAAACCCGTATGCACCTAATACCTGTAACAAACGAATGAGTACATATCCGTTGTACTGACTGCTGAAACGCACCCGGTCTATTTTAGTGTGCAGCACATCGTTCACACAATCCATATAATATTCCAGCAGATTATTCTTCCATTCATCGGGCAACTCGGCTTTGGCCTGCCATAACAACGAAGCCACATCGTATTGCAATGCTCCACGCATACCTCCCTGATAGTCTATAAACTTGACCATCCCTTCTTTCACCATTACATTGCGACTCTGAAAATCACGAAACATAAAATACTTATGATCTACATGTGTGAGATATGTACTGAGTGCTTCAAAATCATCAATCAGTTTTTCTTTATCGTACGGAATTTTTAATGCATCAATAAAATAATACTTACAATAGAGTAAATCTGACAGAATTGCCTGCTTACCAAATTCTTTTGATGTAATGCACCAATCATAATTAAGCTGATGATGCCCCTTGATCTGCATATGTGCCAGTTGCTGCAGGCTTTGCTGAAACAATCCATACACATGCTCCGTATAACCATGTTGCTCCAGTTCATTGAGTAAAGAGATATCACCAAAATCCTCCTGCAGATAAATCTGTTCATCTTTGCTTACACAAATGATAGCAGGAACCGGACAATTGCGCTCTTTAAAGTGACGGCTGAATTGTAAGAACGTCTGATTCTCTCTGATGTTCTTACTTACTGTAGCAATACAGGTTGTTGCGCCTGAAACACGATAATACACACGGTCGCTTCCACTTTGCGGAATTTTTTCTATGGTTTGAGGTGAAGTATGAAACTCCTGTTGATACAGTTTACCGATCTCATCAATGATCTGTTGCATAAGTTCAAAGGAACGAAAAATAGTTATTTTAGCAAGATCTTAAACTATATGCGCCGATTCCTGCAAAAAATATTAACCAAACCGGTTACAAGACTGGCCAATAAATTTTCGAGCAAACCCGATTTGCAACGGGTGCATACTGCTTTAACCAAATTGTATGAACACAGTCTTACAAATCCCGGCAAAAAAGGATTGCTGCTGAACGCTGTTGAAGCAGACAGGTTTATCATCTTCAGCGATCAGCATAAAGGAGCTAAGAATGGAAGTGATGATTTTATAAAGGCAGAACCGAACTACCTCGCTGCACTCTCATATTATTATGAGCAGCAGTTTCATTTTATTTCGCTGGGCGATAGTGAAGAGTTGTGGGAAAACACCATGTGGCCGGTAAAAGCAAATAATAAAATAACCACTGAAGCGGAGAAAAAATTCCTGCAGACAAAACGATTTACCAAAGTGTTCGGCAACCATGATATTTTCTGGAACAACGATCCGTTTGCTTCATTGCAACTGATGAGTATGTATGGCGAACCTGTAAAAGTGTATGAAGCAGTTGTGCTGCATATTTCAATAGAACAAAAAATACTACCGGTTTTTTTAACACATGGTCATCAGGGCGACGGACAAAGCGATACCAATCCTTTCAGTGCATGGTTTGTTGGCAGAATATGGGCGCCGCTGCAAAGCTATCTGAACTTAAACCCAAACACACCTGCCGCCAGCAAAGAATTAAAAACCAAACACAACCTGTTTATGTATGAATGGAGCAAGCTGGAAAAAAATCCGGTGCTCATTACCGGGCATACACATCAGCCGGTGTTTGCATCGCTCACGCATCTGGAGCATTTATACAAACAACTGATGGATGCAAGAGAACGGAAAGATGAAACGCTGATTGCATCGCTCAATGCTGCCATCCATTTCAGACAACAGGAATACGATTATGTAAGCGGGAACTATGTAAATATGAAGCCGTATTATTTTAACAGCGGATGTTGCTGTTACAGTGATGGCGACATTACCGGTATTGAAATTGCCGATGGTATGATCCGCTTAATCAAATGGAAAAAGAGCGGAGCTTCGTCAGAACGAATGATTCTGGAAGAGATGCCGTTGAAAAAACTGCTGACTTAATAAGCATACCCACTTATTCATATGAAGCAACTTTGTATTGAACATCAGCGTTGCTTAAAACTTTACTGATAAGATCAATGCAGTGTCTGCCAACATTTTTATCCTTCTTTAATTCATCAAGATGATATTACTTTTGCAGACCATGAAACGAATTTCTATTTTCTTATTGATTGCCTTTTGCATCAACACATTTAACAGCACTGCACAAAACACAAGGATTAAAGACTATAACAATATTGGCTGGTATGCTGCAACCGGCACTTTTCATTTTCACAAAAAATGGAGTGCTCATCTGGAATATCAATGGCGCCGTGAAGATTTTTTAAGCAAGTGGCAGCAGAGTTTACTGCGTACCGGCATCAACTATCATGTAAACAGTAACCTTACTGTACGTGCCGGCTATGCGTGGGCAGAAACGTATAACTATGGAGATTACCCGCTCAATGCGTTTGGAAAAACATTTACTGAACACCGCTTGTACCAGGTTGCCACACTCACACAGCGCAACGGATGCATTGATCTTACGCATCGTTTTTTATTAGAACAACGATGGCTTCCCCGTTATGCATCTGCTGCATCTGTGAAGCCGGAAGAATGGTTATACTTAAACCGTGCAAGGTATATGCTGCGTTTGCAACGTGCATTAAAAGGTAAAACACTTGAAGACAAAGAACCATACATTGCTGCTTATGATGAAATTTTTATTGGCTTTGGTAAAAATGTAAATGAAAATATTTTTGATCAGAACAGAATTGGTTTATTGCTGGGCTACCGTTTTAATTCATCGTTCAGAATTGAAGGCGGATATCTGAATCAAACATTACAATTAGGAAGGGAAATTATTGGCCGCAATGTATTTCAACATAACAACGGATTTATTCTTTCGGGTATCATTAATGTAAATCAGTTCAAGTAAGTATACGATCGGCCAACGCCTCGTGGTCTGATCGAATGAATGTGAAAAAATAAGGTCAGACCACGAGGCGTTGGCCGACCTTATTTTTAAACTGCAGAAAGCTGTTGTTTATTTTTTCCAGCTGTTATTACTGTTATTGATATCCGGCAATCGCATTTCCGGATCAAGAAGCACTTCTTTTACTTCGGCTTTTGTTTGCACAGGAAATGTCCATGTATCACCTCGCTGCCAAACTTCAACCGGAAGTTGAACCATCTGCACATCACCATTTACATCGGTTACTTTAACAGTAAGGGGCATCGGCATTTTTTCAAGCAACTGTAACGTAATGTTTACACCTGTTTTTCCGCCGCTTTTTAACGGAGCAACTTCTTTTACAGCCACATCAAACTTCCAGGTGTTTAATGCCCAGCTTCTCCAGAACCAGTTTAAATCTTCGCCGGCAACATTTTCAATTGTATGAAAAAAGTCCCATGGAGTGGGATGTTTAAATGCCCATCTTCTTACATATTCTTTCAACGCTCTGTCGAAACGTTCTTTTCCTAACACTTCATTTCTTAACACATACAACATCAAGCCGGGTTTGAAATAAGCTGCAACTCCCAGATTGGGCTGCTGAATTACATCTGCCTGGTTGAGCATTCCATCCATCTTATCGTTAAAAATATATCCAGCCATTCCATTTACATCAGGCACATCTTTATACTCACCTTTATTAAATGCTTCGCCTGAAAGAATGTTGATGAACGTATTAAATCCTTCATCCATCCATGCATATTTGCGTTCATTGTTTCCTACAATCATAGGAAACCATGTATGTCCAAACTCATGATCAGTAACGCCCCATAATCCGCCCTCGGTTGCACCTGCACCGCAAAACACAATACCCGGATATTCCATTCCACCTACAATACCTGCAACATTCGTTGCTACCGGATAAGGATACTCGAACAGATAGTTGCTGTAAAATTCAATACTTGCTTTTGTATATTCTGTTGATCTGCGCCAATCGTTCCCATCTTTTTTTGATGCACTTTCTTTGGTATACACACTTACAGCCATGGATTTTTTTCCACTTGGTAAATTAATTCGTGCTGCATCCATAATGAAAGCAGTGCTTGCAGCCCAGGCCACATCTCTGGTATTTTCGCATTTAAACTTCCATGTAGTAAACGGATTACCCGGACGTGAAGTTGCTTTGTTTACTTCATCGGCTGTGCGGATCATTACTGTTTTATCGCTGTTCATTGCCTGGCCCCAGCGTGTAATTTGTTCTGCAGTAAAACATTCTTCTGCATTGGTTAACGCACCACTGCCCACCACAATCATGTTCGATGGTGCAGTAATAGCAAAATCAATATCACCATACTCTAAATAAAACTCACCTGCTCCAATGTAAGGATTGGTGTTCCATCCAACCAAGTCATCGTACACACATACACGTGGAAACCACTGTGCCACTTCATACACCCATCCGTCTTTTTGTTTTAAACGACCCATCCTGTCTGTACCATATTCAGGAATCGTAAATTGATATTCGATGATGATCACTGCCTCTCCACCTTTATTTTTTAAAGGCTTGGGCAACCATATCTGCATACGTGTATCAGTAACCGAAAAGGTAGGTTCAATCATTTTTCCATCTACTTCCAGTTTAACGGCTTTAATCACACTGCCGTTGGTGAACTGTCCGTTTGCCCAGCGACCACCTTGTGTAGTTGTGGTGGCAGAACCACGGGAATCTGCTTTGTAAATATTCTGATCTAACTGCAGCCAGATAAAACGCAATTCATCGGGACTGTTATTAATATAACTGATCGCTGCTGTTCCTTTAACACTGTGGTCATCGGGATTGATGGCCGCCTGTATAGAATAGTTGGCTTTGTTTTGCCAATACCCGGGGCCCGGTTCTCCACTTGCACTTCTGTATTCATTCCCGGGATAAGGATAAAAAAACGGATGAAATGCTTCACGATGATCGTACTTGCTCTGCGCAAATATGGGTGTACTGATACAAATACTGAGAATGATAAAAAGAAATTTTTTCATATAGATTGTTATAGAGGATTTAAAGAAACGAAGGTTTGCGGAAACCCCCTCTCTTTTTTTGAAAAAGATGCGTTAATAATTCGATGAATGGCGATGTTGATGGATAACGATTAATTGTTCAGCGCAAAATTGACTGCTGCCGCTGCATGGATAGCTGTTGTGTCAAATACCGGAATGGGGCTGTCTTCCTGTTTAATGAGGATGGGGATTTCAGTACAACCGAGTATGACTCCTTCTGCTCCGGCTGCTTTCAGTTGATGGATGATTTGGATAAAGTTCTCTTTACTTTCCTGCAAAAAAATACCTTTGTCCATTTCATTATAAATAACGCTGTTAATATATTCCATCTCTGTTTCGTTGGGGAGAATGGTTTCAATTCCCTGTTCTGCTAATTTATTTTTATAGAACGGAAGCTGCATCGTGTACTTGGTTCCCAGTAGTGCAACTTTTTTGAGGTTGAGTTTTACAATTTGTTTCCCTGTTTCTTCCGCCACATGTATTAACGGAATGTTGATGGAAGCCTGCACTTGATCTGCAATATGATGCATGGTATTGGCACCCATTAAAATACAACTTGCTCCCGCTGCTTCTAATTTTTTTGCTTCACTGCTCATGATGTTTGCCAATACATCCCAATCATTGGTAATAGTTAATGCTTTTATTTCTTCAAAATTTACCGAACTGATGAGCAGCTTTGCCGAAGCTACACCACCCAACTGCTCATTTACCTTTTGATTGAGCAAACGATAATAATCCATTGTTGAAAGCCAGGTGATGCCGCCGATGAGACCGATTGTTTTCATGGGGTGAAGATAAAGAAACCTTTAATGCTGAATTTCTTCCAGTTGTTCATTACTTGGCATTTCGTCATAAGTTTTACCATTAAGCAATCTTCCAGTTTTCTTTTTATTAGTACCACCCCATTGTTTAAAGAAGAAGGCTACTTTAGCTTTCTCACATTGTTGTTGAATATCTAAGACCCAATCTACATCCATTGGTCTTGGTGTTCTTCCACTTTCACCACCTACAATTACCCAATCAATTTTTTTAAGATTGAGTTTATGTAGAGGGCCGATTAATGGTTCACATGATAAGAATTTAGTTCTTGCATTTGTTTTACGTAAATCGTCAATACGATGCTTTACTCTATCATCTTCCACAGACACGCCCATCCAGATATTATGCGTCCATTTTAACTCCTTATGATACTTTAATAAAATATCTGAACGTTTTGTGAGAACCTGAAAAGTATGCTGTGGATTTTCATTCATTACTTTAAAAACCTTCTTGATAAATTCAAGTGGGACATCTTTATGAAAAAGATCACTCATTGAATTAACAAACACAATTTTAGGATGCTTCCAGGAATACGGAATCAATAAAGCATCATCATGTATCCGAAGTTTAAACCCATCTTTATATTTATCAACTCCCATCGCTTTTAATCTACGAGCCATCACCTCAGCATAACAATATTTACAGCCTGCAGATATTTTATTACAGCCTGTAGTTGGATTCCAAGTCATTTCAGTCCATTCTATTGAAGATTGTGCCATTTTTATCTTTTTTTAATTAAGTAAGAAGGTGTTTTCGATTTATAGTCATCATAAGTTAGGCCAAAACCTCTTATGTCTTCAATTGGGTTTCCTTTCATATCAAGAATTTGGATTTTCTTAGCCTTCTTCCATTCTCGTATAAGCTGATTCATATGCGCACTTTTAAACTGGTTAGATAAAGTAAACTCATACAATTCAATATTTGACATAGGAGACTTTTCAATAGCCGATCTAAAGATCTGCTCCAGTCTAGAAACACTTACGTTCTTATCATACTCAATAAGACTTTCGCCAAACAAAGTAGCAGAATTCCTGCTTTGATTAAAGCCTTTGCCAAGACTATCATTTTTCCATTTCGCTTCAATAAATTTTTCTAACCCATAAATATGGTGACCAATAAAGAACAACGCATAATAATTAGCCTTATTACGTTCAATATAATGCGATGCGGTATAAAACTCATTGTCAAAAGAGAAAGCTTTCCTTAATTCTTCTATGTAATCAAAAATATTTAAATTACTCTCTTGTAATACTCTGGAACTCGCATCAAAAAAATCTAAAATAAATTTTCGCAGGTTTTCATAAGCTTTTTTCTCATAATCAGTCAATGCTTCGTCGGTAAATCTTTTCATATGTGCAACTGGTAGAAATAAGATTATTTCTGATCTTCTGCGTTTTAATAACTGATAAAGCTTTTCCTTGTCAATTTTTGAATACCCATAAGGATCAATAAAAACAAGACTACGTTCTCTATCGGAAAACGAATTTATTTTATCCCTCACAACGTCTAACATTTCAGACGCATCCAAATTATAAGGATTAACTTTACAATTTTCGAATTCAAACTTGCTAATAATTTCATTTACAGACTCGACCTTATCTGTATCGAAGTCATTTATAAAGAGCTTTACAGGTTTACTTTTCTGGTTTCGTTCTCTAAAATACTTTTCATACTCCAAAACACATGCGGCTGCGATTAGAGGGCTGCCTAAATTACCATCATCATAAATACCAGTTCCGCAAAAGATGTCAAAAACATTTATCCCGTCAATATACTTTGAATGTCCTAGTATCGGCAAATACTCGCTTAAATAAGACTTATATAAATCCAGCTTTGCCTTTGAATGTGGTAATACAATTTTTTTAGGATTTTGCTTGGGCATGTTTCATTTGGTTTACAACAAATATAACTTCCCTTTTGCTCAAAACAAACTCGTCTGCATACCCGGTCTTCTGAATTTTGTTCTGTCCAAACTCCATTCTTCCGCATTCATGCCATACAGCTTTCCGTATTTTTTATACTGCTGTGCCACGAGTTGCGCAATGGGTCCTTCGCCACGCATACGTACACCAAAGCGTGTGTCGTTCACTTTTCCATCATGGCTGTGTTCAATGTGGTGCCATACTTTATCAGCACGGTCGGGGAAATTTTTATACAACCAGTCATGAAATAAAAACTTGATCGCACCATTCATCCGAATGAAGGTGTAAGCGGTGAATGTTGCACCATTATCCCTTGCTGCTTTCATAATGCGTTGCATTTCATGTTCGTTGAGCCCGGGAATCATCGGCCCCATCATAATACCCATGCGTACACCTGCACTGCTCAGTTCGTTAATCACTTTCAGTTTTGCTTTTGCAGTTACGGTACGTGGTTCCATTACTCTTCTTAAATCTTCGTTGAAGGAGGTGATGGATACCATGGCTGATACAATATTTTTCTTACCCATTTCCTGCAACACATCTTTGTCTTTAAGTATCCATGCATTTTTTGTTAAGATGCCAACGGGTTGATTAAACTCGTTGCATACTTCCAGCAATCCTCTTGTTAAACGATACTTTTGTTCGGCCGGTTGATAACAATCGGTATTACCACTGAGCATAATGGGTGTGGCATTCCACTTGGGATGCATTAAAAATTTACGGAGCAGTTGCGGCGCATTTTTTTTGATGAGGATCTTTTGTTCAAAATCCATTCCTGCACTGTAGCCCCAGTACTCATGCACATTGCGTGCATAACAGTAAATGCAGCCATGTTCACAACCGGCATAGGGATTCATACTGTAGCTCATGCCTACATCGGGACTATCCACTTTGTTTACAATGGTTTTACTTTCCTGTTCAATGTATTGGGTTGGTAAATTTGTTTCCTGCCAGTCATCAATTCCTTCAATGTGTTCTTTTGTTTTTTCATTTTTGAGAAAGCGGTTTTTGGTGTTGAACTGTGCACCACGTCCGGCAATGTATTGCGGGTTCTCCGTGTCTTCTTTTTTAGGTGTTACTTTAAAATGATCCTGTTTTAATTTTTCTGACATGACAAATGATTGTGAATGGTGAATGGTCAATAGTGAATGTTGAATAGAAATACTGTTGTACAATCCCGCCCGGCCTATTGCCGTTCGGACGGGTGTGCAACGCAACAGAAGCTGATAGTTGTACTGATGATGACTATATAAACATCATCCTCAGAATCTTTTCAATCCTTTAAATCAAGGTTCAGACAAATAATTCTCCCTGTTTTGTAGTTACTGCCAAATTTTGAAACTCCAGGCGTTGAACGATTTGATACTTGTTTTCAAACAGTGGTCGCTTGAGCAATAACATACCATCTGCAATAAATCTTCCTGTGAAATGTTTATGACTGTACTCCAGCCAGCCTTTTTCATATTGCCAGGGTTGTAACTTTCTTGCAATCGTTAAATGAGGTTCTAAAATAAAATGCGGCTTATTATCATTATTGAGTTTCATTAACCGTTGCGCATCTGTTCGTATGGTTTTCACCAATGATTGAATCGGAAGTTTACTCACTACATTAATATAAATAGTGTGAGAAGGAAAACTCCCATAATCTCTCAGCTCCACTTTTATGGGATGAAAACCCATAGCAATCATCTTTAACCGGTTGATCAAACGTTCTTCCATCATTTCATACTGGAGAAAATTCGCCAGCGTAATGTGTGGCTTCCCCCACTTCGCCTGTTCACAACGGTAATCGGTTGAAAACTGTTCTTTCACTTTTATAATGCGGTTCCATAATTCTTCGTGCGGACTTAATACCAGCAGGTACTCATATACTCGGTAACCGGGAATGGAAGCCTCACCCTCGTTCCCTCTCCAAAGGAGAGGGAGGCCATGCGTTGTATCTAATTTCATTTTTTAGTATTTAAGCATTTGAACAATCAATTTCTATTCAGCAATAATCATAATTGTATTGCTGATGCTTTTTGCTATAACAGTCTGCACAAAAGCATATCGGAATTTGTTTGCTTGTATACTAACGGAGGGTTTGCTGAAGTAACGGTTTCAAAAAAATATTTCCTGAAACCGCACCACTAAATTACTAAAAGTTTTAGCTTTACCAAACTTTCTTACAAACCCAGACATATTTTTTTATCACCACTCTTTGCAGTTGCTGGAGTTAAATTCTTTTTTATGGATGGGGACGATTTTTTTGGAGCTGCCTATAAAGGCAGTAAACAGTTTACACAACAGCAGGTGAAAACAGCCAACGCCACGGGGTTTGGTGCAGCTGCCGATGATTATGCTGAGCGTGGTATTGATTTAAATGAACAGTTGATTAAAAACAAACCGGCTACTTTCTTTTTTAAAATGAAAGGCGATGCCATGCAGCAGGTGGGCATTTTTGATGGCGATATTTTAATTGTAGACCGTTCGTTTCAATTAATGAATGGAAAAATTATTGTAGCGGTACTCAATGGTGAATTGCTTGTGCGAAGATTTCATAAAAATTTTTCATCGGCATTTTTAATTCCGGAAAATCCGAGATACAAACCGGTGAACCTGGCAGAGTTCAGTGATTTTAAAGTGTGGGGAGTGGTGGTGCATTCCATTCATTCGTTTACTCCCTAACCCCCTGCAGGGGAACTATACGCAACAACCAGATAAAACACTATAGTATGGAAAAGAAAATGTTTTACAGGGCTTCACCACTTTTATTCGGACTGGCAAAAGAGTTACGCAATCATGTAACAAATGCGGAAATGGTACTATGGAGTTATTTACGAACAAAACCTGATGGTTTCAAATTCAGAAGACAACATCCATTAGGAATTTTTATTGCAGACTTTTATTGTCATCGCCTGAAATTGGTAATTGAGATTGACGGATCAATTCACAAGAAAAAAGAAGTAGCAGAACATGATCGCTACAGACAACGTCTAATTGAAGAGGATGGAATAAATGTAGTGCGTTTTACTAATGAACAAATAGAAACCGATCTCGATCATGTAATTAGTGCAATACAAGAACTGTTACATGTTTAAAACAGAAACAAAAATAGCGGAGTGTTTGAGCTCTCCCTTTAGGGAGCGGGGAGGGTCTATGTACGCCATTGTTGATTGCAATAATTTTTATTGTTCCTGTGAACGATTATTCAAACCGCATCTGGATAATAAACCGGTTGTAGTACTCAGCAATAACGATGGCTGTATTATTAGCCGCAGCGATGAAGCAAAGTTGTTGGGCGTAGATATGGCAGGGCCGTACTTTATGGCGAAGCCGTTGATTAAAAAACATGATGTTTCAGTATTCAGCAGCAACTACAACCTCTATGGCGATTTGAGCATGCGGGTGATGGATACACTGCGTGCTGTTATTGGTAAGCAACAGGTAGAAGTGTATTCGGTTGATGAAGCATTTGTGGACCTGAGCATGTTTTCGATAGAAGACCTGGATGATATAGCACGTAAGATGAAAGCAACGGTTGAACAATGGACGGGTATTAAGGTGTCAATTGGTGTAGCGCCAACCAAAGTTTTATCCAAGTTGGCGAATCGCTTATCGAAAAAAAACAAAGTAAAATCAGGCGGAGTGATTGTGCTGGATACGATGGAGAAAATAAAACAGGCATTAGCTATTACACCTGTTGGCGACATCTGGGGAGTAGGTGGCCAATATGCAAAGAAACTAAAAGAACAATGGTTTATTGATGATGCGTTGCAGCTGAGTAAAATGAGCGAAGAGTTTGGTCGCCTGTATTTAGGTGGTGTAGTAGGTGTACGTTTGATCCGGGAACTGAACGGTATTGCATCAAAAGAAATGCAGGACGAACTGGTAAACAAAAAAATGATCGCTACCACACGCATGTTCGGCAGCCCGGTTGGCGATATCAATGATATTAAAGAGGCCGTTGCTACCTATACATCAAGAGCTGCCGAAAAATTAAGACGGCAACAGAGTGCTGCCAACATCATCAGCGTATTTGTAGTATCGAAAGAAGAAAATCACAACGCTACATTTAACCGTGGTATTACACACAGCCGGTACGCTACTTTACCAACTCCTACTTCCTTCACCAATGAATTAATTAAACCTGCGGTTGAGTTAGTGGATCAGATTTTTGAAAAAGGGAAGCTCTATAAAAAAGCAGGTGTAATGTTGAGCGGACTTGTTCCAGATGCTTCTATTCAGGGAAATTTATTTTTACCCCAAACAAAAAACAATAGCCGACTGCTGATGGATATGATTGATAACATCAACTTCAGTCAGCGGAATGATGTATTGAAGTTTGCAGCAAGCGGCACCACCCGGGACTGGAAGATGCGGCAGGAGCTACGCAGTCCACGTTATACCACACGTTGGGAAGAGTTGTACGAAGTAAAGTAAACAAGCCGCTGATACTTTTTCCTGTGACAGAAACAGGTAATTCGGTACATTCATTTTCCTAAACCAAACAAATGAGAAAAATTATTTCCCTGCTGCTGTTACAAGTTGTTGTTTTCTTTTCATTCGCACAGCAAAAAACGATTGCAATACAATGTGGTAAAATACTGGATGTGCGCAGTGGTAAAATTTTAGTGAACCAGGTAATACTTGTAAAGGGAAATAAGATTGAATCAATTACCGATGCTGCCAACTTCAAACAAAAAACCGATTCGGTGATTGACCTGAAAGACTATTTTATTTTGCCGGGATTGATCGACTGTCATACACATGTACTGCTGCAGGGCGATATTACCACCGAAGATTATGATGTACAGATATTGAAAGAATCTATTCCTTACCGCACACTGCGTGCTTCCAAAAGTGCACATCAATCGCTGCTAAACGGTTTTACAACAATCCGTGATCTGGGAACGGAAGGTGCAGGCTATGCCGATGTGGATATTAAGAAAGCCATCAACAAAAATATTATTCCCGGTCCGAGAATGTTTGTATCAACGCTGGCCATTAATACAACGGGTCATTATTTAATAGCAGAGAAAGATTATGCATGGGAATTAAAATTGCCCAAAGGTCTGCAGGAAATTACCGGTGCAGATGAAGGACGCAAAGCTGTGCGTACACAAATTGCTTATGGTGCCGATTGGATAAAAATTTATGCTGATCGTGGTTATGTGCGTTTGCCCAACGGTGGTTATAAAAGCATTCCCAACTTTACCAAAGAAGAAATTGAAGCCATTGCCGATGAAACTCTTAAAAGCAGAAAAAAGTTAGCAGCACATGCTGTTACACCCGATGGAATTATTTATTCCATTAACGCAGGTGCAAGCAGCATTGAACATGGCTTTGGTATGAACGAAGAATGTATGCAGCTGATGGCAAAGAAAAATGTGTTCTGGTGTCCCACCATTTATGTAAATGATTTTGTTGCAGAAGGGAGAGCCAAAGCGGGAAGCCCCATCAATAAATATTTTTCACAGTCGGAGCCGGATGTATTTAAAAAAGCAATGAGCTTTGGTGTAAAGATTGCTTACGGTACAGATATTGGCGGTTACGATTGGAACGAACCGCAAACAAAAGATTTTGAATATTTTATTCAATACGGTATGCAGCCGCTGCAGGCCATTCAAACTGCAACCATCAATGGAGCAGAGTTACTGGAACAAACAGGGTTGATTGGTGAAATTATTCCCGGTGCCTTTGCAGATATCATTGCAGTAAAAGAAAATCCACTCAGCAATATCAAAATATTGAGTGATGTAAAGTTTGTAATGAAAGACGGGAAAGTATATAAGCACAATAAATAAGCAAGCATGGCTTTTACTTTCCTCTAAACTCATACATCAACTCCGCAACAAGGGCCGTCCATCCTGTTTGATGGTTTGCACCCAACCCTTTTCCGCTATCACCATGAAAATATTCATAGAATAAAACAAGGTGTTCGTTACCGGGTTGTTTATAAAACCAATTGTACTCTTCATAACAACGGCGGTCGCCTTTTTCATCACGTGTAAACAAAGAAAGAATACGTTTTGAAAGTTGATGTGCCACTTGCTCAAGTGTAAGTTTCTTTCCGGAGCCAACAGGATATTCAACTGTAACGGTATCACCATAAAATTCACCAAAGCGCTGGATAGCCTGAATGGTTAAAAAGTTCAACGGCATCCACACGGGGCCACGCCAGTTACTGTTACCTCCAAACATATCGCTGGTACTGTCGCCGGGATCATATTGAATGGAATAAGTTTGCCCGTCAATTTCTACTGAATATGGGTTGGCTTCATGATCTTTTGATAATGCCCTGATGCCACCCGGCGATAAAAACTCGTCTTCATCCAGCAAGCGTTGCAGAATAGCAACTAATTTTTCCCTTGGCACAAGTGAAATCAGAATTTCGTCACTGTCACTTTTTTCTTCGTTGGGCCAGAATCGGCTTTTTGATTTACGGTAATTTTCAAACCAGGAAATACGTTTCTTAAAATCACGCAGCCTTGATAAATTACCTCTGTGAATGGTAGATACTGCAAATAAACTCGTAAGTCCAACTGCCGATTTAATCCGCAACGGAAGATGACTTCCATCGTGCATCACCAATACATCATAATAAAATTTATCTTCTTCATTCCAGGTATGATGTTCGTTCAACGCTTCAGCAATCAAAACAAAATGTTCAAAGAAGCGAGTAGCTGTATCTTCAAATGCATCATCATACATCGCAATCTCAACTGCAATATCCATCATGTTCAATGCATACATCCCCATCCATGCAGTACCATCGGCCTGTTCTAACTGATGATTGCCGGGAATATGATGAGAGCGATTGAATACACCAATATTATCAAGACCTAAGAATCCACCCTGGAATAAATTGTTTCCGTTTTCATCTTTCCGGTTGATCCACCAGGTAAAATTGATCAATAGTTTTTGAAAGATGCGTTTCAGAAATTGCACATCGCCTTTACCTGTTCGTTTCTTTTCAATATTATATACGTACCAGGCAGCTGTTGCATGCACCGGCGGATTCACATCACCAAAGTTCCATTCGTATGCAGGTAATTGTCCGTCGGGTTTCATATACCACTCCCGCATGATGAGCAACAGTTGATGTTTTGCAAAAACCGGATCTACTGCAGCCATGGCAATGCATTGAAATGCGAGATCCCATGCCGCATACCAGGGGTATTCCCATTTATCCGGCATCGAAATAACGTCTGCATTTTTTAAATGCGTCCAGTCGTTGTTTCGTCCGTTCTTTTTACCATTGTTCACCTGTGTAATACCATCGCTTTCATTGATCCATTGTTCTACATCAAATGAATAGTATTGTTTACTCCACAACAAACCGGCATAAGCCTGTCGGGAAATACGTTTTTCATCTTCGCTTAATGAATCAGCAATCACCGTTGCATAAAACTCATCCGCCTCCTGTTTGCGTTGATTAAACACTGAATGAAATCCTTCCGGAAAAGCCTGATCCAGATAACCATCCACCAACCGGCAATAAATTGTTTTTGTTTCGTGTGCTTTTACATGTAACTCATATACAGGCGAACATTTGGTACCGGTTTTTTTCTCCCGTAATTTTTTTCTGTTCTTATTATTTACAACCGCATCATTGAACGCATCTTTTACAAAAACGGAATCGTTCACTGATCCGTTTAATTTTTCTTTATTGGTTTCATTTTCAGTAAACCAAACATCGTTGCTTTCAGAAAAATAAAAATAGTAATCACCCAAACGGTTATGCCATGCATGTACACATGCATCGTTTACAAATTCCAGCACCGGCTTCATTTCTTTGCCGTTGTGATCCCATTTATTTGCGAACCAAAGTGTTGGCAGCACTGAAATATCTGCTGCACGGTGATAACGGTTCGTAACATCTATTTTAATGAACATGTCGGTAGCATGTTGTTTGGCATAGGTAACCTGTACATCAAAATAATGATTATTCCTGAACACACCTGTATCCAGTATTTCATATTCAGGTTCGTGTCGGTTTCGTTTCCTGTTTTCTTCGTACAATTTTTTATAAGGAAATAAACTCTGCGGATATTTATACAGGTATTCCATGTAATAATGCGTAGGCACATTATCCAGGTAGTAGTATAATTCTTTTACATCTTCTCCATGGTTGCCGCTGTAATTACCCAATCCAAAAAGACGCTCTTTTATTATAGGATCTTTTCCATTCCACAGTGCTACACTAAAGCAGAGGTTCTGAAAATAATCGGAGATGCCTGCAATTCCATCTTCGCCCCAGAGATAAGAACGGAAATGCGAATGTTCAAATGGAAAATAACCCCAGGCATCGCCATACTCACCATAATCTTCACGTACCGTTCCCCATTGGCGTTCGCTGAGGTAAGGACCCCATCGTTCAAGTGGAACCGTTTTATTTGCATTTTCTAAAAGCCGTTGTTGTTCTGCTGACATACTATTCAATTTAAAACCGGTCTCGTTTAGTTCATCTTCTTAATCATACCAAACTCTTAAGCAATTTATCAGATTCTGTTCTTTGTCACAAACAGTAAGCTGTTGCAAACGATTTCGGTTGTCATCTTTCTTACATGGGAGCAATCGCAGAAATAATTATTCCTTTTAAACAATCGGAGAGAGATAAAGTTACAGGTATTTTTTATGGAGCTGATAGAGCACTTTTTTTGCTTCAGGTGTCATTCCTTTTGTTGTATCCATCATGAAGTGACGTTTAAATCCGAGAATAGCTGCTGTTGTATCTTTTACATCGTATCCAACAATTCGGATTGCTGTTAACGGGTCAAAACCTGCCGGCACCTGCACATTGGTTGTATCGTTCCACCACAAACCAAAACCTTTTGCACTTAATATTTGCCAGGGGAAACGCCAGTTGGGATCATTTTTACGTGTAGGTGCAATATCGCCATGACCAATAAAATTGGCAGCAGGTATGTTGAATGATTTTTTTAACCGCTCCAGCAACAGATTCAAACTGTTGATTTGTCGTTCATCAAACGGTTCAAAACCATTGTTGTCTAATTCAATACCGATGCTGTTTGAATTGATATCGGTTGCATTGCCCCACCTGCTTACACCTGCATGATGAGCACGCAAATAATCGTTGAGCATGTGATGCACAGTTCCGTCTTTACAAATTACATAATGAGCACTCACCTGTGTACGTGGCAACGTAAATGTTTTCAGCGTTTGTTCACAACTGTTTTGTGCTGTATGATGAATGATGACAAAATTGGGCCGGCGCATGGAAAAATTGGTTGTACCTACAAACGGCGCTGTTTCAACCGAATCTTTTAAGGGATACTGACGAAGCAGGCTGGCAAATTTCTTTGCCTGTTGCTTATACACTTTATTGGTTGCTCTGTAAGGGCCTTGAGAGCAGGCCGTCATTACTAAAAAACTGAAAAGAAAAAGCTTACCATTCATACGTATAAAATATTCCTCAAAATAAGGATTGTTTTCCGAACAGTTATTTGCTGCCAAACATCAGTTATTTACCTGCCTACAGTCATTTCAGATACATGGTATGTTCTCTACCTTACAAACAACATTTTTTCATCCAATCAATTTTATGTTATGAAAAAATATTTCACTTTCCTATTGCTTTGGATTTCTATTGCGGGCTTTGGCCAACAGTGGACAAAGCAATATGATTATACAGATGATTTCAGTTGCGGACTTGCAAAAGTTACGAAAGCAGGTAAATCCGGTTATGTGAATACCAAAGGCGAGTTAATTGTTCCATTAATTTATGATGAAGCAATGGCTTTCAGAGAAGGGAAAGCTGCCGTACGATCAGGAGATAAGTGGGGCTTTCTGGACAGTACAGGAAAAATTGCAGAAGAGCTGATACTGGAAGATGCCGGTTGTTTCAGAGACAGTTTAGCTGTTGTAAAAAAGAATGGAAAATATGGATATGTGAATCACCAGTTTAAAGTAGTGATTGCTTATCAGTTTGAATCGGCCCGTGGTTTTTCTGAAGGTCTTGCTCCTGTATCAAACAGCAAAGGCATGTGGGGCTATATTAATAAGAAGGGGAATCTGGAATTAAACTACCAATATAATTTTGCTGATTTTTTTGTTGACGGCAAGGCAAGGGTGATGAAGAACAGCATCATGATTTTGATAAATAAAGAAGGTAAAGAGGTAAAAGAAAGTAATGATTGATAGATGATGCAGGTTAACTGAAGAGGGCGCAACTGCACCCTCTCTTTATTATTATTACATATTTCTTCGGTACTGTCCACCTACTTCATATAAAGCATGCGTTATTTGTCCCAGTGAACAATGTTTTGCGGTTTGCATCAGTTGCGCAAAAATGTTTCCGTTGCTCACTGCTACTTCTTTCAGCTTCTTTAACTCCTCTGCACTGCGTTGTTCATTTCGTTTCCAGAAGTTTTGCAGATTACTGATCTGCTGTTCTTTTTCTTCTGTTGTACTGCGAATTACTTCCTGCGGTAAAATAGTGGGGCTGCCGTTTTTACTTAAGAAAGTATTTACACCAATCAATGGTAATTCACCGGTATGTTTCTGATGTTCGTAATACAAACTTTCTTCCTGTATTTTATTCCGCTGGTACATCCGCTCCATGGAACCAAGTACACCACCACGTTCTGTAATACGGTTGAACTCATTCATCACTGCATCTTCAACCAGATCCGTTAGCTCTTCAATTAAGAATGCGCCCTGGTTGGGGTTTTCATTTTTCGCTGTGCCTAATTCTCTGTTGATGATTAATTGAATGGCCATTGCTCTGCGAACACTTTCTTCTGTTGGTGTGGTAATGGCTTCATCATATGCATTCGTGTGTAATGAATTACAGTTGTCATAAATTGCATACAAGGCCTGTAATGTTGTACGTATATCGTTGAAATCAATTTCCTGTGCATGCAAACTTCTGCCACTTGTTTGAATATGATACTTCAACATCTGGCTCCGTTTGTTGGCTTTGTACTTATACTTCATCGCCTTTGCCCAGATCTTTCTTGATACTCTGCCAATCACACTATACTCCGGATCCATTCCATTACTAAAGAAGAAGGAAAGATTCGGTGCAAAGTCATCAATATTCATTCCTCTGCTTAAGTAATACTCAACATAGGTAAATCCATTTGCCAATGTAAAGGCCAATTGTGTGATAGGATTTGCACCTGCTTCTGCAATATGATAACCGCTGATACTGACACTGTAAAAGTTGCGGATGTTTTGCTGAATAAAGTATTCCTGCACATCACCCATCAACTTCAATGCAAATTCAGTTGAGAAGATGCAAGTATTTTGTGCCTGATCTTCTTTTAAAATATCTGCCTGCACGGTTCCTCTTACTTGTTGCAAAGCAGTTTGGCGGCATTGCTCATACACATCAGCAGGCAATACTTCATCGCCACTTAAGCCGAGTAATTGCAAACCAAGTCCGTTGTTGCCCGATGGTAAAGCCCCCTCCAAACCTCCCCCGGAAGGGGAGCCTTTCGAAGCCTCCGATGGATTAAAATATACTGGTCGTTTTTTGTCGGGGAATTTTTTTTCAAAGGCATCATTCACCATTGACCATTCACCATTCGCCTCAATCCACTTTTCACATTGCTGATCAATGGCTGCATTCATAAAAAACGCCAATAGCATAGGGGCCGGACCATTGATGGTCATGCTTACACTTGTCTTTGGATCGCAGAGATCAAACCCACTGTATAATTTTTTTGCATCATCTACGGTTGCAATACTAACACCACTGTTGCCTACTTTGCCATAAATGTCGGGGCGATGTGCAGGATCTTCGCCATATAATGTTACACTATCGAATGCTGTTGATAAACGTTTGGCCGGCTGATCGAGTGATACATAATGAAAACGTTTATTGGTACGTTCAGGTCCGCCTTCACCTGCAAACATTCTTGTGGGGTCTTCGCCTTCACGTTTCAACGGAAACACACCGGCTGCAAAAGGAAAACTGCCGGGAACATTTTCCTGTGCCTGCCATTTTAATAAATCGCCCCAATCTTTATACTTTGGTAATACTACTTTAGGAATTCTTGTACCACTTAAACTGGTGCTGAACAAAGGTTGCTTAATGATTTTATCACGCACTTTGTATTCGTAGTAATCTTTCTGATATGCTTGTACTTTCTCCGGCCAATGTGCAATGAGTTTTTTTGCAACCAGTGTTTGTTTATCTGTATAAAATTGAATCTGTTGCTGAATTGTTTCCAGTAAAGCAGCATCTGCTTTGTCTTTAATAATTTCTAACGCACCATTCAACTGGTAAAGCTTCGATGCAATTGCCGCCTGATCAATAACGAGTTGATTATAATCTTTAATGGCATCGGCAATTTCACTCAGGTAGCGAACACGTGCAGGAGGAATGATGAGTGATTTACTTACCGTATCCCGGTGAGTAAAATGTTCAACCGCACCAAACGTTACACTCGTTTTTATTTCAAGTGTATGAATAATTTTTTCAAACAATTCATTTACACCTGCATCATTGAACTGCGATGCTATGGTACCAACTATCGGCAGCTCATCATCCTTTGCCATAAAAAGTTGATGATTGCGTTTGTATTGCTTGCGTACATCGGCCAATGCATCCAATGCTCCTGCTTTATCAAATTTGTTGATGGCAATTACATCGGCATAATCCAGCATGTTGATTTTTTCCAGTTGAGATGCGGCACCATATTCCGGCGTCATCACATATAAACTCACATTACAGTAATCAAGAATAGATGCATCACTTTGTCCAACACCTGCACTTTCAAGAATAATAAAATCAAAGCCAGCTTCTTTACAAATGTCAATTGCTTCCTGCACATGTGCACTTAACGCTTTATCACTTTCTCTTGTAGCAAGGCTGCGCATATAAGCCCGTGGATTGGAAATCGAATTCATTCGAATACGATCACCCAGCAAAGCGCCACCTGTTTTTTTCTTTGATGGATCAACAGAAATAACAGCGATTGTTTTATCTGTGAACGCATTTAAATAGCGACGAACAATTTCATCCGTTACTGACGATTTACCTGCACCGCCTGTACCGGTAATTCCGAGAACAGGTGCCCCCCCACCCCCCAAAGGGGGGATTTCAGAGCTTGATAATTTTGACATCCCTGCTTTGATATGAGAATAATCGTTTCCAGTTTCAGCTAATGAAATCATTCTTGCAATACGTCTGATATCTTTTACTTCACCAAGCGGAAGTTTTCCATTCCATTTTTTTGATGCTGACCAATAGTCAGACTGTTGCCAATCTCCTCCCCCTTTGGGGGAGGTTGGGAGGGGGCTACATTGTTTAATCACATCTTCAATCATTCCTTCAAGCCCCATCTGTCGTCCATCATCCGGCGAATAAATACGTGTGATACCATATTGATGCAATTCATCTATTTCTGCAGGCAGGATCGTACCACCACCGCCACCGAAAATTTTGATGTGGCCGCAACCATTTTCTTCCAGCAGATCTTTCATGTATTTGAAAAATTCTACGTGCCCGCCCTGGTAACTTGTAATGGCAATGCCTTGTGCATCTTCTTCAATGGCACATTCCACAATTTCCAACACGCTCCGGTTATGACCGAGATGAATAATTTCTGCGCCTTTGCTTTGCATAATGCGGCGCATGATGTTGATGGCAGCATCGTGTCCATCGAAAAGGGAAGCGGCAGTAACGATGCGCACTTTGTTGGAGGGGGAATATGGCATGTTAATACGAATTGGAACTGCAAATGTACAACAAGAGTTACAAAAAACGAATGAGTGTTAGTGAAATGCATAAAAGTAAAACTGCACCCTTATCAATGTAAGGATGCAGTTTTACTTTGTTTCAGCACTAAATATTATTGAATTAGATCCGTTAAAACAAAACCTTGTGTATTTGTTACCCGTGTTCCTGTAAGATTTCTTATGCTGTAACCCTTACCCAGTTTAAAATTATTAGTTCCTTGTAAAAATGTCGCCACTCCATTTGAACTTACCCCATTTGTTATTGTAGCATAGTGAACTTCCAAGTCACGTACTAGATTCATCGGAGTAGTCTTTGAAGCATCTGTAAAAGCCCTAACATATACATCCCATCTCTGCCCAAATTGTGTATCTGTATCAACATTTACAATATTCGCTTTATAAAGTTCAAGATAAGGCCTATTGTATAGGTAGTTATAAGTATCAATATCGCCATTGGATAAACCAACCCTTTGAACATTAAAAGTAGTCCCATCTCTGTTTACAATTGTAGGCAATCCATTTGAAGAAAAGAAAAACGACCCATACATCATAACAGAATTATAGTCCAACCCTCCAGTTAGTTGTAAACCGCCTTGCCCAAGTTCTGTATACTTTTTAAAATTATTAACCGCACTAGACTCAATATTATTGTAATTAACAGTCACATAATTATCCCTGTCGCTTCTGACATGCTCATGGTAAAATCCAATTGCATGACTTATTTCATGAATAGTATTGCCTGTTAAGCACCCAGAAGCGAGGGTAATATTCTGAGCTCCACCAATCATTCCCACGAACGAAGAGCAGCCACTACCAGTTGTAAAAAAGATGTAATTAGTCTGATTAGTTCTTTGAACAAATGCAAGGTTTGTTATACCTTGCCAATGTGCAATTGCATCTATAACCCTGAATTGATCTGGCAGAGAAGGATCAATTGTATAGTAAACAATACGGTTTGGCCACAGCTTTGTAATAGAGTTAACAGCAGTTCTTTCGATAGCTTGCACTTCTCCTTTTAATATTGATATCTGTTGAGGAGAAAGCAAGATATCACCCCCAAGGATAAATTTATCCTTTTTTTGCATAACTGAAATTTCTTGTCCTCTATAATTGAATACTACCTCTTTACCTAAAATATCTGGCAAAGCCTCTTCTGCTTCACAGGACTTGCAACTCTGCTTCTTTTGTTCGCTATTTGTACCTAAACCTTCATTCGTTTTATTACATGCTGTAAGTTGTAGAATAGCAAAAAGAATTAAAATAAACCCATTTAAACTTAGTTTTTTCATATATCATTTTTTTAAGTTGAAAAATTTATCTCGAATTCTTCATTAATGAAGCTTTTCTTTTTTCATTTTTTCTCTTCCGAATAAACTTAATATCTTTCATTTTGAACTAGCTGTATTATTAATACCCATTTCTCTTTGAGGTTAAATTTGTTGGATAACTTGTCATACTAATTTGGTTTGTGGTAATTCACAATTAGTACTATTTAGTCAGCAATAAGCGACAGCCTTTTTCCACATAGGGATTCTAATAATTGATTTTTAAACAGGCTCTTAGTAACCAGGGTTGGGTTTTAAATTTGGATTGACAAGTATTTGATTAAATGGTATCGGAAAAATCCATCCACGTTCTGTACTTGCAATTGTACACTTAGCTGCTCTTGACTGTCCACCTGAAGAAATACATTCAAGTCGTGTAGTAGTTTTAGTTGTTCTGCGCAAATCAAACCATCTATGCCCTTCACCTAACAATTCCACTCTTCGTAAAGTTAAAATTGCATTAAGTAAAGCTGGACCGACTTCAGCACCGATAGCTACGCCTCTGTTAATTCGTAAATCGTTTAAATCATTGATTGCTGTAATATCACTGACATTATGCTTAGCTTCTGCTCTCATTAACATTAATTCACCAGCTCTGTAAACTTTAAAACTTCTTATACCTGGATATTTCCAACATAGTGTTCTACTTACTCCTCCGACAGAAACCTGATTGAATCTGGTAACGCTGCTGTTAACATAAGCGCCGCCAAAACCATTGATGACAGACGTTAATGCATTGGTAACCCTGTAGCTAGCGTTTGTTCCGTTAGTTGCTCTTCCGGGATTTAAAGTGCCATCAGATGGAACTGCCCAATATACTTCTGAAGAAGGTGTTGCTTCTGTTCCAGTTGTAAACATTGATGCATAACCGGCGCTATTTGTTAATGGCCTTAAGCCAAGTGCAACATTTGCGTCAGTAATTACGCTAGCCCATTGCGAAGCATAATAATTAACTCTTGCTCTCATAGCATATACAGTTACACTGTCAATAAATGCCCTGTTTGTATTTGCAGTTGTGTTTCCTCCCAAGCGGAAGTTTGCTAACGCAGAATCGAGATCTTTTAAAATAAAATCATAGTTTTCCTTTACTGTATTTCTTGATGGAAGTATGGTTAATGCATTATTGGGATCGAATACAGTTACATAAGGAACACCTAGTGCGGACGAATTTCTGCCAAAGTCAACAGCGAAATAACGCATTAAATCAAAATGACAATGCGCTCGTATTGCATATGCCTGTGCTTTTATTCTTTTTGATTCAGCATCTGTTGAGCCTGTTTCAAAAGGAGAAATGGATTGCAATATATTATTGGCCCTTGATATAATTTCATATGGCTGAATAAAAGCAGCATTCACAATCCCGTTATCCGAAGCATAAATCATTTCGGACATTGTGTTCCAGTTTCCTAAACTCTCCAGTGTTTCAACAAAATCATCGCCCATCAGATCGGGCAAAGCGCTATATGCACTTGGGTTACCACTATTTGCATTGTTTCCATAATAGCTGGTTGATTGAAATCCATCATAAACTCCACGCAAACCGGCCTGTAAATCAGAAAAAGTTACCAATTTTAATAATGAAGTCTGAGGAGAGGTATTCAGCTGTTTTTTACAGGCTACTCCCAAAAAAGCCAACCCTGCTCCAACAATTGTATATAAAAATATTCGTTTCATTTTTAATTCTTTTAAAGTTTAAAATGTCAAATTAATACCGGCAGTAACACTGCGAAGAACGGGATACTGTGCTCCTGAAACTGCAGCATTTGAACCTGCATCTGAGTTAACAACTGTTGAAACCTCTGGGTCCCAACCTTGGAAATTATGCCAGGTATATAAGTTTTGTCCCTGAACAAAGATTCTTAATCCCTGAATCTTAACCTTATTTAAAAGTGTTTTGGGGAAATTGTACGAAAGCATAACGTTTCTCAGCCTCAAGAAATCACCTTTTTCAAGAAATCTGGTTGTTTGGGCTTCAGTTGCTTCATCGATCCTTGGAAAATTAGTAACCTGACCTGGCGCTGTCCATGCATTAAGGCCATTCTTTGCAAAACCAGAAGTAGTGTACTGATAAAACTCGACATTAAACCTTGCATTATTGTATACATAATTACCATAATTAAATACAAAGAATGTTGAAAGCTCCAGACCTTTATAACCGATTGTGTTCGTTAAACCTCCAGTGTGCGGTGCATAGCTTGTACCAAGCACGGCTAAATCATTAGCATCATATATTTCGGTTAACGACTTATCTGATTGCTTTACGTATTGTGAATTCCCATTTGCCGGGTTTACACCAGCAAATTCAACAAGATAGAAACTTCCAAATGGCTTACCAACCTTTAAAGCCTGAAAGCTCTGGTACAATTGAAAATCCTGATTATTTGGCAAAGATTTAATTGTGTTTTTATTGTAGTTATAATTTGCATCAACAGACCAGCGGAAGTTTTTGCCTTCTACAATTTTGAAACCAAGTGTTACATCAAATCCATTATTTGCCATATCTCCGCCATTGGTTAACACATTACCATTACCACCACTAGTGGCGGGAACGAACGGAGCAAAATATAAACCTTTCGTAAGACTGTTATAATATTCAACAGAACCACGAATTCTACTCTTGAATATTTCAAAATCAATTCCAAAATTTGCAGTTCTTCTTTTTTCCCATGTTAGATCAGGGTTACCCAATCTGTTTATATTCAAAGTTCCGTTACCATTATATGTTCCTCTTCCGTACTGTAATAAATAAGGGAAGTCACCTATACCTTCTGAATTACCTACAGCACCATAACTTGCTTTAAATTTGAGGAAATTAATTACCTCAACTTTAAAAAAGTTTTCTTCTGAAAGTATCCATGCTGCACCAACCGAACCATATTGGGTCCATCTGTTTGCAGGGCTTAATCTTGATGAGCCATCAGTTCTCCCGGTAAGAGATAAATAGTATTTGTTTTTAAACGCATAGTCAACAGTTCCAAAAAAAGAAGAAATTGTATTATCCTGTGGAAATCCCCCACCAACCACTGGTATATACCCATTGGCAGCAGTTCCTGCCACAAGGCCAGCTTCATTTCTGAAAGGATTCAACAACCCATATGCTTCAAAATTAAAATTGCGGCCAGACCTTTTAATAAACTCGTTAAATAATCCAACATTAATGCTATGATCTTCTTTTGAATCCAGAAATGTTTTGTAGGTTAAACTATTTGTAATTGTGCTTCTGAATCTTCTGTCATAACCACGACCCAGTACACCTTCGCCACGAAATGCAGCAGTTAGCTGACCAGTCTGGTCAGCACCTTGCGTACCAAGGTTTGTTATATTGAATGATTCTATCTGCGAAAAGTCGCCACCTGCATTAAACCTGTAAGTAAGATTTTTTATCCATGGCAATTTATATTCAAAAAAAGCATTTCCATTAAGTTTTAATTGCCAGCTATTGTCTCCATTAACGGTTAATTCTTCTACAGGATTAATCCAAAATGGAAACTGAGCTGAGTTATAAAATGTTCCATCAGGATTTTTATTTAGTTCGTAAGGTAAAGCCCAAAGGACAGTATTTAATGGTGCGCCAACGCTCTGATTTCCTTCTCCAGTTCCTCTGAAATTTGACCATCCGCCGGTTAAATTAACTCCCATTTTAATATTGTTGTCGCTATGAGCAACATTTAATCTACCCGTATATCTTTTAAGACCAGTATTAATAGTAATACCTTCTTCATCATAAATACCCACAGAAGTATAAAATGTAGTTTTGTCTGTCCCTCCAGATGCTGATAATTGGTGAGATTGTACTTTACCGTCTCTGAAAACGAGATCATTCCAGTCAGTATTAACTTTTCTAAAATCAGCTACCTGCGCAGCTGTCCATCCCCAAGGATTACCTGCAATATTCATTTCAAAATCCAGTTTTTCCTGAGTATTCATTAATTCAAGCTTGTTCGCTGGTAACCTTGAAATACCATATTGTGCGTCATAAGAAAATCTCGTTTTACCGCTTTTCCCTTTTTTTGTTGTAACAACAATTACCCCGTTTGCTCCTCTTGATCCGTATATGGCTGTTGAAGCTGCATCTTTTAAAATAGTAACACTTTCAAAATCGCCCTGATTCATAGTACTAAAGTCACCAGGTCTTACTTCAACACCATCAATAATATATAGAGGAGTTGTAGAACCATTTATTGAACCCTGGCCTCTGATTACAACATCTGCACCACGGCCTGGTTGGCCTGAACCTGCTTTTACATTTAATCCGGCTGCCTGACCCTGTAAAATTTGTTCAAATGAAGCAACTGGTTGTGTACGGATGTCATCAACAGCCACTGTAACGGCTGAGCCTGTACTTGAACGCTTTGTTTTTGTAGCATAACCTGTAACTACAATCTCACTTATTTGTGTTTCCGCAGTTTGAAGTAAAACATTAATCATACCGTCAGCAATACTAACTTCAACAGGTTTAAAACCAATATTTGATATTACCAGAAATTTTGCATTAGCCGGAACAGTGAGTTTAAACATTCCCTGTACATCTGTTTTTGTTGCACTAGTTGTTCCTTTTACTGTAACGGTGGCACCATTAATTGCCGATCCGTCTTTTTCATCGGTAACCTTGCCGGTTACTTCCTTTGTTTGCGCCCACACTTGACCGATAGTCATCAGGCTAATCACTAAGAATAGCAGTTTTCTCATAATTGACAGTTTGTTTTTAGAAGATTCAAAATTAGGCTCAATTCACATAACAAAAATTATAATGTTAAATGATTGACAAGCTGCAGATACTTATAGCTGCACAAATAATATTCAAAAGGATGAACGGTAATTCCGTTAGTCTATCGAAACGATGTACTAACTAATAGTAATAAAAACAACGCTTTAGTCCCTTCTGCTTAAATAAATGAGAATGTATTGCACCAATGTTACCAGCGATGCCAAAGCTGCTACTACATAAGTTGCCGCAGCCCACTTCAATGCATCTTTAGCGCCTGCATGTTCCTGTTCATTGGTTAGATTGGTATGGTTGAGCCAGGCCAATGCCCTGTTGCTGGCATCAAACTCCACCGGCAGAGTAATGAGTGAAAAAATGGTTGTAGCCGCAAATAATAAAATACCAATGAGTAAAACGGTAGGATTGCCGCCCCCAAAACCGAGAATACCCACCCCTATGGCCAGCACCCATTGCGACAAAGTAGTACTCACCTGCACAACAGGCACCAATCGGGAACGGAGCATTAACCATTGGTAGGCCGTGGCATGCTGTACCGCATGGCCACACTCATGTGCCGCCACCGCAGCAGCTGCAATGGAATTGGATTGATACACATCGGGGCTCAGGTTTACGGTTTTATTCGTAGGGTTGTAATGATCGCTCAGAAATCCTTCTACTGAAACCACTTGCACATCATAAATGCCGTTTTCTTTGAGCATTTTTTCAGCTACCTGCTTGCCTGTTAAACCGCTCATAAGCGGCTGTTTTCCGTACTGTTTAAACTTGCTTTTTAAGCGCATCTGAACCAAAAAACCAATCCCCATAAAGAGGAGTGAAATCATCAAAATTCCCGGTGTCATTTTTATGTTTGTTTTTGATGTGTAAATCTATCAAATTCGTTTCCAAACTATTTTTATTGCTCAAAAATACATGCATTTCATTTGTTCTAAGTCGTTTTGTCAGAGACAGTTACGTTTGCTGGTAGCCGTAAGCAAACACAGAGGTATAAGCACCTTCTGGAAATATATGTAACCACTTGATTTTCAATAATTAAAATTATGCTTTCAGCCGCTAAATAAAAGCCATGCAGCAGGTGCGGTTATCAAAGGAATTTATACACATCGGCGAAAAATAATTTTGTAATGTGGCGGCAATTTGTAATTTAGCATCAGAATTTAATGGGTTAGTAAGTACAAAGGGTTGGAAGTAATTCCAGCCCTTTTACTTTTAAAAAACATCTGTTTTTTCTGCTCCTTTTCTTCTTTCGTTTTTTTCATTTTTTACTTACTTGCTGCAACACTTTTTTTCAATAAAAATTTTTTGATGGAATAATTTTTTTTGATGCACTTTTAACGGGCAGGGAGCAACGATTATGAGTAAAGTTAAAACTTCTTTTTTTTGTCAGAATTGCGGATACGAATCAACTAAATGGATTGGCAAATGTCCTTCCTGCAATGAATGGAATACGTTTGCTGAAGAGATCATTACCAAAGATAAAAACAATCCTCAAAAACAAGTTTGGAAAGAAAGTGGAACCACCGGCGAAATGAAAACCATTTCACTGAACGAAGTAAAAAGCGGCGAAGAAAAAAGAATGTTTACGCAGGATGCTGAATTAAATCGTGTACTCGGCGGAGGAATTGTTCCGGGCAGTATTGTTTTAATAGCTGGCGAACCGGGTATTGGAAAATCAACCTTGTTTTTACAGATCGGATTGCATTTAAAAAATACAATAACACTTTATGTAAGTGGTGAAGAAAGTGAACAGCAAATTAAAATGCGTGCCGACCGTTTACAAATGAACAATGAAGATTTTTACCTGTTAACCGAAACATCCACCAACACCATCTTTAATGAAATAAAAAAACTAAAACCGCAACTGGTAATCATAGATTCAATACAAACATTACAAACTCCTTTTATTGAAAGTGGCCCCGGAAGTATTTCACAAATAAGAGAAACAGCAGCAGAGTTACAACGGTTTGCAAAAGAAACCAACACACCTGTTTTTCTGATTGGTCATATAACTAAAGATGGAAATATTGCAGGACCAAAAATCCTGGAACACATGGTGGACACGGTTTTGCAGTTCGAAGGCGATCGCCACTATGCATATAGAATTCTGCGAACAATGAAGAACCGGTTTGGTTCAACATCTGAATTAGGTATTTATGAAATGACGGAAACAGGTATGCGGCCGGTGAATAATCCAAGTGAAATTTTAATTACACAAAAAGAAGATGAGTTAAGCGGTATTGCCATTGCTGCAACTATGGAAGGGATGCGTCCTTTATTAATTGAAGTACAGGCATTGGTTACGCAAAGTGTTTATGGAACTCCTCAACGAACAGTAAGTGGTTTTGATTTAAGACGTTTGCAACTGTTATTAGCTGTGTTGGAAAAACGTGGCGGTTTTCATTTTGGAATGAAAGATGTATTCCTGAATATTGCCGGTGGTTTAAAAGTAGAAGATCCTTCTATTGATCTTGCCGTTCTTTGTGCATTGCTTTCAAGTTATGAAGATGTAACTGTTAACCCGCATATCTGTTTTGCAGGTGAAGTTGGATTAAGTGGTGAGATAAGAGCAGTAAACAGAATTGATCAGCGTATTGCAGAAGCAGAGAAATTAGGTTTTGAAAAAATTGTAATCAGTAAATACAACTTAGGACATCGCAAAGAAAATGATAAAAAATTATTAGAGAAGTATAATATTGAAGTAATCACAATGGGAAAGGTAGAAGAACTCTACCAATACTTATTTCAGTAATTTTTTTTGATGTAACTCCACACAATAAAAGAAACGAATGAACAAAAGATGATTTTATTCATCATTGATTGCAATTGCAGCATTTGTTTTTTATCTTTCTTACATGCTTAAAGCAACCAAATGGTTCACCGATTTTTCTCATCTTTTCTACCCGCATACATGTGCCGGTTGCGGCAGTGATCTGCTGGAAGAGGACCAGACCGTTTGCCTCCATTGCTACAGCAATTTGCCCGAAACGGGCTTTTTTGGTCTCCAAAACAACCCCATTGAAAAAATATTTTATGGACGGTTAAATGTAAGCTCAGCTGCGGCCGGTTACTATTTTACCAAAAGCGCTGTTTTGCAACGCCTCATTCACCAGCTCAAATACAATGGCAACCGGGAAGTGGGCCGGCAATTAGGCCAGTGGATGGGGCTTCAACTGAAAAGCAGCGGAAGGTTTACGGGAATTGACGCCTTGGTACCCTTACCGCTTTTCCCCGATAAGGAAAAGAAAAGAGGGTATAACCAGTCAACTATACTCTGTGAAGGAATGGCAGATATCATACAAGTGCCGGTGATAAACAATCTTGTTGAGCGAAAACATTTCACAGATACCCAAACCAAAAAAGGCCGGAGTGAACGCTGGGCTAATGTGGAAGGGAGTTTTGAGATCACTAATCCGGAAGAAATCAGCAATAAACATCTGCTGCTTGTTGATGATGTTATTACCACAGGTGCAACGCTGGAAGCTTGCGGGCAGGCAATATTACAGGCGCCGGCGACACAACTCAGTATTGCCACACTGGCCTGGGCCAGCAGAGATTAACATTATTCTTATATCCAATCACTGCCGCTTCCTTATTTTTACACTTTGTGAAAACACATCTCCCCATACTGCTTATCCTTGTTTTTGTGTGTATCGTATCCTGCCGTAAAGACAGGCTGGATACGGGCAATGATTCCAGACTGACCCTTACCAGCGACAGTGTTCGGTTTGATACGGTATTTACAACCGCCGGTTCCATCAGCAAATATTTTCTGATTAAAAATGAGAACCGTCAAAAAATCAACATCAGTAATCTTCAGTTAATGGGCGGCGCCACATCGGCTTTTAAGATAAATGCAGATGGCAGCTCCGGTGTGCAGTTCAGCAATATTGAAATTGAAGGCAACGACAGTATATATGTTTTTGTGCGGGTGAATGTAAATCCCAATGCCGAAAATCAGCCTTTTGTTATACGTGACAGTATTAAAATTGAATGGAACGGTAATACCTTTTTTAAACAATTAGAAGCATGGGGACAAAATGCCAACTACATCCGCAGTACACGCTTTCAGGGAAATTTAACCTGGAATAAAACGAGACCCTATGTAATTATGGGGGGCATTATAATTGATACCAATGCTGTTTTAACCATACAGCAGGGAACAAGAATTTATTTAAATGCCGATGCGCCTTTTATTGTTGACGGTACTTTAATCATCAACGGAACAAAAAACGACAGTGTGGTGTTTCAGGGTAATCGTTTAGATGAACCGTATAAAGATTACCCCGGTGCATGGCCCGGTATGTATTTCCGTGGCAGCAGCATCAACAACCGGCTTACCTATACTTATATTAAAAACGCCTACCAGGGTATTATTACAGAAAAGCCGGCAGCCAACGCCAATCCAAAACTTACACTCAACAATTGTGTACTGGATAATATTTTTGATATTGGATTGTTTGGTATTAACAGCAGCATTGTTGCCAACAACTGTTTAATCAGCAACTGCGGTAATAATATTGCTTTGATCTACGGCGGCAATTATCAGTTTAATCATTGCACTGTTGTAAGCACATCCAACTTTTTTATACAGCATAAAAACCCCGTGCTTACTGCTACCAATTTTGTACGGCAAAACAATCAATTGTTTACAGCTCCTTTAAATGCAGGTTTTACAAACAGTATTCTCTGGGGCGATGAGGGTTTGGTTGATAATGAAGTAGCCGTGCAGAAAGAAGGTGCCGATACTGCAACAGTGGTATTTACCAACGTATTATTCAGAACTAAAACCGATCCTTCGTTTACCAGCTTTTCTAACGTAGTGCGTAACAGCGATCCGGTGTTTGACAGTGTTGATGTAGCCAAACGATTTTACAACTTCAGATTAAAAACAGGATCACCTGCCATTAATAAAGGAACAGCAACATCATTACTTACAGATTTTGACGGGTTACCAAGAAACGGATTGCCCGATTTAGGTTGCTATGAAAAACAATAAGCAATGGATTTCCGTTTATTTAAAACAATTGTATTTGTTTGGTTGATAACAGTTGCTGCGGGATGTAACTCCTTTAAATATGGTTACACACATAGCAAGGCCAAAGATTATTATTTGCTGATATCAGAAAACGAATCAGATTTAGGGAATAAGCGGCTACGGTATAATATGGCTCACCACCGCAGATCGGAGCTGGCACAGTTTCTGAAGAACAGAACTAGGCCCGATTTTATTCTTGAGTTTGAAGATGAACAGAAAAGGGACGGCATCCACTTATACTATATAACTACCGACTCTGTATTTATCTTTAAAGAATGTAAACCGAACCGGCCTTTTTCCGTTGTATTGCAGAACGTAAGGGTCATCAACCATCAGGAACGTTTGACTTATGAAACACTCAGGAAAAAAACAGTAAAAATTAAAAGATCAAATTCATAAATAAAAATTCAACATCATGATCCGTTTTATGCTCACAACGCTTGTTTTGGTTTCGCTGGCTTTTACCGGCAAGAACCATTTTGCCACCCCCCCAACCGTTCATGGTTTTAAAGTAGAAAGTCTGGAAGGCGGCACTATTAATTTCGCCGGCTTTAAGGGCAAAAAGATTTTAATTGTGAACACCGCATCGCAATGCGGCTATACACCGCAATACGAAGAGTTACAGGCTTTGTATGAAAAATACCAAGACAAATTAGTGGTGATTGGTTTCCCTGCAAACAATTTTGGCGGACAAGAGCCCGGCAGCAACAAAGAAATTAAAGAATTCTGCAGCAGTAAGTTTAAAGTTACATTTCCCATGGCTGCAAAAATCAGCGTAAAGGGTGAAGATGCACATCCCTTGTACCAGTGGTTAACCAGTAAAGAAAAGAATGGTGTTCTTGATGCAGAAGTGAAATGGAACTTCAATAAATTTTTATTGAATGAGAAGGGTGAGCTGATTGCATACTTTCCAAGTAAGGTGAAGCCGATGAGTGAAGAGATTACCAGTAAGCTTTAATTTACTTTAAAGCTATAATCAATAAGCTGATGTATTACTGCATCAGCTTTTTTATTTCCTGAAATTGGAGATTTATTTTTTAACTTTAAGTATAAATAAAATGATATGCTGTTGAAAAAAGAAGTGTTGAAAAGTCTCAAAGAATTGCCGGATGAATTTCCGGTAGACGAAGCTATCGACCGATTAATTGTATTGAATAAAATAAGTAAAGCTCAATCTGAAATAAAAGATGGAAAAGGTCTTACTACCATTCAAGCAAAGAAAAAGCTAAAGAAATGGCTGAGTTAATATGGGCCCCAACTGCATTAAAAGATATAGATGAAATTGCTGCTTATATTTCAAACAACTCATTAGCAGCGGCAGAAAATATGGTTCAATTGTTTTTTGAAAGAGCAGAAGTTTTAATTCAACATCCGCATTTTGGCAAACCGGTTCCTGAACTGGAAAACAAAAAAATCAGAGAAATCCCCATCAGCAGTTACAGAATTATTTATGAGCTTGCTTCTAAAAATGAAGTTCATATTCTGTCTGTACATCATCAATCAAGATTATTAAAAAACAATCCTGTTTTTAAAAGAAGAATACAAAGAAAATAACCTCTTTTTAAAAATATAGATATTATGATTTTTGCTGCCTATCCCATTTCCAGAAGAAAAGGATCAGTACTAAGGAAATATTTATTCCTGCAAAGGCAAACAGAAACCAATCCTGATTGGAAATCTTTGGCACTGCAATGAAGAGGAAAAGAAGAAGTAATGAAATAATTCCGGCGTATCGTATAAATGTCTGTTTCATTTGATTAATGTTAGATTTTTACAATTGATTAGCCACTCAAATTATTCAATATTTCCCATATAACAATACCCTTCTTATTGCCTTGAATTTTTTGAGCAGGGGTTAAAGGAGAAACTAATTCGTTGTTATGTACAACAATGCAACGATTTAATATACCTAACCCTTAGCAAGAGAATTACCAGATTTTTATTCTTGAAACATTTGCACCGGCAAAAATTCCGGTTCCATTATTGATGTTTGAAAAAGTATTGATCTGTTCTGTAAAAGGATTAGCCCTGTTGGAAATATTTTGAACGTAAGTTGAAAAGTACTTATATCCGGCAAAACTGAAAGTGTTCACTTCTAAAAAGAATTCCGCTTCTTTTCTGATAATTTCTCCATTAATGACAGAAAAACTTCCTCCCGGATAATACTGATAATTGAACCGCAGTGAATAATTATTGAATAACTGACCAATCTGCTTTTCTGCAAATACCATGAAGTAGAAATCCTGAATTTGTTTGAAATAAAGATCATTCACAAATGCGGGGTGAAATTGAAATAGCTGAGGATAGTAAATATTAAAAAAACCATCTTCTGAGTATTTTGCAGTGCTAAATGGATAAGCACGAGGCGCAAAAAGTTCATTAAGTTTAGCAATAAACGCAGTCTTCCCATAAAATGGGATGCCAACAATTGCAGCCAGTCTTATTGAATCTTCATTTCGAAGTTCGTTCTTACTTCGTAATGAGTCAAATGTTACAGATGTTACTTTGTAAATCTTCAGTTCATCTTTTTCATAGTATAATGGCTTCAACATATAATATTTATGAGCAGCTTCATTATCTGAAAGATTTATATCAACATTAAAAACTGACACAGGATCATAAAAAGGATTATAAGAAAACGAAAAAGCACTGGTATCGGTCTTAATATTATTTGTAAGTATTGCGTTAGGAATCTTATCAGTTGCAGTTATTGCGGGGAATCCGGGAATATTTACTTCCACTCTATACTCTACACCCACTAATGGTTTAAATCCGTTTAGTGAAATATAATTACCATTTGATACATAAGCAAGTTCTTCAGTTAATATTCCTGAAGAGTATAATTTTACTGCAGCATTTGTAACAGCCTCACCACTGGTATTTAAACCTGTACCACTCATTGTTACATTCACCTTCCAAATACTATCCGGCCTGAAAATGCAATTAACAACCGGAACTTTATTAAACCTTAATTCTTTCTCATTTATTTGTTTTGAGCATGAGCCTGCTGCCACAAAACAAAGCACTAAACCTATCATGTTAAACAAGCGCATATCATTTCCATTTAAATTGATAACTCACTGATGGCAATATGGGAAACAAGCTAAAACTGGTTAGCGTTAATTTACCTGACGAATCTTCCTTTAAATAATAGAAATAAGGATTGAGGCGTGAATAAACATTATAGATACTTATGTTCCAGATTCTGGTGCCCCGTTTCTTTTCTTTATTGAAATTAAAACTGACATCACTTCGATGATATATTTTATAATTGAAATTATTTCTTTGACTTGCATTTAAAATGTATTGCGAGTTAATGTCAAACATGAATCCTGTATAAGTTGCCGGAAGCCCTCCCTGAATACCATTATATGCAATATCAGGAATTGTAATTTTATTACCGGAATGAAGAACGAAATTAAAAGAGAGATCAAATTTCTTAGAAGGTTCATAAATCAATACCACTTTTAAATCATGTCTGTGATCATATTTATACCAAAACCAGTTATTGTTATTCAGATTGGCAAACTTTCTTTTATTCCATGATAAAGTATATCCAACCCATCCCGAAAAAACACCCACTTTTTTTTGCATAAACAACTCTGCCCCGTAACTAATCCCCTTTCCAATTTCAATTCTTTTTTCCCAATCAAGGGTACTATTTAAAAAGTTTGCACCTTCACCATATTCAATTAATCCATTCATAATTTTATAATAGATATCAAGTGAAATCTCATAACCTTTCTTCGGCTTTATGAGATATCCTAATGAATATTGCCATGCATTCTGTGGTGGTACTTTTGGAGTTGCAGGAACCCATAAATCTACCGGCAACCCGGGGCCATTATTAGTTAACAAATGAATAGGTTGAAGGATATAAGAAAACGAATACTGCAAGTTGGATAAATTACTTATTTGAAATTTTCCGTTTAATCTGGGTTGTGCGGAATAGAACTTTCGATTATTTACAACATATAAAGTACTGTGGACTCCCATATTTACCTGCGCCTTATCAGTTATTGAATAATCAGCTTCTGAAAACAAATAAGCTGTATTAGTACGAATATTACCGGAAGTTAAATTTTGAGAAACCGGCTGTCCATTACCACCGGTTCTTACCAGTGCAGAGGATGGGTTAAATATTTGATGGATATAGCCTATTCCTGATTTAAGTTTTAGTTTATTTGAAATAAACCAATCTAACTCTGACTTGTAACTTATATCTTTTATTGAGCTTCGAAATAAAAATGAAAAAGATTTTTCAGGCATTTCATTACCATCTTTATCCGAAATATCATTTTTATAAAATGAATTGTAATAATAACTTGTATAATTTACACTCTGATTGAAATTGATTTTTGAAGATAAGGCTATACCATAGCGCAATGCAAATGTTGAATTCCCCCATTCCAATCCGGAATTTGAATTCGATTTACTTATTACCTCACCCGAATTTGAGTAATAAGTCTCTTTGGCAAATGAATTGTATTTATCTTTTCCATTATAAGCACTGACAGATAAACTACTCCTTTCATTAAGTATAAAATTTAGTTTTGCTATCCCATCATAAAAATTATATCCTGCGCTATTTGCTTTCTTGGCAAGAAACGGTTTAGTTAATACATCAAAATATGTTCGTCTTCCTGTAAAAATAAAGGATGACCCATTTTTTTTGATTGGACCTTCAACCGAAAATTTTGAAGAAAGCAATCCAATATTGTAATTAGTTTCATACTTCTGCTTATTCCCATCTTTTAATTTTATATCTAAAACAGATGATAAACGACCCCCGTATCTTGCCGGGAAACCTCCTTTTATTAAGTCTACACTTTTAACCGCATCGGTTGGAAATAATGAGAAAAAACCAAACAGATGTGAAACATTGTAAATAGTAATGCCGTCCAATAAAATCAGGTTCTGATCTGCTCCACCTCCCCGTACATAAAAACCGGCATTCCCTTCATTGCCTGTTTGAACACCGGGAAGCAACTGTATTGCTTTTATAACATCTTTTTCTCCAAAAAGGGTCGGAAGTTTGGCTAACTTTTTAACAGGTATAGAAACTGTTCCTAAATACGATTTGCCATCATTTGAATTCCTGTTTTGAATTTGTATTTCTTGCAATTCCTTTGATAAAGGTTTTAGGACAACAGAGAAAAAAGTATCCTTATAAGAAAATACTTTAATGATGAGAGTTTCAAAAGAGGCATGACTGAATATCAATGTAGAGCTGTCGCCCTTTTTCACTTTTATACTATAATATCCGGCATCATTTGTTATGATGTTACTGCTTTTCTCTTTGTAAAAAACAGTCACTCCGGTAATACGTTCTTTAGTTATTACTTCTTCTGTAAAACCACTGATATTTATGGAAACCTGAGCATTCGTATCCCCAAAAATTAAGAAAATAAAAGCAGTTAGCAGTTTGATTCTCATATTACATCTTTAGCTAAACCAAAGCGTTTGCATACTAAATACAAACGCTTTAGTTAATAAATAATTGCTTCGTATAACCAATACTCCAAAGCGTGTAGTTTCATAAATGGAATGAAAGAACTTAATGAAATGCACTTACAATTTATCCTTCTCCTATCTTCGCCCCATGCAATTCAGCCATATCATTGGGCAGCAACAGGTCATTCAGCAACTGCAGGAAATGGTTCATCATAACCGCCTCAGCCATGCATTGTTGTTTATTGGCAAAGAAGGAACGGGTGCCTTACCACTTGCACTGGCTTTCAGTAACTATGTGGTTACACAAAGCGAAAAAAACAAACCCGTTGCAACAACAATTGGTTTGTTTGGCGAAGAACCACCCCCCTCTTTGGGAGGGGGGCAAGGGGGGAGGTTGGCAGCACAATACATTCATCCCGATATTCATTACAGCTATCCTGTTATTACAAAGAAAAGCGGCGACAAACCCATCAGCACCGATTTCATCAGCGAGTGGAGAGAGTTTATTAAACTGTATCCTTACGGCAATGTGTACGACTGGTTACAATTTATTGGCGCCGAAAACAAACAGGGAAATATTACTTCGGCAGAATGTGCCGACATCATCCGCAAACTTAATCTCAAAAGTTTTGAAAGCGAATACAAGATCCTTGTGTTATGGATGGCCGAATTTTTAGGCAGAGAAGGAAATAAATTACTCAAGCTTATTGAAGAACCGCCTGCAAATACCTTGTTTATTCTTGTAACAGAAAATGAAGATTTGGTTTTGCCTACCATTGTAAGCCGTTGCCAAACTGTTCGCATACCACCTATTGATGCAGCCGATGTTGCCGATGCATTGGTGCAACGCAGTAAACTCAATGAAGATCAGGCCGGGCAAATTGCTGCTGTAAGCGAAGGCAATTACCGGGAAGCATTGCAACTCATTCAACATGCCGAAGAAGACTGGCAGGCTTTGTTACGGGAATGGCTGAACGCAGTTTTAAAAACCGGTCCCATTGCACAGGTGAAATGGGTAGATACCATCAGCCAGCAGGGCCGTGAAAAACAAAAACAATTCCTCCGTTACTTTACTCATTTGCTGGAGCAAAGCATCCGTTTACGCACCATGGGCGAAGATCATTTGCCGCTTACCGGTGCCGAAAAAGATTTTGCTCTCCGCCTCAATAAGCTGTGCGATGTAAGTCAGCAGCAGGCCATTACACAGGAGCTCGACAAAGCGGCTTATCATATTGAACGCAATGCCAACGGCAAAATGCTGTTTATGGCCCTCACTATTAAGCTGTACCATATTATTGCCAATCACTCGGCGATTGAGGTCAGCTAACTGTTTTCCGGTGAGCCATCCCCAAAACAGCGGATGACCCACCGATCCTTGCTTTCATTCCCGATAAATCACTATTTTTGATGAATTGACCTGTGCGTTAGATTGGTGAGAGAGAACAGGTCATAGTGAAGAAAAGGATTTTGTGAGTGAGCTTTTGAATCGCTGATCATCTTTTGTTGCGTCGCACTCTTGTACAGCATTGCCATTAGGGGCAACGTTATTTCAAATAATATTCAACACAGGGCTTTGTTTGCTCCACAGAAAACAAAGTGTACAAGTGAGTGATACAACCGAAGCTACATACACATTCTGCTGCTTGCTCCCCCTTTTCATTTATTGTTCATTTTTTAATTCCTCATTATAATGAGTTGTACAAGTTGTGGAACAGGAACTCCGAACGGATGTAAGAGCAACGGAAGTTGCAGCACAGGTGGCTGTAACCGGTTGAACGTGCACGATTGGCTGGCCAATCTTCCGTTCAGTGATCCCAACAGCGATTGCCGTATTGTAGAAGTGAGCTTTAATCATGGAAGCCGCAAAGAATTTTACCGCAACAATACCCTGCAAACATTTACCAAAGGTGATATGGTGGCAGTAGAAGGTGTAAGCGGTTACGATGTGGGCATGGTAAACATGAGTGGTGAACTGGTGCGTTTGCAGTTAAAGAAAAAAGGAGTGAAGGAAGATAATGCTGAAATCAGGAAGATCATGCGCCGTGCCAACGAAATGGATCTGCAAAAATGGAAAGAAAGCAAAGAGCGTGAAAAGCCGGCGTTGGTACGAGCAAGAGCTGCAGCCATCCAAATGAACCTGGATATGAAACTGATTGAAGTGGAGTTTCAGGCCGATGGACGCAAAGCCACTTTTTATTATACAGCCGAAGACCGTGTGGATTTCCGTGAACTGATCAAAGTGTTTGCCGGCGATTTTAAGATCAAGGTAGAAATGAAGCAGATCGGTATTCGCCAGGAAGCTGCCAAAATAGGCGGTATTGGAAGTTGCGGTCGTGAATTATGCTGCAGCAGTTGGCTCAGCGATTTTAAAAGTGTAACAACAACCATTGCCCGTTACCAGAACCTCACCATTAATCAAACAAAACTGAGCGGACAATGCGGCCGTTTAAAATGTTGTTTGAATTATGAACTGGATACTTACCTTGATGCATTGCAACAGTTCCCCAACAATGCAGATGTACTGGAGTTGAGCCGTGGTACTGCACAACTGGTTAAGAAAGATATTTTTAAAAGCGTGATGTGGTATGTACTGCCGGGCAGTAACCAGCAATATCCTGTTGCGATAGAAAGGGTAAAAGAAATCAGGCTGATGAATGTAAAAGGTCAGCGGCCCGATGAGTTAGGTGCTATTGAATTATCGCCTGCAAAAGCCGAAGAAAAAGAACATGCACATGTGGAGTTAGTAGGGCAAATCAGTTTAAAAACACTGGAACGTGACAGCCGCCGCAGAAGAGATAAACAACAGGGCCAGCAACGGAAGCAGGAAGGTAACCGTCCGCAACAAGGTAACCAGCAAAGACAGCAGCAGCAACGTCCGCAGCAACAAAGGCCGCCTCAGCAAAACCGTCCGCAACAGGGTGGTTCAGGTGCTGCTCAAAACAGATCAGGCGGTCAGCAGCAGCAACGTCCGCAGCAACAGCGGCCACCGCAACAAAGCCGTCCGCAAATTGAAAAGAAAAAAATTGATCCTCCGCAAAATGATCAATCATAAAATAAATAAACCCCGACAGCAGTCGGGGTTTTCTTTTATCATTCTTAACTATTTTCTTCGGACGAATTGCTGTAGATTTCAATAACAATAAACTTATTGGTTATGAAATCGATGCTGCTTTGTATGTTCTATCTGATGTTGCTGCAAACATCCTGCGGCCAGGTAAACAATCAACAAATAAACAAATCATCTGCTTCAACAGTTCGTGTTGGTGCATCATGCGAAGGTTGCGAAATCATGTACATTAATATGCCAAAGCAAATAAATGCAGTTGACACCTGTATTGGCTGGAACCAGCAAGGGCAACAGATGAAGATTGAAGGAACGGTTTATAAAAAAGATGGCAAAACTCCGGCAGCAGGAGTGATTGTATATTATTATCAAACCAACACAGAAGGTGAGTATGTACAAACGGCAACTGAAAAAACAAGACACGGATCTTTACGTGGCTGGTTACTAACGGCAACCGATGGACGTTATACAATTTACACCTCTAAGCCCGGCTCCTATCCTCAAAGTTCAATACCTGCACATATTCATCTCATGATAAAAGAACCGGGGATGAATGAATATTTTATAGATGACATTCAATTTGATGACGATCCGTTTTTAACAAAAAAAGAACGGGACAGGTTACAGAATTATGCAGGATCAGGTATTCTTACACTTACAACAAACAGTGAAGGGTTGTTATACGGCAGAAGAGATATTATTCTTGGATTAAACATTCCAAACTATCCAAAAGAATAAATGAGTATTGCCTCTTACTTTGTGTACGCTGTGCAACTCTCTGCGTTCTTTGTGCAACAAAAAACATCATTAAACTCGTTTACCATCTGAATGCATAAAGTTTACAGTCATTCAATTTCCTTAACTTACTAAAACTATGCCCCGCTGGATGAAAAGATCCTTTATGATCATCGGAATTATTTTATTGCTCTGGTTGTTGATGGCGCAAAGTTGTATGAAGATGCGCATCAGTGATAAAAAAGCCAAACAGCAATTCAACGAAGCCGGTCTTGTATTGCAAACACCTGTGATAAAGATCAACGGCTTCCCTTTGCACTATGCGCAAACCGGAAGCGATACGCTGCCTACTCTTTTATTTGTGCATGGCTCACCCGGCAGTTGGGATGCGTTTAAAGCGTACTTAAAAAATAAAGAACTGTTACAGCACTATCGCATCATTTCTGTTGACCGACCCGGTTTTGGTTACAGCGATTTTGGTAACGCCATGAACCTTACTGCTCAAACAAACATTATTGCTGCATGGATGGACAGTATTCATAATAACAAACCATTTATTATCATAGGCCACAGTCTTGGTGGACCTATGGCAATTAAGATCGCTGCTGCAAGACCGCAGTATACAAAAGCACTTGTATTGCTTGCAGGTTCACAGGACCCATCGTTAGAGAAACCGGAAAAGTGGCGGCCCATCTTATTTAAAACACCCTTGAATTTACTGATACCGGGAGCCTTGCGGCCAAGCAATGAGGAATTATGGTATTTAAAAAAGGATCTGAAAGAAATGGGGCCTGATTATGAAAAAATTCATTGCCCTGTTTATATACTGCATGGAAAAAAAGATATACTGGTACCTTACAGCAATGTAGCTTACACACAAACGATGCTCACTAAAACCGATTCTGTTTTTGTAACAAGCTTCGAAAAAGAAAACCACTTTATTGTGTGGACGAGAGAGAAAGAGATTGTAGAGTTGTTGTTGAAGTTGAAATGAGAACAGGGTCGGGCCGCTGAAGCGGCCTGAACCATACTTTACAATACAATACGTCATCGTTCAGGTCGCAGAAAGCGCCCCGACCATTACTTCGCCAACAACACTTTATAAATCGCATCCTGCACTTTCCCTCTCACATTCATCGTTAACAATTTTGTATTGGTGCCACCATCAGGATGTACACGGTTGCTTAAGAAAATATAAACGATTTTATGTTCAGGATCGGCCCACACACCTGTGCCCGTATAACCTGTATGCCCAAAGGTTGAAGGCGACACACTCAACGCTGGATAAGGATCTTTTCTGGTAAGATTGTCCTTCTCCGGTTTGTCAAACCCCAATCCTCTTCTGCTGATTGGGCTACCATAAGCAATAAATTTTTGAACCGTCTCCGGTTTAAAAAATGTTTGTTTGCCGATGGTTCCGCCGTTATTGAGCATTTGCATAATCACTGCCAGTTCGTATGCGGTACTGAACAATCCTGCATGACCGGCTATACCACCAAACATCGCTGCACCGGGATCATGTACATCACCTCTTAATAACTGCCTGCGGAACTGCAGTTCACGTTCGGTTGGAACAATCCTGTTCAGCGGCACATGTTGCAACGGAAGAAATCCTGTTGCGTACAAATGCAGTGGTTCATAAAATGTTTTGCGTACATAGTTATCCAATGTCATTCCGCTCAGTTGCTCAACGATCTTGCCTAAGAAAATAAAATCATTATCACTGTACACATATTTTCCAAATTGCCCCAGTTCACTTTTTAAGATACGTTGACGAATAGTATCTGTCCAGTCATTCCGCATATAAAAATTATCTGCTACTCGGATTGTAAACTCTTCAGCAGGTCCGCTGGCATACAGATTTTGAAAAGGAACCCCCGTCACTGTATCAATCGTTTCCCGAAAGAAAGGAATGTACGATTTTAATCCGGCCTGATGTAATAAGATATCCTGTATCACTAAATCCTGTTTATTGGTACCATTTACCCAAGGCAGATAGTAGCCGAGTTTTTGTTGCAGATCCAGTTTGCCTTCTTCATACAACTTCATGACTGAAATAGTAGTGGCGCAGATCTTGGTAACCGATGCCATATCAAATACCGACTCCAAAGTCATTGGTTCTGTTTGTTCATAAGTATACGAACCATACGCTTTTTCAAAAACGATCTTACCTTCTTTCACTGCCATCACTACACAACCCGGCGTTGCTTTTTTATTTATGGCATCTGCAATAATGGAATCAACTGTTGCAAATTTTGATTCATCTATTTTGTCAATCGGTAAAGAACCCGGTCTTATTTCTGCATACTGCAAACCAGTACCAAATTTCAATTCATCACAAACCGTTACCGGTAATTTTCCTTGCGGTAATTGTTTACCAATGAGAATGTCAAATGCAGCAGCCTGTGTATAGTTATCATCTTCGTAACAAACCATGCTGTTTTTAGCAGCGCAGAAATTCTTCAGCACATAAGGATTACCGAATGCCAGCAAAACAGACTTGGGCAATTCAAGCAACCGGTTTACCAATTGAACAGAAGGCACACTCAATCCAAAATTATTTTGCGGACGGCGACTGTACCCGTGCACACCTATAACTACCTGCTGATAATTTTGTTTCATCAGTTCTACCAATGATAATATTCTGCCAGCATCATTCTTGTACGAAAAGAAAAATACATCTGCATTTAATTCTTCTTTCATTTTTTTAATGATCACATTATCGGCAGTGACACCAATTGCTACATATGCAATCTTGCGGTCGTCTCTTGTTACTTTGTTTTTAAACGACATGGCTGCTGCTGAAAGCGGCAACACATCCAGATCATTGCGTAAGAGTGTAATGGTTTTTTCTGCTGATAGTTTTTTAAATGCAGCGGTTTGTGCATTGAGATCGTTCAGCAGATTGTTTGTATTGATCGGTTGAAGTGTTGAAAGTCCGTACATATATTTCGCCATCAGTACACGATGTACACGGGAGTTGATATCATCCCATTTCAGTTTTTTCTTTTTAATGGATTTCTTAATTTTCTGAATCGCCGCCGGTACATCGCCCGGTAAACAAAGCAGATCATTGCCTGCAATAAGCGATTGTACACTTGCTTCCCCATCAGGATAAAACTTTTTTACGCCCTGCATTTCCAAGGCATCTGTAAAACTCAATCCTTTATAACCCAGTTCCTGACGCAATAATTTTGTTACATTATTATAAGAGATGGAAGTGGCTACATTCTTTGTGTTATCAATGGCGGGAATGTATAAATGAGCTACCATTACACTTCCTATCCCTTGCTCAAACAATTCACGGAAAGGATACAACTCCAGTGAATCAAGTTCAGGTTTTGTTTTACTGATCACGGGCAAATCATAATGACTGTCTGTTTCTGTATCACCATGCCCCGGAAAATGTTTAGCGCAAGCCATCACACCTGCATCCTGCATCCCTTTCATACACTGCACACCAAACAGTGCCACTTTATAACGGTCTTCACCAAATGAACGGTCATTGATCACCGGGTTGTTTGGATTATTATTTACATCTACCACCGGTGCAAAGTTTACTTGAATACCCATACGCTTGCATTGATCACCAATGATGCGGCCGTATTGATATACCAGCGCTGCATCCTGCGCAGCACCCATCATTAACTGACGGGGAAGTGATACCACACTATCTAACCGCATACCCAAGCCCCATTCTGCATCAATTGTAATTAATAAAGGTGTTTGTGCAATGCTTTGATAATAGTTGGTAAGATTGGCCTGCCTGATAGGTCCGCCCTGGAAAAAACAAAGTCCGCCTACATTATATTTTTGAATTTGCTCGGTGACGCTTTTAATATGAGCTGCTCCTAAATTACTGTGAGCACGAATGATCATGAGTTGTGCAATCCGCTGATCCTTGGTTAAGGTTTGCAGTACACTATCGGCCCATTGTTTGGCCAGTTCCTGTTTGTTTTGTGAAAATGCAAAGAGATGAGTAACTGTTACGGCAAATGCAAGTAGGAATTTCTTCATGTTTTTTTCTTCTTTTCGAATGGCTAAAGTTAACCAAAACAACCTGCTTGCAATTGGCAATAATTTGAATAAATTTGTACTGATGTCAACCGCACCAAAATATACACCGCATTATACGTACGAAGATTACCTTTTATGGGAAGGTAGATGGGAGTTAATAGGTGGAATTCCATATGCAATGAGCCCATCACCTAATTATAAACACCAGAAAGTTGCCACTGAATTAAGTTCGCTTTTTGTATTCGCCTTAAAGCAATGCAAACAATGTACAGCGCTTCAACCATTTGATTGGAAAGTAAAAGACAATACTGTTCTTCAACCCGATTTGTTAGTTATTTGTAAACCCATCAATAACAATAATTTTCTTGACTTCCCTCCCGAATTAGTTGTTGAGATCATTTCTCCATCCAGTTCCGTTACCGACCGTAGAGAGAAATATGAAATTTATGAATCGCAGGGAGTGAAATATTACATCATTATTGATCCGGGGTTTAATAAAGTGGAGATTTTCGAAAAAATTGCAATCGGGTATCAAGCTGTTGCAGTAAATCCATCAGAGTTTACTTTTACACTGGAAGAGGATTGCAAAGCCACCATCAACTTCTCAGAATTATTTGCAGACTAAACTTCAATTCCCTGCCATATCCCGTATTTTTGCCGCTTCAAAAGGAGGAAGTGTAAGTGCCGGATATCATTCAATTATTGCCCGATCATATAGCCAACCAGATAGCTGCCGGCGAAGTGATTCAACGACCTGCCAGTGCTGTAAAAGAGTTACTGGAAAATGCAGTGGATGCAGGTGCCACCGACATTCAACTCATCATCAACGATGCAGGCAAGCAATTGATTCAGGTGATTGATAACGGTGTGGGCATGAGTGAAACTGATGCACGCATGGCTTTTGAACGGCATGCTACTTCAAAGATCAAAGAAATTGATGATCTCTTCCGGATTAAAACCATGGGCTTTCGGGGTGAAGCACTGGCTTCCATTGCTGCTGTTGCACAGGTTGAAGTAAAAACAAAAAAAGCAACCGATCCATCAGGCACCTTGATTGAAATTGAAAACAGCATTGTTACCAAACAGGAACCTGTTGCTGCTGCTAATGGCACCAGCATTGCCATGAAGAATTTATTCTTTAATGTTCCTGCACGTCGCAACTTTTTAAAAAGCAATGCTGCAGAAATGCGTCATATTGCAGATGAGTTTATTCGTGTGAGTATGGCTTATCCTGAAATTTTCTTTTCACTCAGTGCAAACGGACAGGAATTATTTCATTTAGAAAAAGGCACACTTAAACAACGCATTGTTCAGTTACTCGGTAATCAATACAATGCGAAACTGGTGGCTCTTGATGAACAAACCGACTACATGAACATTTTTGGTTTTATCGGCAAACCCGAAACAGCCAAGAAAACAAGAGGTGATCAGTACTTTTTTGTAAACAAACGTTTTATTAAAAGTGCTTATCTCAATCATGCTGTTGCAGGTGCGTTTCAGGAAATGATTGCCAGCGACAGTTTTCCTGCTTATGTGTTGTTTATTGATTTAGATCCTTCACAGGTAGATATTAACGTACATCCTACCAAGCAGGAAATTAAGTTTGAAGATGAAAAGATCATTTATGCATTTGTGCAATCTGCAGTAAAACATGCGCTGGCCCAATTCAGCATTACACCTACACTTGATTTTGATCTGGATCCTTCTATTCAACATTTAGATGCGGTGAGCAAACCATTTACTGCTGAACAAAAATCGCAGGCTTCTTCTTCTTCATTGTATCAAACATTTACACAGAAACATGCGGCACATAAAATTGATCCGCAGCACAAGAGTGAGCTGAAACATTGGAAGGAATCAGTCGTTAGTAATGAGTCGTTAGCCGGTAGTCAGCAGTTTGAAAGTAAATCTGTACAATCATCGTTTGCAAATAATCAGCAACCAACTATCAGTGATACAGATCTTACACAATTGCACAATACCTATATTCTTGCGTCAACCAATAAAGGCATGCTGCTCATTCATCAGCAAAATGCACATGAGCGGGTGTTGTATGAAAAATATTTAACAGCAGCAGAAGGCAAAGCCATTGCCACGCAACGCAGTTTGTTTCCATCCACCTTGCAACTCTCTCCACAGGATGCTATTTTATTACAGGAGCTTACAACAGATCTGCATCAGCTCGGTTATCATATTGAGCCGTTTGGAAAAGATACCTTTGTAATTCAGGGAACACCTGCCGATGTGGATCAGGGAAATGAAAGCAGGGCCATTGAGTTATTGCTTGAACAGTTTAAACACTATACCAGTGATCTTAAATTTTCCAAGCGGGAAAAACTGATCCGTTCGCTTGCAAAGCAACACAGCATTAAACCCGGCCGTTCATTAACACAAAAAGAAATGAAACAGCTGGTGGAAGATTTGTTCAACTGTACGCAACCCAATGCAACTTCCAACGGCTTCCCAACTTATATGGAATTGAAGAAAGAAGAACTGGAGAAAATGTTTGGGCGATAGGTATAATATTGAAGCATTTATGAAGCGAATGTTCTCACTTTTTATTGTCTTTTCGTTTTTGCTTGTAACAAATGCACAGACAGGACTGAATATTCCCTTAAAAAAGGAGCTTGACAGATTGATACCTCTAGACCAAAAATATCGAGCGGCCTTAATTGCAAATATGAGAGGCAAAGGCGATTCACTTGCTATAGTTTATGGTGTCAATAAAGAGCTACTGAATGAACACTTATGGAAGTTGCAAGCTGCAATCGATTCATTGAACACAATTCGAATTGAAGAAATAATAAGTAAGTATGGCTATCCGGGTGTTTCATTAGTAGGTAACTCATCTAATGAAGTTGCGTTCTATATTATACAGCATTCAAAAGTCGTTGATAAATATTTGCCAGTTATAAAGGAAGCAGCTGAAAAAAATGAGTTGCGTTTTCAACTTTATGCGATGATGCTTGACCGCTCACTGATGTTTAACGATAAGGAGCAAATCTATGGTACGCAAAGTTCAGGCATGAGTATAAAGAGTAAACAGACAGGCCAATGGGAAAACTTGTCGTTCATTTGGCCAATCAAGGACCCATTACATGTTAATCAAAGAAGAAAGTCTGCTGGCTTTGCTAACTCCGTAGAGGATCATGCAAGAAGTATGGGTATAAATTATCAGATTTACACGTTGGAAGAAATTTTAAAATGGAGAGAAGAAATTAGTAAAGCTGATAATAATTAACTGTACACAACCCAATGCAACTTCCAACGGCTTTCCAACTTATATGGAATTGAAGAAAGAAGAACTGGAGAAAATGTTTGGGCGATAGCATACAATAATTATCTTCAGTGCACCTAAACTCAAACTTATGAACGAAAATTTAGCTTCAATTCAGATCATTTTTCTCCTCGTATTTATTTTAATCATTGCTCTTCCTTCCATTATTGGCATGTGGAAGACATTCCAAAAAGCCGGCAGACAAGGATGGGAAGCGATTGTCCCTGTTTATAATTATATGGTGATGGCTGAATTAGCAGGCAAGCCAAGTTGGTGGGGAGTTCTTTGCATCATCCCGTATGCCGGCATTATTTTTCAAGTCTGGATAAAAAATCTTCTCTGCAAAAAATTCAATAAGGACGTGGGGTATACACTTGGTCTGGTTTTTCTGCCGTTTATCTTCTGGCCCATTCTTGGATTTGGAAGCGCTGTTTATGAAGACAGAAACCCAATTGAACATGAAATTGATTTAATCGGAAAAGATCAAGAACAATCTTCATAAAAAAATTAAGTTATAAACTTTGCCAAAGTTTATACATACTCACAAATAGCAGTTCTACATTTATAACTTTGGCAAAGCTGTACACTTTCAAAAAAACTTTGCCAAAGTTTATACAGACTGACAAATAGCAATCATACACTTATAACTTTGGCAAAGTTCATCGGGTACTTAAAACATACACACTTAATTTATTTTCTGAAACCGGCCCAGGCAAATCCGGTTGCCCACTTTTACTTCCAGCGTATAATAACCGGCCGGCAATGTACTTACAGGCAAAGCAAAACTGTTTACCCCAACCGCTGCATTTAAATAAAAGATGGCTTTGCGCACACCGGTAATATCAATGATGGATGCTGTTACCGTTTGTGATACTTCAACCTGAACTTTAAAGTTAACTGTGGTGGTTGCAGGATTAGGTGTTACCTGTAAGGTACAGGCAACAGGAATCTGCTGTATACGAATCGTTTCACAAAACTCTTTTACACAACCATTGGCAGTAACTGCACGCAGACAAACTTTATACAAACCCGTATCCTGAAAAATATAGGTTGGATTGTTCGTATGGATGATAACGGGAGTATTGCTGTTACTTTTCTGAATCGTCCAACGTTGTGAAACAAGCGGCTGATTACTTACTGCTGTAAACTTAATGGCATTACCAATCGGCGGATTGAGGCGCTGATATTCAAACTTTACATACGTCTGTTCACAGTTCAGTTGTCCGATCACTACTTCTTTACAGGTTGTAGATGCACATTCGTTGCTGCGGTACACTGTTAAACAAACAGTATAACGGCCGGGACGATCATACTTGTGTCTTGCATTTGGTCCTAACGCACCGGTGCCATCACCAAAGGTCCAAGTATACTTTGCAAAAGCATTGGGCACATTAGCTTTAAACACAAATGTATTTGGCTCATTAATGATACGCTCCATAGAGAATGCACTCATCTGTTCGCAATGCATGGGCGCAGGAACAGTTACTTCTTTACAAATTTCTTTTAGACAGCCAGGGAAGAATTCAATACGCAGACAAACTTTATACGTTCCCGGTTGAGCATAGTTGTGGAACGGACTCCATTCATTACTGGTTGCACCATCACCAAAAGTCCATTTCACACTAATTGGCGGCGTATTACTGGTGAGTGGGGTTTGATTGTGAAACTTCACTCCTCGCATCGGATAAACCGTATCAAGTGTCCATGTAAAGTTTGGCTGAACAGTACATGCCCTGATGACAACCTCTTTACAAATTTCTTTTACGCAGGTATTATTGATGTATACTTTTAAACAAACTTTATAAACGCTGGGGTGTGTGTATACATGCGTCGGACTCCATTCATTGCTGCCTGTTCCATCGCCAAAGCTCCAGCTTACCTGCGCAGCAGTAGCTGGAACAACTGTTTGATTACTGAATTTTATTTTTTGGGGATTGGCAGAATCAGCAGCCCATGTAAATAGAGCTTGCAAGTTACAGGTTGGTGGCACCGTAACAACCATGCAAAAAGTTTTTTCACAATTAGCATTGGCATAACGGATGGTTAAACAAACATTGTATTGTCCGGGTGCGTTGTAAGTATGTATCGGATTTTTTTCTGAAGAAAACGTACCATCACCAAAATTCCATTTATACAACAGTGTTGTTCCTGCTATATTGGGCAATGATTGATTGATGAACTTGATCCTGTTAGGCACTGTGGTATCTCTAATCCATTCAAACTTTGATTGTAACAATTCACAGGCAGGTGTAAAGATGAGTTGGATTTCTTTTACAGCAGAATCGTAACAATTCCTTGCAACATCTTTAATATAATGTACCACACGGTAATTACCGGGCAACTGATACAGATGAACAGGGTTTACTGCATTTGAGATGGCACCATCACCAAAGCTCCACTTGTGCTCCAATACAGTATTGGATGTGTTGATGGATACAAAAGTTACCGTATTTACATTGATGGTAAACTCGAAATTTGCTTTGCCTTCGCAGGGATTTGTTTGAGCCTGTGCTGCTGTTATCCATATGCACAGCATGGCCATAAAAGAGTAAATAAACTTCTTCATAAAAAAGTGGTTTAGTGTTCCGCCTGGGCCAAAGCTTCGGTGGATTAATTTGGATAATGTGCTTGTCTCTTACGGATGTGTTCCGGCGAAAGATGTTTTCCTGAAAGGATGCTGTATAATAGTTCCCTGCAAAAAATAAAATGCTGCCTGTGCAGTAAGTTTTTTTTACATCGGGCTAAAGCCCATGAAGCAAGTATGGTTACTAACCCCGGCTTTAAAGCCGGGGTTAGTAAAAAAAAATTGATGCGGGCTTTAGCCCAACAGGTTCTTTTAACTTATTACTCTTTGCGTATCTGTTGCAGAAATTTTTCAACCGCCCTGCGCACTGCAGCCGGAGATGCTGCATGATTATTCACCAGCACAGAAAAAATGAGCAGCTTGTTTTTAGATGTAATCAGGAAACCACTCAACGCAATATGACTGGTGAGTGATCCCGTTTTTGCAAAGATCACTCCCGTTTCGTCTTTATAATAATTACGGAGCGTACCCGTATTGCCGGTGGGCAGAATTGTTTTCAACCTGTCCATACCAAATTCATCTTTCATTTTTCCCAGCAGCCATACAAAATCTTCGGGTGTAAATAAATTGTACCTGCTGAGTCCGCTTCCATCTACCCACTTTGGTTTTTGAGGAAAGCCGCTGAGATCGGTTTTCAGTAAAGAATCTATCAATTTTTGTTCATCCATATAACCCAACAATTGATTACTCACCATCAGTAAGGTTTGCTCCGCAAAGAAATTATCGCTGCGGTGCATGAGCGGTCTAAACAGGGAGTCCACCGGTTGCGAATGGATTACTTTATAATTATCTGATTTTGCAATTTGAAAATTGTGTTCTTTTATTTCTTTATGTAGTGTGTCTTTTAATAATTCCAACGCTGACTGAATACCGTTTGTTACAAACGGAACTTCCAGTTCCTTTTTCATTTCTTTACCTTCAATGATCGTGTATACATTTTCTGTACGTGGACGGGAAACTTCAAATGAATTTGTTTTTTTAGTGGAGAAGCTTGCATTCCAGTTAATCTCCGGATCAGTAAACACAGAAATAGAAGTATCTGGTCCGCTTCCTTTTTGTTCAATGTTCCGTTGCTGAATCCACTTAATTAAATTAGCATACACAGGAAATGCACTCCGTTCGGTCATGTAGTAACCTAAATAATCGTCCCAAGCCCAGCCATATCCCAATGCTTCTGATCTCCAATTGCGGTTACTGATGACCATTGTCTTCTCTTGCTTTTTCAGAAAATCATAAACAGGTTGACGTTTATACTCTGGATGCAACAACGTAGGATCGCCTGTTGGTTGCAGAAAAATGGTATCGTTCTGTTCTTTGTATTTCAAGCCAACAAGACTATCGCCCAGATATTTCATACCGGCATATAAAGTAGGAAGCTTGATATTACTGGCAGGGACAAAATATTTATTGCTGTTATGCTGATACAGAAATTTTTTGGCTTCTACATCATATACCGCCACACCAACATGTGCATTGGTTAGTGCAGAATCAGCAATGAGTCGTTTTTGCAAAGTTGACATCCTTACCTGTTTTTGCGTTGTGCAGGAAAACATTACGACAGAAACAAAAAGACAGCCTATACTTTTTTTTACAGAGAACATCAGCACTTATTTTATGGCTAAATATACATTGTTTAGTTGTAGGCAGGTATGCCATACCTATCAGCAACAAGTAATTTTCGGATACTCCCTAAAAAGGTATGGCATACCTCAACAAGCATCATACCTTGTATCTTTGAACTGATGACCTTTAAAGAAAAAATATACCAACACTACCTGCAACTGATCAATGAAAAAATACGTGTACTACAACAATCTCTGCACGACTTAACAGAAAGTGCAGGCAATGAAACCAAACGAACCGCCGGCGATAAACATGAAACGGCATTGGCCATGTTACAGATTGAACAGGAAAACAGCAGCCGCCAGTTGAAAGAAACCCTTGCACAAAAAACCGTATTGGAAAAAATTGATGCCACACTGCATACAGAACAAATTGTGAGAGGCAGTTTGGTTACAACCAACAAAGGCGTCTTCTTTATCAGTATTGGGTTGGGCAAAGCAACTATCAATCATCAGTTGGTTATTGCTCTTTCTCCTGAATCTCCATTAGGAAAAGCAATGCTGCATTTAAAGAAAGGCGATACCTGCAGCTTTAATGGAATGGAGTATAGAATTGAAGGAATAGAGTAATAGCTTTCCATATTACTCTCCGGTGGTTATGGGTTCAAGTATTTGTTTTAATTTACATTGAAGATCAATCAATTTTTAAATAAAAAATAGAGCGAAACAAAATATCGCTGGCAACCTTTACAGACTAAGTGTTTCTATTATTACAACTTAGTGGTATTGTTTGTCTGCTTTAACAAAATGAGTAGGTTAATATTTCAAAACACAAAAAATTAATTAAAAAAATATGCTAAACACAAAACTAATTCAACTTATTATATTGTCTGCAAACTATACCGACTTGTTTTATAGTATATACATGAAACGCTTAATTCTGCTCTGTCTTATAGTGATTCAAATTCCTATTTTACAAGCTCAAAATAAAAAAAGTATTTCGCTAGAAGTTCATTATGGTTTAAATGGAAATTTTTTTGTTCGGAGCTATAATGAAACAATACCCCCACCTGCAAAACTATTTTATAAAAAGAGTTTCATAGGAACTGCTGCAGGTTTTGAGGTAAAATATAATCTTACTACAAACTCAAGCATTAATTTAGCATTTACTAAATCTGTGAATAAACGAGAAATAAACTATGATAATGGTTTTAACGCAACTATACTCTATTTTAATATTAGCCATACAAATCATTTCTACCAATTGTTTTATGAAACTGCGATTTCAAAAAAAATGAAACCTTTTAGACTTCACGGCGGCTTTTATTATTTGAGAATGAATCAACAAGAAGTAGATGTATCACCAACAGGAGTATTTTTTGAAGAAAGAGATTTTAAACACTATAAACTGGAAGAGGGAGGTATATTTTTAGGCTTTCACTACTTAAAAAAGATTGACACTAAATTTGATTTAGGTATTAAAAGTAGAGTTTATTATACAATATCAACAAGTAGCTTTGAAGCAATAACATTAACTCCTTCATTGACATATCGCTTTTAATTTTGACTCTTGGCGTTATTGGAATATTATAAAAAGAAGCATGCCGAGGTTGTGTCTTCCCGCATGAGGCGGGATAAGTTATAACCAACCGTTTAATACATTAACCCACCTGCAATATCAACAAAACAAAAAATAGCGCAAAGCACAGAGTTAGCGGTGACGCTACGTCAGCTTTTCGGTTCAAAGAAATTTTGTAGCTTTGATTAAACGTCATGTATGGCAGGTGCATTAAAATATATGGTTGATGAAAACGGAGATAAAACTTCTGTTTTGGTTCCAATAAGGACTTGGGAGAAGATGACTAAAGAGTATACCAAGCTTCAAAACAAATTGAAGGTTTTTACTGATATAAAAGAAGGTTTTTTAGAAGTAAAAGAAGCAAGAAAGTCGGGGAAAAAATTACAAACCCTAAAAGATTTTTTGCGTGAAAGTAACAGTTAAGATTACCAAATCTTTTAAAACTGCCGCAAAACCCCTGCTAAAGAAGTATCAATCTCTTTCGAAAGATTTATTGAATCTTGAAAAAGCTCTTGTAAATACGCCCAGACTTGGTACTCCTTTGGGTAAGGAAGCATATAAAATTCGGCTTAAAGTTACAAGTAAAGGCAAAGGCAAAAGTGGCGGAGCAAGAGTGATCTCATTAGTTGAAACTACTTTGATCGGATATGCTGAAAAAATTTCAGACGAAGAAATAACCGTTAACCTGCTAACTATTTTTGATAAAGGAGATGTTGACAATATTTCCGATAAAGAACTCAAGGATCTGATCCAAAACTTAAAAACAAACTGAGAAAGGCACCACTTCTAACATGAAATCTGTACAAAAAAATCCAAACAGAATGCTTTTTTTATAAAGTGTTCGGGTATTTAATCTCTCTCCTGCGCCCTCAACCAACGTTCAGGTATTTCACTGTGGATGGCCAGTTGATAATCGGCTGCACTGCAGGCAATAAATTTTTGATTGGGTAACTGCATCCACCAACGGGCGGTACGTTTACTTTGCAGAAAAACAGTATCGGTTCCTGCAACGGTTGTATGGTATTCTGTAAACTGCTGACGGTCTTTAATTGAAGGCTCCGTTTTTGATTTGCTCTTTCCATCAATAAAATACCAGATCATTTGTGCAATCTGGATAGCCGTGAGTTCATCCACATCATTCTTTGCATTGTATCCATAAAGACCCAGCGTATTCAACTGTTCGCTCATACCTGCATATTGTGTAAGCGTACACATTTCTTCTCCGTTCAAACCATTGGGTGTGGTTTTGTTAGCGGGTGCATATGCATGCGACATGGCCGAGAGATCAATACTTAACATCTGTGAACTGCGGATCACCGGTTCCATTTCAAACAATGCATCTTTCACTACACCCACACGAAAGCAATCGAATCGTAAACGATCCATGGTTTGCAAAATATTCGGATGAACAAAATAACTCTGAAAACCAATATGATTATAATGACGGATAAAGTTGGGTTCACCCGTGAGCATTTCCATTAAAAAATTTTCACTCCGCAACGGAGTATCAACACTGAGATTAATAAACGCATCTACACAACTGGCTTCAATGATCTGCTCCCGTTGTACATAGGCTCCATATTGTGCCAGCGTTAAATCATGACTGCCTCCCAAAATGATCACTGTTTTTCCCGCAGCGATCAATTCTGCTATCACAGCTTTGGCAGCCGCATAGGTATCGTTCAACGATGCACCTGATTTGATGTTGCCAATATCGGCCAACTGCACATCGGGATGCCAGTTGTACAAACGATATAAATTTTTCCGGATTAATGCAGGTGAATCACCAACAGAAACGCCATTACCAGTACCCCGTTCTTCGGCCATACCAAGGATAACAATATCTGCATCGTCAATATCAGGAAATTCAAATGTGTACGATTTTATTTTATGACCCAGCTGGGCATCGTTCAGTTCATCGTCTCCAAGAATAGCGGATAAATCAAGTGGTTGCAGAAAATCGGTTGTCAAAAGGGAATCACGCATGGAATATTATTTCGCTGGCAAACATAAGAAGAAAAACCCCCTAAATCCCCCTGCAGGGGGACTTTCTAACCCGTGTATTTTCAATCTGAATTCAGTGCTCGTTCAACAAATCAAGGCTACCAACTACAAACGATCAACTACAAACTCCAAATAATTATCTTTGCCGCATGGAACAGGTGTTACAACAGATTGAAACTTTACGGAAAGAAATCGAGACATTACAGATCGATAGTGCCAAAGCACTGGAAGAATACCGCATCCGCTTTTTGGGAACAAAAGGTCTGGTTAAAGCGCTCATGGGCGAAATGAAAAATGTAGCCAATGAACAACGGAAAGCGTTTGGTCAAAGCATGAACGAATTCAAACTCTTTGCTGAAACCAAATACGAAGAATGGAAAGCATTAACCGGTAACGGAGAACAAACTGCTGCCGCTGCGGTTGATCTTACATTACCCGGTGATGCAGTTCCCATCGGCAGCCGTCATCCTATCAGCCTTATGCGTAACCGCATGGTCACCATTTTTCAGCGCCTCGGTTTTTCCGTTGCTGAAGGTCCGGAGATTGATGACGACTTTCACAATTTCACTGCACTCAACTTACCGGAGAATCATCCTGCCCGTGATATGCAGGATACCTTTTATATCAGCACCGATCCTGCATGGCTCTTACGCACACATACAAGTAATGTGCAGATCCATGAAATGAAAAAAGGAAAACTGCCGATTCGTATTGTTACACCCGGTCGTGTTTACAGAAACGAAACCATCAGTGCAAGAAGTCATTGCTTCTTTCACCAGATCGAAGGATTGTATATTGATGAACAGGTAAGCTTTGCTGATTTAAAACAAACACTTTACTTTTTTGTAAAGGAGATGTTTGCCCGCCCGGATGAATCGGTCGGACGGGGTAAAGATGTAAAAATTCGTTTCCGTCCTTCTTACTTTCCGTTTACAGAACCAAGTGCCGAAATGGACATCAGCTGTTTGCTTTGCAACGGAGAAGGTTGCAGTGTTTGTAAAAAAACAGGTTGGCTCGAAATTTTAGGCTGTGGTATGGTGCATCCCAAAGTATTAGAGAACTGCGGCATTGACAGTCATAAATATTCAGGCTTTGCATTTGGTATGGGCATCGAACGTCCTGCCTTGTTGAAATATGGTATTAAAGATATTCGTCTGTTCAGTGAAAACGATGTACGGTTTTTGAAACAGTTTACTGGGGCGGTGTAATACAGTTTGTAGTTTATAGTTTTTAGTTAGTCAGCTGTTGTTCGTCTAATCAGCTGCATTGGCGTCGCACTCTTGTACGGTATTATTCAACTGAGCAACAACTCCCTGTATAAGTTCGTTTATGTTAGTACATTAAAAACATCATGAAAGACCTGTTGCTATTACTGATACTCTTTTCGATTTATTTTACCGCATGTACCGACAAAAACCTTACAACTGAAGATATCTATCAAGAAAAGATAATCGTTCTTAGAGGCCTCGATAGTAACACTATACAAAAGGATACTTTAGGGCTCCTCACAATTAAAATCCCAAACAAGCTTGATACTTTCTATCAATGGTGGAATACTTCGGATTGTATTCCATGCGGATGGATGCAATACAGGTTTGCAGACAGCAAATATAAAGCTATTGCAGAAAGTGGTTTCTTTTCCGATAAAGAACCGGATTCCCTATATCAACTCACAATTCGACACAAACCAAAAAGATGGATAGAGATGGGCAAAATTCTACGACCAATAGACGAGAGCGACAGCGCAATAATAAACGATGCTCTTGATAGGAGTTCGCTTAGAGAACCTGAGCTTCTAAAGAAAGAAAAAATAATCATTAATGATTACCCTTTTTATACATATTATCTAAAGAGCTCCGAAAATTCTATAACCAATACGCCATCTATTTATGTTATAGGTGTAACAAGTTTAAAAGACAGGTACTTGCAAATAATCGCTGAACATAGTGGAAATGACACTACCGGTTTTTATGAAACAATGTATAAATGCTTACTTTCTGTAAGAATAAAAGAGAAGCTTTAACTTTGTCCCATTAATTCTAATCATTCAATAAATCCCGGTTCAGACAATGGTGCCCCTGCCCGATGTCTCCACCAACCACTGTTAGCCTTATAAGAAATTCGCAGAATCACTTTAAAATAACTTCTTCGTATTGATGATAACCACCCGTGCTGAAATTTCTTTTGTAACTTTATTAAAATAATGCAACAATGACACTCGTCATAAAAAAAGGAGCTTCACCAAAAGAAATTGAAGCCATCACTTTAAAACTTTCTAAAGGAAAAAAAAAGAAAGGATTCAATGCATATAAACATTGCGGGGTTATTAAACTGAAAACTGACGCACTGGCCATTCAAAAAAAACTAAGAAATGAGTGGAAATAGTTTGCTGCTTGATACAAACGTAATCCTTTACTTATTGGCTGGTGATTCAACTTTAGCTGCACTTATCAATGGTAAAGATGTTCATATTTCCTTTATTTCGGAAATAGAGCTTTTGAGTTTTAAAAAACTTTCAGTTCATGAAGAGCAAAGTATTAAATATTTCCTTAATGATGTAACCATTACTGATCTCAATCCTTCCATCAAGAAAAAAACAATCAGCATCAGAAAAGAATTTGGATTGAAGATTCCTGATAGTATTATAGCTGCAACCGCTGGTTATCTTAACATGCCCGTTTTAACGGCTGATGAAGATTTCAAAAAAATAAACACAATTACTCATCTTCACTATCAGCGATAATCATGGTTCAAACAATTTGCGTTTGCGGTGCAGGAACAATGGGCAGCGGTATTGCACAGGCTGCTGCACAAAGCGGCATATATACGGTACTGTTCGATCTGAACAAAGAAGTGCTGCAAAAAGCAGAAGCATCCATTGAGCAGAATTTACAGTCGTTGGTAACAAAACAAAAAATCAGCGAGGCACAAAAGCGGGAAATCAGCGGTCATCTGTCGTTTACCACTGATCTCAATAACTGTATCGCCGATGTAATCATTGAAGCCATCATTGAAAAACCGGAAGCCAAGATTGCACTCTTTAATCAACTCGCAGAGATCAATCACAGCGAAACCATTTTTGCAAGCAATACCTCATCACTTTCTATTTCTCAATTGCAGCAAAAAATAAAACATCCGGAACGGGTGGCGGGTATGCATTTCTTTAACCCTGCAACCATTATGAAATTAGTGGAAGTAGTAAAAGGAGAACAAACCAATGAATCGGTAATGGATGCATTAACCGGTTTAGCCCAACAAATGAACAAGGTGTCGGTGGTATGTAAAGATGCACCGGGTTTTATTGTAAACCGTGTGGCTCGTCCGTATTATATAGAAGCATTGAAACTGGTGGAAGATGGTGTTGCCGATTTTGCAACTGTTGATGCACTCATGGAAGCAACCGGCTTTAAAATGGGACCGTTTAAACTGATGGATCTTATTGGCAACGATATTAACTATGCGGTGAGCTGCAGTGTATATGAGCAACTCGGCAAACCCGAACGGTTGAAACCATCTTCTATTCAAAAAGAAAAAGTACAAAAAGGAGAACTGGGAAGAAAAACAAAGAAGGGATATTATGACTACTAGCCCCTAACCCCTAAAGGGGAATGTTGTTTTACTCTTCTACATTTATATTAATATTGAGCTTTAGTAACACATCTGAAATGGAACATGATTATCATAACCCCCCTTTAGGGGATGGGGGCATTTTCGTTACCGGCGGCGCTGGATTGGTTGGTTCCGCTATACTCAAACAACTGTTACAGGAAAATCATACATCCATCAGGGCATTGTATCGTTACAATATGCCCATCACATTATCAGAAGAAGAAAAGAACCGGATTGAATGGATCAAAGGAGATGTATTGGATACTTCTTTGCTGAGTGATATCATGCAGGATTGTAAACAGGTGTATCATTCAGCAGCTATTGTTTCTTATCATTCCAAAAGAAGGATGCAGATGTACAAGATCAATATTGAAGGCACAGCTAATATGGTGAATGCAGCGCTTGAACACAATGTTGAAAAATTTGTACATGTAAGCTCTGTTGCTGCTATTGGCCGCATCCGCAAAGGAGAACATATAACTGAAACAACCGAATGGAGCGAAGAGACCAACAACTCACACTACGGAAAAACAAAATATTTATCAGAGCTGGAAGTATGGCGTGCCGTTGGTGAAGGGTTGAATGCGGTGATTGTAAATCCATCTGTTATTCTGGGTGAATCGAATTGGGAGAATGGCTCTGTTGCTATTTTTAAAAAAATATGGGAAGAGTTTCCCTGGTACACAACCGGAGGTACCGGCTTTGTTGATGCAAAAGATGTAGCAAACGCCATGATCCGTTTAATGCAAAGCGATATTAGTGCTGAACGATTTTTATTAAGCAATGAACACTTAACCTTTCAGCAGCTCTTTACAAAAATTGCCAACCGCTTTGGTAAAAAACCACCGCAACGTTTTGCCAAACCATGGATGGGAGAACTGGTGTGGCGCATGGAAGCAGTAAAAGCCATGTTCAGCAATAAAGAACCGTTGCTTACAAGAGAAACAGCTGGCACCGCACAAGCCACTACATTTTACGATAGCAGTAAAATAAAAAATGCTTTACCCGGTTTTGAATTTACGCCGGTTGATGAAACGATTGAACGTACTTGCAACTGGTTAAAGCAAAATTATCATTTAGCTTAATCAACCGCCTACAGGGTTTACAACCGCTGTCGGGGTTTTGTATAGTATGAAAATTTATCAATCGCCTTTAATCATACTTTCATTCTTTCTATTTATTTACAGTCTTTATCTTTTGACCGATAAAGGTAGTGGACCAATGGGATTTGGCATGTTGCTTTTTATCCCGCTGTTACTCTTTTCAATTGCAGGTGTACTGTTACATTTATTGATTGCTGCTTTTTTACCTAACAGGAAATGGCAACCGTTTCTGGCTGAGGTTCTAATAATAATTATTTTCTTCATTTGGTTACTCTTCATTAACCGCTAATCTTTTGTGTTATTCATGTAGCTTAATTTGCTATAATTGCTTTGTGAACTTTGTGTAAATCTTCGTGTTCCTTGTGTTATAAAAAAGTTGAAATGTAAACGTTACACAAAGAGCGCAAAGCAGGCACAAAGGTCACAAGATGGTTGCCGACTTGGTCGGTGCCAGCCTGTCGGCAGATTAGTTCTCACCAACTACTATTAGTCGTTTCATAAATCTGAAATTTTCAAACAACATCTTAAATAAGAGCCAATGTCTTCTCTTTATTTCCTCTGGCCCAAAAATTGTTTATTTTAGCTTTCAGAACAATATCGCATGAAAACAATCTACCTCATTCTTTTTTTATTCGTTTCCCATTCTGCTTCAGCACAATCTTATTTTTACATCAAAGGCAAAGTGATTGACGACAGCACCAAACTCCCCATGGAAGGTGCATCTGTACTTTGCCAGAACACTACCAAAGGTACCATCACCAATAAAGAAGGTGAGTTCAGGATGGAGTTACCGGCAGGTGGTCATAACCTGGTGATCTCGTACACCGGTTTTGAAATGGAAAGTATCCGCATCTCTTCTTCGCAGGATAACAGCAATGAACTTACAGTGCTGTTAAAGAAAAAAGAAAAGAAGCTGGAAGAAGTGGTGGTTCAGGCAAGTACAGAAGTAAAAGATGGCTGGAACAAATACGGTAAACAGTTTACCGATTATTTTATAGGTCGTACAGCTTTTGCCAAACAATGCAGTCTTGAAAATCCTGAAGTATTAAAGTTTTATTTTTCAAAAAAGAAAAACCGTTTAAAAGTTAAATCAGAGCAACCCCTCATCATCATGAATTATGCATTGGGTTATAAAATTCAATACCAGCTCGATTCATTTATATACGACTATCCCACCATGTTCAGCGCTTATACAGGTGTTGCTTTTTTTACCGAACTCGATTCAACAGCAGAAACAAAAGAACGCTGGACAATAAACAGGGAGAAAGCATACTTCGGATCTCGCCTTCATTTTATGCGTTGCTATTTCGACAGTACACTTAAAGAAAACGGGTATGTTCTGGAAGAAATATATACGGATAGCATAAGCGGAAAATCAATGAAGAGTACGCTGGAAAATCCATACGACTCTGCTGTGTATGCATTGGTTGACAGTGTAGATAAAGAAGTGAGTTTGTTTGGTAAATATCTGCTACGCTACACACCTGAGCTAATGGAAAAAGAATATCTGATAGCCAATAAATACTCTTTAAGTGCAAAAGAACAATTGTCAACTCTTGAATTCTTAAATGGATTTGTAATAACAGAGAATGGATTTTTTTACAATCAACCAGAACTGATCAGCAGTGGATATTGGAGCTGGAAAAATTTAGCTCACGAACTGCCCTATGATTACTGGCCACCTGAATAAAATTCAACAACTTTTATTTTGCTTCCAGCTTTTTTACTTTATCCCACAGTTCGGCAATCCGTTTAATCCAGATCAATTCTTTTTGTGCAACTCTTGCTTCCTGAGCAGGTGCTCCCCAATAGGTTTTGTTTCCTTCCAGATCACCTGCCACACCGGTACGGCCCAGTAAAACCGCATTGGCACCAATGGTTAGTGTTTTATTTACCACTACCTGGCCCCACAGTGTTACACCATCTTCAATGGTTACACAACCGGCCACTACTACTGCAGCTGCAAACAAACAATTCTTACCAATAACGGTATCGTGTCCAATATGGATCAGGTTATCGAAACGGGTTCCTCTTCCGATTCTTGTATCATGACTAACACCTTTATCTATGGTACAGTTGGCGCCAATTTCCACATCATCTTCAATCACCACTCTTCCGCAACTCTCCATTTTTTTATACCACACTTCACGGTTCTTTTTTCCATTGTAATAAAATGCATCACTTCCAATCACTGTTCCTGATTGAATGATTACATTGTTTCCAATAACACAATGATCATAGATGGTTACGTTAGGATGGATGATACAATTTGTACCGATGCTTACATGATTGCCGACAAACGTTCCCGGCATTATAACAGAACCTTCGCCAATATTTGCCGTATCGCTGATGGCTTTTGTTGAAGGAACAAACGGACGAAAGTGTTGAACGATTTTTAAATAGGCTTCAAAGGGATCATCACAAACAAGCAATGCTTTTCCTTCGGGTACAGTAGTTTCTTTGTTGATGATGATAAAAGATGCAGCGGAGTGAATACACTTTTCATAATATTTCGGATGATCTACAAACACCAGATCGCCTGGTTCTACTTTATGAATTTCATTGATGCCGGTTGCCATTCCGTTTTTATTTCCTGTAATTGTTGCGCCAATAAATTCTGCCACCCATTGAACTGATACCGGTGAAGGAAACTGCATATGCTGATTTTTTTCAAAGGTACTGCCGAATGCAGTTTGTACGCCGTTCAATTTGTTTTCTACGCTTACAATTCTAATGAAGCTGCAATAAATGGTTCAGTTAAAGCTGCCGGATAAAGAAAAATCAAGCAGGTGTTTTGCCCTTACACATTGGTGAACCAAATTAAAAAGTTTGCCTTTTTCAGGAAAATATGGTTCAATGGCAGCTGATGCTTCGTTTTTTATGAAAATTTTTTTTACCTCATCCCCTCTTATTTTAACCGATTAATTCATCATATATATACAAATTTGATTGTTCTGCTTACAACGTAAAAGAAAGCAGTTGTACATACAATCAACAAACACATTCTTTGGAAACAATTACAGGCACTGCATTACAGCTGATTCATTTTTTTGGATACTTGATAAACTCCAAATTTAATTTTATAAAATCTGTTGCAGAAAGCAAGAACAGCGATTGCATCAACCTGCAAAATCCATAGTCCTTTTCCACAAACATTCTCAAAATGTGAATAAAAAATTTTTGATTTATTTTTATAATAGAAGAAATTATTTTTAATATTGTGATGGGAAAGAAATTTCCCGGTACTTACTAACCCATCCATCATAAAAGCTCGGTGTCTTCCGGGCTTTTTTGTTTTACAGTAAAAGTGTAATTCACAGCTTTATCATTCCATCTCAAACAACTCACCCTTGTTATTTCACTGCATAATAAATTCTTTGTTTTGCTGTTCATTGAATAAAATAATCCCGTGCAACTGAAATTCTGTACTTTGCCAAAAATTAAGTTATGCTCAAATCAATGACAGGGTTCGGAAGAACAGAGGAAGCAACCGGCGATAAAACATTTTTGGTAGAGATTAAATCGCTCAACGGAAAACAGTTTGAACTTAATTTAAAATTAACTCCCTTATTAAAGCCTTACGAATTTACCATCCGCACATTATTATCTGAGCAGTTGCAGCGTGGCACTATTGATTGTACCATTTCATTAAAACAAAATGGCGGCAGCGGTGCCATCACCATCAACAAAGAAATGGCGAAGGCTTACTTTCAACCATTAAAAGAAGTTGCCACTGATCTGGGTATTGAACTGAGTGAGTATGTACTCGGTGCATTGTTACGTTTACCCGATGTGGTTGTACCCAATACAGAAATTCTGAGCGAAGAACAGTGGGGTCAGTTTCAGCAGGTGCTGAAAAAAACCATTGATGCCATCAACCGCCACCGTGATCTGGAAGGTGCTGTGATGGAAAAAGACCTGATTGAACGCATCCATAATATTCTTGCCTATCAGGAAAAAATCAGCGAGTTTGAACCTCTTCGTCAGCATAAAATGAAAGAGGACCTCCGTCGCAAAATGGAAGAGCAATTAAGTAAAGAGGGTTATGATGCCAACCGGCTGGAGCAGGAGATGATTTATTATATTGAAAAGATCGACATCAGCGAAGAGCAGGTACGCCTCCGCAACCATTGCGATTATTTCCTCACCATCCTCAAAGAAAACGAAGCATCAAAAGGTAAAAAGCTGGGCTTTATTTTACAGGAGATCGGTCGTGAAATTAATACCACCGGCGCCAAAGCATACGATTCCAGTATTCAGAAGCTGGTGGTGCTGATGAAAGATGAACTGGAAAAAGCAAAAGAGCAGGTATTGAATGTGTTGTGAGTTTACGCAATGTCGGACGCTCTCGTCAGACAGATAACATACAGATGCTTACTGCCAATTCATCAATTCAGTAGCCTTTAGTTTTTGGTATTTGGGTTTTTTTGATTTGGATTTTGGGTTTTGTTACCCGGCTTTTGGATTTTCCATCACCCCCGCATTACATTTGTAAAAATATTCCGCTTGAAACGTTTCCAGAGCTTAAGAACTATCACAGCAAAAGCATTTGCTTCCTTCTATTTTTTCAGTCTCCTGTTGAGCAGTTGCACTTCCATGGATACGTTTGAAAAAAATATTGAGATACCCAAACACGAATGGAGTTACAGCCAGCAACCCGAGATCAACTTTTCCATTACCGATACTGTTTCGCCTTACAATGTGTTTGTTACTCTCCGGCACACCGATGCTTATGCGTACAAGAACATCTGGCTGTTTATTGCAACCAAACAACCAGGCGACAGCAGCTATACAAAAGAACGTTTTGAACTTACACTCCAAAACCAGCAGGGAGAATGGATTGGCACCGGCATGAGCGATATATGGGAAGTACGTTATCCCTTGTTCAGCAATATTCGATTTAAAAAACAAGGCAGTTACAGCATCCGTTTACAACAAACCATGCGGGATAATCCTTTACAACATATCATGAACGCAGGTATCCGAATAGAAAAAGCAAACTAACAATGGCCTACACCAATAAAGTTTTTCGCTTTGGGAACTTTTCGTTCTGGTTCTGGATCCTGTTTATTTATATACTGGCTGCACTCATCTGGTGGTTTATTTCATTAGAACGGCAGAGTGGTGATATGAGCTCTCTCAAACTCCAGTTGCTCAACAAAAATGATCCGCAGTATTTTGCACAGCAACGGGAAGTGCTCCAATACAAAACAAGACAATCGGCAAAATTTATTGGTGAAGGATTAACTTTTCTGGCACTCATTGTTACAGGTGCTGTGTTTGTATATCGCTCCATCCGCAAACAAATTGAAGTATCATCCCTGCAGCAGAATTTCATGATGGCCATTACACATGAACTGAAAACGCCCATCGCTACAACAAGACTTAGTCTTGAAACCGTTTTGCGGCGAAAGCTCGATGAAGTGCAGCAACAGAAATTATTATTAAGTGCACTTTCCGAAACCAACCGTCTCAACATTCTTACCAATAACATTCTTCTTGCTTCACAAATGGAAGAGAAAAATTTCCAGCGGGAGAATGAACAGATCAATCTGGCTGATATGGTTGAAACAGTGGTGAGTGATTACAAGAACCGTTTTCCTCAACGCCGGATTGAAGCCAGCGCCGATAAAGATCTTTATATTGATGGGGATGAACTGCTGGTGCAGATTGCACTGAGCAACCTGATTGATAATGCACTGAAATATGCACCCAAAGAAAGTCCCGTGTATGTTGATTTGATGGAAGACAATGATTACACCCAGATTAAAGTAAGTGACGAAGGGCCCGGTGTACCTGATGAAGAAAAGCAAAAAATTTTTCAGAAATTTTACCGCAGTGGCAGTGAGTATACCCGGAAAGCAAAGGGAACCGGACTGGGTTTATACCTCACCAAAAAGATCATTGAAGATCACAATGGTGACATATTCGTGATGAACAATACTCCACGTGGAAGTATTTTTGTGATACAATTTTGAGTGAGGCATGCTATACTTTTGAAGTATGGTATACCTGCAGCAGCTTTAAACTACAACCACCATGTCGGCAAACAAAGCATCTATTTTACTGGTAGAAGATGAAGAACATTTATCAGATGCGTTAAAACTGAATCTTGAGCTGGAAGGTTACGAAGTAACAACGGCTGGTGATGGTGTGGCTGCACTCAAAGCCGTGGAGAACGAATACTTTGATCTGATTATTATGGATGTGATGATGCCGGAGATGGATGGCATCAGTGCAACAGAAAGCATCCGCATACGTAAGAACGATGTGCCTATTTTGATGCTCAGTGCCAAGAACACTTCCAGCGACCGTGTATTGGGTTTAAAAAAAGGGGCGGATGATTATCTCACCAAACCATTTAATCTGGAAGAGTTGTTGCTGCGTGTGGAGAAGCTGATTGAAAAAAATAAAAAGATCCTTGATAAAGACAGTGTGGGCGAATCTTTCAGCTTTGGAAAAAATCATATTGACTTTAAAGCCCAGGAAGCCATCAACTTTAAAGGAGAAAAAATACAACTGAGCAAAAAGGAAAGTATGTTGCTGCATTTGCTGGTTGAAAACAAGAACGAAGTAGTAACCCGTGAAAAAATTCTGCAGGTGGTTTGGGGTTACAATGTGTATCCCACTACACGTACCATCGATAATTTTATTCTCAACTTCCGTAAGTATTTTGAGGAAGACAGCCGCAACCCGATTTACTTTCACTCGGCAAGAGGGGTTGGGTATCGGTTTGTGGAAGGGGAGTAAAGATTCTTGTCTTGTATAAAAACTTGTTGAGGTTAAATTAATTTTATACAATTGGGGACTTATATCTAAGAGTAATCTGGTATTTTTCAGAAATAACCTACGATGCAAAAATTTACAAACTACATTATCCTATTTGTAATTCTTAGCGCTGGACTACTATCGTTGTATAGGGTATTTTTAAGTTCAAATAATTTGACAAAGATTGATGCGAAAGTTTTAGCAAAAAAAATCGAGATTATATCTACACATAATCAAAGTAATCGCTACGGATTGATATTTGAAGTTGATAATTACAAAGACAAGCTTGGCATTTACTTGGGAACAAAAGACCAATCATCAGGCAATCAAATATCAAACATTTTTGAAACGAATAAAGTTTATTCGTTTCTAGTTGACCCAACTGTATTGTCTGACAATGGAATCAACTTGGGTGTAAGAGAAATAAAATTGAATGGAACAAACATTTATAAAGAGTCTCAAAAATTTAATTTGTTTCTTGGCATTTTCTTTACTGTACTAGGTACTGGTGGACTTTTTGTAATCAATAAATTCAAGCGGATAAAAAAAGCCAGCTAACAAAAAGCTTTGTGCAAATGGGGCATGAAGTTGCAGCAATCATCAGCAGTGCATATCCAAGCTATGGTTTCTTTCGCCGCTGTTGGTATAACAGCAAAAAAACACGCCGAGGTTTGGTCTCCCGACCAACCGAATAAACTATAAAAAATCAAACTCTCGGTTTATTGAGGGAGGAAGTTAAACCTGTTCTCGCATAACGATGTGTTAATTTGCAAAAATGAATTTATTCAAGATGGTGCGTATATTTATGTTAGCTGTAATGCTTTAATTGAATCATTAATGCGCATAGCCTTCTTCATAATTATCGTCCTTTGCTTTTTCTCTTGTGCTGACCGTCTAAGTGAGACAGTTTCACCGACCTCTAAATGGATGGCTCTTAAAGACAGTTTTGCGAACCACAATCTTAGTGAGTTTACTCTTGATAAACAACTATATAACACTTACCGGAAATTTCATAACATTCAAAGCAAGCGTATAGATTCCTCACTCTCTGAAGAATGGGCTAAGGTTTATTTATATTCTTGGCAAGAAAGAGACCCTGAGTTTATTGAGTTTACCGCCATTATCGAAGAGGAAGACCGAGGCGTTAGAATGGTTTACTATGTTTTCAACCAAAAAGATAGTTTGTTATCAGCTACTAAAGTGGCAGCAGGAAGTATGGAGGCTGAATACGAATTTGCAACATATTCTAAATTCAAATCCAAGGACACCTTGCTGACGACCATGGCGATGACGCAATGGTTCGATATGAAAAAGAGAGGGAAACTAAAAATAACAAAAGGTGATACTGTATTGGTTGAATATACAATCAACAAGAACGGAAGTATAACCGAAAGAACTATTTTAGAAAGAAAGGAATTGAATTTGGATGAGTAGCACTAAATAGTGCAATCATTCATTACAACTCAAATAATCGGAAAGCTGGCGCAAGAATGAGGCGCAGAAAAGAGCGTTGGCTTCTTGTGCCCGCCAGTCGAACGGATTATAATTGACCTGCTATCTACAGTAAATAATTACAGTTGCAGCTCTTAAACTGATACATAAATATTTTCCATTATGAAAAAGAAAACAAAAGAACTGAACGTAGATTATATTGGAGGGCAAGGTCCGCTAACAAAAGAAGAAGAACTTGCCATTAGTGCGTTTATTCGAAAAAACAAAGAAAAACTGAAATCGAAAAAGTTATCCGGCAAATCAAAAATTAAGAATAAAACTCTTCAGTTTGTCTAATTATTTTATTTCGCCGCTGTTGGTATAACAGCAAAAAAACACGCCGAGGTTGTGTCTCCCGACCAACCGCATAAATTATAACAAATAAAAGTCAGCAAAGTGCATGTGTCGTTGGTGAAAACACCCAACGACGGCCGACTATGTACTTTTCCTATCTTTAGAATGAGTATGAACACAAACAATGATAAAGAATGAAAAATTTCTCCAATGACTAAAACAGCCAAATCAATCGTAATTGTAGTTGCCGGGATAGCGCTGTTTATTTTTGGTGGACTTTATTTGCTTTATTTCTTTTTTAGTGCTTTTGCCCCACCAAAAGTGAAAATAACTAAAGACTATATTTCAACTAATCAAGACTTCATTAACGGTGTAACGATTGAGAAACTTAGTGTTGACTCTATTGGTGACCAAAACTATCCGATAAAATACACAGTAACTTATTGGACAACATGCGGTATTGACCACCCTAAAAAGAAACCTCCAGAGCCACCAGACAAAATCTATTTTAAAAAAGAAGGGAAGTATTGGTGGACAGAAGAGGTTGTAAGTATTCCATTTCTTCATGAAGGATTAACACGACACACAACCGACTCAACAGATAGATTACCTTGGAGTATGGGAAGCAAGAAATTCAGGACTTGTCCTATGAAATTTGAAAAAGAGCAATGGTATTTTTTTGAAATTGGAGACCCACAAGTGATTGGAATATTCTTTTACATTGACAGCACAGGCAATGAGCATCAATATTTTCTGGCAAGCGGAGTTTCACCAATTTGATGCTCCAGTTGACTTCCCGCCGATTACTTATGAATGAGGCGCAGAAAAGAGCGTTGGCTTCTTGTGCCTTAAAATCAAACTGATTATATTTATTCTTTCAACTCTTCTTCCTGTGAGCAAGTATGACAGCAACAGTCATATCTATCAAAAAAAATTCATCATGAACAAGGCTAAACCTTCAATAAAAAAATTATCCCCTGAACAGCTTTCGGCTCTTCTTCAAACACTGCAAATCCGATTTGAAAAAAACGGGCACAGGCATAAAGGAATGGAATGGGTAACTGTTCTGGCTAAACTCAACAAAGCATCTGATAAATTATGGTCGCTCCATGAAATGGAAAGAACGGGTGGCGAACCGGATGTAACGGCTTATGATAAAAAAACAGGCGAATTGATTTTTACTGATTGCGCTGCTGAAAGTCCCAAAGGCCGACGTAGCATTTGTTATGATCACGAAGCATTGAAATCAAGAAAAGAACATCCGCCGGTAAACAGTGCGGCAGCCATGGCTGCAGAAATGGGCATTGAAATGTTAAACGAAGAGCAATACCGGCAGCTCCAGCAACTCGAACCATTCGATACCAAAACCTCAAGCTGGATTATAACTCCGGTTGCTATACGATCACTTGGTGGTGCCCTGTTTTGCGACCGCAGATACAATACTGTTTTTGTATACCACAATGGAGCAGAATCGTATTATGCAGGCAGAGCTTTTCGTGGTTCGTTGAGAGTGTAAAAAAAATAAATAGACATGATAACTCGATTTCCCTGCTTTGGTTCGTCTCGCACGAATCAAATCTATCTGCTCAACATCCCTCTCTTAAATCATCCGTTCTTTCTTCCTCTTGCAAAAACTTCTTATTAATTTCAAGAACCGGTTCTTGAAAACAGGAGCCCATAATTAGAAATCATGAAACAGGTTTTTGTTATAGTATTCAGCGTTCTTATTTGCAGTAAAGCTTTTAGTCAGCAAGGTTTAATTCCGAAACAATACAAACCCATCAAAGAAACCTCTGGCGATTTAAATGAGGATGGCATCAATGAGAAGGTAGTAGTTTATAATATGTCTGAAGAGAGAGAAGATGAGGGAGATACCGGGGTTGTCAGGGAAATCATCATCTATAAAAAAGAAAAAAGCAACTGGATCATCTGGCACCGTTCAAAAGATGCTGTTGGAGGCAGCAAGGATGGCGGAATGATGGGCGATCCGTTTGAGAATATCGAAATAAAGAACGGCGTGCTGATTATTACTCAATCCGGTGGCAGCAGTTGGAAATGGAGGAATATTGATAAGTACCGGTTTCAGAACAATAACTTCGAATTGATTGGTAACAAAAGCTTTTTTGGAAAGCCTTGTGAATATTTTGTAGATTTTGACTACAACATCTTAACCGGTCTTTTTATTTTTAAAAAGGAATATGAGAACTGTGACAATGAAAATGCGGTCATTTCCAAAAAAGAAAACGAAACGTTTAATTACAAGCTAAAGCTGAAAGTAATCTTTAGTAACAGGAAGGGAAACGAAGTGAAAATAATTACACCTAAATATAAATACGAGTTGTATTTGTAATTTCAATGCCAAGAACAATCGAAACCATTTCTCATGTCAAAATACAACGCCAAAACAAAAGAAACCGAAGTAAGCGTGTTCAAGTTTATAGCTGCAGTTCCTGATCAGCAAAAACAAACAGATGCATTGGCAATGGTAAAACTTATGCAGGAAATTTCCGGGTTTGAACCAAAAATGTGGGGGCCCAGCATCATTGGTTTTGGCAACTACCATTATGTATATGAAAGCGGGCACGAAGGCGATATGCCGCTGCTTGCTTTTTCTCCACGCAAAGCAGAGATGGTGGTTTACATTGAATCTGCTTTTGATGGCAGGGATGAATTGCTGCAGCAGTTAGGGAAACATAAAACAGGAAAGGTTTGTCTTTATATTAAAAAACTGAACGACATCAACACAACTGTTTTAATAAAGCTGCTCAAAAAATCCCTTCGGCTTACAAAAGAAAAGTACGCTTAACTTGTTTTCCCTATCTTAACACAAACAAGTACAGATGCACAGGAATAATTTTATTTTGCTCTTACTATTGCTTTGCAGTTGCAGTGAACAACCTTCAACCAAAACATCTGCAACAGATAACAGCTGGGCCATGACAGGGTTTGTAAAAGCAGATAGCCTCAATCCCATTCTGCAGCCCGATTCAACACAACAATTTATTTGCCCCGTTAGCAAACAAACCGTGAATTGGGAAGAACGGAATGTACTCAATCCATCGGCCCTTGTAAAAGATGGCAAAGTGTATTTGTTGTATCGTGCACAGGATCGTGCCATGACGTCCAGATTGGGTGTTGCAGTAAGTGAAGACGGATTGCATTTTACCAAACAACCGCAACCCGTTTTCTTTCCGGCAAACGACAGCATGCAAACCTATGAATGGAAAGGTGGAGTGGAGGATCCCCGAGTAGTTGAAAGTGAAGACGGCACCTACATTCTTACCTATACTTCTTATGATGGCAAAACAGCCCGGCTTTGTTTAGCTACCTCTAAAGATCTGCAAACATGGACTAAACATGGTTTGGTGCTGAGGGATGAAAAGTATAAAAACACCTGGTGTAAAAGCGGAGCCATTGTAGTCAAACAGTCGGGTGAAAAAATGATTGCAACAAAAATCAACGGCAGGTACTGGATGTATTTTGGCGATACGGATTTGTTCATGGCATCATCGGATGATCTAATTCACTGGACCGTTGCAGAAAATGAAGAGAGTAAAAAGATGATCACCGTACTGCATCCACGTATGGGTTATTTCGACAGCCGCCTCGTTGAACCCGGCCCATATGCACTGTTAAAAGAGGAAGGTGTGCTGTTGATCTATAATGGAAGCAATGCAGCCAACTTTAACGATACAAGTATGCCGAAGTTTACCTACAGTGCAGGACAGGCTCTTTTTCATAAGGATCGTCCGTATCAATTGATCGACAGAACAACTGTAAATTTTATACGGCCCGATAAGGATTATGAAAAGGTAGGCGAAGTAAATGAAGTGTGCTTTGTAGAAGGATTGGTCTATTTCAAAAACAAATGGTTCCTGTATTATGGCACGGCTGATTCAAAAATTGCTGTGGCAGTAAAAGAATGAATTCTATGCAACTGATTTAATTTAGGCAGAAATTCGAAGGCCCATCGGGCCGGAATATCAGTAGAATTTTTTAATAAATAATTTTATCCAGCTCCGTAGGAGCGAAATGTTATACATATCACTCCTACGGAGCTCTAAAACATTCTTTAATTTTTCTACTAACATATAGCCTCTACGAGGCTAAAGAATTAATCGAACCTGCAGGTAAAACTTAATAAACGCAACTGACTCTTCTGTCTGTTTCTTTCATCAACTCAATTGATGATATAAGTAACTGATCTTTAGCATCACTCACTTCCACACCACTAAACACCAGCATTTCACATTCGTTCATGATTAGTTGAAATTGTGCAGCAAGATCGTTCCACTCTTTTTGTTTTAATACCTCTGCAAGCATTGCATTGTTAACGACCTGTTCGTTCAACTGTAATCTGTCTGTTAAAAAAAGTTGAACAGCTTCCATCAGCAACGTATAAAACTGTTTTTGATGAAGCCCATCCTTTAGTGCAACTGCAGGTTGCAGATATGCAGCAACTGTTTTGATTGGTTTTATTTCTTCTTCTTTTACAACAGCTACTTTTTCTTTAAGATCAGTTTGTTTTTTACGTTGTACAAAAAAGAGCAAACCTCCTGCCAGCAACAACAACAACCCTCCGCCGCCTGCAACCCATACCCAGGAAGGGTTTGATTCATTCACTGCGGGCGAACCTGTTTGCACAGGTAGTTTTCTTTTTACTGCCGCCGTTACATTTAACTGCAGATTTTTTGTTGTGATGGTTTGATAGCTTCTTGTCTTTTCATCAAAATAAGAAAAGCGGACAGATGGTATTTCAAACATCCCGGTCTTAGCAACCGAAAACGGGATATCAAATGTTTTGCTGCCGCTGATGGGTGAAGATGTTTTATTGATCTCTTCTGTCATCTTTGCTTCAAAAGAATCAACTCCGGCGGGCCAGTTAACAATTGGTGTTGTGATCATGGGAATATTTCCTCTTCCTTTGATGCTGATGCGGAGTGTTGCATTATCGTTGGCAGCTATTTCATTGTTCAGTAAACCGGCTTCCATGGTAAAGTTGCCAACAGCGCCATTGAATGTTTCAGGTTTATTCTTTTGAGGCAACTCCAGCACATTCACTTTCAGTTCTTCAGTTTTCAATAACAATTTTTCTTCAATAATATTCTCACTGCTGATTTCTGCATCCTGCATTTTTTCCATCATCGCATCAAGCCAGGTTCCGGTTTCTTTACTGCTGCCTGTTTTTGCTTTGATCATTCGAACAATGTTTTCCACTTCAACCGGTTCTATACTGATCATACCTGACTGTAAGGGGAACAACTGCACTTTGCGAATGAGATAGCAGTTAAAAAGTTTACCATTATACATTTCTTTTGAAAAAATGCCTGCTTCCGGTTCTTCCAGGTCAATCACAGAGAATCCGTTTAACGATGGCCGCTTTACAATCTTCGATTCACTGTCGAGCCGTGTAAATAATTTAAAGGTTGCAAGAACAGGCTCACCCACATAGCAAGTGTGTTTATCAATAGTTGCTTTAATAAATAAGTTTTTTGAAATTTTTTCTTTTACATTTTCGCCGGGTAGTAAATAATAATCGGGTCGTTCTTCTGTCATAGATTGTGTGGTGGTTCCTGTCTCTGTTACAACAATCGTTAACGGCGCAGATGTAATGAGCTTGCCTTTTACTTTTGCCACTGCAGAAGCAACAGGCAGTTTCCTTTTTATTTTGGGGCGAAGCAAAATGGTATAGCTCACATATTCTGATAAAGCACCATTCACCCATGTCCATCCATTAGCCTGATCAAGTCCGCTCAGTTGCTCAAAATTGCGGAAGCTGGGTGCTTTAAAATCATCCACCTGTGTGGTTCCTTCAATAACAAACTGCAGTTGAAATGTTTCGTTCTGTGCAACAACAGTTTTACTGGGAATTACAACAAATTTTATTTGTGCAGCAACTGGCACAAACAACGAAAGCATCAGTACACAGATCACTAAACGGTATTGCATCTTCCAACACATGTTTACAAATGTAAAACAAGCATCTTTGCCAGCCTTACACATTCATGAAAACAGATGTTAAATGATTGGGAGAGGTCTTACAAATCACCCAACTGCGGACGAATAAGTATTTCCTCCACACATGCCTGCGGCGAAAGCATAGCACTAGCGAACATCATTTTAGCTATATCTTCTGCTTCCATAATGCGGTTAGCAGAGTTATCATAATCACCCCAGGAATCCGTCATTACAGCACCGGGAAAAACGGCGGTTACTTTTATGTGATGTGGTTTCATTTCTTCCCGCAGGTTTTTACTGAAACCGTTCAGTGCAAATTTGCTGATGCTGTAAGAACCTCCGTTGCTATAGGCTGCAAGTGATGCAATAGAGCACATGTTAAAAATATGACCACGGGTTCCGTTTACCTGTTGCTGCTTCATCATTGAAGGCAACAGTTTACGGGTTAAAAAATAAGCACTGTATAAATTCACTGCTATCATTTCTTCCAGTGCACCTGCTTCTTCGTTTTGTATACTGCCGGGTAAAAAATTACCGGCATTGTTCACCAGCACATCAATCCGAATTCCATTATCCAACAGCCACTGACCAAAATTTTCCACTTCTTCTTTTTTACTCAGGTCTCTTGCTTTTGCTTTGATTTTTGAACCGGGATATTTCAGCAGCAACTCTTCCATGGTTTTATACAACGCCACTTCGTTTTTTGAACAGAGGTATAATGCATGCCCGTTGGCTGCAAATATTTCAGCAATGGCTTTTCCGATTCCCCTGGAAGCTCCGGTAATAATAACATTCATAACAGATCTGTATTAGGTAATGCGAAGTACGAACTTTTTTCAGTTCCACCCTTAGTTCTTATTGTGTAGTTCGTAATTTGCGGCATGTCTTACCGTCATCTCTTTTTTGATTTAGATCATACCCTATGGGATTTTGATGCCAATGCCATGGAAACACTGGCCGATGTGTACAGAGATCTTCAACTTGAAACAGCAGGTGTGAATGATTTTGATCTGTTCTGCAAACAATACCTGCATCACAATGCCATTTTATGGGATCGATATCATCATGGTTTAATTACTGCGGATGATCTCAAATGGAAACGGATGTGGCGTACCTTGCTCGATTTTAAAAACGGCAGTGAAGTGCTCGCCAAAAAAATGAGTCATCATTTTTTAGAATTACTTCCTACCAAACAAAATCTCTTCCCTTATACGCATGAAATTCTGCAACACCTGAAAGAGAAAGAATACAGGCTGCATCTTATTACCAATGGTTTTGAAAAAACACAGTGGCGGAAATTAGATAACAGTAAACTGGGACATTATTTTGAAGAAGTGATCACCAGCGAAACCAGTAACAGCATCAAACCCAACAAAGAAATTTTTGATTATGCGTTAAAGGTTACCAAAGCAGATGTAAAAGAAAGCATCATGATTGGTGATAACCTCGATGCAGATATACAAGGTGCGCTGAATGCGGGGATGGATGCAGTATTTGTAAATCATATCAATGCGGAGTTAAATGGAATACGCCCCACGTATGTCATTCATCATTTGAGGGAGTTGGAGGAGATATTTTGATAGCAGTAGAGGTTCTACATCTCAGGCATCAGGTAAAATACAGTATCAATAAAAAATAATGTGCCGTTATTAGTTAGTACATTCTCATCGTGCAAATCTTCGAGTATTAATTTGAGCTCTGTATGATAGTAGTCGTTATTTTTCTTAAGCCGAAATCCATTTGCTGATAGAATCTCTTTCACTGACTCTAAATTTGTTGGCTCTGTTATGGCAATATATGGCTGCCTGACAACTGCATGCAACAAATTATTTTAAAGGTAAAAACCGATTAACATATAAGCGGTGCCGGGGAAAAATAAATTATGAATCTGCAGACTAAGAAAATAATCACTCCACGATAAATAGAAAACAGCATCATTTAATTTGATCACAAACCTTGCATCAATATCCAGATAAACCCTTTGTTCTGCACCTCTTGCAATAAAACGGGATTCATCAATATGCTCAATCCAATGATTTTCTGTTTGGGCCATTTCAATCAGCTTCGCTGCTTCTTCATCTTTAGTGAGCCTGACTGCTTCAATTGACTTACCTGTTTTTTGGCCTTGCTTAAGGTAGTGGGCTGCTGTTTGGATAAGATTTCCTGCTGTACTTTGGCCAGTTGCTGAAAGGATATTTTGTAGTTCATAACGAAAATCCATTTGTATAAAGTTAACAAAAATCCATTTAAGCTATGCCCGTATCAATTCACCACTCACCATCAATACTCCGCCAGCACAGTAACCCCGCCTTTCACCACTTCATTCAGCTTTACATTGATTTTTGTTCCGGGAGGCAACAACACATCAACACGGGAGCCGAATTTAATAAAGCCCAGCTCACCGCCCTGCTCAACTTTTTGTCCGGGCTCCAGGTAGTTTACAATGCGTTTAGCAACAGCACCTGCAATTTGTTTTACAAGAATAGTAATGCGTCCGTCACTTAATACAACACTATGGCGTTCGTTTTCAGTAGATGATTTAGGATTCCACGCAACCAGGTATTTTCCTTTGTGGTATTGCGAATAATTGACTTCACCTGAAATGGGATTGATGTTCACATGCACATTGGCCGGACTCATAAACACACTCAGCTGAATACGCTTGTCTTTAAAATACTCAACATCAGTAATTTCTTCAATCACCACCACTTTACCATCGCAAGGACTGTAAATAGCATGTTCATTTAAAACAGTAGTACGTTTGGGGATACGAAAGAAAGAGATGATAAATAATAAGAACACCAGTGTTACAATAAAAATTAACCAGGAAAGCAGCGGCAAGGTTGGACTCAAAAAATTAAAGGCCATGAGATTGATGAGAATAAACAAAATGGCCGCAATGGAAATACTTTTAAATCCTTCTCTGTGAATAGTCATGTAGCTGTATTGAGCTGCGAAAGTACAAAGATTCGGCTGAATGTATCGTGTCGGCTGATTCAGCAGAAATCAATCATACTTCTGCAACCCAAACCTGCTCCAGTATTCTTTGGCAAACGAAAGAAAAACAGCAGGGGCCTTGCTGAAAGCAGGATCAACCTCCATGGTTCCGCCAATGCTATCTTTTTGCATGATCATTAATTCTTCGCCACGGATGGCATATTTGTTTGTGCCTTCATATAGGATCAGCTTTTTTTCATGCGGACTTACATCCCCTTTACAACTGAGTGCATATACAAGAGTAATTTCAGCAATACCATTACTGTCGAGATCGGTGATTGATAAATGATCATCGTAAAAAGAACAAGTGATATCAAATTCACAATTGCTGATATTGTCGGTCATTTTCCATTTCTGCACAAAGCCACTATCTGTTTTTTGATACAGCACAGCTGAAAGTTTAGCTGAAGCATTGGTTTCCCCTTTTTCAATATACGCTCCTGTTTCATACAGCACCAGCCAGTTTTCTCCTGAAGCATCGTGCCATTTTTTTGCACGCTTTAACTGAAAAGCATTGGGCAAGGGCAACAATGCACTTACAGCTGCAGTTACTTCTTCAACCTCCGATAGGTTTATACGCTCTGCTTTTTTTACAGGCTCTGTTTTTGTGTTCTTTCCTTTGCAGGAAAACAGCACGAACAAAACAAGGAAGATGTAATACCGCATGTTATTCAATAATTTTTAAAAACAACCACACAAAAGGAATCGCTAACAGCAATGAATCGAAGCGATCTAAAAAACCACCATGTCCCGGCATAAAACTGCCGCTGTCTTTTACTCCTGCCAAACGTTTCAATTTGCTTTCCAGCAAATCGCCAAAGGTTCCTGCAACAGCTGCAATAAAAGCTATGCTCACAACTTTTATTATATCGAGGCCCATCGCCCATGCAATACAACCAATCACAACAACGGCAAGGATGATACCGCCAATGGTTCCTTCCCATGTTTTTTTGGGAGAGATGGAACTCAGCGGCGTTTTACCAAAGAATGAACCAACAATGTATGCCATGGTATCGTTGATCCAGATAGAACAGATGATGATGAGTGGAATGAGATAAGCTGTCATCGCTTCCATCAATGCAAAAAAATGTTCAATGGAATGCTGTCCATCTTTTGCCATCCACAAAGGGCTGCTTCGTATGTTCAGCAACAATGCCCAGCTCAATGAAATATAGATCAACCCAAATAATGAATGAGCAATATTTTTCAGTACAATATGTTTCGAAAACAATAATTCACTGATGGGGATGATAAATAAACAGATCAATGCAAGCATCATCCCCACTGCATGCAAAGAAACCGTATCAGTTATGTACCAATCGCTGGTAAAAAATAACATCAACCCGTAACCTGCAATCATTACACCATACTTATGAAACGGATTAATGGTTTTATAACCGGAATCAATCAACGCTACCAATTTTTGATACTCGAACCAGCAACCAAAATGAATGATACTGAACAATACAAGAAAACTCCAGTGGTTCCATAACAAACCAACAAGCATGATCACAGCAAATAAGATTGCCGTGATTGCACGGGTTTGAAATGTTTGCAGGTTAAATGCCATACATAGTCAGTTAGGTTGTGCTTCTTTAAGAGAGATAATCTTTGGGCCCTTCAGTTGTATCAGCAGCTATACTGTCTGCCGCCACTTTTGTAGCAGAAAGTTTTTTTAACAAAACAAACAATCCAAATACCACTGCAGCACTGATGGCGCCTGCCCACCAGGGCGCACTCTCGCCCACTTCCATATCAATCTTTTTATCTTTTGTATACTGCCAGTAAAGAATAGTTACCATCAATGCATTATTAAAAAAATGTGCAATGATGCTGTACCAGAGATTGCCGGTAAAATAAAAAATATAACCAAGGACCATTCCCAATGCAAGACGGGGAATAAATCCATACCATGAAAAATGAATGGCGCTGAAAATAAATCCGGTAATCAGAATAACGAGCCAAGGAATTTTAAACCAACGCATAAAAATATTCTGCATGGCTCCTCTGAAAAAGATTTCTTCCACAATGGCCGGCATTAATGCAATAATGAACAACGCAATCATATAATCAGCGGGCGATTTAAAAGTAGCCATCAGTTTTACCTGCTCTGCATATTGCGACTCCAATGCATCAAATGTTTTTTTGAGACTTGCTGAAATAGGAATGGCTTTATTGATCTCTGCTAAAAATCCAACTAACGGTAATGCACATAATAAAATCAATATCGCTGTAATTGCCCTGTTGAGATGAATACCCTTGTGAAATCCTAATCTTGGAAACGGTTTGGTGGATGCAATCCTTGCTGTAATAACAGCAGGAATAAAAAAGATGATGATGGTTGATACCACCTGGATCACTTTCAATGCATTTACATAAGCAGGATTAAACATATCCTTGTCCATTGTAAGCACTGATTTGCCCGTCATAGCAATCCAGATAGGTATTGCCGAAGCACTTCCAATCACAAAACATCCAACCCAGATCCCCATAAGGATCAAAAACTCAACTGCCGGCTCTAATTTGCGCTGATACTGATTTTCGTACATAACAACTCGTGGAAAGTGGTTAAATTTGCAATTCTTTTTGAACGTGGTAAAGATAGGTAACATATCGCTTCCTGAATTTCCGCTCTTACTTGCTCCTATGGAGGATGTAAGTGATCCGCCGTTTCGTGCAGTTTGTAAAGACAATGGAGCCGATCTCATGTTCAGCGAATTCATCAGTAGCGAAGGATTGATCCGTGATGCCATCAAGAGTTTAAAGAAACTTGATTTTGATGAAGAGGAACGTCCCTTTGGTATCCAGATCTTTGGTGGCGATGAAGAAGCATTAGGGATGAGTGCACGTATTTGTGAAACGGTAAACCCCGACCTGGTGGATATCAACTTCGGTTGCCCCGTAAAAAAAGTAGCGATGAAAGGTGCAGGCGCCGGTGTGTTGAAAGATATTGATCTGATGGTGCGGCTAACCGCCTCCGTTGTGAAATCCACTTCCTTACCTGTTACGGTAAAAACAAGATTGGGTTGGGATGAGAACACAAAGAATATTGAAGAGGTTGCAGAACGTTTGCAGGATGTTGGTATTAAAGCATTGAGTATTCACGGACGTACACGCAGCCAGATGTATAAAGGCGAAGCTGATTGGACGCTTATTGCAAAGGTGAAAAATAATCCACGTATGCAGATCCCCATTTTTGGTAATGGTGATATTGACAGTCCGGAAAAAGCAGTGGAGTATAAAAAACGTTATGATGTTGATGGTGTGATGATTGGTCGTGCTGCCATTGGTTATCCATGGATCTTTAATGAGATCAAACATTTTATAAAAACAGGTGAGCGCCTTGCTCCTCCAACTATTGAGCAACGGGTTGAAGTATGCAGAAAGCATTTACATAAATCCTTTGCATGGAAAGGACCCAAGGTTGGAATTTTTGAAATGCGCAGGCATTATGCCAACTATTTAAAAGGACTGCCCAACATTAAAGAATACCGTGGCCAATTAGTTACCCTCAACACTGTTGAAGAAATTGATGCAGTACTGGATGAGATTGTTGTAAAGTTCAGCGGCTTTGAATTTGCTCCTTCTAAAATTGAACTGATCAACTACCACGAGAAGTGCCCGATTGATTAATAATGGTTCAGGCCGCTTCATGCGACCTGACCCCAAACAACATTACACATGAATTGGATCCTTCTCATCATTGCCGGTTTATTTGAAGTTGGTTTTGCTACCTGCCTCGGCAAAGCAAGAGTAACTAACGGTAATACATCTCTTTATTGGATGATCGGCTTCTTTGTATGTCTTACCATCAGTATGTTCCTGTTATACAAAGCCACTCAAACATTACCTATAGGAACTGCTTATGCTGTATGGACCGGCATTGGTGCAGTTGGAACAGTGATTATGGGAATCATCTTCTTTAAAGAGCCTGCTGATTTCTGGCGTTTGTTTTTTATTACTACGTTGATTGCTTCCATTGTAGGATTGAAAGTAGTGTCAGCACATTCATGAGCTTACAGTTGTCTGTTCACCCAACGGGTGACTGTACAACATTTTTAAGAATGTATAACAACTCTCTTTTATTGTTTTGTTACAAATGCTTCAAGCCCCTTTGTGTAAACAGCAGCTCTGCGTTGTGCAGCCATATCCAGTAACAAAGCTGCAACAGCCATTAGAAAAAGACCTGCGCCAATTCCACTCCAGAGTTGATGTACAGCACTTGTCCTGAAATAAAAGAACAAACAACTGCCAATTACGAGAAACACAACTTCAAAAATAATAATGATGTTAAAGCTCTTCATCACTTTCTGCATGCGTGGATACTCTTTCTGTTTGAGTTGAGAAGGATCCATATCATAGGCATATACATTTCTGATCCGGTCGGCATCACTTCGTTTGTAAATTGTAAAACCAATTGCTCCTGCAATCAACCCCACAACAAGCATTGGAACTGCAAACCCTTTATAAAAGGGTGTCTTCAATACAAAAAACAAAACAATTGCTGCAATAACAGCAACAATGCCAACAGCCAGAAAAAAAAGACTGCCTTGCTTTTCTGCTGAAAAATATTGCTCAATATCTGCTTTACTGAACATGTAAATTGATTTATAGTAAGATACTACAACTGCAGTTTGTTTCCGATAGAAAGATGCTCAACAATGTTGATGTTGAATTTTTCCTGCAGCAATAACATTTCCTGCTTGGGATAAAAGATCGGTTCATCGCCCATATCAAATGTACCATGATGCATAGGGATCAGTTGTTTGGCCTGCAGTTGTTCAAAAGCAATCAATGCATCAGCCGGGCTAGTATGTGCCGTTGCCATAAACCATTCCGGTTTGTATGCGCCAATACCCAGCAATGCAATATCAATGTTTGGGAAGAGTTGTGCAATCTCTGTAAAATGAATCCCTAATCCACTGTCTGCACCAAAGTAAATTTTTTGGTGAGGTCCCTGCAACATAAAACTACCCCATAACATATTGTTCATGTCGTGCAACCCTCTTCTGTTCCAATGTTTGGCAGGCAGGTAAGTGATTTGCACATCTGTTTCAAGATGATATTGTTGATACCATCCTGCTTCAATTATAGGATTTGCAATCTTCCAGCTACGCAATAATGCTGCAATGTTCAAACCGGTAAGAATAATCGCTGTTGGATTAATGGCACATAGATGCTGCATACTTTTTTTATCAGCATGATCACGGTGATTGTGCGATAACAAAATGTAATCAATCTCTTTCAGATCGGCTACATCACATGGCAAAGGAGTAAATCGTTTTACAGGTCCCACATTGTAAAAAACAGGATCAGTAATAAAATGCTTTCCACTTAATGTAAACAGAAAACATGCATGACCCAGCCAAACAATTCCATCTTCTCTGTTACTTACAATGTGTTTGTTAAGGCACACATCAACGACCGTCTGTTGTTTTTGTTTGAATTTTTTTAACGGATTTGTCTCCGTTTGCCATTTAAACAACTCTGCAAACGAGCGCTCCGATGGACCGTCTAGATTGATATATTGCTGTTGATCCTTCAACGGGTTTCCGTTCCAGTTAGCTTTAATGAAAGGAAGTAAAGGATTGTATTCAGGGAGTTGTGCCATAAGAAATTAAACCATTAATAATACAGCTACATAATGACAAATTGCAGCAGCCAGCACAAATAAATGCCAGATTACATGATGGTAATACAGTTTCTCCCATAAATAAAAAATGACACCAATGCTGTACAATACACCGCCAATGATGATCATGAGTAAAACAGGCCAGGGAACTGCCTGAAAAAACTGTTTTCCGCTGAAGAGTAATATCCAACCCATGCCCACATAGATCAGGGTAGAAATAAAATTAAACCTGCCTGTGAAAAACAGTTTGAAAAAAATACCCAGAAAAGTGAGACTCCATAACACCACCAGCATGGTGATACCGGTTGCATTCATCATATAATTTAAAAGGAACGGTGTGTAGGTACCTGCTATTAAAAAATAAATACTCACATGATCAAACACATGCAGTACTTTTTTTACCCTTGGGTGTTGAAAGGCATGATACAAAGTTGAAAAGGTAAATAGTAATAAAAAACAAAAACCATAAACTGATGCCCCAACTACCGCAGGTATATTGTTTTTAGCTGCTGCCAGCGTACCTAATACCGGCAATGCAGCAATACCAAAAATAATTCCTATGCCATGTGTAATGCTGTTGGCAATTTCAAGTCGGAGGCTGCTGTGTTCTTCATGCATATTCTTTGATTTACTTTTTAAGCTCGTTGATCACTTCATCACTTAACGGCGATATGGACGGATCGAAATAATGAACAAGATGTCCGTTTTCATCAACCAGGTATTTTGAAAAATTCCAACTGGGTTGTTTGTTGCTCCAGCCATTCAGAGTTGAATCGCTCAACCATTTAAACACATTGTTCTGTTCTGGGCCTTTTTTAACGGTTGATTTTTTCATTAAAGGAAACGTAACGCCGAAATTTTTTTTACAAAACGCTGCTATGTCTTCATCGCTTCCTTTTTCCTGTTCTTTAAAATCATTTGCAGGAAAACCAAGAATTACCAGTTGGTCTTTGAATTTTTCATGCAGCTCCTGAAGCTGGTCATATTGTGGAGTAAATCCGCAATCACTGGCGGTATTTACAAGTAATACTTTCTTTCCTTTTAATTGCGCAAAATCAAATTCACTTCCATTATTGGCAATTGCTTTTAACGAATGGAAGGGTGCCGGGGGAACTATACTTCTTTTCCCAAACAATTTCGCCTTTGTGCGAAAAGCCATGAAAACAGGATATACTGTTTTTAAAAGTTTTTGTCTCAGTGTCATACTTTCACTATTTCTGTTGATGAATAAAACATATGCTGCAAAAGTAGCAATGCATACAATCAATACAATTAGCAGCTGTTTTAGTTTACGCATGATTTATTTTCTGCCAATCACTGTCTTCCAGAGGTTGTGTTTAAGTTTATTGAAAGGAGGATAACGGAAAAAAGGTTCGAACCAGTTTGATTTTTTTACCACTCCTTTGTAATGTGTAAACGTATCAAACGAAAATTTTCCCAAATAGCCACCATGTCCGCTTGTACCAATGCCGCCAAAAGGAATATTGCTGTTACCTATTTGATAAACAGTTTCATTAATACAGCCTGCACCAAATTGTACCCGTTCAATAAAATACTGTTCGGTTTTTTTGTTTGTTGTAAATAAATACAATGCCAGCGGGTGCGGATTTTTTTCTATCAGCTGCAGCACTTCTTCTTTTTCTGTGAATGTAAATACAGGCAACACCGGACCAAAGATTTCTTCTTTCATTACAGCCGCATCTGCAGCAACCTCTTCGAGAATAGTTGGTGCAATAAATTTATCGTCTGCATTGGTTTGGCCACCATAACGAATAGTTCCTTCCTGTAAATATTTGCACACAGCTTCAAAGCGTTTATCACTGATCATACGGCCATAGTTATCATTCGCCTCCTGATTTTTTCCGTACGATTTTTCGATGTTGAAAATTATTTCTTCAATTAATTTTTCTTTTACTGATGCATGTACTACTAAATAATCGGGTGCTACACAAACCTGTCCGCAGTTGAGCAACTTACCCCACACAATCCGTTTTGCCGCCATTTTAATATCGGCTGTTGCATCAACAATACAAGGACTTTTACCACCGAGCTCCAATGAAACGGGTGATAATTGTGTGGCAGCCATCGCCATAATTTTTTTACCAATCTCAATACCGCCGGTAAACAGTACATGACCGAAATGAAAGTTTTCTAATAATGCAGGCAATACATCTACACCATGTCCTTCTACAACATGCAGATAGCCCGCAGGAAAATGTTCATTGATCAGTTTCGCCATCACTGCCGATGAATGGGCACTTTGTTCAGATGGTTTAATAAGCACCGTGTTCCCTGCTGCCATTGCTCCGGCCACTGCACGGAAAGTGAGCAGGATAGGATAGTTCCAGGGAGAGATCACCAACACATTACCAACCGGATCAGGATATAATTTAGTAACTGATGGTAATAAATACAAGGGCGTATGCACTGTTTGAGGTTGCATCCACTGCCTCATTCCTTTCAGTTGCACATTGATCTCTTCATAGGTTGGACCCAACTCTGTCATATACGTTTCCTGCGGATGCTTGCGGAGATCTTTGTACAATGCATCTTCAATCAGTTTGCTGTTTGATCGAAAAACAGATTCCAGTTTTTGCAGTTGTGCTTTACGGAAAGCAAATGATCTTGTTGCACCCGATTTAAAAAATGCAACCTGTTCATCATATATATGTTGATATGGATTCATCATGGTATTTTTTCTTTCGATGAATTTGCTTTTAACAGCAACCCTTCCTTACAAATGTAACAAAGCTTTATTCCTCCTCACTGTCTTTCTCTGATGTGTGGGAATAATTCCTTTCAGGATTTACCGATTGCACTCTTTAGTAAATCAAGATGGTATAAGTATCTTCGTTTTATGACAGATGTACATTTTATGAAACAGGCTTTACGGGAAGCACATCTTGCTTTTGAAGAAGGCGAAGTACCCGTAGGTGCTGTGGTAGTAATGGATGGTAAGTTGATAGCACGTGGGCACAATATGGTAGAGAAACTAAATGATCCCACAGCACATGCAGAGATGATTGCGTTAACTTCTGCTTTCAGTCAGATAGGCGCCAAATATTTACCCGGTGCAACTTTGTATGTAACAGTAGAACCTTGTTTAATGTGTGCCGGAGCTTTGTACTGGAGCAAGATCAGCCGTATTGTTTGGGGTGCAAGCGATGAAAAGAACGGGCATAAAAAAATTACAGGTGACTATTCCTCCTCACCTCTTGGGGGAGGTCGGGAGGGGGCCTTTCCTTTTCATCAAAAAGCAGAAGTCAGCGCCGGTGTGTTGAAAGAGGAATGTGCCCAACTGATGAAAGATTTTTTTGCATCAAAACGATAAGTTCAAGAAAAAGCCTGACAGGCCAGCCTCGATGTTTGACATAAGAAAGAATTCATTTTTGTAAATAACAGAATCCATAAACTGTCAGTACCTTTGTTTTCTTTTCAATAAGTCATTCAAAAATTAAAACACTATGGCATTTACATTAGCAGCACTCCCTTACGCACACGATGCATTAGAACCTCATATTGATACAACTACCATGCAGATCCATCATGGTAAACATCACCAGGCTTATGTTGATAATCTCAATAAAGCAGTGGCGGGTACAGAACACGAAAACAAAACCATTGAAGAACTGGTAGCTGTTGCAGGAACCATTTCACCGGCAGTACGTAATAACGGTGGCGGTCACTGGAACCATACTTTTTTCTGGGAATCTTTGGCACCCAATGCAGGTGGAGCACCAACAGGCGCTTTAGCTGATGCCATCAATGCTGCCTTTGGTTCATTTGATGTATTCAAAGAAAAATTTGCAGCAGCAGGTATGACACGTTTCGGAAGCGGATGGGCATGGCTGATTGTAAAAAATGGTAAACTGGAAGTAAGCTCTACACCCAACCAGGATAATCCTTTAATGGATGTAGCTGAAGTAAAAGGCACTCCAATACTTGGAGCAGATGTATGGGAACATGCTTACTATTTAAAATATCAGAACCGCAGAGCTGATTATTTAGCAGCGTTCTGGAATGTTGTTAACTGGAGCAAAGTAGCTGAACGATTTAAACCCTAAATCCCTAAAGGGACTTCTAAGCTAATATATTTTAAAGCCGTTTCAAGTTATGAAACGGCTTTGTATTTTCTCCCTTTAGGGTTGGGGCTTCTTCTTCCAGCAATCCTTTACATGATCATCTACCATTCCTGTTGCCTGCATAAATGCATAACAAATAGTAGAACCAACAAACTTAAATCCACGTTTCAATAAGTCTTTGCTCATTGCATCAGAAATCGCTGTTTTAGCAGGCACATCGGCCATGCTGTTCACTTTATTAATCATCGGTTTGCCGCTAACAAACTGCCAGATGTATTTGTCAAAACTTCCAAACTCTTTTTGCACAGCCAGAAATGCTTTGGCATTTTGTATAAACGCATGCACCTTTAAACGGTTCCGCACAATGCCTGCATCCTGTAACAATGCCTCCACTTTTTCATCGTTGTATTTCGCCATCTTTTTTGCATCAAAATTGTTGAAAGCTTTCCGGTAGTTGTTCCGTTTGCTGAGAATGCTGTACCAGCTCAGTCCTGCCTGCGCCCCTTCCAGACAAAGCATTTCAAACAAATGTCTGTCATCATGTTGCGGTATTCCCCACTCTTCATCATGATACTGCATATACAATTCATCTTTTAAACACCAGCTGCAACGGATTTTTTCTTTTGGCATTGATTGGAAATATGAACTGTAAAAATTAATTCATTTTGTTTTATGAAGCATTTTCTTAAAGCAGCAGTTTGTGTTCTTTGTGCTCGCTTTGCGTACATTGTGTTACACCGCTGCCACTATTTTTTTAACCACAAAGATCACAAAGAATTACACAAGGCGCACAAAGCATTGAACGTAAGTTATACTATTTGTCATTATTCTTTATTGCGGTAATTTTGGAAGAATGCCTCAAGCCCCGGCAACCTTTACTTAAACGTTTTCAATAAGAAGCCATGCTCCGCAAAGCCACACAAGCCGATTTTAATTTTATGTTTTACCTGTATATGCATCCGCAGGTAAATCCTTTTTTATTGTATGAAGTAATGACGGCAGAAAATTTTCAACTGGTGTTTGATGAACTTGAAAAAAGAGGAGTGCTGTATATTTTTGAAGATGCCGGCGAAGCGGTTGGCATGTGTAAACTGGTGCCGCAGCATTACCGGAATAATCATATCGTGTATCTGGGCGGGTTGGCGATTGATCCTGAAAAATCGGGCAAAGGTTATGGGTTGCAAATGATGAAAGAGATCATTAACTACGCCAAACAACATGGTTTTTTACGGATTGAACTAACAGTGGCAACACAAAATCTAAAAGCTATTCAGCTTTATCTTAAAGCAGGCTTTCATCACGAAGGCATACTGAAAAAATACACCTACTTAAAAAGCAAAGATCAATATATTGATGAAGCCGTGATGGCGTATTTGATTTAGCAACTGCAACAGTTGTTTATTTTTCTGTATTACGGGGCGGCACAGGATCAAAACCGCTGCCACCCCAGGGATGACATTTGCTGATACGTTTTACACTCAACCAAAAACCTTTTACAGGGCCATGCTCTTTCAATGCCTGCAATGCATAATTGCTGCAGGTGGGTGTGTAGCGGCACTTGGGACCAATTGCCGGACTGATGACGTATTGATAAAATTTAATCAATACTACAAACGGAAAACTAAAGATGCTCCCCAACCATTTAAAAAAAGATGGTTTGTTATGTTGCTGACTGCACAATGATTTGCTGAAGTTTTTGCAAAGCTATTCTTACCGTTTCATATATCAATTGATACTGCGGCAATTCTTTCCCGGTATAAATAAAAAACAGGTTGATTGCTTTTTTTTTCGATACCACTTGTTCGTGCAATTCATTTTTTTGCAAACGATAGGCTTCACGTATCAATCGTTTGATCCGGTTACGATCAACTGCATGTTTGAATTGTTTGGTACCAACTGCCACACCAAACTGCAAAAGAGATGAATCAGCTGTTGATGGTTGAACAGTATAATAAATCCTCAATGGCTGAACAGAAAATGTTTTCCCTTCTTTGAACAGCTGTTCAATTTGCTTACGGCTTTTGAGCCGTTCTTTTTTACCAAGTGTAAACTGTTTCACTCAATCGAAAATAAACTGAAATAAGGACTAATAAAAAAGTCTCACGGTTTGCCGTGAGACTTCAGATATCTTCAAAAAAGAAATCATTTATTTCTTAGCACCACGCTCATCACTGATGGTAAGCTTATGACGACCCTTTGCACGGCGGCTGGCTAATACCTTGCGGCCATTAGCATCCTGCATACGCTTACGAAAACCATGTGTGGTTTTTCTGCGACGCTTCGAAGGTTGGTATGTACGTTTTTTTCCTGGCATTGTTTTCTGTTTTACTTGCTTTAAAAATACCGGGGAGAAACCGGAAATTTCAGATCACCCAGTGAGAACACCACTTCCCGCTGTTTGTGAAAGGACGGCAAAGGTAAGGGAAACAGCCGTAAATACTGGTGTTTACAGCAAGAATTTTCTTATTAAAAGCCACGATTACGGGGAATAGTTCCTGCCGATGGCCTTGCTTTTTTCTGGAAACCAACCGGTTTTTAACTTAATTCAACATGCCGGGCCTCCACCTCTTCTCCATAAAACAGCCGGGCACTTTTATTGAAATCTGCTGCTGAATCGGTGGTAAAAAACTGCCGGTTCCCTGATTTGGTTAACCGCTGTTCAAGATCGTTATGCCTTTGCAGATAGGCTTCCAGACTTTCCGCCACAATCTTTCCCTGTGAAATCAACTGCACTCCTTTTGGTAAACAGTCAGCTATTTTTTTACTGAGCAACGGATAATGTGTACAGCCCAGCAACACGGTATCAACCTCTTTGCTTTTCGTTAGTAACTCATCCACACATTGCTGTACAAAATAATCGGCCCCTATGCTCTCATGCTCATTGTTCTCAATCAACGGCACCCACATAGGGCAGGCCTGCTGATATACCTTTACATCAGGATAAAATTTTTTGATCTCCAGTTCGTATGAATTTGATTGAACTGTGCCGGCTGTTGCCAATATCCCTACATTTTTTGTGTTACTGTAACTGCCAATCACTTCAGCTGTTGGGCGTATCACTCCTAATATTCTGTTGGTTGGATTGAGCCGTTGCAAATCTTTTTGCTGGATGTTCCGCAATGCTTTGGCTGAAGCGGTGTTGCAGGCAAGAATCACCAGCGGACAACCCTGTTTAAAAAACCATTCAACACATTGCAATGTATAACGATACACCGTTTCAAAACTTCTGGTACCGTATGGTGCACGGGCATTGTCTCCCAGATAGAGATAATCATATGCCGGTAACTGCTGCACAATTTCACGCATCACAGTTAAACCACCATAACCCGAATCAAAAATGCCGATCGGTCCTGTTTTTACCAACATTAACTATATTTATTTAGCTAAAATAATACTATGTCAATAGAAAGATACCTGAAACTAATAAGTTCATTAGATTTTTATATAAGAAGAAAAGCTACAGGGAACACAGATGAATTTTCGAGAAAAGTGGGAACTAGCAGAAGAACTCTTTTAAGACACTTAAAGGATCTTAAAAATTTGGGATTCCCAATAAAATATAATAAAAAAAGAAACTCATACATATATACAGAAGAAGGAAGTATGACTAAATCACTCTTTCAAAATGGAGCTGAAATTTCAAAAGATGAGCAAAAGGAAATTAGCGGGGGCTTTGCAATACAGAATTTTCCTATGAATTTTTATAAATTTTTCAAAATGCCATTTGATGACACTTTCCCAAAAGAACTTTACAATGCATATGAAATGCAAGGGAATACTGAAAACCTTTAAAAGAGTAGGTATCATTTAAAATGTTTTTATGAAAAATTTAAAGTTAATCGGCACAGTTCTTTCACGAGAAGAACAAAAAAAAATTCAAGGGGGAACTGAATTTACATGCCTTTGTTTTTCTGGCACTCCAGGTAGTGGACAAATTACAGGGTGGGTAACAACAAGTGATCCACTAAATGCATTAAACTGGTGTTCAAGCAACTCTACTTATGCAAGTTGTAGAGTTGCACAACAATAATGCTAATGTATACATTGAAGGAAATGCCGTACTGCAAGCTAGTATGGCATTTTCCTTGATTTAATCTATTTGTTTTGAGCTTGTGAAGTCTCAGGAATTTTTAAATACTTCTTAACTAATGGCAAAATATCATCTGCAGGTGGTGCCGCTAACAAAGCATCTTTTGTAAATACGTACGCATAGCCATTTGCTTTTGCAACAGCCTGTATAGCATCTAATGCTGCTTTTTGAACAGGCGCATAAATTTCCTGCTCTTTAGCCTGCAACCATTGCTGTGCCTTGCCTGAATATTGTTGAACTTCTTCAGCCAGTTTTTGATACTCGCTGAACTTGATGTCTTTTTTTGCCTGTGTCCACTTTGCAGAATCAACACGGATGATGCTGTCTTTTTCGTTGTACTCACGGATCATTTCGGCATACACCATATTTAAGGAGTCCTGCATTTTCTGCATTTTGTCCTGTGCCTTTTTGGTTTCTGGCATTACAGATACCAATTCACCGAAATTAATATGGCCCATCTTTTGAGCGTTGACTGTTACAGCGCTACTCATCAATGCTATAACTGCAAGAACAATAACTCTTTTCATCTGTTTCTTTTTTGTTTTGTTAAATGACCAGACAATGTTCCCAAGGGACATTTCCTTTGTCGGTTTGTTTTAAGTTAAGTGTACCGAATCCCTTTTTTGGTTGCAAACAAAATGGCTTTTATTAAAGTTTAACACCTAATATTTTCAGCACATCATCGCTCTTGTCCAGTTTTGGGTCGGCAAATATAACGGTAATTCCTTCACTTTTGTCTAAAATAAAATCGTACAATCGTTCTGTAGCCAGCCGCTGTACTGCATTGTACACCTTATCCTGTATGGGTTTTACCAGTTCCTGTTTCTTGCGGAAATAGTCGCCCTCAAACCCAAATCGTCTTTTCTGGAGGTCACGTACCTGCTTCTCTTTATTAAAAATTTCATCCTCTCTTTTCTTAAGCAATTCAGGAGTTAGCATGGCACGTTCTGCATCGAGCTGACGGTACATTTTATCCAGATCGGCCTGGATGAGGTCAATTTCTTTCTGCCATGCATCGGCCATGTCTTCCAGTTTTTTATTGGCCTCTTTGTACTCCGGAATTTTATCCAGAATATACTTGGTATCAATAATGGCGTACCGTTGTGCCTGAGCAGTAAATGCTGTAAGCATCAGGGTAAAAGCTGCAAGGAAGAATGTTTTCATATTTCTAGTTTATGATGTATTTGTTTATTCTCCGTTTGAAAGGCTCCTCTTATTCCGGTTCAAACCCAAGCATAAAGGTAAAGCGACTCACATCCCGCAGTCTTGCACCGGGGAAAGTTCTGTCTAAACCAACGCCATAATCAAACCCGAGCAAACCAAACATGGGCAAAAAGAAACGCATACCCAAACCGGCACTGCGGCGCAGTTTAAACGGATTGTAATCTTTTATATCATACCATCCGTTGGCTGCTTCAAAAAAGGCCAGGCCAAAAATGGTGCTGCTGGGGTTGGTACTTAACGGGTATCTTAATTCTAAACTGTATTTATTAAAAATGGTAAAGAACTGGCTCGCCGATGACTGGTTGCTGTTGTTGATCTTTGGATTAGAGTTATCATACACGGGATAACCTCTGTGTGCAATAATGTCGAAACCAATAATACCAAAGTTGTTTTGTAAACCTGCATCGCCCACCTGGAAACGTTCAAATGGCGAAACTCCAAGATCCCTGTTATATCGGCCAAGGAAACCAAACTTAGCAGCAGCTTTTAACACAAACTGCCTGTTTTTTTCTGCACCCATTGGTTTGCCAATTGGCACAAACCATTCGTAATTCATTCGCCATTTATGATACTCCACCAGCCGGTATTTCTCTGCAGGATCGTTGTACTTGGCAGGGTCTCTCAGGAGCGACCAAGGTGGCGTAAACGTAGCAGCCAGTGAAAAATTTGATCCTGTTCTGGGGAACGTTGGCTGATCTACACTTGAACGTATTACCTGAAACTTGATGTTGATGTTATTGCTCAAACCGCTGCTGAGCTCAGGAAAAATGGGATAGTTCTTTAACTTATACTGCGTATAGTTGAGCGATGTAATTAAATTAAAATAATCATCGGGCCATTTCAATTGCTTACCCAGCGATATACTTGCACCAAAGGTTTGTAAAAACTGACTGTCGGCTCTCTGACGGGTGGGCAATCCTGTAGCAGGATCAAAGGAGTTGGCCAGCTTGGTGCGGAACAAACTAACGGTGAGGTTATTCCTTTTTTTACCACCCAGCCACGGCTCTGTAAACGAAAAGTTTTGTGAGCTGAACGATGGACCGTTTGATTGTACACGCAGCGATAACTTTTGTCCGTCGCCCGATGGTAACGGCTGCCAGGCCGATTTCCTAAATATATTCTTGGTAGAAAAATTATTGAAGGTAATACCCAGTGTACCGGTTAAACCAATATAACCTCCCCAGCCTGCACTCAACTCTAACTGATCACTTGATTTTTCTTCGAGTGAATAATTAATATCTACTGTTCCGTCGTCGGGATTAGGAACGGGATTGGGGTTGATTTTTTCCTGGTTGAAATAATTTAATGCAGATAGTTCACGGATGGAACGGATCATATCACTGCGGCTGAATTTTTCGCCCGGTATGGTTCGTAACTCTCTGCGGATGACATACTCTTTTGTTTTATCGTTCCCGTAAATATTCACCGCACGGATGGTTGCCTGCGGACCTTCGGAGATACGGATTTCATAATCAATCGTATCATTATATACACTGGTTTCAATAGGATCTATACGGAAGAAGAGATAACCGTCATCCATGTACAATCCGCTGATGTCGCCACCTTCGGCCGATAATTGTTTACCTAATTTTTTATTCAGCGTTTCAATATTGTAGATCTCCCCTTTATTAATTCCGAGAATGGCGGTTAACAAAGAATCGCTGTACTTGGTGTTGCCTCTCCAGGTAACATTACCAAAATAATACTGCCGGCCTTCCTGTACTTTTAATTCAACCACCAGATTACCCTTGCTGTTGTAGTAGTTGGTATCTTTTTCAATCACCGCATCACGATAGCCCAGTGAGTTATAATATTCCAGTACTTTTTCTTTGTCTTCAACATATTTACTCTGGTTGAATTTTGCTGCGGAGAATTTCAGTCTGAACCAGGGATCTAAATAATCTCTTGTTTTGCTGAGTGAAAGAAAACCCCAATCACGCATGTATTCTTTAAACGTAGTGGAATCTTTACTGCCATACACCGGTGGCTGTTTGGAAGGATTGAGTGTAAAACGTAAGCGTTCTTTTGTTCCCTTCAGTTGCTTTTTAATCTTCAGATCCGATACCTGTTCGTTGCCGCTGATATAGATTTCATCAATCTTTACCTTTGGGCCTTTTGATACATTAAACGTAAGATCTACAAAGTTGGGGTTGATGGCATTCTTTGTTTCTGCAATCTTTACCTCTATTTGTCTGAATCCTTTTTCGATATAATACTTTTCAATTTTTTCAATGCTTGTTAAACGGAGGTTTTCGGTAATCACTTTATTGGGTGTTAAACCAATTTTCTCCTTCAGCTCATCTTCTTCCCCTTTCTTTACTCCTTTAAAAAAGTAGTTGCCGAGGCGGGAGCGTTCTCTTACACTGATTTCGATGTAAATATCTTTCCCATCCACACGGGTAATATAAATAGCAGCATCATCAAAATATTGCTGGCGCCAGATAGAAAGCACGGCCTTGCTCAGCAAATCGCCGCCGGGCAAATACACTTTATCGCCAATGGCAATACCGGTAATGGAAACCAGCAAAGCAGAGTCGAATGTTTTAGATCCGCTCACAGTAATACCGGCAATTACATATTCCCTGGGAGTTTTTGAATTGAAAATGGCTTCCAGTTCAGGGTCTACAGAAACAGGCTTTCCGGTGTCGGGTTGTTGTGCCCAGAGGGTTGGTTGAAAGCCAAAGCAAACAATCAACAGCAGTATTAATTTTCTAGTCAAACGCATCAATAAATCAGTTACGGTTATGTTGTATATCGGGTTGTAAAAAAGCCGCTCATGCCTGCTACAGCCGGGCGGCAAAATAATCGCTTTTGCTGAAACACTTTTGTTAAAATGCCTTGCGGAAGCATTTATTAAGACGGTGTTACATGTTGTTCCGGTTTAATCTGCTCGCCTGTTTTACCAAAGCGGCGTTCTCTTTTCTGAAAATCGAGGATGGCCTCGTATAAATTTTCTTTTCTGAAATCGGGCCAGCGTACATTGGTAAAATACAGCTCGGCATACGCCAACTGATACAACAGAAAATTGCTGATGCGGTATTCACCACTGGTGCGGATCATCAGTTCCGGATCGGGAAACTCTCTGGTAGTGAGATAATCCTTAATGGTGTCCTGATCAATTTCAAACGGCTCCAGCTTACCGGTTTTTACATCGGCAGCAATATTTTTAATGGCATTCACAATTTCCCAACGGCTGCTGTAACTCAATGCCATAATCAGGTTCAGCCCGGTGTTTCCGTTTAATTCGTCCAGACTTTCCTGCAGTTCCTTCCGTGCATAATCGGGCAGCATATTGGTATCGCCAATTACATGCAGGCGGATATTGTTCTTGTTCAGGATGGCCGTTTCTTTACGAATTGTATCCACCAGCAACTCCATCAGTCCCGTTACTTCTTCAATGGGACGGTCCCAGTTTTCGGTGCTGAAGGCATAGAGTGTTAAATATTTTACGCCCAGCTCTGCACTTCCTTCTACAATATTCCGCACACTTTCCACCCCATGAAAATGACCATAGAGCCGGTCTTGCCCCTGTTCTTTTGCCCACCGCCCGTTACCATCCATAATGATGGCAATATGCTGCGGCAAACGCTCCAGATCTAATTGTTCACGCAAGGAACTCATAGCCTTGAAAATTAAGGGCACGAAGGTAAGAAAAATAAGGGCCGGGTTACCCTTTCAGAGGAGATAATAAGAAAAAGCAGCTTCCCGGGAAAAACGAACCCGGTTCACGAAAAAATTTCTATTCGACATTTGTGCCAAGTGGGGAATAAAAAAGAGATCGGTATTACAACAATCCTGCAATGAAGTTTTTGGTTGATGAAACAAATACATGACACAGCATGCAGATCTAAAACAAAGATGATACCTTGCCTGTATGAACATCTGATTTTGAAACAACTGCCTGCAATATGGCGGCAAAAATTCCTGAACTGTTATAAACATCGTATGTACTCTTTATGAAGCATGAACAACTGTTTAAAATGCTGATGATCTTTTCAATGGTTTCATTTGTACACAATGCCCGTGCACAGGTAAAAAGCAGTTCGTTTAATTTTACGTTGAAATTATTATTGAGCAGCAAAACACCTTCTGTCACAATCCCTCAGGCAGCGGCAGCATTCAGCAATACTATTTTTTTAGATGCCCGTGAGTTAAAGGAGTACCAGGTGAGTCATTTAAAAAACGCATTGTTTGTGGGATCAAAAACATTCAGTCTCGATCGGGTAAAGCATATTCAAAAAAATCAACCGCTTGTTGTGTATTGCTCCATTGGCAAACGGAGCGAAGATGTAACGCTGCAATTAATAAAAGCCGGCTTTACAAATGTGAAAAATTTATACGGCGGAATTTTTGAATGGGTTAATCAGGGCCATGCAGTTTACAATAACCAAAACAATATTACAGACAGCGTTCATGCCTACGGACAGTTTTGGGGCAACTATCTTGAGAAGGGAATAAAAGTATATGATTGATGCAAAATGAATTTATACATCTGCTGAAACTGATAACACCCTATGTTTTAGGTGTTGTTTTTTTGCTGGTGTACATCAGCGAACACATTTATCCGCAGCGAAAAGAATTAATAGACCATCAGCATGATTTAAAAAACATAGCCATTGGTCTTATTAACCTGGTGCTGGTTTTTACAGGTGGGTATTATTTTCAACAGTTGATACAATACAGCAGCTTAAAGCAGTTTGGAGTTTTACAATGGCTTAACCTGCCCTTTTATGCCGAGTTAATCATTGGTTTTTTAGTGATTGATTTTTTTATGTATTGCTGGCACCGGGCCAATCATACCATTCCGTTCTTCTGGAAGTTTCATCAATATCACCACAAAGATGAAAAGATGAACAGCACCACTGCCGTTCGATTTCATACAGTAGAGCTAATGCTTTCCTACGTTGTAAGGATCCTGCTTTTCCCTTTGTTGGGCATCAGTCTTGCGCCACTTTTACTGCACAGCTTTCTTTTATTTCCGGTGATTGTTTTCCATCATTCAAATATCCGGATAGACAGTAAGAAAGATTCATGGCTGCGGTTATTGATTGTAACACCGCTGATGCACAGGATTCATCACAGTGTACTTAAATTTGATACAGATTCAAACTACAGTTCTATCCTTCCGTATTGGGATATGATTTTTAAAACCTATCATAAACCATCCGATCAACCGGTTAAGTTTGGAATATAGGGGTTGAGGGGGGGAAGGGTTGTGAACGTTCTTTAGCGGCGAAGAAAGATGAAGAGTACGCTCCGTAATACGCAATGTCCCCGGCAATGCTCTTTGCTCATTGGGAGAGAATTGCAGGGAATAATTATGGAAGAGGTTGCAGGGAAGAAACTCCAATCACAGGAATTTTGCATTCGGCTTTCAACATATATAAAAAAGATTTTAAGAAAACAACACTTGCTTCTCTATCTGCATTAGCCCTGCATGGAAACAAATACTCCTTATAATTTCCATTATTACAAAACTGTAAAAAAACTGTTTCTCCTTCAAAACAATCGTATTTATAGTTATTGCTGTCATTAAATTTATAATTAAAGAAAGAATCAATTGATAAGGTTAATCTTGAAGAGTTTAGAGTCGGGCATATATCTTTCTTATAATGATGAGAAACCTCAATTACGCTTTCTTCTGAAGTATGTGCAAATGTATATGTATGAAATTCCCCCTGCCAAAGACCTTTGTTTTTTCTAAAAATGATAATACTTCCGGTATCTTTAAACCCGTCTTCTTCAAGCCAAATTCTGAACTGGGGTGAATCCACAGTGCTTGATACAGAGCTTATACCTAAAGCTTTATAGCGGCGATCATTGCCGAACATTTTACTTTCATTCCCTCCCGCATTATCAATTACATTATTCCTTTGACTGAAATTTGTACATGCGGCAAGCAGCATAAATAGTATTGCCCCGAAAAAAATCACTATTTTCATCTAATTTTTTTTCCTCTTCTGGCCTTTAGGTTTGTGTCTGTGATTTATTCCTCAGATTTAGGAACTTAGTAATTGATAAGTTAACCAAGCGGC